>NZ_JBIWFW010000001.1:0-1249362 GCF_044763235.1 Streptomyces sp. NPDC096152 | reverse complement strand
GAACCTCGTCCCAGTCATGATGACCGGAGACGGGGTATCAACATATCTGGCGTTGATTTTTGGCACGCTGTTGAGTTCTCAAGGAACGGACGCTTCCTTTGTACTCACCCTCTCGGGCTTTCCTCCGGGCGCTTCCCTTCGGTCTTGCGTTTCCGACTCTATCAGATCTTTCCGACCCGATTTCCTCGGTGCCATCCCGCCTCGGCGGGATATTGGCAACTGTCGTGGGCTTCCGGGCTTTCGCCCGTCGGCCTTTCGACATTCACTACGTTAGCCGATTCCCCCGGGGACTCATAATCGGGTCCCGCGCGTTCGAATTCGGGCATGCGGGCACGCCGAATTCGACCCCGCTGAGGGGTGGCCGTAGGTAGTGGGTTGGCCGCTCCGGCTGCAGGCGATCGCCGTACCCGGTTCAGCGGCTCGGGCTACATTACGCACCTTCCCAGCGCGAGTCAACTTCGACGGCGGCGCGGCGCGTGGGCCCGGTACGGGCTCACCGTGGGGTCGTCGGCGACCCAGAAGCGCCAGGGGTGGATCTCTCCGTTGCCGCCGTCTCCGGAGACTCCGGTGCGCGGACCGCTGCGTATCCGCGTGGAGGGGAACGGGGTCCCGGTGGCGATGCGCAGCGGGGTGTCGTCGGCCGTGCAGGCGTCGGTGCCGTCGAGGGTCCGGTCCACGCCCAGGGCCGAGGCCAGCCGGGCCGGTCCCTTGGCGAGTTCCTTGTCGTTGCGGGCCGCGGGCCGGCGTGAGCGGGCCAGCTCGGCGCCCTCCACGATCTCGCCGGCGCGGAGCAGGACGGCAGCGGCCCGGCCCTCGGGGCCGCACACCAGGTTCATGCAGTGCCACATGCCGTAGGTGAAGTAGACGTACACATGGCCGGGCGGACCGAACATCACCTCGTTGCGGGGCGTACGCCCGCGGTAGGCGTGCGAGCCGGGGTCGTTCGGGCCGTCGTAGGCCTCGACCTCCGTGAGGCGGAGCGCGATCGGGCCGGCCGGGGTCGTGCGGACGAGGACGCGGCCGAGGAGGTCGGGGGCGACCTCCAGGACCGGGCGGTCGAAGAACTCTCTGGGCAGGGGCGTACGGTCCGAGGGCGCGATCATGGCTTCCGAGCGTAGTCCAGACGGGTACGGGTCAAGGGGCGGTCGGGAGACGCTCCCCTTGCCAGGGTGTGGGCGGCGGAACCGGGCGCGGCCGGAACGCGTTTGTAGGGATCAGGGATCCACACGTAAAGGGAGAGTCATGGCGTTCAAGAAGCTGCTCGCGAGCCTCGGGGCCGGTGGGGCTTCCGTGGAGACGGTGCTCAACGAGGTCAACGTCGTTCCGGGCGGTGTCGTCCAGGGCGAGGTGCGGATCCAGGGCGGGTCCGTCGACCAGCAGATCGAGGGGCTCTCGGTCGGGCTGCAGGCCAAGGTCGAGGTGGAGAGCGGCGACCAGGAGTACAAGCAGGACATCGAGTTCACCAAGGTGCGGCTCGGCGGTGCCTTCGAGCTGCGGGCGGGCGCGGTGCACGCGGTGCCGTTCGGGCTGGAGATCCCGTGGGAGACGCCGGTCACGATGATCGACGGGCAGGCGCTGCGGGGCATGCACATCGGCGTGACCACGGAGCTGGAGATCGCGCGTGCGGTGGACTCGGGCGACCTGGACCCGATCAACGTGCATCCGCTGCCGGCGCAGAAGGCGATCCTGGACGCGTTCATCGGCCTGGGCTTCCGGTTCAAGAGCGCGGACATGGAGCGCGGCCACATCCGCGGTACGCGGCAGCGGCTGCCGTTCTACCAGGAGATCGAGTTCCACCCGCCGTCGCAGTACCGCGGGCTGAACCAGGTCGAGTTGAGCTTCGTGGCCGACGAGCACGCGATGGACGTCGTGCTGGAGATGGACAAGAAGCCGGGCCTGTTCAGCGAGGGCAGCGACACCTTCCGGTCGTTCCAGGTGGGCCTGCACGACTACCAGGGGACCGACTGGGCGGCGTATGTGCACCAGTGGATCGCCGAGGTCGGCAGCAGGCGCAACTG
Source organism: Streptomyces sp. NPDC096152 (assembly GCF_044763235.1). Lineage (NCBI taxonomy): Bacteria > Bacillati > Actinomycetota > Actinomycetes > Kitasatosporales > Streptomycetaceae > Streptomyces > Streptomyces sp. NPDC096152. The sequence goes on along the minus strand of NZ_JBIWFW010000001.1, from coordinate 1,247,344 downwards.
GTTCTAGGCTCTGGAGCTGATGATTCCGCTGTTCCGGGATCACTCAGACACCGATCAGGAGGTACCGAGGTGACCGAGCTCAAGAGGCGGCCGCTCCCCCACGACTTCCATCCGCCCGTGCCGTCCTTCACGGTCACGAGCGACGACGTCCACGAGGGGGCGACGCTCAAGGACGCTCAGGTCCACGCGGCGGGGAACACCTCGCCGCACCTGCGCTGGGAGGGTTTCCCTCCGGAGACCAAGAGCTTCGCCGTGACCTGCTACGACCCGGACGCCCCGACGGGCAGTGGGTTCTGGCACTGGGTCGTGTTCGACATCCCGGCGTCGGTGACGGAGCTGCCGGCCGGTGCGGGCGGCGGCAAGTTCGAGGGGCTGCCCGAGGGCGCCGTGCACGCGCGCAACGACTACGGGACGAAGGAGTTCGGCGGGGCCGCGCCGCCGCCCGGTGACGGGCCGCACCGCTATGTGTTCACGGTGTACGCCGTGGACCAGGAGAAGCTCGGTCCGGACGCGGACGCCTCCCCGGCGGTGGTGGGCTTCAACCTGCGGTTCCACGCGCTGGCGCGCGCCCAGCTCATCGGCGAGTACGAGATCCCGGCCGCCGGCTGACGCACTCGCCGGCAGAACGACGTTCATGGAACGTTTGCCCGCCTCCGGTCTTGGAAGTGATCGGAGGCGGGCATTTTTTATTGCGTTGTCCATCTCGACGCGCCCGTCCAGAGTTGATCCGAGCCCGCCGGGGGTGGGCAGGTGCATACGGGAGGTGGGCTGGATGCGGGACACGCTGGTGCTGAACGCGAGCTTCGAGCCGCTGTCGACGGTGACGCTGAACCGAGCCGTCGTTCTGGTGCTGCAGGCCAAGGCCGTCGTCGAGCAGGCCCACCCCGAACTGCGCATGAGGGGTGCCGCCGTGGACATCCCCGCGCCCCGGGTGATCAGGCTCTGCCGGTACGTAAGGGTGCCGTTCCGAAGACAAGCCCCGTGGTCGAGGCGGGGTGTGCTGGTGCGCGACCGGCACCGGTGCGCGTACTGCGGAAGGCGGGCGACGACCGTGGACCACGTGGTGCCGCGGTCGCACGGTGGGCAGGACACCTGGCTGAACACGGTGGCGTCGTGCGCGGAGGACAACCACCGCAAGGCGGACCGGACTCCGGAGGAGGCGGGGATGCCGCTGCTGCGGCAGCCGTTCGAGCCGACGCCGGCGGACGCGATGCTGCTGGCGCTTGGGCAGGACGACTTCGACTCGCTGCCGGGGTGGCTGGCCCAGCCGGCCGCGTGAACCGTGTGACGTGGGGCCCGCCTTCGGGAGGAAGGCGGGCCCCGGGTCGTGTGCGGGTGCTCAGTCGATGGACGGCCGCTCGCGGCGCTCGGCGCCCGCTCCGCCGGTGCCGGAGGAGCCGCTGCCGCCCCCCGAATTGCCGGACAGGGGGCCGAAGTTGCCCATGGCGCCGGACAGGCCCTTGAGTGCGTCGCCGATCTCGCTGGGCACGATCCAGAGCTTGTTGGCGTCGCCCTCGGCGATCTTCGGGAGCATCTGGAGATACTGGTAGCTGAGCAGCTTCTGGTCCGGGTCGCCGGCGTGGATCGCCTCGAAGACCGTACGGACGGCCTGGGCCTCGCCCTCGGCGCGCAGGGCGGCGGCCTTGGCCTCACCCTCGGCGCGCAGGATCTGGGACTGCTTCTCACCCTCGGCGCGCAGGATCTCCGACTGGCGGACACCCTCGGCCTGGAGGATCGCGGCGCGCTTGTCCCGGTCGGCGCGCATCTGCTTCTCCATCGAGTCCTGGATGGAGGTCGGGGGCTCGATGGCCTTGAGCTCGACGCGGTTGACGCGGATGCCCCACTTGCCGGTGGCCTCGTCGAGGACTCCGCGCAGGGCCGCGTTGATCTCCTCGCGGGAGGTGAGGGTGCGTTCCAGGTCCATGCCGCCGATGATGTTGCGGAGCGTGGTGACGGTGAGCTGCTCGATGGCCTGGATGTAGCTGGCGACCTCGTAGGTGGCGGCCCGGGCGTCGGTCACCTGGTAGTAGATGACGGTGTCGATGTTGACGACCAGGTTGTCCTGGGTGATCACCGGCTGCGGCGGGAACGGTACGACCTGTTCGCGCAGGTCGATGCGGTTGCGGATGGTGTCGATGAACGGCACCACGATGTTGAGGCCGGCGTTCAGCGTGCGCGTGTAGCGGCCGAAGCGCTCCACGATGGCGGCGCTGGCCTGCGGGATGACCTGGATGGTCTTGATCAGGGCGATGAAGACCAACACCACCAGAATGATCAGAACGATGATGACCGGTTCCATCGTCGTGCCCGTCCCCTTCTCCGCCTCGGCGCTTTCGGAAGATCTTATGGCTGTTGAAGATCTTGCTGGTCGAGTCTGACAGACCGTCGCGTGCCTCGTGGGGTGTTCGGTTCAGTTGTGCTGTGCCCGCGTCGCGCGAGGTCACATGACGATGGCGGTGGCCCCCTCGATGTCCACGACGTCCACTTCCTCGCCCGCCTCGTAGGCGCGGCCGGTGTCGAGGGCGCGGGCCGACCAGACCTCTCCGGCGAGCTTGATGCGGCCTCCGGATGCGTCGACGCGCTCCAGTACGACGGCCTGCCTGCCCTTGAGTGCGTCGACTCCCGTGGCCAGTTGCGGGCGTTGCCTGCTGTGCCGGGCCGCGATGGGGCGGACGACGGCGATGAGGGCGACCGAGACGACGACGAAGACCAGCACCTGGACGACGAGGTCGAAACCGAGGCCCGAGACGACCGCGGCGGCGACCGCGCCCACCGCGAACATGCCGAACTCCGGCATCGCGGTGACGACGAGCGGGATTCCGAGCGCTGCCGCGCCGACCAGCCACCACACCCATGCGTCGATGTCGTTCACATGGTCATGGTAGGGCGCGGGCTGTGCCGCGGACAGGGCGCGATGGGCCCGGGTCAGGACAGCGGAAGGCCCTGGGCGGTCCAGCGGTCGCCGACCTGCTCGACCACGAGCGGGAGGCCGAAGCAGCGGGAGAGGTTGCGGGAGGTGAGCTCCAACTCCAGCGGGCCGGCGGCGAGGACCTTGCCCTGGCGGATCATCAGGACGTGGGTGAAGCCGGGGGCGATCTCCTCGACGTGGTGGGTGACCATGATCATCGAGGGGGCGATGGGGTCGCGGGCGAGCCGGCCGAGGCGGCGCACGAGGTCCTCGCGGCCGCCGAGGTCGAGGCCGGCGGCGGGCTCGTCGAGGAGCAGCAGCTCGGGGTCGGTCATCAGGGCGCGGGCGATGAGGGTGCGCTTGCGCTCGCCCTCGGAGAGGGTGCCGAACTTGCGGTCGAGGTAATCGGTCATGCCGAGCCGGTCGAGGAAGGCGCGGGCGCGCTGCTCGTCGATCTCCTCGTAGTCCTCGTGCCAGCCGGCGGTCATGCCGTAGGCGGCGGTCAGCACGGTCTGCAGCACGGTCTGGCTCTTGGGGAGCTTCTCCGCGAGGGCGATGCCGGCCACGCCGATGCGGGGGCGCAGCTCGAAGACGTCGGTGCCGGGCCTGCCGAGGGTCTCGCCGAGGATGGTGGCGGTGCCCTGGCTGGGGTAGAGGTAGCTGGACGCGACGTTCAGGAGGGTGGTCTTGCCGGCGCCGTTCGGGCCGAGGATGACCCAGCGCTCGCCCTCCTTGACCGACCAGGAGACCTGGTCCACCAGAGCCCGGCCCTCCCGGACCACGGATACGTCCTGAAGCTCCAGAACATCGCTCATGAGCGCGTTGTCTCCCCTTGCAGTGTGCCGGTCTCGGCTGGTCGCGTACGCCTGTGGCTCGGTCCGCCGCGCCGGTGGGCGCAGCCCTCGAAGAAATCTACGCCACTGGCCGTCCGGGCCGTTCCATCGGTCCGGTCCTTAGGGTGGGGGCATGCACTCGGAACCGCGTTCTGGACGCCTCGCCGCTTGGGGAAACGCTCTTCTTGCCGGACTTGTCTCGCCGGACGACGCCGTGCTCGCCATCGTGGGTGAGGACGCCGTCCACCGGGTGGAGGGGCTGCCCGGCGAGGAGGCGCCCGTGGGGCTCACGCTCGCGCTGGGGCGGCTGCGAACGCTGGGGGTGAGCGGGCTGCGGGTGGCGCTGCCCGCGCCGGGGCATCCGCTGGGGCTGAGCGGGCCGCCGGATTTCAACGCGCGGGCGCTGGACGCCGAGGAGGCGGTGGTCTGCCAGGGCGCCGCGTTCGGGCTGGTCCCGGAGGCCTACGAGGCCGGGCCGGCCGGGGACGTGCACGCCGAGGTCGTCTGGCACGTGCTGCCGGTGCGGGAGGCTCCGCCGGCGGATGTGCCCTCGCTGGGTGAGGCCGAGCGGGAGCTGGCGGAGGCGCTGCGGGAGGCGACCGAGGTGCTGGCGCGGCTGGACGTGGCCGGGTCCGGGCCGGTGGCGGAGGCGGCGATCGACGCGTACCGGGCGCGGGCGGCGGGGGGGCGGGAGGTGCTGGCGCCGGGGTATCCGCCGCGGGCGGTGCGGGTGCTGGAGCTGGCGCGGCGGGTGGGGCTGCTGATCTCGCTGGCCGCCGAGAACGGGCACGGGGGCGCGGTGAGCGCGTCCGAGATGGGGGCGCGGGCGGAGGCTTTGCGGCCGGTGGAGCGGACTGCGCGGCGGGCGCAGGTGGCGGCGTACAACTCCGTTGTGGAGGGGAGGGGGGCTGGGCGGTAGCGGGTCGCCTTTGTGGGCGTGGGTGCCTGGTGGGCGGGGTTGGTGCGGGCCTCTCCGGGGGCTGCCGCCCCCGGGCCCCCGCTTCGGCCTTGACGGCCTCGTCCTCAAACGCCGGACGGGCTGAAAGGCGGCGGACGGGCTGAATTCGGCGGGCCCCGCCTGGAAGCGCGCCTCGGCCGCGCCGAGCGTCTCGTCGGCTCGCGTCTGGAAGCGCGCCTTCGGACGGCCTCCCGGGTGGGGCCGGGAGGCCGGGGCGTCGACGGTGGTGCGAGGGGCAGGTCAGTGGTTGAGGCCCAGGTTGCCGAAGGCCGGGTTCAGGGCGCCGATGACGTTGACGGTGTTGCCGACGGCGTTGACCGGGATGTGGACCGGGGCCTGGATCACATTGCCCGAGACGACGCCCGGCGAGCCCGCGGCCTTGCCGCCCGCCCACGCGCCGTCGGTGGCGGAGGCCATGCCGGAGGCGGCGGCCACCAGCCCGCCGGCCACCATCGTCACGGCCGCTGCCTTCTTCAGGTTCTTCACTTCTTAACCCCTCCTGGTGACTGCCGCGGCGATCACCGCGGCACGCACTGGAGAACGGCGGAGATCCGCGGAGGATGCGCCATCCGGGGGACATTCCCACGACGGTATGAATCTCAGCCCGGAGCGGAACCTTCCGGGTCAGCCGGTCGCCCCGTGGCGTACGGCCCACAGGGCGGCCTGGGTGCGGTCCGCCAGGTCGAGTTTCATCAGGATGTTCGACACATGCGTCTTGACGGTCTTCTCGGAGAGCACCAGGGCGCGGGCGATCTCGCGGTTGGAGCGGCCGTCCGCTATCAGACCGAGCACCTCGCGCTCCCGGTCCGTGAGCGAACCGCCCCTGCCCTGGCCGGAGTTGGTCTCGTCCTGGGACAACAGCGCGCCCGCCACCTCGGGTTGCAGCAGGATGTGCCCCGCGTGCACCGACCGGATGGCGCCCGCGAGCGCGTCCGGGTCCACGTCCTTGTACACGTAGCCGGCGGCGCCCGCACGGAGGGCCGGGACCACCGTGCGCTGCTCCGTGAAGCTGGTGACGATCAGCACCCGTGCGGGGTTGTCCAGTTCGCGCAGCCGGCGCAGCGCGTCCACGCCGTCCATGACCGGCATCTTGACGTCCATGAGGACCACGTCCGGCCTCAGCTCCTCGGCCAGGGCGACGCCCGCGGCGCCGTCCGCCGCCTCGCCCACGACCGCGATGTCGTCCTGCACCTCCAGGAAGGTGCGCAGTCCGCGGCGGACCACCTGGTGGTCGTCGACGAGCAGCACCCTGATCGCGTCAGCCACCGGGAACCTCCATCTCGATCAGGGTGCCCTTGCCGGGCGCCGATTCCACTGTCAGGGTGCCGCCGGCCCCGCTCGCCCGGTCCCGCATGGAGACCAGGCCGAGGTGGCGTCCGGCGCTGCGCACCGCGTGCGGGTCGAAGCCGCCGCCGTCGTCGGTGACCCGCAGCACCGCGCCGCAGCCGTGGCGGTCCAGGGTGACGTCCACGCGGTCCGCTCCGGAGTGGCGCAGCGCGTTGTGCAGGGCCTCCTGGGCGACCCGGAGCATGGCCTCCTCCTGCGCGGCCGGCAGGGCGCGGAAGGCGCGGGCGGCGAAGGTCACGCGCGCGGTGTGGGCGCGGTCGAGGACCTGGATCTGGGTACGGAGGGTGGCGACCAGCCCGTCCTCGTCGAGGGCTGCGGGGCGCAGCTCCACGACGGCCGCCCGCAGTTCGTCGACGGCCTCGGCGGCGAGCGCGGCCACCTGCTGGAGTTCGCCCTTGGCGCGCGCCGGGTCACGGTCGACGAGGGCGGCGGCGGCCTGGGCGGTCAGGCGCAGGGAGAACAGCTTCTGGCTGACGGCGTCGTGCAGTTCGTGCGCGAGGCGGGAGCGCTCCTCGGCGATGGTCAGTTCGCGGCTGCGTTCGTAGAGGCGGGCGTTGGTGAGCGCGATGGCCGCGTGCTGGGCGAGGATCGACAGCAGTTCCTCGTCCTCCTCGGTGAAGCCGCAGCTGCCCTCCGGCTTCGGGCAGCTCTTGTTGGCGAGGAACAGCGCGCCGATGACCTCGTCGCCGTCGCGGATGGGCAGGCCGAGGAAGTCGGACATCTCCGGGTGGGCGGCCGGCCAGCCCTCGAAGCGCGGGTCCTTGCGGACGTCGGCGAGGCGCTCGGCCCGGTCCTGGTGCAGCATCGCGGCGAGGATGCCGTGCTGGCGCGGGAGCGGGCCGATGGCCCGCCACTGCTCGTCGCTGACGCCGTCGACCACGAACTGGGCGAAGCCGCCGTGGTCGTCCGGGACGCCGAGGGCCGCGTACTGGGCGTCGAGCAGCTCACGGGCCGAGGCGACGATCGTCTTCAGCACGTCGCGCACTTCCAGGTGCCTGCTCATGGCCAGCAGCGCGGAGCTCACCGCGGCGAGGCCGGACCGGGGGCCGTGACTCATGCCCTCACGGTACCGGCGGGGTGCGCCCCCGGGATCGGGCCCGGGGCGGCCCCGGCCCGGGGCGCTGGACCTAGGACCCGGGGCCGGGGCCCGCGGTCCGTGACCCGCGGGACGCGATCCGCGATCCGCGATCCGGGCCGTATACCCCCCAGCGTTTCCGAGGGTGTGATCCGGGCAGCCGTGTCAGGGACGGATCCCGTGGTGGCACCGGAGCGCGGAGTGCCCGGGGTGGGATACCGGTGGGCGAGGGGCCGCCGAGAGCGGCAGCAGAGGCCCCGCCCCACCGCTGCGGGAGGCGGTCGCGCCACTCACGCAGTGCGTTGCACCGGCAACTGCCGGTGAGAGCGGAGTCGGTCCGATGTGAGGACGCACATAGGGTGCGCATCACGTACGAACGGACATAGGAGACGCTCGACCCCCCGGTGAACGGGACAGACACCCTCGTCTGTCCCGTTTTGTCCGTTCGCGATCCACTATCGCCCTTCGTACATCACATCTTTGCCTCGGGTTTTTGCCGCCGCTAAGAATGGCTCACGTCGCTCAGCGCCGTGGGTTCGGGGCCCACGTTCGTGCGGGCCGGGCCAGGCCCCCCGCAGTCCGGAGAGCGACCTCCGCGCTACCCCACGAGGTCTATTTCGCCATGCTCGACAAGCTCAACATTCGCCGCCGCAGTCGTTCCCTGAACCAGGCCCACAAGGTCGCCCTGGCCGGCGCCGCCACGCTCGGTGCCGCCGCTCTGGCCTTCTCGGCCGCGCCCAGCCAGGCCGACACGACCACGTCCGAGGCGGCTGCCCCGGCTCCGGTGAAGTTCAGCTCCGAGCCGATCAAGGACATCAAGGCGAGCGTCACCGACCAGCTCGCGGACGACAGCCTGAAGGTCCAGGCGATCGCGGCCAGGAAGCAGGCTGTCCAGGCCGCCGCGAAGCAGAAGGCCGAGGCCGCCGCGAGGAAGGCCGCCGCCGAGCGCAAGGCCGAGGCGGCCCGCAAGGCCAAGGCGGCCGCCGCCCGGTCCGCGCAGCGCCCGAAGATGGCCCCGGTCGCCGCCGGCAAGACCTACGGCAACAACCTGAACGGCTGGATCCGGGAGGCGCTGGACATCATGGACCGGCACAACATCCCGGGCTCCTACAGCGGCCTGCACCGCAACATCATGCGTGAGTCCTCCGGCAACCCGAACGCCATCAACGGCTGGGACGTCAACGCTGTCAACGGCATCCCGTCGAAGGGCCTGCTGCAGGTCATCCCGCCCACCTTCGAGGCGTACCGCGTCACCGGCACGTCGGCGAACATCTACGACCCGGTCGCCAACATCGTCGCCGCCGCCAACTACGCGGCCGACAAGTACGGCTCGATCGACAACGTGAACAGCGCGTACTGAGGTCGGCGCGGACCTCTGAGGACTCGCTGAACACGCCGGAAGGGCGGCACCCCGTCGGGGGGTGCCGCCCTTCGCGTCGTACGGGCCGTCCTACGGGCCGTCGTGCGGGTGCCCTTCGCCGTCGTCCGGGCGCCGCACACGCGGCTACTTGCGCATGACCTCCGGCTCGTGGCGGCGCAGGAAGCGCGCCACCAGGAAGCCGCACACGACGCCGAGCACGATCAGCGCGAACATGTCGAGGCCCCAGGCCGAGGCCTGGTGGTCCCACAGCGGGTCCGTGTTGGTCGGGTCGTCCGCGTTCGGGGCGATGTTGTTGAAGTCCAGCGTGGTGCCCGCGGCGGCCACCGCCCAGCGCGACGGCATCAGGTACGAGAACTGGTTGACGCCGACGGTGCCGTTCAGGGTGAAGAGGCAGCCCGTGAAGACCACCTGGATGATCGCGAACATGACCAGCAGCGGCATGGTCTTCTCGGCGGTCTTCACCAGCGAGGAGATGACCAGGCCGAACATCATCGAGGTGAAGCCGAGCGCCATGATCGGCAGGCACAGCTCGAACAGCGTCGCGCTGCCCAGGATCAGGCCCTTGCCGGGGATCTCCCGGCTGGAGAAGCCGATCACGCCGACCATCAGGCCCTGCAGCACGGTGACGGCGCCGAGCACGACCACCTTGGACATCAGGTACGCCGAGCGGGACAGGCCGGTCGCGCGCTCCCGCTCGTAGATGACCCGTTCCTTGATCAGCTCACGCACGGAGTTCGCGGCGCCCGCGAAGCACGCGCCGACCGCGAGGATCAGGAGGACCGTGGTCGCCGTGCCGTTCGGGATGGGCACGCCGGTGCGCGGGTTGACCGGGTTGACCAGCAGTCCCTTGTCGGAGTCGATCAGCAGGCTGACCGCGCCGAGCACCGCCGGCAGGATCACCGTCAGCGCCAGGAAGCCCTTGTCGGAGGCGATGACCGCCACGTACCGCCGGATCAGCGTCAGCAGCTGCGAGCCCCAGCCCTGCGGCTTGGGCGGCTTCATCGCCTGCGGCGGAGGCATGTGTACGGACTGCGGGGCGACCGCGTCGATGTCCGCGGCGTACATCTGGTAGTGCTGCGAGCCCTTCCAGCGTCCCGCCCAGTCGTAGTCGCGGTAGTTCTCGAAGGCGGAGAAGACGTCGGCCCAGCTGTCGTAGCCGAAGAAGTTCAGCGCCTCCTCCGGCGGCCCGAAGTAGGCGACGGAGCCGCCCGGCGCCATCACCAGGAGCTTGTCGCAGATCGCCAGCTCGGCCACGGAGTGGGTGACGACCAGGACCGTACGGCCGTCGTCGGCGAGGCCGCGCAGCAGCTGCATGACGTCGCGGTCCATGCCCGGGTCGAGGCCGGAGGTCGGCTCGTCCAGGAAGATCAGCGACGGCTTGGTGAGCAGCTCGAGGGCCACGGACACCCGCTTGCGCTGGCCGCCGGAGAGCGAGGTGACCTTCTTGTCCTTGTGGATGTCGAGCTTCAGCTCGCGCAGCACCTCGTCGATGCGGGCCTCGCGCTCGGCGGCCGTGGTGTCGGCCGGGAAGCGCAGCTTGGCCGCGTATGTGAGGGCCTTCTTGACGCTCAGCTCCTTGTGCAGGATGTCGTCCTGCGGGACCAGACCGATGCGCTGCCGCAGCTCGGCGAACTGCTTGTACAGGTTGCGGTTGTCGTACAGGACGTCGCCCTGGTTGGCCGGTCGGTACCCCGTCAGCGCCTTGAGCAGCGTCGACTTGCCGGAACCGGACGGTCCGATGACCGCGATGAGCGACTTCTCCGGGACGCCGAAGGAGACGTCCTTGAGGATCTGCTTGCCGCCGTCGACCGTGACGGTGAGGTGGCGGGCCGAGAAGGAGACCTCACCGGTGTCGACGAACTCCTCGAGCCGGTCGCCGACGATCCGGAACGTCGAGTGGCCGACGCCGACGATGTCGGTCGGGCCCAGCTGCACCGAGCCGCCCTTGGGGATCGGCTGGCCGTTGACGTACGTGCCGTTGTGGGAGCCGAGGTCGCGGATCTCCATGCGGCCGTCGGGCGTGGCGTGGAACTCGGCGTGGTTGCGGGAGACCTGGAGGTCGGAGACGACCAGGTCGTTCTCCAGGGCGCGGCCGATGCGCATCACGCGGCCGAGCGAGAACTGGTGGAACGTGGTCGGGCTGCGGTCGCCGTAGACCGGCGGCGCCCCCGCGCCACCGCCGGGGCCCTGCTGCTGCGGGATCGACGGCGCGTTCGGCGCCTGCTGCTGCGCCGACTGCTGCCAACCGGCCTGCAGCGCCTGCTGCTCCGGCGTCTGCCCCGCCCAGCCGGCCCCCGCGCCCTGGGCGGCGTACGGCTGCTGGGGCTGGGCCTGCGGCGTGGACACCGCGGCCGCGGCGCCGGAGAGGTTCAGCCGCGGGCCGTCGGTCGCGTTGCCGAGGTACACCGCCGTGCCGGGGCCGATCTCCAGCTGGTGGACCCGCTGGCCGCGCACGAACGTGCCGTTGGTGCTGCCGTGGTCCTCGATGACCCAACTGCGGCCGTTAAAGCTGACGGTGGCGTGACGCCAGGAGACCCTGGCGTCGTCGAAGGCGATGTCTCCCTGCGGATCGCGTCCGAGGGTGTATGGCCTGGACGAGTCGAGCGTCCAGGTACGTCCGTTTGATTCCAGTACGAGTTCCGGCACTCCATGCCCCACTGAGTTGTCCCCCGAATAATCCCCAACACAGGGAGTCTAGGGATGTCGAACATCGTGGGGAACTATTCCAGGCTCCGCCCTCTGACCGAAAGCCGGGCCTCGTGCTCGGGCCTCGTGAAGAGTCGTGGCCGCGCTCGGACCGTTTCCGTTGACGGGGTTGAAACCGGGCCGGAGAGTGGTATTCCCCCGCGAGGGGGACATGCGCGACGGCCGCGTCGCGCCGCGGATCGGGGGGTCTGCCATGGGTGTCGGCACGGAAGCCGGAACGACGGGGCGGCGCGCCCGGGTGGCGTGGGCGGACGTGCTGGTGTCCGCGATCGCCGCTGTGAGCTGGGCGTTGGTGGGAATGGCGGCGACGGCCGCGCTCGGCCTGCATCTGCTCGGAGCCGACTCGGCGGGGTCGCTCGGGCCGATGACCGCGGCGGTGGTGGCTCTGGGGGCGGGTGGTTCGGTGACGCCGTCCGGCGACGTGTCCGCGTTCGGCCTGGAAGGCGCGCAGGCGCACACCGCCATCGAGATCACGCCACTGGGCGTGAGCCTGGTCGGCGCGCTCCTCCTGTCCTGGTTCTTCCTACGGTCCCTGCGCGGCGCGGGAGTTGTGATCGCGCCCGCCGAACTCGCCGCCCGCGCGGGCGCGGTGGTGGCGCTCTTCCTGGCGACGCTGGGCGGCCTGGCCTGGGCGGGGCACGACGTCGTCACGATCGACGGGGGCGCGCTCGGGCTGGACCGGCTGCCGGGCGGCGGAGGGTCGGGGAAGGTGAGCATCCCGGGCCTCGGCGAGCTGGGAGACATCGGTGGTCTGCTGCCCGACGGCATCGGCAGGCTCATCGACGCCAAGGCGGCGGTCGGTTTCCGCGTCGACACGGCGCCCACGCTGCTCGGCGGGCTCGCCTGGTCGGCCGGGATCCTGCTGATCGCGCTGCTCGCCTCGCGCCGCGCTCCCCTGCCGCCCGGCTGGGACGCCGTGCACCGGGTGGTGCGGCCCGCCGCGTCCGCGCTCGTCACCGTGCTGCTGGTGGCGGTGGCGGCGGGGCTCGCGGCGGCGGGGTACGCGGCGCTCGGCGACGACCGTCCCGGGCGGATCGCCGGGGCCGCGCTGCTCGGCGCGCCCAACGGGGTGGGGATCGGCATCCCGCTCGGCCTGTTCGTCCCGTGGGACGGCAGGGCGACCGGCGAACTGGCCAGGCTGCTGCCCGATCCCCTGGACCGGCTGCTGACCGTGCACGCCGACCGGCAGGTCACGCTGGGGCGCCTGGCCGAACTGGACGGCCGGGTGTGGCTGCTGGGCCTCGCGGCGGCGCTGATGATGCTGCTGGCGGGGGTGCTGACGGCGGTGCGGACGCCGTGGGTCGGGGCCTTGGCGGCGGGGCTCGCGGGTGGTGGCGTCCCGGCGGCGGGACGGGCACGGGGTGGTGTCCCGGACGACGTCCCGGGTGCCGCCTCGTACGCCGTCTCGGGGGGCGTACGGCGTTCCGGTGCGCTCGGTTTCGCGGGGTGGTGCGCGCTGCGGCTGGGTGTCGTGAGCGCGCTGGCGTTCCCGCTGCTCGTCCGGCTGACGGGTGTGTCCGTCGGGGCCTCGCTGTCGGTGCTGGGTTTCGACGCCTTCGGCGCCGGGATCGAACTGCACGGCCACCTGGGCACGGCGTTCGTGCTGGGTGCCGTCTGGGGTGCCGGGGCGGGGGCGGCCGGGGCGCTGCTGGCCCACGCGACCGGCTCCGCGGGGCGCCGGGCGGCACCGGCCGCGCAACGGCCTTCGCCCTCAACGCCTTTGGCGCCGGGCGACATGCGCGGGCGGCCTCCAGCAGGTGTGGAGGCGGGCGCGGCGGAAGCGGCGCGGCTTCCGGCGGTACCGGGGTGGGCTCCCGGGAAACGGGGACGGAGCCGGGCCGAACCGGCGCCGGGCCGGGGCGACCCTGGACAGGGCCGGGGCGCACGGGGGCGGCCGGCGGCGGAAGGGAGCGCGCGTCCGGAAGGTGCGGGACCGGCCGGGCCGTACGCGCCCGGCACGCCCTACCGTCCGCCGAACCCGGACACCAATCCGTACCTTCGGGTGCCCGACGAGTCGCGCGAGCCGGAGGACGCCCGGCCGCCCGGCGACGACGTGTCCGGCGCCCCCACGATGATCGGGCCGGTCCCGCCGCCCCCACGCCCGCCGCGGCGCCCCCCGCCGCGCCGTCCCGGGGACTGGCCACCGCCTCCGCCGGACGACGGCCCGCCTCCTCCCCCACCGGCGCCCCCGCGGCCCCCCGGGAGGAAGCCCTGAGCCGGGACGGACGAACCGGGCCGGCCGGGGACGGCGCGGCGCGCGGGGACGGCCCGGCGCCCGGCGCCGACGCGTGCTCCCGGACGTGGCCGTGCCGTCGGGTGCCCGCCACCTTGCGGACGCGCAGAGTTCCGTGTCCGTCAGGCGGACCTGAGGGGCAGAAGGCACGGCGTGCCGGATACGGTGGAAACACCATGAGCGCTTCGCAGACCTCCGACGACCTCACCCTTCTCGTCAAGATCTTCGGGAAGGACAGGCCGGGCATCACGGCCGGACTCTTCGACACCCTCGCCGCCTACTCCGTCGACGTGGTCGACATCGAGCAGGTCGTCACCCGTGGCCGGATCGTGCTCTGCGCGCTCGTGACCCAGCCGCCGGCCGGTCTGGAGGGCGATCTGCGCTCCACCGTACACAGCTGGGCCGAGTCGATGAAGCTGCAGGCGGAGATCATCTCCGGCCGGGGCGACAACCGGCCGCGCGGTCTCGGGCGCTCCCTGGTCACCGTCCTCGGTCACCCCCTCACGGCGGAGGCGACCGCCCAGATCGCCGCGCGGATCACCAGGACCGGCGGCAACATCGACCGTATCTTCCGGCTGGCCAAGTACCCGGTGACGGCGGTCGAGTTCGCGGTGTCCGGCGTGGAGACGGAGCCGCTGCGCACCGCCCTGGTGACCGACGCGGCGGCGCTCGGCGTCGATGTCGCGGTCGTCTCGGCGGGCCTGCACCGGCGGGCGCAGCGCCTGGTCGTCATGGACGTGGACTCCACGCTCATCCAGGACGAGGTGATCGAGCTCTTCGCCGCGCACGCCGGCTGCGAGGACCAGGTGGCCGAGGTGACGGCGGCCGCGATGCGCGGGGAGCTCGACTTCGAGCAGTCGCTGCACGCGCGGGTGGCGCTGCTGAAGGGGCTGGACGTCTCGGTGGTGGACAAGGTGCGCAGCGAGGTGCGGCTGACGCCGGGCGCCCGCACCCTGATCCGTACACTCAAGCGGCTCGGCTACCAGGTCGGTGTGGTGTCGGGCGGCTTCACCCAGGTCACGGACGATCTGAAGGAGCGGCTGGGGCTGGACTTCGCCCAGGCCAACACGCTGGAGATCGTCGACGGGAGGCTGACGGGCCGGGTCACCGGCGAGATCGTGGACCGGGCGGGCAAGGCGCGGCTGCTGCGCCGGTTCGCCGCGGAGGCGGGCGTGCCGCTGGTGCAGACCGTGGCGATCGGCGACGGCGCCAACGACCTGGACATGCTGAACGCGGCCGGTCTCGGGGTCGCCTTCAACGCCAAGCCGGTGGTGCGGGAGGCGGCGCACACCGCGGTGAACGTGCCGTTCCTCGACACGGTCCTGTACCTGCTCGGCGTGACCCGCGAAGAGGTCGAGACGGCGGACGCGCACGAAGAGGCCTGAGCGGCGGACGGGCGGCCCGGGCCCGGCCCGGTGATCGCGCGCAGGCCCGGCACCTGCGCGGTACCGGGCCTGCGTGTCTGCGCGGCCTGCGTGCCTGCGTGCCTGCGTGCCTGCGTGCCTGCGTGCCTGCGTGCCTGCGCCGAGACTGGTCCTTCCGGCTACTCCGAGGGCGCCCAGTAGGAGTCGAGCGATGCCGTGGCCGGTTCGAGGCTCTTCCAGGAGCCGTCGAAGGAGAGCACGGCGAAGGCGGCGGCCGGGAAGCCCCGGCGGCGCATCCATTCGCGGGCCTCGGGCTCGGCGGAATCGGACAGGACCTCGGCCAGCCCCTGGACACCGGGGTTGTGGCCGATCAGGATCACGGTCTGCACGTCGTCCGGGGTCTCGTTGAGCACGGAGATCAGCTCACCGGGCGAGGCCTCGTAGATCCGCTCCTCGTAGACCGTTTTCGGCCGGTGCGGCAGCTCGTGGACGGCGAGCTTCCAGGTCTCGCGGGTCCGGACCGACGTGGAGCACAGGGCTAGATCGAAGGGAAGACCACTGTCGGCCAGCTTGCGCCCGGCGACTGCGGCGTCCATACGGCCCCGCTCAGCGAGCGGCCGCTCGTGGTCGGACACCTGTGGCCAGTCGGCTTTCGCATGCCGGAAGAGGACAATCCTGCGGGGTTCTGCGACGCTCATGTGACCCAGCTTCGCATGAAACAGGCCATGTGGCGCAGGGAGTTGACATGCGGATTCTCGGGTTTCACCCGGTACCGGCGGGGCCCGGCCGGGCGGCCCGGCGCCGTATCAGCGGGCGATCAGTTCCTGGGCGCGCTGGAGCAGCTGGGTGACCGCGGGGTCGCCGGTGGCCGCATGGGCGTTCGACGGGTTCAGCATCAGGGCGAGCAGGGCGGCGAAGGCCAGGGCGGGCAGGGCCAGGGCCCACCAGGGCAGGCGGGTGCCGGCGCCGCCGGTGGTCGCCGGGCGGGGCCGGGTGTGCGTGTGCGCCGGCATGGGTTCCTCCGCGGGTCGCCGAGTGGTCCGTGATCCGCCTCGCGCGGCCACTCCTCAGAAACTACGGACGACGCGCCCCTCGGCCCATCCGGTGATCCACCCACTCGACCCTGAGCCTCACCCCCTAGGGGACGGTGGGGCCATCCCCACCCGTGCGGTGGGGCCGGGCCCACCACGGCCCACGGCAGCGGAAGGCGACGCGGTCAGGACACGGTCAGGGGGACGCGAGGGTCGCGATGACGGCGATGACGACGAAGATGGCGAAGAACGAGCCGAAGACGAGCAGCATCTTCTTCTGGCCGTTCGGGGGGTTCGGGTCGAGCACTGGCATGGGGCCAGTCTCGCACCCCGCGCCCGGGACGCCGTCGCGGGGGCGGGTCAGCGCGCGGCCTCGTCCTCCACCGTGCGGTCGCGTCCCGCCAGGCAGCCGACCGCCATCTGGGGCACCATCAGCGCGCTCATCAGCGCGATCGGCAGTCCCCAGCCACCGCTGCCCTGGTAGAGCACGCCGACCAGCAGGGGGCCCGGGATGGAGATCAGATAGCCGGTGCTCTGGGCGAAGGCCGACAGCTGGGCCACGCCCGCTCCGGTCCGGGCCCGCATCCCGACCATGGTGAGCGCCAGCGGGAAGGCGCAGTTCGACACGCCGATCAGGACGGCCCAGGCCCAGGCGCCCGCGGCCGGTGCGAGGTACAGGCCCGCGTAGCCGGCGAGACCGCAGACGCCGAGCACGAGGACGATGGGCCCCTGGTGGGGCAGCCGGGTGGCCACCCGCGGGATGACGAAGGCCAGCGGTACGCCCATCACCATCGTCACGGCGAGCAGCACTCCGGCCTGGCCGGCGGGCACGCCCGCGTCGCGGAAGATCTGCGCCATCCAGCCCATGGCGATGTAGGCGGCGGTGGCCTGGAGGCCGAAGAAGACCGCCAGCGCCCAGGCGGTGCGGCTGCGCGTGATGCGCAGGGTGGTCGGCCGTTCCTCCCGCGCGGGTTCGTGGGCAGCCGGGGCGGGCGCCGTCCCCCGGTCCCGGAGCAGTGGCAGCCACGGCAGCACGGCGAGCGCCGCGAGCGCCGCCCACACGGCGAGGCCCGGCTGCCAGTTCCCGCCGAGCGCCCCGGTCAGGGGCACCGTCAGCGCGGCCGCGGACGAGGTGCCGAAGGCGAGGGCCATCGAGTACAGGCCGGTCATGGAGCCGACGCGGTCGGGGAACCAGCGCTTGACGATGACCGGCATCAGGACGTTGCCGACCGCGATGCCCATGAGCGCGAGGGCGCTGGCGGCCAGGAAGGCGGGGGTGCTGCCCGCGTACGGGCGTATGAGGAGCCCGGCGCTGATCGCGGCCATGCCGGCGCAGACCACGGCGGCGGGTCCGACGCGGCGGGCCAGCCGGGGCGCCATGCCCCCGAAGACGGCGAAGCAGAACGGGGGCACCGAGGTGAGCAGGCCGGCCACGCCGCCGCTCATGCCGAGCCCGTGGCGGATCTCCTCCAGGAGCGCGCCGGCGCTGGTGATGGCGGGACGCAGGTTCAGGGCGGACAGCATGATGCCGGCGACGACCAGGCGCATCGTCCACGCGCTCGGGGACGCCGGGGACGCTCCCCCGCCCTTCCGCGGGGCGGTGGTGGCGGCCGGGGGCCGTTCGGTCGTAGGCGTCGTTGTCCGGGCTTCCTCGCTGGCCATGAGGTCCATCATAGAATCATGGGATGATTGGTTGTCCATGGTCGGGGGTCCGTCTCCCCGGCCGTACGTGCGAAGGTGTGTCATGCCCCTGAGCCATCCGCGCCGCTCGGCACTGTCCGAGCAGGTCATCGCCGCGCTGCGGAACCAGATCACCTCGGGCGAGTGGCCGGTCGGATCCCGTATCCCGACCGAGCCCGAGCTGGTGGAGCAGCTCGGGGTCGCGCGCAACACCGTCCGCGAGGCCGTCCGGGCGCTCGCCCACAACGGCCTGCTGGACATCCGCCAGGGCTCCGGCACCTACGTCGTGGCGACCAGTGAGCTGGCGGGGGTGATGCACCGCCGCTTCGCCGACGCCGATCCCCGGCACATCGCCGAGCTGCGCTCCACGCTGGAGTCCGCGGCGGCGAGGCTGGCCGCCGGGCGCCGCACCGAGAGGGACCTCAAGCAGCTCGACGCGCTGCTGCTGCGGCGCGAGGAGGCCTGGGGGTCCGGTGCGGCGGAGGCCTTCGTGACGGCGGACGCGACCTTCCACCTGGCGGTGGTCGCGGCCTCCCACAACGACGTGATGACCGCGATGTACGCCGACCTCGGCGAGGTGCTGCGGGACTGGCTGCGCGCGGACGTCGGCGAGGAGCTGACCCCGGAGACGTACATGGACCACACGCGGCTGCTCGACGCGATCCGCGCGGGGGACGCCGAGGCGGCGGCCGAGGAGGCCGCGAGCTACCCGCTCCTGTGCCGCCCCGGCCGGTTCAGCCCGCCCGCCCGTGACTGACCCACGCCGAGCGGACCTCCTCCCAGCAGCGCCCGGTCAGCCGTACGGTCTGCGCGGGGCCGGTGTCCACCGGTGAGCCGTCGCTGTCCAGGTCCCACCAGCGGGCGCACTCGACGTGCAGGCTGACGCGGTCGGTCTCCGGATACGGGTTGTGGCAGTAGGCGGTCACCCGGGAGCCGGTGACGGCGGTCCGGCAGGTCGCGCCGAACGGCTCGGACGCCGCGGGTGGCTCCGCGCGCCCGCGCGGCTGAGGCAGCGCCTCGAACGGCAGGGACAGTACGAGGGACACGGCAACGGTTATTGAGGCCACGCTGCGGGACAGGCGCACAAGGGAACCTCCTCGGCCGAGCTGGGGAGGACGGGCGGGGGCGGGCCGCGCCCCACCAGCGTGCCCGGCCGCCTGCTCCGCCCGCCCCTCCAGGTGGGCCGAACGGGTGACGCCGAGCGGACCGCGCCCGCGCCGGGCGCGGGGCCCGACGGCCCCCGGCCGTCACCCTCGCGGCCGTGGCCGCGGCCATGGCCGGAGACCCTGGAGCGCGCGCCCCGGGAACGCCGAAGGCCCGCCCCTGAACGGGTGCGGGCCTCGTGGCCGCCGGGCCGGCCTCAGCGGCGACGGCCGGGCGGCGACGGCGCGCGGTGCCCGGACACCGACGGTGTGCGGCGGTCGGGCGGCGGCGGTGTGCGGCGGTCAGGCACCGATGGCGTGCAGACCGCCGTCGACGTGGATGATCTCGCCGGTGGTCTTCGGGAACCAGTCGCTCAGCAGGGCGACGACACCCTTGCCGGCCGGCTCCGGGTCCTTCAGGTCCCACTCCAGCGGCGCGCGGGTGTCCCACACCGAGGCCAGCTCGCCGAAGCCCGGGATGGACTTGGCGGCCATGGAGCCGATCGGGCCGGCGGAGATGAGGTTGCAGCGGATGTTCTGCTTGCCGAGGTCGCGCGCCATGTAGCGGCTGGTGGCCTCCAGGGCGGCCTTGGCCGGGCCCATCCAGTCGTACTGGGGCCAGGCGTACTGGGCGTCGAAGGTGAGGCCGACGACCGAGCCGCCGTTCTGCATCAGCGGCAGGCAGGCCATGGTCAGCGACTTCAGGGAGAACGCCGAGACGTGCATGGCGGTGGCGACCGACTCGAACGGCGTGTTGAGGAAGTTGCCGCCGAGGGCGTCCTGCGGGGCGAAGCCGATGGAGTGGACGACACCGTCGAGGCCGCCCAGCTCCTCGCCGACGACGTCGGCCAGGCGCCCGAGGTGCTCGTCGTTGGTGACGTCGAGCTCGATGACCTTGGTGGGCTTCGGCAGCTTCTTGGCGATGCGCTCGGTCAGGGTGGGCCGCGGAAACGCGGTGAGGATGATCTCGGCGCCCTGCTCCTGGGCCAGCTTGGCGGTGTGGAAGGCGATGGAGGACTCCATCAGCACACCGGTGATCAGGACGCGCTTGCCCTCGAGAATTCCGCTCATGGTGATCAGTGACCCATTCCCAGTCCGCCGTCAACGGGGATGACGGCTCCAGTGATGTACGAGGCGTCGTCCGAGGCGAGGAACCGCACCGTCGCGGCGATCTCCTCCGGCTGCGCGTACCGGCCGAGCGGCACCTGCGACATGATCGCCTCGCGCTGCTCGTCGTCCAGCGCGCGGGTCATGTCGGTGTCGACGAAGCCGGGGGCGACGACGTTGAAGGTGATGTTGCGCGAGCCCAGCTCACGGGCGAGGGAACGCGCGAAGCCGACCAGGGCGGCCTTGGAGGCGGCGTAGTTCGCCTGCCCCGCCGAGCCGAGCAGCCCGACGACCGAGGAGATCAGGACGACACGGCCCTTCTTGGCCCGCAGCATGCCGCGGTTGGCGCGCTTGACGACGCGGAAGGTGCCGGTGAGGTTGGTGTCGATGACCGAGGTGAAGTCCTCCTCGGACATGCGCATCAGCAGCTGGTCCTTGGTGACCCCGGCGTTGGCGATCAGGATCTCGACCGGGCCGTGCTGGGCCTCGATCTCCTTGTAGGCCTGCTCCACCTGCTCGGGGTCGGTGATGTCGCACCGGACGGCGAGGCAGCCCAGTTCCGTGAGGGCGGCCGGCGGCTCCCCCGAGCGGTACGTGATGGCGACGTTGTCGCCGGCGTCGGCGAACGCGCGGGCGATGGCGAGGCCGATGCCCCGGTTGCCTCCGGTGACGAGAACCGAGCGGCTCAACGGA
Organism: Streptomyces sp. NPDC096152; assembly: GCF_044763235.1. NCBI lineage: Bacteria > Bacillati > Actinomycetota > Actinomycetes > Kitasatosporales > Streptomycetaceae > Streptomyces > Streptomyces sp. NPDC096152. Next base: position 1,226,886 of record NZ_JBIWFW010000001.1, on the reverse strand, counting down.
TCACCCTTTCGATAGCGGTCTGAAGCGTTCCGGCAGCCCGCCCGAACACGTGGATGACAGGCGGCTTCACCGAAAAACCTATCGGTCGGGCCGCGTCCGCGGACAATCGGGCACCGACAGTGGCGCGGGGGACTCACTGTCGAGTCCCTACAGAAAACAGTGGCCTCGGCCCGAAAGGTGTGGTCCGCCGGTCACCCGGCGCGCCATGATCGGAGGAACCACAGGTCACGACGACAGGGAGAGACCTCGGTGCCTCATTCCATCGACGAAGCGTTCACGGCGCTTCCGCTACGCCCCCTGGCCGACGCCGCCCTCGCGCGGGCGCGTTCCCTCGGTGCCGAGCACGCGGACTTCCGGTTCGAGCGGGTGCGCGGCGCGTCCTGGCGGTTCCGGGACGCGCGGCCCTCCGGGTCGTCGGACACCACCGACCTGGGGTACGCGGTGCGGGTCGTGCACGGCGGGACCTGGGGGTTCGCCTCCGGTGTGGACCTGACGCCGGACGCCGCCGCCAAGGTCGCGTCGCAGGCCGTGGCGATGGCGAAGCTGTCCGCGCAGGTGATCAGGGCGGCCGGGTCGGACGAGCACGTCGAGCTGGCCGGGGAGCCGGTGCACGCCGACAGGACGTGGGTCTCGTCGTACGAGATCGACCCGTTCTCCGTGCCCGACGAGGAGAAGTCGGCGCTGCTGGCCGACTGGAGCGCGCGGCTGCTGGCGGCCGACGGCGTCGACCACGTCGACGCCTCGCTGCTCACCGTGCACGAGAACAAGTTCTACGCCGACACCGCGGGCACCGTGACCACGCAGCAGCGGGTGCGGCTGCATCCGCAGCTGACGGCCGTGTCGGTGGACGAGTCCAGCGGGGAGTTCGACTCCATGCGGACGCTGGCGCCGCCGGCGGGGCGCGGCTGGGAGTACCTGACCGGTACCGGCTGGGACTGGGACGCCGAGCTGGCCGGGATCCCGGAGCTGCTGGCCGAGAAGATGCGGGCACCGAGCGTCGATCCCGGCCTGTACGACCTGGTGGTCGATCCCTCCAACCTGTGGCTGACGATCCACGAGTCCATCGGGCACGCCACCGAGCTGGACCGCGCCCTCGGCTACGAGGCCGCCTACGCCGGCACCTCCTTCGCCACCTTCGACCAGCTCGGCAAGCTGCGGTACGGCTCGGAGCTGATGAACGTCACCGGCGACCGCACCGCCGAGCACGGCCTGGCGACCGTCGGCTACGACGACGAGGGCGTCGAGGCGCAGTCCTGGGACCTGGTGAAGGACGGCACGCTGGTCGGTTACCAGCTGGACCGCAGGATCGCGCGGCTGACCGGGTTCGAGCGGTCCAACGGGTGCGCCTTCGCGGACTCCCCCGGGCATGTGCCCGTCCAGCGCATGGCCAACGTCTCGCTCCGGCCGGACCCGGCCGGGATGTCGACCGAGGACCTCATCGGCGGCGTCGACCGGGGCATCTACGTCGTCGGGGACCGCTCCTGGTCCATCGACATGCAGCGCTACAACTTCCAGTTCACGGGTCAGAGGGCATACATGATCCGGAACGGCCGCCTCGTGGGGCAGGTCCGGGACTTTGCATATCAGGGGGTCACTCCCCAGTTCTGGGGCTCCATGGACGCCGTCGGAGGCCCTCAGACCTACGTGCTGGGAGGGGCTTTCAACTGCGGAAAGGCCCAGCCGGGGCAGGTCGCTTCGGTGTCTCACGGCTGCCCGTCCGCCCTCTTCAGGGGCGTCAACATTCTGAACACGACGCAGGAGGCCGGTCGATGAACGCCCGCATCGAAAACGGCCGGGGGTCCGGGGGTCGTCCCCCGGGAAAGCACAGTCTGAACACGACGCAGGAGGCCGGTCGATGAGCCCGCGCACGAACAAGCCGCACGAGATCGTCGAGCGCGCCCTGGAGCTGTCCCGGGCCGACGGCTGCGTCGTGATCGCCGACGAGCACTCCACGGCCAACCTGCGCTGGGCGGGCAACGCGCTGACCACCAACGGCGTCACCCGCGGGCGCACGCTGACCGTCGTCGCGACCGTCGACGGCAAGGAGGGCACCGCCTCGGGCGTGGTGTCGCGGTCCGCCGTGACCGCGGAGGAGCTGGAGCCGCTGGTGCGGGCAGCCGAGGCCGCCGCGCGCGGCGCCGGGCCCGCCGAGGACGCGCAGCCCCTGGTGCGGGACGTACCGGAGTCCCCCGACTTCACGGACGGCCCCGCGGAGACCTCGTCGGCGGTGTTCGCCGACTTCGCGCCGGCGCTCGGCGAGTCCTTCGCCCGCGCGCGGGCCGGCGGCCGCGAACTGTACGGCTTCGCCAACCACGAGTTGGTGTCGACCTATCTCGCCACCTCGACCGGGCTGCGCCTGCGGCACGACCAGCCCAACGGCACGCTGGAGCTGAACGCCAAGTCGCCGGACCGTACCCGCTCGGCGTGGGCGGGCCGGTCCACGCGGGACTTCAAGGACGTCGACCCGGCGACGATGGACGCGGAGCTGGCCGTACGGCTGGGCTGGGCGGAGCGGCGGATCGAGCTTCCCGCGGGCCGGTACGAGACGCTGCTGCCGCCGAGCGCGGTCGCGGACCTGCTGATCTACCAGTACTGGTCCTCCTCCGGCCGGGACGCGGCCGAGGGGCGGACGGTGTTCTCCCGGCCGGGCGGTGGCACGCGCCTGGGCGAGAAGCTCGGCGAGCTGCCGCTGACCCTGCGCAGCGACCCGAACGAGCCCGGGCTGGAGTGCGCGCCGTTCGTGGTGGCGCACTCCTCCGGCGGGGACCAGTCGGTGTTCGACAACGGGCTTCCCGTGCACGCCACCGACTGGGTCGGCGGCGGCGAGCTGAAGCGTCTGACGACCACCCGGCACAGCGCGGGCCTGACCGGCCTGCCCGTGGCGCCGGCGGCCGGGAACCTGATCCTGGACGGCGGCGGCGAGCGCTCCCTGGAGGAGATGGTGGCCGGCACCGAGCGGGGGCTGCTGCTGACCTGCCTGTGGTACATCCGCGAGGTGGACCCGGCGACGCTGCTGCTGACGGGGCTGACCCGGGACGGGGTGTACCTGGTCGAGAACGGCGAGGTGACCGGGGAGGTCAACAACTTCCGGTTCAACGAGTCGCCGGTGGACCTGCTGGGCCGGGCGACCGAGGCCGGGCGGACCGAGAAGACGCTGCCGCGGGAGTGGAGCGACTACTTCACCCGGGCCGCGATGCCCGCGCTGCGCGTCCCGGATTTCAATATGAGCTCTGTCAGCCAGGGCGTATAACCTCGTAGGCGGCTGTCACCCGACTGCCCGAGGATCATCGAGGAGACACGAGAACCGTGACGGACATCGTCGACGAGCTGAAGTGGCGGGGGCTGTTCTCCCTGTCCACCGACGAGGACGCTTTGCGCAAGGCGCTCGCGGACGGTCCCGTGACGTTCTATTGCGGTTTCGACCCGACGGCGCCGTCGCTGCACGTGGGGCACCTGGTGCAGGTGCTCACCGTGCGGCGGCTCCAGCAGGCCGGTCACCGGCCGCTGGCGCTGGTCGGCGGTGCCACCGGTCTGATCGGCGACCCCCGCCCCACGGCGGAGCGCACGCTGAACGACCCGGAGACGGTCGCCGGCTGGGTGGAGAAGCTGCGCCACCAGATCGAGCCGTTCCTGTCCTTCGAGGGCGAGAACGCGGCGGTCATGGTGAACAACCTCGACTGGACGCAGAACCTGTCCGCGATCGAGTTTCTGCGCGACATCGGCAAGCACTTCCGCGTCAACAAGATGCTGACCAAGGACTCCGTCGCCCGGCGCCTGGAGTCCGACCAGGGCATCAGCTACACGGAGTTCAGCTACCAGATCCTCCAGGGCATGGACTTCCTCCAGCTCTTCCGGCGCTACGGCTGCACGCTCCAGCAGGGTGGCAGCGACCAGTGGGGCAACCTGACGGCGGGCCTGGACCTGATCCACCGGCTGGAGCCGGAGGCCGAGGTGCACGCACTGGCGACGCCGCTGATGACGAAGGCGGACGGCACCAAGTTCGGCAAGACCGAGGGCGGCGCCGTCTGGCTCGACCCGGAGATGACGACTCCGTACGCGTTCTACCAGTTCTGGCTGAACGTGGACGACCGGGACATCTCCCGCTACCTGCGCATCCTGTCCTTCCGCTCACGCGAGGAGCTGGAGGAGCTGGAGCGGCAGACGGAGGAGCGCCCGCAGGCCCGCGCGGCCCAGCGCGCGCTGGCGGAGGAGCTGACCACGCTGGTGCACGGCGCCGACCAGACGGCCGCGGTGATCGCCGCGTCCAGGGCGCTGTTCGGCCAGGGCGAGCTGGCCGGGCTCGACGAGCGGACGCTGGCGGCGGCGCTGTCCGAGGTGCCGCACGTCCAGGTCACCGAGATCGGTGCGGTCGTCGACCTGTTCGCCGAGGTCGGGCTGGTCGCCAGCAAGTCGGCCGCGCGTCGCACGGTCAAGGAGGGCGGTGCCTACGTGAACAACGTCAAGGTCGCCGCCGAGGACGAGGTCCCCGCCAAGGAGGACCTGCTGCACGGCCGCTGGCTGGTGCTGCGCCGGGGCAAGAAGAACCTGGCGGCGGTCGAGGTCACCGGCGCCTGACCGGACACGGTGACACGGCGAAGGGGACGGCTCGCGCGAGCCGTCCCCTTCGCCGTGTCCGCTTCGCCGTAGGGCCGGCTAGGCGGTCGTCTGTTCCCGCTGCTTCTTCTTGTTGCCCCACAACGCCATGTACGCCATGTCTCCGAGTGCGACGACGACGATCGCGGCGATGAGCTGGAACAGATGCCGGGTCCAGTCGATGCCGGGGGTGGCCTCGACGCCGAACGCGCGGGCGAGCGCGTTGCCGATGAGGGCGCCGATCATGCCGAAGATGGTGGTCAGCCAGAGGGGGCTGTGCTGCTTGCCGGGCAGGATCGCCTTGGCGATCAGTCCGAGCACGAATCCCACGATGATCGCCCACAACCAGCCCATGGCTGCCTCCTCGTACGGCTCGACGTGAGCATTACGCCCAGTGTCGGCGTGTCGGCCCGGGGGCGCACTTCGCGCGGGCCGTTCGGGGCGGTGTTCGTGCAGGCGGTCGCTCCGGCGGGGGTCGACCCGGTCTCGTGGGCCGCTCGGGCGCGGCGTAACGTGGTGGCTGTGGCGGACCGGTGTCCGTGCCCGGGCGGACCGGATACGGGCCGGGCGGTGTCCGATGCGGGCGGATGGTGGAAAGCGATGCGGAAGCAGCATGGTGGCGGCAGCGTCCAGGTGTTCCGGATCACCGGAGCCCGGACAGGCCTCCAGGAGGATGTACGCGCCCGGCAGCGCCGCTACGTCATCTCGATGTCGATCCGTACGGTGTCGGTGATCCTCGCGGTGGTCCTCTGGAGCGTCGAACGATACGTGGCGGTCGTGGCCCTGGTGCTGGGTCTGGTGCTGCCCTACATCGCCGTGGTCGTCGCGAACGCGGGGCGCGAGCGGGCACCGTCGCTCCCCTCGACCTTCGTGACCACGCCGATGCGGACGATGATCTCGCCCCCTCGGACGAACGACGGCTCCGCCGCGTCCGACCCGGAAGATGGGGCGGCGGACCCGGCGGCGGACGCGAGAAGGGAACCGCCCAGCGGGGCGTGAGCACGACTGACGTGCCACAACCGGAATCCCGGCGCACGCCAAGCTCAAGAAAAGCTCAGATCAATCATGTTGTTCCGGTGCCGGGGGGCGGGTTACCCGTGACATACTTCGTACGCGCTCCGCATCCCCCGTCGGAGCGACAGACCGACGCCGGGCAGCTCCCCCCGTGGCTGCTCGGCGTCGCCTTGTTTGCGTGGCTGTGAGACGAACCTGTGACTGACGAGACCCCGATCTGCTCCGCCAAGGGCTGCCGCGCCGACGCCGTCTGGGTGCTGGCGTGGAACAACCCGAAGGTCCACACGCCGGAGCGCCGCAAGACGTGGCTGGCGTGCGAGGAGCACCGGGAGCACCTGTCGCAGTTCCTCGGGGTACGCGGCTTCCTCAAGGACGTCGTCACGCTGCGGGAGTGGCAGGCGGCCGAGCAGGCGTAGGCCCCCCGGCCCGGCGAAGGTGTCCCGGCCCGGCGGACCGGACGGGTTCTCTAGCCCCCGATCGCCGACATCGGGCGCTCCGGCTGGACGAAGGACGGGTCGTCCAGGCCCGCGCCCGCCTTCTTGCCCCACATCGCCAGCCGCCAGATGCGGGCGATCTCCTCGTCGGGTGCGCCGGAGCGCAGGGCCGCGCGCAGGTCGGTCTCCTCGGTGGCGAACAGACAGGTGCGCACCTGGCCGTCGGCCGTCAGGCGGGTGCGGTCGCAGGCCGCGCAGAACGGGCGGGTGACCGAGGCGATGACGCCGACCCGGTGCGGGCCGCCGTCGACGGTCCAGCGCTCGGCCGGGGCGGAGCCGCGCTCCTCGGCGCCTTCCGGGGTGAGCTCGAAGCGGGTGCGCAGGGAGGCCAGGATGTCGCCCGCGGTCACCATGCCCTCGCGCTTCCAGCCGTGCTGCGCGTCCAGGGGCATCTGCTCGATGAAACGGAGCTCGTAGTCGTGCTCCACCGCCCAGGCGAGCAGGTCCGGGGCCTCGTCGTCGTTGAGGCCCGGCATCAGGACCGAGTTCACCTTCACCGGTGTCAGACCGGCCTCGCGGGCGGCCCGCAGTCCTTCGAGGACGTCCTTGTGCCGGTCCCGGCGGGTGAGCGCCTTGAAGACGTCCGGGCGCAGGGTGTCCAGGGAGACGTTGACCCGGTCCAGGCCCGCCGCCTTCAGGGCGGACGCCGTGCGTCCGAGGCCGATGCCGTTGGTCGTCAGCGAGGTCTGCGGGCGGGGGTCCAGGGCCGCGACCCGCTCCACGATGCCGACCAGGCCCGGGCGCAGCAGGGGCTCGCCGCCGGTGAAGCGGACCTCCCTGACGCCCAGCGAGGTGACCGCGATGTCGATCAGGCGGACGATCTCGTCGTCGGTGAGGAGGTCCGGCTTGGCCAGCCACTGCAGGCCCTCCTCGGGCATGCAGTAGGTGCACCGCAGGTTGCACCGGTCGGTGAGCGAGACCCTCAGGTCGGTGGCCACCCGGCCGTAGGTGTCGATGAGCACGTGGGCCCCCTCCCTCGTCGCGGAACGTCCTCCGTCAACTGCGAGCCTACGTGACGGCACCGACAACGACGGAGTCCCGATCCCACGAGCCGGGACGCGGCCGCGTCGTAGGGAGCTACGACGCGGCCGCGGCACCGTCGTGCTCAGTGCGCTCCCGTGCCGGTCAGGGACCGCACCTCCAGCTCCGCGTACTTGGCCGCGTCCGGCGTCTCCTTGGACAGCAGGGTCCCGACGACGCCCAGCAGGAAGCCGACCGGGATGGAGATGATGCCCGGGTTCTCCAGCGGGAACCAGTGGAAGTCGACGTCCGGGAACATCGAGGTCGGCTTGCCCGACACCACCGGGGAGAACAGCACCAGGCCGACCGCGGTGACCAGACCGCCGTAGATCGACCACAGGGCGCCGGAGGTGGTGAACCGCTTCCAGAAGAGGCTGTAGAGGATGGCCGGCAGGTTGGCGGAGGCGGCGACCGCGAAGGCGAGGGCCACCAGGCCGGCCACGTTCAGGTCGCGGGCCAGCGCGCCGAGGACGATCGACACCGCGCCGATGCCGACGGTCGCCCAGCGGGCCGCGCCCAGCTCCTGCTTCTCGGTGGCCTGTCCCTTCTTGATGACATTGGCGTAGATGTCGTGGGCGAACGACGAGGAGGAGGCCAGGGTCAGGCCCGCGACGACCGCGAGGATGGTGGCGAAGGCGACCGCGGAGATGGTGGCGAGCAGGACGGCGCCCAAGCTGGAGTCCACGCCGCCCAGGTGCAGCGCGAGCAGCGGGGCGGCCGTGTTGCCCGCCTTGTTGGAGGCGATGATCTCGTCCGGCTTGATCAGCGCGGCGGCGCCGAAGCCGAGGGCGAGGGTCATCAGGTAGAAGGCGCCGATCAGGCCGATCGCCCAGATCACCGACTTGCGGGCGGCCTTGGCCGTCGGGACGGTGTAGAAGCGGATGAGGATGTGCGGCAGGCCCGCGGTGCCGAGCACCAGGGCGATGCCGAGCGAGATGAAGTCCAGCTTGGTGGTGCCCGTCGCGCCGTACTTCAGGCCGGGCTCCAGGAAGGCCGAGCCCTTGGCGCTGTTGTCGGCCGCGCTGCCGAGCAGTTCCGAGACGTTGAAGTGGAACTTCAGCAGGACCAGGAAGGTCAGCAGCAGCGCGCCCGCGATCAGCAGCACCGCCTTGACCATCTGCACCCAGGTGGTGCCCTTCATACCGCCGATGGTGACGTACACGATCATCAGGACGCCCACCAGCGCCACGATGCCGATCTTGCCGCCGTCGCTGGTGATGCCGAGCAGCAGCGAGACCAGGACGCCGGCGCCCGCCATCTGCGCCAGCAGGTAGAAGATCGACACGACGATGGTGGAGGTGCCTGCCGCCGTGCGGACCGGGCGCTGGCGCATCCGGTACGCGAGGACGTCGCCCATGGTGTAGCGGCCGGAGTTGCGCAGCGGCTCGGCGACGAGGAGCAGGGCGACCAGCCAGGCGACCAGGAAGCCTATGGAGTACAGGAAGCCGTCGTAGCCGAAGAGGGCGATGGCACCCGCGATGCCGAGGAAGGACGCGGCGGACATGTAGTCGCCGGAGACCGCGAGGCCGTTCTGGAAGCCGGTGAACTGCCGTCCGCCGGCGTAGAAGTCGGCGGCGTCCTTGGTCTGCCGGCCCGCCCATACGGTGATGACGAGGGTCGCGGCGACGAACACCGCGAACAGGGTGATGATCAGCGGCCGGTGCTGTGTCGCCTCACCGGCCGCGAGCGTGAGCGAGGGGGTGATCGCGGGGCTCATGCGCCGCCCTCCATCCGGGACTTGATGGCCTCGGCCTTGGGGTCGAGCTTGGCGGCGGCGTGCCGCGCGTACCACCAGGCGATGAGGAACGTGGTGAGGAACTGGGCGAGGCCCAGGACGAGCGCGACGTTGACGTTGCCGAAGAGCCGGGTGCCCATGAAGTCGCCCGCGTAGTTGGAGAGCAGGACGTACAGCAGGTACCAGGCGATGAAGCCCACGGTGAGCGGGAAGGCGAACGAGCGGTGGGAGCGGCGCAGTTCGTCGAACTCCGGGCTCTCGTGCACCGCGGTGAACTCCTCGGCGGATGGGAGCGGGACCTGCGTCTTCGAGGGTGGCGGTGTCTCGGTGGCCACGGAGTCTCCTCGCGTTGCGGATGCGGTTGCGGCAGGGGGCTCGATCGTGTTCGCGCTCCCTGCCCAAGGTGCACGGCGCCGCGGGTGGAGCGGTTCAAGTCGCCTGAACGATTTTCGAAGTCGTCTTTGCCAAGTCATTGCTGGCCAGCGAAGCGGGGGGATAGTTTCGCCTGGCACACCCGTCATGTACCTGCCCGAGCACCACCTGTGTCTCGGGCGGTTCTGCTCCCGGATGATGTGGAGACCCCATGGCTCATCTGCGTTCCAGACGCCGCCTCGCCCTCGCCGTACCGGTCGTGCTGTCGCTGACCGCCTCGCTCGGCTTCCTTCCCTCGGCGGCGTCGGCGGCGCCCGCCGCGGAGTCCGCCGCGCAGAGCGCGGACGCGCCCACCCTGGCGTACGTCGTCAACACCCGGCTCGACCACCGCACCATCGCCTCGGTGCAGAAGGCGATCGCCGAGGCCGGCGGCACCGTCGTCGTGACCTACGACCGGATCGGCGTCATCGTCGTCCACTCCGCGAACCCCGACTTCGGCCGGCAGATGCGCGCGGTGCCGGGGGTGCAGTCGGCGGGTGCCACGCGCACCGCGCCGCTGAGCCCGTCCGGTACGACGGACGAGGGCGCGGCGCAGTACCTCTCCCAGGCGGAGGCCGTGAAGGCCGAGCAGGCGTCGGCCGGTGACAGCGAGCCCCTCGAGGCCGACCAGTGGGACCTGCGGGCCATCGGCGCCGACCAGGCCGCGAAGATCAACCCGGGCAGCCGGAACGTGACCGTGGGCGTGATCGACACCGGCGTCGACGACACCCACCCCGACATCGCCCCGAACTTCTCCCCGTCCCAGTCCGCGAACTGCGTCAGCGGCAAGGCGGACACCACCTTCGGCTCCTGGCGGCCGGTGGACGCCGACCACTACCACGGCACGCACGTCGCGGGCGAGATAGCCGCGGCCCGCAACGGCATCGGCGTCGCGGGTGTCGCACCCGGCGTCAAGGTCGCCGGCATCACGGTCGCCCAGCCGGACGCGGGCCAGCTGTTCTACCCGGAGAGCATCGTCTGCGCCTTCGTGTTCGCCGCCGACCACGGCGTGGAGATCACCAACAACAGCTACTACGTGGACCCGTGGCTCTACAACTGCCTCGACGACCCCGACCAGCGGGCCATCGTCGACGCGGTCAACCGGGCCCAGCTCTACGCGCAGGGCAAGGGCACCCTGAACGTGGCCGCGGCGGGCAACTCCAACCACGACCTGGACTCCGACGCGATCGTCGACGCCTCCAGCCCCGACGACGGCACCACGGTGAGCCGGACGATCGACCCGCACAAGTGCTTCGACATCCCGACCCAGTTGCCCGGCGTCGTCACGGTCAGCGCGGTCGGCGTCAAGGGCGCCAAGTCGTACTACTCCAGCTACGGCGACGGTGTCATCGATGTCGCCGCCCCGGGCGGCGACAAGTACCAGATCCCGGACACGCCGTCGAAGAACGGCCGCATCCTCTCCACGATGCCCAACAACCAGTACGCCTTCCTGCAGGGCACCTCGATGGCGACCCCGCACGTCGCGGCCGTGGCCGCGCTGCTGAAGTCCACCCACCCGCAGGCGACCCCGGCCCAGCTCCAGGCGCTGCTCAAGGCCGAGGCGGACAACCCGGGCTGCCCGGCGGAGCCCTACGACGGCAACGGCGACGGCGTGGTGGACGCCACCTGCGTCGGCGGCAAGCGTGTGAACGGCTTCTACGGGTTCGGCGTCGTCAACGCGCTGCGCGCGGTCAAGTAGCCGGGCGCACCGGGGACTTCCCGCACGGCACGCCCGTATCGCGAACGAACTGGAGACACCATCACATGACAGCGCCTCACCCGCGCTTCCGCCGTGTCATGGCCCTGCCTCTCGGCATGGCCATGGCGTCGGCGCTCGCGTTCCTGCCGAACGTCACGGCGTCCGCGGCCCCGGCCGCGCCCGCCGCGCCGGGGGCCGACGCGACCTCGCTCAGCTACGTCGTCAACGTCCGTCCCGGGCACGGCGTGTCCGCCTCCGTGCAGAAGGCGATCGCGCAGGCCGGCGGCACCGTGGTGACGTCGTACGACCGGATCGGCGTGATCGTCGTCCACTCCTCGAACCCGGACTTCGCCAAGGTCGTCCGCACCGCGCGCGGGGTCGACTCGGCGGGTGCCACGCGCACCGCGCCGCTGCCCGCGCAGTCGACCACGGACGGCGGCACGCCCAAGGTGCTCAGCGCCGCGCAGATGGCGTCGGCCCGGGCCGGTGCGGCCGCGGGGCAGGACCCGCTGGAGCCGCTCCAGTGGGACCTGCCCGCCATCAAGGCGGACAAGGCGCACGAGAAGTCGCTCGGCAGTCCGGACGTCACCGTCGGCGTGATCGACACCGGCGTCGACGACACCCACCCCGACATCGCGCCGAACTTCGACCGGAACGCCTCGGTCAACTGCGTGTCGGGCAAGCCGGACACGGCCGACGGCGCCTGGCGTCCCAGCGCCTCGGAGAGTCCGCACGGCACCCACGTGGCCGGTGAGATCGCGGCCGCCAGGAACGGCGTCGGCGTGACCGGCGTGGCCCCGGGCGTGAAGGTGGCCGGCATCAAGGTCGGCAACCCGGACGGGTTCTTCTACACCGAGGCCGTGGTGTGCGGCTTCGTCTGGGCGGCCGAGCACGGCGTCGACGTGACCAACAACAGCTATTACACCGACCCCTGGTACTTCAACTGCACCGACGACCCGGACCAGAAGGCGCTGGTGGACGCCGTCACCCGGGCCTCGCGGTACGCGGAGAGGAGGGGCACGGTCAACGTCGCGGCGGCGGGCAACGAGAACTACGACCTCGCGTCCCGCTCGATCACCGACCCCGCCTCCCCGAACGACTCCACGCCCGGGGACCGGGTGATCGACCCGCACAAGTGCTTCGACATACCGACCCAGTTGCCGGGTGTCGTCACGGTCGCGGCGACCGGGGCCAAGGGCCTGAAGTCGTCGTTCTCCAACTACGGTCTCGGCGTCGTCGACATCGCGGCTCCCGGCGGCGACTCGACGGCGTACCAGCGGCCCGAGCCCCCGGCGACCAGCGGCCTGATCCTGGGCCCGCTGCCCGGCGACAAGTGGGGCTACATGGCCGGTACGTCGATGGCGTCCCCGCACGTCGCGGGTGTCGCCGCGCTGATCAAGTCGACGCACCCGCACGCGCCGGCCGCCGTGGTGAAGGCGCTGCTGTACGCGGAGGCGGACGCGGCGCCCTGCACGGACCCGTACGACATCAATGGCGACGGCAAGGTCGACGCGGTGTGCGAGGGCCCGAAGAACCGCAACGGCTTCTACGGCTGGGGCATCGCGGACGCGCTGGCGGCCGTGACGAAGTAGGAGACGGTCTGACGCCGTAGCGCGGTACCTGTGGACCCGGGCCCCAACGGCCCGGGTCCATATGTTGATTGAGTACATACTGCATAGTGCAGTCATGACCGACATCAAGTACGCGTGGTCCGCGCTGGGCGGCGACCCCGCCCTCGTCCCCCGGGTGTCGACCGTCGTGCGCCCGGGAGCGCTCGAAGCCCGTCTTCCGGTGCGGGAGTCGGCGCGCGCCTGTGTGGGAGTGTGCGCGCTGGCCGCCGCCGAGCTGGGCGCGCTGCGGGCCGGGCTCGCCGAGGTACCGGCGGTGCGGGTGGACGACGGGGCCGTGGCAACGGCGTTCGCCAGTGAGCGGCATCTGCTGGTCGACGGGCGGGCCCCCGTCAATTTCGCGCCGCTGTCGCGGTTCTGGCGGACCGGCGACGGCTGGGTGCGCACCCACGCCAACTACCCGCACCACCGGGCGCGGCTGCTGGGCGCGCTGGGCCTGGGCGGGGACGCGTCCGTGGAGGACGTGGCGGGCCTCCTCGCCGAGCGGTCCGCACGCGAGGTGGAGGACGCGGTGTACGGCGCGGGCGGCCTCGCCGTCGCGCTGCGCACGGCGCGGGAGTGGGCGGCGCACGCGCAGGGCGCGGCGGTGGCCGCACGGCCCCTCGTGGTGCGCGAGCGGCCGGACGCGGCACCGGCCCGTGTGCTGCCGCCGGTGCGGGCGGCGCGGTCCGGGCCCGGGGCCGCGCCCCTGCTGCCCGCCGCCGGGCTGCGCGTGCTCGACCTGACGCGGGTCATCGCGGGGCCGGTCGCCACCCGTACGCTCGCCCTGCTCGGCGCGGAGGTGCTGCGGGTGGACCCGCCGGGGCTGCCCGAACTGGCGGACCAGCACGCGGACACGGGCTTCGGGAAGCGGTCGGCGGCCGTGGACCTCGCGGCCGACCGGAAGACCCTCGAGGACCTCCTGGCCGCGGCGGACGTCGTCGTCACCGGGTACCGGCCGGGCGCCCTGGACCGGTTCGGCCTCTCCCCCGAGGCGCTGGCCGAGCGCCGGCCCGGGCTGGTCGTGGCGCAGCTGTCGGCGTGGGGCGGCGGCGGACCCTGGGACGGGCGCCGGGGCTTCGACAGTCTGGTGCAGGTCGCCACCGGCATCGCCGCGATCGAGGGGACGGACGGGCGGCCCGGCGCGCTGCCCGCGCAGGCCCTGGACCACGGCACGGGCTATCTGCTCGCGGCGGCGGTGCTGCGGGCGCTGACCGAGCAGTCGCACGCGGGCGGCTCCAGGATCGTGCGGCTGGCGCTGGCCCGAACGGCCGTGTGGCTGACGGGAGTCGGGGCGGACGGGGTCAGGGGGGCCGGGACAGCCACCGGCACGGGCGGGGTGGACGGGGCGGGTGCCGCATACCGGCGGCCGGATGCCTGGCTCGGCGAGACGGACAGCGCGATCGGACGGCTTCGGTACGCCCGTTCCCCGGTCGCCTTCGCCGGCGGCCCCACGGACTGGACGCGCCCACCGGGCCCCTGGGGCGAGGACGCGCCCCGCTGGCACCGGGCGAACGACTGACCGCCGGAGGCCTGCCCGGAGGGGCCCGGTCCGCCGGAGCCGAACCCGCCGTCGGCTTCCGCCAGAGACGACCCCGCGGGGGGGCTGACCGGCGGGAGCCAAAGCGGCGGGAGCCGAGAGGGCGCAGGCCGAAACGGCGGGCCGACCGGGCGCAGGCCAGCCCCGTGGGGCTGACCAACGGGAGCCGACCCGGCGGGGCGACCGGCTGAGGGGGGGGAAGCCAGCCCGGAAGGGAGCTGACCCCGCGGAGGCCATGGGGGCCATGGAGGCCGGCGGAGGATCGTGCCCGGGGCGGAATGGTTTGCCCCAGTTGCATTCTTCCGCTTGCCCCGTTTCGTGCCGGTTGGGGAAGCTCGTGGGATGACCCTGATACGACCGCCGGCCGAGGCGGCCGACGCGAGTGCGGGGGGCCGCCGCCGGGCGACGGCCCGGGCCCTCGCTGTCCTGGCCCTGCTGGGACTCGCCGCGCTGTTCTCGTTACTCGGCCCGTCCGCCGCGTTGCACGGCACCGGGGAGGCCGCCGCCCCGGGAGCGGGCGGCATCGGCGTGCTGCGGGCGGTGCTGTTCGCGGCGCTGAGCGTCCCCCTGGGCGAACTGTTCGTGAACGGGCTGACCCGGCGGATGCCCGGTGCCCCCGCCGAACGCCCGCGCAGCCGCGCCACGTACGCGGCCGCCACCGGTTTCCTCGCCGCCCTGGGTCTCGCCTCCGTGGTGGCCACCGGCAATCTGGTGCCGCACAGCCTGGCGCAGATCGACGTGGGCGGGCTCTACCGGACCCGGGACGGCTCGCTGGCCCTGCTGGAGGTCAACGCCTTCCTCGTCGCGGGCCTGTGTGCCCTGTCACGCCGCCCGCTGACGCAGGTGGGGCCGCTGGGCATCGTGCTCACGGCGGAGGCCCTGCGCGCCCACCCCGCCACCGAGCACGGCCCGCTGCTCGGCTCCGTTCTGACGCTGGTGCACCTGGCGTGCGCGGCGCTGTGGGCGGGCGCGCTGCTGCACACCCTGCGCACCCTGCGGTGCTGGCGGGGCCACCCGGCCGGCCCCGCCCTGCTCGGGCTCTTCGCGCGCGTGGCGGCCGTCCTGCTGGCCGCGGTCACCGCCACCGGCGTGTGCAGCACGCTGCGCCGGATGCCGGCGGACACGGTCCTGCACCAGCTGACGGCGACGGCCTACGGGCGCACCCTGCTCGCCAAGGTGATCCTCGTGGCCGCCGTCGCGCTGCTCGCCCTGTGGGCGCGCGTCCGGCTGGTCCGGTCGCCCGACCCGCTGACCGCGTGCACCCCCGCGCGGGCGGAGGTCGCCGTCCTCGCGGCGGTGGTCGCGGTGTCGGGACTGCTGACGGCGCTGCCGGTGCCGATCCGCTGGTCCTGATCAGGCGCCGGCCACGGGTCGGTGGGCGCCGGGCGTCAACCGTTGGTGACTCAGCCGTTGGTGACTCGGCCGATGACGGCTCAGCCGTTGGTGACGAGCACCTTGAGCGCGGCGCGCTCGTCCATCGCCTTGTAGCCCTCCGGCACGCCGCCGAGGTCGACGGTCATGTCGAACACCGGCGACGGGTCGATCGTCCCGTCGAGGACGTCGGGCAGCAGCTCCGGGATGTAGGAGCGGACCGGCGCGACACCGCCGCGCAGCGCCACGTTCCGGTCGAACATGACGCCGAGGTCCACGCCGGTGCCGCTGCCGTGCGGCACACCGACGAAGCCGACGGCGCCGCCGTCGCGGGCCACCCCGATGGCGGTGCGCATCGACTGCTCGGTGCCGACCGCCTCGACGACCGCGTGGGCGCCCTGGCCGCGGGTGAGCTCGCGGACGGCCGCCACGGCCTCGTCCCCGCGCGCGGCGACGACGTCGGTGGCGCCGAAGCGGCGCGCGATGTCGGTACGGGCCTGGTGGCGGCCGAGGGCGATGATCCGCTCGGCGCCCAGCCGCTTGGCGGCCAGCACCGCGCAGAGCCCGACGGCGCCGTCTCCGACGACGGCGACGGTGGCGCCCGGCCGGACGCCCGCCCCGAGGGCCGCGTGGTGGCCGGTGCCCAGGACGTCGGACAGCGTCAGCAGCGCCGACAGCAGGTGGTCGTCCGAGGCGGCCTCCTTCGGCAGCCGGACGAGGGTGCCGTCGGCGAACGGCACGCGCACGGCCTCGCCCTGGCCGCCGTCGTAGCCGACGGAGCCCCAGAAGCCGCCGTGCTCGCAGGAGGTGGTCAGCCCGTCGCGGCAGTAGTCGCAGACACCGTCGGACCACATGAAGGGCGCGACCACGAGGTCGCCGCGGCGGACGGTGCCGACGTCGCTGCCCGTGCCCTCCACCACGCCCAGGAACTCGTGCCCGATCCGCTGCCCCGGCTGCCGGGCCGCCTCGCCGCGGTACGCCCACAGGTCGCTGCCGCAGATGCAGGCCCGCAGCACCCGCACCACGGCGTCGGTGGGCAGCTGCACCAGCGGCTCGGGCACCTCCTCCACCCGCATGTCGTAGGGGGCGTGGATGGTGGTGGCGCGCATGACGAAGGTCCTTCTGGTTCTCTGGCCGGGTCTCGGTCCGGGTCTCAGGCCGGGTCCCGGGCCGGGGGACTGCGCTCGGGGGATGGCCGAGCGTCCCATCCACCGTACCTAGTGCTGTGGCCGGAATGGTTCGCGCGAGCCGGTGAACCCTCCGGTCACGGCACTAGACCCCCGCCGCGCCCAGCAGCGCCCCCGCCGCGTACGTCACGCCCATCGCCAGGGCGCCGCCTCCCACGTTGCGCAGGACCGCGCGGCCCGGTCGCGCCGCGCCCAGGCGGGCGCTGCTCCAGCCGGTGAGGGCGAGGGCGGCGAGCACGGAGCCGACGGTGACGGCCAGCCGCCACGACGCCGGGGGCAGGACGATCGCGAGCAGCGGGAGCAGGGCGCCGACGGTGAACGCCAGGAAGCTCGCCCCGGCCGCGTGCCAGGGGTTCGTCAGTTCGTCGGGGTCGATGCCGAGCTCCACGCGCGCGTGGGCCCGCAGCGCGTCCCTCGCGGTGAGCTGCTCCGCCGCCTCCGCGGCGACCTCGCGGGACAGTCCGCGCTCCTCCAACAGCCCGGTCAGCTCCTCCAGTTCCGCGCCGGGCCGCTCCCGCAGCTCGCGCTTCTCCATCGCCAGCGCGGCCCGCTCGGAGTCGCGTTGGGTCGACACCGAGACGTACTCCCCCGCGGCCATCGACATCGACCCGGCGAGCAGTCCGGCCAGACCGGCGGTCAGCAGGGCGGAGCGGGAGTCGGTCGCGCCCGCGACGCCGACCACGAGGCCCGCGGTGGACACGATGCCGTCGTTGGCGCCGAGGACCGCGGCCCGCAGCCAGTTGAGGCGGGAGCCGAGGGCGCCGTGCTCCTCTTCGTGCAGCGGTTCCGTCACATGTACGAGCATCCCACTCCCGGTGTCACCGGGCCCGCACCGCCACCGGCTCACGGCGTGAACTCTGCCCGTTTTCAGGTGATGTGCGGGCACCTGCGGGACCGGGCTGTCAGTCGGGGCCCTTATCCTCAGTGACCATGCTCGAAGACCGCACGACCGCAGCGTCCTCCCCCACATCGTGGCCGGCCGCGTATCCGCTGGGATACGCGGTCGTTGACGTGGAGACCACCGGCCTGGCCCGCGACGACCGCATCATCTCCGCTGCGGTGTACCGGCTGGACGCGCGCGGCGAGGTCGAGGACCACTGGTACACGCTGGTGAATCCGGAGCGCGACCCGGGCCCGGTGTGGATCCACGGTCTGACGAGCGAAGTGCTCGAGGGCGCGCCGCTCTTCGCGGACGTCGCCGAGGAGTTCGCCGCCCGGCTCGCGGGCCGGGTGCTCGTCGCGCACAACGCGGTCTTCGACTGGCAGATGATCGCCCGTGAGTACGCGCGGGCACGGCGCGAGGCCCCGGTGCGGCAGCGGCTGTGCACGATCGCGCTGTCCAAGGAGCTCGGCCTGCCCCTGCCCAACCACAAGCTGGAGTCGCTGGCCGCGCACTTCGGCGTCGTCCAGCAGCGGGCGCACCACGCGCTGGACGACGCGCGGGTGCTGGCGGAGGCGTTCCGGCCGAGCCTCAGGGCGGCGGCGGCAGGCGGCGTACGGCTGCCGCTGCTGGAGTGCCTGCCGCTGACGGAGTGGACGGACCGGCCCGTGCCGCGCCAGCAGACGGGCGGCTACGGCGGCTACCGGCCGGGCAGTTGGCGCGCCTCCCGCAGGCGGCCCGCCTGCCCCTACCCCAACCCGGGTCGGTACGAGGAGGGCGGGCGGCTCAGGCAGGGGATGCGGGTGGCGTTCTCCGGCGACACCTCGGTCGACCGCGAGCTGCTGGAGGACCGCGCGACCGAGGCCGGGCTGCACGTGGCCACCAGCCTGTCCCGGCTGACCAGCCTGCTCGTCACCAACGATCCGGACTCCGGCACGTCCAAGGCTGCCAAGGCGCGGCAGTACGGCACCCCGGTGGTGGACGAGGCGGCCTTCGGTCAGCTGCTGCGGGACGTCGAGCCCGCGGAGGGCGGCGGGGACCGGTACGGCGCCGACCGTACGGATGGGTGATTGCCGGGCGACTCGCCCGCCGCCCGCTCGCCCGCGCGGCGGGCGGCGCTCACGCTGTGCCCCATGGCGAGATGCGAAGTATGCGGCAATGACTACGGAATGACCTTCGAGGTGCATGCCCAGGGCGCGGTGCACGTCTTCGACTGCTTCTCCTGCGCGATCCACCGCATGGCACCGATCTGCGAGCACTGTCGTGTCCAGATCATCGGCCAGGGCGTCGAGGTCGAGGGCCACTTCTACTGCGGCGCCCACTGCGCCCGCGCCGAAGGGAGGGTCGGGATCGTCGACCACGCCTGAAACCCCTCCGAGGGACACCCCTGCCGAAAACACCCCACGGCCCGAGAGGTACGGTCGTGGGGTGTACCGCTTCGTCCTGACCCGCCAGTGGGTGATCCTCACGATCGTCGCGATCGCGCTGATCCCGACGATGATCCGGCTGGGCTTCTGGCAGCTGCACCGCCACGAGCACAAGGTCGCGCTGAACCAGGTGATCGCCGGCTCGCTGGCGGCCCGGCCCGTGCCGGCCGAGTCGCTGACCTCGCCCGGCGCCGAGGTGAAGCACTCCGACCTGTACCGCCGGGTGACCGCGAAGGGGCACTTCGACACCGCGGACGAAGAGGTCGTACGCCGTCGCACCAACGCCGACGGCGAGGTCGGCTACCACGTCCTGACCCCCTTCGTCCTCGACGACGGCCGGGTCCTCATGGTCAACCGGGGCTGGATCCCGGCGAACGGCGCACAGACCGCGTTCCCGAGCATCCCGGCGCCCGAGCGGGGCGAGACCACCGTCACCGGGCGGCTGATGCCGGACGAGACGACCGCGCAGAGCGGCATCAAGAACGTCAAGGGCCTGCCCGACCGCCAGGTGATGCTGATCAGCAGCGGGCAGCAGGCGCGGCGGCTCGGCAAGCAGGTCCTCGGCGGCTACGTCGAGCTGACCTCCCCCGCGCCCCGGGGCGGCGGTCCCGAACTGCTCCCCGACCCCGAGCACAACGACATCGGTCCGCACCTGGCCTACGCCATCCAGTGGTGGCTGTTCTCGGCGTGCGTCCCGGTCGGCTGGGTGATCCTGGCCCGGCGCGAGGCCAGGGAACGCGCGGAGGCGGCAGCGGCGGCACGGCAGTCCGCCACGGACACGGAGCCGGCCGCGGTCTGACCGCGGCGTCCCCTGATCGCCGCCCGCGCTGATTGCCTTGTCCTCCGGCCGGGCATCCGGCATCCGTGCAGCCACGGATAGAGGACTACGCGATCGTCGGCGACGAGCAGACCGCCGCCCTGGTGGGCCGGGACGGTTCCGTCGACTGGCTCTGCCTGCCCCGCTTCGACTCCGGCGCCTGCTTCGCCAGGCTGCTCGGCGACGAGGACAACGGCCACTGGCGCATCGCCCCACGGGGCGTCACCGGCCCCTGCACCCGCCGCGCCTACCGCGAGGACACGCTCGTCCTCGACACCGAGTGGGACACCCCGGAGGGCTCCGTGCGGGTCACCGACCTGATGCCGCAGCGCGACCGCGCCCCCGACCTGGTCCGCATCGTGGAGGGCCTCAGCGGCCGGGTGACCGTGCGCAGCACCCTCCGGCTGCGCTTCGACTACGGCTCGATCGTGCCGTGGGTGCGCCGGACCGACGGCCACCGGGTCGCCGTCGCGGGACCGGACTCGGCATGGCTGCGCAGCGAGCCGGAGGTGCCCACCTGGGGCGAGGACTTCGGCACGCACGCGGAGTTCACCGTGGCCGCCGGGGAGAAGGTGGCGTTCGTGCTGACCTGGCACCCCTCGCACGAGCCGCGCCCGCCGCTGGTCGACCCTTACGAGTCGCTCGCGCACAGCGTCGAGGACTGGCGGGCGTGGGCGGCCCACTGCCGCTACGACGGCCCGCACCGGGACCTGGTCGTCCGCTCCCTGATCACCCTCAAGGCCCTCACCTACAAGCCGACCGGCGGCGTGGTCGCCGCCGCCACCACCTCCCTGCCCGAGGAGTTGGGCGGGGTGCGCAACTGGGACTACCGCTACTGCTGGCTGCGCGACTCCACCCTCACGCTCGGCGCGCTGCTGTCGGCCGGATACCGGCAGGAGGCCGAGTCGTGGCGCGACTGGCTGCTGCGCGCGGTCGCGGGCGACCCGGCCGACCTCCAGATCATGTACGGGGTGGCGGGCGAGCGCCGGCTGCCGGAGTTCGAGCTGCCGTGGCTGTCCGGCTTCGCCGGCTCGACGCCCGTACGGATCGGCAACGAGGCCGTGACCCAGCGCCAGCTCGACGTGTACGGCGAGGTGATGGACTCCCTCGCGTTGGCCCGGCGCTCGGGCCTGTCCGCCAAGCCGGACGTGTGGTCCCTGCAGTGCGCGCTGCTCGAGTTCCTGCGCGAGGCGTGGCGGCAGCCCGACGAGGGGCTGTGGGAGGTGCGCGGCGGGCGGCGGCACTTCGTGCACTCGAAGGTCATGGTGTGGGTGGCCGCCGACCGCGCGGTGCGCGCCCTGGAGGAGGACCCGGGGCTGCCGGGGGACCTGGACGGCTGGCGCGCCCTGCGGGACGAGGTGCACCGCGAGGTGTGCGCGAAGGGCTACGACCCCGACCGCAACACGTTCACCCAGTCCTACGGCTCCGCCGAGCTGGACGCCGCCCTGCTGCTGATCCCGCGGGTGGGCTTCCTGCCGCCGGACGACCCTCGGGTGATCGGCACCGTCGACGCGGTGCGTGCCGAGCTCGGCGAGAGGGGCCTGGTGCGCCGCTACAGCGCGGACGCGACGGCCGTCGACGGGCTGCCGGGCGGTGAGGGCACGTTCCTGGTCTGCTCGTTCTGGCTGGCGGACGCGCTGCACCTGACCGGGCGCACGAAGGAGGCGCGGGAGCTGTTCGAACGGCTGACGGGCCTCGCCAACGACGTGGGCCTGCTGTCGGAGGAGTACGACCCGGTGTCCGGCCGTCAGCTCGGCAACTTCCCGCAGGCGTTCAGCCACATCGGCCTGGTGAACACCGCCCTCGCCCTGTACGGGAGTGAGGAGGCAGGATAGGGGCCATGGATCTTGGACTGAAGGACCGGGTGTACGTCGTCACCGGGGCCACGCGCGGACTGGGCAACGCGGCCGCGCGCGAGCTCGTCGCCGACGGGGCGAAGGTGGTCATCACGGGGCGGGACGAGCGGCGGGTCGCGGACGCGGCGGCCGAGCTGGGCGCGGGCGCCGTCGGGGTGGCCGTGGACAACGCGGAGCCGGAGGCCGCCGCCCGCCTGATCGCGGCGGCCCGCGAGCACTTCGGCGGCTTCGACGGCGTCCTCGTCAGCGTGGGCGGTCCGCCGCCCGGCTTCGTCGCCGACAACACCGACGAGCAGTGGCAGGCGGCGTTCGAGTCCGTGTTCCTGGGCGCGGTGCGACTGGCCCGCGCGGCCGCCGCAGAGCTGGAGGCGGGCGGTGTCATCGGGTTCGTGCTGTCCGGCTCGGTGCACGAGCCGATCCCGGGGCTGACCATCTCCAACGGGCTGCGTCCCGGTCTCGCCGGGTTCGCCAAGTCACTGGCGGACGAGCTGGGCCCGCGCGGCATCCGGGTCGTGGGCCTGCTTCCGGCCCGCATCGACACGGACCGGGTGCGCGAGCTGGACGGGTTGTCGGCGGACCCCGAGGCGACGCGGGCGGCGAACGAGGCGCGGATTCCGCTGCGCCGGTACGGGACGCCGGAGGAGTTCGGGCGGACGGCGGCGTTCCTGCTGTCCCCGGCCGCCTCGTATCTGACGGGCGTGATGCTGCCGGTGGACGGCGGGATGCGGCACGGGTTCTGAGCACAGGGGCCGCCGCGTTCCGCCGGGGGACGCCCCCCGTCCCCGGCTCGCGGTTCGTCGTCCCCTTCGCGGCCCGCGGCGTCGGGCCCGCGGTCTTCTCCCGCGGCCCGCGTGCCCGGTCCGTGGTTCGTCGTCCCCCTCGCGGAGGAAGCCGCGGGCCGGGCGCCGGGGCCGCGTGCCTCCCCGCCGCCGTCAGCTCACCCGCTCCGCGCGGTGCTTGACGCCCAGCAGCCGGACCTCGGCCGGGAGGGACGCGAGGGCCGCCGAGTCCCGCGCACGGGCCAGAGCCCCGTCCGTCAGCTCGTACAGGGCCGTCCCCGGATCCACGTGGGGCTCCAGCAGGAGCCGTACATGGGTGGCGGGGGCGTCCCGGCGGCCGGTGAGGCGGACGTGGGCCCGTTCGACGCCGTCCATCCCCTCCGCGTCCGCGGACAGGACGGCCTCCAGGGCCCGCCCCCGCAGCAGCGCGCCCTCGCCGTCGCCGGTGTCGACGAGGACCTCGGTGAGCCGGCGCCGGCGCAGCACCGCCGTCAGCCACCACAGGGCGAGCAGCACGAGCACGGCCAGCGCCGCGATGACGGTCGGCCACCACCAGCCGGTCTCCCGCCACCTGGTCCGTTCGGCGGTGCTCAGCAGCACGTCGTGCCGTCCGCCGTGGATCCACGCGGGCGGACGCACCCCCAGCCCGACGGCGAGCACCGAGCCGCCGACCACGAGCAGCACCAGCCCGACGAGTCCGATCAGTACCCGGTTGACGACCCCGATCACGGCCCTCACCCCTTCCGTCCGGGCCGGACGACGTGCACCGTCAGCGCCGGCGGCCGGGCCAGCCCCAGCCCCGCGACCGCCTCGGTGAGCACGGTGTCCAGGTCGGCGCGTACGTCGTCGAGTTCGCGGAAGTGCACGACCGCGCGCACGTCGGCCCTGCGCCGGTGCAGCCGGACGCGGGCGGACTGCACACCGGCGATCTCCATGGCCCGGTCGCGCAGCACCAGCGCGGCCGCCTCCCGGTGCAGCCCCGCGCGGACGTCGGCGTGCGTGCGCCGCATCGGCAGGAGCCGCCGCAGCCCCGGGGTGAGTGCTAGCACGATCAGCCACAGGCCGAGGACCGCGGCGACGCCGGCGCCGACCAGCACCCAGGTGTCGTCCAGGGGCCGCGCGGCCAGCTGCCGGGCCAGCTCGCGGCGCCAGCGCATGGCGGGACGGTGGGCGCGCACGGCGGCGATGTCGTACAGGAACGCGGCGGCGACGATCAGCAGCAGCGCGGCGACGACGCCCGCGGGGATCCGGCGGGCGGACCAGAAGCGGCGGCCGCCCCCGTCCTGCCCGTCGAGGACCGGCCCGGGCTCGTGCGCGTCCGGTGCCGCCGACCCGTCCGGTCCGGCGTCCGCCTTCTCCAGGACAGGCAGGGGCCTGGTGGTGTTCTCGGAGCCCGAGGGCTCGCTCATCGTGTCCTCCCCTGTACCGCGCCGTGCGCGGGCACCAGATGCAGCCGCTCCACGCGGACGGCGACCTCCGGCACCCGCATTCCCACCAACGCGCCTACCCGCTCCTCCACTTGACGACGCACCGCGCGGCACCGGCCGCCGACGTCGCACGGGTAGGCGAGGTCGAGGTGGATGTGGATGTGCGCGGCGTCGTGGTGCACGGCCACCATGGCGTGCGGGGACGCGACGTCCGGCGGCAGCGGGCCGAGCGCCTCGCGGGCGGCCTGCGCGGCGATCTTCGCGACGACCCGGTCGGCGACGCGGAGGGCGCCCCGCTCGCCCGGCGCGACGGAGCCCGGCGGCCCGACGGCGGCGGGCCGGGGGGCGGCGGATCCGGCGGCCGGGGGTCTGCGGAGCTCACCCGCCCCGCCACTCACGGAGGTCACCGCCGGCGGTTGTCACGGGAGCGGAAGAAGTCGCCCAGCTCCAGGTCCCCCTCCAGGAACCGGCCGACGACGAACCCGACGGCGCCCAGGGCCGCCACCAGCAGAAAGGCACCGAACCCGCCGAAGTACCCGGCGAAGCCCAATGCCAGGCCGGCGATCATGCCGACCACGGCCATGCTCATGCTGCGCTCCTCAGCTCCACTGCCGTAGCTTCACTGCCGTCGAGGGTCGTGCGGTCGTCCCGGGGAGGCGTGCCCCCACCGGGGTGACACCGGATCGGTCACCGGGGCCGTCATTGGATCCGCGGCTCCGGTTCCTCCTCCTCTTCCTCCGGAAGCTTCACATCACTCACGGCGATGTTGACCTCGACCACTTCCAGGCCGGTCATCCGCTCCACGGCCGCGATCACGTTCTCCCGGACGTCGCGCGCCACATCGGTGATCGACACGCCGTAGTCGACGACGATCTCCAGGTCGAGCGCGGTCTGCACCTCGCCGACCTCGGCCTTCACACCCCGGGTCACCGACTTGGCGCCGCCCGGTACACGGTCCCGCACGGCCCCGAAGGTCCGCGAGAGACCGCTGCCCATGGCGTGCACGCCCAGCACGTCGCGCGCGGCGAGTCCGGCGATCTTCTCCACGACGCCGTCGGCGATGGTGGTGCGCCCCCGCCCGCCGGGGTCGCCCAAGCCACGGCGCGTCACCTGGCCCTTGCGGGCCGCACTCGTCTCCGGCACGTCCGTCCCGCCCTCGGCCGTGCGCGCCCGGTTCGGCTCCGTCATATCGGTCATCGCCGTACGCCCCTTTCGGTCGTCCCCCCACCACCGTAAGTGGCCTTGGCGGGTCGCGCGCCCCGCGATACGGCAGGCTGGAGCAATGACGGCGGACGGATGGACGCGGACGGTGCGGCACCAGCTGGCGCTCGGCAGGCTCCTGCCGCTGGGCGGCCCGAGTGACGGCGCGTGGATCACGGAGCGGGCGGCCGAGGCCGTACTGCGGCGGGCGGCCGAGCGCACACCGGGGGTACGGCTGGGGACCCTGCGCATCACCCTGGCCGACCCGGGGAGCGCCCGTGACCCGGCCGTCCCCGCTCCGCCGAGCGCGCTGCCGCCCGGTGACCTGCGCGTGTCCGCGGACTTCGCCGCGACGGCGGACGAGCCGCTGCCCACCACGGCGGCACGCCTGCGGGAGACTCTCGCGACGGCCGCGGCACAGGCCCTCGGCCTGACGGTGACCGACGTCGACCTTCGGGTGACGGCGCTGCTGACCGGGGACACCGGAGAGGCCGAGGAGGCCGCGGGCTTCGAGGGGAGCGAGCAGGCGCAGGGAGCGGAGGGCGCGGGGGCTGCCGCGGCCGGCGGCCCGGCCGGCACCGGCCGCACCGCCGAGAGCGGCGGAGGGGCCGAGGGAGCCGGCGGCGCTGGAGGCGCCGAGAGCCCGGAGAGCGGCGGGGGCGGCGAGGGCGGCCGGGGCGAGGGTCCCGCGGGCACCGACGCGACCCGGGTGTCCGAGGCCGTGCTGGCCGTCCCCGGTGTACTGCGCCTGGCCGGCGCGCTCGGCGGACTCGGCCGGCCGGTGCACATCGAGGAGCGGCGGGCGACGGCCGCGCTGCCGCACCGGCATGTGCGGGTGGAGGTGGCGCTCCGCACGGATCAGCGGGCCGTGGAGGTGGCCCGGCAGATCCGCGCGGCGGTCGCGGAGGCGCTGCCGGATCACCCGAGCGTGGCCGTGGTGGTCACCGCGATCGGCTGAGGAACCACCCGCGCGAGGGACACAGGAGACATGCCCGCCTCCGCGGCCGGCCGGCAGCACGCCCGCGGGGACCGTCGCCTCGCGCGGCGGCGGTCAGTGCGCGGTCATTCGCCGACGCCGGCCAGGTCCCGCAGCCTGCGGGCCTGGGCGGCACGCTCGGCGGTGCGCTGTTCCTCGTACGTACGCTCCTGGGCGCCGCGCAGCAGCGTCTTGGTCTCGATCACCGCGTCCCGGGGCGCGGCGAGGAGTGCCGCGGCCAGGTCCCGTACCGTGCCGTCGAGCTGGTCGACGGGCACGGCGAGGTTCGCCAGCCCGGTGTGCACCGCCTCCTCGGCGGTCACGAACCGGCCGGTCACGCAGATCTCCAGGGCACGGGCGTACCCGACCAGACCCACCAGCGGATGCGTGCCGGTGAGGTCCGGCACCAGCCCGAGGCTGGTCTCGCGCATGGCGAACTGCACGTCGTCGGCGACCACGCGCAGGTCGCAGGCCAGCGCCAGCTGGAAGCCCGCGCCGATGGCGTGCCCCTGGACCGCGGCGACGGACACGATGTCGTTGCGCCGCCACCAGGTGAACGCCTCCTGGTACTCGGCGATGGTCGCGTCGAGCTCCGCGTCGCTGCCGCGGGCGAGGTCGATGAACGACGGCTCGCCGTCGAAGCCCTCCGGCGTGAACGCCTGCCGGTCCAGCCCCGCCGAGAACGACTTGCCCTCGGCGCGCAGCAGCACGACGCGGACGGAGCCCGGCAGCAGCCGCCCGGCCTCGGTGAGCGCCCGCCACAGAGCGGGGCTCTGCGCGTTGCGCTTGGCCGGGTTGGTCAGCGTCACCGTGGCGATCGCGTCGTCGACGGTGAGCCGTACGCCGTCCTTGTCGAGTACCGGATCGAGGTCGTGCTCGGGCGAAGCCATGGGGCGCCTCCGATGGGTGCGGTCAGCCGGGATGCCGTGCGAGGCATCCTAAGTGACTGCACAGTAACCACCCGGCCGATCACGTGACCGACCGGGTGGCCACCATCGAAGCCGATGGGCCGCCCGAGGTCAGGCCGACGTGGCCTTCTTGCCCCGCGTCGCCCCGCCACGCCCACGGAGCGTGACGCCCGATTCGCTGAGCATCCGGTGGACGAAGCCATACGAGCGGCCGGTCTCCTCGGCCAACGCCCGAATGCTCGCACCGGCGTCGTACTTCTTCTTCAGGTCTGCCGCGAGCTTGTCGCGCGCGGCGCCGGTCACCCGGCTGCCCTTCTTCAGAGTCTCGGCCACCCGTGCCTCCTCATGGGAAGTGCGCTCTGGTCTCCTCATGATCACCCCTCCGGGGCGTGATGGCCACCCATTCGGCAAGGTCCGTGAGACAGGCTTGTGACGACGGGAGTGCGTCCCCACATACGGAATTGCCCATTCCGCACGCGGCCGCGCGTACCGCCGAACGGGTTGTTCCGCGAAGTGCCAGGTCAGCGGCGCGCGGCGGCCGAACCCTTGGGAGATAAGGGCTCGGCCGGGAAATCGATGCAGGACACACCGCGGTACGAGGAGATCTCACACAGATGATGGATCACCGATGGGCCGAATGATCCACCGGCAGTGGATCACCCCCGCGGGCGGGGCTCAGGCGAGGGCCACGAGGTCCGCGTAGCCCGCGCCCCACAGGTCCTCGACGCCGTCGGGGAGCAGGATGATCCGCTCCGGCTGAAGCGCCTCCACCGCGCCCTCGTCGTGCGTGACGAGGACGACCGCGCCCTTGTAGGTGCGCAGCGCGCCGAGGATCTCCTCGCGGCTGGCGGGGTCGAGGTTGTTGGTGGGCTCGTCGAGCAGCAGCACGTTCGCCGAGGAGACGACGAGGGTGGCGAGGGCGAGACGGGTCTTCTCGCCGCCGGAGAGGACGCCGGCCGGCTTGTCGACGTCGTCGCCGGAGAAGAGGAAGGAGCCCAGCACCTTGCGGACCTCGACGAGGTCCATGTCGGGGGCGGCCGAGCGCATGTTCTCCAGGACCGTGCGGTCCGGGTCGAGGGTCTCGTGCTCCTGCGCGTAGTAGCCGAGCTTGAGGCCGTGGCCGGGGACGACCGCGCCGGTGTCGGGCTGCTCCACGCCGCCGAGCAGACGCAGCAGGGTGGTCTTGCCGGCGCCGTTCAGGCCGAGGATGACGACCCGGGAGCCCTTGTCGACGGCCAGGTCGACGTCGGTGAAGATCTCCAGGGAGCCGTACGACTTCGACAGGCCCTCGGCCATCAGCGGGGTCCGGCCGCAGGGCGCGGGCTCGGGGAAGCGGAGCTTGGCGACCTTGTCGCTCTGGCGCACGGCCTCCAGACCGGCGAGCAGCTTGTCCGCGCGGCGGGCCATGTTCTGCGCGGCGACCGTCTTGGTGGCCTTGGCGCGCATCTTGTCGGCCTGAGCGTTGAGTGCGGAGGCCTTCTTCTCGGCGTTGGCCCGCTCCCGCTTGCGGCGCTTCTCGTCCGCCTCGCGCTGCTGCTGGTAGAGCTTCCAGCCCATGTTGTAGAAGTCGATCTGGGAGCGGTTGGCGTCCAGGTAGAACACCTTGTTGACGACCGTCTCGACCAGGTCGACGTCGTGGGAGATGACGATGAAGCCGCCGCGGTAGGTCCTCAGGTAGTCGCGCAGCCAGACGATCGAGTCCGCGTCGAGGTGGTTGGTCGGCTCGTCGAGAAGCAGGGTGTCCGCGTCGGAGAACAGGATCCGGGCCAGCTCGATACGGCGGCGCTGACCGCCGGAGAGGGTGTGCAGGGGCTGGCCGAGCACCCGGTCGGGCAGGTTGAGCGCGGCGGCGATGGTGGCGGCCTCGGCCTCGGCGGCGTATCCGCCCTTGGTGAGGAACTCGGTCTCCTGGCGCTCGTACTGCTTCATCGCCTTGTCGCGCGTGGCGCCCTTGCCGTTGGCGATGCGCTGCTCGTTGTCGCGCATCTTGCGGATCAGCACGTCGAGGCCGCGCGCGGAGAGGATGCGGTCGCGGGCGAGCATGTCGAGGTCGCCGGTGCGCGGGTCCTGCGGGAGGTAGCCGACCTCGCCGGAGCGGGTGATCGTGCCGCCGGCCGGGAGGCCCTCGCCGGCCAGGCACTTGGTGAGGGTGGTCTTGCCGGCGCCGTTGCGGCCGACCAGGCCGATGCGGTCGCCCTTGGCGACGCGGAAGGTGGCGTTCTCGATGAGGATGCGGGCACCGGCGCGCAGCTCGATACCGGAGGCGGAGATCACGGACATACTCCAGGGCGGACTGGGATTGGCGGGTGGACGGCTGAGGACGTTCCCGCCGTCTAATGCGCGAGGAGAATGGCCATGGGGACCAGTCTAACGGGGCGGCGCAAGGGCTTTTTCGGGGTCATCGGGTGCGCGCGTGCCCCGTCCCCCGCCCAGGTGCCGCCAGACGGGGCAGTGTCGGTGCCGGCTGCGAGAGTGCGTCGTGGGCCCCCGACGGACCGGGACCACGGATCGCGGGACCACATGGCCCGGGACACCGAGGGCAGCATCTGGAGCTTCGGCACGTACGCCCCGCGCCTGAGGGACCGAGTCCGGCCGGGCCGCGGGCCCGCGAGCGCCCCCGCCCCAGGGCCCGCCTCCCACAGCTGGACCCAGCTGTTCGGTCCCGGGACGGAAGCCCCCTAGCTGCCCCAGGTGTGCACCTGGAAGGCGGCCCGGCGTACGGCCTTCGCCAGGGCCGGGTCGGGGTGGGCGGCGGCGAGGGCGACCAGCACCTGCACGGTGCGCGGATGGCCGACGGCGCGCACCTCGTCGAGCAGCGCGGGCACCGTGGGCTGGAGCGCGGACTCCAGGTGGCGGACCAGCATCGGGGCCTCGCCGTGGTCGGCGACGGCGGCGGCGGTGTCCACCCACAGCCAGGTGGCCTCCTCCCGGGTGAGCACCTCGTGGGCGTCCTCCGGGTCGACCCCGTCGTGCTCCGCCAGCCACAGCAGGGCGTACGGCCGCAGCGCCGGCTCGTCGAGCACGGCCCGGACGTCGGGCTCGGCCGGGGCGCCGACGACCCGCAGGGCCTCGAAGGCGAGGCCGCGCAGCAGGGCGTCCTCGCCGCGGGCGGCGTCGAGCAGGTCGGTGACGGCGCTGCCGACGGGGCGCGCGGCCAGCCAGGCGCGGTACTCGGCACGGGCCGCGTTCGGCCGCAGCTGGGCGCAGCCGCGCAGCATGTTCTCGGCGGACTGCTCGATGTTCCCGGCGGGGCTCTGGGCGGCGACGCAGATCTGTTCCAGCTTGACCCAGACGGCCCAGCTGCCGAGCGGGGTGAGCGTGGCCTGTCCGTCGCCGTAGGTGAGGGCGCCCACGGCGGCGAGGGCGCGCAGGGCCCAGTCCAGGAGCGGGGCGAGGAGGGCGTCCTCGGCCGGCTCCGCGGCGGCCGGGGCGTCCGGCGCCGCGGCCGCGGTGCCCACGGTTCCGGCGGGCACCGGCTGCGGTCCGAAGGGGATCTCGCAGCGCTCGGTGCGCAGTTCGGTGACCCGCTGCCGGAGCAGGTCCAGAAGCTGCTCGACCGGGACGGGCCCGGCGGAGAGCTGGAGGAGGGAGAGCACCTGCGGCATGGCCGAGACGACCTCGGCGACGGCGGCGGCCTGGTGGTCCCCGGGCTCCGGGCAGGCCAGCGACCAGGCGTCGAAGAAGGCCACCCAGCCGCGCAGCACGGCGCTGTCGTCCCGGTCCCAGGCGCGCAGCCGCCAGCCGGGGCGGGCGCTGTCGCCGTGCACCTCGACCAGGCCGGCCAGGCGGGCGGTGTCCCACTCCGCGCGGACCTGAACCGCGGTCAGCCCCAGTTCGCCGGCCGCACGTTCGGCGGTCGCGTCGGAGAGGGCGGCCCTGCCGTCCGTGGTGGCGCCGTCCCGGCCGGGGCCGAGGGCGGCGTCGGCCCAGCGGGCGACGCGGGCCGCTCCGGCCAGGCGGGAGCGTGCCATTCTGGCCAGCTCGGCGGGTGCCGGGGTGCCCTCCGGGGGGCGCGGTGCGGGGCGGCGCGTGCGCCGCTGGTTCACGGCTCGGGGGGCGGCGGCCAGGGGCCGCGGGCGGACGAGTCGAAGCCTTGAGTCGCGCGGGATACGGGACGTCACGGGTGCAGTCTTCCGGTTGACGGTCCGAAAACCCAAACGGAATGTCACCGGGGGCGACGGGGATGGCCAACGCACCGGGTTTCACCGGGGCCGACGAGACAGGATCAAGCCAGCGGTACGCCCGGGAACGGAACGGCCGGGACCGCCGCACGGACAGCCGACGGGACTCCCCCGAACGTCCCGCGTCCACACCTCCCGCACACCGCACTCACCCCTCGTCCACCCGCCCGCGCGCCCGCCGTGCACGGGTTGTGCGGCCCTGTGGGCGGACCCGCCCGCCGACGGCCCGCTCCCGCTCGTCGGCCCCCTGCGCCGGACGCGTCCGCCGCTCCGCCGGACCGGGAACGACCGTGCGGGAGTTGGTGGCCCATGTCACATGAGAAGAGGTCAGGACCTGTCACATGAGGGGCGTCAGGA
Source organism: Streptomyces sp. NPDC096152 (assembly GCF_044763235.1). Classification (NCBI taxonomy): domain Bacteria; kingdom Bacillati; phylum Actinomycetota; class Actinomycetes; order Kitasatosporales; family Streptomycetaceae; genus Streptomyces; species Streptomyces sp. NPDC096152. The sequence goes on along the minus strand of NZ_JBIWFW010000001.1, from coordinate 1,195,407 downwards.
AGCGCCGCAGCGCCTCCTCGTAGCCCTCCGGGTCGGCGTTCCACATGGCTCCGTGCGGGGCCTGGGCGACCGTCTGCAGGGTGACGAGGTCGGGACGGCGGGCGGCGAGGCGGCGGGAGGGCTGCCAGGGGGCCACGGCGTCGTCCGGGCCGTGGAAGATCATCGTCGGCACCTTGAGCCGGGCCGGGTCGGTGACGTCGGCGAGGCGGTCGCCGGAGAGCCCGGTGCGCCCCTGGGCGGCGCGCACCGCGAGCGGCAGCAGCGCGGCGGGGGTGTGCCTCGCGGTGGCCAGGGCCCGCAGCGTCGCCTCCCAGTCGAGCACCGGCGAGTCCAGCACCAGGCCGGAGACGCGGTCGCGCAGGCCCGAGTGGGCGGCGGCACGCAGGGCCATGGAGGCGCCGGTGGACCAGCCGTACAGGATGACCCGCTCGGCGCCGTACCGGACGGCGTAGCGGATCGCCGCGTCCAGGTCGCGCCACTCGGTCTCGCCGAGGTGGTTGAGGCCGTCCGGGGAGCGGGGCGCGCCGAGGTCGCCGCGGTAGGCGAGGTCCAGCACCGGGAAGCGGCGGCGGTGCAGGAAGCCCATGAGGTTCATGGGCAGTTCGCGGGTGGCGCCCAGGCCGTGCACCGTGATGACCCAGGTGTCGCGGACGCCGGGCACGAACCACGCGGGGAGGGGGCCGAGTTCGCCGGGGACGTCGATGTCGGCGTGATCGAGGCCGAGGGCGGAGTCCGGGTTGCCGACGTGCACGTTCGGGGTGAGCCAGACCTTGTCGTGGGTGCGCAGGGTGCCGTGGGTGACGCGTTCCAGGCGGCGCACGACGGCGTCGGCGCGGTGCGGGGCGGTCGGCAGCACGGGGCCGACGACGGCGTGCGAGCCGTCGCCGGACAGGCCGTAGATGCCGGGGCGCAGGGAGGCCAGGTCGCGGGTGAGCGTGATCCGGCCCGGTGCCGTGCCGTGCACGGTGAGCCGCGGCTCGGTGGGCAGGGGCCGGCCCGGGGGGGCCTTCAGCGCGGCGTCGCTGGCGAGCCGGCCGGCGGCGATGCCGGCCGCGCCGGCCGCCAGGGCCACGGTGACGGCCGCGGCCGTCGCTTTGACTGAGCGCACGGGTCCAGTGTCCTGGCGCGCCGGGCCACCGGCCAGCGGGAGGAAGGGTCGGGGTGACATGTCCTGCGGGTTCCAGGAAACAGCGGCTTTCATCCCTGCGGAGGCCCTACCTTCGCTGTCCGTACCCCCGCAGCCGCTCCTGCGCCTGTGCCAGTTGCTCCGGTGACAGCAGGGAGGGGGCCAGTCCCGGCACGGAGGACGCCGTCAGCCACAGACGGCACATCCATTCCAGCTGGGCCGTGCGGTCGTATGCCTGGTCGAGGGTGGCGCCGTGGGTGACGGTGCCGTGGTTCTGCAGCAGGCAGCCGGAGCGGCCGTCGAGGGCGCGGAGCATGTTTTCGGCCAGTTCCTCGGTGCCGTAGGTCGCGTAGGGGGCGACCCGGACGGGGCCGCCGAGCGCGCCGGCCATGTAGTGGATCGGCGGCAGCTCGGTCACGAGCGTCGAGACGGCGGTCGCGTGTACGGCGTGGGTGTGGACGACCGCGCCCGCGTCGGTGGTGCGGTGGATCGCGAGGTGCAGGGGCAGTTCGCTGGTCGGCACCAGGGCGCCGAGCACCTGCCGGCCGTCGGGGCCGACGCCGGTCACGTCGTCCGGCGTGAGCCGGTCGTAGGGCACGCCCGACGGGGTGACCAGCACGGTGTCCCCCACGCGCACCGACACGTTTCCGGAGGTGCCGACGACGAGGCCCTCGGCCGCCGTGCGGCGGGCGGTGGCGACCAGCGCCTCCCAGGCGCGGGCCTCCTCGGCGCGCACGCCCCTCCCCTTCCCCTTGCCCCTCTTCTGCTCAGCCATGACGCGATCCTGCCAGGCGGCGGACCACCCGGCCGGGGTGACCGGAATCTCCCCCCGGCGCGCGGCTTACGGTGGAGCGCGGACCCTCTTTTACGGACACCCCGAGGACCGCCCCAGTTCATCTTCCGTTCACCCTGGTTACGTACGTTCGACCAGCCAATGACCTCGAACGATTGCCTGGGTAAATGGAAAGCTTCTCGCTGATCCTCGCGATTGTGGTAGTAACCGCACTCGCGTTCGATTTCACGAACGGTTTCCACGACACCGCCAACGCGATGGCCACGACCATCTCCACCGGTGCACTCAAGCCCAAGGTCGCGGTGGCTCTGTCCGCCGTGCTCAACCTGGTGGGCGCCTTCCTCTCCGTGGAGGTCGCGAACACGATCTCCAAGGGTCTCGTCGACGAGACCGGCATCCGTCCCGAGGTCATCTTCGCCGCCCTGGTCGGCGCGATCCTCTGGAACCTGGTGACCTGGCTCATCGGTCTCCCGTCCAGTTCCTCGCACGCCCTGATGGGCGGCCTGATCGGCGCCGCCATCGCCTCGGCCGGCTTCGGCGCGGTCCACGGCGACGTGCTCGTCACCAAGGTGCTGCTGCCCGCCGTCGCCGCCCCGGTCGTCGCCGGCCTCGCGGCGATGCTCTCGACCCGGCTGAGCTACGCGCTGGGCAGGAAGTCGAACGGCAAGGCCGCCGACAAGGGCCACCGCGCGGGCCAGATCGCCTCCGCGGGCCTGGTCTCGCTGGCCCACGGCACCAACGACGCGCAGAAGACGATGGGTGTCATCACCCTCGCCCTGATCGCCGGCGGCGCCATCGCCCCGGGCTCCAACCCTCCCACCTGGGTCATCCTGTCCGCGGGCCTCGCCATCGCGCTGGGCACCTACATCGGCGGCTGGCGCATCATCCGCACCATGGGCAAGGGCCTGACCGAGCTGGAGCCGCAGCAGGGCTTCGCCGCCCAGACCAGCGCGGCCACCGCCATCCTGGCCTCCTCCCACCTCGGCTTCTCCCTCTCCACCACCCACGTCGTCTCCGGCTCGGTGATGGGTGCGGGCCTCGGCCGCAAGGGCGGTGTCGTCCGCTGGTCGACCGCGACCCGGATGCTCGTGGCCTGGGTGCTGACCCTGCCGGCCGCGGCCCTCGTGGGCGCCGGCGCGGAGGCCGTCACCGGCCTCGGCGGCTGGGGCACCGCCGTGGTGGCCGTCTTCCTGGTGGTCTCCAGCGGCGTGATCTGGAAGCTGTCGCGCCGTGAGGTCGTCGACCACACCAACGTCAACCACACCGGCGAGCCGGCCGGCGTGGTGACCCAGGCCATGGCCGCCGTGACCCCGCCTCCGGTGGGCCAGGTGGCGACCGAGACCGGGGCCCTCGCGGCCTCCGTCCCGGCGCAGGCCTCCGCCTCCGCCTCCGCCGACCGGGCGCATCCGCCCGCCGCCGTCTGAGCCCCGAGCACCCGGTTACAGAAGGAACATCACCATGAAGATCGACTGGGCAGCCATCGGCTCCGTCATCGGCGTCAGCCTCTCGGTCACGGTGGGCCTGGTGGCCCTGTTCACCCTCGGCATCACGGGCCTGTCCCGCCGCGAGCGGGCCGCCGCCGAGGGCAACGGCGGCGGGGCGATCGCCGCCACCGGCGCGTACGTCTGCTTCGCGGCGTGCGCCGCCGCCGTGGCCTACGGCATCTACCTGATCATGGCCAAGTCCTGACCCTCGGCGCGGCCACCGCCCGGCCTTGGGGCAGTTCGTCGCCCGCCCGGTCCGCACCGCCCTCCTCGGCGGCGCGGATCGGGCGGGCGTTTTTCGTGCCCCGGCGGGCCGATGTGGGCCTCATCTCAGTCCCCCGGTGCAGGTCAAAGGCGAGTTGACGGGTGTTCGCGGGGCGTGGTGGACTGCCCACGCCAAGTACGGCAGCAGGAGAGGAAGCCGGTGCGAATCCGGCGCGGTCCCGCCACTGTCACCGGGGAATGAACTTCCCGGAAGCCAGGAACTCTCGCCGCCGGTCTCGTCGAACCAGGGCGTGGACACCCTGAGTGAGGACATATCGCCATGCGCGGCTGCCATCCGAGGTTCACCAGCGACGTCCCGCCCGCCCCCCCGGTCGGCTGAGGCGATGGGTGCCGATCGCGTCTTCGCGTACGGCGCCGCCGCCGGCCTCCTCGGCGACCTGCTCCTCGGCGATCCGCGCCGCGGGCATCCCGTCGCCGCGTTCGGCCGCGCCGCGGCCGGCTTGGAAGCCGTGCTGTGGCGTGACCACCGGGGCTGGGGGGCGCTGCACACCGCGATGTGCGTGGGCGGCACCGTGGCCTGCGCCGGGCTCGCCGCGTCCGCCGTACGCCGCTCCCCCGCCGCCTCCGTCGCCCTGACCGCCGCCGCCACCTGGTCCGTGCTGGGCGGGACCTCGCTCGCGCGGGAGGCGCGGGCGGTCGGGCGGGCGCTGGCGGCCGGGGACGTCGAGGCCGCCCGGGCGCGGCTGCCCCATCTGTGCGGGCGGGACCCCGAGGCCCTGGACGCCGACGGGATCGCCCGCGCCGTCGTGGAGTCCGTCGCCGAGAACACCTCCGACGCCGTGGTGGGCGCCCTCACCTGGGGGGCCCTCGCCGGGGTGCCGGGGCTCCTCGGGTTCCGGGCCGTCAACACCCTGGACGCCATGGTCGGGCACAGGTCGCCGCGCCACCGGCGCTACGGCTGGGCCTCCGCGCGCCTGGACGACCTCGCCGGGTGGCCGGGGGCGCGGCTCACCGCCGTACTGGCGGCCGCGGCCGGGCCAGATCCGCGCGGGGCCGTCCGTGTCTGGCGGGCCGACGCCGGGCGGCACCCGAGCCCCAACGCCGGTCCGGTCGAGGCCTCGTTCGCCGGGGCGCTCGGGGTGCGGCTCGGCGGCACCCTCGCGTACGGGGGGCGCGTGGAGCACCGGCCGGTGCTCAACGGACCGGGGCGCGCCGTCCGGGTGGGTGACATCGAACGGGCGGTACGGCTCTCCCGCCGGGTGGGCCTGCTCGCCCTGGGCGCCGGTGTGGCCGGACGGTTCGCGATGCGCGCCGTCCTCGCGAAGGGACGTAAGCGATGAACGGCGGGCTGCTCGTCGCCGGTACGACCTCCGACGCCGGGAAGAGCGTCGTCACCGCCGGGATCTGCCGGTGGCTGGTGCGGCAGGGGGTCAAGGTCGCGCCGTTCAAGGCGCAGAACATGTCCCTCAACTCGTTCGTGACGCGCGAGGGCGCCGAGATCGGGCGGGCGCAGGCCATGCAGGCCCAGGCGTGCCGGGTGGAGCCCACCGCGCTGATGAACCCCGTGCTGCTCAAGCCGGGCGGCGAGCAGAGCAGCCAGGTCGTGCTGCTCGGCAGGCCGGTCGGCGAGCTGAGCGCGCGCGGGTACCACGGCGGGCGGCAACAGCGCCTGCTGGGCACGGTGCTCGACTGCCTCGCCGAACTGCGCGGCACGTACGACGCGGTGATCTGCGAGGGCGCCGGCAGCCCGGCCGAGATCAACCTGCGCCGCACCGACATCGTGAACATGGGCATCGCCCGCAACGCGCGGCTGCCCGTGCTCGTGGTCGGCGACATCGACCGCGGCGGCGTCTTCGCCTCCTTCTTCGGCACCGTCGCCCTGCTGTCGCCCGAGGACCAGGAGCTCGTCGCCGGGTTCCTGGTCAACAAGTTCCGCGGGGACGTCTCGCTGCTGGAGCCGGGCCTGGACATGCTGCACGGGCTGACCGGGCGGCACGCCTACGGGGTGCTGCCGTTCCGGCACGGGCTCGGCATCGACGAGGAGGACGGACTGCGCGTCTCCCTGCGGGGCGCGGTCCGGGAGTCCGTGGTGGCCCCTCCGCTCGGCGAGGACGTCCTGCGGGTCGCCGTCTGCGCCGTACCGCTGATGTCCAACTTCACCGACGTGGACGCGCTGGCCGCCGAACCGGGCGTCGTGGTGCGGTTCGTGGACCGGCCCGAGGAACTGTCCGACGCGGACCTCGTCGTGGTCCCGGGCACCCGCGGCACGGTCCGCGCCCTGGAGTGGCTGCGCGAGCGGGGCCTGGCGGACGCGCTCGCCCGGCGCGCGGCCGAGGGCCGGCCGGTGCTCGGCGTCTGCGGCGGCTTCCAGCTCCTCGGCGAGCACATCGAGGACGAGGTCGAGAGCCGCCGCGGGCACGTCGAGGGGCTCGGACTGCTGCCCGTGCGGGTACGGTTCGCCCACGAGAAGACCCTCGCCCGGCCCGTCGGCGAGGCGCTCGGCGAGCGGGTCGAGGGATACGAGATCCACCACGGGGTCGCCGAGGTCACCGGCGGCGAACCCTTCCTGGACGGCTGCCGGGTGGGCGGCGTCTGGGGCACCCACTGGCACGGCTCGCTGGAGTCGGACGCCTTCCGGCGGGCCTTCCTGCGCGAGGTGGCGGCCGCCGCGGGCCGCCGCTTCGTCCCCGCCCCCGGCACCTCCTTCGCCGCGCTGCGCGAGGAGCAGCTCGACAAGCTCGGCGACCTGATCGAACAGCACGCGGACACGGACGCGCTGTGGCGGCTCATCGAGTCCGGCGCGCCGCAAGGACTGCCCTTCATCCCACCGGGAGCGCCCGCATGAGCACAGTGTTGTTGTTGTCGACCGCCGACACCGATCTGCTGGCGGCGCGGGCCTCCGGCGCCGCGTACCGGATCGGCAACCCGACCCGGGTCGACGTCGACACCGAACTGCCCGCCCTGCTCGACGGCGCGGACCTCGCCGTCGTACGCCTGCTCGGCGGCAGAAGGGCCTGGGAGGACGGGCTCGACGCGCTGCGGGCGTCCGGCGTCCCGACCGTGCTGCTCGGCGGGGAGAGCGTGCCGGACGCGGAGCTGATGGCCGAGTCGTCGGTGCCGGCCGGCGTGGTCGCGGAAGCGCTGCGCTACCTCGTCGAGGGCGGCCCGGGCAACCTCGCCGAACTCGCCCGCTTCCTGTCCGACACGGTGCTGCTCACCGGGGAGGGCTTCGACGAGCCGGAGCGGATGCCGGAGTACGGCGTCCACGGCGACCGCCCGTCCGCCGCGGACCGCCCGACCGTGGGCGTGCTGTTCTACCGGGCCCACGAACTGAGCGGCAACACCGCCTTCGTGGACACCCTGTGCGACGCGATCGAGGCGCACGGCGCCAACGCCCTGCCGGTGTACTGCGGTTCGCTGCGCGGCGCGGACGCCGGGCTGTACGAAATCCTCGGCCGTGCCGACGCCCTGGTCGCCACCGTGCTCGCCGCCGGCGGCACCCACGCCTCGCAGGCCTCCGCGGGCGGGGACGAGGAGTCCTGGGACGTCGGGGCACTGGCCGAGCTGGACATCCCCGTGCTGCAGGGGCTCTGCCTCACCTCCTCCCATGCCGCCTGGGAGGAGTCCGACGCCGCCCTGTCCCCCATGGACGCGGCGATGCAGGTCGCGATCCCCGAGTTCGACGGCCGCCTGATCACCGTGCCGTTCTCCTTCAAGGAGCAGGGCCCCGACGACGTGCCCGTGTACGTCGCCGACCCGGAGCGGGCCGCGCGCGTGGCCGGGATCGCCGTACGGCACGCGCGGCTGCGGCACAAGCCGAACGCGGAGAAGAGGCTCGCGCTGGTCTTCACCGCCTACCCGACCAAGCACTCGCGCGTCGGCAACGCGGTCGGCCTCGACACCCCCGCCTCGGCGGTACGGGTCCTCGACGCCCTGCGGGACGCCGGGTACGCGCTCACCGACTACCCCGACAACGGCGACGAGCTGATCCACCGGCTCATCGAGGCGGGCGGCCACGACGTCGAGTGGCTGACGGAGGAGCAGCTCGCCGCCGCGCCCGCGCGCGTGCCACTGGCCGACTACCGCTCCTGGTTCGACGAGCTCGACCCGGAACTGCGGACCGCGATGCTCGACGCGTGGGGCGAGCCGCCGGGCTCGCTGTACGTCGACGGCGACGACATCGTGCTCGCCTCCCTGCGGTTCGGGAACGTCGTCGTGATGATCCAGCCGCCGCGCGGCTTCGGGGAGAACCCGATCGCGATCTACCACGACCCCGACATGCCGCCGTCGCACCACTACATGGCGGCCTACCGCTGGCTGGAGAACTCCTTCGGCGCCGACGCGATCGTCCACATGGGCAAGCACGGCACGATGGAGTGGCTGCCCGGCAAGGGGCTGGGGCTGAGCGGGAGCTGCGCGCCGGACGCCGTCCTCGGTGACCTGCCCCTCGTCTACCCCTTCATCGTCAACGACCCCGGCGAGGGCACCCAGGCCAAGCGGCGCGGCCACGCCACGGTCGTCGACCACCTGGTGCCGCCGATGGCCCGCGCCGACACCTACGGCGACCTCGCCAAGCTGGAGCAACTGCTCGACGAGTACGCGCTCGTGTCCGATCTGGACCCGGCGAAGGCCCCGGCCGTGCGGGCCCAGATCTGGACCCTGGTGAAGGCCGCCGAGCTGCACCACGACCTGCACGTCGACGAGCAGCCGGACGACGACACGTTCGACGAGTTCGTGATGCACATCGACGGCTACCTGTGCGAGATCAAGGACGTGCAGATCCGCGACGGACTGCACGTCCTGGGGGGCGGCCCGGTGGGCGAGCCGCGGGTGAACCTCGTGCTCGCCGTGCTGCGCGCCTCCCAGGTGTGGGGCGGGCGGGCGAACGCGCTGCCGGGCCTGCGGGCCTCGATCGCGGCCCACTTCGGGCTGGTGGAGAAGGAGCTGCTGGCCGAGCCCGGCGCCCCGGTGAAGGTGCCGGTGGAGCTGACGGACCTGGTCGAAGGTCCCGCGCGCACGGCCGCCGACGCGATCGACCTGCTGGAGCAGCTGTGCCGGCGGGTCGCGGAGGGGATGGAGGCCCGGGCGTGGGACGTCGCTGCGGCACCCGCCCTGGTCCGCGACGCCCTCGGCACCGAACTCCCGGACGCCGTGGCCGTGCTGGAGTTCGCCTGCACCGAGGTCGTGCCACGGCTGGCGCGGACCACCGACGAGATCGGCCACATCCTCCGAGCGCTGAACGGCGGTTACGTCCCGGCGGGCCCGTCGGGCTCCCCCACGCGCGGTCTGGTCAACGTCCTGCCGACCGGCCGCAACTTCTACTCGGTCGACCCCAAGGCCATTCCGTCCAGGCTGAGTTGGGAGGTCGGGCAGTCGCTCGCCGACTCGCTGGTGCAGCGGTACCTGGCCGATACCGGCGCGTACCCGAAGTCGGTCGGCCTCACGGTCTGGGGCACGTCCGCGATGCGCACCCAGGGCGACGACATCGCCGAGGTCCTCGCCCTGCTGGGCTGCCGCCCGGTGTGGGACGACGCGTCGCGCCGGGTGACCGGCTTCGAGGTGGTCCCGCTCGCGGAGCTCGGCCGGCCGCGCATCGACGTGACGGTCCGTATCTCCGGCTTCTTCCGGGACGCCTTCCCGCACGTGGTCGGGCTGATCGACGACGCGGTGCGGGCCGTGGCGGAGCTGGACGAGCCCGCCGAGTCCAACTTCGTACGGGCCCACGTGGACGAGGACGCGGCGCGGCACGGCGACCGGCGGCGGGCCACGGCCCGGATCTTCGGCTCCAAGCCGGGGGCGTACGGCGCCGGGCTGCTGCCGCTGATTGACGCCCGCAACTGGCGCTCGGACGCCGACCTCGCCGAGGTCTACGCGGTGTGGGGCGGCTACGCGTACGGGCGGGGGCTCGGCGGGCGGGCGGCGCGCGGGGACATGGAGACGGCGTTCCGGCGGATCGCCGTGGCGGCGAAGAACGTCGACACCCGCGAGCACGACCTCGTCGACGCCGACGACTACTTCCAGTACCACGGCGGCATGGTCGCCATGGTGCGCCATCTGACCGGCGCGAGCCCCGAGGCGTACGTCGGCGACTCCGCCGTGCCCGACCAGGTGAAGACGCGGACGCTCGGCGAGGAGACGCACAGGGTTTTCCGGGCCCGGGTGGTCAATCCGCGCTGGATGGCGGCGATGCGGCGGCACGGCTACAAGGGCGCATTCGAGATGGCGGCGACCGTCGACTACCTCTTCGGGTACGACGCCACGGCCGGGGTGGTCGACGACTGGATGTACGAGAAGCTCAGCGCGGAGTACGTCTTCGACGCGGAGAACCGGGACTTCATGAAGAAGTCCAACCCGTGGGCGCTGCGCGGCATCACGGAACGGCTGCTGGAGGCCGCCGACCGCGGCCTGTGGGCCGAGCCGGACGCGGACACGCTGGAGCGGCTGCGCGCCACCTATCTGGAGCTCGAAGGCGACTTGGAGGGCGACGAGAAGTGAGTACCCCGTTCCCGTTCACGGCCGTCGTCGGCCAGGACGACCTGCGGCTCGCGCTGCTGCTGAACGCCGTGTCCCCGGCGGTCGGCGGTGTGCTGGTGCGCGGCGAGAAGGGCACCGCCAAGTCCACGGCCGTGCGCGCGCTTTCGGCGCTGCTGCCGGAGGTGGACGTCGTCTCCGGCTGCCGGTTCTCCTGCGACCCCGCGGCGCCCGATCCGGCGTGCCCCGACGGGCCGCACGCGCCGGGGGCGTTCGCGTCCCGCCCGGCGCGCATGGTGGAGCTGCCGGTCGGCGCCTCCGAGGACCGGCTGGTGGGCGCCCTCGACATCGAGCGGGCGCTCGCCGAGGGCGTGAAGGCCTTCGAGCCGGGCCTGCTCGCCGACGCGCACCGCGGCATCCTCTACGTCGACGAGGTCAACCTGCTCCACGACCATCTCGTGGACCTGCTGCTGGACGCGGCCGCGATGGGCGCCTCGTACGTCGAGCGCGAGGGCGTCTCCGTGCGGCACGCCGCACGCTTCCTGCTGGTCGGCACCATGAACCCCGAGGAGGGCGAGCTGCGGCCGCAGCTGCTCGACCGGTTCGGGCTGACCGTGGAGGTCGCGGCCTCACGCGAGCCCGACCAGCGGGTGGAGGTGGTGCGCCGGCGCCTCGCGTACGACGACGACCCGATCGCCTTCGCCGCGCGGTGGGCGGACGAGGAAGCCGCCGTACGGCAACGGATCGTGGCGGCAAGGGAGTTGCTGCCGTCGGTGCGCCTCGGCGACGGGGCGCTGCGGCAGATCGCGGCGACCTGTGCCGCCTTCGAGGTGGACGGGATGCGCGCCGACATCGTGATGGCGCGTACGGCGACGGCGCTGGCGGCCTGGGCGGGCCGCACCGACGTGCTCGCCGAGGACGTACGGCAGGCCGCGCTGCTCGCGCTGCCGCACCGCAGGCGCCGGAACCCGTTCGACGCGCCGGGGCTGGACGAGGACAAGCTGGACGAGACGCTGGAGGAGTTCTCCGGCGAGGACGGGGGCGGGCGCGAAGGCGGCGAGGGCGAGGGCGACGACGATCCCGGTCCGGACGGGCCGGGCGGGGGCGGCGGCCGGCCGGCGCCGGACAGCGGCCCGGACGGCGGTGACACGTCCGCGCGGCCGGGGTCCGCGGAGGACGCGGAACCGCAGGCCTCCGGCGCGGGTTCCGGCGAGCAGGCCCCGGCACGCGCCGCCGAGCCCTTCCGCGCGAAGGTGCTGAGCGTGCCCGGGATCGGCGAGGGCGCCACCGGGCGGCGTTCGCGGGCGCGGACCGAGCACGGGAGGACGACCGGGGCCCGGCGGCCCCGGGGGACGCTCTCCAAGCTGCACCTGGCGGCCACCGTCCTGGCGGCGGCCCCGCATCAGCGGGCGCGGGGCCGCTCCGGGCCGGGGCTGGTCGTGCGCCGGGACGATCTGCGGCAGGCGACCCGGGAGGGCCGCGAGGGCAACCTCGTGCTGTTCGTGGTGGACGCCTCCGGGTCGATGGCGGCCCGGCAGCGGATGGGGGCCGTCAAGGGAGCCGTGCTGTCGCTGCTGCTGGACGCCTACCAGCGGCGGGACAAGGTGGGCCTGGTGACCTTCCGCGGCACGGACGCGCAGGTCGCCCTGCCGCCCACGTCGTCCGTGGACGCGGCGGCGGCGCGGCTGGAGAAGCTGCCGACCGGGGGCCGTACGCCGCTGGCCGCCGGGCTGCTCAAGGCGCACGAGGTGCTGCGGGTGGAGCGGCTGCGGGACCCGGCGCGGCGGGCGCTCGTGGTGGTGGTGACCGACGGGCGGGCCACCGGCGGCCCGGAGCCGGTCGCCCTCGCGGGGCGCGCGGCCCGGCTGTTCGCGGCCGAGCGGGTCGCGTCGGTGGTCGTCGACTGCGAGTCGGGCCCGGTGCGGCTGGGCCTGGCCGGACAGCTCGCGGGCGAGCTGGGCGGTACGGCGGTGACGCTGGACGAGCTGCGGGCGGACAGCATCGCCGGCTTGGTGAGGGACGTGCAGGGGACCAGGAGGGCCGCGTAATGCCACAGGGACAGCCGAGTAGCGTGCCGGACGACGGCCTGACGACCCGTCAGCGCCGCAACCGGCCGCTGGTCGTCGTGCACACCGGGATCGGCAAGGGCAAGTCGACGGCCGCCTTCGGGCTGGCGCTGCGCGCCTGGAACCAGGGCTGGCCCATCGGGGTGTTCCAGTTCGTCAAGTCGGCCAAGTGGAAGGTCGGTGAGGAGAACGCGCTGCGGGTGCTGGGCGCCTCCGGCGAGGGCGGCACGGTCGACTGGCACAAGATGGGCGAGGGCTGGTCGTGGGTCCAGCGGGACGCCCAGATGGACAACGAGCAGAAGGCCCGCGAGGGCTGGGAGCAGGTCAAGCGGGACCTGGCCGCCGAGACGTACCGGCTGTACGTGCTCGACGAGTTCGCGTACCCGATGCACTGGGGCTGGGTCGACACCGACGAGGTGGTCGAGGTGCTGCGCGACCGGCCGGGCACCCAGCACGTGGTGATCACCGGGCGGAACGCGCCGGAGAAGCTGGTCGGCTTCGCGGACCTCGTCACGGACATGTCCAAGGTCAAGCACCCGATGGACGCGGGCCAGAAGGGCCAGAGAGGCATCGAGTGGTGAGGCCGTGCTGACCTCGTCCTCCTCGTCCGTGCCCCGGCTGGTCGTCGCCGCGCCCGCCTCCGGCAGCGGCAAGACCACCGTCGCCACGGGGCTGATGGCCGCGCTGACCGCGCGGGGGCTCGCCGTGTCCCCGCACAAGGTCGGGCCGGACTACATCGACCCCGGGTACCACGCGCTCGCCACCGGGCGGGTGGGGCGCAACCTCGACGCGTACCTGTGCGGGCCGGAGCTCGTCGGCCCGCTGTTCGCGCACGGCGCGCACGGGTGCGACGTGGCCGTCGTCGAGGGTGTGATGGGGCTGTACGACGGGGCCGCCGGGGAGGGTGAACTGGCGTCCACCGCCCAGGTGGCGAAGCTGCTGCGGGCGCCGGTGGTGCTCGTCGTGGACGCGTCGTCGCAGTCGCGGTCCGTGGCGGCGCTGGTGCACGGGTTCGCCTCCTGGGATCCGGAGGTGCGGGTCGCGGGCGTGATCCTGAACAAGGTCGCCTCGGACCGGCACGAGGAGCTGCTGCGGGAGGCGCTGGACTCCGTCGGGGTGCCGGTGTTCGGGGTGCTGCGGCGGGCGCCGCAGGTGAACACGCCGTCGCGGCATCTGGGGCTGGTGCCGGTCGCCGAGCGGCGGGCGGACGCGGTGACCGCGGTGGCGGCGATGGCGGCGCAGGTGTCCGACGGGTGCGACCTGGACGCGCTGATGGCGCTGGCGCGGGGGGCGGGGGCGTTGTCGTGTGCGGCGTGGGACGCGGCCGGGGCCCTGGCCGCTTCGCCCCCTACGCCTCTTCCCGTCCCGTCCCCGGGGGCTGCCGCCCCCGGACCCCCGCTTCGGCCTGAACGGCCTCGTGCGCAAACTCCCCCGAGCCCTTCGAGCAGGGGGTGCCCCCGGGACAGGCTGAAGGTCGCCGTGGCCGGTGGGGCCGCGTTCACCTTCTCCTACGCCGAGCACACGGAACTCCTGACCGCCGCGGGCGCCGAGGTCGTGCCCTTCGACCCCCTGCGTGACGAGCGACTGCCGGACGGGACAAGCGGGTTGGTCATCGGCGGTGGCTTTCCCGAGGTGTACGCGGCCGAGCTGTCCGCCAACGAGCCGCTGCGCAAGGCGGTCGCTGCCCTCGCGGAGTCCGGGGCTCCCGTGGCCGCCGAGTGCGCCGGGCTGCTCTACCTGTGCCGGGAGCTGGACGGGCTTGCGATGTGCGGGGTGCTCGACGCGTCCGCCCGGATGAGCGAGCGGCTCACGCTCGGCTACCGGGACGCCGTGGCCCTCGGCGACAGCGTGCTCGCCGCCGCCGGGGAGCGGATGCGGGGCCACGAGTTCCACCGGACCGTCGTCGAGCCCGGCTCGGGGGCGGCCCCCGCCTGGGGCGTGCGCGCTCCTCGACGGCGGGTCGAAGGTTTCGTACAGCGCGGTGTGCACGCGAGTTATCTGCACACGCACTGGGCGTCCGCGCCCGGTGTCGCCCGTCGGTTCGTCGAGAGGTGCCGGACGTCATGAGCAGCAGGCTGATCGGGGTGGGGGTCGGGCCCGGCGACCCGGAGCTGGTGACCGTCAAGGGCGTGAACGCGCTGCGCGCGGCCGAGGTCGTCGTCGTCCCCGTGATGGACACCCTGGAGCGGGGGCGGGCCGAGGCGACCGTGCTGCACTACGTGCCCGCGGAGAAGGTGCTGCGGGTGGTGTTCGCGCTGAACGAGCGGACCGACCGGACGCGGCGGGAGGCCGCCTGGGACGCCGCGGGCGAGCGGGTCGCCGGGCTGCTGAGGGACCGCGGCAGCGTCGCCTTCGCCACCATCGGCGATCCGAACGTGTACTCCACCTTCACGTATCTCGCGCACACCGTCGCCGCGCTGGTGCCGGGGACCGTGGTGGAGACCGTGCCCGGTATCACCGCGATGCAGGATCTTGCGGCGCGTTCGGGGGCCGTGCTGACCGAGGGCACGGAGCCGCTCACGCTCGTGCCCGTCACCGCCGGGTCCGCCGTGCTGAAGGACGCCCTCGCGGGTCCGGGCACGGTGGTCGCCTACAAGTTCGGGCGGCAGGCGGGCGAGGTCGCCGAGGCGCTGCGGGAGACGGGGCGGATCGGCGACGCGGTGTGGGGGTCGGCGCTCGGGCTGCCGGAGGAGTCGATCCGGCCGGCCGCGGACCTCGACGGGGAGACGCTGCCGTATCTGTCGACGCTGATCGCGCCCGCTCGCCGCGACGGCGGGCGGGGCGGCAAGCTGTGAGCCGTGTCCGGGCCGGCTCAGCCCGCCAGGCCCACCACCAGCCAGATGAAGGCCGCGCCCGCGATCGTGCACAGCAGGGTCGAGCGGGCCGGGTGTTCGTGGTGCGCCTCGGGCAGGATCTCGGCCGCGGCGAGGTAGAGCAGGGCCCCGCCGAACAGTCCGAGATACCCGCCGAGCACCTTCTCGGGAATGGTGAGGAAGACGGCCAGGGCCGCGCCGACCACGGGTGCCACCGCGTCCGCGACGAGCATCCCGATCGCCTTGCGGCGCTCGTTGCCGTACACGGTGGTGAGGGTGAAGGTGTTGAAGCCGTCCGCGAAGTCGTGGGCGATGACGGCCACCGCGACGGCGAGGCCCATGCCGCCGCCCACGTGGAAGGCCGCGCCGATCGCCAGGCCGTCCATGGCGCTGTGCCCGACCATCGCGGCCGCCGCCGTCAGGCCCACCTCGGGCGCGCGGTGGACGTGCTCCTCGGCGCCGTGCGCCGCCCGGCGGCCGGCCAGCAGGCGCTCCACCAGGTGGGCGACGAGGAAGCCCGCCACGAACAGCAGCAGCGCCGCCGGCACGCCGAACACCTCGGCGTCCGCGGCGCGCAGGGCCTCCGGCAGCAGGTCCAGGCCGACCACGCCCAGCATCAGTCCGCCGGCCAGCCCCAGGACCAGATGGCGGCGGTCGGTCACCCGCTGCGCCGTCCAGCCTCCGGCCAGCGTCATCAGGAACGCGCCCAGCGCGACGAAGACCGCCATGTGCCCTTGCTATCGGATCAGGCCCCGGTTGCGCACATCCGGCCCCGCCCGACCCCGTACACACCATGACATTCCGCACGAGAGGACCCGATCCCATGGCCGATGCCCCCACCGGCAAGGTGACCTTCGTCGGTGCCGGCCCCGGCGCCGCCGACCTGCTGACGTTCCGCGCCGCCCGCGCGATCGCCGAGGCCGACATCGTGATCTGGGCGGCCAGCCTGGTGCAGGCGGAGGTGCTCGACCACGCGCGCGCGGACGCGGAGGTGCTGGACTCGGCGGCCCTGTCGCTGGAGGACGTGGTCGCGGTGTACGAGCGGGCGCACACGGAGGGGCTGCGGGTCGCCCGTATCCACTCCGGCGACCCGGCGCTGTGGGGCGGCACCCAGGAGCAGCTCGACCGGTGCGCGGCGATCGGCCTGGCCACCGAGGTGGTGCCGGGGGTCTCCGCCTTCTCGGCCGTCGCCGCCCTCGCGCAGCGGGAGCTGACCATCCCCGAGGTCGCGCAGTCGGTCGTCCTCACCCGGCTGGGCGGCGGCAAGACGCCGATGCCGCCCGGCGAGGAGGTGCGCGAGTTCGCCCGGCACGGCACCACCATGGCGATCTTCCTGTCGGCGGCCCGCAGCGGCCAGCTCGTGCGGGAGCTGCTGGAGGGCGGGTATCCCACGTCCACCCCGGTCGTCGTCGCGTACCAGGCGACCTGGCCGGAGGAGCTGGTCGTGCGGTGCACGGTCGGCACGCTGGAGGAGACCGTCAAGGAGCACCGGCTCTGGAAGCACACCCTGTTCCTGGTCGGTCCGGCGCTCGACGCCCACGGCACGCGCTCGCACCTGTACCACCCGGGCCACTTCCACGGCTTCCGCAAGGCCGACCCGGAGGCCCGCAGGGCCCTGCGCGCGCGGGGTGCGAGCACGTGATCACGGTCGTCGGCGCGGGCACCGGCGCGCCCCCGGACGGCGGGGCGCTGGCCGGGGCGGAGCTCGTGGTGGGCGGCCGGCGGCACCTGGACGCCGTACCGCTGCCGGAGACGGCCGAGCGGATCGTGCTGGGGCCGCTGGCCCCCGCCCTGGACACGATCGGGGAGTACGTAGCGAAGGACCGGCCCGTGGTGGTGCTGGCCTCCGGCGATCCCGGGTTCTTCGGGATCGTGCGGGCGCTGGCGGAGCGGTTCGGCGCCGGGCGGCTCGACGTGCGGCCCGGCGTCTCCTCCGTCGCCACCGCCTTCGCCCGGCTCGGGCTGCCCTGGGACGACGCGGTGGTGGTGAGCGCGCACGGGCGGGACCTGCGGACGGCCGTCAACGCGTGCCGGGCGCACCCGAAGGTGGCCGTGCTGACGGGGCCCGGCGCCGGGCCGGCCGAGCTGGGCGCCGCGCTGGCCCCGGACCACGGCGACCGTGTGCTCGTCGTCGCCGCCGCGCTCGGCGACCCGGACGGCGAGCGGGTGCGGCGGGTCACGCCCGCCGGGGCCGCGGCCCGCGACTGGGGTCCGGCGGTGAGCGTGGTGCTGTGCCTGGACGAGGCGCGCGTGCTCGGGGCCGCGCGGACGGTCGCCGGGCCGCCCGCGGCACCGGCCGGCTGGGCGCTGGCGGAGGACGCGTTCGTGCACCGCGACTCGATGATCACCAAGTTCGAGGTGCGCGCGCTGGCCCTGGCCCGGCTCGGGCCGCGGCTGGGCGACCTGGTGTGGGACGTCGGCGCCGGGTCGGGCTCCGTCGCCGTGGAGTGCGCGCGGCTCGGCGCCGCCGTGGTCGCCGTCGAGAGGACGGCGGACGGGGTGGAGCGGATCCGTGCCAACGCCGCCGCGCACGGCGTCGGTGTGGCCGTGGTGCACGGCGCGGCGCCGGACGCGCTGTCCGGGCTGGGCGACGATCCCGACGCGGTGTTCGTCGGCGGTGGCGGGCGCGAACTGCCCGCCGTTGTCACCGCGTGCGCCCGCCGGGCCCGGCGCACCGTCGTGGTCGCGATGGCCGCGCTCGACCGGGTGCCCGCGGCCCGCGAGGCGCTCACCGCCGCCGGGTTCGCCTGCGACGGGGTGCTGCTGCAGTCGTCCCGGCTCGCGCCCCTGCCGGGCGACGTGACCCGGCTGGCGGCGACCAATCCCGTGTTCCTGCTGTGGGGCGTGCGGCCCCCGGCGCGTACCGGCAGCCGTACCGACCTCGGTACCGGCGCCGGCATCGACATCGAAGGAGTTGCCCAGTGATCGGCCTCATTTCCGCCACCGCGGCGGGCACGGCCGCCCGTGACCGGCTGGCGGCCGCCTGGCCGGACCGTACCCGGGTGTACGACGGGCCCGTCGGGGACGCCGTACGGGCCGCCTTCGCCGAGTGCGAGCGGCTCGTGTGCTTCCTGGCGACGGGTGCGGTGGTCCGGCTGGTAGCACCGCTGCTGGACGGCAAGACGTCCGACCCGGGTGTGGTGTGCGTCGACGAGGGCGGGCGGTTCGCCGTGTCGCTGATCGGCGGGCACGCCGGCGGGGCCAACGAACTCGCCCAGGAGGTGGGCGAGTTGCTGGGCGCGGCGCCGGTGGTGACGACGGCGACGGACTCCGTCGGACTGCCCGGCCTCGACACCCTGGGGCTGCCGGTGGAGGGCGACGTCGCGGCGGTGTCTCGGGCGCTGCTGGACGGCGAGCCGGTGGCGCTGGCGGCCGAGGTGGCCTGGCCGCTGCCCCCGCTGCCGCTGGCCCGGGAGGGTTCGTACACGGTCCGGCTGACCGACCGGGCCGTCGCGCCCGGCGAGCGGGAGGTGCTGCTGCGCCCGCCGTCCCTCGTCGTCGGCGTCGGCGCCTCCCGGGGCGCCCCCGTCGAGGAGGTGCTCGGGCTGGTCGAGGACGCCCTGCGGGACGCCGGGCTCTGCCTCCGCTCCCTCGCCGAACTCGCCACCGTCGACGCCAAGGCCGGCGAGCCCGGCATCGTCGCGGCGGCCGAACGGCTCGGGGTGCCCCTGGTGACGTACACCGCCGAGGAGCTGGCGGCGGTCGAGGTGCCCAACCCGTCCGACGCGCCGCTCGCCGCGGTCGGCACCCCGTCGGTCGCGGAGGCCGCCGCCCTCGCCCGCGGCGGTGAACTCCTGGTTCCCAAGCGGAAGTCGGAGCGCGCCGACGGGCAACCGGCGCGGGCCACCTGCGCCGTCGTGCGGCGGCCCGGACGCGGCCGGCTCGCCGTCGTCGGGCTGGGGCCCGGCGCACGGGACCTGCTCACCCCGCGGGCCAGGGCCGAACTCCGGCGCGCCCGGGTGCTGGTCGGGCTCGACCAGTACGTCGACCAGATCCGCGACCTGCTGCTTCCCGGCACCCGGATCCTGGAGTCGGGTCTCGGCGCGGAGGAGGAGCGGGCCCGCACCGCGGTCGCCGAGGCCCGTGCCGGGCACGCGGTCGCCCTCATCGGCAGCGGGGACGCCGGCGTCTACGCCATGGCCTCCCCCGCCCTCGCGGAGGCGTCCGACGACATCGACGTGATCGGTGTGCCGGGCGTGACGGCGGCCCTCGCGGCCGGGGCGCTGCTCGGCGCGCCGCTCGGCCACGACCACGTCTCGATCAGCCTGTCCGACCTGCACACGCCGTGGGAGGTCATCGAGCGGCGGGTGCGGGCGGCGGCCGGGGCGGACCTCGTCGTGACCTTCTACAACCCGCGCTCCCGGGGCCGCGACTGGCAGTTGCCGAAGGCGCTCGCGATCCTCGCCGCCCACCGGGAGCCGGGGACCCCCGTCGGCATCGTCCGCAACGCCTCACGGCCGGACGAGTCCACCCGGCTGACCAGCCTGGCCGAACTGGACCCGGCGTGGGTCGACATGATGACGGTCGTGACGGTGGGCAACACCGCGACCCGTGAGATCGCCGGCCGCATGGTCACCCCGCGCGGCTACCGCTGGCAGGACACCCGGCCCGGCGACCGGCAGGAGGAGGCCCGGTGAACCGTGTGGTCCATCCGATCGAGCAGGAGTCGTTCCGGCGGCTGCGCACCCGCCTGGACACCTCGCACTTCGCGCCCCTGACGCGGGCGGTGGTGGAGCGGGTGATCCACTCCAGCGCCGACCTCGCCTACGCCGACGACCTCGTCCTCGACGAGGAGGAGCTGCTCACGGCGCACGCCGCGCTGCACGCCGGGGCGCCCGTGGTCGTGGACGTGGAGATGGTGGCCGCCGGGATCACCCGGCGCGACACCGTCTGCCGGCTGAAGGACGCGCGCTCCGGCCCCGGACTGACCCGCTCGGCGCACGCGATCCGGCTCGCCTACGAGGACGTCGGCCCCGGAGCGCTGTGGGTGATCGGCTGCGCGCCGACCGCCCTGGAGGAGCTGCTCACGCTGGACGCCGCGCCGGCGCTCGTCGTCGGGCTGCCCGTCGGTTTCGTCGGGGCGGCCGAGTCCAAGGCCGCGCTGCGGGAGAGCGGACTGCCCGGCGTGAGCAACGTGTCCGAGAAGGGCGGTTCGGCGGTCGCCGCCGCCGCGCTCAACGCCCTGCTGTACCACCCCATCGCGAAGGAGACCCCGTGACCACCCCGCCGCCCGCCCTGCTCATCGCCGGTCACGGCACCCGGGACGAAGCCGGAGCCGAGGCGTTCCGCGCCTTCGTGCGGGAGCTGGGCCGCCGCCACCCCGAACTGCCCGTCGCGGGCGGCTTCATCGAGCTGTCCCCGCCGCCGCTGGGCGAGGCGGTCACCGAACTGGTGGAGCGGGGCGTACGCCGGTTCGCCGCCGTGCCGCTGATGCTGGTGGCCGCCGGGCACGCCAAGGGAGACATCCCCGCGGCGCTGGCCCGGGAGAAGGAGCGGCACCCCGGGATCTCGTACACCTACGGCCGTCCGCTGGGCCCGCACCCCGCGCTGCTGAGCGTGCTGGAGCGGCGGCTGGACGAGGCGCTCGGCGGCGCCGCGCCCGAGGAACGGGCGGAGGTGACGGTGCTGCTGGTCGGCCGCGGCTCGACGGACCCGGACGCCAACGCCGAGGTGTCCAAGGCGGCGCGGCTGCTGTGGGAGGGCCGCGGGTACGCGGGCGTGGAGACGGCGTTCGTGTCGCTGGCGGCGCCGGACGTGCCGAGCGGGCTGGACCGGTGCGCCCGGCTCGGTGCCCGGCGGATCGTCGTGCTGCCGTACTTCCTGTTCACCGGCATCCTTCCCGACCGGGTGCGCAGGCAGACCGAGGAGTGGGCGGCGGCGCACCCGGAGGTGGAGGTGCGGTCGGCGGACGTCATCGGACCGGAGCCGGAGCTGCTGGACCTGGTGATGGAGCGCTACCGGGAGGCCGTCGGGGGCGATCTGCGGATGAACTGCGACTCTTGCGTGTACCGGATCGCGCTGCCGGGCTTCGAGGACAAGGTGGGCATGCCGCAGCAGCCGCACTTCCACCCGGACGACGACGGCCACCACCACGGACACGGCCACGGGCACGGCCACGGGCACCACCACGGCGGGCACTCCCCCTCCCATGCGCACTGAGGACGTCGCCGGGACGGCCGCCGGGGACGGACCCGACCTGCGGCACCACGGGGACGCCGAGGTGCGCGACGACGGCTCGGCGCTGGTCGATCTCGCCGTGAACGTCCGCGCGGGCACCCCGCCGGGGTGGCTGCGGGAGCGGATCGCCGCCTGTCTGGACGGCCTCGCCGCCTATCCGGACGGGCGGGCCGCGCGGGCCGCGGTGGCGGCGCGGCACGGGCTGCCCGCGGAGCGGGTGCTGCTGACGGCGGGGGCCGCGGAGGCCTTCGTGCTGCTGGCCCGTGCCCTGAAGGTGCGTCAGCCGGTGGTGGTGCACCCGCAGTTCACGGAGCCGGAGGCGGCGCTGCGGGACGCGGGGCACAGCGTCGGGCGGGTGCTGCTGCGGGCGGAGGACGGCTTCCGGCTCGACCCGGCCGCGGTGCCCGAGGGCGCGGATCTGGTGGTGGTCGGCAACCCGACCAACCCCACGTCGGTGCTGCACCCGGCGGCCGCCGTCGCCGCACTGGCCCGCCCGGGGCGGACGCTCGTGGTGGACGAGGCCTTCATGGACGCGGTGCCGGGTGAGCGGGAGGCGCTGGCGGGGCGGACGGACGTGCCCGGCCTGGTGGTGCTGCGCAGCCTGACCAAGACGTGGGGCCTGGCCGGCCTGCGGATCGGGTACGTGCTGGCGGCCCCGGAGACCATCGCGGAGCTGGAGCGGGCGCAGCCGCTGTGGCCGGTGTCCACGCCGGCGCTCACGGCGGCACAGGCGTGCGTGGAGCCGCGCGCCCTCGCGGAGGCGGCCCGGGCGGCCGACCGCGCCGCCGCCGACCGGGCCCACCTGGTGGCGGGCCTGGGCGCGTTCGCGTCCCGCGGGGTGCGGGTGGCGGAACCGGCCGAGGGCCCCTTCGTCCTGGTCCGCGTCCCGGACGCGGCGACCGTACGGCGGCGGCTGCGCGCCCTCGGGTACGCGGTGCGCCGCGGGGGCACCTTCCCGGGCCTGGGCGAGGACTGGCTCCGTCTGGCGGTACGGGACCGGGCCACGGTGGACGGCTTCCTGGACGCACTGGAGCGGGCGCTCGGGGCCACGACGGGGACGTAGGGCGGGTCCCGGGCGGCGCCATCGCCCGGGACCCGCGCCCGTCGGCGCCCCAGCCGGTCCGCCCGGCCCGCCGGAACCCTGCACCCCGACGCGCGGGCCCCGCCGGCCGGCGCCGTCCGACGGCCCCCGGCGCCCCGGCGCGTCAGCCGTGCCCGTCGGCCACGCCACCCTGGCGCACAGGCGCACCGGTCACCCCGGCCCCCGGTCCCCGCGCGTCACCCCCGTCGGCGGCGTGCCAGGGCGAACGCTCCTCCGCCCGCTGCGAGCAGGGCGACGGAGCCGGCCGCGAGGTAGGGAGTCAGGGTGCTGCCGCCGGTCTCCGCAAGGTCCGATTTCGCGGGTGTTCCCTGGGGCCTGATGTCGGGCGCCGGGGACGCGGGCGCGGCCTGGGCCCCGGTGCCGGGGGCGGGGGGCGCGGACTGCGCGGCCGGCTCGGTCGGGGTGGATCCGGCCGGTGCCGACGGGGCGCGGCAGGTGGCCTCGGCGAGGGTCACGGTCCCCTCGACCTCGGCGACGTTCAGCTTCAACGGGTCGACCGAGACGCGGAGTCGCAGGGCCGTGGCCGCGGCGGTACGGGACGTGGTCTGCCGCTTCGACAGGTCCAGGCGCACCTCGCCGACGCCCGGCACCCGTACGTCCGTCGTGCCGCCAGCCGTGAGCGTCACCTTCTTGCCGAGCACCGTGACCGAGCCCAGCGCGTTCGCCGTGGCGACCGGCGCCTTCCCGGGCGCGCAGGTCGCCCTGGCGGTGACGTCCTCGACCTCGACGAGGGGCAGCAGGGGCAGTCCGGGGAGGTGGAGGCGGGCGTGGGTGAGGCGGACCGAGCCCTCGGCCCCGCTCCCGTCCGCGGTCGCCCTGGCCGAGGCCACGTCCGCGCGGAGCACGCTGAACGGCCTTCCGCCGTCGACGCCGTCCAGCCGGGCGGTCAGCGCGGTCTTCTCGGCGCTCCGCGGCGCCTGGACGTCGTTGAGCGAGACGGAGAGCGGAACGTCCAACGTCCTGTCGAGCAGGGAGACGTCGAGTCCGGTGCGCAGGACGACGGCGGTCGCGCGGCCATGGTCGGTGGTCGCGTGCGCGGTGCCCGCGCCGGTCAGCGTCAGCGGGCCCGCGGCCAGGGCGGTGACCGCGGCGACGGTGGCGCAACGGCGTGCGGGCAGGCGGAAGGTGGTGCCGTTCAAGGTGTGGGACCCCCAGTGAGACATGCTTGGGACCCGGCAAGAATTACGCACTGAGAGTGAACAGTCAGAGATCCAGCGTGACTTCACCCCATCGTGGCAGTTTCGGGAGTCTTTTCGAATCTCTGGGCACCCGTGTTCGCCGGCATCACCCCCACACCCCTCTCGAAGTGGACGAGCGGGTCGACGACCGGCGCACACGACGGAGTGCACAACGCCTCCGGCAGGGCCCCGGTCACGCCCCGTCAACCGACACGGCCGGGCGGCCCCGGGACCGGACCGGCGTCCTAGCCGACGACCCGGCCGTTCAGCACCACGCGGCGGGGTGCCGCCAGGACCCGTACGTCCGCGCGCGGGTCCTCGGGGTACACCACCAGGTCCGCGGGCGCGCCCTCGTCCAGGCCGGGCCGGCCGAGCCAGCGGCGGGCGCCCCACGTCGTCGCCGACAGTGCCTCGACGGGCGGTATGCCTGCCGTCGCCAGCTCCGCGACCTCGCCCGCCACCAGGCCGTGCGGCAGCGTGCCCCCGGCGTCCGTGCCGACGTACACCGGGATGCCGGCGTCGTGGGCGGCGCGGACGGTGTCGTAGCGGCGGTCGTACAGCCGGCGCATGTGCGCCGACCAGCGCGGGAACCTGGACTCGCCGCCTTCGGCGAGCTTGGGGAAGAGGGCGATGTTCACCAGGGTCGGCACGATGGCGACGCCGCGCTCGGCGAACAGCGGGATCAGGTCCTCGGTCAGGCCCGTGGCGTGCTCGACGCAGTCGATCCCGGCCTCCACCAGGTCCCGCAGCGAGTCCTCGGCGAAGCAGTGCGCGGTGACGCGCGCGCCCAGGCGGTGGGCCTCGGCGATCGCCGCCTCGGCCGCCTCGCGCGGCCAGCAGGCCGACAGGTCGCCGAGGTCCCGGTCGATCCAGTCGCCGACCAGCTTGACCCAGCCGTCACCGCGCCGGGCCTCCCGGGCGACGTACGCGACGAGGTCCTCGGGCTCCACCTCGTGGGCGTAGTTGCGGATGTAGCGGCGGGTGCGGGCGATGTGGCGGCCCGCCCGGATGATCTTCGGCAGGTCCTCGCGGTCGTCGATCCAGCGGGTGTCCGAGGGCGAACCGGCGTCCCGGATCAGCAGGGTGCCGGCCTCCCGGTCGGTCAGCGCCTGCTTCTCGGAGACGTCGTCGGCGACCGGGCCGTGCGCGTCGAGGCCGACGTGGCAGTGCGCGTCGACGAGACCGGGCAGCGCCCAGCCCTCGACGGTACGGACGTCACGGGCAGCGGCGGGCCGCTCGTACGAGATCCGGCCGCCGACGACCCACACCTCGTCGCGGACCTCGTCCGGGCCGACCAGGACCCGTCCCCTCACCTGCAGCACGGCGTCATCGCTCATGCCCGCACCCTAGTCAGTCACGGTCGCTTCCCGCCCACCCGGTCGGAGGTCTCCTCCTCCACCTCGGCCATCGCGGGGTCGAGCAGGCGGGAGAGGAAGTGGCGGGTGCGCTCGTGGGCGGGGTTCTGGATCACCTGGTCCGGGGCGCCGTCCTCGACGACCACTCCGCCGTCCATGAAGACGACCCGGTCCGCGACCTCGCGGGCGAAGGTCATCTCGTGGGTGACCACCATCATCGTCATGCCCTCGTCGGCGAGCATCCGCATCACGGCGAGGACGTCCCCGACCAGTTCGGGGTCGAGCGCCGAGGTCGGCTCGTCGAAGAGCATCACCTCCGGGCCCATGGCGAGCGCGCGGGCGATGGCGACGCGCTGCTGCTGGCCGCCGGAGAGGGAGGACGGGTAGGCGCCGGCCTTCTCCGACAGCCCGACGCGCTCCAGGTTCTCGGCGGCCACCCGGGCCGCCGTCGCCCGGTCCCGCCGCAGCACCCGGCGCTGCGGGAGCGTGAGGTTGTCGGTCACCGACAGGTGCGGGAAGAGGTTGAACTGCTGGAAGACCATGCCGATCCGGCGGCGGGCCGCGTCGATGTCCACGTCGGGGTCGGTCAGTTCGGTGCCGCCGACGACGACCTGGCCCCGGGTGGGCTCCTCCAGCAGGTTCACGCAGCGCAGCAGGGTCGACTTGCCGGAGCCGGAGGGGCCGATGACGCAGACGACCTCGCCCCGGCCGATCTCCAGGTCGATGCCGCGCAGCACCTCGTTGTCGCCGAAGGACTTGTGCAGGTCGCGGATCAGGATCTCGGGGGTGCTCACTTGACGGCCTCCTGGGCCTTGGCCTCCATACGGCGGGCGACGAAGCCGAGCGGGATCGTGACCAGCAGGTAGCACAGGCCGGCGACCAGGATCGGCGTGGAGTTGGCGGTCGTGCTGGCCAGGTCGCGCCCGAACTTCGACAGCTCGCGCTCCTCCAGGGTGACACCGAGGAACAGCACCAGCGAGGAGTCCTTGAAGAGCTGGACGAGTTCGTTGGTGAGCGGCGGGAGGATGATCCGGAAGGCCTGCGGGACGACGATGGAGACCATGGCCCGCGCGGGCGAGAAGCCCAGCGAGCGCGCCGCTTCCGTCTGCCCCTTGGGGACGGCCTGGAGTCCGGCCCGGATCGTCTCCGCCATGTACGCGGCGGAGACCAGGCCGAGCGCGAGGGCGACCTTGCCGTACGTCCCGCCGACGATCTCCGTGCCGGGGAAGGCCAGCGGCACGGCCACGCCGACGAAGATGAAGATCAGCAGGGCGGGAAGGCCGCGGAAGACCTCGATGTAGAGGCCCGCGAGCCAGCGGTAGGGGCCGACGGACGACAGCCGCATCAGCGCGATCACCATGCCGAGCACCAGGCCGACGGCGAAGCCGGACAGGGTGTAGAGCACGGTGTTCTTCAGCGCCAGGGTGATGACGTCCGGGAACATCTGCTCGGCGATGCCGGGCTGCGCGAACTGGTTCTGCAGCCGTCCCCAGTCCGCCGTGACCGCGAGGGCGAGCACGGCGGCGACGAAGACGGCGTACTGGACGCCGCGGGACAGCCTGCGCCTCTGGCGCCGGGTGAGGCCCTTCCCGCGCGGCCGGACCGGGGCCGTGGGGGTGCCGGTGGCGTCCGTCATGAGGCGGAGGGCGAGGCCGCGGCGGCGTCGTACGGACCGATCCACCGCTCGTACAGCTTCTTGTAGGTGCCGTCGGCCTTCGCGTCCGCGATCGCCTTGTTGATCGCGGCGCGGAGCTTGGTGTTGCCCTTCTTCACCGTGAAGCCGTACTGCTCGCCGGTTTCGAGGTTGTCGACGACCTTGAAGGCGCCCGCGTTGGCCTTGTCCTTGAGCCAGCCCTGGACGACCGGGTAGTCGATGACGACGCCCTGGACCTGGCCGGTGCGCAGACCGTTGAGGAGGGCGTCGGAGGACTCGAAGGAGATCGGGTCGAAGCCCCGCTTCTTGGCGTAGTCCTCGCCGGTGGTCTGCGCCTGCGTGCCGAGCTTCCTGCCCTTGGCCTTGAGGCCGGCGAAGGAGGTGACGCCGCTCTTGCGGTCGACGAGGACGGCCTGGGTGGCGTTGAAGTACGGGTCGGAGAAGTCGACGTTCTTCTTGCGCTCGGGGGTGATCGTCATGCCGGCCGCGGCGAGGTCGCACCGGCCGGAGTTGAGGAAGGCGCCGGTCTTGAAGTTCTCGAAGGGGGTGTCGAGGATCTGCTGCTTCACCCCGAGGTCCTTGGCGACCAGGTCGACGAGCGCGACGTCGAAGCCCTGGACCCTGCCGTCGATCTCCGACTGGAAGGGCGGGTAGGGCAGGTGGGTGCAGGTGGTCAGCTGCCCCGCCTTGACGACGTCGACCCCGCCGGCGGCCGTCTTGCCGCCGCTGCCGCTCGACGTGCAGCCGGCCACGAGCACCAGCCCGGCCGTAGCGGTGGTGGCGGCCAGGATGCGGGCCCGGCGCCCGGAGAGCGTGATCACGGGAGCGACCTCTCTGTGGGGGGATGGAGGGGGGAAGGTGTGCCGCAGGGAGACTGCGGGTTCCAATGATAAGGAGATCTTGGGGTTTCTCAAACCAATCCCATGGTTACAGGGCCCCGTGACCTGAGAAGTCACCGATGGAAGCCGTGTGACGGCCGCCGGTTACGCTCGATCTCGCCGACCTCGCGACCGAGAAGAGAGCACCGCCGTGACCCACCCCTTCCTGGACCTCGCCCCGCTGAGCGCCGCCCGCTTCGCCTCGATCGAGGACCGGGTGGCCCGGCTGCTCTCCACCGAGCAGGACGTCGTGATCATGCAGGGCGAGGCGCTGCTGCCGCTGGAGGGCGCGATCCGCGCCGCGGCCGGCCCCGGGACGACGGCGCTGAACATCGTGACCGGCCCGTACGGACAGACCTTCGGCGACTGGCTGCGGGACTGCGGGGCGACGGTGATCGACCTGGCGGTGCCGTTCCACACGGCGGTCACGGCGGCACAGGTCCGGCAGGCCTTCGCCGAGCACCCGGAGATCGACTTCGTGTCGCTGGTGCACGCGGAGGCGGCGACCGGCAACACCAACCCGGTCGCGGAGATCGGCGCGGCGGTGCGGGAGCAGGGGGCGCTGTTCTATCTGGACGCCGTCGCCTCGGTCGGCGCGGAGCCGGTGCTGCCGGACGCCTGGGGCGTGGACCTGTGCGTGATCGGGGCGCAGAAGGCGATGGGCGGGCCGGCCGGGGTGTCGGCGGTGTCGGTGAGCGAGCGGGCGTGGGCGCGGATGGCGGCGAACCCGCGGGCGCCGCGCCGCTCGTACCTGTCGCTGCTCGACTGGAAGGAGCGCTGGGTCGACGGCGGCCGCACCGCGCTGCTGCACGCGCCCGCGCAACTGGAGATGCTCGCCCTGGAGGCGTGCGTGGAGCGCATCGAGACGGCCGGCCTGGACACCGTGATGGCCCGCCACCGGTGCGCCGCCGCGGCAACCCGGGCGGGCGCGCTCGCGCTGGGCGGGGGTCTGGAGCCGTACGTGTACGAGGCGGCGGAGGCGGCCCCGGTCGCCACGACGCTGCGGGCGCCCTCCGGCGTGACGGCGTCCGAGCTGGTCGCGGACGCCCTGGCGGCGGACCCCGCGCTCCCTCTGGCGGCGGGCGGGGGCGCCCTGGCCAAGGAGATGATCCGCGTCAACCACTACGGCGCCGACGCCACCCGCGCGTCGGTCGAGGCCTGCCTCGCGGCGCTGGGCGGGGCGCTGGCCCGGAAGGGCGCGTCGGTCGACGTCGGGGCGGCGCGCCTCGCGGCGGCCGAGGCCTGGCGTTAGATCCCGCGGAACCCCTATATTCCAGAATTAGAATTCAGCTGATGAGCCATTCTGCTTCTGCCCCGTTCTCCGCTCCTCAAACGCAAAGATTCTGCGAACGTCGACACATGTAATTCGGTGAGATCTCGTGCGGATTGCGTCACTGTGACACACTCCACAGGAGCGCACTTTTGTCCGGGAATCCCCAGGCAAACCGCCACATAAGGCGGCCCGACGCGCGGACGGGCGCTCGCGCGATAACACAGGCACCGGAGTTATGTAACCCCGAAAGGCGATGCATTTTTCAATTGCCCTCGGTAAGTTCAATTTGCATGACTGCCGCACAAGCAGACCTGCACGCCCCCCACGCCGAATTGCCGGAGACCCCCCGCATCGAGCGTCCCGCCGTCGCCGACGGCGCCGCGCTGTGGCGGCTCGCGAAGGACTCCGGGACGCTGGACCTGAACTCCTCGTACAGCTATCTGCTGTGGTGCCGGGACTTCGCCGCCACATCGGCGGTGGCGCGCGGGGCCGACGGCGAGCCCGTCGGCTTCGTCACCGGGTACGTGCGGCCGGACCGCCCGGACACCCTGCTCGTGTGGCAGGTGGCCGTCGACTCCGCGTACCGCGGCCAGGGCCTGGCCGCCAAGCTGCTGGACGCGCTCACCGCCCGGGTCGCCGCCGAGCGCGGGCTGACGTCCGTCGAGACCACGATCACCCCGGGCAACACCGCCTCCGAGCGGCTGTTCACCTCGTACGCCGCCCGCCACGGCGCCACCGTCGAGCGCGAGGTCCTGTTCGCGACCGAGCGGTTCCCGGACGGCCCGCACGACCCCGAGGTCCTCTACCGCATCGGCCCGCTCTCCTTCTGACCTGGCCGGCCCCCAGCATCTCCCCACCCCACCCCCCTCACGCACCGAGGAGCGATTCGCCGTGACCATCACCCAGCCCGACCTGAGCGTCTTCGAGACCGTGGAGTCCGAGGTGCGCAGCTACTGCCGCGGCTGGCCCACCGTCTTCGACCGCGCGCGCGGCAGCCGCATGTACGACGAGGACGGCCACGAGTATCTCGACTTCTTCGCGGGCGCCGGCTCCCTGAACTACGGCCACAACAACCCCGTCCTGAAACGCGCGCTGATCGACTACCTGGAGCGCGACGGCGTCACCCACGGGCTCGACATGTCGACCACCGCCAAGCGCACGTTCCTGCAGACCTTCCAGGACCTGGTGCTGCGGCCGCGCGACCTGCCGTACAAGGTGATGTTCCCCGGCCCGACCGGCACCAACGCGGTGGAGTCCGCGCTGAAGCTGGCGCGGAAGGTGAAGGGGCGCGAGGCGATCGTGTCGTTCACCAACGCGTTCCACGGCATGTCCCTGGGCTCCCTCGCCGTCACCGGCAACGCCTTCAAGCGGGCCGGCGCCGGCATACCGCTGGTGCACGGCACGCCGATGCCGTTCGACAACTACTTCGACGGCCAGGTGCCGGACTTCCTGTGGTTCGAGCGGCTGCTCGAGGACCAGGGCTCCGGTCTCAACAAGCCCGCCGCGGTGATCGTGGAGACCGTGCAGGGAGAGGGCGGCATCAACGTCGCCCGGCCCGAGTGGCTGCGCGCCCTCAAGGACCTCTGCGAGCGGCAGGACATGCTGCTGATCGTCGACGACATCCAGATGGGGTGCGGCCGCACCGGGGCCTTCTTCTCCTTCGAGGAGTCCGGGATCGTCCCCGACATCGTCACGGTCTCGAAGTCGATCAGCGGCTACGGCCTGCCGATGTCGCTGTGCCTGTTCAAGCCCGAGCTGGACGTCTGGGAGCCGGGCGAGCACAACGGCACCTTCCGCGGCAACAACCCGGCGTTCGTCACCGCCGCGGCCACCCTGGAGGCGTACTGGACCGACGGGGCCGCGATGGAGAAGCAGACCCGCGCCCGGGGCGAGCAGGTCGAGCAGTGGCTCATAGCGATCACCGAGGAGAACCTCGCCGACGTCAAGGAGTACCGCGGCCGCGGCCTGGTGTGGGGCCTGGAGTTCCACGACAAGGACCGCGCGGAGCGGGTCGCGCGGCGCGCCTTCGACCTCGGGCTGCTGGTCGAGACCTCCGGCCCGGAGAGCGAGGTCCTCAAGATGCTCCCCGCCCTCACCATCACCCCCGAGGAGCTGGACGAGGGTCTGAAGATCCTCGCCCGCGCCGTCCGCGAGACCGCGTGAGCCGCTGAGCAGGCCCACGCGGGTCCACGCACACACACCCCGATCAAGGAGGCACGCAACACCGTGATCGTCCGTTCGTTCAAGGACATCGAAGGCACCGACCGGCACGTGAAGGCAGCGTCCGGCACCTGGGAGAGCAAGCGCATCGTCCTGGCCAAGGAGAAGGTCGGCTTCTCCGTCCACGAGACGATCCTGTACGCGGGTACGGAGACGTCGATGTGGTACGCCAACCACATCGAGGCCGTGGTCTGCGTCGAGGGCGAGGCCGAACTGACCGACCGCGAGACCGGGAAGACGTACACGATCACTCCCGGAACCATGTACCTCCTGAACGGGCACGAGCGGCACACGCTGCGTGTCAAGGAGGACTTCCGCTGCATCTGCGTGTTCAACCCGCCTGTCACCGGACGGGAGGACCACGACGAGAACGGCGTCTACCCGCTGCTGACCGAGGAGGTGTGAGTTCACCGTGACCACCGCGACGACACAGACGAACCCGACCGCCGTCACCGACCTCTACCCCACCCGGGGCGCAAAGGAGGTGGCCGTCCCCCGCCAGGACCCGGTCCTGTGGGGCGCGCCCGACACGCCCGGCCCGATCTCGGCCGCCGACCTCCAGGGGTTCGAGCGCGACGGCTTCCTCGCCGTCGATCAGCTGATCACCGCCGACGAGGTGGACGTCTACCGGCGTGAGCTGGAGCGGCTGGTCGCCGACCCGGCGGTCCGCGCCGACGAGCGCTCGATCGTCGAGCCGAAGTCCCAGGAGATCCGCTCGGTCTTCGAGGTGCACCGGCTCAGCGAGCTGTTCGAGGCCCTGGTGCGCGACGAGCGGGTCGTGGGCCGGGCCCGGCAGATCCTCGGCTCGGACGTCTACGTCCACCAGTCCCGGATCAACGTCAAGCCGGGCTTCGGGGCCAGTGGCTTCTACTGGCACTCGGACTTCGAGACCTGGCACGCGGAGGACGGTCTGCCGAACATGCGGACGGTGTCCGTCTCGATCGCGCTGACCGAGAACCTCGACACCAACGGCGGCCTGATGATCATGCCGGGGTCGCACAAGACGTTCCTCGGCTGCGCGGGTGAGACGCCGAAGGACAACTACAAGAAGTCGCTGCAGATGCAGGACGCGGGCACGCCGTCCGACGAGGCGCTGACCGAGCTGGCCGGCGAGCACGGCATCCGGCTGTTCACCGGCAAGGCCGGTTCCGCGACCTGGTTCGACTGCAACGCCATGCACGGCTCCGGCGACAACATCACGCCGTTCCCGCGCAGCAACGTCTTCATCGTGTTCAACAGTGTGGAGAACACGGCGGTGGAGCCGTTCGCGGCGCCGATCCGGCGGCCGGAGTTCATCGGGGCGCGGGACTTCACGCCGATCCGGTGAGACGAGTCGGCCGGGGTGCGGGGGTCGCCCCCCGGGAGACACGGCATCGGGGCGCGGGACTTCTCGCCGATCCGGTGAGATGAGACGGCCCGGGACCTCACTCCGGTGAAGCGACCGCGGGCCGACAGACCGGCCGGGGCCTCCTCGTGTGGGACGGGAGGCCCCGGCCGGTCTGTGTTCACCCGGCCAGTACGTCCAGCAGCCGGTCCACGTCGGCGGACGTGTTGTACAGGTGGAAGGCGGCCCGCAGACAGCCCGCGCGGTCGGACACCTCGATGCCCGCCTCACTCAACCCGCCCTGCCGGTGGCCGAGTCCGGGCACGGAGACGATCGGCGAGCCCGGCGCGGGCACCGACTGGTGGCCGAGCGCCGTGAGACCGGCACGGAACCGGTCGGCGAGGGCCAGGTCGTGGGCGCGTACGGCGTCCGGGCCCAGTTCCTCCAGGAGTTCCAGGGAGCGGCGGGCGCCGGCGTAGGAGAAGAGGGCGGGGCTCTCGTCGAACCGCCGTGCCGAGTGGGCGAGTTCCTCCACCGGCCCGTAGCAGCTGTCCCAGGGGCGTTCGCCCGCGACCCAGCCGGCGAACAGCGGGCGGAGATCGCCGAGGTCGTCCGGGACGGTCAGGAAGGCCACGCCCCGCGGACAGAGGAGCCACTTGAAGCCGACGGCGGAGACGTAGTCGTACGCGTCCGCGTCGAGGTCCAGCCAGCCCGCGGCCTGGGAGGCGTCGACGTACGTGCGCGCCCCGTGCTCGCGCGCGGCGGCGGTGATCGCGGGCAGGTCGGCGACGCGGCCGTCCGCGGACTGCGCGGCGCTCACCGCGACCAGCGCCGTGCCGGGCCGCACCGCCTCGGCGACCCGCTCCAGGGGCACACCGCGCACCTTGAGGTCGCCGCGGACGTGGAAGGGGTTCACCACCGAGCTGAAGTCGCCCTCGGCGGTGACGACTTCGGCGCCCGCGGGCAGCGAGGCGGCGATCAGCCCGCTGTAGACGGCGACCGAGGCGCCGGCCGCCACCCGGCGGGCGGGGACCCCGGTCAGCCGGGCGAAGGAGGCGCGGGCCGCCTCGACGTCGGCGAACATGTCGGTCGGCTGCCCGGCGGCCGCCGCCTCCACGGCGGTGCGCAGGGCGGCGACGGTCCGCCGCGGCGGCAGCCCGGTGCTCGCGGTGTTCAGGTAGGTGTTCTTCGGGGCGAACTCGGCACGGACGAGGCTCTCGAAGGTCTCCATGGGACCACTGTGGGGTCCCGGGAAGCCGCAGTCCATTGCCGAGGTGTACGTGGTTTCCCCAAGCAGCGCTTATGCGTAGGCCCTGACCTGCGGCTCGCCGTCGTCCGCGGACGGGCTCAGGGGCGCGGCACCGCGCAGCCGTCCGGGCCGCAGGCGTCCGCGTCGCCGTCCTGGACCGGCGTCAGCGGGGAGCGCTCGCCCCAGGCCTGGTCCAGTGCCCGGGCGAAGACCTCGGCGGGCTGGGCCCCGGACACGCCGTAGGCGCGGTCGAGGACGAAGAACGGCACGCCGGTGGCCCCCAGTCGCGCCGCCTCCTGCTCGTCGGCGCGGACCTCGTCGGCGTAGGCGGCGGGGTCGGCGAGCACCTCGCGGGCGGCGCCCGCGTCGAGACCGGCGGCGACGGCCAGTTCCACCAGCCGCTCGTCGTCGCCGAAGACGGACCGCTCCTCGGCGAAGTTCGCCCGGTACAGCGCGTCCAGCAGCTCGCTCTGCCGGCCGTGCTCCTTGGCGAGGTGCAGCAGCCGGTGCATGTCGAAGGTGCTGCCGTGGTCGCGGTCGCGGGTGCGGTACGCCAGGCCCTCGGCGGCGGCCTGCCGGCCCAGGTTCTCCTCGCCGGCCCGCGCCTGCGCCTCGCTCATGCCGTACTTCGCGGTGAGCATGGCGATCACCGGCTGGATGTCGTCCTTGGCGCGGTGCGGGTCCAGCTCGAAGGAGCGGTGCACCACCTCGACCCGGTCACGGTGCGGGAAGGCCGCGAGTGCCTTCTCGAAGCGGGCCTTGCCCACATAGCACCAGGGACAGGCGATGTCCGACCAGATCTCGACGCGCATGCTTCTCGGCTTCCCCACGGTTCGTACGGGCACGGAGGCTCCCTCCGCCGGGTGCATGAACGTTCAAGCAGCCGGGTTCATTCCCCGGGCGCCCTGCCGTGTCCTGCCGTGCCGGGAGGGCTCAGCTGCCGTCCCGCAGGTCGGAGGGCCAGGCCGGGCGGAACTCGATGTGGTCGTAGGTGACCACGCAGCCCTCCCCCAGCGGCGACTGGGTCATGAAGCCGACCAGGGCCGCGCCCGACTCCTCCTCCCCGCCCAGGGTGAACAGGCGGACGAAGGTCCAGCGCGCGCCGTCGCGGGAGGCGTGGAAGGCGAAGGCGCGGCCGGTGCGGCTCACCCGCAGCCAGACCGAACTGCCCTCGACCGTGAAGGCGTTGGCGTCGTCGGAGTGCCCCCGGGTGACCACGGTGCAGACGGCGGGCACGTCCGGGGAGTACTCCAGGCACAGCTTGGCCCAGGCCCGCTCGCCCACGTGGACGTAGAGGACACCGGCGTCGAAGGACGCGTTGAAGCCGACGGTGACCCGGGCGATCAGCTGGAAGTCGCCCTCCGGCGCCCCGAGCAGCCGGGGCGCGTCGGCGGCGGGGTCCAGCGCGTCTCCGGTGGGCGGCACGAACCGGTCCTGCCGGGGCCCGGCCCACCCGCTGAGGATCCCGTCCTCGAAGGACCAGTGGCCGTCGGGGCCGTAGGTGCGCAGGGGGAAGGGAAGTACGGGCAGTTCTACGTCCATGCGCAGAGTTTCCCAGCCTCCCCCGCGCCCCGCGGCCCCGGGGTGTTCAGTGCTCGCGGCGGCCGTTGAACCGGCGCGGCAGACCCAGCGGGTTGTCGTCCCGCAGCTCCGCCGGCAGCAGCGCCTCGGGGGCGTCCTGGTAGGCGACGGGACGCAGCCAGCGCTCGACGGCCGTGCCGCCCACGGAGGTGGAGGTGGACGTCGTCGCCGGGTACGGGCCGCCGTGGTGCTGGGCCGGGGCGACGGCGACGCCCGTCGGCCAGCCGTTCACCACCACGCGTCCGGCGAGCGGCGTCAGCTCGGCGAGCAGTGCGGGACCCCGCCCTTCGCCCGCCGCCTCCTCGGCCGAAAGCTGCACCGTCGCGGTGAGGTTGCCGGGCAGCCGGGACAGCACGGCCGCCGCCTCGCTCTCGTCCTCGTACCGGGCGAGGACGGTCACCGGTCCGAAGCACTCCTCCAGGAGCAGGTCGTGGGCGCCCTCGGCGGCCAGCCTGCTCGCCGGGACCGTCAGGAAGCCCGCGCTGACCGAGTGCTCCCCGCCCGCGCCGGGGGTAACCGGCGACTCCACCTCGGGCAGCCCGGCCCGCTCGGCGATCCCGGCGAGGAAGTTGTCGCGCATCCGGTGGTCGAGCAGGACCCCGGCCTCGGTGTCGCTGACGGCGTCCGTCAGGGACTTCAGCAGCCGGTCGCCCGCCGCGCCCGACGGGGCCAGCACGAGCCCCGGCTTCACGCAGAACTGCCCGACGCCCAGTGTCATCGACCCGGCCAGCCCGGCGCCGATGGCCTCCGCCCGCTCGGCGGCGGCGGCCTCGGTGACCAGGACCGGGTTCAGCGACCCCAGTTCACCGTGGAACGGGATCGGCACCGGGCGTGCGGCGGCCGCGTCGAAGAGCGCCCGCCCGCCCCGGACCGACCCGGTGAAGCCCGCGGCGGCGACCAGCGGATGCCGGATCAGCTCGAGGCCCGCCTCGAAGCCGTGCACGAGACCGAGGACGCCCGCCGGGACGCCGTGCCGTGCCGCCGCGTCCCGCAGCACCCGGGCGACCAGCTCGGACAGCGCCGGGTGGTCGGGGTGCGCCTTGACGACGACCGGGCAGCCGGCGGCGAGCGCGCTCGCGGTGTCGCCGCCGGCGACCGAGAAGGCGAAGGGGAAGTTGGAAGCCGAGTAGACGGCGACGACGCCCAGCGGCACCTTGTAGCGGCGCAGGTCCGGGACCGGCGGGGTCGCGGTGTCGTCGGGGTGGTCGATGATCACGTCGAGGAAGGCGCCCTCCTCGACGATGTCCGCGAAGGAGCGCAACTGGTGGCAGGTCCGGGCGAGTTCACCGGTGAGCCGGACCGGTCCGAGCGCGGTCTCGGCGTCGGCGGCCTCGACGAGGCGGTCCTTCGCGGCCTCGAGACGGTCCGCGGCGGTGCGCAGGAACGCCGAGCGGACGGCCCGGTCGGCGAGCGCGGCACGCGCCTCGTGCGCGACACGGACGGCGGCGTCCACCTCCTGGGCCGTGGCCTCCACCGCAACCTGTTCACGCTGCTTCCCGGTACGGGGGTCGACACTCCAGACTGGGGCTGCTGCCACCGCGAGTCCCTCCACAAGTCGTGCCGCGGCACTCGGCCGCAACTTCCGGCCGCGTCGGCGGTATTCGGGTCACCCACCAGGGGCGTTCGATATACTGAACGCCGTCTCTGATGATGAATACGCCTCGGAGACTATTTCCCGTCGAACGAAGGGGTCAAGGGCGATGTCGGCAGCCGAGACAGGCGGCGGGGCGCAGGTCAAGTCCGCGGTGCGGACCGTGGAACTGCTCGAGTACTTCGCCGGCCGGCCCGGAATGCACTCCCTGGCGGCGGTCCAGGAGGCCGTCGGCTATCCCAAGTCCAGCCTCTACATGCTCCTTCGCACCCTGGTCGAACTGGGCTGGGTGGAGACCGACGCGACGGGCACGCGCTACGGCATCGGCGTCCGGGCGCTGCTGGTCGGCACCTCCTACATCGACGGGGACGAGGTGGTCGCGGCGGCCCGTCCGACGCTGGACCGGCTGTCGGACGACACCACCGAGACGATCCACCTGGCCCGCCTGGACGGCACCAACGTCGTCTACCTCGCCACCCGCCAGTCGCAGCACTACCTGCGCCCCTTCACCCGGGTCGGACGGCGGCTGCCCGCGCACTCCACCTCCCTGGGCAAGGCGCTGCTGAGCACGTACACCGACGAGCAGGTCCGCGAGATGCTGCCGGAGACGCTGGCCGCGCTGACCGAGAACACGATCACGGACCGCGAGAAGCTCATCGAGGAGCTGCACCGGATCCGCGAGCAGGGCTTCGCCGTCGACCGCGAGGAGAACACGCTCGGGCTGCGCTGCTTCGGCGTGGCGGTCCCCTACCGCACCCCGGCCCGGGACGCGATCAGCTGCTCGGTCCCGGTGGCGCGTCTGACCCCCGCGCACGAGCAGATGGTGAAGGATGCCCTCTTCGACGCCCGTGACCGCCTGACGCTCGCCACCCGGAGGCTCTGAGAGATGCAGATCGTGCTCCGCGAGGTCCACGACAGCGACCTGGCCGTGTTCTTCCGGCAGATGAACGACCCGGAGTCCGCCCGGATGGCCGCCTTCGGCCCGAAGGACCCGGCCGACCGGGACGCCTTCGACGCCCACTGGAGGAAGATCCGCGCCTCCGCCGACGTGCCGCGCACGATCCTGGCCGACGGGGACGTGGTCGGCAGTACGGCGGTGTACGGCGAGCCGGGCGAGCGCGAGGTCACCTACTGGGTGGACCGCGCGTACTGGGGCCGGGGCATCGCCACGGCCGCGCTGCGCGCCCTGCTGGCACAGGTCCCCGAACGCCCGCTGTACGCACGGGCGGCCGCGGACAACGCCGGCTCGCTGCGGGTCCTGGAGAAGTGCGGGTTCCGCCGGACCGCGCGGGCCAGGGGGTTCGCCCAGGCCCGCGGCGAGGAGATCGACGAGGTCGTGCTGGTCCTGAAGTAGGTGCGTGTGGAGGGCGGTCCGAAGGGGCCGCCCCCCACGGCTCGAAGGGGGCCGCCCCCACGGCTCGAAGGGGCGGCCCCCACAGCTCACTTCACGCCCAGCAACTGCTCCACCGGGTCGATCGCGAAGTACAGCAGGAACAGCGCCGAGACGCCCCACAGCAGCCAGTTGACCTCCTTGGCCTTGCCGAGGACGGTCTTGATGACGACGTAGGACAGGAAGCCGGCGCCGATGCCGTCGGTGATGGAGTACGTGAACGGCATGGCGGCGATGGTGAGGAACGCCGGGATGGCGATCTCGTAGCGGTCCCACTCGATGTGCTTGACGTGGGTCATCATCAGGAAGCCGACCGCGATCAGGGCGGGTGCGGCGGCCTGGAGCGGGACGATGGTCAGCAGCGGGGCGAGGAAGAGCGCGAGGCCGAACAGACCGCCGGTGACCAGGTTGGCGAGGCCGGTGCGGGCGCCCTCGCCGACGCCGGCCGCGGACTCGATGTAAGCGGTGTTCGAGGAGGCGGAGCCGACACCGCCGGCGATCGCGGCCGCGCCGTCGATGAACAGCACACGGCCGATGCCCGGCACCTGCCCCTGCTCGTCTAGCAGGCCCGCCTCCGCGCTGATGCCGACGATGGTGCCCATCGCGTCGAAGAAGTCCGAGAGGATCAGGGTGAAGACCAGCAGGACGACGGTGAGCGCGCCGGTCTCGCCGAAGGCGCCGAACAGGCTGAAGTGACCGACGAGCCCGAAGTCGGGGCTGGCGACGATCGTGTCGGGCACCTTCGGGGTGGTCAGGCCCCAGCTCTTGACGTCCGCGAGGGCGTTGATGACGATCGCCACCACCGTCATCGTCACGATGCTGATCAGGATGGCGCCCTTGACCCTGCGGGCGACCAGCGCGATGGTCAGCAGCACGCCGAGGCAGAAGACCAGCACGGGCCAGCCGGTGAGCCGGCCGACGGCGCCGAGCTGCACCGGGACGGTGGTGTTCGCGGCGTCGGGGATGCGGCTGACGAACCCGGCGTCGACGAAGCCGATGAACGCGATGAACAGGCCGATGCCGACGCCGATGGCCTGCTTGAGCTGTTGCGGGATGGCGTTCATGATCGCCTCGCGCAGTCCGGTGAGCACCAGGACGCAGATGACGACGCCCTCGATGACGACGAGGCCCATCGCGTCGGCCCAGCTCATCAGCGGGGCGAGCTGGAAGGCGACGACCGCGTTCAGGCCGAGGCCGGCGGCGATGGCGAGCGGCAGATTGCCGCCGACGCCCATGATGACGGTCATCACGCAGGCCACCAGCGCGGTGGCGGTGACGAGTTGGCCGGTGTCCAGTTGGTGGCCGAACTTGTCCTTGGCGCTGCCCAGGATGATCGGGTTCAGGACGAGGATGTAGGCCATGGTGAAGAACGTGGCGAGGCCGCCGCGTATCTCCCGGCCGAAACTGGACCCCCGTTCGGAGATTCTGAAATACCGGTCGAGACCGCCTGCCGCGGGGGGCGCGGCACTTGGCCGGTCGGTCACCTTCTGTGTTTCGGACATGGCTGGTGCTCCTCGGTGCCTGAACGGTAGGTGTGCGGATGATGGCTGGATTGTGCACCCGCCAAACCTGTTTTCGGGTTCTCCGTGTGTTACGGAATCCGGCACACCCCGCCGGGCTCCCGGGGCCCGCGGGTCCGCGCGCGCGATCGCCCCCGCCGGTGACGACCGGCGGGGGCGATGGCGGAGTCGGCGGACTCGGTGGGAACCGGCCGGCTAGCTGACGAAGTACGTCGGGTTGGGCAGCTTGTACGTCCGGTCGGCGTACCCGCCGTCGAGGTCCGAGTACTGGTCGCCGAAGTTGGCGACGATCTCGTAACCGAGGTCCTCGATGTGCTTGCGGGTGCCGGACTTGTACTGGACGGTGGTGCAGGTCCAGGTGCCCGGCGTGGCGCAACCGCTCAGGTAGGCGGGCGGGTTGGCCTTGTCCTTGAGGAACATGTGGTCGGCGTCGAGGTTCACGTCGGCGCCGATCTTCTTCAGGTTCTCCACCGCGGCGGAGCGCTGCGCCTCGCTCAGGCCCGAGTTGTAGAAGACCTCGACGCCCTTCTTCTCGGCGTACTGCACGAGCTCGGGGCTGCCGAACACCGCCGGGCGGTCGGCCCTGTTCACGTAGTCGGCCCACGTGGTGGGGTTGTACGTGTAGTTGTACCGCTTCTCGTAGTCGAGGCTGAGGAGCAGCGTGTCGTCGATGTCGAACACGACGGCCGGCTTCTCGCCCCGGTGGTGGGCCTTGCGGGCGGCCTTGTCGATGTAGCTCCTGGCGTCGGCGTCGATGTGCGCGAGGTCCTGGGCGTACGGGCTGTCCGGGGACGCCTGGTAAACGCCGTTGCTGTCGGCCGCCGTGCCGTAGTAGGTGTCGATGTCCTTGACCAGGAGCCCTATGTTGTAGGGCTCGTGGGTGGAGTTGGCCGTCGACTGACCGGCCGTGGCCGCACCGGCGCCGTAGAGGGCG
The DNA here is from genome assembly GCF_044763235.1 of Streptomyces sp. NPDC096152. NCBI lineage: Bacteria > Bacillati > Actinomycetota > Actinomycetes > Kitasatosporales > Streptomycetaceae > Streptomyces > Streptomyces sp. NPDC096152. Next base: position 1,155,003 of record NZ_JBIWFW010000001.1, on the reverse strand, counting down.
GCACCGGCTATGGCACAACTGGCGGCGATCGCCGCCGCTCTGAGGGACTTCCGCATGGAATCTCCGGATCTGGATGGTGAGTGATGCACCAGCTCACGCACTGTCTACGCGCATCACAAACCCAATGCGAGGACCTTTATCCGATCGATACGCAAATCCGTCCGGCGTTCAACTGCCGTGCCCCTGCCCAGGACCGGGCGTTCACACCCCCGGCCGACCGCACCCGTCGGGCCGGCCGGACGGGTGCGGTCGGCCCGCGCCGGGGTCCGGCACCCGGTTCACGGCTTCCAGCCAGGGTCCCGCCCGCTGAGCCCCACGGTCCGGTCCAGCAGCGGGGCGTCCTCGGGGACGGCCACGACGGGACCGAACGGGCCGTCGCCACGGTCCAGGCCGTCGGCCGCGGCACGCAGGAATCCGTACGACGCCTCCACCGCGGCCGGGTCGGGCACGTACTCCTGGCCGGTGGCGCGGGCCAGGTCCCAGCCGTGGACCACCAGTTCGTCGGCGGCGACGGCACCGGCGACCGCGCCGGGGAGGCCGATGCCGCCCGCGCGGGTCGCACCGGTCCAGGCGGCCGGGTCGCGCCACGCCTCGGCGAGCGCGTCGAGCACCTCGGGCAGTTCCTCGCGCCAGCCGGGCCCGATGTCCGGCACGGCGGCGTCCGGCCTGGTGTCCGTCGTCCCGCCCAGGTCCTTGCGGGCCGCGTCCCGTAAGGCCACCGCCAGTCCGAGCAGATGCCCCAGCAGATGGCGCACCGCGTAGTCCGGGCACGGCGTCACGGCGGCGAGCTGCTCCTCACGCACCCCCTCCGCCAGTCGGGCCACGACCCGTGTCTGCGGTCCGAGGTCGAGGACGGTGTCGGTCATGGGCTGCTCCTTGCCTCTCGGGTGACTGCCTTCCTGAAGTAGACCCGCGGCCGCCGCGGAACTCATCGGTGACGGGGCCGCGGGGGCACACCTCCGGCGCATTGCCGATCGGAGACGGCCGGCCGGCGCGGCGGCGGTGCGCGGAAATAGGGCGTCCGACCGATCCGCCCGGGCGGGACTCAGCACCACGGTCGTCGGGTATGACGACGTATTCCCGGTCCCTGGTGCGGGTGCTGCGCGATCGCGAGGCGGGGCTGTGCCTGGCGGCGGTGGTGGTCTCCGGCTTCGGCACGTCGGCGCTCTCGCTGGCGTCGGCCGTGTGGGTCAAGGACCTCACCGGCTCCAACGCGCTCGCCGCGCTGTGCCCGCTCGCCCTGTGGGCCCCCACCCTGGCCGGCCCGCCGCTCGGCACGCTCGCCGACCGCACCCGCCGCAGGCCCCTGCTGATCGCCGTGAACCTGCTGCCGGCGGCGCTCCTGCTCCTGCTGTGCGCCGCCGGCTCCCCGGGCCGCACCTGGCTGCTCCTCGCCGTCCTGTTCGGCTACGGCGCCGCCGGCACCGTGCACGACGCGGCGGAGTCGGCACTGGTCGGCGCCGCGGTGGGCCCCGCGCTGCTCGGCGACTTCAACGGGCTGCGGACGACCGCCACCGAGGGCATGAAACTGCTGGCCCCCCTGGTCGGCGCGGGCCTGTACGCGGCGTACGGCGGTCCGGCCGTCGCCCTGGTGGACGCGGCCACGTTCGTGCTCGCCGCGGGCCTGTACGCGCTGCTGCGCGTCCACGAGGAGCCATCGGGCGGACCCGCGCGTTCCTGGCGCGAGCGGACCGCCGAGGGCGCCCGCCGGCTGTGGGCCGCCCCGCGGCTGCGGCGGCTCGTCCTGGCCGGGGGCGCCACCATGTTCTGCGCCGGCCTGAACGGCGCGCTGCTCCAGGCCGTCGTGGACGGCCTCGGCCGGCCCGCGGGATACGCCGGTGTGCTGTACGCCGTGCAGGGGGCCGGGTCGGTCGCGGTCGGGCTCGTCTCCGGGGCCGCGCTGCGCCGTCTGGGCGAGGCGGGGTTCGCGGTGTACGGCATCGCCCTCACCGGTGCCGGGGTGGCCGCGCGGGCGGTCCCGTACGACGCGGTGGCCCTGGCGGGCAGCGCGGCGATCGGCGCGGGTCTGCCCTGCGCGCTGATCGCCGCCTTCACCGCCGTGCAGCGGGAGACGCCCGGCGAGCTGCTGGGCCGTGTGGCCGCCACGGCCCGCACGATCGTCCTGGCGCCGACCGTGGCCGGGCTGGCGGTGGGGGCCGCGCTGGTCGAACACGTCGGCCGCGGGACGCTGTTGCTTCTGACGGGTCTGACGCTGCTGGTGACGGCGGCGGCGCTGCGTAAAGGGGCAGCGGATCTCACGACTGCGCGCGACACTTGACGCGGTGCGGGGCCCCGCTCACAGCGTGTCCACGCAGATGAATCTCGTCCATGCATACGGTTCAAAGGCCGCCGATGACGCAAGGAGACCGAGGATGCCCGCTCCCCGCACCGTTCTGCTCACCGGAGCCGCCGGCGGGATCGGCACTTTGATGCGGGACTTGCTTCCGGACCACGGCCACGCGCTGCGCCTGCTCGACGTCCGGCCGATCGAGGAGGAGCCGGACGCGATCACCGCGGACCTCGCCGACCGGGACGCCCTGCGCGAGGCGGTCCGGGGCGTGGACGCGATCATCCATCTGGCGGGCATCCCCGTGGAAGCCCCGTTCGGGAAGATCCTCAGGGTCAACGTCGAGGGCACCTACAACCTGTACGAGGCGGCCCGCGAGGAGGGCGTCCGACGCATCGTGTTCGCCTCCTCCAACCACGCGGTGGGCTGCACCCCGCGCCCGGGGGACGACGACCCGCTGATCCCGGTGGGCACCCCGCACCGCCCGGACACCTTCTACGGCCTGTCGAAGTCCTTCGGCGAGGATCTCGCCCAGCTCTACTGGGACAAGCACGGCCTGGAGACGGTCTCGGTGCGGATCGGCTCCTGCATCGCGGAGCCGACCGACGTGCGGATGCTCTCGATCTGGCTGAGCCCCGGCGACTGCGCCCGCCTCTTCCACGCGGCCCTGACCGCCGAGCACGTCGGCCACACCGTCGTCTACGGCTCCTCCGCCAACACCCGCCTGTGGTGGGACCTGTCGACCGCGCGGGCGCTGGGCTACGAGCCCCGGGACGACTCCGAACCGTACGCCGGGAAGCTGATCGCCGAGCAGGGCGAGCTGGACTCCGGGAACCCGGCACACGCCCGCCTCGGCGGCGAATTCGTGACCGACCCGCCGATCTGGCCGTACTGACGGCGCGGGGCGGCGCACGGGAAGCCCGGGGCGGCGCACTGGAGGCCCGGGGCGGCGCCGGGGGGTGGCGCGGGGGCAAGCGCGCACGAGGCCCGGGGCGGCTCGCGACGAGGCGGAGGGCGGCTCGCGGGGCGGCCGGGCGCGGCGTGAAACTGTCGTTCGCGGCGGCGGGCGGGCACCGAACGGGCCCGCCCGCCGCCGCGTTCGGGCACCGCCCCGGCCCGATCCCACCCGCGGGCACACCGCCGCGCAGGTCCGGGACGGGCGCGCCGCCCCGCGATCGGGCACATACGGGCAGCATCGGTTCCGCAACAGGCCTGGTCCGTGCCGCACACCCGCTGTAGAACTTTCCCCCGAGGGCCCCACCGGGCCCGAACGGGCAGCGCAGCAGGGAGAGCGGGTGTCGGCCGTGAGCGCGAGGACGGCGGAGGAGCGTCAGCGGGAGATCGTGCGGGTGGCCCGCGCCACCGGCGCGGTCGACGTCACCGCGCTCGCCGCCGCGCTGGGCGTGGCCAAGGAGACCGTACGGCGCGACCTGCGCGCCCTGGAGGACCACGGACTGGTCCGCCGCACCCACGGCGGCGCCTACCCGGTGGAGAGCGCCGGCTTCGAGACGACGCTCGCCTTCCGCGCCACCAGCCACGTCCCCGAGAAGCGCCGGATCGCCGCCGCGGCGGCCGAGCTGCTCGGTGACGCGGAGACCGTCTTCGTCGACGAGGGCTTCACCCCGCGGCTCATCGCCGAGGCGCTGCCGACGGACCGGCCGCTGACCGTGGTCACCGCGTCCCTGCCCGTCGCGGCGGCCCTCGCCGAGACCGAGAACGTCTCGGTGCTGCTGCTCGGCGGCCGGGTCCGCGCGGGCACGCTGGCGACCGTCGACCACTGGACGACGAAGATGCTCGCCGGCTTCGTCCTCGACCTCGCCTACATCGGCGCCAACGGCATCTCCCGCGAGCACGGCCTGACCACGCCCGACCCCGCCGTCAGCGAGGTCAAGGCACAGGCGATGCGCGCGGCGCGGCGAACCGTCTTCGCGGGGGTGCACACCAAGTTCGGCGCGGTCAGCTTCTGCCGGTTCGCGGAGGTCGGCGCGCTGGAGGCGATCGTGACGAGCACCCTGCTCCCGGCGGCCGAGGCCCATCGCCACGCCCTGCTGGGCCCGCAGGTCATCCGGGTCTGATTTCTCGAACTCACCTGCCACGCAGGGGTTTTCCGCGCCGAGGAGCACCCCTTATCCACCTATTCGTCCAGGAGTGATCCATGCGAACCCAGAGCCGACGGCGGCCGCGAGCGACGCTCGCCCTGGCCGCCGCAGGGACGCTGCTCGCCCCGCTGCTCTCCGGCTGCTGGGTCGGAGCGGGCGGGGCCGGGTCCGGCGGCGACTCGATCAACGTCCTGATGGTCAACAACCCGCAGATGCTGGAGCTGCAGAAGCTCACCGCCGCGCACTTCACCAAGGAGACCGGCATCAGGGTGAACTTCACCGTGCTGCCGGAGAACGACGTCCGCGACAAGATCAGCCAGGACTTCGCCAACCAGGCCGGCCAGTACGACGTCGCCACCCTGTCCAACTACGAGATACCGATCTACGCCCGCAACGGCTGGCTGCACGAGCTGGACCCGTACGTGGCCCGGGACCCGGCCTTCGACCAGCGGGACATCCTGAAGCCGATGCGCGAGTCGCTCACCGCCGGCGACGGCAGGCTCTACGGCGAGCCGTTCTACGGCGAGTCGTCGTTCCTCATGTACCGCAAGGACGTGTTCGCGGCGAAGGGCCTGCGGATGCCCGCCCGCCCCACCTGGCGCCAGGTGGCCGACCTCGCCGCGAAGGCGGACGGCGCCCGGCCCGGGATGCGGGGCATCTGCCTGCGCGGACTGCCCGGCTGGGGCGAGCTGGCGGCCCCGCTGACGACCGTGGTGAACACCTTCGGCGGCACCTGGTTCGACAAGGACTGGAAGGCGCGCCTGGACTCCCCCGAGTTCGAGAAGGCGACGAAGTTCTACGTCGGCCTGGTGCGGGCGCACGGCGAGTCCGGCGCCGCCCAGTCCGGGTTCGCCGAGTGCCTCAACAACATGACCCAGGGCAAGGTCGCCATGTGGTACGACGCCACCTCGGCGGCCGGCTCCCTGGAGGCGGCGGGCTCCCCCGTCGAGGGCAGGATCGGCTACGCCCCCGCACCGGTCGAGCGGACGTCGTCCTCGGGCTGGCTCTACACCTGGGCCTGGGGCATCCAGAAGGCGTCCCGCAACCCCGGCAAGGCCTGGAAGTTCGTCTCCTGGGCCTCCGGCAAGGGCTACGAGCAGCTCGTCGGCGACCATGCCGGCTGGTCCGACGTCCCGGCCGGCAAGCGCGCGTCGACGTACGCGAACCCCGCCTACCGCAAGGAGGCCGCCGCCTTCCAGGAGCGGACGAAGGACGCCATCGAGAGCGCGCGGCCCGGCGACCCGGGCGTGCAGCCGCGGCCCGCGCCCGGCATCCAGTTCGTCGGCATCCCCGAGTTCACCGATCTCGGCACCAAGGTCTCCCAGGAGATCAGCGCGGCCGTCGCCGGACGCCAGTCCGTCGAGGCGGCCCTGAGGAAGTCCCAGAAGCTCGCCGCGAAGATCTCCGAGGAGTACGAGGGACGATGACGGCCACGACCACCGCACCGGTTTCCGCCGCTGCCGCCCGCGCGCCGCGCCCGCCCTCGCCACGGCTGCGCGCCTGGGCCACCCGGGCCCCGCTGCTGCCCGCGCTCGTTTTCATGATCGCCGTGACCCAACTCCCCTTCGTGGCCACGCTGGTGATCTCCTTCTTCGACTGGAACGCCCTCTATCCCAAGGCCCGCCACTTCACCGGCGTCGGCAACTACCGTCAGGTGCTCACCGACCCCGGTCTGCGCCACTCGGTGTGGACGACCGTGCTGCTGACGGTGGCGGTGGTGCTGGCGAGCCTGGTGCTGGGGCTGCTGCTCGCCCTGCTCCTGGACCGGAGGTTCCCCGGCCGCGGGGCGGTCCGCACCCTGCTCGTCGCGCCGTTCCTGGTGGTGCCGGTGGCCGCGGCACTGCTGTGGAAGCACGTGCTCTACAACCCCGAATACGGCCTGTTCAACGGCCTGTTGCACTACGTCGGCGGGCCGCAGCCCGACTGGATCTCGACCACCCCGCTGCTCGCCGTCGAGGCCTCGCTGGTGTGGCAGTGGACACCGTTCATGATGCTGATCCTGCTGGCCGGGCTGCAGAGCCGGGACCAGCAGCAGATCGAGGCCGCGCGGGTGGACGGCGCGAGCGACTGGCAGATCTTCCGCCATCTGACACTGCCGCACCTGCGCCGCTACCTCGAACTCGGTGCCCTGCTCGGCTCGATCTACATCGTGCAGAACTTCGACGCCGTCTTCACCCTCACCTCCGGCGGCCTGGGCACCGCCAACCTGCCCTACACCGTCTACCAGAGCTTCTACCAGGCCCACGAGAACGGCCTCGCGTCCGCCGCGGGCGTCCTGGTGGTCATCGGCTCGATCGTCATCGCGACCTTCGCCCTGCGCGTGGTGTCGTCCCTGTTCCGCGAGGAGGTGTCCCGCGCATGAGTACCCTCGCCCCGCGCCCCCGGAGCCGCCGTGGCCCGGTCCTCGGCCTGGCGGCCTGGCTGGCCGGCGTCGTCTTCTTCCTGCCCATCGCCTGGATGGCCCTGACGTCCTTCCACTCGGAGACCGACGCGGCTGCCGACCCGCCGTCCTTCGCGGCCGCGCTGACCCTGGACGGCTACCGGGAGTTCTTCGGCACCGGCGGCGGGGCGAGCCCGTGGCCCGCACTCGTCAACTCCACGGTGGCGTCCGTGGTGTCCACCGGCTGCGTCCTGCTGCTCGCCCTCCCGGCGGCGTACGCGCTGTCGATCCGGCCGGTGCGCAAGTGGACCGACGTGCTGTTCTTCTTCCTGTCCACCAAGATGCTGCCGGCCGTGGCGGGCCTGCTGCCGATCTACCTCTTCGCCCGGAACGCCGGGATGCTGGACAACATCTGGCTGCTGGTCGTGCTCTACACCGCGATGAACCTGCCGATCGCGGTGTGGATGATGCAGTCCTTCCTCGCCGAGGTGCCGGTGGCGGTGATCGAGGCCGCGCGGGTGGACGGAGCGCGTCTGCCGACCGTCCTGGCCCGGGTGGTCGCGCCCATCGCCCTGCCGGGCATCGCCGCGACCGCCCTGATCTGCTTCATCTTCAGCTGGAACGAACTGCTCTTCGCCCGGGTGCTCACCGGCGTGGTCGCCGAGACCGCACCCGTCTTCCTGACCGGCTTCATCACCAGCCAGGGCCTGTTCCTGGCCAAGGTGTGCGCCGCGTCGCTGGTCATCTCCCTGCCGGTGCTCGCCGCGGGGTTCGCCGCCCAGGACAAACTGGTCCAGGGCCTGTCGTTGGGAGCCGTGAAATGAAGGCCGCCGTCATCGAGTCCGTGGGCCGCGCCGTCGTGACCGAGGTCCCGGACCCGGCGCCGGGGCCCCGCGAGGTGGTCGTGGAGGTGGCGGCCTGCGGACTGTGCGGCACGGACCTGCACATCCTGCAGGGCGAGTTCGCGCCCGAGCTGCCGATCGTGCCCGGTCACGAGTTCGCCGGCGAGGTGGTCGGCGTCGGCAGGCGGGTCACGGAGGTGTCGGTCGGCGACCGGGTGGCGGTGGATCCCTCGCTGTACTGCCACGAGTGCCGGTACTGCCGCACCGGCCACAACAACCTGTGCGAGCGCTGGGCCGCGATCGGTGTGACCACCGCGGGCGGCGCCGCCCAGTACGCGGTGGCCCCCGTGGCGAACTGCGTGCGGCTGCCCGAGCACGTCCGCACCCAGGACGCGGCGCTGGTGGAACCGCTGTCGTGCGCGGTGCGCGGCTACGACGTGCTCCGCGCGCGCCTCGGCGCGCACGTCCTGATCTACGGCTCCGGGACCATGGGGCTGATGATGCTGGAGCTGGCCAAGCGGACGGGCGCGGCGAGCGTGGACGTCGTCGACGTGAACCCGGCGCGGCTGGAGACGGCGCGCCGGCTCGGCCTCTCGGCGTCCGCGGCGAACGCGGACGAGCTGGACCGGCCGCGGGGCTGGGACGTGGTGGTGGACGCGACCGGCAACGCGGCGGCGATCCAGGACGGACTGGACCGGGTCGCCAAGGCGGGCACGTTCCTCCAGTTCGGCGTGGCCGACTACGCGACCCGGGTGACGATCGACCCGTACCGGATCTACAACCACGAGATCACGATCACCGGGTCGATGGCGGTGCTGCACAGCTTCGAGCGGGCGGCCGAGCTGTTCGCGAACGGGGTGCTGGACCCGGAGGTCTTCATCAGCGACCGCGTTCCGCTGGAGCGGTACCCGCAGGCGCTGGAGCAGTTCGCGGCGGGGGTGGGCCGGAAGATCGTGGTCGTGCCGTAGGCGAGGCGGGGGACGCGGGCCGGGGGGGGCGTGGCGAGCCGCGCCGGACGCGCGCAGGGTAAGGGAACGGTAAAGGGGGTTTGTTCGTTCTCCCGGCATGACAGCTATGACCCCCGGCTCGAACATCCCTCTCTCCGCCGCCCGCGTGACGGTGGACGTCGCCGCCCCGGTGCGGCTCGACGTATCGGGCCTGCTGCTCACCGCCGACGGCAAGGTGCGCTCCGACGACGACTTCATCTTCTACAACCAGCCCACCGGACCCGGTGTGACCTACCGCTCGGGCGGCGGCACGGCGCCCGACGCGATCACCGTGGACACCACCGCCGTCCCGCCGGGCATCGAGAAGATCGTCGTCACCGCCAGCCCGGACGCGGCGGGCCAGACCTTCCAGGGCATCGAGCCGACGGCCACCCTGCGCGACGCGGACGGCGGCGCCGTCCTGGCCACCTTCACGCCCCCGCGGCTCGGCACCGAGACCGCCCTGGTGGTCGTGGAGATCTATCTGCGGGGCGGCCAGTGGAAGGCCCGCGCCGTCGGCCAGGGGTACGCCGACGGGCTCGCGGGCATCGCGACCGACTTCGGCGTCACGGTGGAGGAACCGGCCGCGCCGCCCGCCCCCGCCGTCCAGGCGCCGGCGCCGCCCACCGCGCCGCCGCAGCCGGCCGCGCCGGTCACCGCTCCCCCGGCACCGGCCGCACCGCCCGCCGCCGCCCCCGCTCCCGGCGCCGGGAAGGTCAACCTCGACAAGGGCCGGGTCAGCCTGCAGAAGAACCAGACGGTGTCCCTGGTCAAGGGCGGTCGCCCGCTGCTGTCCCAGGTCAAGATGGGCCTCGGCTGGGAGCCCGCGTTCCGCGGCGCGGACATCGACCTGGACGCCTCCGTCATCGCCTACGGCCCGCAGCGCAACCACCTCGACAGCTGCTACTTCGGCAAGCTGACCATCCTGAACGGCGCGGTCAAGCACTCCGGCGACAACCTCACCGGTGAGGGCGCGGGCGACGACGAGGTGATCGTGGTCGACCTCGGGCGCATCCCGCAGGAGGTGACCGGCCTGGTCTTCACGGTGAACTCCTTCTCCGGGCAGAAGTTCACCGAGGTCGCCAAGGCGTACTGCCGTCTGATGGACGCGGCCACCGGCGAGGAGCTCGTCCGCTTCGACCTCACCCACGCCGAGGCGCAGACCGGGGTGATGATGGCCAAGCTCGTCCGGCAGTTCTCCGGCGAGTGGGAGATGACCGCCATGGGCGACTTCGTCAAGGCCCGCACCGTACGCAACATGGTGAAGCCGGCGGCGCAGGCGCTGTAGGGGGACTCCCCGGGGCGGGCGCCCTCGACCGGAGGGCGCCCGCCCCCTTACCGGGCGGGCGCGCTCCGGACGCCGCGGGCCGGGCGGGCGAATCGGTTCTCGGGGGGAATTCAGCCGCGCTGCTGGCGCTTCCAGGGGCCCGTGACGGCGACCATGATGCCCGGCTCCTGGATGTTGGCGAACAGGGTGCGCCCGTCGGGCGAGAAGGTGACGCCGGTGAACTCGCTGTACTCGGGCTCCTGTTCGGTGCCGATGTTCAGGTCGTTGCGGGCGATCGGGTAGGTACGGCCGCTGTCGGTGGCGCCGAACAGGTGCTGCACGCCCTCGCCGTCCTCGGCGATGACGAGACCGCCGTACGGGGAGACGGTGATGTTGTCCGGGCCGTCGAAGGCGCCGTCCTCGGCCGGGTCCGGGTTGACGCCGAAGAGGACCTTGAGGGTGAGCGTGCGGCGCTTGGGGTCGTAGAACCAGACCTGGCCGTCGTGCTGGACCGGGCTCTCCGCACGGGCGAAGGAGGAGACGATGTAGGCGCCGCCGTCGCCCCACCACATGCCCTCCAGCTTGCGGGCGCGGGTGATCTGGCCGTCGGTGAACTGCTTGCGCGTGGGGACCGTCTTCGCGTCGCGGTCGGGGACGTCGACCCAGTCGACGCCGTACACGGTGCCGGTCTTCGTGGCGCGGGAGAGGTCGTCGACGAACTTGCCGCCGGAGTCGAAGCACTTGAAGGCCTGCAGGCGGCCCGCGTCGTCGGCGAGGGTGCGCAGCATGCCGCGGCCGTGCCGGAAGCCCTCCGGCGGGGTCCAGCGGTAGAGCAGGCCGTTGGGGCCGGAGGCGTCCTCGGTGAGGTAGAGGTGGCCCCGCTTGGGGTCCACCACCACGGCCTCGTGCGCGTACCGTCCCAGGGCCTTGACGGGCCGGGGGTCGCGGTTGGCGCGCCGGTCCTGGGGGTCGACCTCGAAGACGTACCCGTGGTCCTTGGTCATGCCGTTCTGGCCGGCCTTGTCCTCGGTCTCCTCGCAGGTCAGCCAGGTGCCCCAAGGCGTGCTGCCGCCCGCGCAGTTGGTGGAGGTGCCGGCGATGCCGACCCACTCGGCGACCTGGTCGCGGCGGACCTCGACGACGGTGCAGCCGCCGGAGGCGGCCGGGTCGTAGACCAGGCCCTCGGTCAGCGGCACGGGGTACTTCCAGTTCGCGCGCGGGCCCTTGAGCTCGTGGTTGTTGACCAGGAGGGTCGCGCCGCGCGGGCCCTCGAAGGTGGCGGTGCCGTCGTGGTTGGAGGGCGTGGACTCGCCGGACTCCAGCCTGGTCTCCCCGGTCCGGGTGATGATCCGGTACGAGAAGCCGGCGGGCAGGGCCAGGATGCCCTTCGGGTCGGGGAGCAGCGGCCCGTAGCCGACGCCGCCGTGCGCTGCCGCCGTCTCCTCACCGGCGCTGCCGGTCTCGGCGGAGGCGAGGGCGTTCGGCGCGGTGGCGAGGGCGCCGACGCTGCCGGCCAGGGCGACTCCGGCGCCGGTGAGGGCGGAGTTCCTCGCGAAGTCCCTGCGGGTGAGCGACATGGTGTCTCCTGTGACGGTGTCAGAGCCGTGGAGGGGCGACGGCCTCGTCCCGGCGCAACCGTCCCGCCCGCCGCTGAACAGGAGTTGAACGCCACCCGACTTCACCGGGCTCCGTTCCATGAATCCGTATACAAGAACCCACGAGAGGCAAAAGCCCGGACCCTGGCCCGGGTCCCGCGCCGACACGATCACCGGCGCGGGAGCCGGACCCGTCGGGACGGGAACTGGACCGCAGGCGCACGGAGATACGCGCGCCTGCGCCCGACCTGCGCCGCGCCTACGCCGGGCCCGCGCCGCGTCTCCGCCAACCCTGCGACGCGCCATCGCCGGACCCACCTCCCCGCCGGGCCCACACCCGCCCGCGCCGGCCCCGCCTCGCGTCCTCGCCGTGCCGACGCCGCGCCCGCGCCGGGCCCACGTCGCGTCCCCGCCGGGCCGACGTCTCGCCTGCGTCAGGCCCGCGCCGGGCCTTCGCCGGCCCTGCGCCCGCGCCATCGCCGGACCCCCGTCCTCGCCGGGCCCACACCCCGCCCACGCCGGGCCTGCCTCGCGTCCTCGCCGTGCCGGCGCGCGCCTGCACCGAGCCCGCGCGAGCCCGCGCCGCGCGCACGCCGGGCCCGCGCCGCGTCTCCGCCAACCCTGCGACGCGCCATCGCCGGACCCACCTCCCCGCCGGGCCCACACCCGCCCGCGCCGGACCCGCCTCGCGTCCCCGCCGGGCCGACGCCGCGCCCGCGCTGCACCCGCGCCGGGCCCACGTCGCGTCCCCTCAGGGCCGACGCCGCACCTGCGCCGGGCCGTCGCCGCGCCTTCTCGCCGGAGAGGCCTCAGCCCCCGTGCGCGGAGCGCGCCTTGAAGGCGGCCTTGCGGGCCTCCTTGGCCACCTTCTTGTCCGGGTGCAGCCGCCCCATCGCCTCCAGCACGTCCGCCGTGGCGGGATGGTTCACCCGCCAGGCCGCCGCGAAGAAGCCGCTGTGCTGCCGGGCCAGCCCCTCCACCAACGCCTGGAGCTCGGCCGAGTTCCCCTCGGCCGCGAGCTGCGCGGCGAGCGTGTCGACGGTCAGCCAGAACACCATCTCCTCGGGCGGCGCCGGCACGTCGGCGGCGCCCTGTTCGGTCAGCCAGACCCGCGCCAGCCCGCCCAGCTCCGCGTCGCCGAGCACCTCCCGCAGCGCCGGCTCGGCCTGCGCCCCCACCAGGGACAGGGCCTGCTGGCAGCGCAGCCGCCGCAGCGGCGCCCCGGCGTCGCCACCGCGCGCCGCCGCGAGCAACTCCCGTGCCGCGCCAAGGGCTTCGCGGCGCGCGAGCCAGTGCTCGGTCTCCGCCTGCGCGGCCGCGGGCGGGAAGTGGGCCGTGCCGTCGAGCAGCGCGTCGGCTCCCTTGTCCGCGAGGTCCCCGACCGCCGGGGCCTCGAACCCGGCCTCCAGGAGCCGGGACCGCAGTCCGTACCGCCCGAGGGGCGTCAGCCGCACCATGCCGTAGCGGGCGACGTCCATCTCGTCGTCCGGCGCCGACGGCTCCTCCTCGGCGTCCGCCATGAGCTCCTCGTCCACCGGCCGGTACTCCACCAGGCCGACCGGCTCCAGCAGCCGGAACTGGTCGTCCAGCCGCATCATGGCGTCGGACACCTGCTCCAGTACGTCGTTCGTGGGCTCACCCATGTCACTGGGCACGATCATGGAGGCGGCCAGCGCCGGAAGCGGCACCGGGCCCTCGCCGGGCCCGTCCTCGCCGACCGTCAGCAGGTACAGGTTGCCGAGCACCCCGTCGAGGAACTCCGCCTCGCCCTCGGGGTCCCAGTCCAGCGACGAGAGGTCGACCGTGCCGCCCCCCTCCATCGCGTCGACGAGGTCCTCCAGGTCCGGCACGCTCGCGTCGGCCAGCACCGTCTCCAGCGCCCCGCGCCAGACGGTGAGCACGTCGTGCGGCGAACCGGCGAGCAGGCCCAGGCCGTCCCCGGCGGCGACGGTGCCCGCCTCCTCGTCGGTGATCTCGACGAGGCCGGTGTCGAGGGCGACCCGCCACGCCTCGCTCGCCGAGGCCGCCGCGTCGTCCCCGCTCAGCCCGAGCGCCTCGGCCGCGGCGGGCAGCTGCTCGTCCACGAGTCCGCCGCCGGCGTCGACGCGGGTGGCCGGCCCGGCCCAGCGGGCGAGCTTCGCGGCCCGCGACAGCAGTGGAGTGGCGAGCGCGTCCCGGGCCAGCTCCGGTTCGGAACTCAGCCGCACCGGCGGCAACGGGGACCTGTCTGACATCGGCTGGTTCTCCTAGGGCGCCTTGAGGGCCGTACGACCGTCGGAACACCGTACGACCACCCGCGGGGACGGCCTACGGCTCAACCGCTCAGCCTAGACGGATTTCCACCCATGCCGCCCGGTTCATCTCCCCGACAGCCGTCATACATGGCCGAAACCTTGACAACTACCGTGACCACACTGGAGATTGACGCGCGTAGAAATTCGGGGGACATCTGTTCACTGATCTCTGCGCGCGCCGCCTCCGCCCCACCGGTCGCGGCCCGCGGTCCCACGCTCCACCCACGTCCCGGCGCTCACGAAACTCCCCGGAGGGATTCCGTTGCCGAGCAAGTCTTCCGCGCGCCTCGGCGCGCTGACCGTCGCCGCCGTCTGTTCCGCGGCGGCCGCTGTTCAAATGATCGTCCTGCCCGTGGCGGCGCACGCCGACTCCGTGCGCATCCACGACATCCAGGGCACCACCCGGACCTCGCCGTACGCCGGCCAGAAGGTCACCGACGTGGCCGGAATCGTCACCGGCGTGCGCACCTACGGCTCGTCCAAGGGCTTCTGGATGCAGGACCCGGCCGCCGACGACGACCCGGCCACCAGCGAGGGCGTCTTCGTCTTCACCGGTTCCGCCCCGAAGGTCGCCGTCGGCGACTCCGTCACGGTCACCGGCACGGTCTCGGAGTACGTGCCCGGCGGCACCTCCTCCGGCAACCAGTCGGTCACCGAGATAACCAAGCCCACCGTCACCGTCGTCTCCGGCGGCAACGCGGTTCCGGCCCCGGTCGTCGTCGGCGCCGACTCCGTGCCGGACGCGTACACCCCGGCCGGGGACCCCGCCGCGAACGGCTCGATCAACGGCCTGCCGCTGCGGCCCTCGACGTACGCCCTGGACTACTACGAGTCCCTGGAGGGCATGAACGTCCAGGTCGCCGACGCCCGCGTGGTCACCGCGACCGACCCGTACAGCGAGCTGTGGGTCACGGTGAAGCCGCACGAGCACCGCAACCGCCGCGGCGGCACGGTGTACGGCTCCTACGACTCCCAGAACACCGGCCGGATCCAGATCCAGTCCCTCGGCCCGACCGCCGGCTTCCCCGTCGCGAACGTCGGCGACACCCTCGCCGGCACCACCACCGGCCCGCTGGACTTCAACCAGTACGGCGGCTACACCCTGGTCGCGAGCAGCCTCGGCACGCTCGAGCAGGGCGGCCTGGAGCGGGAGACGACCCGCAGGCAGTCGCGCGGCGAGCTGGCGGTGGCCACGTACAACGTGGAGAACCTCGACCCGTCCGACGGCACCTTCGCCGCCCACGCCTCCGCGATCGTGAACAACCTCCAGTCGCCGGACATCGTGTCCCTGGAGGAGATCCAGGACGACAACGGCGCCACCGACGACGGCACGGTCGACGCCGCGCAGACGGTCACCAAGCTGATCGACGCGATCGTCGCGGCGGGCGGCCCGAAGTACGACTGGCGCTCGATCAACCCGGTCAACGACCAGGACGGCGGTCAGCCGGGCGGCAACATCCGCCAGGTCTTCCTGTTCAACCCCGAGCGGGTGTCCTTCACCGACCGTCCGGGCGGCGACTCCACCACCGCCGTCGGCGTCACCGGTGAGCACGGACGGGCGGCCCTGACGGCCTCCCCGGGCCGGATCGACCCGGCGAGCGACGCCTGGGAGGACAGCCGCAAGCCGCTGGCCGGCGAGTTCGTCTTCCGTGGCCGCACCGTCTTCGTGATCGCCAACCACTTCGCCTCCAAGGGCGGCGACCAGGGGCTGGCCGCGCAGTACCAGCCGCCGGTGCGCAAGTCGGAGGTCCAGCGGCACCTGCAGGCCGCCGAGGTGAACGCCTTCGTCAAGGACATCCTGAAGGTGCAGCGGAACGCGGACGTCATCGCGCTCGGCGACATGAACGACTTCGAGTTCTCCGACACCGCCGGCATCCTCGAGGGTGACGGCGAGCTGTGGTCGGCGATCAAGTCGCTGCCGAAGAGCGAGCGGTACACCTACGACTACCAGGGCAACGAGCAGGTCCTGGACCAGATCCTGGTCAGCCCGTCGATCCGGCGCGGCTGCGACTTCGAGTACGACAGCGTGCACATCAACTCGGAGTTCCACGACCAGATCAGCGACCACGACCCGCAGGTGCTGCGGTTCCACCCGTAGTCGCGGTCCCGCGGTCCCGCGGCCCCTCCGGGGTTCCCGCGATCTCGCGGAACGGCCGGAGGGGCCCCGCGCCCGAGCGCGGGGCCCCTCCGGCCACTGCTGCCACTCCTGCCGCCACTGCGACTGGCCGCAACTGTCTCGAACCACTGTCGCCGCTGCCGCTGACGCCTCTCCCGCCGGGCGCGTACGGCGTCCGCCCCGCGCCCTCGACCGGTCGGCGTCAGTGGCGTCCGCCGTGCCGCCGGGCCAGCACTCCCGCCGTGACGACGGCCGCGCCGACCGCACCGGCGATCATCATCGGGCGCGGGTTGCGGCGGCAGGCCTCGACGGCGGCGCGCATCCGGCGCGGCACGGTCTGCCCGGCCGCGTGCCCGGTCTCAGCCGCCCTCTCGTGTGCCGCGTGCCCGGCGTGGCTCGCCCTCTCCTGCATCCGGTGCCCGGCATGGCTCGCCTTCTCCTGCACCCGGTGCCCGGCCCGCGAGGCGGTGCTGCGCAGATGCACCGTCATCGCGCCGGCCTTGTCCCGCAGATCGGCGGCACGGGCCTTGGCACGGCCCTTCACGTCGGCCTTGGCGGCCAACTCCTCCACGGTGTCGCCGAGCTGACTCCTCGTCTCCTCGATCTGCTGCCGCAGTTCGTCGGGGCCCTTCGCGCCGGCGGCCGGAGTGGATCCGCCGCCCGCCCCCTGCGTCCTGTCCGTCATCGGTGGTGCGCCCTTTCCTTTATCTCCTCGACATCCGCCTTGACACTGCCGAGCGCCTCCTCGGGCGTGGGCGGCGTGGCCCGGCGCAACTGGGCGCGGCCCGTCGCGGCCAGCACGCCGGCCACCGTGAACAGCACGGCGGTCACGATGAGCGCCGCGGCCCACACGGGCAGCACCAGCGAGAGCGCGGCGGTGCCCGTCCCGGCGAGCGCGATCAGGCCGACGTAGCCGACCGCGCCCGCGGCGCCGATCAGCCCGCCGCCGCGCCCGGCGCGCCGTCCCTTCTCGGTCAGCTCCTCCTTGGCGAGGGCCAGTTCCTGCCGCACGAGGCGGGAGACCTGTTCGGTGGCCTGCTGGACGAGTTCGCCCACCGAGTGCTCGCCCACCGGTTCTCCGCGTGCCGCGCGTTCACCGCCGGGGTGGGCACCCACGGCGTGCCCGCCCGTGGCGCGGTCGTCCACCGGGCGGCGCTCGGAGAGCGCGGGCCTGGCGTTGGTGGTCCCGGTCACGGTGTTCCGCCTCCTCTCGGTCCGGAACACCCGGGTACCCCGGGTAGCCCCCGCTACCCCTGGCCCGCACCGCCGGAGCCGCGCCCGCCCAGGCGGGCGAGCCGGGCCTGGAACCAGTCCGGCCGGGGCCGCAACAGGGCGGCCTCCGCGACGAGTTCGGGGACCCCGACCCCCTCGCCCCACCCGGCACCACCGGGACCACACGCTCCGGCGGCCTCCCCGGGACCACCGAATCCGCTTGTGCCCGTCCATGCAGCAAGGCTTACCTGTATCCGACAGAAGATTTAAGTGGAGCTTCACAATGATCCCGCCGACACTACTCCCATGACGACGACTGCCACGACGAGCGCGACGACGAGGACGAAGCCGGCCCCGGCGTCCGGGGCCCCGCCCTTCGGCCGCGCCCTCTGCGCGATGATCACGCCGTTCACCCCGGCGGGCGCGCTCGACACCGCCGGCGCCGGCCAGCTGGCCGACCGTCTGGTGTCCGAGGGCTGCGACGGCCTCGTCCTCAGCGGCACCACGGGCGAGTCGCCGACCACCACGGACGCCGAGAAGGCCGCACTGGTCCGGGCCGTGCGCGAGGCGGTCGGGAACCGGGCCTCGATCGTCGCGGGCGTCGGCACCTCCGACACCCGGCACACCGTGGAACTGGCGCGCCAGGCCGAGAAGGCGGGCGCCGACGGGGTGCTGGTGGTCACGCCGTACTACAGCAGACCCCCGCAGGACGCGGTGGAGGCGCACTTCCGCGAGGTCGCCGACGCGAGCGGGCTGCCGGTGATGCTCTACGACATCCCCGGCCGCACCGGCACCCGCGTGGAGCCCGACACCCTGCTCCGCCTGGCCGGCCACCCCAGGATCGTGGCGGTCAAGGACTGCTCCTACGACTTCCTCGGCGCCCAGCGGGTCCTGGCCCGGACCGATCTGGCGTACTACGCGGGCTGCGACGAGCACAACCTCGCCCTCTACGCGGTCGGCGGCGCGGGATACGTCAGCACGGTCGCGAACGCCGTCCCGCACCGGCTCCGCGCCGTGCTGGACGCGTTCGACGCGGGCGACACGGCAGGGGCTGCCCGGCTCCAGCGGCAGGCCACCGGGCTCATCGCGCGGATGATGTCCGCCGGCCTGCCCGGCGCGGTCACCGCCAAGGCCCTCCTCGGCGCCCTCGCCCTGCCCGCGGGCCCCGTCCGCGCCCCCCTGCGGCCCGCCGACCGGGAAACGACCGACGGTCTCCTGGCGGAGTACGAACACCTCGCGACCCCCTGAGGCGGCCCGCCCGGCGGACGCGCCACGAGGGCGGCGGCAGTTCCCATCCGGATCTGTGCCGACGGCCACAGCGAACGGGCTACGTTTAGGTTCATACTGAGCCATGACAAAGTCTGCTGCACCGAAGCGTCACTTGCCCACCAGCCCCTTCAAGGCCCCGGTCACGCCGACTCCCAAGCACTTCGCCATGGGCGACCAGGTCACACATGACGTGTACGGCCTCGGCCGGGTGATCGGCATCGAGGACGGAATCGCGGCGCTCGTGGATTTCGGCTCGGCGCAGATGCGGATCTTGAGCCCGTACGCCAAGATGACCAAGCTGTAGGACCGCTGTGCCCGGTCACCGGCACACCGGGTCCCTTCAGGGGACCCGCACCGAAAGAGAGAACTCTCATCGATCTGAAGCCGCTGTTCTCCGCCCCGAACGGGCAGCCCCGCTGCTCCGCCGCGGCATCGCCGCGACCGACGGCGAACCCCTTCCAGACCCCTGACTTCGGGCAGGACGAGGCCCTGCCGCTCGACGGCGCACAGGAGCCCGCCTCGGGTATGCCTGCGGCGCGACCCGGGGCAGCTCAGCTCCACGAATGACGGTGGCTGCGGCAACTGGCCGCGGGCCGTCACACACATGAGCGCCCTCCCGGGCCGTCCTCGGCCGCGAAAGGGCGCTCAGTGGTGACCACCGTCAACAGCTGCCGACAGCTCAGCAGCAGGTCAGAGCGTTGATCGATCAGGCGGCCGCAGGTCACGGCCGCCGACGGTCAGTTGTGGCTGTGCAGGATCTCGTTCAGGCCGCCCCAGACCGCGTTGTTCGGGCGGGCCTCGACCGTGCCGGTGACCGAGTTGCGGCGGAAGAGGATGTTGGAGGCGCCGGAGAGCTCGCGGGCCTTGACGATCTGACCGTCGGGCATGGTGACGCGGGTGCCCGCGGTGATGTAGAGGCCGGCCTCGACGACGCACTCGTCGCCGAGCGCGATGCCGACGCCGGCCTCGGCGCCGATCAGGCAGCGCTCGCCGATGGAGATGATGACGTTGCCGCCGCCGGACAGGGTGCCCATGGTGGAGGCGCCGCCGCCGATGTCCGAGCCGTCGCCGATGACGACACCGGCGGAGATGCGGCCCTCGACCATGGACGTGCCGAGCGTGCCCGCGTTGAAGTTCACGAAGCCCTCGTGCATGACCGTGGTGCCCTCGGCGAGGTGCGCGCCGAGGCGGACGCGGTCGGCGTCGGCGATGCGGACGCCCTTGGGGGCGACGTAGTCCGTCATGCGCGGGAACTTGTCGACGGACGTCACCTGGAGGTGCAGGCCCTCGGCGCGGGCGTTGAGCCGCACCTTCTCCAGGTCGTCGACGGCGACCGGGCCGAGCGAGGTCCAGGCGACGTTGGCGAGGTGGCCGAAGATGCCGTCCAGGCTCTGGCCGTGCGGCTTGACCAGGCGGTGGGAGAGCAGGTGCAGGCGCAGGTAGACGTCGTGCGCGTCGGTCGGCTTCTCGTCCAGGGAGGCGATGACCGTGCGGACCGCGACCACCTCTACGCCCCTGCGGGCGTCCGGGCCGATCGCCGCGGTCGCGCCGCCGCCCAGCAACTCCGCCGTCTGCTCGGCGGTCAGGCGCTCGGTGCCGGCGGGGCCCGGCTGCTCGACCAGTTCGGGCGCGGGGAACCAGGTGTCGAGAACGGTGCCGTCGGAGGCGATCGTGGCGAGGCCGGCGGCCACGGCGCCAGTGGTGCGAGGAGCAGTCGTGTCGGTCATGAGGGCAACCTAACCGGCCGGGGGCCGTGGAGGCGAACCCGCCCGGCACCGTCTCAGGTGACGGGCGGGCCGGCCTCCGGCCGGTCACGGGGACCGGGCGGGACGATCCGGGCGAGCGCCTCGCGCGCGTACCGTTCGTCGTACGCCGCGCCGGTCAGCAGCACCTGCAGACAGATGCCGTCCATCAGCGCCACCAGCGCCCTCGCCGTCACCGGGTCGGTGCGGCGGGCGAGGAGGGACGCCAGGCCGTCGGCCCACTCGGCGGCCACGGGACGCAGTGCGGGGCGGCGCAGGGCGGCGAGGTAGAGCTCGTACTCCAGCTCGACACCGGTCCGGTCGCCCGCGAGCCACTCCCCCATCAGGGCCGCCAGTTCCCCGGCCAGATCGTTCCGCGGGTCCTCCAGGCCGCCGCGTGCGGCGATCGCCTTGGCGAAGCCCTCGTTGGCCTGCCGCAGCGCGGCGACCAGCAGCTCGTCGAGGGTGCGGAAGTGGTACGTCGTGGAGCCGAGCGGCACATCGGCCTCGGCGGCGGCGGAGCGGTGACTCAGGCCGGCGATGCCCTTGGCGCCGACCACCCGGATCGCCGCGTCGATGATCCGCTGCCGCCGCTCGGGGTCGTGTCGCCGGGCCATCAGTGGGCCCCGCCCAGGTTCAGCACCACCACTCCGCCGATGATCAGCACGATCCCGGCGACCTTGGCCGTGCTCAGCCCCTCGCCGAACAGCACCAGCCCGAGCGTCGCGACGGTCGCGGTGCCGACCCCCGACCAGATGGCGTAGGCCGTGCCGATGGACAGGGACTCGAGGGTCCGGGCGAGCAGCAGGAAGGACACCACGTACCCGAGGACGGTCACCAGCGAGGGCCCGAGCCTGCTGAAGCCGTCGCTGTACTTCATCGCGGTGGTGGCGGCGACTTCGGCGGCGATGGCGCCGGCGAGCATCACGTATCCCATAGGGGAAGCGTAACGCTCGATGTGTACGGCCGTACACATCGAGGGCGCACGGCGGTGACGGGCAGGAAGAGGTGCGGGGCAGGAAAAGACGAAAGCGGCGACGCCCTTCGGCGTCGCCGCTTTGCCGGCCGCGAACGGGCCAGGGGAACTCAGACGTTGAAGCCGAGCGCGCGCAGCTGATCGCGCCCGTCGTCCGTGATCTTGTCGGGACCCCACGGCGGCATCCAGACCCAGTTGATGCGCAGCTCGTTCACGAGGCCGTCCGTGGCGGACTTGGCCTGGTCCTCGATGACGTCCGTCAGCGGGCACGCCGCCGACGTCAGGGTCATGTCGACGGTGGCGATGTTGGCCTCGTCGACGTGGATGCCGTAGATCAGGCCGAGGTTGACGACGTCGATGCCCAGTTCGGGGTCGACGACGTCCATCAGGGCCTCACGGAGCTCCTCCTCCGAGGCCGGCTTCATCTCCGCGGTCTCGCTCATGCCGTCTTCCTTTCGGCGTCGGCTCCGTCCAGCGCCTGGGCCGTCGCGTCCTTCCACGCCATCCAGCTCAGGAGGGCGCACTTCACTCGTGCGGGGTACTTGGAGACACCGGCGAACGCGACGGCGTCCTCCAGGACCTCCTCCATCGCGTCGTCCGGCTCGAGCCGGCCCTTGGACTGCATCAGCTCCAGGAAGGTCTCCTGGATCTTCTGCGCCTGGCCCAGCTCTTTGCCGACGAGCAGCTCGTTCAGCACGGAGGCCGAGGCCTGGCTGATGGAGCAGCCCTGGCCCTCGTACGAGACGTCCGCGATGGTGGTGCCGTCGTACTTCACGCGGAGCGTGATCTCGTCGCCGCAGGTCGGGTTGACGTGGTGCACCTCGGCGTCGCCATCCCGCAAGCCCCGCCCGTGCGGGTTCTTGTAGTGGTCCAGGATGACTTCCTGGTACATCGAGTCCAGCTTCACGGTCTCAGCTCACGCCCCTCAGCCGAAGAAGTTCCGTACGTGCTCCAGGCCGTCGACCAGTGCGTCGATCTCGGCCGGCGTGGAGTACAGATAGAAGGACGCTCGCGTGGTCGCAGGAATTCCGTACCGCAGGCAGACGGGCCGCGCGCAGTGGTGGCCCACGCGCACCGCGATGCCCTGCTCGTCGAGGACCTGGCCCACGTCGTGGGGGTGGATGTCACCGAGCGTGAAGGAGATCGCGGCGCCCCGGTCCTCGGCCGTGGTCGGGCCGATGATCCTCAGGCCGGGCACCTCGGCCAGCCGCTGCACCGCGTACTCGGTGAGCGCGTGCTCGTGGGCGAGGATCTTGTCCATCCCGATCGAGTTCAGGTAGTCGATCGCCGCGCCGAGGCCGACCGCCTGGGCGATCGGGGGCGTGCCCGCCTCGAACTTGTGCGGGGCGGGAGCGTACGTCGACGAGTGCATCGACACCGTCTCGATCATCTCGCCGCCGCCGAGGAACGGAGGCAGGTCCTCGAGGAGCTCCTGGCGGCCCCAGAGCACGCCGATGCCGGTCGGGCCGCACATCTTGTGGCCGGTGAAGGCCACGAAGTCGGCCTGCAGGGCCTGCACGTCCAGCGGCATGTGCGGGGCGGCCTGCGAGGCATCGACGCAGACCAGGGCGCCGACCTCCTGCGCCCGGCGGACTATCGCCTCGACCGGGTTCAGGGTGCCGAGGATGTTGGACACCAGCACGAAGGAGACGATCTTCGTCTTCTCCGTGATGACCTCGTCGATGTTGGAGAGGTCGAGGCGGCCGTCGTCGGTCAGCCCGAACCACTTCAGCTTCGCGCCCGTGCGCTGCGCGAGCAGCTGCCACGGGACGATGTTGGAGTGGTGCTCCATCTCCGTGATGACGATCTCGGTCTCGTGGTCCACCCGGTAGGGCTCGTCGGCCCAGCCGAGCATGTTCGCCACGAGGTTGAGCGACTCGGAGGCGTTCTTGGTGAAGATCACCTCGTCGCGGCTCGGCGCGTTGATGAACGCGGCGGCCTTGTCGCGCGCTCCCTCGTACAGCGCCGTGGCCTCCTCGGCGAGCACATGCACACCGCGGTGGACGTTGGCGTTGTAGCGCTCGTAGTACTCGCTCACGGCGTCCAGCACCTGGCGCGGCTTCTGCGAGGTCGCCGCGTTGTCCAGGTACACGAGCTTCCGCCCGTCGTGGACCACGCGGTCCAGGATGGGGAAGTCCTTGCGGATCGCCTCGGTGTCGAGAAGGCCCGGCAGCTGTGTCACTCGGATGCGCCACCCTTCACGTAGGCCTCGTAGCCCTCGTTCTCCAGCTTGTCGGCGAGCTCGGCGCCGCCGGACTCGACGATGCGGCCGCCGGAGAAGACGTGGACGTAGTCGGGCTTGATGTAGCGCAGGATGCGCGTGTAGTGCGTGATCAGGAGGGTGCCGACCTCGCCGGACTCGCGGACGCGGTTGACGCCCTCGGACACCACGCGCAGCGCGTCGACGTCCAGGCCGGAGTCGGTCTCGTCGAGGATCGCGACCTTCGGCTTGAGCAGTTCCAGCTGGAGGATCTCGTGGCGCTTCTTCTCACCGCCGGAGAAGCCCTCGTTGACGTTGCGCTCGGCGAAGGAGGGGTCCATGTGGAGACGCTCCATGGTCTCCTTGACCTCCTTCACCCAGGTGCGCAGCTTGGGGGCCTCGCCGCGGACGGCGGTGGCGGAGGTGCGCAGGAAGTTGGAGACCGAGACGCCGGGGACCTCGACCGGGTACTGCATGGCCAGGAACAGGCCGGCGCGGGCGCGCTCGTCGACGGACATCTCCAGGACGTCCTCGCCGTCGAGGGTGACGGTGCCGCTGGTGATCGTGTACTTCGGGTGGCCCGCGAGGGAGTAGGCGAGGGTCGACTTGCCGGAGCCGTTGGGGCCCATGATGGCGTGCGTCTCGCCCTGCTTCACGGTGAGATCGACGCCCTTGAGGATCTCCTTCGTGGCGTTGTCCGCCTCGACGGTGACGTGCAGGTCTCGGATTTCAAGCGTTGCCATGGGTGCCTCAGGACTCCTGGGTGAGGGAGACGAGCACGTCGTCCCCTTCGATCTTTACGGGGTATACGGGGACGGGGCGCGTCGCGGGAAGGCCGGACGGCTTGCCGGTGCGGAGGTCGAAGCTGGAGCCGTGCAGCCAGCACTCGATCTGGCAGTCCTCCACCTCGCCCTCGGAGAGCGAGACGTTCGCGTGCGAGCAGACGTCGTGGATCGCGAACACCTCGCCCTCGGTCTTGACGACCGAGATGGGGGTGCCGTCGAGTTCCACCCGCTTCGGGGTGCCGTCCTCAAGCTCGCTCAGCGCACAGGCGCGGACGAAGGCGGCGCTCATGCGACCGATGCCTCCAGCTCTTCCTCGATCTTGGCGAGCAGGCGCTCCTCGATGTCCTCGAGGCCGATCTGCTGGACCAGCTCGGCGAAGAAGCCGCGGACCACCAGGCGGCGGGCCTCGTGCTCCGGGATGCCGCGGGCCATCAGGTAGAAGAGCTGCTCGTCGTCGAAGCGGCCGGTGGCCGAGGCGTGACCGGCGCCGACGATCTCGCCGGTCTCGATCTCCAGGTTCGGCACCGAGTCGACCCGCGCGCCGTCCGTGAGGACGAGGTTGCGGTTCATCTCGTAGGTGTCGGTGCCCTCGGCCTTCGCCTCGATGAGCACGTCGCCGATCCACACCGCGTGGGCGCTGTCGCCCTGGAGCGCGCCCTTGTAGACGACGTTGGACTTGCAGTGCGGGGTGTTGTGGTCGACCAGGAGGCGGTGCTCCTGGTGCTGGCCCTGGTCGGTGAAGTACAGGCCGAACAGCTCGGCCTCGCCGCCGCTGCCGGCGTACGTCACGCGCGGGTGCAGCCGGACCACGTCGCCGCCGAAGGTGACGACCACGGACTTGAAGGAGGCGTCCCGGCCGACGAGGGCGTTGTGCTGGGCCACGTGCACGGCCTTGTCGTCCCAGTCCTGCACCGAGACGACGGTCAGCTTGGCGCCGTCGCCGAGGAGGTAGTCGACGTTGGCGGCGAGCACCGCGTCACCGGTGTGGTCGATGACGACGACGGCCTCGGCGAAGGCGCCGAGCTCGATGATCTGGTGGCCGAAGGCCGTGCCGCCCTGGCCGTGCACCGCGATGCGGATCGGCTCGGTGAGGACGGTCTCCTTCGGCACGGTCACGACCGAGGCCTTCTCGAAGGCGGAGTACGCCTGCGCGGCGACGCGGTCCACCGGGGTGCCCGCCCTGCCGAGCCGGGCGTCGTCGCGGCCGACGGACTCGACGGTGACGCCCTCGGGGGCCTGCACCTCGACCTTCACGCCCTCGCCGGTGGCGGCGGCGGTGCCGTCGTGCAGGCCGCGCAGCCGCTCCAGCGGGGTGAAGCGCCACTCCTCCTCACGGCCGTGCGGGACCGGGAAGTCCGCCACGTCGAAGGAGGGCGGGGCACTCATGCGCGTGGCGACGGTCGACTCGGCGGCGACCGCGATCGAGCCGGCGGTGGTCGAACCCACCGGGATGTTCTGGGCCTCAGCCATGGCTGTCGTAATGCTCGCTTTCTTGCGGTAAGTGGCTTGACGGGGACGGCGGGCCGGCGGGTGCCGGCCCGGGCCGGTGACTAACCGACCGCGCCCTCCATCTGCAGCTCGATCAGCCGGTTGAGCTCCAGCGCGTACTCCATGGGCAGCTCCTTGGCGATCGGCTCGACGAAGCCGCGCACGATCATCGCCATCGCCTCGTCCTCGGACAGACCGCGGCTCATCAGGTAGAAGAGCTGGTCCTCGGAGACCTTGGAGACGGTGGCCTCGTGGCCCATGGACACGTCGTCCTCGCGGACGTCCACGTACGGGTACGTGTCCGAGCGGGAGATGGTGTCGACCAGCAGCGCGTCGCACAGCACGTTCGACTTGGAGCCCGGGGCGCCCTCGCCGATCTCGATCAGACCGCGGTAGGAGGTACGGCCGCCACCGCGCGCCACCGACTTGGAGACGATGTTGGACGAGGTGTTCGGGGCCATGTGGACCATCTTGGCGCCCGCGTCCTGGTGCTGCCCCTCGCCCGCGAAGGCGATGGACAGGGTCTCGCCCTTGGCGTGCTCGCCCATCAGGTAGACGGCGGGGTACTTCATCGTCACCTTGGAGCCGATGTTGCCGTCGACCCACTCCATGGTCGCGCCCTCGTAGGCCACGGCGCGCTTGGTGACCAGGTTGTAGACGTTGTTCGACCAGTTCTGGATGGTCGTGTAGCGGCAGCGGGCGTTCTTCTTGACGATGATCTCGACGACCGCGGAGTGCAGCGAGTCCGACTTGTAGATCGGGGCGGTGCAGCCCTCGACGTAGTGCACGTAGGCACCCTCGTCGACGATGATCAGGGTCCGCTCGAACTGGCCCATGTTCTCCGTGTTGATGCGGAAGTAGGCCTGGAGCGGGATCTCGACGTGCACGCCCTTCGGCACGTAGATGAAGGAGCCGCCGGACCACACGGCGGTGTTCAGCGCGGCGAACTTGTTGTCGCCGGCCGGGATGACGGTGCCGAAGTACTCCTTGAAGAGCTCCGGGTGCTCCTTCAGCGCGGTGTCGGTGTCCAGGAAGATGACGCCCTGCTCCTCCAGGTCCTCGCGGATCTGGTGGTAGACGACCTCCGACTCGTACTGGGCCGCGACACCGGCGACGAGGCGCTGCTTCTCCGCCTCGGGGATGCCGAGCTTGTCGTACGTGTTCTTGATGTCCTCGGGCAGGTCCTCCCAGGACTCCGCCTGCTTCTCCGTGGAGCGCACGAAGTACTTGATGTTGTCGAAGTCGATCCCCGACAGGTCCGAGCCCCAGTTCGGCATGGGCTTCTTCTCGAAGAGCTTCAGGCCCTTCAGACGCAGCTTGGTCATCCACTCCGGCTCGGACTTCTTGCCCGAGATGTCGCGGACGACCTCCTCGTTCAGGCCGCGCCTGGCGGAGGCGCCGGCCGTGTCGGAGTCGGCCCAGCCGTATTCGTACTTGCCCAGGCCCTCGAGTTCGGGGTGAGCAGTCTCCGTGGGGAGAGTCATGCGGGGTTCCTCCCGGCTGTGCTTGCAGATGCGTCGTGTGATGCGTCGTCGGAAATCTTGGGGATGAACGTCGTGCAGACGCCGTCGCCGTGGGCGATGGTGGCCAGTCGCTGGACGTGCGTTCCGAGCAGCTCGGCGAAGATCTCCGTCTCCGCCTCGCACAGCTGGGGGAACTGCTCCGCGACGTGGGCCACCGGGCAGTGGTGCTGGCAGAGCTGCTCGCCGACCGGTGCGCTGCGCGCCGTAGCAGCGTAGCCGTCCGCGCTCAGCGCCTTCGCCAGCGCCTCGGCGCGCTGGTCGGGGGCGACGCTCTCGATCGCCCTGCGGTAGGCGCCGGCCTGGGCGGCGATCCGGGCCCGGGCGAAGGCGGCGACCGCCTCCTGCCCGCCCTCGCGCTCGGCTATCCAGCGCAGCGCGTCCGCGGCCAGCTTGTCGTACGACTGGTCGAAGGCGTCCCGGCCGCAGTCGGTGAGCGCGAACACCTTGGCGGGGCGGCCGCGCGTGCGCGCGCCGTACACGCGCTGCTCGCGCGCCTCCACGACGTCGTCGGCGACGAGCGCGTCCAGGTGCCGCCGTACGGCCGCGGGGGTGAGCCCCAGGCGTCCGGCGAGCTCGGTGACGGTCGACGGGCCGTGGTCCAGGATCGACCGCGCGACGCGGTTGCGCGTCGAGCGCTCACCGGTCGCGAGCTCCTCGTGAGGGGCCCCCGTGGGGGTCTCCCGAGCCTCGCCGACGTTTTTCACAACGCCATTGTTGCGTAATTCCTCGGAGACTGACAAGCGGCGTCCGAACGGCCCGGCGGTGCCCTGCGTCACTTAGGTGAACCTAATCCCACCTGCGGAAACGATCTTTGATCACCCGGCGGACGCCCCGTAAGAAGGGTTTCCGCACCCGCCCGCCCGGAGCGCCGGGCGCCTACCTAGACTCTGGACCCATGCGAAGTGAGCCCGTGGTCCAGGTACAGGGCCTGGTGAAGCGGTACGGCACGAAGACCGCCGTGGACGGCCTCGACCTGGTGGCCCGGCCCGGTGTGACCGCCGTACTCGGCCCCAACGGTGCGGGCAAGACGACGACGGTCGAGTCCTGCGAGGGGTACCGGAAGCCGGACTCCGGCACGGTGCGGGTCCTGGGCCTCGACCCGGTGACGCAGTCCGCGCGGCTGCGCCCCCGCATCGGTGTGATGCTCCAGTCGGGGGGTGTCTACTCGGGCGCCCGCGCGGACGAGATGCTGCGCCACGTGGCCCGGCTGCACGCGCACCCCCTGGACGTGGACGCCCTGATCGAGCGGCTCGGGCTCGGTGGCTGCGGGCGGACGGCGTACCGCCGCCTCTCCGGCGGCCAGCAGCAGCGGCTCGCGCTGGCGATGGCCGTGGTGGGCCGCCCGGAGCTGGTGTTCCTGGACGAGCCGACCGCCGGCCTGGACCCGCAGGCCCGCCGGGCCACCTGGGACCTCGTGCGCGACCTGCGCGCCGACGGGGTGTCGGTCATCCTCACCACGCACCACATGGACGAGGCCGAGCAGCTCGCCGACGACGTCGCGATCATCGACGCGGGCCGGGTCATAGCCCAGGGCACCCCCGAGGAGCTGTGCCGCGGCGGCGCCGAGAACACCCTGCGCTTCAGCGGCCGGCCGGGCCTCGACGTGGGCTCGCTGCTCAAGGCGCTGCCCGCCGACTGCACCGCGGCCGAGCTGACGCCGGGGGGCTACCGGGTCGTCGCGGGCAAGGTGGACCCGCAGCTGCTGGCCACGGTCACGTCGTGGTGCGCGCAGCACGGGGTGATGCCGGACCGCATCTCGGTCGAGCGGCACACCCTGGAGGACGTCTTCTTGGAGCTCACCGGCAAGGAGCTGCGCTCATGACCACCGCAACCGGCACCTACACCCCCAAGCCCGGGCCGGCCCCGCTCCCCCGCATGATCGCGGCGCAGGCGGTGCTGGAGACCCGGATGCTGCTGCGCAACGGCGAGCAGCTGCTGCTGACCGTGGTGATCCCGACACTGCTCCTGGCGCTCTTCGGCTCGGTGGACATCGTGGACACCGGCGCGGGCAGGGCCGTCGACTTCCTCACCCCGGGCGTCCTCGCGCTGGCGGTGATGTCGACGGCGTTCACCGGCCAGGCCATCGCCACCGGCTTCGAGCGCCGGTACGGGGTGCTGAAGCGGCTGGCCTCCTCGCCGTTGCCCCGTTGGGGCCTGATGACGGCCAAGACGGCGTCGGTGCTGGTCACCGAGGTCCTTCAGATCGTCCTGCTGACGGTCGTCGCCTTCGCCCTGGGCTGGTCCCCGCACGGCGACCCGCTCGCCGTTCTGCTGCTGCTGGTCCTCGGCACGGCGGCTTTCTCGGGCCTCGGCCTGCTGATGGCCGGCACCCTCAAGGCCGAGGCCACCCTGGCCGCCGCCAACCTGGTCTTCCTGCTGCTGCTCGTCGGCGGCGGGGTGATCGTCCCGCTGGACAAGTTCCCTTCCGGCGTCCAGGAGGTACTGGGCCTGCTGCCCATCTCCGCGCTGTCGGACGGGCTGCGGGCGGTGCTGCAGCACGGCGCCGCGACGCCCTGGGGCGACCTCGGCGTCCTCGCGGTGTGGGCGGTCGTGGGGCTGGCGGCCGCCGGGAAGTTCTTCCGCTGGGAGTAGGGGACGCACGTCTTCCGACGGACCCTCGTGAAAGCGTGCACAAGCAGCCGCCTACGATGGGACGCGTGCCAAAGCTGACCCGCGCCGACGCCGTAGCGGCCGTGCGCAACCCGCTCGCCCTCGTCGCCGCCCGCTGGACCCCGCGTCCGAGGACCGTCCAGCGCGCGGCCCTCGCCGCGCTCGTCATGGCGGTCGTCATCGTCGTCACCGGCGGCGCGGTGCGCCTGACCGGCTCCGGTCTGGGCTGCCCGACCTGGCCCACCTGCACCGATGACTCGCTGACCACGACCCGGGCGATGGGTCTGCACGGCGTGATCGAGTTCGGCAACCGCATGCTGACGTACGTGCTGTGCGCGGCCGTCGGCTGGGCGATCGTCGCGGCGCGCGCGCAGAAGCCCTGGCGGCGGGGTCTCACCCGGCTGGGGTGGGCGCAGTTCTGGGTCGTCATGGGCAACGCGGTGCTCGGCGGCATCGTGGTGCTCGTCGGCCTGAACCCGTACACGGTCGCGGCGCACTTCCTGCTCTCCACTGCGCTCATCACTGTCGCCACGGTGATGTGGCAGCGCACCCGCGAGGGTGACGCGGCGCCGCGCCCGCTGGTCGGCGCGGCGGTGCGGCAGCTGGTGTGGTTCCTGGTGGCCGCGAGCGCGCTGCTGATCGCGGTCGGCACGGTGGTGACCGGGGCGGGGCCGCACGCGGGCGACTCCAAGGAGGTCGCGCGCATCCCGCTGGACTGGGAGACGGTCACCAAGCTGCACGCCGTGCTGGCCTGGATCGTGGTGACACTGACGTTCGCCCTGTGGTTCGTCCTGAAGGCGGTCGAGGCGCCCACCGGCCCGCTGCACCGCACCCGTGACCTGTTCCTGGTCCTGCTCGGGCAGGGCGTCATCGGCTACGTGCAGTACTTCACGCATCTGCCCGAGGTGCTGGTCGGCCTGCACATGCTGGGTTCGTGCCTGGTGTGGATCGGGGTGCTGCGCGTGCTGCTGGCGCTGCGCGAGCGGCCCGGGGCGACGGCGGACGTGCCGGGCCCGTCGGCCGGGGCCACGCTGACGAAGGCGTCGTAGCACCGGAGGCGGGCGTCCGCCCGCGGCCGGATCGCGAGGGGGGGCGCGCACCCGCAGGCGGCACAGACCGCGGCGACCCGCACCCTCAGGCGGCAGATCGCCGCGGCACCCACCCACGGCCGATCGCGGCGACCCGCACCGGGCCGCGGCGGGACACGCCCGGCACGGCCGGTCCGCCGGCTCGGTTCACACCGCCCGGGAGACCGGCGGGCAGGTCATTCCAGTCCGTACACCCGCCGCGCGTTCCCCGCGGCGATCAGGCCCGCCACCCGCCGGGCGTCGGCCTGTGACCAGGCGCCCTCGGCGACCCAGGCGCCCAGCACACCGCCGAGCGCCTCGCGGAACACCCGCGCCCCCACGACGTGCAGCTCGGGCAGGCCGTGCGCCCCACTGGAGAAGAGGATCTTGCCGAAGGGGGCCAGCTCCAGGATCTCGGCGAGGACCGTCGCCGCCCGGGCCCCGGTGCGCACCAGCGCGGCGCCCGAGTCGGCGTACACGTGCGGGAAGACGCCCGCGAGGTGGGCGGCGTGCCGGTGGTGCGGACAGCCGTGCAGCAGCACGATGTCCGTGCCCAGGCCCGCGGTCGCCCGTACGAAGTCGGTGAGCAGGGCCGGACCCTGGCTGTCGATGCGACCGGGCTCGCCGACCCCCGCGTGCAGTTGCAACGGGATGCCCGAGGCGACGGCGATCCACAGCAGGTGCCTCAGCAGCACCGGGTCGCCGAGCTCTTCGCCGGCCCGGCGTCCGGCCAGCCAGCGGCTCGCCGCTCCCCGCACCTCCCCCGGCCCCGGCGGCTCGGGCGCGAGGGCCAGGCCGTGCCGTGCGCCCGCGACGGAGGTGAAGGCGACGGCGTGCGCGGCGGCGCCGTGCACGGACTCGGCGAGGTTGGCGAGAAAGGACTCGACGGTGCCGGAGGTGTCGGCGACCTGCTCGGCGAGGAGTTCCAGGCGCACGATCTCGCGGGCCTCGGCGGCTCCCGCGGAGGCCATCTCGGCGGGGCCGGTGAGGTCGCCGGGGAGGCCGGTGTCGACGAGGTAGGTGGTGATGCCGCTGCCGCGCAGGAGTCTGCGGCCGGTCTCCAGGACGCCCAGCTCGCGGCGCCGGGCCAGATAGCGGGCGGGCGGGCAGTGCGGTTCGAGGCCGAGCAGCGGGGGGGCACCAGCGGCGCACGGCGAAGCCGGTCTGGGTGTCGAAGAGGGTGGTGCCCGGCGCGGGCGGGCCCTCGGTCCGGGCGAGCCGGGCCTCGAAGGTGCCGAGGCCCAGCTCCGTCCTCAGTACGCCGTGGCAGTACTGGTCCACCAGGGACGGCGTTTCGATCATCCGGGCTCTCCCGCGACTGGGCCTGGTCCTCTCTCAGGTCCTAACGGGTGAACCGGGTGTCAGGTGTTGCTCCGCCGCGATCCGTAGGAAGATCCGACGACTGTCAGCCGTTGCTCGGACCGCCGACCTGGATACCCGCCATGCGCGTCCACTCGTACGGGCCCGTCCTCACCTTGGCGGCGAACTCGCCGTCGAACGCCTCGTGGACGGTGATCCCGGCCTTCTCCACCGCCTGCTCGGCGATCGCGCGGCTGGGCGCCACCAGGTCGCCCCAGCCGCCGTCCGCGCCGACGAGCACGATCCGGGCGCCGCGCTCGCCGATGTAGGCCACCTGGCCCTCGGCGCCGCCGTGCGCCTTGGAGAAGGCGCTGATCTGCCGGGCGAGCCTGGTCGCCCGGCGCTCGGCCTTGGCGAGCTGCTTGGGGTCGGTGCCCTCGTCAACCTGCTTGGTGTCTGCCATGGTCAGGATGCTACCGACGGGTAGGCGACGCTGCGACAGGAGGGGCGAGTGGCCTTGACCACCCGGGAGGCGCCGCCGCACGTCCGGCCGTCCGCGGGTCGTCCGCGGCCGCCCGCGCCGCTCACGGCGGGGCGCTCAGCGCAGGAAGGGATCCACCGCCACCGCCACGAACAGCAGCGACACATAGGTGATGGACCAGTGGAACAGGCGCATCTCCTTGAGCTTGCCGCCCGTCGTCTCGGCCTTGGCCCGGTTCTGCAGGGCGTGCGCCTCCCACAGCCACCAGCCGCCCGCCGCAAGGGCGACCGCGGTGTAGAACCAGCCGGTGTAGCCGAGCGGCGTCAGCAGCAGGGAGACGCCGACCATCACCCAGCTGTAGATCACGATCTGCCGCGCGACGACCTTGTTGGAGGCGATGACCGGCAGCATCGGCACGCCCACGCGCGCGTAGTCGTCCTTGACCTTCATGGACAGCGGCCAGTAGTGCGGCGGGGTCCAGAAGAACATGACGAGGAAGAGGATGACGGGCGCCCAGGACATGGAGTCCGTGACCGAGGACCAGCCGATCAGCACCGGCATGCAGCCGGCGATGCCGCCCCAGACGATGTTCTGCGAGGTACGCCGCTTGAGGATCATCGTGTAGACGACGACGTAGAAGAGGAGCGCTCCGAGCGACAGCCACGCCGACAGCCAGTTGACGGTGAGACCGAACAGCAGCGTCGAGACGACGGCCAGCGTGATGCCGAAGGCGAGGCACTCGCGCGGGCTGACCATGCCGGTCACCAGCGGCCGCTGCGAGGTGCGGTCCATCAGGGCGTCGATGTCACGGTCGATGTACATGTTCAGCGCGTTGGCGCCGCCCGCGGACAGATAGCCGCCGACACAGGTGAGGAGCACCAGCGTCAGGTCGGGCACGCCCCGCTGGGCCAGGAACATCACCGGAACGGTGGTGATCAGCAGCAGCTCGATGATCCGCGGCTTGGTCAGCGCCACGAACGCCTTGACACGGGCCCCGAACGGCCGGTGACTCGGGCTCTGGCTCGCACCGAGTACCCCCGCTGGACGGGATTCGACGGCCGTCACGCACACCCCTGACAGAGACATCCCAGCGAGCCCCCACCCTGTGAACCGACGGTGAAGGCTCGCGCGTACCACGCCACTGTAGACGTTGCCCAGACCCGGACATTCGCGGGGGTGGGGTCGTGTTGGCCACGCTGCCCGGACGTGGGTGTCCCTGCTGGTCGGGCGGTCGTCCGACGGGCGTGCGCGAGCTCGATTGAGCGATCGGATGAGCGGCTGCGTATTCAGTTGCCGAACGCGGTCCCGGCCGGTCGCCGGGCGGATGCCCGACAGGCCCGGCAGTCTGTAATGACTCGAAAAAACGCACGTCCCTCCGGGGGTAGGCTCGACAGCGGCCGGCCGACGCCGAGAACGCCGGCAGCCGGTGTACGTCCAGTGCACCGGCAACCGACATGTGGAGAGGAGCCCTGACTCAGGGTGAGCACCAAGCCGACCACCACAGACCTCCAGTGGACCGAGCTGGACGACCGCGCGGTCGACACGGCGCGCGTCCTGGCCGCCGACGCCGTACAGAAGGTCGGCAACGGCCATCCCGGTACGGCGATGAGCCTGGCTCCCGCCGCCTACACCCTCTTCCAGAAGGTGATGCGGCACGACCCGGCCGACCCGCAGTGGGTGGGGCGCGACCGCTTCGTGCTGTCCGCCGGCCACTCCTCCCTGACCCTCTACACCCAGCTCTACCTGGCCGGTTTCGGCCTGGAGCTGGACGACCTGAAGTCCTTCCGCACCTGGGGCTCGAAGACCCCCGGTCACCCGGAGTACGGGCACACCAAGGGCGTCGAGACCACCACGGGCCCGCTTGGCCAGGGCGTGGCCAACGCGGTGGGCATGGCGATGGCCGCCCGCTACGAGCGCGGTCTGTTCGACCCGGAGGCTCCGCAGGGCGAGTCCCCGTTCGACCACTTCGTCTACTGCATCGCCGGTGACGGCTGCCTCCAGGAGGGCATCTCCGCCGAGGCGTCCTCGCTGGCCGGCCACCAGAAGCTCGGCAACCTGGTCCTGTTCTGGGACGACAACCACATCTCGATCGAGGGCGACACGGAGACGGCCGTCTCCGAGGACACCGCTCTGCGGTACGAGGCCTACGGCTGGCACGTGCAGCGCGTGGCGCCGAAGGAGAACGGCGACCTCGACCCGCAGGCGCTCTTCGCCGCGATCCAGGAGGCCAAGGCGGTCACCGACCGGCCGTCCTTCATCGCGATGCGCTCGATCATCGCCTGGCCGGCCCCGCACGCGCAGAACACCGAGGCCGCGCACGGCTCGGCGCTCGGCGAGGACGAGGTCGCGGCCACCAAGCGGGTCCTCGGCTTCGACCCGGAGAAGCACTTCGAGGTCTCCGACGAGGTGCTCGCGCACACCCGCGAGGCCCTCGATCGCGGCCGTCAGGCCCGGGACGCCTGGGAGAAGTCCCTGCAGGAGTGGCGCGACGGCAACGCCGAGCGCGCCGCGGAGTTCGACCGGATCGCCGGTGCCGAGCTGCCCGCCGGCTGGGACGAGAAGATCCCGGTCTTCGAGGCGGGCAAGGGCGTCGCCACGCGCGCCGCGTCCGGCAAGGTGCTCCAGGCCCTGGGCGAGGTCATGCCCGAGTTGTGGGGCGGCTCCGCCGACCTGGCCGGCTCGAACAACACCACCATCGACAAGACGTCGTCGTTCCTCCCGGCGGGCAACCCGCTGCCGGAGGCGGACCCGTACGGCCGCACCGTCCACTTCGGCATCCGCGAGCACGCGATGGCCGCGGTGATGAACGGCATCACGCTGCACGGCAACACCCGTGTCTACGGCGGTACGTTCCTCGTCTTCTCCGACTACATGCGCAACGCGGTGCGCCTGTCGTCCCTGATGCACCTGCCGGTGACGTACGTGTGGACGCACGACTCCATCGGCCTCGGCGAGGACGGCCCCACCCACCAGCCGGTCGAGCACCTGGCCTCGCTGCGCGCGATCCCGGGCCTCAACATCGTCCGCCCGGCGGACGCGAACGAGACCGCGATCGCCTGGCGCGAGATCCTGCGGCGCTGGACGAAGGAGTTCGGCAAGGGCGCCCCGCACGGCCTCGCGCTGACCCGCCAGGGCGTGCCGACCTACGAGCCCAACGACGAGGCCGCGCGCGGCGGTTACGTCATGTTCGAGGCGGACGGCGGCGAGCCGCAGGTCATCCTCATCGCCACCGGTTCCGAGGTGCATGTGGCCGTCGAGGCGCGTGAGCGGCTCCAGGCCGACGGCGTCCCCACGCGTGTGGTGTCCATGCCGTCCGTGGAGTGGTTCGAGGAGCAGGACCCGGGGTACCGGGAGAGCGTTCTGCCGGCGAACGTCCGGGCCCGCGTCGCGGTCGAGGCCGGGGTCGGTCTCACCTGGCACAAGTACGTGGGGGACGCCGGGCGCATCGTCTCCCTGGAGCACTTCGGTGCCTCCGCCGACGCCAAGGTCCTCTTCCGCGAGTTCGGCTTCACCGCCGAGAACGTGGCCGCCAAGGCCCGGGAATCTCTCGCCGCCGCCCAGCGCTGACGCTTACATACGACACGTAGGAGATGACACATTCCATGACAGACGCACTGAAGCGCCTCTCCGAGGAGCGCGTCGCGATCTGGCTGGACGACCTGTCGCGCAAGCGGATCACGTCCGGCAACCTCGCCGAACTGATCGACCAGCAGCACGTCGTGGGCGTCACCACCAACCCGACGATCTTCCAGAAGGCGATCTCGCAGGGCGACGGCTACGAGCAGCAGCTGTCCGACCTCGCCGCCCGCCGGGTGACCGTCGAAGAGGCGATCCGCATGATCACCACGGCGGACGTCCGGGACGCCGCCGACATCCTGCGCCCGGTCTTCGACGCCACCGGCGGCACGGACGGCCGGGTCTCCATCGAGGTCGACCCGCGGCTGGCGCACAACGCCAAGGCGACCGTGGCCGAGGCCCGCCAGCTCGCCTGGCTGGTCGACCGCCCGAACACCCTGATCAAGATCCCGGCGACCCAGGCGGGCCTGCCGGCGATCACCGAGACGATCGGCAACGGCATCAGCGTCAACGTCACGCTGATCTTCTCGCTGGAGCGCTACCGCAAGGTCATGGACGCCTACCTCACGGGCCTGGAGAAGGCGCGCGAGAGGGGGCTGGACCTGTCGAAGATCCACTCCGTGGCGTCCTTCTTCGTGTCCCGTGTGGACACCGAGATCGACCGGCGGATCGACGAGCTGGGCACCCCCGAGGCCAAGGCCCTGCGCGGCAGGGCGGGCGTCGCCAACGCGCGCCTCGCCTACCAGGCCTACGAGGAGGTCTTCGCCTCGGACCGCTGGAGCGCGCTGGAGAACGCCGGCGCGAACAGGCAGCGCCCGCTGTGGGCCTCCACCGGCGTGAAGGACCCGGCGTACAAGGACACCATGTACGTCGAGGAACTGGTCGCGCCGAACACGGTCAACACCATGCCGGAGGCCACGCTGGAGGCGAGCGAGGACCACGGGGAGATCCGTGGCGACACCGTCACCGGCACCTACGAGCAGGCCCGCGCCGACATCGACGCGCTCGAGCGGCTCGGCATCGCGTACGACGACGTGGTCCGGGTCCTGGAGGAGGAGGGCGTCGACAAGTTCGAGGCGTCCTGGAACGACCTGCTGAAGTCGACCGAGGCGGAGCTGGAGCGCCTCGCCCCCGCGGAGGGCTGAGACCTTGGCGCCCCTTCCGGCCACCGGAGCGAACCCGCTCCGTGACCCCGCCGACCGACGGCTCCCGCGCATCGCGGGGCCGTCGGGCCTGGTCATCTTCGGCGTGACGGGCGACCTGTCCCGCAAGAAGCTCATGCCCGCGGTGTACGACCTCGCGAACCGGGGTCTGCTGCCGCCGGGCTTCTCTCTCGTCGGCTTCGCCCGCCGCGACTGGGAGCACGAGGACTTCGCGCAGGTCGTGCACGACGCGGTCAAGGAGCACGCGCGCACGCAGTTCCGCGAGGAGGTCTGGCAGCAGCTCATCCAGGGGATGCGCTTCGTCCAGGGCACCTTCGACGACGACGACGCCTTCGAGCGGCTGCGCGGCACGATCGAGGAACTGGACAAGGCACAGGGCACGGGCGGCAACTTCGCCTTCTACCTCTCCGTTCCGCCGAAGTCCTTTCCCGTCGTCATCCAGCAGCTCAAGAAGCACCAGCTGGCCGACCAGACGAGCGGCTCCTGGCGGCGCGCGGTCATCGAGAAGCCCTTCGGCCACGACCTCGCGTCGGCCGAGGAGCTCAACGCGATCGTGCACGAGGTCTTCGCCCCGGACCAGGTCTTCCGCATCGACCACTACCTGGGCAAGGAGACCGTCCAGAACATCCTGGCGCTGCGCTTCGCCAACACGATGTTCGAGCCGATCTGGAACCGGTCCTTCGTGGACCATGTGCAGATCACCATGGCCGAGGACATCGGCATCGGCGGCCGGGCCGGCTACTACGACGGCATCGGCGCCGCCCGCGACGTCATCCAGAACCACCTCCTGCAGCTGCTCGCGCTGACCGCGATGGAGGAGCCCGCCTCCTTCGACGCGGACGCGCTCGCCGCGGAGAAGACCAAGGTGCTCGGCGCGGTGCGGCTGCCGAAGGACCTGGGCAGGTCGACCGTGCGCGGGCAGTACGCGGCCGGCTGGCAGGGCGGCGAGAAGGTCATCGGCTACCTCGAGGAAGAGGGCATCGACAAGAAGTCGAAGACCGACACGTACGCCGCGGTGAAGCTGGAGATCGACAACCGCCGCTGGGCGGGTGTCCCCTTCTACCTGCGCACCGGAAAGCGCCTCGGCCGCCGCGTGACGGAGATCGCGGTCGTCTTCCAGCGGGCCCCGCACTCCCCCTTCGACACGACCGCCACCGAGGAGCTCGGCCAGAACGCGATCGTCGTCCGCGTCCAGCCGGACGAGGGCGTCACCGTCCGCTTCGGCTCCAAGGTGCCGGGCACCTCGATGGAGATCCGGGACGTGTCGATGGACTTCGCCTACGGCGAGTCGTTCACCGAGTCCAGTCCGGAGGCGTACGAGCGCCTGATCCTGGACGTCCTGCTCGGCGACTCCAACCTCTTCCCGCGCACGGAGGAGGTCGAGCTGTCCTGGAAGATCCTCGACCCGATCGAGGAGTACTGGGACGAGAACGGCAGGCCCGCCCAGTACCCGTCCGGGACGTGGGGCCCCGCGGAGGCGGACGAGATGCTCGCACGAGACGGACGGAGCTGGCGCCGGCCATGAAGATAGACCTGACCGACACCACGTCCAGCAAGATCAACAAGGCGCTGGTGCAGGGCCGCCGGGCGATCGGCACCCCGGCCGTCGGCATGGTGCTCACCCTCGTCATCGTGACCGACGAGGAGAACGCCTACGACGCGCTGAAGTCGGCCGACGACGCCTCGCACGAGCACCCCTCGCGCACCCTGGTCGTCATCAGGCGGGTCTCGCGCACGCCCCGGGACCGCACCTCCTCGCGTCTGGACGCCGAGGTGCGGGTCGGCGCGGACGCGGGCACCGGCGAGACGGTGGTGCTGCGCCTGTACGGCGAGGTGGTGGACCACGCCCAGTCGGTGGTCCTCCCGCTGCTCCTGCCGGACGCCCCGGTCGTCGTCTGGTGGCCGGTGAACGCACCGCTCGACCCGGCGAAGGACCCGCTCGGCGCCCTGGCCCAGCGCCGGGTCACCGACACCTACACCGCCGAGCAGCCGGTACGGGACCTGGCGGCGCGGGCCGAGGCGTACACGCCCGGCGACACGGACCTGGCGTGGACCCGGATCACGCCGTGGCGCTCGATGCTGGCCGCCGCCCTGGACCAGGTCACCTGCGAGGTCAGCGGCGTCGAGGTCGAGGGCGAGGAGTTCAACCCGAGCTGCGAGCTGCTGGCGATGTGGCTCGCGGACCGGCTGGACGTGCCGGTGAAGCGCTCGCTGTCCTCCGGTCCGGGACTGACCGCGGTCCGGATGGAGACCAGCTGCGGCCCGGTCACCCTGGACCGGGCGGACGGCAGGCTGGCCTCCCTGTCCGTCCAGGGGCAGCCGGACCGTGCGGTGGCCCTGAAGCGGCGGGACACCGCCGAGCTGATCGGGGAGGAGCTGCGGCGGCTGGACCCGGACGACACGTACGCCTCGGCGCTGCGTTTCGGCGTGGACCGGCTGAACGGCGCCGGTGCCACGGGCGAGCCGGCCGCGGCGTCCGAGGAGGGCGCGGCGAAGGCCCCGGCCCCCCGCGCGGCCGGCAAGGCCGCCAAGAAGGCGCCTGCGAGGAAGGCGGCCGCGAAGTGAGCGCTCCCCAGCTGGTCGTCCACCGGGACAAGGAGCTGATGGCGCAGGC
The DNA here is from genome assembly GCF_044763235.1 of Streptomyces sp. NPDC096152. NCBI lineage: Bacteria > Bacillati > Actinomycetota > Actinomycetes > Kitasatosporales > Streptomycetaceae > Streptomyces > Streptomyces sp. NPDC096152. The sequence continues at coordinate 1,115,132 of NZ_JBIWFW010000001.1, read as the reverse complement.
CGCCGCGGCCCGGCTGATCACGAGGATCGTCGACGCGCAGACCTCGACGGGGTCGGCGTCCGTGGTCCTCACCGGCGGCCGCAACGGCAACGGCGTGCTGGCCGCCCTGGCGGCCGCGCCCGCCCGCGACGCCGTCGACTGGAGCAGGCTGGACCTGTGGTGGGGCGACGAGCGGTTCCTGCCGGAGGGCGATCCGGAGCGCAATGTCACGCAGGCCCGCGAGGCCCTGCTGGACTCCGTGCCCCTGGATCCGAAGCGCGTGCACGCCATGCCCGCCTCGGACGGCCCGTACGGCGCGGACGCCGAGGCGGCGGCGGAGGCGTACGCCGAGGAACTGGCCCGCGCCGCGGGGCCCGGCAACCACGGCGATGTGCCCACCTTCGACGTGCTGATGCTGGGCGTCGGTCCGGACGCGCATGTGGCGTCGCTGTTCCCGGAGCACCCGGCGGTGCGGGAGACGGAACGCACGGTCGTGGGCGTCCACGGCTCCCCCAAGCCCCCGCCCACCCGTGTCTCCCTCACCCTGCCCGCGATCCGCGCGGCCCGCGAGGTGTGGCTGCTGGCGGCGGGCGCGGACAAGGCCAACGCGGTGGCGATGGCGCTGTCCGGCACGGGCGAGATCCAGGCCCCGGCGGCGGGCGCCCGCGGCCGGGCCCGCACCCTGTGGCTGCTGGACACGGCGGCGGCCGCGCAGCTGCCGAGATCGCTGTATCCGCCGGCGTCGGCGTGACACGACGGGGCGGCGCGGGCGTTCGAACGCCCGCGCCGCCCCGCTGTTTCCCCCGGGTTCTCCTTCGGATCCTCCTTCGGGTCCTGCTCCGGGTCCTGCTCCGGGTCCTACTTCACGGACCCGGCCATCACGCCCTGCACGAAGTGCCGCTGGAAGGCGAAGAAGACCACCACCGGCACGATCAGCGACAGGAACGCCCCCGGCGCGAGCACATCGATGTTGCTGCCGAACTGGCGGATCTGGGACTGGAGTTCCACGGTCAGCGGCTGGGAGGAGCTGTCGGCGAACAGCAGCGCCACCAGCATGTCGTTCCACACCCACAGGAACTGGAAGATGGCGAGGCTCGCGATCGCGGGCCGGCCCACCGGCAGCACCAGCTGGGTGAAGATGCGCCACTCGCCGCCGCCGTCCATGCGGGCCGCCTCCAGCATCTCCTTCGGCATCTCGGCGAAGTAGTTCCGCAGCAGGAACACCGCGAACGGCAGCCCGTAGGCCACGTGGAAGAGCACGACTCCGGGGATCGTCCCGAACAGCCCCAGCTGGCCGAAGAGTTTGGCGACCGGCAGCAGGCCGATCTGCACGGGCACCACCAGGAGGGCCACCACCAGCAGGAACAGCGGTTCGCGGGCCGGGAAGTCCAGCCAGGCGAAGGCGTATCCGGCGAGCGCCGCGATCACCACCACCAGCACCGTCGCCGGCACCGAGATGAGCACCGTGTTCCAGAACGCCTGGGTGATGCCCGCGTTCTTCAGCAGCGCCGTGTAGTTGTCGAAGGACAGCTGTCCCGGGCTCGCCAGGGAGGTCCACCAGCCGCCCCTGGCGGTGTCCTCGGCCGAGCGCAGCGACGACAGGAACAGTCCCGCCAGCGGAGTCAGCCAGACCAGGCCGATCACCACCAGGAAGGCCTGCACCAGCCCGTTGCCCAGGCCCCGCCTGACCGCGTTCATCGCTGACTCCTTCGGAAACGACGCACGTTGAAGACCATCGCGGGGATGACGAGGAGCAGGAGCAGCACGCCGAGGGCGCTGCCGAGCCCCTGGTTGTTGCCGCCGCCGAAGGACACCAGCCACATCTGGGTGGCGAGCACGGTCGCGTCCTCCTGCACCGGCCCGGGCGCGATGACGTAGACGAGGTCGAAGACCTTCATCACGTTGATCACGAGGGTCACGAAGACGACGGTCAGCACCGGTGCGAGCAGCGGAACGGTGATCCGCCGGAAGATCTGCCACTCGTTCGCCCCGTCCATCCGCGCCGCCTCCAGCGCGTCCCGCGGCAGCGTCGCGAGGCCCGCCCCGATCAGCACCATCGCGAATCCGGTCCAGATCCACAGGTACGCCCCGATGATGGCGGGGGTGACGAGCGTCGGCCCGAGCCAGGACACGCCCTGGTAGGGCGCGGCGAAGTTCGACGCCGGCAGCCTCAGCGTGTACGACCCCGCGCTGAGCCCCGGGAGGCGGAAGGAGCCGTCGGACGCCGTGGTCGTGCTCGCGACCGTCCGTCCGTCGCGCACCGCCTCGACCTTCATGCCGGGCAGTCCGCTCTCCCGCCGGTCGACCTTGCCCGGCCGGCCCGAACCGCCGGGCGTGAAGTCCAGGTAGGCGACGCCGCGCAGTTCGCCGGCCGCGGCCCGCCGCCCGGCCGCCGGGAGGGCGGGGGCGGCGCCGCGGGGCAGGTCCTTGGGGAGCACCCCGACCATCGGCAGCGTCACCGCACTCCCGGGCGAGACGCCCGTGCCGGTCGTGTACGAGCCGTCCCGGGCCTGGGTGAGCCCCTGGCCCGGGCGGGCGCGTGCCGTGGGATAGGCAGAGGTGCCCTTGAAGGCGTCGTGGACCGAGACGACGGCGGCGTTCAGCACGCCCTTGTCCGGGTCCTCGTCGTAGGCGAGGCGGAAGATGATCCCGGCGGCGAGGAAGGACACCGCCATCGGCATGAACAGCAGCAGCTTGAAGGCGGTCGCCCAGCGGACCTTCTCCACCAGGACGGCGAGGATCAGGCCGAGCCCGGTCAGCAGCGACGGGGCCACGACCACCCAGATCGCGGTGTTGCGGACGGCCTTGACGGTGGCCGGGTCGCGGAACATCTCGGCGTAGTTGGCGCCGCCCACGAACCGGTCGCCGGAGGCGTCGAAGAAGCTGCGCCCGACCGAGAACAGCACCGGGTAGACGACGAGCGCGCCGAGCAGCAGCAGTGCGGGGAAGACGAACAGCAGGGCGACGGCCCGGCCCCGCCGCCGCATCCGCCGCGCGCGGTCGGCGAGCGCGGCGGGCGGCGGCGGGCTCGCCCCCTTCTCCTTCACGAGGGTGGTGGCGGTCATCGCGGCTCAGCCCCGGTACGCCTTGGCCGCCGCGGCCTCCAGCTTCGCCGCGGTCCCCTTCGGGTCGGAGGGGTCGCGCAGGAAGTCCTGGAGCAGCTTCCACTCGCCGGCTCCCTTGGTGCCGCCGAAGGCGGCGGGCGCCTGGTCGGACATGTCGAAGCGGACCGAGTCGCCCGCCGAGATCAGGGACTTGGCGGTCGCCCGGGTGACGTCGTCGCCGTAGGAGGAGAGGGCGACCTTCTTGTTCGGGGACAGGAAGCCGCCCGCCTTCGCCCACACGGAGGCGGCCTCCGGCGTGGCGAGGAACTCCAGGAGCTTCATGCCCGCCTTGGCGTTCTTGCCGTCCTTCAGCACGACCGCCGCGTCGCCGCCGCTGACCACGGGCGCGGCACCGCCGCCGACCGCCGGGAACGGGAAGAAGTTGGCGTCCTTGCCGATGGTGCGGCCGAACTGGTCCTTGGCGACGCCGGCGACGAAGTCGCCCTCGTAGACCATGCCCGCGCCGGGCTTGGGTCCGAAGACCTTCTCCACCGAGCCGGGGAAGTCCGTGTTGAGGGCCTCCTTCTGCCCGCCCGCGATCAGCTGCTTGTCCTTGAAGAGCTTGCCGAGTGTGCCGAGCGCCTCGACCACGCTGGCGTCGGTCCACTTCAGCTTGTGCGCGGCGAGGGCGTCGTACTTCTCCGGTCCGGCCTGGGAGAGGTAGATGTTCTCGAACCAGTCGGTCAGCGTCCAGCCGTCCTGCCCGGCGACCGAGAAGGCGGGGAGTCCGGAGTCGGCGACGGTGTGCCCGGCCTTGAGCATCTCGTCGTAGCTCTTGGGCGGCTTCACGCCGGCCTGGGTCAGCGCGTCGGGGCTGTACCAGACCGTCGACTTGTGGGCGGCCTTGAAGTACAGGCCGTAGAGGGTGCCGTCGACGCTGCCGTACTTCTTCCACACGGGCGCGTAGCCGGCGTCGACGGACTGCTGGGTGGTGGCGGACAGCGGCTGGAGCCAGCCCTTCTTCGCGAACTGCTGGAGCACGCCGACCTGCGGGACCATCACGACGTCGGGGGCGTTGCCGCCCTCGATCTTGCTGCCGACGACGGTGGAGACGTTGTCCCCGGTGGAGATGAACTGCGTCTTGGCGCCGGTCTTCGCGGTGAAGGCGTCCAGCACCTTCTGGAAGTTCTTCTGCTCGCTGCCGGTCCAGACGCCGGCCACGGTGACCGTCTGGCCGCTGAGCGCCTTGTCGCCGCCGCCGGCGGAGACGGGGTCGCCGCCGCCGCAGGCGGTCGCGCCGAGCGCGAGGACGAGGGCGGTGCAGCCGGTGAGCAGGGTGGTACGTCGTCGCATCATCGTTGATGTCCCTTCGAGGGGTGGGAAACGGACGGGCTAGTGAGGGGGTCAGAGGTCGGCGGTGTCGTCGCCGATCCACCAGGCGGCCGTGGACCCGGCGAGCACGCCGGGCGGGCAGGGGCCGCTGGACAGCAGCGGGGCGCCGGGGACCGGCGCGGGTGTCGGGGCGGTGCCGAAGTTGACGGCGCAGACCAGGCCGTCGCCGCGGACGAAGCCGAGGACGCCGGGCGGGGTGTCCAGCCAGCGCAGTGTGCCCTCCCCCAACTGGGGCAGCGCGGCGCGCAGATGGAGGCCGTCGCGGTACAGGTGCCAGAAGGAGCTGGTGTCGGCGAGGGCCCGGTCGGTGGCGTGCTCGGCGAACCAGTCCGGCTGCGGCAGCCAGGGCCTGGCGCCCTCGACGCCGGAGGTGAAGCCGAACGGGGAGGCCTGCCCGGACCACGGCAGCGGCACCCGGCAGCCGTCGCGGACGCGGGCGCGGCTTCCGGTGCGGCGGAAGATCGGGTCGGTGAGCACGTCGTCGGGCAGGTCGACGACCTCGGGCAGGCCCAGCTCCTCGCCCTGGTAGATGTACGCGGCACCGGGCAGCGCCAGCATCAGCAGCGCGGCGGCGCGGGCACGGGCGGCGCCGAGGCCGCTGCCCCCGGTGGCGGGTTCGCCGTAGCGGGTGACGGTGCGGACCTGGTCGTGGTTGTTGAGGACCCAGGTGACCGTCGAACCCGTGCCGGCTATGTCCTGCATGGCCTCGGTGACGACCTTGCGGAAGGCGTCGGCGTCCCAGGGGGCGCCGAGCAGGTCGAAGAAGAAGGCCTGGTGCAGCTCGTCGGGGCGGACGTACCGGGCGTGCTCACGGGCGGTGGGCACCGAGACCTCGCCGACCAGCAGCCGTTCCCGGCCGTCGTGCGCGGTGTACTCCTCGCACACGGCCCGCCAGTGCCGCCACACGTCGTGCACCTCGGGCTGGTTCCAGGCGAGCGGGTTGACCGAGTCGCGGGTGCGGGCGTCGGCCTCGGGGTCGTCCGAGTCGGGCAGGTCGGGATGCTTGAAGAGCCCGGCGGCGACGTCGATGCGGAAGCCGTCGACGCCCCGGTCCAGCCAGAAGCGCAGGACCCGGTCGAACTCGGCGGCCACCTCGGGGGTGCGCCAGTTCCAGTCGGGCTGCTCGGGGGTGAACATGTGCAGGTACCACTGGCCGGGGCGGCCGTCCGGCTCGGTGATCCGGGTCCAGGCCGGGCCGCCGAACATGGCGTGCCAGTTGTTGGGCGGCTCGGACCCGTCGGGGCCGCGGCCGTCGGCGAAGTGGAAGCGGGCCCGGGCCGGGCTGCCGGGCGGCGCGGCGAGCGCCTCGCCGAACCACGGGTGGGCGCTGGAGCAGTGGTTGGGGACGACGTCGAGCAGGACCTTGACGCCGAGCCGCCGGGCGGCCGCCATCAGCAGGTCGAACTCGGCGAGGTCGCCGAAGAGCGGGTCGACGCCGCAGTAGTCGGCGACGTCGTAGCCGTGGTCGTGCTGCGGCGAGGGGTAGAAGGGGCTCAGCCAGATCCCGTCGACGCCGAGCTTCTTCAGATACGGCAGCCCGGCCCTGACCCCGGCCAGATCGCCGATGCCGTCGCCGGTGCTGTCGAGGAAGCTGCGGACGTACACCTGGTAGATCACCGCGTCGCGCCACCAACGATGCCTGTTCAACCCATTGCCCTGTCTGTGCTAGGCGGCTGTTGTGCATGCATGTTAGGTAGCGGCGTCACAGAGGTGTCAATGAAATGAACGGAAACTACTGGTCAGTTGCCGTCACGAACAATGACTTAAAGGGACATAATGAACAGGGTCGTGATGCCCGCGTTACCTAACAAGTAACTACCGGCGGGCGATGGCGTCGAGCTCGCGCGCCAGCCGCCGCACCGCCGCCTCGGGCGTCTCCCGACCGGTCAGCGCGTCGTGCACGACCGCCTGGACCACCAGACTGACCTGGTCGTAGTGCGGGCTCTTGGGGCGCGGCGCGGCCGCGAGCACGGCGGCGCGCAGCGTCGGCAGATACGGGAACCGCCGGATCAGCGCGGGGTCTTCGTAGAGTGCGGCCCGCACCGGCGGCAGCGCGCCCCGGGTGAGGACCAGGCGCTGGACGCGCTCGCCGGTGAGGTACGCGATCAGCCGCGCGGCGGAGTCGGGGTGCCGCGCATGGGTGTTGACGGCCAGATTGGAGCCGCCGAGGACGCTCGTGCCCGGTCCGTCCGGCCCGGGCAGCGGCACCGCGCCGATCTTCCCGGCGACCGGGGAGCCCTTGGCCGAGGCGACGGCGTAGGCGTAGGGCCAGTTGCGCAGGAAGAGCAGCCGGCCGTCCTGGAAGGCCTGCTTGGACTCCTCCTCCTTGTACGTCAGCGCCCGTTTCGGGATCCAGCCCTCGCGGACGCCGCGGGCGAGGAAGCCGATGCCCTCGCGGGCCGCCGCGGAGTTGACGGTGACCCGCGCGCCCTCGTCGCCGAGGATCGTGCCGCCCGCCGAGTACACGGCCTCGGCCGCGTTGACGGTGAGGCCCTCGTAGGGCAGGAACTGGCCCGCGTAGCCGTCGAGCCCGTACTTCGGCGCGATCGTCCGCGCGTCGTGCTCCAGCTCGGCCCAGGTGCGCGGGGGCGGGACGCCCTCCTTGGCGAGGACGTCCTTGCGGTACAGCAGCAGACCGGCGTTGGTGACGTACGGGACCGCGTACAGCTGCCCGTCGTAGGTGGCCGTGTCGACGACCGGCGGCAGGAAGGTCCGCAGCGGGAAGCGGTCGCGCGGCAGCGGGCGGATCCAGCCGGCCGCGGCGAACTCCGAGGTCCAGTTGACGTCGATGTTGAGGACGTCGAACCGGCTGCGGTCGCCGCCGCGCAGGTCGGTCGTCATCTGCGCGTGGGTCTCGTCGGCGGAGTCCGGGAGCTCGACGAGGGTGACCCTCTCCCCGGGGTGGGTGCGGTTCCAGCCCTCCAGCAGCGGGCCGAGATAGCCGGTGAGGTCACCGGCGGTGGCCAGGGTGAGCGGGCCGCGCCCGTGGGACGCGCCCTCGTCGGCACGGGCCCCGGAGGCGATGTACCCGGTCATGACCACGACCAGGACGAGAAGGCCCCTACCGGCGGCGCGTATCCACCGCATAGGTTCCTCCCGTACACCAGCTTCGGGCACCCTCGCCCGGGGTCAGAGGCCATGTATACCTGTTAGGTATGGGCGATACTAGGGCCTGGAGCACATTACGAGGACTGGGAGGAGAGCACGAGTGCGCCTGCCCCTCCTGGCACTCCTCGCTCGCGGCCCGGCCCACGGCTACGAGCTGAAGCAGGACCTTGAGCAACTGCTGGGCGCCGCGTACCCTCAGCCGAACGTCGGCCAGATATACGTGACCCTCGGCCGCCTCGAGAAGTCGGGACTGATCGAGGGCGAGGAGGTCGAGCAGTCCAGCCGGCCCAACAAGAAGATCTACCACCTCACCGACGCCGGGCGTGAGGCGCTGCGCGCCTGGTTCGAGGAGACCGAGGACGAGCCTCGGGTGCGGGACGAGTTCTTCATGAAGCTCGCGCTCGCGCCGCAGACCCGGCTCGCCGACCAGATCGCGCTCATCAACCGGCAGCGGCGCCAGTACCTCAACACCATGCGCAACCTGTCGAAGCTGGCCGCGGCCGAGAACCGGGACAACCGAATCGCCCATCTGCTCATCGAGGGCGCGATGCTGCACCTGCAGGCCGACCTGGACTGGCTGGAGCGGTGCCAGGAGGAACTGGAGGAGCTGGAGTGAGCGACACCCACCCTCCTGAGCCGCGCCCGGAACACCGTCCCGAGCCCCGGTCCGGGGACCCTGCCGGGCCGGGGGCCGAGGACGTCGTGCTGCGGGCCGAGCGGCTCGTCAAGACCCACCACGGCGAGGGCGCGCCCGCCCGTGCCGTGCGCGGCGTCGATCTATCGGTGCGGCGCGGCGAGTTCGTCGCCGTCACCGGTCCCTCCGGGGCCGGCAAGTCGACCCTGCTGCACCTGCTCGGCGGCCTGCAGCGGCCCGACGAGGGCAGCATCTGGCTGGACGGGCGGTGCACCGACGCCTACACCGAGGCGCGCTGGGCCGAGGAGCGCAGGAAGCGCATCGGCATCGTCTTCCAGTTCTTCAACCTGGTCTCCAACCTGTCCGTCGCCGACAACGTCGAGCTGCCCGCGCTGCTCGCCGGCCGCTCGCCGCGCCAGGCGCGCGCCGAGCGCGAGGAGCTCCTGGCGGAGCTGGGGCTGAAGGGCAAGGAGCGCAGTATGCCGGGCGAGCTTTCCGGCGGCGAGCAGCAGCGGGTCGCGCTCGCCCGCGCGCTGGTGAACCACCCGCCGCTGCTGCTGGCCGACGAGCCCGCGGGCAGCCTGGACAGCCGGGGCACCCGCGAGGTGATGCGGCTGCTGTCCCGTTTCCACCAGCGCGGCCAGACGATCGTGCTGGTCACCCATGACGCCCGGCTGGCGAGCGCCGCGGACCGGGTGATCAGCTTCTTCGACGGGCGGATCGCCGACGACGCGGAACTCGACGGGACGACACCGTCGCGGGGCACGGGGATCTCCGGTGTGCTGGAGCTGAAGGACTGACTGCGGTGTACGACCACCTGACGCGCGCGCCGGCGCACCCGCCCCGGCCGAGGGGCTGAGCCGCGTGCGGGCCACGTTGCGCTGGGCGCACTCCGATCTGCGCACGCACCGCGGCGAGGCGCTGTTCATCGTGCTGGCCACGGCCGGCATCGTCGCCTCGCTGCTGCTGGCCACCGCGCTGTTCGGCTACGCGACCAACCCCTGGCAGCGGGTGTTCGCCCAGTCCCGGGGCGCCCATGTGTGGATCCACACCGTCCGGTCCGCCGACACCGGCCGGCTGGCCGCGCTGGACGGCGTCGAGTCCGTCGCCGGGCCCTATCCCACCGAGACCGCCACCGTCTCCTCCCGCGGCACCCGGGCCCTGGTCGAGCTGCGCGGCACGCCCCGGCGGCCCGACGTGGGCCGGCCGCTGCTGACCTCCGGCCACTGGCTCGACCCGCGGGACCCCGGCGGCGTCGTCCTGGACAGCCGACTCGCCCGGGCGCTGCTGGCCGAGCCCGGGGACGTCCTCCGCCTGCCGGGCACCGCCCGCACGCTGACCGTCGTGGGCGTCGCCGACAGCGCCGAACCCCGCTTCCGGCCGGGGGAACAGCCCGGCCTGGTGTGGGCGCTGCCGTCCGCGGTGCGCGATCCCGGCGGCCGGGTGATCGGACTGCGCCTGACCGACCCCGGCGACACGGACTACGCCGTCCAGCGCGCCGTCACCGTGCTCGGCGCCGGCGCGGTCGGCGAGGTGTCCACCTGGCAGCAGGCGCAGGCCGAGGCCCAGGGCGACAACCGGCTGCTCGGCCAGGTGCTGGGCCTGTTCGGGCTCGGTGCGCTGGTCGCCGCGGGACTGGCGGTGCACGGCGCGATCGGCACCCGCATCCGCGGTCATCTGCGGGACATCTCGGTGCTGAAGGCGATCGGCTTCACGCCCGGCCAGGTCGTCCGCGTCTTCCTGCTCCAGCACGTCGCCTACGCCCTGCTCGGTGCCGTCGCGGCGGCCGCGCTCACGCAGGGGCTGGGCAGCCTGCTGCCGGGGCGGTTCGGCGACGCGGTCGGGGTGTGGCAGGGGCTGCCGGGCCACACCGTGGCGCTGTTCGCCGTGCCGGTGGGGGCCGTGCTGTTCATCGGCGCGGTCACCGGGCTCGCGGCCTGGCGGGCGGGACGGGTGCCCCCGGTGCCGGTGCCCCGCCCGGCGGCCTCGGCGGGCGGCCGGCTGACGGGACCGGCGCGGCGCGCCCTCGGCCTGCGGCTGCCTCCCGCGCTGGTGCTCGGCTGGCACAAGGCGTTCACCCGCCGTCCGCGCACCCTCGGCACCGTCGGGCGGCTCGCGCTGCCGCTGCTGCTGATCGTGGTGGCGATGAGCGCGTGGACCACCATCGACCGCTTCCACAGCAGCCCGGAGCGGATGGGAATGCCCGCGGCACTCACCGTCCGCGCGGACCGCGGCCTCGGCGACACGGACGTCCGCGCCCTGCTGGACCACGAGCGCCGGGTCGCCGCCGTCTATCCGGGCGTGGAGATGGCCGCCCTGGTTCCCGGGCAGACCGCGACGATCGCCCTGCGCGGTCTCGGCACCCGCCAGGACCCCTACCCGTACACCCTCGCCCAGGGCCGCGCCGCGACCGGCCCGGACGAGGCGGTCGCCGGGCAGGGCCTGCTCGACCTGCTGGACGTGCGGGTCGGCGACTGGGTGCGGATGACGGTCGGCGACCAGCCGCAGATCCTGCACATCGTGGGCCGCAGCATCGAACCGGAGAACGCCGGCCGGGTCATCTCCACCTCGCTGGACACCCTCCGGGCGAACGACCCGCACCTGGCCCCGACCCTCTACCAGTTGCGGCTGCGCCCCGGAGCCGATCCGCACGACGTCGCGAACGGGCTGACCGCCGCCGGCCGCGGCCACCTCGACGTGCACGCCGTGACCAACCCGGCCGACGGGCTGTCCCCGCTGCGCGCGGTCGTCGCCGGGCTGGTCTGCGTGCTCGCCCTCATCGGGCTGATCGAGCTGCTCACCGCGATCGGCGGCACCGTCCGCGAGGGCGAGCGCGACCTGCTGGCGCTGAAGGCGATCGGGCTGTCACCGCGCCAGATCACCGCGATCACCGTCACGGCCACCAGCTGCACCACGCTGGCCGCGGTCGCCGTCGCCACGGCGCTGGGCCTCCCGCTGGCCCACTGGCTGATCGACGCCCAGGGCCGCTCCAGCGGCATCGGCGCCGGGATCGCCCAGGCCCCCTCCCCCCTGCTCCTGCTGCTGTTCGGCACGGCCGCCGTCCTGGGCGCCGCCGCCCTCGCCGCGCTGCCCGCCGCCCGCGCGGCCCGCCGCCGCCTGGCGGACACGCTGAGCGCGGTGGCCTGAGGGACGGCGGTCCCGCATGGGGTCCGGGTGGGGGTCCAGGGGGCCGACCCACCGGGGCGGCCGACCGGGCTCACCGCCGCCCGCGCAGCTCCCGGTACTTCGCGACCAGGGCCCGCGTCGACTCGTCCAGCCCCTCCACCTCCGCGCCCTCGGTCAGGGCGGGCTCGACCCGCTTGGCGAGGACCTTGCCGAGCTCGACGCCCCACTGGTCGAAGGAGTCGATGTTCCACACCGCCCCCTGGACGAACACCTTGTGCTCGTACAGCGCGACCAACTGGCCGAGCACGGACGGGGTCAGCTCGCGCGCCAGGATCGTGGTCGTCGGGTGGTTGCCCTTGAAGGTCTTGTGCGGGACCAGCTCCTGCGGCACCCCCTCCGCGCGTACCTGCTCCGGTGTCTTGCCGAAGGCGAGTGCCTGCGTCTGGGCGAAGAAGTTGGCCATCAGCAGGTCGTGCTGCGCCTCGAGTTCACCGCCGAGCTCGTCGACGGGGTTGGCGAAGCCGATGAAGTCGGCCGGGATGAGCTTGGTGCCCTGGTGGATGAGCTGGTAGTAGGCGTGCTGCCCGTTGGTGCCGGGCGTGCCCCACACGACCGGGCCGGTCTGCCACTCCACGGGCTCCCCGTCGCGCTGCACCGACTTGCCGTTGGACTCCATGTCCAGCTGCTGGAGGTAGGCGGTGAACTTGGACAGGTAGTGCGAGTACGGCAGGACCGCGTGCGACTGGGCGTCGTGGAAGTTGCCGTACCAGATGCCCAGCAGGCCCATCAGCAAAGGCGCGTTGGCCTCGGCGGGGGCGGAGCGGAAATGCTCGTCGACGAGATGGAAGCCGTCCAGCATCTCCCGGAAGCGGTCCGGGCCGATGGCGATCATCAGCGACAGGCCGATCGCGGAGTCGTAGGAGTAGCGTCCGCCGACCCAGTCCCAGAACTCGAACATGTTGTCCGGGTCGATCCCGAACCCGGCCACCTTCTCCGCGTTCGTCGACAGCGCCACGAAGTGCCGCGCCACCGCCTTCTCGTCACCTCCCAGACCGGCCAGCAGCCAGGAACGCGCCGACGTGGCGTTGCTGATGGTCTCGATGGTGGTGAACGTCTTCGACGCGACGATGAACAGCGTCTCCGCCGGGTCCAGGTCACGGGTCGCCTCGTGCAGGTCCGAGCCGTCCACGTTCGACACGAACCGGACCGTCAACTCACGTGCCGTGAAGGCCCGCAGCGCCTCATAGGCCATCGCCGGGCCCAGGTCGGAGCCGCCGATGCCGATGTTGACGACGTTCCTGATCCGCCGCCCGGTGTGCCCGGTCCACTCGCCGGAGCGAACCCGCTCCGCGAAACCGGCCATCTTGTCCAGGACCGCGTGCACGGCGGGCACCACATTCTCCCCGCCGGCCTCGACCACCGCCCCACGCGGCGCACGCAGCGCCGTGTGCAGCACCGACCGGTCCTCCGTGACGTTGATCCGCTCACCACGGAACATCGCATCCCGCAACCCGAACACATCCGTGGCGACCGCGAGTTCCCGCAGCAGGGCGAGGGTCTCGTCGGTGACCAGATGCTTGGAGTAGTCGATGTACAGGTCCCCGACCCGGACCGTGTATCCCTCGGCGCGCCCCGGGTCGGCCGCGAACAGCTCCCGCAGGTGGACGCCGGCGAGCCGCTCGCGGTGCTCGGACAGCGCGGTCCACTCGGGCATGTGGTTGAGCCTGGTACGGCCGTCTGCGTTCATTTCGGACTTCAGCCTTCTTTCCTACCTGTCCTGCTGCGTACCTTGCCCCGCTGCCGGTCCCAACCTAATTGATCAGCACCCGGCCCGGCCCGCCCCGGCGCCGTCGTCCGGCGCAACAACAGGTACGTCCGGCTTGCGCGCAGGTATCAACGAGGTGACGGCGAACGCGAAGAGGGCGGCCGCGAACAGCGCGGGCCCGTTCAGTCCGTACCACCGGGCCACGGCCCCGCCGAGGAGGGCGCCCAGCGGGGCGCCGGAGGTGGAGGCGGTGCGGAAGGCCGAGGCGACACGCCCCACCATCGACGCGGGGCTGCGCTGCTGCATCAGCGTGACCTGGTTGACGTTCCACACCATGCCCATCACACCGAGCAGCGCCATGCCGGCGAGCAGGGCGCCGAGGTGGCGGACGGTCCCGACGAGGACGAGTGACGACGTCTGGACGGTTCCGGCGAGCAGCAGGGCGCGCACCCGCCCGAGGCGGCGCGCGATCCGCCGGGCGGCGAACCCGCCGGCGAGGCTGCCGGCTGAGTACGCCGTCACCGCGGCCGCGTACCCCGCGTCGCCCGCGTGCAGCCACCGCGTCACCTGCAGGACCAGCGTGGCGATCAGCGCACCCATGCCGATGTTGCACAGCAGCGTGGACACGCAGACGGCCCGCAGCGCCCGGTCGCCCCACAGCGCGCGCAGACCCGCGCCGATCTCCCCGCGCAGGGTGCCGCCGGCCGGGCGTGGACCGGGCTGCGGGAGCCGGACGCGCAGGGACGCCACGAGGGCGGCGGCCACCAGATAGGTGCCCGCGTCGGCCACGAAGGGCACGCACACCCCGGCGGTCAGCAGCAGCGGCACGAACGGGCCGGCCAGCAGCCCGCCGGCGAGCTGCTGGCCGGTCATCAGCCGGGCGTTCGCGCTGCTCAGGGCGCCGCGGTCCACCAGGGACGGCAGCAGGGCCGTGGAGGCGTTGTCGAACAGGGTCTGCAGGGTGGTCAGCGAGAAGGCGAGCAGGAGCAGCAGCGGGATCGACGCGTGCCCGAGGCCGACGGCGAGCGCGAAACCGGCGACGAGCAGCCCGCGTACGGTGTCCACCGCCCACATCGCCCGCCGCTGGTCGACGCGGTCCGCCAGGGCGCCGCCGAGCAGCCCGAACAGCAGCCAGGGCACATAGCCGCAGGCGGTCACGGAGGCGATGACGAGGGGCTCGTCGGTCAGGCGCACGGCGAGCAGAGGGAGCGCGGCGGTCCGCAGGGCGTCCCCGAACCGTGAGGTCACGGCGGCCGTCCACAGCCGCCCGAATCCCCCGCGCCAGGTGGGCGCGGCACTGTCCACCGCCTCGACCGCCGCCACGACATCCCCCGTACGAAGCACCGAAGTCCCGATGCACACACCGTAGGGGGAGGCACTGACAACGGGCCGTGAGCGGGCGGCCCCTGCGGCCCGATGCGACAGGTCCGGCCCGCGCGCTCGGGCGCCCGGCCGGACCTGAACGTCTAGATCTCGCCGCGCAGTTTGGCGAGCGCCTCGGCGAGGATCGCCTCGCCGTCCGCGTCGCTGCGCCGCTCCCGCACGTACGCCAGGTGCGTCTTGTACGGCTCGGTGCGCGGCGGGTCCGGCGGGTTGTCCCGGTCCTGACCGGCCGGGAAGCCGCAGCGCGGGCAGTCCCAGGTTTCGGGCACCTGCGCGTCGCTGGCGAAGCTGGGCTGCGTCTCGTGCCCGTTGGAGCACCAGAAGGAGATGCGCAGACGCGGCGCGGACTCGCCGCGCTCGGCCTCGCCCATCGGCCCAGCCCCGACCCGGCTTCCTCGGATCGCGTTGCCACTTGCCACGGTCGTAACTCCCTGCGTGATGGTGCCGCAAAGCGAGTCGGCGTTTCGCTTCGCTGCGAGCGCCTCAGTCTACGTAAGGCCCAACGCGCGTCCAGTGATAGGAGTTACAGCCCCCTACAAAGACGCAAGCCCCATGATAGGCCGCGCTCAGGAGCGCGTACCGTACATGGGGCCATACGTACGGATTGTGCGGGTGGAAAGCGTCAGCTGTTCGTCTTCATGAGAAGGCCGAGCACCACGATGCACGCGAACCACAGCAGACCGATCACCAGGGTGATCCGGTCCAGGTTGCGCTCGGCGACCGAGGAGCCGCCGACGGAGGACTGCATTCCGCCACCGAACATGTCGGAGAGGCCGCCGCCCTTCCCCTTGTGCATCAGCACCAGCAGCATCAGCAACAGGCTGAAGACGATCAGGGCGATCGAGAACCCCAGAACCACGGCTGGACCAACTTCCTCGGATTCGGATGGACGACGGGGGTGCGGTGGTAGCCCCACCACACCCCCGCAAGGGTACGACGGATCGTCCCTACGGCATACTCACTGCTCGCGGAAGCGCACGATCTTGACGAACTCGTCCGCGTCCAGCGAGGCACCGCCGACCAGGGCGCCGTCGATGTCGGCCTGCGCCATGATCTCGGCGACGTTGCCCGCCTTCACCGAGCCGCCGTACTGGATGCGCACCTTGTCGGCCACGTCCTGCGAGTACAGCTCGGCGATCTTGCCGCGGACGGCGGCGCAGACCTCCTGGGCGTCCTCGGCCCCGCAGACCTTGCCGGTGCCGATCGCCCAGACCGGCTCGTAGGCGATCACGATCGACTCGGCCTGCTCGGCCGGGAGGTCCTTCAGACCGCCCTCGACCTGGGCGAGCGTGTGGGAGACCTGGTTGCCCGCCTCGCGGACCGCCAGCTCCTCGCCGACGCACAGGATCGGGGTCAGGCCGTGCCGGAAGGCGGCCTTCGTCTTGGCGTTGACCAGCTCGTCGGTCTCGGCGTGGTACTGGCGTCGCTCGGAGTGGCCGATCACCACGTAGGTGCACTTGAGCTTGGCCAGCATCGGGCCCGAGATCTCGCCGGTGTAGGCCCCGGAGTCGTGCTGCGAGATGTCCTGGGCGCCGTACTTGATCTGCAGCTTGTCGCCGTCGACCAGGGTCTGCACGGAGCGCAGGTCGGTGAAGGGCGGCAGGACGGCGACCTCGACGGCCTCGTAGTCCTTGTCGGCCAGGGCGAAGGCGAGCTTCTGGACGTGGGCGATGGCCTCGAGGTGGTTGAGGTTCATCTTCCAGTTGCCCGCCATCAGCGGCGTGCGCGTACTCATGCTTGGTCAGTCCTCCAGTGCGGCGAGGCCGGGGAGCGTCTTGCCCTCGAGGTACTCGAGGGAGGCGCCGCCGCCGGTCGAGATGTGGCCGAATGCCGACTCGTCGAAGCCCAGCGTACGGACCGCGGCGGCGGAGTCGCCGCCACCCACTACGGTGAAGCCGTTCGAGTCGACGAGGGCCTGTGCGACGGCCTTGGTGCCCTCGGCGTAGTCGGGGTGCTCGAAGACGCCCATCGGGCCGTTCCAGAAGACGGTGGCGGCGTCGGCGAGCTTCGTGGCGTACAGCTCGCGGGTCTTCGGGCCGATGTCCAGGCCCTCGTGGTCGGCGGGGATCTTGTCCGCGTCCACGACGACGTGCTGCGTGGGCGCCTTGGTCTTCAGGTCCGGGAACTCGGTGGAGGCCACCACGTCGACCGGGAGCACCAGCTCGACGCCGTTCTTCTCGGCGCGCTCCATGTACTCGGCGACGGCGGGCACCTGGTCCTCCTGCAGGAGGGAGATGCCGACCTCGTAGCCCTTGGCCTTGAGGAAGGTGTAGGCCATGCCGCCGCCGATGAGCAGCCGGTCCGCCTTGCCGAGGAGCTGGTCGATGACGGCGAGCTTGTCGGAGACCTTCGCGCCGCCGAGCGCGACGACGTAGGGACGCTTGACGTCCTGGGTGAGCTTCCTCAGGACGCCGACCTCGGTGGCGATGAGGGAGCCGGCGTAGTGCGGCAGCCGGGCCGGGAGGTCGTAGACGGAGGCGTGCTTGCGGTGCACGGCACCGAAGCCGTCGCCGACGTAGACGTCCGCGAGGGCGGCCAGCCGGTCGGCGAACTCGCCGCGCTCGGTGTCGTCCTTGGAGGTCTCGCCGGGGTTGAAGCGCAGGTTCTCGATGACCGCGACCTGGCCGGGCTGGAGGCCGTCCACGGCGTCGTGCGCGGCCGGGCCGACGGTGTCCTCGGCGAACGCCACGGGCGCGCCGAGGAGTTCACCGAGCCGCTCGGCGGCGGGCAGCAGCGAGAAGGCGGGGTCCGGGACGCCCTTGGGGCGGCCCAGGTGGGAGGCGACGACCACCTTGGCGCCCGCCTCGGCGAGGGCCTTGACGGTGGGCAGTACGGCGCGGATGCGGCCGTCGTCGGTGATGACTCCGTCGGCGAGCGGGACGTTGAGGTCGGCGCGGACGAAGACCCGCTTGCCGGACACGTCTTCGGAGAGCAGTTCGTCGATCGTCTTCATAGGTACTCCTGAGGAAGGGCTCTTGATCGTACGAGGGGTGATCGAGCTGCCGGCGGGCCGGTCCGGGGGACCGGCCCGCCGTACGTGAGTCAGGGCTCGGACGGCGCGACCTGCGCTGCCCGAGCCCTGCTCTCACCTCGCGGTGCCTGGTGCGGCGATCAGAGCTGGTTGCCGACGAAGACCGTCAGGTCGACGAGGCGGTTGGAGTAGCCCCACTCGTTGTCGTACCAACCGATGACCTTCACGTTCTTGCCCTCCTGGACCATGGTCAGGGAGGAGTCGAAGGTGCAGGACGCCGGTGCGTTGACGATGTCGGAGGAGACGATCGCGTCCTCGGTGTACTCGAGGATGCCCTTCAGCTCGCCCTCGGCGGCCTTCTGGAAGGCGGCGTTGACCTCTTCCTTGGTGACCTCGCGGCCGAGCTCGATGACGAGGTCGGTGACCGAGCCGGTCGGGACCGGGACGCGCATGGCCATGCCGTCCAGCTTGCCCCTGAGCTGCGGCAGCACCAGGGCGGTGGCCTTGGCGGCACCGGTGGTGGTCGGGATGATGTTCTCGGCGGCGGCACGGGCGCGGCGCAGGTCCTTGTGCGGGAAGTCCAGGATGCGCTGGTCGTTCGTGTAGGCGTGCACCGTCGTCATCAGGCCCTTGACGATGCCGAAGTTCTCGTCGAGGACCTTCGCCATCGGCGCCACGCAGTTGGTGGTGCAGGAGGCGTTGGAGATGACGTGGTGGTTCGCCGGGTCGTACTGGTCGTGGTTGACGCCCATCACGATGGTGACGTCTTCGTTCTTGGCCGGAGCCGAGATGATGACCTTCTTGGCGCCGCCCGCGATGTGCTTCTCGGCGTCTTCCTTCTTGGTGAAGATGCCGGTGGACTCGATGACGATGTCCACGCCCAGCTCGCCCCACGGAATGTCGGCGGGGTTGCGCTCGGAGAGGACCTTGATCGTCCTGCCGCCGACGGTGATGGTGTCCGCGGTGTGGGACACCTCCTCCTTCAGACGACCGAGAATCGTGTCGTACTTGAGCAGGTGGGCGGTGGTCGCGGTGTCACCCAGGTCGTTGACAGCCACGATCTCGATGTCCGCACCCTGCTCCAGCAGCGCGCGGAAGTAGTTACGACCGATGCGGCCAAAGCCGTTGATGCCTACGCGGATCGTCACGAACCGATCTCCTCGTTGGTACGCCGGCTCGACGCCGGCGAGCTGTATGGGATGTCCCCGACCACCCCCGACCCTACCTCTCTGCGGCCTGTCTGGTGGCATCCACATGCCCCATACACGGCACCGTGGTCCGTACCCGCCAGTAGGGGTACGGACCACCCCGAGCAGGCGCCCGGATCGCTCCGTTTCGTCAGGGAAAGTCGGCGCCTTTCGGCCCTCTTCGGTACTCGTTCGTGAGGGGGTCGGCTCAGTTGTCGGGTGCCCCTTCGAGAGGGGGTCGGCTCACTTGTCGAGTGCCGCCAGCGCCCTCCTCAGCAGGGCCGTCCGGTCGGCCGCCGCGGGCACCTGTTCGAGCCCGAATCCGAGCAGCACGGTCCGGTTCGTGGTGACCGCTCCGTACGTCTGGAAAAGGGTGCCGGTGCGGGCCCAGTCCTTCAGCGCGGCCGGGCTGCCCGCGGGCGGTCCGGGCACGCTCCAGGGCCCGAGCGACGTCTCGAAGCCCTCGGTCTCCCGGGCGGTGCCGCCGACCACGAGCGAGGCGTCGTCGGCGAGCACGCCGTGGCCGCCGGTGCCCGGGTCGGTGACGTAGGCGAGGGAGACCTCGACCGACCTGCCGGCGTACGCGCTCAGGTCGAAGCTCACCTGCTGCCAGCCGCCGGAGGAACCGGTGAGGCTGTTCCACGCGCCGCTGGTGCCGGTGGGGGCGCAGCCGCCGGCGGACAGGGTCAGGTAGTGCCTGAGCCAGGGGTGCTCGTTGATCAGGAACCCGGCCTCGCACTCCGCGGGCACGGCGGTGCTCGTCCGCCCGCCCGCCTCGGGCAGGGTCGTCCAGTCGTCCGCCCCGCTGGTGCGGACCTCCAGGAGCGCGTGGTCGTAGCCCGGCTCGGTGTCCCACAGCAGCCGGGTGCGCAGCGCGGGCCGTTCGGCGGCGGCGACCTGGGTGAGGTCGATGGTGCGGGTGAGGCGCTTGTAACCGTCGTCGCTGTGCACCGCGGCTGCCATGTACGCGCCCGTGTACGGCCCGTACGGGTTCACGGTCCCGGCGAACCGCCCGGCACCCGCACTGGTGAACTGGGGGTACTTGCCGGCCGGCAGCTCCTCGGAGGTCACCCCGTAGGTGCCTGCCTGGTCCAGCGGGTTGCCAGGCGCGTCGCCGAGCGCTCCGGTGAACCCGGCGAGCCGGCCGGACCCGGTGAAGCCGGTGGCCCCGGAAGTGGACGTGCGCGAGTAGGCGCCCAGGTAGTACTGGCTGAAGTCGTCCGAGGGCGTGCCGTCGCCGAGGTCGACGCTGCCGCCGGCCCGCTCCCCCGCCTCGATCAGCCGGCCGCCCTCGTTGAGGTAGGCGCGCAACTGCAACTGGGTCGGGTTGCCCGGGCCCTTGGCGCCCGAGTAGTGGACGACCGTGCGGAAGTGCCGCAGAACGCCGAGCGCGTCGGGCACGCCCTGCCGCGCCACGTCCCAGACGATCGCCGCGCGGCCGTTCGCCTTCAGCGCGTCCACGTACGTCCGCGCCTGCGTCGCGGCCGCGCCCTCCTCGGCGACCACGAGCGTGTCGGCCCGGGGCCGCTCGGCCACGGTGTAGGTGAAGCGGCCGCCGGAGACCCGCTTGCCGCTGCCGCCGCGGCCCGTGAACCACACCTCGACCCGGTCGCCCGGCCGGGCGCCCCGGACCGCGGCCCGGTACTCGTCGAAGTGGAGGTTGTCGTCGCCGCCGTAGGTCCGGCCGCCCTTCCAGGGCCGCAGGGCCCGCTCCTGGGTCCGGCCGCCGTTGACGCGATACCTGAGCTTCTTGTCCCGCACGGACTTGCGTACGACGGCGGAGACCTCCTGGTCGGCGCCGCGCGCGTACGACGCCGGGAAGGCCGCCGGGGTGAAGTCGGCGGCGCTCAGGCCGACCGAGGAGGCCGGCCGGTCGGGGTGGGCGGCCGTCTCGGCGACGGAGAGCGCGAACGGGACGTTCTTCTCGAATTCCTGCTCGATCAGCTTCTCGTCGTCGGGGAAGGTGAAGACCGACCGGCAGTCGGCCGCGTTCCAGGCGTCGTTCGGGTCGATGTTCGACGCGGTCTGACAGGTCGACATCTCGGGGGTGAACATCCCCATGCCGTTGACGTTCGCCGCGTGGCCGTCCGCCTCGCCGTTGGTGGTGTACAGCTCCGAGGAGACCTGGGAACGGTAGCCGGGGATCGCCGGGTTGTCCGGTGTGCCGGCCAGCGCCTTGTAGAGGACGTCGTCCGGCGTCGGGGTGGCCACCTGCCAGCCGACGCCGTACAGCAGGAGCTGGGCGGCGGAGTGGTAGTTGATGCCGAAGGCGAAGTGGACGCGCTTCTCGAACCGGTCCAGCGCCTGCGTCTCGGGCTCGGAGGCGGGGGCCGCGCCCCGGTAGGTCTCGCTGGTGGGGTTGGGCGAGGAACCCTCGTCGTCGTAGCCCCACTTGTAGGGGAAGTTGCGGTTGAGGTCCACGCCGTCACCGGTGGAGATGGTGCCGTCGCCGTTGACGTCGCGCAGGTTCTTGCGCCACAGGCGGGTGCCGGGGTCCTTGAAGGTGTAGTCGTACCCGTCGGGGTTGGCGGAGACGACGAACCACAGCTCGGTCGTGTCGACGAGCTTCCTCACGCGCCTGTCGGTCCGGTAGTGGTCCAGGTAGTAGTGCATCAGCCGGCGGGTCATCTCCGGCGTGATCCACTCGCGCGCGTGCTGGTTGGACATGTACAGCACGGCCGGCCGGGAGCCGTCCCTGGTCTTCCTGGCGTCCTTGGTGAGCTTGACCGCGAGGATGTCCTGGCCGCCCACGGTCCGGCCGATGGAGACGACCTTGGTGAGGCCGGGATGGGCCCGACCTGTATGGACGATCTCCTCCTTCAGGCCTCCCCTGCCGCTGTACGGGCGGAACACGCCCTGGCCGGCGGCGGCGACGCGTCTGCCGGCGGTGGCCGAGAGCGTGTGCTCGGTGAGGCGGACGCCCTGCGTCCGGAGCCGCTCGGCCTGTCGGTCGGTCAGGTAGAGCTCGACGGCGGCCCGGTCCCTGCCGCCCATCCGCTCGCCGAGTTCCTGGGCGTCCTGACCGGCCTTCAGCAGCAGGGGTAACTGCCGCGCGGTGACGTCGGCGCGGAAGACCTTCACCTCGTCCGGGTCGGGCCGGGGTGAACTTCCGCTCTGCGCCTGGGCGACGGGCGCGAGGCTCGCTCCGCCGAGCAGGAGCGCGCCGACAGCGAGGATCGATCTCGCTCTGTGTCTCATGAACCCCCCTAGCGGTGGTCCGCCACGGCGGCGGACAGTTGCCAGGCTCATGTCACTCCTAGATCGAGTCAAGGGTGCGTCAAAGACAGGGCAATGCAGGTACCGGGGCTTCAATTCAACACGAACGCCCGGGTTTTGGGGCCGACCGTGGGACAGGCGGGGGTCGGGGTGTGGGGGCCGGCCGTAGGACAGGCGGGGGTCGGGATGTGGGGGCCGACCGTGGGACAGGCGGGGGTCGGGGTGTGGGGGCCGGCCGCGGGACGGACCGGGGCCGGGGTGTCGGGGCTGACGGCGGGGACGGACGGGGGTGAAGGCGAGTGCCGTCCGCAGGATGACGGACGGGGTCGATGGGGGCGGTGGGTGGGCGGTCGGCGGGGGCGGTCACTCGCCGACGAGGAACCCAAGGGCACGGGTATGGGCGGGCGGCGAGCGGCTACCAGCTACCAGCTACCGGTGACGACGCGGGCTCGCGCGGGCCGTACGGTGGCGCGCGGAGCCTTCGCCGTCCTCCGGGTCAGCCCACGAGGTTGTCCGCCAGCTCCTCGCTGAGGTTGGCCTCCGTGCCCGGGATGCCGAGGTCGGAGGCGCGCTTGTCGGCCATCGCCAGCAGACGGCGGATACGGCCGGCGACGGCGTCCTTGGTCAGCGGCGGGTCGGCGAGCGCGCCCAGCTCCTCCAGGGAGGCCTGCTTGTGCTCCATGCGCAGCCGGCCGGCCGCCGCGAGGTGCTCGGGCACGTCGTCGGCGAGGATCTCCAGGGCGCGCTGCACCCGGGCTCCGGCCGCCACCGCGGCGCGGGCCGAGCGGCGCAGGTTGGCGTCGTCGAAGTTGGCCAGCCGGTTCGCCGTGGCGCGGACCTCCCGGCGCATCCGCCGCTCCTCCCAGGCCAGCACGGACTCGTGCGCCCCGAGCCGGGTCAGCAGGGCGCCGATGGCGTCACCGTCGCGGACGACGACCCGGTCCACCCCGCGCACCTCGCGCGCCTTGGCCGCGATCGACAGCCGGCGGGCGGCACCGACCAGCGCCAGCGCGGCCTCCGGGCCCGGGCAGGTCACCTCGAGCGAGGAGGAACGGCCGGGTTCGGTGAGCGAGCCGTGGGCCAGGAAGGCACCGCGCCAGGCCGCCTCGGCGTCGCAGGTGGCCCCCGAGACCACCTGCGGGGGCAGGCCGCGGATCGGGCGCCCCCGGCCGTCGACGAGGCCGGTCTGGCGGGCCAGCTGGTCGCCGCCCGCGACGACGCGCACGACGTAGCGCGATCCCCGGCGCAGCCCGCCGGGTGCCATCACGATCAGCTCGGAGCTGTGGCCGAAGATCTCCAGGATGTCCCGCTTGAGGCGCCGGGCCGCCATCGCGGTGTCCAGCTCCGCCTCGATCACGATGCGCCCGCTGACCAGATGGAGGCCGCCGGCGAACCGCAGGATGGCGGAGACCTCCGCCTTCCTGCAGCAGGTCCGGGTGACGGGGAGCCGGGAGATCTCGTCCTTCACCGCTGCCGTCATCGCCATGGGCCGATCCTTCCATGCATCCGAAAAATACGGTCGTACGCGGCGGCCAGCAGCTCCGGGTCGTGCCGAGGGGTTCCGTCTCTCCGGGCCACCGGCGCCAGCTCGACCGCGGCACCGAACCGCTTGGCGGCCTCGGTGAGGACCTCGCGGTCGGGTACGGCGGCCTCGTCGGCCAGCACCACGTCCAGGGCGAGTTTAGGGGCGTGTCGTCCCAAAACCTCCAAATGACGCTGCGGGGAGAAGCCGTCGGTTTCTCCTGGCTGCGGAGCGAGGTTCAGTGAGAGTACCCGGCGCGCCCTGGTCTGCGTCAGCGCGTCCAGGAGGTCGGGCACCAGCAGGTGCGGGATGACCGAGGAGAACCAGGAGCCGGGGCCGAGCACCACCCAGTCCGCGTCCAGGACCGCCGCGACGGCCTCCGGGACGGCGGGCGGGTCGTGCGGCACCAGGTGCACGGACTGCACCTCGCCCGGGGTGAGCGCGACGGTCGCCTGGCCGCGGACGGTGTCGACGTCGTCGGGCCGCTCCGGGTCGTGCCCCTTGACCAGGGCCTGCAGCTCCAGGGGCACGGCGGACATGGGCAGCACCCGGCCGTGCGCGCCGAGCAGCTTGCCGACCAGGTCCAGGGCCTGGACGTGGTCGCCGAGCTGCTCCCACAGGGCCACGATCAGCAGGTTGCCCACAGCATGGTCGTGCAGGTCGCCCTGGGAGGTGAAGCGGTGCTGGATGACGCGGGCCCAGGTCTGGCCCCAGTCGTCGTCCCCGCACAGCGCGGCCAGCGCCTTGCGCAGGTCACCGGGCGGCAGCACCCCCAGCTCGTCGCGCAGGCGCCCGCTGGAGCCGCCGTCGTCGGCCACGGTGACGACCGCGGTCAGATCGCCGGTGATGCGGCGGAGCGCGGCGAGCGAGGCGGACAGGCCCATGCCGCCGCCGAGGGCGACCACCTTGGGCTGGGCACCACGGCGGCGCGGCCGGGCCCCGCGGGCCTCGGCCGGGCGGCCGGCGCGCGACTCGGCCGGCCGGCGGTCAGCACGCGCCTCGGGCACCACCCGGCGCAGCCTGCCCAGCCGCGGAGTACGTCCGGTCACTCGCGCCCCATGTCCCGGTGCACGACGACGGTCTCCACGCCCTCGGCCGCGAGCCGCGCGGCGAGCTTCTCCGACATGGCCACCGAGCGGTGCTTGCCGCCGGTGCAGCCGATGGCGATGGTGACGTAGCGCTTGCCCTCGCGGCGGTAGCCGGCCGCGATCAGCCGCAGCAGTTCGGCGTAGCGGTCGAGGAACTCCTTGGCGCCGGGCTGGTTGAACACGTACGCGGCGACCTCCTCGTTGACGCCGGTGTACGGGCGCAGCTCGGGGACCCAGTGCGGGTTGGGCAGGAACCGCATGTCCGCGACCAGGTCGGCGTCGACCGGGAGGCCGTACTTGAAGCCGAAGGACATGACGGTGGCCCGCAGCTCCGGCTCCTCCTCGCCGGCGAACTGGGCGTCCATCTTGGCGCGCAGCTCGTGGACGTTGAGGCTGGAGGTGTCGATCACCAGGTCGGCGTCGCCGCGCAGCTCGCGCAGCAGCTCCCGCTCGGCGGCGATGCCGTCGACGATCCGGCCGTCGCCCTGGAGGGGGTGGGGCCGGCGCACCGACTCGAAGCGGCGCACCAGCGCCTCGTCGGAGGACTCCAGGAAGACGATGCGCCGGGTGACGTGCTTCGCCTCCAGGTCCGCCAGGGACTCCCGGAGGTTGTCGAAGAAGCGGCGGCCGCGGACGTCGACGACGACCGCGATGCGTGCCACGTTGCCCTGCGAGCGGGCGCCGAGCTCCACCATGGTGGGGATCAGCGCGGGCGGCAGGTTGTCGACGACGAACCAGCCGAGGTCCTCCAGACACTTGGCCGCCGTGGACCGGCCGGCCCCGGACATCCCGGAGATGATCACCAGCTCGGGGATGGCCGCCTCGGGGACCCCGGCCGTGTCGATGCCCGTACTCACCTGTGCTCCGTCGTTCTGGACCGTCTGCTGCGGGTGGTCCTCGCGCTCTTTCGTGTGCGCCTGATCCGGCTGAGCCGTGGGCTGCTTCTCGTGCTCTGTCATGTCTCCTGCCCCCGTCGCTCGTCCGGGCTGCCCGTGGGCACGGGCTCCCCTGCGGAACCCGTCGTCTTCCCGGGTACCACGTCTTCCACGTCTTCCATGATCTCTCCCGTCGCCATGTTGACGGCAGGGGCGGCCGGGGCCGCCTGGGCGAGGGCCACGGCGATCGTCTCGGCCGTTTTGCGGCCTATGCCGGGAACCTCACAGATCTGGTCGATTGTTGCGGATCGCAGCTTCTTCACCGAGCCGAAATGCTTGATCAACGCCTGTTTGCGTGTCTCGCCGAGGCCCGGCACGTCGTCCAGCGGTCCGGCCCGGAACCGCTTGGCCCGTTTGGTGCGCTGGTAGGTGATCGCGAAGCGGTGGGCCTCGTCGCGGACGCGCTGCAGCAGGTAGAGGCCCTCGCTGGATCGGGGCAGGACGACCGGGTCGTCGTCGCCCGGCACCCAGACCTCCTCCAGGCGCTTGGCCAGGCCGCACACGGCGATGTCGTCGATACCCAGCTCGTCCAGGGCCCGCCGGGCGGCCGCCACCTGCGGCTGCCCGCCGTCGACGACGACGAGCTGCGGCGGGTACGCGAACCGCTTGGGCCGCCCGTCCTCCTCGATGAGGCCGCCCGGGGAGCCGTTCACCGAAGCGTCGCCGCCCGGACCTCCGTCGGGGGCGGCGGCCGGGGCGCCGGGGCCGCCGTCGGCCGGGGTGCCGATGGCGGGGGACACCGGGGCGGCGGTGGCGTCCGGGACTCCGGTGGTGGTTTCCTCACCGTCGGCCCACTCGCCGGTCCTCTCCTTCTCGGCCAGATAGCGCCGGAAGCGGCGGGTGATCACCTCGTGCATGGACCGGACGTCGTCCTGGCCCTCGAAACCCTTGATCTGGAAGCGCCGGTACTCGCTCTTGCGCTGCAGGCCGTCCTCGAAGACCACCATGGAGGCGACCACGTCGTCGCCCTGGAGGTGGGAGATGTCGTAGCACTCGATCCGCAGGGGGGCGCTGTCCAGGTCGAGGGCCTCGGCGATCTCCTCCAGGGCGCGCGAGCGCGTGGTCAGGTCGGAGGCGCGCCTGGTCTTGTGCAGGACGAGCGACTGCTGGGCGTTGCGCTGGACCGTCTCCATGAGGGCCTTCTTGTCGCCGCGCTGCGGGATGCGCAGCGAGACGTTGGAGCCGCGCCGGTCGGTGAGCCACTGCTGGACCGGCTCGACCGGATCGGGGAGCGCCGGGACGAGGACCTCCTTGGGGACCGCGTCGCCCCTCTCCTCGCCGTACAGCTGCTGCAGCGCGTGCTCCACGAGCGCGCCCGTGGTGACGTCCTCCACCTTGTCCGTCACCCAGCCGCGCTGACCGCGCACGCGCCCGCCGCGCACGTGGAAGATCTGGACGGCGGCCTCCAGTTCGTCCTCGGCGACCGCGATGAGGTCGGCGTCGGTCGCGTCCGCGAGCACGACCGCGTTCTTCTCCATGGCCTTCTTCAGGGCCTCGATGTCGTCACGCAGGCGCGCGGCCCGCTCGTACTCCATCTCCTCGGCCGCCTCCACCATCCGCTTCTCCAGGCGGCGCAGGTAGGTGCCCGTGCGGCCGGCCATGAAGTCGCAGAACTCCTCGGCCAGTTCGCGGTGCTCCTCGGCGGTGACGCGGCCGACGCAGGGCGCCGAGCACTTGTCGATGTAGCCGAGCAGGCAGGGGCGGCCGGTGCGGGCGGCGTTCTTGAAGACGCCGGCCGAGCAGGTGCGCACGGGGAAGACGCGCAGCAGCAGGTCGACGGTGTCCCGGATGGCCCACGCGTGCGCGTACGGCCCGAAGTAGCGCACGCCCTTCTTCTTGTGGCCGCGCATCACCTGCACGCGCGGGAACTCCTCGTTCATCGTCACCGCGAGGTACGGGTAGCTCTTGTCGTCGCGGTACTTGACGTTGAACCGGGGGTCGAACTCCTTGATCCAGGAGTACTCCAGCTGCAGCGCCTCGACCTCCGTGGACACCACCGTCCACTCCACGGACGCGGCCGTGGTGACCATGCTGCGGGTGCGCGGGTGCAGGTTCGCCAGGTCCTGGAAGTAGTTCGCCAGGCGCTGGCGCAGGCTCTTCGCCTTTCCGACGTAGATCACCCGGCGGTGCTCGTCACGGAACCTGTAGACCCCGGGAGTGTCCGGGATGTCTCCCGGCTTGGGGCGGTAGCTGGAGGGGTCGGCCATGTCTCACACCCTACTGGCGAGGGGTGACACCGCGGCGGGCCTGTGGACAACGCGGCGGCGGGCCTGTGGACGACATCGCGCCTGGTCCGCACCCCGGCACGGCCACACACCGTGACCGGCCGTCTCCGCTCCGGCGGCGCACCTCCCGGTACGGGCCTCCCCGCCGGGGATGCGGGGTGCGGACTCGGCCAGGAGCGCGCCGCTGTCGGCTTCAGGTGTTGTCGGGACTAGGTCAACACGCTTCAATGCGGGGGAACTCGGGGCCGGGAACGACGGCGTACGGATGTGAAGAAGCCTTCCGCCGCGCCGGCGGGCGGCCCCGAGGGCGTGAACGGTCTGACCAGCCGTTGTGAACATTTCACAGAAAGGCCCCTGCATGCCGCACGCTCCACAACACGCGGACCCCGCCCCCGCGGAACTGGACACGGCCCTGCGGGGCGGCCCCTTCCACGTCGCGCTGCGCGCCGCGATCGCCGCCCGGGGACTGCCGTTGCAGCGGGTGCAGCACCACCTCTCGCGCTACGGGGTGCGGGTCGGGGTCACCAGCCTCAGCTACTGGCAGCAGGGCGCCCGGCGCCCGCAGCGCCCCGAGTCCCTGCGCGCCGTAAGGGCCCTGGAGGAGATCCTCCAGCTGCCGGAGGAGTCGCTGATCCGCCTGCTCGCCGAGAGTGAGGAGCCGCCCGCCCGGCAGCCGGCGGCCCGCTCCTACCGCTCACTGGTCGAGGCGTCGGGAGTGCTGGACCGGCTGCTGGCCGAGCTGGACTGCCCGCCCGACGGCGGCCTGCACATCCTCGGGCACCACGAGCGCGTCCGGATCGGTGCCCGGCGCGAACTCGCGGGGCGCGAGTCCCAGCACGTCGTGCGCGCCCACCGGGACGGCGCGGACCGTTTCGTGGCCGTCCATCACGGCGACCCGGGGTGCGTGCCGGAACGGATGGCCGTGCAGGCCCTTGAGAACTGCCGGACCGGGCGGGTGCGGTGGCACCACGACACCGGCGTGCTCGTGGCCGAGCTGCTCTTCGACACCCGGCTGCGGGCCGGCGACACCTTCCTCTTCCGCTACGGCGTCGAGGACGGCACGGCCGGCGTGTCACGCGAGTTCGTCAGGGGTTTCGGCTTCGTGGGCGGGCAGTACGCCCTTCAGGTGCGGTTCGACGCCGATGCCCTGCCGGTGCGCTGCCACCGGTTCACCCAGCACTCGGCGGCCGCCCCGCGCACCGGCCGCCACGACCTGCGGGTGAGCGAACGGCACCGCTCGGTGAACCTGGTCGAGCCACGCGTGCGGCCGGGGATCGTGGGGATCGGCTGGGAGTGGGAGTGAGCGGCCGCCTCTGAGCGACGGCCGCGCCCGTCAGGCCTCGGGCCCGGCGACGATCCTGCCGCCCTTGGCGCGGACCGGGAGCTCGTGCAGCGGCTCGGTGGCCGGGGCCCGCACCACCTTGCCGGTCGTGGCGTCGAACTCGCTGCCGTGGCAGGGACATACGAGCGTCGTGCCCTGGAGCTTGTTGATGGGGCACTGGGCGTGCGTGCAGATGGTGCTGAACGCCCGGAGCGTGCCCTTCGCTTCCCGGCTGACCACCACGTTGTGGTCCCGGTGGAGCTTGGCGCCTCCCTCGGGCAGCTCGCTCTCGGCGCCGAGGTCCACCGGTGCGGTGGGGGGCGCCGGGGCCGAGGTTCCGCCGACGGGCGAGCAGGCGGCGAGCCCGAGCCCGGCGACGGGCGCCAGGGCCGCTCCTCGAAGGACGGTACGGCGGCTCGCGGAGGGTCGGCCGGGCATGAGGTCTCCACTGGTCGGGGCGGTGCCTGGGGACGTGCACGGAGGTGGTGCGGGCACGGCTGCGCACGCCGACGATATCCGCCCGTATCGCTCCGGCCGCGACCGGGGCGGGGCTGGGACGGGGGTGGGACGGGGGTGGAGCGGGGGTGGAACAGGGGTGAGCGGGGGTGAGCGTAAACGTTTGCGCAAGCGTTTACTCGGGGCGGTGCGATGCGATAGCTTCCCCGCCAGGAGGCTCGCGCGAGGCCGGTAGGTGTCCCGTACCAGGCCCGCGCCAGGCCTCCGCGAGGCCCCATGACCCCCGCGACCCCCGCGAGGCCCTTACGACGGTCCGGGAAGGAGACCCGATGCCCACCATGGCCGATGTCGCGCGCAGCGCCGGCGTCTCGGTGGCGACCGTCTCGCACGTGCTCAACGGCACCCGTCCGGTGCTGCCGCACACCCGTCAGGCCGTGCTGGACGCGGTGGAGGAGCTCGGCTACACCCCGAACACCCTCGCCCGCTCCCTGGTCACCTCCCGCACCCGGTCCATCGGGCTGGCGGTGTCGGCCGTCAGCAACCCGTACTTCACGGAGATCCTCCAGGGAGTCGAGGCCGGTGCCCTGGAGCACGGCTACAGCCTGCTCATCGCCGACCCGCACGACGACCCCGGGCACGAACGCAAGGTCGTCCAGCTCCTGCACGAGCGCCGTGTGGACGGCATGATCGTCGCTCCGTCCGCCGCGCCGCGCGAACTCGTCGACTACCTCACGCGCCATTCCGTGCCGACGGTGTTCCTCGACCGGATGATCGACGCGGAGGCGCACGACACCCCGCGCTTCGACCAGGTCTGCGCCGACAGCGCCGAACCGACCGCCCTCCTCGTCACCCACCTCGCCTCCCTGGGGCACCGGCGGATCGGCCTGGTCGCGGGTCTGCCGGGGCTCAGCACCACCAGCGAGCGGATCACCGGCTACCGGCACGGCCTGGCCGCCGCCGGGCTCGCCCACGACGAACGGCTCGTGGTGCACGGCGACTCGTCCTCCGGCGGCGCCGAGCGCGCGACCGCCGCCCTGCTGTCGGGGGCCGCACCGCCCACGGCGCTGGTGACGGCCAACAACGCGATGACCATCGGCGCCCTGCGCGTGCTGCGCGAACGGGGTCTGTCCGTGCCCGGCGACATCGCCCTGTGCTGCTTCGACGACTTCGCGTGGGCCGACCTGTTCTCGCCCCGGCTCACCGCGATCGCCCAGCCCAGCAGGGAACTGGGCGCGCAGGCCGTCCGGGTGCTGCTGGACCGCCTGGCCGAGCCGGACCGGCCCGCCCGGACGGTTCGGCTCCCGTGCTCCTTCGTCCACCGCACCTCCTGCGGATGTCCGGAACGGCCGCGAGGGCCGGACCCGGCCGCGGCCCCCACCGAACCCCCTGGCCGCCGCCCCGAGAAAGGAACCGACTCGTGATCGTCGTCGCCGGTGAGGCCCTGATCGACCTGGTACCGCAGGGCACGGGCGCCCTCACGGATCTCAAGCCGGCGCTCGGCGGCGGCCCCTACAACACGGCGGTCGCCCTCGGCCGTCTCGGCTCCACCACGGCCTTCTGCTCCCGCACCTCGTACGACGCCTTCGGCGAGGCCCTGCTCAACGGGCTGCGGCGGGCCGGCGTGGACGTCTCCGGCGTACAGCGCGGTGCCGAGCCGACCACGCTGGCGGTCGCCACCGTCGGTGCCGACGGATCCGCCGCGTACTCCTTCTACGTCGACGGCACCGCCGACCGGCTGTTCACCGCGCCCGCCGGACTTCCGGCCGGCACCCGGGCGGTGTCCTTCGGCACCTGTTCGCTCGTGCTGGAGCCGGGTGCGAGCGCCTACGAGGACCTGATGCGCACCGCGGCGGCGCGGGGCGTGTTCACCGCGCTGGACCCGAACATCCGGGCCGGGCTCATCCCCGACGCGGACGCCTACCGGGCGCGGTTCGCGCGCTGGCTGCCGTCGGTGTCGCTGCTGAAGCTCTCCGAGGAGGACGCCCACTGGCTGGGTGGCACCCCGCGCGAGTGGCTGGCCGCCGGGCCCTCGGCCGTCGTGATCACGCACGGCGGGGACGGGCTCACCGCCTTCACCCGGGACGGCGCGGTGCACGCGGTGCCCGGCGAGAAGGTCGACGTGGTGGACACGATCGGCGCGGGCGACACGGTGAACGCCGCCCTGCTCCACGGTCTGTCCGTCCAGGGCGCCCTCTCCCCGGACGGTCTCGCCGTGCTCGCGCCCGACGGCTGGACCCGGCTGCTGCGGTTCGCGGCACGCGCGGCGGCCATCACCTGCTCGCGCGCGGGCGCGGAGCCGCCGTACGCGTCCGAGGTGGGGGCGTTCTAGCGGGCCGTGCTGTCCGCTTTCGTGCGGTGACGGTGACAACGCGCGGCGCCCCACGGGGAGTTCCCGTGGGGCGCCGCGCGTTCCGTACCGCGGGTCAGGCCTTGCGGGCCCGCGCCGTCTTCTTCGCCGGCGCCGCCTTCGTGGCCGCCGCCTTCTTCGTGGCCGCCGTCTTCCCGGTGGCTCCGCCTGCCTTCTTGGCCGCGGTGTCGTCGGCCGCCTTGGCCGTCCTGGCCGTGGCCGTCTTCTTCGCCGTGGCCGCGGCCGGGACCGCCTTCCGGGCCGCCGCGCGGCGCGGCGCCTTCACCGGCTCCGCGTCACTGATCCGGTCGGCGCCGAGGATCTCGCGCAGGAACTTGCCGGTGTGGCTGGCCGGGACCCCTGCAACCTCCTCGGGCGTGCCCTCGGCGACGACGAGACCGCCGCCCGCGCCGCCCTCGGGGCCCATGTCCACGATCCAGTCGGCGGTCTTGATCACGTCGAGGTTGTGCTCGATGACGATGACCGTGTTGCCCTTGTCGACCAAGCCGGACAGGACCGTCAGCAGCTTGCTGATGTCCTCGAAGTGCAGACCGGTGGTCGGCTCGTCCAGGACGTAGACCGTGCGCCCGGTGGAGCGGCGCTGGAGCTCGCTGGCGAGCTTCACGCGCTGCGCCTCACCGCCGGAGAGGGTGGTGGCGGACTGGCCGAGCCGGACGTAGCCGAGGCCCACGTCGTTCAGCGTCCTCAGGTGCCGGGAGATCGCGGGCACGGCCTCGAAGAAGTCCATGGCCTCCTCGATCGGCATGTTCAGCACGTCGGCGATGGACTTGCCCTTGTAGTGGACCTCCAGGGTCTCCCGGTTGTACCGGGCACCGTGGCAGACCTCGCACGGGACGTACACGTCCGGGAGGAAGTTCATCTCGATCTTGATCGTGCCGTCGCCGGCGCAGTTCTCGCAGCGGCCGCCCTTGACGTTGAAGGAGAAGCGGCCGGGCTGGTAGCCGCGGACCTTCGCCTCGGTGGTCTCGGCGAACAGCTTGCGGATGTGGTCGAAGACGCCGGTGTAGGTGGCCGGGTTCGACCGCGGGGTGCGGCCGATGGGCGACTGGTCGACGTGCACGACCTTGTCGACGAGGTCGTCGCCGTCCACGCGCGTGTGCCGGCCCGGCACGTTCCGCGCGCCGTTCAGCTCGCGGGCCAGGTGCGTGTACAGGATGTCGTTGACCAGCGTCGACTTGCCGGAACCGGACACGCCCGTGACGGCCGTGAACACGCCCAGCGGGAACGACACGTCGATGTCCTGGAGGTTGTTCTCCCGGGCGCCGTGCACCGTGAGGTGCCGCGAGAGGTCGCGCGGGCGCCGGACGTCGGGCAGCGGGATCGCCTTCTTGCCGGACAGGTACTGGCCGGTCTGCGACTCGGCGTTCGCGAGCAGCTCCTTCAGGGAGCCGCTGTGCACGACCTTGCCGCCGTGCTCGCCCGCGCCGGGGCCGATGTCGACGACCCAGTCGGCGACCTTGATGGTGTCCTCGTCGTGCTCGACGACGATGAGGGTGTTGCCCATGTCGCGCAGCCGGACCAGCGTCTCGATCAGCCGGTGGTTGTCGCGCTGGTGCAGACCGATGGACGGCTCGTCGAGGACGTACAGGACGCCGACGAGACCGGAGCCGATCTGGGTGGCCAGGCGGATGCGCTGGGCCTCGCCGCCGGAGAGCGTGCCGGCCGCGCGGTTCAGCGAGAGGTAGTCCAGGCCGACGTCGACCAGGAAGCGCAGCCGCTCGTTGACCTCCTTGAGGACCCGCTCGGCGATCTTCTTGTCGCGGGCGGTGAGCTTCAGTTCGCCCAGGAAGTCCGCGCAGTCGCTGATGGACATCGCGGAGACCTCGGCGATCGACTTCCCCATGATCGTGACCGCGAGGACGACCGGCTTCAGGCGGGTGCCCTCGCAGGTGGGGCAGGGCACCTCGCGCATGTAGCCCTCGAAGCGCTCACGGCTCGCGTCGCTCTCGGCCTCGCTGTGCCGGCGCTTGACGAAGTGGACGGCGCCTTCGAAGGGCGTGGTGTAGACGCGCTCGCGCCCGTACCGGTTGCGGTAGCGGACCTCGATCTGCGTCTTGTGGCCGTGGAGCAGGGCCTTCTTGGCGCGCTGCGGCAGCCCCGCGAAGGGGATGTCGGTGCGGAAGCCCAGCGCGTCCGCGAGGGCGCCGATCAGCCGGCCGAAGTAGTCCTTGGTGTGCCCGTGCGACCAGGGGTGGATGGCGCCCTCGTCGAGGCTCTTCTCCTCGTCCGGGACGATCAGTTCGGGGTCGACCTCCATGCGCGTGCCGATGCCGGTGCACTCGGGGCAGGCGCCGAAGGGCGAGTTGAAGGAGAAGGAGCGGGGCTCCAGCTCCTCGAAGGAGAGGTCGTCGTACGGGCAGTACAGGTGCTCCGAGTACATGCGCTCGCGGCCCGGGTCGTCCTCGGGGAGGTCGACGAAGTCGAGCACGACCATGCCACCGGACAGGCCGAGGGCGGTCTCCACGGAGTCGGTCAGGCGGCGCTTGGCGGAGTCCTTCACCGTGAGGCGGTCGACGACGACCTCGATGGTGTGCTTCTCCTGCTTCTTCAACGTGGGCGGGTTGGAGAGCTGGACGGTCTCGCCGTCCACCCGCGCGCGGCTGTACCCCTTGGTCTGGAGGTCGGCGAAGAGGTCGACGAACTCGCCCTTGCGCTCGCGCACCAGCGGGGCCAGCACCTGGAAGCGGCTGCCCTCCGGCAGCTCCAGGACCTTGTCGACGACGGCCTGCGGCGACTGGCGCGAGATGGGCCGGCCGCACTCGGGGCAGTGCGGCTTGCCGATGCGCGCGAAGAGCAGACGCAGGTAGTCGTAGACCTCGGTGATGGTGCCGACCGTCGAGCGCGGGTTGCGCGAGGTCGACTTCTGGTCGATGGAGACCGCCGGGGACAGACCCTCGATGAAGTCGACGTCCGGCTTGTCCATCTGCCCGAGGAACTGCCGGGCGTAGGAGGACAGCGACTCCACGTAGCGCCGCTGGCCCTCGGCGAAGATCGTGTCGAAGGCCAGGGACGACTTGCCCGACCCGGACAGACCCGTGAAGACGATGAGCGAGTCCCTGGGCAGGTCGAGCGAGACGTTCTTCAGGTTGTGCTCGCGCGCGCCACGGACGATGAGACGGTCGGCCACGCCGGTCCGCACCTTTCTTGAGAGAAGTGACAGGGGCGAGGCCCCCGTGCTTCTTCAGCCTAGGGGGAGCCACTGACAACGCCGGTCGGATGCCCCGGATGCGACAACAATCCCCGGCCTTCCAGCATGCCCGACGCCGCACCCGACCATATAGCACGCGCATTCGATTTGCGGGCCGGGTCCACCACCTTCACCCGAAGGTGTGGCGGGGCTAGGGTCGCCCTCATGACTGATCATGTCCGCGACCTGGCATCTGTACGCGAAGCGACCGAGCGGCTGCTCACCGCCGCCGGCGAACTGGACAACGCGACTGTGACGCAGCAGTCACGGCTGCCCGGCTGGACCCGGGGCCATGTCCTCGCCCACCTCGCCCGCAACGCGGACGCGCTCGTGAACGTCCTCGAGGGGCGTCCCATGTACGTCTCCGCCGGGGCCCGGGACGCGGACATCGAGCGGGACGCCTCGCGCGGACTCGACGCACACCTCGCCGACGTGCGCGAGAGCGCGGCCCGCTTCCAGGACACGGGAGCCGCGCCCGCGGACTGGTCGCGCACGGTGGAGCTGCGCAACGGCGTCACCGACTCGGCGTCCCGGGTGCCGTTCCGGAGGTGGGTGGAGGTCGAGCTGCACCACGTGGACCTCGGCATCGGGTACGAACTGGAGGACCTGCCCGAGGAGTTCGTGGAGCGGGAGATCGACTTCCTCGCCCAGCGCTTCGCGGGCCGGCCCGACGTGCCGCCGACCCGCCTGACGGACGGCACGCGCGCGTGGAGCACGGGCGGGACGGCGGCCGAGCCGGCGATCACCGTCACGGGAGGCCGGGCGGACCTGCTGGGCTGGCTCGCCGGGCGCCGCGACGGCTCCGCCCTGACGGCGGACGGCGGCGCTCTCCCGGCGCTTCCGCCGCTGTAGTTCCGTGGTCGGCCCGGCGGCCACTCCCCCGCTATAGGCTGACGACCATGACGTACAGCGGAGAGGTGACGGTCGGCGGCCCGGCGGACGTGCACGAGCTGAAGGATCTGATGATCACCAAGATCGCGGTCGGCCCGATGGACAACAACGCCTATCTGCTGCGCTGCCGGGCCACGGACGAGCAGCTGCTGATCGACGCGGCCAACGACGCGCGGACGCTGCTCGGCATGATCGGTGACGACGGGATCGCCTCCGTCGTCACCACCCACCGCCACGCCGACCACTGGCAGGCCCTCGCCGAGGTCGCGGCGGCGACCGGGGCGCGCACGTACGCGGGCCGGCACGACGCCGAGGGCATCCCGGTGCCCACCGACGTCCTCGTCGACGACGGCGACACCGTCCGGGTGGGTCACGTGGAACTCACCGCGCGCCGGCTGGTGGGGCACACGCCGGGCTCCATCGCGCTGGTCTACGACGACCCGCACGGGCATCCGCACCTCTTCACTGGCGACTGCCTCTTCCCGGGCGGCGTGGGCAACACCCGCAAGGACCCGAAGGCGTTCGCCAGCCTGATCCACGACGTGGAGGCGAAGATCTTCGCCGTCCTCCCGGACGAGACCTGGGTGTACCCGGGACACGGCAACGACACCACGCTCGGCACGGAACGCCCGCATCTGCCGGAGTGGCACGCGCGCGGGTGGTGACGGGCGCCCGAGGACGAGACCCCGGCTCCCGCGCGCGCCCCGTGTGAACGCTTCGCCCGCGCCGGTGGTACACGCGCGCTCCCGGCTCACGTCGTCGCGCGGTCGACTGGAGGGCAGCCCCGTACAGGACGACGGCTCCTGCACGGTAAGGGCCGCCGGCCTCTCGAACCCCGCCCTCGGCCGGCGGCCCCGGCTCCGCGCCCGGAGCCATCAGGCGTCCGCGGCACCCGCTCCCGCGAGCGCGGCGACCCGCTCCACCGCGAACGCGTACCCCTGCACCCCGCAGCCGGCGATGACGCCGTCGGCGCGCTGCGAGACGTACGAGTGATGCCGGAACTCCTCGCGCCGGTGGATGTTGGAGATGTGGACCTCCACCACCGGCAGCCCGTCGCAGGTGTTGAGCGCGTCCAGGATCGCGACGGAGGTGTGCGAGTAGGCGGCCGGGTTGATCACGATCCCGGCGTGGTTCAGCCGGGCCTCGTGGATCCAGTCCACCAGCTCGCCCTCGTGGTTGGACTGCCGGAAGTCCACCGTGCCGCCGTGCGCCGCGGCCGCCTTCGCGCACAGCGCCTCGACGTCCGCGAGCGTGTCGGAGCCGTAGATCTCCGGCTGGCGCTGCCCGAGCAGGTTCAGGTTGGGGCCGTTGAGGATCATGATCGGGGCGTTGGCGAGAGTGCGGGGCACGGTTCCTCCGGTCCGTTCGGGTCTGCCGGCCCACGAAGGACCGCTGCTCAGCCCCCGGTCTATCACGCGGTCACGGGCGAGCGGTGCCCCGTGTGCCGTCCCGCGCCGCCCCTGCCCCGGGCGCACGCCCGCACGTCCCCCGCATGATCGGAGCCCCCGCGCGCCCCCGTAACCCCAGGTGACGGTGGGTAGTTGACGCGACATGCACGTTGCACGCTCCGTGAGGAACCCAACGCCGAAGCCGGCGAAGGACCGCGCGAACCGGCCGTCCATGCCGCGGCTCGCCGCCGCCTCGCTCGCCGGGACCGCGATCGAGTTCTACGACTTCTTCGTCTACGGCACCGCGGCGGCCCTGGTCCTCGGGCCGCTGTTCTTCCCCACCTTCTCGCCGGTGGCGGGGACGCTGGCCGCCTTCGGCACCTTCGGTGCGGGGTTCGTGGCCCGGCCGCTCGGCTCCGTCCTGTTCGGTCACATCGGAGACCGGCACGGCCGGCGGCCTGTGCTGGTGGGCTCGCTGCTGCTGACCGGGGCGTCGACGGTCGCGGTCGGATGCGTGCCGACGTACGGCACGATCGGGGTGGCCGCTCCGGCGCTGCTGCTCCTGCTGCGCTTCCTGCAGGGGCTCGGGCTGGGCGGCGAGTGGGGCGGGGCGGTGCTGCTGACCGCCGAGCACGCGCCCGCACGGCGGCGCGGGCTGTGGTCGAGCTTTCCGCAGATGGGTCCGCCGCTCGGCTTCGTCCTCGCCAACGGGTCGGTGCTGGTGCTGTCGGTGACGCTCTCCGAGGCGCAGTTCGCCGGGTGGGGGTGGCGGGTGCCGTTCTGGGCGGCCGGGTTCCTCGCCGTGGCCGGACTGTGGCTGCGTTCGTCGCTGCCCGAG
The DNA here is from genome assembly GCF_044763235.1 of Streptomyces sp. NPDC096152. NCBI lineage: Bacteria > Bacillati > Actinomycetota > Actinomycetes > Kitasatosporales > Streptomycetaceae > Streptomyces > Streptomyces sp. NPDC096152. Next base: position 1,077,108 of record NZ_JBIWFW010000001.1, on the reverse strand, counting down.
AGTCCCCGCTTCCTGGAGATCGACGTCCACGCGCGCGTGCCGTTCGCCGACCTCGTACGCCATCACTGGCGCCTGGTGCTGCTGACCGGCGGCGCCCTCGCGGTCGGGTACGCGGTCTTCTACGCCGTGACGACCTGGTCCCTGGTCTACGCGACGGAGCGGCTGGGGGTGAGTCGCACGGTCGTGCTGGGGTGCGTCATGGCCGCCGTGGTGGTGAAGGGCTCGTGCACCCCGCTGGTGGCGCTGCTCGGCGACCGCTTCGGGCGCAGGCCCCTGTGCCTGGTGGGATGCGCGGCGGCCGCCCTGTGGATGTTCCCGATGGTCGCGCTGCTGGCGACGGGGTCGCCGCCGCTGATGTTCCTGGGCTTCCTGGGGGCGCTGCTGGCGTTCATCACCATGTTCGCCGTGATCTCCGCGTATCTGCCCGAGTTGTACGAGCCGCGGGTGCGCTGCACGGGCGCCGCGGTGGGTTACAACCTCGGCGGGGTCCTCGGCGGCGCCCTCACGCCGATCGTGGCGACGGCACTCGCGGAGCGGGGCGGGCGCGTCCCCTGGGGCGTCGGCGCCTATCTGACCGGGATCGCGCTGCTCAGCCTGGGCTGCTTCGCCCTGCTGCCGGAGACCCGCCCGGTCGGGGTCGCGGCGGCGGAGCCGGTCACCTGAGGGTCCCTAGCCCCTCCCGGGGCTAAGGACCTGAGTCGGAAGTTCCTGGGCAGATCGTCGGCTCCGGTTCACCCGCAGCATCCAGTGGTGCCCGTGAACGCCGCCGGTGGTGGCCTTTCACGGTCGCCGTCGGTGCATCGGGCATCCGGTAGGAACTACCCAAGGATCTTCGACTCGGGTCACTAGGGACTGATCGCCAGTTCCAGATAGGCGGCGAACACCACCAGGTGCACGCCCCCTTGGAGGGGGGTGGCGCGCCCCGGCACCACGGTCAGGGAGGCGACCACCACGGTGAGGGCGAGCAGGACCATGTGGGTGGCGCCGAGGCCGAGGACGAGCGGGCCGGAGAACCACACGGACGCCAGGGCGACGGCCGGGATGGTCAGGCCGATGCTGGCCATCGCGGAGCCGAGCGCGAGGTTGAGGCTGGTCTGCACCCGGTCGCGCCGGGCGGACCGCAGCGCGGCGATGGTCTCCGGCAGCAGCACCAGCAGCGCGATGATCACGCCGACGACGGCGTGGTGCAGTCCGGCGGCTTCCACTCCGGACTCGATGGTGGGTGACACCCCCTTGGCCAGGCCGACCACGCCGACGAGCGCGAGAGCGAGCAGTCCCAGGCTGGTCCGGGCGGCACGGGCGGACGGCGCCTGCGCGTGGTCGTCGGAGGTGATCACCTCTCCCTGCCGGGTGATGGGCAGGAAGTAGTCGCGGTGCCGCACGGTCTGGGTGGCGACGAACAGGCCGTACAGGATCAGCGAGGAGACGGCCGCGAAGGTGAGCTGGACGCCGGAGAACTCCGGGCCCGGCTTGCTGGTGGTGAACGTCGGCAGCACCAGGCTGAGCGTGGCCAGCGTCGCCACCGTGGCCAGGGCGGCACCCGTCCCCTCGGCGTTGAAGACCGCCGTGCCGTGCCGCAGGGAGCCGACGAGGAGGGACAGCCCGACCACGCCGTTGCAGGTGATCATCACGGCTGCGAAGACCGTGTCCCGGGCCAGCGTCGCGCTCTTGTCGCCGCCGTCCGCCATCAACGTGACGATCAGGGCGACCTCGATGACGGTGACGGCGATGGCGAGCACCAGCGACCCGAAGGGTTCGCCGACCCGGTGGGCCACCACCTCGGCATGGTGCACGGCCGCCAGGACGGAGCCGGCGAGGACCAGGGTCACCAGCACCACGACCGCGACGGGCAGGTCGCGCCCCCAGGTGAAGATCAGCAGGACGATCGCGAGCCCGGGTACGGCGGTCGTCCACGCCGCCGTGAGCGCCCTGAGCCGCGTGATCATGCTGCGATCGTCGCAGAGGCCCACCGCCCGCGCACCCCGGTCCGTGCCCGGGCCACGGCTCCCCGCGGCGCTCGCGTGCGGGGACCCGTGCCCGCGCGGTGCGCGGGCCGGGGCTTGCGTCCGGTGGTCAGGCATCGACGCTGTCCTTCGGAGAGCGGTCGCTTCCTTCCTGCACCTCCTCGCGCTCGGCCTGCTTCTTCGAGGCCATCAGGCTGGTGACGGTGGTGATCGCCAGGACCGCGCAGATCACACCGAGTGAGACCGGGATGCTGATCTCCGGGACGTGCACCCCGGACTCGTGCAGGGCGTGCAGGACCAGCTTCACGCCGATGAAGCCGAGGATGACCGACAGGCCGTACGACAGGTGGACCAGCTTCTTCAGGAGGCCGCCGATGAGGAAGTACAGCTGCCTCAGGCCCATCAGTGCGAAGGCGTTGGCGGTGAAGACGATGTACGGGTCCTGGGTCAGGCCGAAGATCGCGGGTATCGAGTCGAGGGCGAACAGGACGTCGGTGGTGCCGATCGCCAGCATCACCACCAGCATCGGCGTCATGACGCGCTTGCCGTTCTGCCGGATCCACAGCTTGGTGCCGTGGTAGCGGTCGGCCACTCCGAAGCGGTGCTCGGCGGCCTTGAGCAGCTTGTTCTCCTCGTACTCCTCGTCCGCCTCCTCGGCCCGGGCCTCCTGGACGAGCTTCCAGGCGGTCCAGATGAGGAACGCGCCGAAGAGGAAGAACACCCACGAGAAGCTCGCGATGATCGCGGCGCCCGCGGCGATGAAGACGGCCCGCAGCACCAGGGCTATGAGGACCCCGATCAGCAGCACCCGCTGCTGGTACCGCGAGGGCACCGCGAACTTCGCCATGATCAGGACGAAGACGAACAGGTTGTCGACGCTCAGCGACTTCTCGGTGATGAAGCCGGCGAAGAACTCGCCGGAGGGCCGGCCTCCGCCGAAGACGAGCAGGCCGACCCCGAAGAGACCGGCCAGGGCGATCCAGACGGCGGTCCAGATCCCGGCCTCCTTGATCGACACGTCATGGGGCTTGCGCCCGATGACGAAGTCGACCGCGATCAGAGCGGCCAGTCCGAGGATGGTCAGGACCCACAGGGTCATGGAGATTTCCACTGCGCCTCCGGCAGGTGCGTCACGGCATAACTGTCAGCGTCGTCGCTGCCGGAGGTCTCTTCCACCCGCCGGGCCCCGCGCGCGACGCGCCCGGACCCGGGAGCCGGCGCCCCGGGATCCACCTGGATCCGTATTGACGGGCACGCCGCAACCGACAGGGAGTACTCCCCTCCGCACGGAAAACAGTACCCGAATCACCAAGGAAAGGTAAAGAGAAAGGCAAAGGAAAAACCAAAAAGCCTGGTCAGAGGTATTTACGTTTCCTTGGCACTCCCACCGCCCGCGGTCGGCGCGGTCAGCGGTTCCAGTCGCGCCGGGCCGCCGCGACCTGTGCGAGCACCTGGTGGAGCACCTGGCTGCCCGGCGGCACCAGCGGCGGCTCGTAGGTCCAGGTGTGCCCGACCCAGGGGTCGGCGAGGTGGTCGTCGGGGACGGGGGTGAGCCGCAGCAGCGCACGCCACAGCGGATCGAGCAACGGACCATAGGCGGCCGCGTCGTCACGGTCGGCGACCATCATCAGATGCACGCCCACGGCCGGTCCCTCGTCCGCCAGGTAGCGCAGCTGGGTCACCGCACGGTCGTCGAACCCGTGCGGGAAGTCATGGACGATCAGCAGCTGATCGGACGTGTCGAAGCCGGGCGGCAGCGCGTCCGGAGCCCCGCCGCGCACGGCCATCTGCACCAGGTCGACACGCTGGGTGAGCCGGCTCAGGACGTCGGCGACACCGGCGGCGCCGTTCGCGGGCGGGCTCGCCAGGACGCCCGCCCGTACCAGCGGGAGGAGCGACTGCGCTCCCGCCCCGGCCGGGTCGACGACGTGCACCCCGAACTCCCCCGGCGGATGGACGGCGAGCAGCCGGGCCGCATGGGCCACGGCCGTGTCCATGGCGAGGCGGCGCAGCGCGTCCTCGTCGGTGACGGAGTCGTCTGAGGATGCGGAGCGGCCGCTGTCGATCCACAGGCCGCGTTCCAGTGGCAGGCGGACCAGCATGGGGATGCGCAGGGACGGACTCTCCGGCAGGTGGAGGTCGCCCAGACGCACGGCCATCGGGTTCTCCATCGGCACGCGGTATCCGTGCCAGACGGGGTTGTCCCAGCGCGCGTACGCGGCCGGCAGCGCGGGTTCGACGACCTCGGACTCGGCGGTCAGCTGCGCGAGGTCCCGGTCGAGGGCCTCTCTGGCCCGGTCGACGAGCTCGGCGTGCTTGGCGCGGGCCGCCTCCCGCGCGGCGTCGCCCTGTCCGCCGATGCGGCCGCGCGGATCGGAGAGGACTTGGTCCAGCTCCTTCTCCCGGCGCGAGTCGGCGAAGTCGACGGCGCTGCGGTAGGCGGCGGTGGTGCGGGCCAGGTCCTCGAACATGCCCCAGACCTGGTTGTACAGCCGCTCGTCCATGGACCATCCGGTCGCGTCGCCCGCGACGGGCGGCGCCGGCTGCCCGGGCTGGGCCGGGGGCGCGGTCTGCGGGGGCGGCGGAGCAGCGGAGCGCCTGCGGGGGTGGCTGTAGTCGATGGGGCCGCCCGTGGACGCCGCCGGCTGGGGGGCCGCGGAGGGTGAGGCGCCGGGTCCTTCCGGAGACGGTGCCGACGCCGCGTGGTCCGGGTACGGCGGCCGCGGTGCCCGCTGACCGGGGGCGCCGGAGGTCTGTCCGGCGTGCGGGGAGGTGGGCTGCGAGGGCGCGCGGCCGGTGGTGCCGTGCGCCGCCGCGGTGGCGCCCTGGTCCGGGCCGAGGGCGGGGGCGGACGTCTGCCGCGAGCGGTCGCCCTCCGCCGTGCGCTGCGGCGGGGCCGCGACCGACCGGGCCAGACCCTGGGCCACCGCCTCGTCGACGGTGGCCGCCAGCCGCCCGGCTTCGGGCAGCCCCTGGTCGGTGAGGAGTGCGGTGAGGCCGCCGGCGTACCCCTGGCCGATGGCGCGCACTTTCCAGGCCCCCTGTCGGCGGTAGAGCTCCAGGGCGACCACGGCCGACTCGGCGTCCAGATCGGTGATGGTGTAGCTGACGAGTTCGGTGCCGTCGAGGCCGGTGACCGCGACGAAGGGCGCGGCGACGGCGGAGAAGCGGGCGGGTCCCGTGCCCGTGGTGGGCAGTGCGAGCAGCACGCTGACGCGGTGCGCGGCCTCCGGCACGGCGCCCAGGTCGACGGCGAGGCGGTGGTCGGCGGCCGCCTGCCGGGGCACCTCCACTCCGGGCAGGACGGGGGCGCCGGGGTGGGCCACCCACTCGGTCCCCCGCACGGTGCCCCGGTCGTCGCCGATCGTGGCCGCGGCCACGATCGGCGTGCCGGCCGAGATCCGGATCTCTAGGCGGACCTCGGAGAGCGGGTGGTTCTGCCCCCGCACCAGCTCGGCCGTCATCGCCCTCGTCCCCCTGTGTCTCCGTGTCGTGCGCCGCTCGCCGGAGCGTCGTCCTACAGGTGCGGCAGGATCGCCGGCATGAGGTCCTGGAAGGTTCGGCCGTTGGCGGGGACGCCGAGGGCCGTCATCGTCCAGCCCGCGCCCGAGCGGTGCACCATCGCCATGATCTGGGCGGTGTAGTCGCCGCCGCCGGCGAGGGTGTAGCGGGCGAGTTCCTGGCCGTTGCTCTCGTCGACCAGACGGCAGAAGGCGTTCTGCACTTCCTGGAAGGTCTGGCCGGTGAAGGAGTTGACGGTGAAGACGATCCGGTCGATGTGGACCGGGACGCGCTGCAGGTCGACGAGGATGGCCTCGTCGTCGCCGCCCTGGCCCGCGCCGCCGACGAGGTTGTCGCCGGTGTGGCGCACCGAGCCGTCGTCGCTCACCAGGTGACGGAAGAACACCACGTCGACCGGCTGCTTGTCGGCGAACAGCACGGCCGAGGCGTCGAGGTCGATCTCGCGCGTACGCGAACCGAACAGACCGCGGCGCGGTGCCGCCTGCCAGCCGAGACCCATACGGACCGCGGCCAGGCTGCCGCCGTCGTTCTTCTGCAGACTGATGGCCTGACCCTTGGTCAAGTTCACGGTCACGGCTGATTCCCCTCTCGGACTGCTCCCCTGTTGCCGCGGTGTCCGCGGTTGATCTGAAACCCTACGCAGAGGCGCTGACAACGCCGCACACCGGTCCGCGGATTGTGGCGCTCTTGCAACACAGCGCATACGGGCGGGGCCCGGCCCGGCTCCACCGGACCGGGCCCCGCGAACGAAGGTCAGGCCAGGCCCGCTTCCCGCATCTGGCGCAGTTCCTTCTTCATCTCCGCGACCTCGTCGCGCAGCCGGGCCGCCACCTCGAACTGGAGGTCCGCTGCCGCGGCCCGCATCCGCTCCGTCATCTCCTCGATCTGCTCGGCGAGCTGGGCCGCGGGACGGTCGGTCGGGACCGTCTCCTTGGCCTTGCCCTTGGCGGACTTGGCGGTCTTGGCCGCCTTCGCGCCCTTGGCCGCCTTGTCGCCGAGGGCCGGCACGGGGGTCTTGGCGCCCTTGCCGTCCTTGGTCTGGCGGTAGCCGGAGCCGAGCAGCTGCTCGGTGTCGACCTCCTCGCGCGCGATCTGCGCGACGATGTCGTTGATCTTCTTGCGCAGCGGCTGCGGGTCGATGCCGCGCGCCTTGTTGTAGGCGACCTGCTTCTCCCGGCGGCGGTTGGTCTCGTCGATGGCCTTCTCCATCGCCGGGGTGATCTTGTCGGCGTACATGTGGACCTGGCCGGAGACGTTGCGCGCGGCGCGGCCGATGGTCTGGATGAGCGAGGTCCCGGAGCGCAGGAAGCCCTCCTTGTCCGCGTCGAGGATCGCCACCAGGGACACCTCGGGCAGGTCGAGGCCCTCGCGCAGCAGGTTGATGCCGACCAGTACGTCGAACTCGCCGGAGCGCAGCTCACGCAGTAGCTCGACACGGCGCAGGGTGTCGACGTCGCTGTGCAGGTAGCGCACCTGGATGCCGAGCTCCAGGAAGTAGTCCGTGAGGTCCTCGGCCATCTTCTTGGTGAGCGTGGTGACCAGGACGCGCTCGTCCTTCTCCACGCGGATGCGGATCTCGTGCACCAGGTCGTCGATCTGGCCCTCGGTGGGCTTGACCACGACCTCGGGGTCGACGAGGCCGGTGGGGCGGATGATCTGCTCGACCTGACCGTCCGAACGCGACAGCTCGTACTGCCCGGGGGTCGCCGAGAGGTACACCGTCTGGCCGATGCGCTCCTGGAACTCCTCCCACTTCAGCGGCCGGTTGTCCAGGGCGGAGGGGAGCCTGAAGCCGTGCTCGACGAGGGTGCGCTTGCGGGAGGCGTCGCCCTCGTACATCGCGCCGATCTGGGGCACGGTGACGTGGGACTCGTCGATGACGAGCAGGAAGTCGTCGGGGAAGTAGTCGAGCAGGGTGTTCGGCGGGGTGCCGGGCGCGCGGTCGTCGAAGTGCATCGAGTAGTTCTCCACGCCGGAGCAGGTGCCGATCTGGCGGAGCATCTCGATGTCGTAGGTCGTGCGCATCCGCAGGCGCTGGGCCTCCAGGAGCTTGCCCTGCTTCTCCAGCTCGGTCAGGCGCTCCCCCAGCTCCTTCTCGATGCCGTTGACAGCCCGCTCCATGCGCTCGGGTCCGGCGATGTAGTGCGAGGCCGGGAAGACGTAGAGCTGCTGGTCGTCGCTGATGATCTCGCCGGTGAGCGGGTGCAGGGTGGACAGCGCCTCGATCTCGTCGCCGAACATCTCGATGCGGACGGCCAGCTCCTCGTAGACCGGGAAGATCTCGATGGTGTCGCCGCGCACCCGGAAGGTGCCGCGGCTGAAGGCCATGTCGTTGCGCGTGTACTGGATCTCCACGAAACGGCGCAGCAGCTGGTCCCGGTCGATCTCGTCGCCGACCCTGAGGGGGACCATGCGGTCGACGTACTCCTGCGGGGTGCCGAGGCCGTAGATGCAGGAGACGGAGGCGACCACGACGACGTCTCGCCGGGTGAGCAGCGAGTTGGTCGCGGAGTGCCGCAGGCGCTCGACCTCCTCGTTGATCGAGGAGTCCTTCTCGATGTAGGTGTCGGACTGCGGGACGTACGCCTCGGGCTGGTAGTAGTCGTAGTACGAGACGAAGTACTCGACGGCGTTGTTGGGGAGCAGCTCGCGAAACTCGTTCGCCAGCTGGGCGGCCAGGGTCTTGTTCGGTGCCATCACGAGCGTGGGGCGCTGGAGCTTCTCGATCATCCACGCGGTGGTGGCGGATTTGCCGGTGCCGGTGGCGCCGAGCAGGACGACGTCCTTCTCTCCTGCCTCGATGCGCTTGGCGAGCTCGGCGATCGCCTGCGGCTGGTCGCCGCTGGGCTGATAGGGGCTGACGACCTCGAAAGGCGCCACCGTGCGTTCGATGTGGGAAACGGGCCGCATGTCATCCACCGTACGACCCCCCACTGACAACGGGCTCGGATCAGCGGTTCTGCGGTGTGCGGGAGCCTCGGGGGACCGGGCTCCGGCGGATGCGGGCCGCGGGGTGCCGGGCGGGCTGCGGCACGAGTTCGCGGGCCGGGATGCCGGGCTTGTGCTCGGCGGGGGTCCAGTCGGGCGAGCCCGTGACCACGAGTGGGTCGAACAGGACGACGACCCCGGCGAGCAGCAGGAAGGCGAGCGGGCCGACCAGCATGGGTGCGAGCAGCGCCGCCGGCGAGTCCCCGACGGTGGGGGCGCCGTCCATGGTGTGCAGGTGCACGCTGAGGGCGGCCATGCCCATGTAGTGCATGCCGCAGACTGCGAGCCCCATGACGAGGCTCGCCCCCACGCTCCACAGGACCCCTCGGACCCGTCCGGCCGCCCAGAGGGCGGCGGTCGCGGCGACGACGGCGATGACGACGGAGGCGGTGACGGTGAACGTGTTGTACACGAAACTGCCGTCCAGACGCATCCCGGCCATGCCCATGTAGTGCATGGAGGCGACGCCCAGCCCGGTGATCGTGCCGCCGGTGAACAGGGCGGAGCCGGTCGCTCCCCGGTAGCCCACCATGAAGACGCCGACGCCCACCATGAGGATGGCGACGGCCAGGCTCGCGTATGTCATCGGCTTGTCGTAGTGGATCGGCGCCTCCCGGACCGTGAACCCCATCATCGCGACGAAGTGGCAGGTCCATATGCCGGAACCGATCGCCGCCGAGGCGAGGGCGAGCCAGCCGGGGCGCCAGGAGTGGGCGACGAGCAGGGCACGGGTGGTGCAGCGCAGCCCGAGCGCCCCGCCGAGGCAGGCCATGAGAAAGGCCACCAGCGGGGTGACGAGCCCGTAGCTGAATCCGTCGACCGTGCCGTGCATGCGCGGCTGCCCTTCACCCTCTTGCGTCCCGGAATGCCCTGATGCGTTCCCTCGTCCCAGTGCCGCCGGGGCGGCCAGGGTTGACGCAGAGAGTATGACCCCCACCGGAATGGTCGAACGATTTTCCGGCAAAGAAACACGGCCTTGCCGCAGTTGTGCGGCACCGGTGAGCGGAGTTGGGGCAACTCCATTCAATCTGTGGCCATCCTGCACCCGCTCGACGTTGACGCTCTGCTGTCAGTCTGGTGCTGTCAGTAATCGGCCGACGCGAGGAGACCGCATGCACGCGCGTGCAGTTGCCGCCACCACCACCGTGCTTCTGGGGGCCACACTGCTGTCCCCCACCTCCGCCCGGGCCGCCGCGGCCCACACCCGACCCCAGGTCGTCGCTCACCGGGGCGCCTCCGCCTATGCCCCCGAGAACACCCTGCCCGCCATCGACAGGGCGGCCGCGCTCGGCATCCCGTGGGTCGAGAACGACGTGCAGCGCACCAAGGACGGCGTTCTCGTCGTCGTCCACGACGACAGTCTGCGGCGGACCACCGACGTCGAGCAGGTCTTCCCGGGCCGTGCGCCGTGGAAGGTGAAGGACTTCACCGCCGCCGAGATCGCACGCCTGGACGCGGGGAGCTGGTTCGGCCACGCGTACGCACGCACCCGCGTGCCGACCCTCGCGCAGTACATGCGCCGGGTGGAGCGCAACCACCAGAAGCTGCTTCTGGAGATCAAGAACCCGGAACTGTATCCGGGCATCGAGCGGCAGACCCTCAAGCTCCTCGGCAACGAGGGCTGGCTGGACCGCCGGCACCTGGACGGCCGGCTCATCGTGCAGAGCTTCAGCGCCGGCAGCCTGCGGATCGTGCACGACCTGAAGCCGGGTGTCACCACCGGCTTCCTCGGCCGGCCGGAGCCGGGGGACCTGCACGGGTACGCGGGCTTCGCGGACCTGATCAACCCCTCCCACGGCACGCTCTCCGCCGCTTACGTCTCGGCCGTCCACGCGTTCACGGGACCGCACGGCAGGCGGCTTCGGGTCTTCGCCTGGACCGTCGACGACGCGACCCGGGCCCGGACGGTGGCCGGTTACGGGGCCGACGGGATCATCACCGACAAGCCGGACGTGGTGCGCGACGCGCTGAACCGGCCCTGAGCCGGACCGCCGTGGCCGGCCCGTACGTCCGTCCGGGCGGGCGCGGGCCGGGGCGTTGTCAGTGGCGGGCCGTACGGTGGTCGCATGGACAGCCACGGGCAGTACGAGCAGCAAGTCGTGTGGTCCGTCGTCGGCACCGGCATCGGCCCCCTGCTGCTGGCGGCGACCGGCGACGGCCTGGTCACCGTCGTGTTCCACGCCACCGACGCGGTGCGCGACGAGGCGCTCGCCGGGCTGGCGTCCCGGCTGGGCACCGAGCCCGTCGAGGCGCCCGGCTCCACGCTGCTCGCGGAGGCGATACGCCAGGTGGAGGCGTACTTCGCGGGCGAGCGGCACGACTTCGAACTGCCGCTGGACTGGTCCCTCGTCACGGGCTTCAACCGTCAGGTGCTGCGCGTCCTGGCCTCCGACGTCCCGTACGGCACGGTCGTCGGGTACGGCGATCTGGCCGGCCGGGTCGGACAGCCCGGCGCCGCCCAGGCGGTGGGCATGGCGATGGGGGCCAATCCGCTGCCGGTCGTGGTGCCGTGCCACCGGGTCGTCGAGAGCGACGGGGGCATCGGCGGATTCGGCGGCGGCCTGGAGACCAAGCGCAGGCTGCTCGCGCTGGAGGGTGTGCTCCCCGAGCCGCTGTTCTGAGCCGGGCCCCCGGCCCCCACGGGGATCCCGCGATTTCAGTCGTAGTGCCGGGCCTCGACGATGTTGCCGTCGGGGTCGCGGAAGTAGAAGCTGCGCCGGGCCTCTCCCCGGGCGCCGTAGGAGTCGTAGGAGAGCTTCGACACGGGGACGGCGTGCTCCTGGAGGCGGGCGCGCAGCGCGTCGAAACCGGCGGACGGGAGGGACAGGCAGACGTGGTTGACGGGATGACCGGCGCTGTCGGCCGCGCCGGGCAGCACGTCCATCCGCGGTGCCAGGCCGAGCGGTGCGAGATCGAGGATCGTCTCGTCGTTGACGCGCACCGAGGGGAAGGACACCGTGCCCGCCGCGAACTCGGCGAGCCTCAGGGGCTCCAGGCCGACCGCTCTCTCGTAGAAGCCGGCCGCGGCGGCGGGGTCGCGGACCCAGAGGACGACGTGGTCGAGACGTGTCGTGTTGTCGGTCATGCCCCCAGGCTGGTGTCGGGCGTCACCGGCCGCAAGGGTTTGACCGCGCGCGGCGCCCGCCAGGGATGAGGGAAGACCGACAGACGGGAGGCAGGCGCGTGCTGGTGGTGTCCGAAGAGGTGCGGGAGGCGCTCGCCGCGCGCCGCCCGGTGGTGGCCCTGGAGTCCACGATCATCGCCCATGGGCTGCCGCGCCCCCGCAATCTCCGGGTGGCGCGGGAACTCGAACAGGTGGTGCGCCTGGAGGGCGCCGTCCCCGCGACGATCGCCGTGCTGGACGGGCAGCCGCACGTCGGGCTGAACGAGGAGCAGTTGGAGCGGGTCGCGAACGAGGAGGGGATCCGCAAGCTGGGCCACCGGGACCTGCCGCTCGCCGTGGCGGCTCGGGCGAGCGGGGCGACCACGGTGTCGGCGACCGCGATGCTCGCGGCCCTGGCGGGCGTCCGCGTGTTCGCCACGGGCGGGCTCGGTGGTGTGCACCGGGAGTGGACGGTCACGCAGGACGAGTCCGCCGACCTGGGCCTCCTGGCCCGCACCCGGATCGCCGTCGTGTGCGCCGGGGTGAAGTCGATCCTGGACGTGCCGGCGACGCTTCAGCGGCTGGAGACGCTGGGGGTCGCCGTCGCCGGGTACGGCACGGAACGCTTCCCCGGCTTCTACCTCTCCGACTCGGGACATCCCGTGGACTGGACACTGCGGACGCCCGAGGAGGTGGCGGAGGTCATGCGGGCGCAGGACGCGCTCGGGGGGCCGGACTCGGCGCTGATCGTCGCCCATCCCGTGCCGGAGGACGAGCAGCTCGATCCGGGTCTGCACGCGCGCGTGCTCGCCGACGCGCTGCGCACGTGCGGGGAGGAGGGCATCACCGGGCAGGCGGTCACACCGTTCCTGCTCGACTACCTGGTGCGGCACACGGACGGCGCCTCACTGCGCGCCAACCTGGCGGCCGTGCGCGGCAACGTACGGCTGGCCGGGCGGATCGCATCGGCCTGGACCAGGGTGTGACGCCGGGGCCGAAGGACACGGCCCGCGCTGCCGGCGGGGCCCTGCTGGTCGTCGGGGACGTCGTCACCGACATCATCGCGCGCTACCAGGGGCCGCCGGCCTCCGGTACCGACACGGACGCGGCGATCCGGATGGTGCCGGGCGGCGCGGGCGCCAACGTGGCCTGCTGGGCGGTCCACTGGGGGTGCCGGGACGTCCGGCTGGTCGGGCGGGTGGGCGCGGACGCGGCCGCCTGGCACGAGCGGGAGCTGATCGCCTCGGGGGTGCGTCCCCGGCTCGTGGTAGATCCGGAGGCGCCGACCGGCACGGTGATCTGCCTCGTCGACGCGAGGGCCGCGGCCGAGCGCACGTTCCTCACCGACAGCGGGGCGTCCTTGCGGCTCGCGGCGGAGGACTGGTCGGACACCTGGCTGGACGGAGTCGCGCGGCTGCATCTGTCGGGCTACCTGCTGTTCTCCGAGCCGGGCCGGGCGCTGGTGTCGTTGCTCGTCGCGTCGGCAGGGGCGCGCGGGGTGCCGGTGAGCCTTGACCCCGCGTCGGCCGGTTTCCTCGCCGGCCTGGGCGTGGAGCGCTTCCTGGCGCTGGCCGGTCAGGTCGACGTGCTGCTGCCCAGCCGGGACGAGGCGTGTCTGCTGACGGGTGTGACCGACCCGGCCGAGGCGGCGGCCGAACTGAGCCGCCGTGTCCCGCTGGTGGTCGCCAAGCAGGGGGCCGACGGAGCCCTCGTGGCCCGCGCGGGGGCCGTGTGCGCCCGGGTCCCCGCCGTGCCCGCGACCCCGCACGACACCACGGGCGCCGGCGACGCCTTCACCGGAGCGTTCCTCGCCACGCTGCTCACGGGCGCCGGGCCGGAGGCCGCGGCGGCGGAGGGGTGCAGGGCGGGTGCGCGGGCGGTGGCACGCGTGGGAGGCAGGCCTCCGGCGGCGGGATGACACCGGCAGCCGGGAAGCAGGGAGGGCGCCGAGGGCCGAGCCGTGTCCGTCCACAGGCGGGAACAAAGTGGAATCGCCCCTTTCCACAGGCTTGCTCGCCGCTCCCGGCGGCCTGGCAGACTGACGGGCCAAGGCGCGACCAGCGCGACGCGAGGAGATCCACGCAAGGAGATCCAGATGTCCATGGCAGGGAATCTGCGGAAGGTCACAGGCCTCGGCAAGGTCGGTGGCCTCCGCGGAGTGGCACGGCTCGCCCGGCGACGCCTCCGGGTCGACCTGAGCCACCCCGCCCGGTCACCGCTGGGTTCCTCGGTGGTGAACTGCGTGATGTACCGGGACGGCGCCCGCGTTCCGGAGGCCGGCGACGTGGTGGAGGCCGTGGCGCGGGTCCGCAAGGCCGGTGACGGTTTCGTGTGGCTCGGGCTCCACGAGCCGACGGACCAGGAGTTCGCGGGCATCGCCGAACTCTTCGACCTGCACCCGCTGGCCGTCGAGGACGCGGTCGAGGCGCATCAGCGCCCGAAGCTGGAGCGGTACGGCGAGACACTGTTCGCGGTGTTCAAGACGGTCTGCTATGTCGAGCACGAGGAGCTGACGGCGACCAGCGAGGTGGTGGACACCGGCGAGATCATGGTGTTCGTCGGCCAGGACTTCGTGATCACCGTGCGGCACGGCCGGCACGGCTCGCTCGGCCCCCTGCGCGAGGAGCTGGAGTCCGAACCGCAGCAACTGGCCAAGGGGCCGGCGGCGGTGCTGCACGCGATCGCGGACCACGTGGTCGACGACTACCTCTCCGTCACCGACTCGGTCCAGGCGGACATCGACCAGGTCGAGACCGACGTCTTCGCGGAGAACGGCGCCCGGGTCGATCCGGGGCGGATCTACCAGCTCAAGCGTGAACTGCTGGAGCTGAAGCGGGCGGTGGTCCCGCTCACCCGCCCGGTGGAGGACCTGGCCACCCGGCCGATACGAGTGGTCGACCTGGAGATACAGGCGTACTTCCGGGACGTCCTCGACCACCTGATGCGGGCGAAGGAGCAGATCGCCTCCTTCGACGAGTTGCTCAACTCGATCCTGCAGGCGCATCTCGCGCAGGTCACGGTCGCGCAGAACGAGGACATGCGGAAGATCACGGCCTGGGCGGCGGTGATCGCCGTGCCGACGATGGTCTGCGGGGTCTACGGCATGAACTTCGACCACATGCCGGAGCTGCACTGGCGGTTCGGATATCCGCTCGTCGTCGGCGTCATATCCGTCGGCTGCCTGGTGCTGTACCGCGGCTTCCGGCGCAACGGCTGGCTCTGACGGTCTCGCGCTTCTCGGGCCTCAGCCCCTCCACGCCGGATGGCGCGGGTCGTCGGCACGCACCAGCACGTCGGCCGTGCCGACGGGGTCGGTCTCGGCCTCATAGCGCTCGAAGGCGGGCAGCGTCCACTGTTCCGGCTCCGGCGTACGGCGGCGCAGGGCGCCCGGGGAGAGGGAGACGTGGACGGTGAGGTCGAAGGGGAACCAGTGGCGCAGGAGAAAGGGGCCGTGCAGCAACAGCACGCCGCCGGGCGGAAGGTGGATGTAGGAGCTGCGGGTGGCACGATCTGCGACCGGGTCCCACAGGTCGGGCAGGACACGGCCGTCGCCCCCGGCGTCGAGCGGGCCGAAGACCTCGCGCCACAGGGCACCGGTGTCGAACCAGCCGTTGTAGTAGGACTCCGCGTCGCGGTGGCCGTATTCGAGGCGGAGGGAGGCGGGGCGCAGGAAACCCTCGGTGGCCACGACGAGCGAGGAGCGTCCCCGGAGGCGGAGGGCTTCACGGACACGCTCGGCCAGGTCGCCCGGACGGGCGGCGGGCGCGCCGTCGACGGCGACACGCGGCCAGGGGCTGCCGTCGCCCGGCTTCAGGTCGAGCAGACGCTCGGCCAGGAGGTCGCCGAGCCGTTCCCAGGTGATCGCTTCGAGTCGCACACGGCCCATGATGCCGCGCGCCCACCGGCGCCCCGGCTGCCGGGACGGCCGCGCTCACCGGTCGTGGGGGCGCCCGGGCGGGGCGGCGTGGGTCCGGGGCCGTGGGCGGGAATGAAGGAGCCATGACGGCTCCCCCGACTCCCCCGGCCCGCTCCGGGCTCCTCGTGGTCCAGCCCCTCAGGCGCAAGCACTGCGCCGAGTGCCGCCGGGGGCCGCTGTCGCTGCTGGTGATCGAGGACGGTGCGCCCCGCTGCCTGGACTGCGCCGACCTCGGGCACCTGCTGTTCCTGCCACGCGGCGACACCGCGCTCACCCGCAGGTCGCGGGAAGAGAGCGTGTTGTCGGCGGTGGTGGTCCGGTTCAACCGGCGCAAGGGGCGCTACGAGCGGCAGGGCGTGCTCGTCGAGGAGGCGGGACTCGCGCGGGCCGAGGCACGGTGCCTGGCCGACGCGGAGGCCCGCCGCCGGCGGCGGGCGCGGGACGCACGGCGGCGGGCGGCTGAGGACGTGAGGTTCGCGGACGCGTTCGCGGCGGAGATCAGGCGGCTGTTCCCCGGCTGCCCGGCCGACCGGGCCCGGAGCATCGCCGGGCACGCCTCGCTGCGCGGCAGCGGGCGGGTCGGGCGCAGCGCGGCGGGGCGGGCGCTGTCCGAGGGGGCGGTGGTCTCGGCGGTCGTGGCATCCGTGCGGCATCTGGACACGCCGTACGACGGGCTGCTGATGGGAGGGGTGGCGCGGCACGAGGCGCGGCGGCGGATCGCGGCCGGAGTGGAGTCGGTACTGCGGGCGTGGCGGGAGCCGGAGGCCGGGGTCGGCTGAGGCGGGGCGGGGCGGGGCGGGTGGGGGGGTGGGGGAGAGACAAGAGCGGCAGCGGCAGCAGAAGGGCGGCCGGGCCCCGAGCCAACCGCACGCCCTCCCCCTGTCCCCTCTCCCCCACCCCTCCGACACCACGGCACAGCTCTCCCCCGCACCGCCGCTCACCTGTGAGAACGCGCTGTCGCCCACTCTGCGCACCGGGCCGGGGGGACGTATCGTGGCCGAAAGAGTGCCGCCCGAAGTCGCACGGCGCGTCGTCCGCGTACGCAAGGGGGACGGCCATGGCCGATCCCAAGGGTTTCATGACCACGCCCCGCCGGGAGTGGCCGCGCCGGCCGGTGGAGGAGCGGACCCGGGACTGGGACGAGGTCTATGTTCCGGGCGCGCTGCTGCCGATCATCAGCAAGCAGGCCGACCGCTGCATGGACTGCGGCATCCCGTTCTGCCACGAGGCCTGCCCGCTGGGCAATCTGATCCCGGAGTGGAACGACCTCGTCTCGCGCGAGGACTGGCGGGCGGCGAGCGACCGGCTGCACGCGACGAACAACTTCCCCGAGTACACCGGCCGGTTGTGTCCGGCGCCGTGCGAGGCGGGGTGCGTGCTCGCCATCAACCAGCCCGCGGTGACCATCAAGAACGTCGAGTGCGCCATCGCCGACCGGGCGTGGGAGGAAGGGTTCGTGCAGCCGCGGCCGCCGGAGCGGCTGTCCGGGTGGACGGTCGCGGTGATCGGGTCGGGCCCGACCGGTCTCGCCGCGGCCCAGCAGCTGACCCGTGCGGGGCACACCGTCGCCGTGTACGAGAAGGACGACCGGATCGGCGGGCTGATGCGGTACGGCATCCCCGAGTTCAAGATGGAGAAGCACCACCTGGAGCGGCGGGTGGAGCAGATGCGGGCGGAGGGGACGAGGTTCCGTACGTCGACGGCGGTCGGGCGGGACGTGGGGGCCGCGGAGCTGCGGGGGCGCTACGACGCCGTGGTGATCGCCACGGGTGCCACGGCGTGGCGGGAACTCGACGTGCCGGGGCGGGAGTTGGCCGGGATACACCAGGCGATGGAGTATCTGCCGCTGGCCAACCGGGTGTGCGAGGGGGATCTGGAGAGGTCGCCGTTGTGCGCCGTGGGCAGTCATGTCGTCATCGTGGGCGGCGGTGACACCGGGGCCGACTGTCTCGGCACCGCGGTGCGGGAGCGGGCCGCGTCCGTGACCCAGCTGGACATCTACGCGCAGCCGGGCGGGGAGCGGGACGAGGACATCGAGCCGTGGCCGACGTATCCGAAGATCTACCGGCTGTCGGCAGCGCACGAGGAGGCGCGGGATCTGCGGACGGCGCCGGCCGCGGATGCGGACGCGCGGTTGTTCGCGGCGTCGACGCTCCGCTTCGCCGGTGACGCGGACGGGCATGTGCGGTCGCTGCACCTGGTCGAGGTGGACGCCGCCCGGCAGCCGCTGCCGGGCACCGGGCGGACGCTGCCGGCCGACCTCGTGCTGCTCGCGCTGGGCTTCTCCGGGCCCGACCGGGGGGACGGGCTCGTCGACCAGTTGGGGCTGGAGCTGATGCCTCGGGGGACGATCGCCCGTGGGGCCGACTTCGCGACGAACGTCCGCGGGGTGTTCGCGGCCGGGGACGCGGCGCGCGGGCAGTCGCTGATCGTGTGGGCGATCGCGGAGGGGCGGGCGGTGGCGGCGGCCGTCGACCGGTATCTGACGGGCAGTTCGCGGCTGCCGGCGCCGATCGGGCCGTACGACCGGCCGATGACCGTCTAGGCGAAGCGCCGCCCGCCTGCCCGCCTGCCACACCTGCCTGCTCACCTGCCCACCTGGACCGCCAGCCGGACCGCCCCCGCCGACCCGGTCGGTCCAGCCGCCCCCGCAGACCCGGCCGTCCCCGCCTCAGGGCTTGCGTGCCACCGCCCCGTAGCCCGGGATGACTCCGTCGTCCTGGCCCGGGACCGGGTCGCCCAGTTCCGGGTGCCAGTGGTGGACCACCTCGACGCCGGGTTCGACCAGTTCCAGTCCGTCGAAGAAGCGGGCGAACTCCGCGCGGGAGCGCAGGGCCAGGGTGACGCCGGCCGCCTTGAGCTTCTCGGTGGCGGCCGCCGACTCCTCGGGGGTGAAGTCGGCGGTGGCGTGGGTCATCATCAGGTAGCTGCCGGAGGGGAGTTCGGCGAGCAGCCGGTTCACCAGTTCGTGGGCGCCGTCCTCGTCGGAGACGAAGTGGAGCAGGGCGACGAGGGACAGAGCCACGGGCCGGCCGAGGTCCAGAACCTTCCTGGCGCCCTCGACGACGGCCGCGGGCTCGCGCACGTCGGCCTGGAGGTACTCGGTGACGC
This sequence comes from Streptomyces sp. NPDC096152, assembly GCF_044763235.1. NCBI lineage: Bacteria > Bacillati > Actinomycetota > Actinomycetes > Kitasatosporales > Streptomycetaceae > Streptomyces > Streptomyces sp. NPDC096152. Next base: position 1,058,504 of record NZ_JBIWFW010000001.1, on the reverse strand, counting down.
CCTCGGGCGTGCCGCGCAACAGGGCCGCCGCGTGGGCCAGCACGATCGGGTCGTTGTCGCAGTAGACGACGCGGGCGTCGGGCGCGATCCGCTGGGCGACCTGGTGCAGATTCGGTTCGGTGGGGATGCCGGTGCCGACGTCCAGGAACTGCCGTATGCCGTGCTGGGCCAGCCAGCGCGTGGCACGGTGCATGAAGGCGCGGTTGACCCTGGCCATCACCGGCACCCGCGGATCCAGGGCGAGCATCTGGCGGCCCATGGCCTCGTCGACGGGGTAGTTGTCCTTGCCGCCGAGATACCAGTCGTACATCCGCGCGGGATGCGGCCTGCCGGAGTCGAGCCTGAGGTCGTTGCGGTCGGCGTCCTGCCCGGTCATGCGGCACCCCGTAAGTGTCTGAAGTGGTGGTTGACGTGGAAGTCGAGAAGGAAAAGGAAGGTGGTCAAGTCGGTAACGGAATCGACAGGTCGGACGTGAGGAGGAACTGGGAAAGAGGCGGCCCCGGTGGCCGGGGGGCGGTCAGGAGAGCAGGAAGTCGGCCTCCCCCGCCTTGGCGCCCCGGATGAAGGCGGTCATCTCGTCGGTGGTGTAGATGAGGGCGGGACCGTCCGGGTCGGTGGACTGACGCACCGCTATCCGGCCGTCGGCCAGCTTCATCGCCTCCAGGCAGTTGCCGCCGTTGCCGCCGCTCCACGGCTTGTGCCAGCCCTCGCTGCCCAGTTCACGGGCAGGCATGCCGTTGTAGATCCGCTCGGTGCGGATCCGCGGCGCGGAGGGGGAGATGGTGCGATCCATTACAGCTCCTTGGCGAGATCCCGGAGGATCTCCTTCGTGCGATGTGCTGTGGCGGCGTGCGCCGCCATGCGGTCCATGACCTCGAGGTGGGCCGCCACCTCCTGGCGGGCGTCCAGGTAGACGGCGCCGGTCAGGTACTCGCTGTAGACCATGTCCGGCAGTTCGGGCATGGCGAATCGGAACAGCACGAAGGGCCCGTACGTGCCGGGGTGCGGCCCCGAGGAGAACGAGGCGACCTGGAGGGTCACGTTGGGCAGCTTCGCGGCCTCGAGCAACCTGTCGATCTGAGCACGCATCACCTCCGGTCCGCCGGCCGGGCGGCGCAGCGCGGTCTCGTCCATGACGGCCCAGAACCTGGGCGCGTCGGGACGGGTGAGCAGTTCCTGGCGCTGCATGCGCAGCGCGACGTGGCGCTCGATGTCCTCGGGCTGGGTCTGGCCGACGGCGCCCGAGGTGAGGACCGCGCGCGCGTAGTCCTCGGTCTGCAGCAGTCCGGGGACGAAGTGCGGTTCGTAGGACCGGATGAGGCTCGCCGCGCCCTCCAGGCTGACGTACATGGAGAACCAGCCGGGCAGGATGTCGTGGAACCGCTGCCACCAGCCGGGCTTGTTGGCGTCCTCGGCCAGTTGGACGAAGGCCTCGGCCTCGTCGTCGCCGATGCCGTAGGCCTTCAGCAGCAGTTGGAGGTACGGGATCTTGAGGCCGACCTCCGCCGTCTCCATGCGGCGGACCGTGGCGGGGGCGACGCGGAGGATGCGGGCGGCCTCCTCGCGTTTGAGCCCCGCGCGTTCCCGCAGGTCCAGCAGGCGCCGGCCGAGCACGACCTGCCCGACGGTAGGCGCGGACCGCGGTTCGCTCACGCTCCACCTCCACAACGTTTCCTGACAGCCCTACGGCGCCATTCGAAGATCTATTCGAAGATCCGGCGGATCCTCGGCGATCCCAACTGGCGCCGCTCGACGTGCTGTTGCGAGCAGTGTGCCACGGCCTTTCACCCCGTCACACAGCACTCTGCACTTTTCAGAGTGACACTTGCCAAGTGTTCACGGCGGGGAGATAGTGGCAAGCGTGATTCCGTCCCCGCCCTTAGGAACAGACGCCGCCGCGGACCCTTCAGGCCTCGGTGCCGCCACCGGAGCGGGCCCCGACGGGGCCGTCGCCCAGCGCCGGTTCCGCTTCGAGCTGGCCGCGCATCCGGGTTCCCCCGCTCGGGCCCGACAACTGACGCGGGCCCGGCTGACCGGGTGGTCGGTGTGCGAGGACACGTGCGACACGGCGGCTCTGGTCATCTCCGAACTGGTCACCAACGCCGTCGTGCACACCGCGAGCAGCCGGATCATCTGCGAGCTGCACGACGGCGGCGATCTGGTGCGCATAGCCGTGCGCGACCAGGGGTGCGCGCCGAGCGAGCCGCACCCGTCCCAGCGGGGTCCGGAGGAGGAGCACGGGAGGGGACTGCTCCTCGTCGACGCCCTGTGCCGGGCCTGGGGCACGCAGGAGCACGGCCCGGGGCTCGTGGTGTGGGGGGAGCTGCCGCGTCGGGCGGGCCGGCCGCACGACTCCGGCGAGCCGCGCGGCGACCTGGGCTGGGGCGCCCGCCCCAAGCAGGGCCCCGCGCGCGGCCCGGACGGCGAGGACGACACGCAGGCACGTCAGGGAACGGGGGCCGCATGGCTGTGAGCGTCGGCTCCGGTGCCGGTGGGGTGCTCAGCCTGGAGACGCTGGTGCGCCTGGGGCGCGGCGTGCGCCGGCAGACCGCGCCGGGCGAGTCGGCCTCTCCGCTGCGACTGGCGGTGCCCGACGGCATGACCACCCCGCTGGGCTGCGACGCGGTGGCGGTGCCCGCCCGATTCGGGCCGCTGGTGATGCCGCGCCTGCCGCGCGTCGGATGCGTCTACGCCGATGAGGCCCACTGGTGGTGGATCGTCCCGTCCGACTCCGACTACGCGCTCCGGTGGCCCGCCCCGGCGCACTACGCCACCGGTGCGGTCCTGCGTGACACACCGCGGGTTCCCGGACTGGTCCACCGGGCGGACGACACGGTTCCGTACACCCCGCCGATCCCCCTGTACCTGGCGGTGTGCCGCGTGCTCGGGGCGACTCCGGCGTGGTCACGGCCGGTCAACGCGTAGGACATACGTAGGGCCGAGCCCGCGCGTCGCGCGTGCGGCCGAGCCCGCGTGGCGTGCCTACGCCCGGCCCCACCTGCCGCGCATACGACGTAGCCCGCGTGTCGCGCGTGCGACCGGGCCCGCCTGCCGCGCGTACGACGTGGCCCGTCGGTCGCGCGTACGACCGAGCCCGCTTGCCGCGCGTGCGACCGGGCACGCGTGTCGTGCCTACGCCCGGCCCCGCGTGTCGTGCGGAGGAGCAGGCCCCCCGGCCGGCGCATACGCGAGACCGTCCGGGCTCGGCGCGAAGCACGCGGGCGGCCCTCGCCCCCGGCATGTGCCCCGCGTCCGGCGCGGCGTGCGCCCGCGCGCCTCTCCTGCCACGTCGCGCGCCCTGCCCCGGGGGTTCCCGCCCCGCGATAGTGGCCGTCCGTCCACGATCGGGGGAGGTCGACGGTGAGGAAGCGGCGGGGGCGAGGGGGCGAGGTGGAGGGGCCCGAGGTCTCGGAGTCGGAACGGCTGCTCTTCGGCGGCCCACTGCGCTACGACATGGGCTGGAACCAGCACCGGGACGCCTTCCTGGAGCTGAACCTCCGCGGCGTGGTGACCCGGCTGCCGGGCCTGCTCGCGTCCAGCTTCCGGCTCGCCCGGCAGGCCGACCGGCGCGCCGCGCGGACCGTGCTGGCCGCCGAGGCCGGCCGGGGCGCCGCGCAGGCGGTGAGCCTGCTCGCGGTGAACAGCGTGCTCGGCCGGGTGCTCGCGTCCGGCCCCCTGGAGGACCGGCTGCGCGGCACCGTGCCCGCGCTGGTCACCATGACGGCGGTGATGCTGGTGGGCGCGCTGCTGCGGGCCGCGTCGACGTACGCGACCGGCCGTCTGGAGCCCAAGGTGGAGCGGGTGGCGACCGAGCTGTACCTGGAGCGGGCGGCGGCCGTGGAGCTGGCCGCGATCGAGGACCACGCCTTTCACAAGCTGCTGGACACCGCGCAGTACGGCGCGTCCTCGGCCCGCCGGATGATCATGTACGGCACGCGGGTGGTGAACGCGATGATCTCGCTGGTCGCGGCGGCCGGCGTCCTCACGGTCCTGCATCCCGCGCTGCTCCCGCTGCTCGCCACCATGACGCTGCCGAGCGCGTGGAGCGCGCTGACGAACGCCCGGCGCCGCTACGAGTCCTTCCACACCTGGGTCCAGCACGCGCGCGCGGGGCATCTGCTCAGCGGCCTGCTCACCGAGCCGGCGGCCGCCCCGGAGATCCGCGTCCACGGCGTGGGCCCGTTCCTGCTGCGCCACTACCGGGCGATGTCGGAGACCGCGGAGGCGGAGCAGGCCCGGCTGGCGCGGCTCGCGGCCCGTACGGGCCTGTTCGCGGCGGCCTGGACGGGCCTGGCGACCGTGGCGACGTACGCGACCCTGGGCGGGCTGCTGCTGACCGGGGCGGTGGCGCTGTCGGTGGCCGGTACGGCGGTGATCGCGATCCGCACCGGCTCGGCGAGCCTGGACACGCTGGTGCTGGAGATCAACTCGCTGCACGAGGAGGCACTCTTCGTGGGCGATCTGCAACGTCTCTACGCCGAGGCGGCCGAGCGGGCGATCCCGGTCGGCGGGCGGCCCCTGCCGGATAACCCGCGGGAGATCCGGTTCGAGAACGTCACCTTCCGCTACCCGGGCGACGCGTCCCGCCCGGCCCTGGACGACGTCACCCTCACCGTCCCCACGGGCCGGATCGTCGCGCTCGTCGGGGAGAACGGCTCCGGCAAGACGACCCTGGTGAAGCTGCTCGCGGGTCTCTACACCCCGGACCGGGGGCGGATCCTGTGGGACGGAGTCGACGCGGCGGACGCGGACCGCCACCGGCTCGCCGAGCGGGTCGCGATGGTGGCGCAGGACTTCAAGCGCTGGCCGTTCACGGCGAGGGTGAATGTGGCGGTGGGCCGCTCGTCGGCGCCCCTCACCGACGAGCGCGTGGCGGGCGCGGTCGCCGACGCGGGCGCCGAGGAGGTGGTCGCGGACCTGCCCCGGGGCCTGGACACCCTGCTGGCGCGCAACTTCAGCGGCGGGCACGAGCTGTCCGGCGGCCAGTGGCAGCGGCTCGGCATCGCCCGGGCCGCCTACCGGCGCGGCCGCATCCTCATCGTCGACGAGCCGACGGCGGCGCTGGACGCCCGCGCCGAGCTGGAGGTCTTCGAGCGGATCCGCGGGCTGGCCGGCAGCGGTCAGACGGTCGTCCTCATCACGCACCGGCTGGCGTCCGTCCGCCACGCCGACGTGGTGCACGTCCTCGACCAGGGGCGGCTGGTGGAGTCCGGCACGCCCGACGAACTGCTGGCCACCGGGGGCCTCTACGCGGAGCTGTACGCGCTCCAGGCGGAGCAGTTCACGGGGAAGGTGCCCGCCCCGGAAGCGGGCTGACCGCGTCCGTCACGCCGTCGCGTCACCGGCTCCGTCGACCGCGCGGACGATCACCAGGAAGGTGTCCGTCGCGAGATCCATCACGACCTCGGCGGGCAGGCCCTCCAGACGCCGCGCATGCGCGAACTCCTCCGCCGGCCAGGACCCGCGCGGCCCGCCGGCGGGAAAGCGTTCGAGCACCGTTCGCCCGTTCACCCTGCACCTCCATGTAGCGCTGTACTCGTAGAGTTAAACGCCAAGCATGGGGTGAACACCTCGTGAAGTAACGGTACTGAGACGCAGTTGACACGCGTTCAACGCCATCCGTGAGAAGAAGATCACACTTGCGGCCCATCCGATCACTCAACGCTCCGACCTGCGCACATCTCGTGTCCGTCCGGCGTCGGCACTCCCGGTGTTCACTTCGCGTCCATCGAACCCTTCCGTCCGCGCCGACTACTCGCGTTCGTCGTGGTACCGGATCGGCCTCCGCCCGCGGGCGCGCCCGAACACCGCTACGGACGAAGGCCGCTACGGGCGAAGGCCGGTAGGGGCCAACGCCTGTACGGGCGGGGGCGTTCGAGGCTCGCGCTCGGCTCGTGGGCCGGTGTGCTCGCCGGCCCTTCTCAGGGCGTCGAGGAGTTCGGTGAGGCGTTCGGTGTGCCGGGTGGTGAGGCGGCCCGTGTGGTCGAGGTGCACCGCGCAGGCGGTGGTGGTGTCGACGAGGCGTTCGAGGGTGGCGGCGACGTGGTCCGTGCCCTCGGCGTGCCGGGCCAGCGCCGGGAGTTCGGCGGCGGCGAGGGTGATGGCCGCGCGGGCCTCGGCGAGGGTGCGGTAGGCCTCGCGGCGCAGTGTCCAGCGGGTGGCGTGGTCGCCGGACTCGCCGAGGACGTGGGCGAGGTAGGCGTGCGCGGCGTCGGTGGCCGAGGCGAGCCGGGCGCGTACCGCCCCGCCGCGCCGCCCCGGCAGCGGAACGTGGCCCACGAGCAGCACGATCGCGCAGGCCAGCAGCGTCTCGCCGATCCGGCTGACGGAGGCCTGCGGTTCCCCGCCGGCCATGACGAGGGCGAGGACCAGCACGGTGGCGACGGCGGTCTGCGCGGCGAAGTGCCGGGTGGCGACGGGCACGAGGGCGCCGCAGACGGCGACGAGCGCGACGAGCCCCTCCGGGCGCGGCAGCACGGCGGCGAGGACGGCGAAGAGCAGGGCGCCGAGGACGGTCCCCGCGGCCCGGCACAGCACGCGGGAGAGCAGCGGCCCGAGGTCGGGCTTGACCAGGAAGACCGCGGTGGCGGGCAGCCAGTACCAGTGCGCGTGCTGCCCGTACCAGCGGGTGTGGTGCAGTGCCTGGGCGACCGTGGCGCCCACGCCGAAGCAGAGGGCGACCCGCACGCCGTACTCCCGTCCGGCGGCGCCGAGCGCGGTGCGCAGCAGGTCGCGGGCGGTGCGGCGCCGGGTGTGCAGGTCTCCCCCGCCCTCCGCCCGGTCGAACACCTCCGCGGCGCGCAGCAGGGCGTCGTCGAGGGCGCGCAGGCCGGGCGCGGACCGGCCGGGGGCGGGCAGCGGACCGGCGGGCATGCTTCCGCGGACGGCGGCGGCCAGGCGGCGCGGTCCGGCCGAGGCGCGTCCGGCGCTCGCGTCTCCGGCCCAGGCGAGCGCGGTGGCGGCCTCGGCGAGCGGCAGCGCGGCGGCGTACTGGGCGTGCAGGCGCCGCTCGGCCGCGGAACCGGTGTGACGCCGCAGCCGGGGCCCGGTCAGGGCGTCCTGCGCGTGGTCGAGGGCGGCGGTGAGCGCGGCCCGCCGGGCGGTGGCACGGGGGCCGCCGACGGCGTCGAGGAGACCGGCGACCGCGTCGTACACGGCGGCCACGGCGGCCCGTTCCCCGTCGAACCGGAAGTCACCGGAGAGGGCGCCCGGCGTGGGCAGCGCCAGCCGCAGGGCGAGCAGCCACCCGGCCCCGGCGAGGAAGGCGAGCGCCCTCAGCCACCCGGGCTCGGACAGGGGCATTCCCGCGCCGACGGCCGCGGCGACGAGGAGTTGCGTGCCGGCCCCGGAGGCGACGGGCCCGACGGCGCCGGCGCTCCCGGCGCCCAGCCCGAGGACGGTGAGCAGCAGGGTCAGCGGTACGGCGGACAGGTGCTGTCCGCCGTATGTCCCGACGACGAGGCCGGCCGCCCCGGCGAGCGCGGGCACCCCGAGCCGCTCGACGGACGCGCGCCTGCTGCCGGGCCGGTCGTTGATCCCGGCGAGCATGGCGGCGAGGGCGGCGACCACGCCGAGGGCCGTGTGGCCGGTGCGCAGGGCGAGCAGCAGCAGCGGCCCGGCGGCGAGCGCTCCGCGGGAGACGGCGTTCCAGGGCACGGGCCCGCGCTGGGCGCGCAGGGCGTGGGCCAGCCAGGGCGGCAGGGCGAGGGGGTGGGGGTGGGGAAGAGGGTGCGGCTGGAGGTGCGCGGGGGAGGTCGCGGGACCAGTCGGGCCGGAGGCGGCACGGACAGCGGTGGTGCGGGTGGCGGCACGGGTGGTACGGGTGGCGGCACGGGTGGTGCGGCGCGTCACGGAGCTCCTGTACGTCGGGACGAGGGCGTGGCTTGGTGCCTTCGGGCGACGGTGACCGGGCTGCGGAATGTGGTGCGAGGTGTGGTGCGAGTTGTGATGCCCACGCTAGATCGCGTTCTTGGAGGGGAGGGAACGGCCGTATTTCCGGCGTGTGACGTTCCGCCGGGACGCGCGTTCGCGGGAAGGTCGACGCGGACGGCGCCGCTCAGGACTGTTCCGCCGCCCGCCGTACGGCGCGGCCGAGCAGCGCCCCGGCGTCCGTCACCGCCCGGGTCAGTGCCGCGGGGTCGGCCGTCAGCGAGCCGAGGAGCCCGTCGACCTCGCGCAGTCCGGCCCGTACGAGGAGGCCCTTGTCGTTGGTGGTCCACTCGCCCCGCGCGGCCAGCACCGCGTGGGCCGTCCGGGTCGCGGCGAGGGCGATCGCGCCCGCGACCTGGGTGAGGGAGCCCTGCGGCGCGTGGCCCGCCTCGGCATACCCGAGGGTGGCGGTGGCCAGGCCGTACCAGTGCCCGGGCGCGGACCGGCGCAGCGCCCGCGGATAGGCGGTGGGGCGGCTCAGTTCTCCCCTCAGCACCTGGTTGACGGCGAGTTCGGCGACGACCAGGTAGCTGGGGATTCCGGCGAGGTGGAAGAGCAGCGGTTCGACCCGGAAGCGTCCCTGTTCCGCCTCCGCCCACTCGTGTGCGACGACGTCGAGGTCGCGGTAGTGCACGTCGACGCGGCGTTCGTCGATCGTCAGCCAGGCGCCGCCGTTGAACACTCCGCCGCCCCAGCCGCCGAGTTCGGACACCTCGCCCTCCCAGCCGACGGCGCGCAGGTCCGCGGGGTCGAAGCGGCCGCGGTAGTAGACGGCCAGGTCCCAGTCGCTGTCCGGCCGGTGCGTGCCCTGGGCCCGCGAACCGCCGAGGGCCACGGCCCGGACTCCGGGGAGGGCGGCGAGCCGGTCGGCCGTGGTGTCGAGAAAGGTCTCGTCCGTGAGGCGGGGCACGGGTGCGGCTCCAGGGGTCGGGGGCGGGGAGCGAAACCTCCGGTTTGCGAGGGTTCGAGGGCTCCTCCGTGGCCGTGACGAGGTGTCCGGAGCCTACGCGCTACGGCGTCGGCGCCTCCACGGAATATCCGGGTGCGCCCGCGTCAGCGCGCCTGGATGATCGGGGAGTTGTGTTCGTCCCCCGCATCGCCCGCGTCGCCTTCCAGGAGCCCGTATGATCCCGCGCCCCACCGTGCCCGGTCCGCTTCGGCCGGAGGCACGCTGATGACGGCGGGGCCTCGGCCGGTGGTCCTGCGCCGGGCCGGCGCGGCGGACGCGACGCCCGCCGCCGACGTCTGGCTGCGTTCCTTCTCCACCGCGCTGCCGACGGTGGTCCGGGCGCACTCCGACGACGCGGTACGCGCCTACTTCCGCGACGTCGTGGTGCCGTCGCGCGAGACGTGGGTCGCCGAGTCCCCCGGCGGCGGGGTCGTGGGCGTCATGGTGCTCGCCGACGACGAGCTCTCCCAGCTCTACCTCGCCCCGGACTGGCGGGGGCGCGGCGTCGGCGACCGTTTCGTCGCGCTGGCCAAGGAGCGCGGGCCACGGGGCCTGACCCTCTGGACCTTCCAGGTCAACGGACCAGCCCGGCGCTTCTACGAGCGTCACGGCTTCGTCGCCGTCGAGTACACGGACGGCAGCGGGAACGAGGAGCGGGAGCCGGACGTCCGGTACGAGTGGCGGCCCTGAGGGCGGGCCGGCCTCGTGTCGGCCGTCGTCAACGGGGCGTCGGAGCCGTGGCCCCGGGGCCGTCGCGTCACGGCCGGTGGTGCGGGAGCCCCGCCGCGTCCGCCGCCGTGGTCAGGACGTCCCGGAGCATCGCGGGGGTGAGCCTGCCGGTGAAGGTGTTGCGCTGGCTGACGTGGAAGCAGCCGAAGAGGGTGAGCCCGTCCAGCGGCACCCGTGTTCCGTGGGCGAAGGCGGGCCGCGGCCGGGGCACCGTCCAACCCGCCTCGGCGAAGGCGGGCAGCGCGGCCTGCCAGCCGAAGGCGCCGAGTACGACGACGGCGCGCAGTGTCGGCCGCAGCAGCCGCAGTTCCCGCACCAGCCAGGGCCGGCAGGTGTCCCGCTCACCGGGCGTGGGCCTGTTGGCGGGCGGCGCACAGTGCACGGGCGAGGTGATCCGCACGCCGTACAGCTCCAGGCCGTCGTCGGCGGAGACGGAGGTGGGCTGCGAGGCGAGCCCCACGTCGTACAGCGCCTCGTAGAGCACGTCGCCGGAGCGGTCGCCGGTGAACATGCGGCCGGTGCGATTGCCGCCGTGCGCGGCGGGGGCGAGGCCGACGATCAGCAGCCGGGCGTCCGGCGGCCCGAAGCCCGGAACCGGACGGCCCCAGTACGTCCAGTCGGCGAAGGCGGCGCGCTTGGTGCGGGCGACCTCCTCGCGCCAGGCGACCAGGCGCGGGCAGGCCCGGCACCCGGCGATCCTCCGGTCGAGGGCGGCGAGACTGCTGCTGTCCATGTCTTCACGGTAGGGCCGCCCGGGCACCGGGACGGGGCGGGTGGCCGGTTTAGCGTGAGGGGACGCCGTGCGGCGTGCCCGGTAGCGGCCGGGGCGAAATTCGCGGGGCACCGCGGCCGCGGCGACTAAGGTCGGATGCATGGCTTCCGAGGTCGACCAGGACAGGAACGGACCGGGACCGGTGTCCGCCGGGACGGATGGCGCCGGCCCGCGCGGGCCGGCTCAGGCAGCTGCCCCCGCACCGGCCGTGGACCCGAAGGTGGCCGCCGCTGTCGCGGCCGCCGAGGCGGCCGGTCCGGCGAGCGGTGAGACCGTGCGGATCGACAGCTGGATCTGGTCCGTGCGCCTGGTCAGGACCCGGTCCGTCGGCGCCACGGCCTGCCGGGGCGGGCACGTGCGGGTGAACGGTGAGCGGGTGAAGCCCGCACACTCCGTGCGCGTCGGCGACGAGGTGCGCCTGCGGCACGAGGGCCGCGAGCGGGTCGTGGTCGTGAAGCGGCTGATCCGCAAGCGTGTCGGCGCCCCCGTGGCCGCCCAGTGCTACGTCGACAACTCCCCGCCGCCTCCGCCGCGCGAGGCCGTCGCCCCCATCGGCATCCGCGACCGTGGAACGGGCCGCCCCACCAAGCGCGACCGCCGCGAACTGGAGCGCCTGCGGGGCATGGAGGGCCCCTCCGAAGGACGGTGACCACGTGCGTGCCGGGCTCGCGGCCCGGTGGTCGCCGAGGTGTCCGGGATCGCGGCCCGGCGCTCGCCGAGGTGTCCGGGATCGGTGGTCACCGATGTGTCCGGGATCGCGGCCCGGTGGTCCCGCTGCCGGCGGCCCTACCGTCACCCGCGGCGTGGGAGCAGCCGCAGCAGCTCGGCGTTGTGGCTCCGCCGTGCCCAGGCGATCAGGGCGAGCGGCACGATGAGGAGGAGCGGTGTCGCCGCGTACTGCCCGTCGAAGACGGTGAGCTGGACGACGAACGCGCCCACCATCAGCGCGTTCAGCGCCATCGCGGCGACCGACTGCAGCACCGGGATCAGCAGCGCGACGGCCCCGGCCAGTTCCAGGGTCCCGATGACGTACATTCCGGTGCTGCCCCAGCCGATCCTGTCGAAGGACTCGACGGCCGACGGATGGGCGATCAGCTTGGGCAGCGCGCTCGCGCCCGCGTAGAAGAGTGCGAGCAGCACCTGCACCGCGCGCAGGGCGGCACGGGCGAGACGGCGGCCCCCGGAGGCGGTGCCGACGCGGTCTCGGGCGCTCGTGGTCCGGGCGGCGCCGTCCGGGGCGGTGGCCGTCGCGGAGGCGGACGCAGCAGCGGCCGGCCGACGGGAAGCGGTGTTCCTGGGCATGGGGGTCTCCTGAGGGACGCGGTTCGTTGTGCTGTCGCAGAGGTAGACCGGCCCTCGCCGCCGAACTCATCCCCCCGGGCGGACACGTCCTCATCGCCCTCGGGCGGGCACAGCGCGCTCCCCCGTTGGTGAACGCCTCGCCGGGGAGTACGTTGCAGACAGGAGTGGTGGTCGGCGATGCGTACGGGCAGTGAGCCGAGGACCGCGCGCAGCGCCCTGCGGGCGCGGTTCTGGCTGAGTGTGTGGGGGCTGGTCTGGGCGGCCTTCGGTACGACCGTGTTCGCGCTGGTCGGGAGGCCCGGCTGGGCGGCCGCCTGCGGAGTGCTGCTGCTGGTGGTCGGAGTCGACCTGGCGGTGATCGTGCGGCACATCCGGCAGGGCCCGCACTACCAGCCGGGCCGCGACGTCCCGCCGTACTGGCCGCCCTGACACCCGCGCTCGGCAGGGAATGGACGCGGAAGGCGACGGCGACCGGCCCTCGGACACCGATCCGCTCGGGCACCGATCCGCTCGGCCGCCGATCCGCTCAGGAGTGGATCCATCCGCTCAGGAGTGGATCCACTCAGGAGTCGAACTGGGCGCGCTGCAGATACTGCGGCTTCGGGTCCAGGGCGGCCGCCAGCCGGAAGTGGCGCTTGGCCTGGTCGGGGCGGCCCTGCCGCTCGTAGGTGCGGGCGAGCGCGAAGTGGGCGAACGCGTTGTCCGGCTCGCGCTCCAGTACGACCGTGAACTCCAGCTCCGCCGGACGCAGCTGGGCGGCCGCGAAGAAGGCACGGGCACGCAGCAGGCGAGCGGCCGTGTTCTCCGGGTGGGCGGCGATGACCCCGTCGAGCAGCTTCACCGCGCCCCGCGGGTCCCGGGCGGCAAGCAGTTGCTCGGCCGCACGGAAGTCGATGACATGCGTCTCCGGTGAAGGTCCGCTGGAACCGCTGATCTCGGGCACAGAAAATTCCTTCCCTCGCGGGAGGCCTTCAACGCCCCGCGGCGGCCACGCTATTCCCGGGGTGCGCCGCGCGGCGCGCGGGCCCGGCGCTCGAGTTCGGCCCACACCTCCCGCACCCGGCGGTGGAGCCGCTCCAGCGGTACGTCGTTGTCGATGACGATGTCCGCGACCTCCAGGCGCTTCTCGCGCGTCGCCTGGGCGGCCATGCGCGCGCGTGCGTCCTCCTCGGTCATGCCGCGCAGCCGGACGAGCCGGTCGAGCTGGGTCTCGGGAGCGGCGTCGACGACGATCACGAGGTCGTACAGGGGCGCGAGGCCGTTCTCCGCGAGGAGCGGGACGTCGTGGACCACCACGGCGTCCTCGGCGGCCGCCGTCTCCAGTTCGCGGGAGCGGGCGCCCACCAGGGGGTGCACGATCGCGTTCAGGACGGCCAGCCTCTCCGGGTCGGCGAAGACGACGGAGCCCAGCTTGGGGCGGTCCAGGCTGCCGTCCCCGGCGAGCACCTGGGGGCCGAACGCCCGGACGATCGCCGCGAGGCCGGGCGTGCCCGGGGCGACGACCTCGCGTGCGATGCGGTCGGCGTCGATCAGGACGGCCCCGCACTCCACGAGCAGCCGGGACACCTCGCTCTTGCCGGCGCCGATGCCGCCGGTCAGGCCCACGGACAACATGACCGCGCCTCCACCTCACAACCCCCGCAGCGGCGGGGACGACTTGCCGTCTCCGATACCGCCGGTCAGGCCCGCCGGACGGCCCCCGCGACGGCGGGGACGGGCGGGGCGGTCATCCGGCAGCGTATCGGATCAGGCGTCGCCCTCCCGCTCCGCCAGGAAGCGCTCGAACTCGCGGCCGATCTCTTCCGCCGAGGGGATGTCGGCGGGTTCGGCGAGCATGTTCCCCCGGGTCTCCGCGCCCGCGGCCGCGTCGTACTGGTGCTCCAGGCCCTGGACGAGGGCGGTGAGCTCCTCGTCGCCCTCCCGGACCTGACGCTCGATCTCCGTCTGCGTGCGGTGGGCCTCGGTGCGCAGGGCGTGGGCGATGCCCGGGAGTACCAGCCCGGTGGCGGAGGTGATGGCTTCCAGGACGGTGAGCGCCGCGTCCGGGTACGGCGACCGGGCGATGTAGTGCGGGACGTGCGCGGCGACGCCGAGGACGTCGTGTCCGGCCTCCATCAGTCGGTACTCGACCAGCGCCTCGGCGCTGCCGGGCACCTGGGCCTCCTCGAAGGGGCTGCGGTGGCCCGGGACGAGGTCGCTGCGGTTGCCGTGCGGTGTGAGGCCCACCGGGCGCGTGTGCGGTACGCCCATCGGGATGCCGTGGAAGTTCACCGACAGGCGCACGCCGAGCCGCTCCACGATCTGGCGCACGGCGGCCGCGAAGCGTTCCCACTCCACGTCCGGCTCGGGCCCGGAGAGCAGCAGGAAGGGCGCGCCCGTCGCGTCCTGGACGAGGCGCACCTCGATGGCGGGGTCCTCGTAGCCGGTCCAGCGGTCGCGCTGGAAGGTCAGCAGCGGGCGGCGGGCTCGGTAGTCCACGAGCCGGTCGTGGTCGAAACGGGCCACGAGCTGGTGGGGCATCGAGTCAAGCAGGCGTTCGACGATCTGGTCGCCGGTCTCCCCCGCGTCGATGTATCCGTCGAAGTGGTAGAGCATGACGAGTCCGGCCGACTCCTGCGCGAGCGCCGTGTCGACGACGGCCAGGCCCTTCGGTTCCCATGCGTACAAACCCTGCGGATCAAGCACTGTGACCGCTCCTCCTCGTGTTCCTCCGGAACAACGTGGTGCGGGGCGCCCGCATTCCCAACAGGCTCCCTTTCGCGGCTTCTTGTCGCACGACTCCGGCAACGGCTGCGGCCCGCACCCCCGTGTCGGGAATGCGGGCCGCAATCGGTTATTCAGTTACCGCCTGGGCGAGCGTCAGCTCTGGCCGCCGGCGAGCTTCTCGCGCAGGGCAGCCAGCGCCTCGTCCGACGCCAGGGCGCCGGAGTTGTCGCCGCCCTCGGACGAGTACGAACCGCCGGACGCGGCCGGAGCGGCGGCCTCGCCACCCTCGGCAGCGGCCTGGGCGTCCGCCTCGCGGGACTTGATGACCTGCTGCTGGTGCTGCTCGAAGCGGTGCTGCGCCTCGGCGTACTGGTGCTCCCACGCCTCGCGCTGGGTCTCGTAGCCCTCGAGCCAGTCGTTGGTCTCGGGGTCGAAGCCCTCGGGGTAGATGTAGTTGCCCTGGTCGTCGTAGGACGCGGCCATGCCGTACAGGGTCGGGTCGAACTCGACCGAGGCCGGGTCGGCACCGAAGGCCTCGTTGGCCTGCTTCAGCGAGAGGCTGATGCGGCGGCGCTCGAGGTCGATGTCGATGACCTTGACGAAGATCTCGTCGTTGACCTGGACGACCTGCTCCGGGATCTCCACGTGGCGCTCGGCCAGCTCGGAGATGTGGACCAGACCCTCGATGCCCTCGTCCACGCGGACGAACGCACCGAACGGAACCAGCTTCGTGACCTTGCCGGGCACGACCTGGCCGATCTGGTGGGTGCGGGCGAACTGCTGCCACGGGTCTTCCTGGGTCGCCTTCAGCGACAGGGAGACACGCTCGCGGTCCATGTCGACGTCGAGGACCTCGACGGTGACCTCCTGGCCGACCTCGACGACCTCGGACGGGTGGTCGATGTGCTTCCAGGACAGCTCGGAGACGTGGACCAGACCGTCGACGCCACCCAGGTCCACGAAGGCACCGAAGTTGACGATCGAGGAGACCACACCGGAACGGACCTGACCCTTCTGGAGGGTCGTGAGGAACGTCTGGCGGACCTCGGACTGGGTCTGCTCCAGCCAGGCACGGCGGGACAGGACCACGTTGTTGCGGTTCTTGTCCAGCTCGATGATCTTCGCCTCGAGCTCCTTGCCCACGTAGGGCTGGAGGTCGCGGACGCGGCGCATCTCGACGAGAGACGCGGGGAGGAAGCCGCGGAGGCCGATGTCGAGGATGAGACCACCCTTGACGACCTCGATGACGGTACCGGTGACGATGCCGTCCTCTTCCTTGATCTTCTCGATGGTGCCCCAGGCACGCTCGTACTGGGCGCGCTTCTTCGAGAGGATCAGGCGGCCTTCCTTGTCCTCCTTCTGGAGAACAAGGGCTTCGATCTCGTCACCGACGGCGACGACCTCGTTGGGGTCGACGTCGTGCTTGATCGAGAGCTCGCGGCTCGGGATGACACCTTCGGTCTTGTAACCGATGTCGAGCAGGACCTCGTCCCGGTCGACCTTCACGATGACGCCGTCGACGATGTCGCCGTCGTTGAAGTACTTGATCGTCTCGTCGATCGCGGCGAGGAAGGCTTCCTCGTTACCGATGTCGTTGACCGCAACCTGCGGGGTGGTGGCGGTGGTCTCGGTGCTGCTCGTCATGTGGGAAAGGGCTCCGGTACGGACATTGAGTCGTAGGTACTGCTTACGCCGGGAGCCCGTTTCGCTCTGCAGAAGCCGGACAGCCTAGGAAGCGCCACGTAGAAACACGGTGGCGCCTCGACAACCGAGGGGACATACAACAGATGCGAGCGCAGCCTGCTACGTCTGAGGTGCGCAGGCCCGCAGCGCAACTTGTAGCATACGGGGGCAGCCGGGCAGGGTCAATGCGCGAAGGCGCACACCCGGGGCGGATCGCCGCATACCCGGCACAAAACCTGTCCCCCGAGGCCACGCGTGTCCCACGACGACCGTGTCGCGACACCCCCGGACGGGTTGGACGGAAGAGTACGACGAGGGAGCCGATCATCCAAGAGCCCGAACCGTTCGAACCGGAGGCCACCCGCCGCGAGGCCGATGTGGCGGAGAGCGCCCGGGCCAACCGGGGCTGGTGGGACCGGAACGCGGACGAGTACCAGACCGACCACGGCACCTTCCTGGGCGACGACCGTTTCGTGTGGGGCCCCGAGGGCCTGGACGAGGTGGAGGCCGAGCTCCTCGGCCCGCCCGAGGAGCTGAAGAACAAGGAGATCCTGGAGATCGGCGCCGGCGCGGCCCAGTGCTCCCGCTGGCTGGCCGCGCAGGGAGCGCGCCCGGTCGCCCTGGACATCTCCCACCGCCAGCTCCAGCACGCGCTGCGCATCGGCGGCTCCTTCCCTCTGGTGTGCGCCGACGCGGCCGCGCTGCCGTTCGCGGACGCCTCCTTCGACCTCGCGTGCTCGGCGTACGGCGCGCTGCCCTTCGTCGCCGACCCGCGGCTGGTACTGCGCGAGGTGCGCCGGGTGCTGCGGCCGGGCGGCCGTCTGGTCTTCTCCGTCACCCATCCGATCCGGTGGGCCTTCCCGGACGAGGCCGGCCCGGAGGGCCTTTCCGTGTCCGGCTCCTACTTCGACCGCACGCCCTACGTCGAGCAGGACGAGGACGGGCGCGCGGTGTACGTGGAGCACCACCGCACCCTCGGCGACCGGGTCCGGGACGTCGTGTCCTCGGGCTTCCGCCTGGTGGACCTGGTCGAGCCGGAGTGGCCGGCCTGGAACACCTCGGAGTGGGGCGGCTGGTCCCCGCTGCGCGGCAGCCTGATCCCGGGGACGGCCGTCTTCGTGTGCGAGCGGGACTGAACGGGCGGCACGCGCGCGTACGGCCCCGCCCGCCGGGCGCGGGGCACGCGCGGGCCGCCCTGCTCGCCCGGCGTACGACACTGGGGACGTGATCCGTTACGACGCCCTGGACGCGCTGCCCGTGCGAGGCGCCCTGCCCGCCCTGAACGACGCCCTCGACGGTCACGGCACCGCGGTGCTCGTCGCGCCGCCCGGCACCGGCAAGACGACGCTGGTGCCGCTCGCGCTGGCCGGGCTGCTGGGCGAGGGGCCCGCGCGGCGGGTGGTCGTGGCCGAGCCGCGGCGGATCGCGGCGCGGGCGGCGGCACGCCGGATGGCGTGGCTGCTGGGCGAGAAGCCCGGCGGGAGCGTCGGCCACACCGTGCGCGGCGAGCGCGTCGTCGGACGCCATGCGCGCGTGGAGGTCGTCACCACCGGGGTGCTGCTGCAACGGCTGCAGCGGGATCCGGAGCTGGCCGGCGTCGACGTCGTCGTGCTCGACGAGTGCCACGAGCGGCATCTGGACGCCGACACGGTGGCGGCCTTCTTGTGGGACGTGCGGGAGACGCTGCGCCCGGAGCTGCGGCTGGTGGCCGCGTCGGCGACGACCGACGCGCAGGGCTGGGCGCGGCTGCTGGGCGGGGCGCCGGTGGTCGAGGCCGCGGGTGCCGCGTATCCGGTGGAGGTGGTGTGGACGCCGCCGGCGCGTCCCGTACGGCCGCCGCACGGGATGCGCGTGGACCCCGCGCTGCTCGCGCATGTGGCGTCGGTGGTGCGGCGGGCGCTCGCCGAACGGACGGGGGACGTGCTCTGCTTCCTGCCGGGCGTGGGCGAGATCGCGCGGGTCGCCGGGCAGCTGGGGGATCTCGGCGGGGTGGAGGTGCTCCAGGTGCACGGCCGGGCGCCCGCGGCCGTGCAGGACGCGGTGCTTGCTGCTGGGCAGCGGCGGCGGGTCGTCCTCGCGACGTCGGTTGCCGAGTCGTCGCTGACGGTGCCCGGGGTGCGGGTGGTGGTGGACTCGGGGCTGGCCCGGGAGCCCCGGGTGGACCATGCGCGGGGGCTGAGCGCGCTGACGACCGTACGGGCCTCGCAGGCGGCCGGGCGGCAGCGGGCGGGGCGTGCCGGGCGTGAGGCGCCGGGCACGGTGTACCGGTGCTGGGCGGAGGCCGAGGACATGCGGCTGCCGCGGTTCCCGGCGCCGGAGATCAAGGTGGCCGACCTGACGGCGTTCGCCCTGCAGGCTGCCTGCTGGGGCGATCCGGACGCGTCCGGGCTCGCCCTGCTGGACGCGCCCCCGGGCGGGGCGATGGCGGCGGCGCAGTCGGTGCTGACGGCGGTGGCGGCCGTGGACCCGGCCGGGAGGGCCACGGAGCGGGGAGTGCGGCTGGCGCGGCTCGGGGTGCATCCGCGGCTGGGGCGGGCGCTGCTCGACGCGGCGCCGCTGGTCGGAGCCGAGCGGGCCGCCGAGGTGGTCGCGCTGCTCGGCGAGGAGGCGCCCCGGGAGTACGGCGACGATCTCGCGTCCGCGGTGCGCGGTGCGCGGCGCGGCGGCGCCGGGGACGCCTACGCGGCGCGCTGGCGCGCGGAGGTGCGGCGCCTGCGTGCCGTCCTGACGGACGTCTCCCGACCGCCCGCGCGGGACGAGTCGGAGGCCGACCCGGCCGGCTCCGGCCGGCAGGGGGCGGACCGGCGCGGCGAGTACGGACCGGAGGAGACGGACCGGCGCGGCGACACGCGACGGCAGAGTGTGGACCGTCGCGGCGAGTCCGGACCGGAGGTGACGGACGGGCGTGACGACTCCGGACGGGAGGTGACGGACCGGGACGGCACGACGGGGCCGGAGGTGACGGACCGGCACGGCGGCACAGGACGGCAGGGGGCGGACCGGCACGGCGAGTCCGGACCCGGGGTGACGGACGGGCGTGACGACTCCGGACGGGGGGTGACGGACCGGAACGGCACCACGGGACCGGAGGTGACGGACCGGCACGGCGGCACAGGACGGCAGGGGGCGGACCGGCACAGCGGCACAGGACGGCAGGGGGCGGACCGGCACAGCGGCACGGGACGGCAGGGGGCGGACCGGCGCGGCGAGTCCGGGCCGGAGGTCGCTGCCGGGCGGCGGGCCGGGGCGGGGGGTGCGGGAGCGGCCGGTGGGCGGTTCGGCGTCGGCGGTGGCGTCGCGGGAATGGGCGGGGGCGGGGCTTTGAGCGGGGGGCGGCCCGGTGCGGACGAGTACGTCGCCGGGCTTGTCGCCGCGTTCGCGTTTCCCGAGCGGGTCGCCCGGCTCGACGGGGGGTCGTATCTGATGGTGTCCGGGACGCGGGCCGAGATCGCCGAGGGTTCCGCGCTGCGGGGCGTGCCCTGGGTCGCGGTGGCGGTGGCCGACCGTCCGGTGGGCCGGGCGCACGCCCGCGTGCGGCTCGCCGCCGCTGTCGACGAGGAGGTCGCGCGGCGTGCGGCCGGGGCGTTGCTGGAGGAGCGGGACGAGGTCCACTGGGGCGACGGTGACGTCGTCGCACGCCGGGTGACACGGCTGGGCGCGGTCGAGCTGGAGGCGCGCCCTCTGGGCGACCCGGCCCCCGCTCTCGTGCGCGAGGCGCTGCTCGAAGGGCTTCGGCGGGAGGGGTGGCGGCTGCTGCGGTGGTCGCCGGAGGCGGACACGCTGCGGCAGCGGCTGGCGTTCGTGTGCCGGCAGCTCGGGGAGCCCTGGCCCGACGTGGGCGACGACGCGCTGCACGCGCGCGTGGCGGAGTGGCTGGAGCCCGAACTGGGCCGAGCCCGGCGGCGGGCGGACCTGGCGCGGATCGACGCCGGCCAGGCGCTGGCCCGGTTGCTGCCCTGGGCGTCCGGCGAGGCCGCCCGGCTGGACGAGCTCGCGCCGGAGCGGATCACCGTACCCAGTGGGTCCAGGATCCGGGTCGACTACGCGGACCCCGAGCAGCCCGTGCTCGCGGTGAAGCTGCAGGAGATGTTCGGGCTGGAGAAGTCGCCGGCCGTCGCGGGGGTGCCGGTGCTGGTGCATCTGCTCTCCCCCGCCGGACGGCCCGCCGCGGTCACCGCCGACCTCGCCTCGTTCTGGCGGGACGGCTACCGGTCGGTGCGGGCCGAGCTGCGCGGACGGTATCCGAAGCACCCCTGGCCCGAGGACCCGGCGGGCGCGGAGCCCACCCGGCACACCAACGCCCGGCTCAGGCGCTGACCGGCTCCGGCGCCCTGTCGGCCCGGCTCCGGTTCCGGTTCGCCGGCCGCGCGCCCGACGAGCGGACGAGCGGACGAGCGGACGAGCGGACGAGTCCGAGCTGATGCATCGTCAGGTCCGGCAGCGTGGCGTCGTGTGGGCGAGATGAGGACACGTCGTGCCTCACGCACGCGCGAGGGCGCCCCTCCGCCGTGGTGGCGGAGGGGCGCCCTCGTGCGGTGCCGCGTGTCCGGAACCTGTCCGGTCGTCAGGTCCTGGGCCGGATCCTAGGCGGAGGGGCCGGCGGACGGGCTGGTGGAAGGGCTGGGCGACGGGTCGGCCGAGGAGTCCGCCGCCGCGACCTTCAGCTCCACCGTCAGCGTGGCGCCGCCGGTGGTCTCGATGCGGAGCAGGAAGGTGCCGGTGGTGTCGTCCGCGTACAGCTTCGGCAGCGTCAGCAGGCCGTTGCCGTCGGTCTGGAGGTCCTTCAGGGCGCGGACGGGGTTGCCGTCGGCGCCCTTGAAGTAGGGGCCCTTGTCGTTCTCGGCCGGGTCGTCGGCCGACTTGATCAGGGTGGCGGTCGCCGCGACCTTGTCCGCGACGGCACCCTTGTAGGAGGCCTTCACCTGAACCTGCCCGGCGAACTCTCCGCCCGGGGTGCAGGTCAGCGGGTTGTCGTCGGTGCGGGTGAGGGTGTCGGCGGCGCGCGGGGTGACGGTGGCCGCGTAGTCGACGCCGTGGACGGTCCGGCCCACGACGAGGGCGCGGACGGTGAAGCCGCCCGTCGTCTCGCCGGCCTGGAGCGTGGGCGCGGTGGCGACGCCCGCGCCGTCGGTCACGACCGTGGCGACCTTCTCGCCGCCGGTGAAGACGGTGTCGGTGTCGCCGCTGATCGTGAAGCGGATCCGGACCTTGCCGACGCCCTTGCCGTCCTTGGTCTCGGCGCGTGTGCCGATCTTCTGGGCGAACGCGTCCCCGGCCATCGCGGTGAGCTTCGCCGTGCCCGCGTCCGCCAGGTGGTCCACCGTCTCGGTGGGCGTGGGTGACGGGGTCGGCGAGGGCGGGGCGGGCGAGGACGGCGGTGCCGGCGTGGAGGGCGGGGGCGTGCCGGGAGCGCCCGGCTCGCCGGGCCTGCCCTTGCCGGGCTTGCCGGACTTGCCGGGCTTGTGGCTTCCCTTGGGCGTGGACGGCTTCGGCGTCGACGAATCGGGGCCGGCGCCGTGCGTGTCGTCGCTGCGGCCCGAGGGCAGGGTGCCCGTGCCGTCCGGGACGGAGTGGGCGCCCTTGCGGTAGTAGTCCAGCCAGGTCAGGACGGTGTGCAGATAGTCCTGCGACTGGTTGTAGCTGAGGATGGCGCGCTTGACGTCGGCGTCGACGGACAGGTCCCAGGCGTTGCGGCACAGGTAGTGGCCGGCGGCGAGGGCGGCGTCGTAGACGTTGTTGGGGTCGCTCTTGCCGTCGCCGTTGCCGTCGCGGCCCGCCCAGGCCCAGGTGGAGGGTATGAACTGCATGGGGCCGACCGCGCGGTCGTAGGTGCTGTCGCCGTCGTAGGCGCCGTGGTCGGTGTCGCGGATGTGCGCGAAACCCTTGCCGTCGAGGACCGGGCCGAGGATCGGCGAGAGGGTGGTGCCGGAGGCGTCGACGCGGCCGCCGCGGGCCTGGCCCGACTCGACCTTGCCGATGGCGGCGAGGAGTTCCCAGGGCAGGTTGCAGCCCGGCTTGGAGCCGCGCAGCTCGTCCGCGGCCTTCTTGTAGGCGTCGAGCACGGTTGCGGGGATGCCGGACTCGGCCGGGCCCCGGGAGGCCGGGGTGCCGATGGTGGGCGCCGGGCTGGGGCTCTTGAGCGGCGGCAGGTCCGTGTAGTAGGGCGAGTTGCCGGTCGCACTGCCGTCGGCGCTCACGTCGGGAGAGGGGACGGCGCCGGCGGTGGGCTGTCTGCCGTGGTCGTCGGCCGTGACGTCCGGGGCCTGGGATGCGGACAGGGCCGCGACCGCTGCCGCGGCCACGGCGGTGGTCGCCGCTCCCTTGCGCAGCCTCCTGCCGAAATGCGCCGCCATGGAGTGAACTCCTCCCGTGGACGCCCGAGCGTCCGTCCGTGTCTGCCTGTACGCCCTGTTGTGACGGTTGACTCGTGCTAGTGGTTGCCCTGGTGGAGCTCTTCGGGTGTTCTGTCCGCGCCGTCGAGTGACCTGTTCGCCCGTTCGACCGCGGCGGCGGACAGAGTGACCCAGGTGACCCTACGACAACTTCCTTTGCGCCGGGACCCGTTCGCGCCCGGTTTTCACCGGTTGGCCACGTGCTGTTGCCCGAAGCGTCGCGGACACGCCTCCCGCATACTGGACTTCGGTGATCACCCGGGCCTTCCGGACCCGGTCGACGTCCTTTGGGAGGGGCACGTTGCCGTTCACACTGAGCCATGCGGCGGCCGTACTGCCGGCGGTGCGCGGCGACGGGACCGGGCGGGGGAGGCTGGTGCCCGCGGTGCTCGTGGCGGGTTCCTTCGCGCCCGACATGACCTACTACGCGGCGAGCGTGCGGCCGGGCGCGATGGAATTCGGCACCGTCACGCACTCCCTCCCCGGGGCCTTCACCGTCGATGTGCTCATCGCCTGGGCGCTGGTGGGGCTGTGGCTGGTGGTGCGCGAGCCGCTGGTGGCACTGCTGCCGCGGCACCGGCAGGGGCCGGTGGCGGCGCTGACTCGGTGCGGGACGCCCCGCGCGCGCCCGCGGCCGTCGACGGTGCCGCGGTGGTACGCCTCCGCCGCGCTGGGTGCGTCGACGCACGTGGTGTGGGACGCGTTCACGCACCTCGACCGGTGGGGGATGCGGGTGTTCCCGGTGCTGGGCAGCCGCCTGGCGGGCGCGCCCCTGTACTGGTACCTGCAGTACGGCGGCTCGATGGTGGCCGCGGCCGGGATCGCCGGGTTCCTGGTGCACGCGCTGCGGCGGGCACCGGCGGGTGAGCCGGTGGGGGTGGCGCGGCTGTCGGCCCGGGACCGCTGGTGGGCCGGTGCCGTGATCGGCGGGTGCGCGGTGGCCGGGGCGGTGCAGCGGGCCGCGGGGCAGTGGGTCCTCGGCGGGACGGCGGCGAAGCCGTGGGAGCTGGTGCCGACGCTGTGCTTCGGGGCGGGCGCCGGACTGGTGCCGGGACTGCTGCTGTACGCCGTGGGCGTCAGGGCGTGGCGTCCGGCTCGGGCCCCCGGGGGTCGCGGCGGCCCGGCCGCGGGTCCTGGCAGTTCCGGCGGGGTCGACGCGCGGGTGGGCCGTCCGGCCCGTCGCTGACGGTGGTCGCGGGCACGACGAAGACGGTCAGGACGCGCCTCGGGGGCAGCCGGGGCCTCCGGGGCAGCCGGGCGAGGACGAGCGCGAGGTAGCCGCGGGCCACGTCGGCCCACAGCCGCCAAGGGGGTGTGCCGCCGGGGCCGGGCTCGCGGGGGGTGAGCCGGTGGCGGAGGGCGGTCGCTGCGCGGCGCAGGGTCGCCGCGAGGTCGGTGGGGATGCGGGCGGTGCTTGCGTCGGCCGCGAAGGCGGGGACCGGCTCAGGCGGTACGGCGGGGTCCGCACCGCCGTCTGCCCGGGACACCGCCGACCGGTGGTTGAGCATGCGTATACCCATGCCCGCATCCTGTCGGGCGGGGGTGGCGGGTGCGTTTCTGCGGGGGCCACGTGAGTGACGGGGCCCGCGGCGGCGGGGGCATCACCGGGCTCGCTGCCTGGGCGTCACCGGGCCCGCAGCCTGGGCGTCACCGGGTATCCGGGCCCGCGCCGGGCCCGGCGAAGGGGCGGTCCGGGGCGGCCCGAGGCGTTGGGCCGGGTCACGACGGCCGCCCTGCACGCGCCGGCGACGGGGCGGGGAGAGCCGGCCAGGGCCTGAAGAGCGAGCCGGGAACGGGGCTCGCGCGCCGGCCGATGGAAGGGTCACGGGCAGCGCGCCGAGCCGGACGGGGCCGCCCCGGGCAGGACGCCGAATCCGAGCTGGGCGTCCTGGGCAGGACGCCGAGACAAGCGGAGGTGCCCCGGGCAGCCCACCGAGCCCGGCGCAGAGGCCCCGCACAGCACACCGAACCGGACGGAGAAGCCCCTGGCAGCACGCCGGATCCGGGTGAGGTGGCCTGAGCAGGACGCCGAGACACGCCGAGGCGCCCCGGGCAGCCGGGCGGAGGGCGCCGCGCCGAGCCCGGCGCAGAGGCCCCGCACAGCACACCGAACCGGAGGGAGGCGCCCGGGGCACCTGGTGCCGCGGGGCCTCTTCCGCCGGGTTCGGGGCGGCAGGGCTAGTGCGCCGCGGACTCCCAGTCCGGGCCCACGCCCACGGAGACGTCCAGGGGTGCTCTCAGCCGGACCGCGCCGGACATCTCGCGGCGGACGAGCTCCTCCGCGGCCGCCCGCTCCCCGGGGGCGATCTCCAGGACGATTTCGTCGTGGACCTGGAGCAGCATCCGCGAGGTGAGGCCGGCCTCGCGCAGCGCCCGGTCCACGTTCAGCATGGCGATCTTGACGATGTCCGCCGCCGTGCCCTGGATCGGCGCGTTCAGGGCCATGCGTTCGGCCGCCTCGCGGCGCTGGCGGTTGTCGCTGTTCAGGTCCGGCAGATAGCGGCGGCGGCCGAGCAGCGTCGCCGTGTAGCCGGTCGCCCGCGCCTCGTCGACCACCCGGCGCAGATAGTCCCGGACCCCGCCGAAGCGCTCGAAGTAGGCGTCGATGAGGGCACGGGCCTCGGCCGCCTCGATGTTCAGCTGCTGGGAGAGGCCGAAGGCCGACAGCCCGTACGCCAGGCCGTACGACATCGCCTTGATCTTGCGGCGCATCTCCGCGTCCACCGCCGAGTGCTCCACCCCGAACACCTGGGAGGCCGCCGTCGTGTGCAGGTCCTCGCCGGAGGTGAACGCCTCGATGAGGCCCGCGTCCTCGGAGAGGTGGGCCATCACGCGCAGTTCGATCTGGCTGTAGTCCGCCGTCATCAGCGACTCGAAACCCTCGCCGACGACGAAGCCGCGGCGGATCGCCCGGCCCTCGTCGGTGCGGACCGGGATGTTCTGCAGGTTCGGGTCCGTGGACGACAGGCGGCCGGTGGCGGCGACGGTCTGGTTGAACGTGGTGTGGATCCGGCCGTCCGCCGCGACCGTCTTGATCAGGCCCTCGACGGTGACGCGCAGCTTCGCCTGCTCGCGGTGGCGGAGCATGATCACCGGCAGCTCGTTGTCCGTCTGGCCGGCGAGCCAGGCCAGGGCGTCGGCGTCGGTGGTGTAGCCCGTCTTCGTCTTCTTCGTCTTCGGCAGGGCCAGCTCGCCGAAGAGGACCTCCTGGAGCTGCTTGGGCGAGCCCAGGTTGAACTCGTGCCCGGCCGCCGCGTGCGCCTCCTTCACGGCCTGCTGCACCGCGCCCGCGAACATCTGCTCCATGGCCTCCAGGTGGGCCCGGTCCGCGGCGATGCCGTGCCGCTCCATGCGGGCGAGCAGGGCGGAGGTGGGCAGCTCCACGTCGCGCAGCAGGTCCGCGGCGCCGACCTCCCGCAGACGGTCCTCGAAGGCCTGGCCCAGGTCGAGGATCGTGCGGGCCTGGATCATCAGCGCCTCGGCCTCGGCGCCGTCGTCCGCGCCGAAGGCGAGCTGTCCGTCGGCCGCGGCGGCGGGTGCGAGCTCCCGGTGCAGGTACTCCAGGGACAGCGCGTCCAGGTCGAAGGAGCGGCGGCCCGGCTTGACCAGGTAGGCGGCGAGCGCGGTGTCCATGGTGACGCCCTCGACGCGCCAGCCGTGCTCGGCGAAGACCCGCATGGCGCCCTTGGCGTTGTGGAAGACCTTGGGGCGGCCCGCGTCGGCCAGCCAGGACGCGAGCGCGGTCTCGTCGGCCTCGTCCAGCTGGGACGGGTCGAACCAGGCGGCGGCGCCGCCGGACGCGGCGAGGGCGATCTCGGCGACCGAGCCCGTGCCCAGCGCCCAGGCGTCGACGGTGGCGACGCCGAGGGCCTGCGTGCCGTGCTCGGCGAGCCAGGGGGCCACCTCGCCGGTGCCGAGCACCGCGCCGTCCAGCTCCACGCCCTCCGCCGCGATCGGGGTGGCCTCGGCCTCCTCGGCGCCCGGGTCGACGGCGAAGAGCCGCTCGCGCAGCGAGGGGTTGCGGATCTCCAGGGTGTCCAGGACCATCGCGACGGCCTTGCGGTCGTACGGGACGCGCGCGAGGTCCGTGACCGTCTTCGGCAGCTCGACGTGCCGCTCCAGCTCGGTGAGCAGGCGGTTCAGCTTGACCGCCTCCAGGTGGTCGCGCAGGTTCTGCCCGGCCTTGCCCTTGACCTCCTCGACCCGCTCGACCAGTTCCGCGAAGGAGCCGAACTGGTTGATCCACTTCGCGGCGGTCTTCTCGCCGACGCCGGGGATGCCCGGGAGGTTGTCGGAGGGGTCGCCGCGCAGCGCCGCGAAGTCCGGGTACTGGGCCGGGGTCAACCCGTACTTCTCCACGACCTTCTCCGGGGTGAACCGGGTCAGCTCGGAGACGCCCTTGGTGGGATAAAGCACCGTGGTGTGCTCGGAGACCAGCTGGAAGGAGTCGCGGTCGCCGGTGACGATCAGCACCTCGAAGCCCTCGGCCTCGGCCTGGGTGGCGAGGGTGGCGATGACGTCGTCCGCCTCGAACCCCTCGACGGCGAAGCGCGGGGCCTGCATCGCGTCGAGCAGCTCGCCGATCAGCTCGACCTGGCCCTTGAACTCGTCCGGGGCCTTGGAGCGGTTCGCCTTGTACTCGGTGAACTGCTCGGAGCGCCAGGTCTTGCGCGAGACGTCGAACGCGACCGCGAAGTGCGTGGGCGCCTCGTCACGGAGGGTGTTGGCCAGCATCGACGCGAAGCCGTAGATCGCGTTCGTCGGCTGACCCGTCGCGGTCGTGAAGTTCTCCGCGGGCAGCGCGAAGAACGCGCGGTAGGCCAGCGAGTGCCCGTCCATGAGCATCAGCCGGGGGCGGGCGCCGGAGGTCTTGTCGGTCGTCTTCGATGCTGTTTCTGCCACGCCCCCGATCCTGCCACGCCCCACTGACAGCCGACCCCACGCACCGGGCCGGGCGACCAGCCCGGCCCGGGCGCCCGGACGGGGGCGGGCGCCCGGACTGAGCGGCGCGGGCGACCCCGGCGCGGACCCGGGCGCCGGGCGCCGACGGTACGGGCAGGGCGACGGCGACGCGGGCAGGGCGACGGCAACCGCAACGCGGACTCGACGTCGACGGCGCGACCACGGGCGCCGGCGGCGCGGATGCCGACGGCGCGGACACGGACACCGGCGGCGCGGATGCCGACGGCGCGGACACGGACACCGGCGGCGCGGGCAAGGTCCCGACGCCGCAAGTCCCGACGCCGGTGCCCCCGGCCCGGCCGGGATAGGTGTCAGTACCACATGGGAGTATGCGGAGACGTACTTCACACGTACCGGCGAAGGAGAGCGCGCGATGGCAACGAGGCCGCCCAAGGCCGATCCGGTTCAGGACGCGCCGCAGGTCGCCGCACCGCAGCACGCGGCGGCGGGACTGCCCGCGATCGGGCACACGTTGCGCATCGCGCAGCAGCAGATGGGGGTGAAGCGCACCGCGCTCACCCTGCTGCGGGTCAACCAGAAGGACGGTTTCGACTGCCCGGGCTGCGCCTGGCCGGAGCCGGAGCACCGGCACACGGCGGAGTTCTGCGAGAACGGCGCCAAGGCGGTGGCCGAGGAGGCCACGCTGCGCCGGGTCGCCCCCGAGTTCTTCGCCGCGCACACCGTCGCCGACCTCGCCACCCGCAGCGGCTACTGGCTGGGCCAGCAGGGGCGGTTGACGCACCCCATGTACCTGCCGGAGGGCGGGGACCGCTACGAACCGGTCACCTGGGAGCGCGCCTTCGACATCGTCGCCGAGGAGATCGCCGCCCTCGGCTCCCCCGACGAGGCCGTCTTCTACACCTCCGGCCGCACCAGCAACGAGGCCGCGTTCCTGTACCAGTTGTTCGCGCGGGAGTTCGGCACCAACAACCTGCCCGACTGCTCGAACATGTGCCACGAGTCCTCCGGCTCGGCCCTGTCCGAGACGATCGGCGTCGGCAAGGGCAGCGTCCTGCTGGAGGACCTCCACCAGGCCGACCTGATCATCGTCGCCGGGCAGAACCCGGGGACGAACCATCCACGCATGCTCTCCGCCCTGGAGAAGGCGAAGGCGGGCGGCGCGAGGATCATCAGCGTCAACCCGCTGCCCGAGGCGGGCCTGGAGCGGTTCAAGAACCCGCAGACGCCCAAGGGCCTGACCGCCGGCGCCGCGCTCACCGACCTGTTCCTGCAGATCCGCATCGGCGGCGACCAGGCCCTCTTCCGCCTGCTCAACAAGCTGATCCTGGAGACGCGGGGCGCGGTCGACGAGGAGTTCGTCCGCGAACACACCCACGGGTACGAGGAGTTCGCCGAGGCCGCCCGCGCCGCCGACTCGGACGCGACGCTCGCCGCGACCGGTCTCACGCGCGCGGAGATCGAGCAGGCCCTGCGGATGGTGCTCGCCTCCGAGCGCACCATCGTGTGCTGGGCGATGGGCCTCACCCAGCACAAGCACTCCGTGCCCACCATCCGCGAAGTCGTCAACTTCCTGCTGCTGCGCGGCAACATCGGCCGCCCCGGCGCGGGCGTGTGCCCGGTGCGCGGCCACTCCAACGTGCAGGGCGACCGCACGATGGGCATCTTCGAGCGTCCCGCCCCGGCCTTCCTGGACGCCCTGGAGCGGGAGTTCGGCTTCGCCCCGCCGCGCGAGCACGGCTACGACGTCGTACGGGCGATCCGCGCGCTGCGCGACGGAGAGGCGAAGGTCTTCTTCGCCATGGGCGGCAACTTCGTCTCCGCATCGCCCGACACCGAGGTCACCGAGGCGGCCATGCGCCGGGCCCGGCTGACCGTGCACGTGTCGACCAAGCTCAACCGCTCGCACGTGGTCACGGGCGCGCGTGCCCTGATCCTGCCCACGCTCGGCCGCACCGAGCGGGATCTGCAGGGCGGCGGCGAGCAGTTCGTCACCGTCGAGGACTCCATGGGCATGGTGCACGCCTCCCGGGGCCGTCTGGAGCCGGCGAGCGGGCACCTGCTGTCCGAGCCGGCCATCGTGTGCCGGCTGGCGCGCCGGGTGCTCGGCGAGGGCAGCGCGGTGCCGTGGGAGGAGTTCGAGAAGGACTACGCCACGATCCGCGACCGGATCGCCCGGGTGGTCCCCGGCTTCGAGGACTTCAACGCGCGCGTGGCACGGCCCGGCGGATTCGCCCTGCCGCACGCCCCGCGCGACGAGCGCCGCTTCCCGACCGCCACCGGCAAGGCCAACTTCACCGCCGCGCCGGTCGAGCACCCCGAACTGCCCGAGGGGCGGCTGCTGTTGCAGACGCTGCGTTCGCACGACCAGTACAACACCACGATCTACGGTCTCGACGACCGCTACCGGGGCATCCGGGGCGGCCGCCGGGTGGTGCTCGTGAATCCCGAGGACGCCGGCGTGCTCGGCGTCGCCGACGGGTCGTACGTGGACCTCGTCAGCGAGTGGAAGGACGGCGTGGAGCGGCGGGCGGCCGGCTTCCGGGTCGTGCACTACCCGACGGCGCGGGGGTGCGCGGCAGCGTACTACCCGGAGACCAACGTGCTGGTGCCGCTGGACGCCACCGCGGACACCAGCAACACCCCGGCCAGCAAGTCCGTGGTGGTGCGTCTGGAACAATCGGCGGCCGACTGAGCGTTTGCTCAGTGACGAGTGGCCGATCACGACGAACGGAGCCTGTCCATGGGCGAGCAGCAGCACGTGAAGTTCCCGCAGGAGGTCGTCGACGAGTACGCCGCACTCGGCGTCGACCTGCAGGCTCTGTTCTCGGCGGGGCATCTGGGCACGCGGATGGGTGTGCAGATCCTGGAGGCGTCGGCGCAGCGCGTGGTCGGGACTATGCCGGTGGAGGGCAACACCCAGCCGTACGGGCTGCTGCACGGGGGCGCCTCCGCCGTGCTCGCCGAGACCCTGGGATCGGTGGGGTCGATGCTGCACGGCGGCACCTCGAAGATCGCCGTCGGCGTCGACCTGAACTGCACCCACCACCGCGGGGCGCGCTCGGGCCTGGTCACCGGCGTCGCCACTCCCGTGCACCAGGGCCGCTCCACGGCGACGTACGAGGTCGTGATCAGCGACGAGGAGGGCCGCCGGGTGTGCACGGCGCGGCTGACCTGCCTGCTGCGTGACGTGCGGCCTGGCGACGAGGCCCACGTGCGCACCGCCGACTGAGCCGCACCCACGCCGCGCACCCCCTCCGGGGACGGGGCGGGCGTGGCGGTCCGCGGCACCGCGGCGGCCCGCCCCACCCGCCTCTTCTCCACCCCCCTTTGCGCCATTTGGCCCGATTCGCCCCTGCTTCAGCGTCTTCCCATAGGGTTGCGCCAGGAGCGGAACCGGGGCCGCCCACCCGCCAACTCCCCAACGGCGCACGGCCTTTTCCACTTCACGGTCACCGTCGACGACGGCCCGGAAGCCCCCCGGAACGTCACGATCGCCGGATTCACGCGTCTCACGGACTGGACATCCCCCGGCCCGACTTCCCGTCAAAGCGGGGACAACCCGCAAGATCACCGTGGAGATGTCCGTATCCGACCGTTCGGGACTGCCCCCGAATGCGGACCTTCCCTTTCTGGACGTAACGCTGCGTAACACGGGCGCAATACGGCCCTCCGGCCTCCCCTCCGACGGCACCCACCCCGCCGCCCCTCCCCGGCCGCTTCACGCCGCCCGCGACCAGCCATCGGCCCCTCCCCGCCCGCGCCCAACCGGAAGTGCGGATTCTCAAAATGTGGACCGAGGGGAAATTCCGTCAAAACGGCCGAGAGCCTCCTACGATCCGGCGCATCCCGGGGCACGTCATAACAAGAAAGTCACAAGGAAGCTCGCGGCGCTGCCACTGTCCGCATACCGGGCTTAGAGTCACGGCCAGTCACCGCTCCATCGGGAGTTCGGTACCAGCGCAGCACCTGCCGTCCCCCCACAGGGGCCGACGTTGCCTGCTGAAAGGACTGATTGTGCGACAGCGTTCTCTGGTGATTCTTACCTCCGTTCTCACCACCGGAGCTCTGACTCTCACCGCCTGCGGCTCCCGCGACAACGGCAAGAGCGGCGACAGTGGGTCCGGCACCACGCTGACGATCGGCGTCGACGCGCCCCTGTCCGGTGAGAACTCCACCACCGGCCTCGGCATCCAGTACGGCGTTCAGATCGCGGTGGACGACGCCAACAAGAACAACTGGGTTCCCGGCGTGAAATTCAAGGTCAAGGCCCTGGACGACAAGGCGCAGCCCGCCACCGGCCAGTCCAACGCCACCGCCCTCGTCGGCGACGCCACCACCGTCGGCGCCGTCGGCCCGCTGAACTCGGGCGTCGCCCAGTCGATGCAGCAGGTGTTCAACTCGGCCAACATGGTCGAGATCTCCCCCTCGAACACCAACCCCGAGCTGACCCAGGGCAAGGACTGGCAGACCAGCAAGAAGCGGCCGTACAAGTCGTACTTCCGCACCGCCACCACCGACGCCCTGCAGGGTGGCTTCGCCGCCGACTACGCCTACCACGGCCTCAAGAAGAAGAAGGCCTTCGTCGTCGACGACAAGCAGACCTACGGCGCCGGCCTGGCCAAGATCTTCAACGCGTCCTTCAAGAAGCTCGGCGGCAAGGTGGCCGGCACCGACCACGTCAACACCGGCGACAAGGACTTCGGCTCCCTGGTCACCAAGATCAAGAACTCCGGCGCCGACATCCTCTACTACGGCGGCCAGTACGACGAGTCCGCGCTGATCACCAAGCAGCTCAAGGACGCCGGCGTCAAGATCCCGCTGTTCGGCGGCGACGGCATGTTCGCCTCCACCTACATCGACACCGCCGGCAAGGCCTCCGAGGGCGACCTCGCCACCTCCGTCGGCGTCCCCGCGGACACCCTGCCCGCCGCCAAGCAGTTCATCGAGACCTACAAGTCCAAGGGCTACAAGGGCGACTACGCGGCCTACGGCGCCTACGCCTACGACGCCGCCACCGCCATCATCAAGGCCGTGAAGGCCGCCGTGGACGCCAACGGCGGCAAGCTCCCCAGCGACATCAAGACCGACCTGCGCGGCAAGGTCGTCGACGCCGTCCAGAAGTCCGACTTCGAGGGCATCACCGGCAAGGTCGCCTTCGACGAGTTCGGTGACACCACGAACAAGCAGCTGACGGTCTACCAGGTCGAAAACGGCAAGTGGAAGGCTGTGAAGACCGGCACCTTCAACGGCTGATCGCCAGCCGCCAGCAACACGCAGCACGGGCCGCGCGGAAGGAGGACCCCGACCGCGCGGCCCTTTCCACACCCAGACCCCGCACACGACAGTGCACACGACCACCAGTGACATGGAGGCCACGCGGTGAACACCCTGCCGCAGCAGCTGGCCAACGGGCTGCTCCTAGGCTCGATGTACGGGCTGATCGCCATCGGCTACACGATGGTGTACGGCATCGTCCAGCTCATCAACTTCGCACACGGCGAGATCTTCATGACCGGCGCCTTCGGCGCGCTCACGGTCTACTTCTACATCCTCCCCGACGGCACCACGATGTGGGCGGCGGTGCCCCTGATGCTCGTCGGCGGCGGGATCGTCGCCGTCCTCGTAGCGGTGGGAGCGGAACGATTCGCCTACCGGCCGCTGCGGCAGGCGCCACGACTGGCCCCCCTCATCACGGCCATCGGCCTCTCCCTGGCCCTCCAGGAAGTCGTCCGCAACTTCTACCCCGGCGCCGACAAGGCCCGCTCCTTCCCGAGCCTCGACACCACCCACGACCTCGGCTCGGTCACCATCAAGGACGCGGACATCTTCCTCATCCTCGCCGCCATCGTGTGCATGTCCGCCCTGGCCTGGTTCGTCCGTAAAAGCCGCACCGGCCGCGCCATGCAGGCCACCGCGCAGGACCCCGACACCGCACAGCTCATGGGCATCGACACCAACCGCATCATCGTCATCGCCTTCGCCATCGGCGGATTCTTCGCCGCCGTCGCCGCCGTCTCCTACGGCCTCAAGTACGGCAACATCGACTACCGCATGGGCTTCCTGATGGGCCTCAAGGCCTTCACCGCGGCCGTCCTCGGCGGCATCGGCAACATCTACGGCGCCATGCTCGGCGGCCTCGTCCTCGGCATCGCCGAAACCCTCGCCTCCGCCTACATCGACGAGATCCCCGGCATGAACCAACTCGGCGGCCAGAGCTGGGCCAACGTCTGGGCCTTCTGCCTCCTCATCCTCGTACTGCTGTTCAGGCCACAGGGCCTGCTCGGCGAGCGCGTCGCGGACAGGGCGTGATCACATGACCGAGACGACCAAGACCCCGGCCACCCCGCCCGCGGACGCCCCCACGGCGCCCGCCGCACGCGGCCTCCTCCCCCTGCCCGCCGCCGCGGCCCGCGCCCTGCTCCTCGCCGGCGGCATCGCCACCGCCGCCTCCACCTTCCTCGCCTGGACCTGGACCGCCGAATTCCCCGGTGACCTCACCGTCAACGGCTACCCCGGCGGCCTGCAATGGCTCACCTTCACCGCAGGCATCCTCGTCACCCTGTTCACCCTCGCCTCCTACGGCGTCCGAGGACTCGGCTGGCTCCTGCCCGCCCGCAACAACGCCCCCCTCTTCCTCACCGCCCTCGCCGCCTTCGGCGCCACCTGGTACACGATCATCTCGATCAGCGCCGAACTCGGCGGCCTCGCCAACCTGGAGCCCGGCGGCTGGGTCGCCGCCGTCGCCTCCGCCCTCCCCCTCCTCGGCGCCCTCGCCCTCCCCGAGCACAACACCGAAGGCGGCAAGGAAACCCTCAAGGCCTACATCGCCAAGCCCGACCACATCCCCGCCCCGCAGACCGCGCAGGGCTGGATCCAGCGGCTCACGATCACCGCCGTCACCCTCGCCGGCCTCGGCGTCTTCACCTACGGCATCGACACCGAATACGGCGAACTCTTCATCGGCTACCTCATCGTCGTCGTCTTCGCGATGTGGGCCCTGCACACCGCCGGCCTCCTCGACCGGTTCTCCCGCCTCGTCGCCGCCAACCGCAGCTTCACCCTCGCCATGGGCTTCGTCGCGGCCATCCTCTTCCCCTTCACCCAGACCGACGACCACTACGCCAACATCGGCGTCAACATCCTCATCTTCGGCACCGTCGCCCTGGGCCTGAACATCGTCGTCGGCCTCGCCGGCCTCCTCGACCTCGGCTACGTCGCCTTCCTCGGCGTCGGCGCCTACACCGCCGCCCTCGTCTCCGGCTCCGAGTTCTCCAAGTTCTCCGGCGTCCAGTTCCCCTTCTGGGCCGCCGCCCTCACCGGCGCCGCCGCCTCCCTCGTCTTCGGCGTCCTCATCGGCGCCCCCACCCTGCGACTGCGCGGCGACTACCTCGCCATCGTCACCCTCGGCTTCGGAGAGATCTTCCGCATCGCCGTCAACAACATGGACGGCGTCTCCGGCCCCGACATCACCAACGGCCCCAACGGCATCCCCTCCATCCCCGACCTGAACTTCTTCGGATTCAACTTCGGGGAAGCACACGACCTCGGCGGCTTCTCCCTCGGCCGGTTCGCCAACTACTACCTGCTGATGGTCCTCATCATGGCCATCGTCGTCCTCGTCTACACCCGCGCCGCCGACTCCCGCATCGGCCGCTCCTGGATCGCCATCCGCGAGGACGAGACCGCCGCCACCGCCATGGGCATCAACGGCTTCCGCGTCAAGCTCATCGCCTTCGCCCTCGGCGCCACCCTCGCCGGCCTCGCCGGCACCGTCAGCGCCCACGTCACCTACAGCGTCGTACCCAACCCCTACCAGTTCGCCGGCGCCGCACCACCCAACTCCGCGTTCCTCCTCGCCGCCGTCGTCCTCGGCGGCATGGGCACCGTCGCCGGCCCACTCCTCGGCGCCGCCCTGCTCTACCTCCTCCCCGAGAAGCTCGTCTTCCTCCAGGACAAGTCGCTGCTCGCCTTCGGCATCGCACTCATCCTGCTCATGCGCTTCCGCCCGGAAGGCATCATCGCCAACCGCCGCCGCCAGCTCGAATTCCACGAGACCGGCCAACTCGACGTACCAGAACAAGCGACGCTGACCGACGAACCGGCCGTCACCAAGGCAGGGGCGTAACGAACCATGACGACACCCGTACTCGAAGCCCGCGACGTCACCATGCGCTTCGGCGGCCTCACCGCCGTCCGCTCCGTGGACTTCACCGTCAACAGCGGCGAGATCGTCGGCCTCATCGGCCCCAACGGCGCCGGCAAGACCACCTTCTTCAACTGCCTGACCGGGCTCTACGTCCCCACCGAAGGCACCGTCTCCTACCAGGGACAGGTCCTCCCGCCCAAGCCCCACCTCGTCACCAAGGCCGGCATCGCCCGCACCTTCCAGAACATCCGGCTCTTCGCCAACATGACCGTCCTGGAAAACGTCCTCGTCGGCCGCCACACCCGCACCAAGGAAGGCCTCTGGTCCGCCCTGCTGCGCGGCCCCGGCTTCAAGAAAGCCGAAAAGGCCAGCGAAGAACGAGCCATGGAACTCCTCGAGTTCATCGGCCTCGCCCACAAGCGCGACCACCTCGCCCGCAACCTCCCCTACGGCGAACAGCGCAAGCTGGAGATCGCCCGAGCCCTCGCCAGCGAACCCGGCCTGCTGCTCCTGGACGAGCCCACCGCGGGCATGAACCCCCAGGAGACCCGGGCCACCGAGGAACTCGTCTTCGCCATCCGTGACATGGGCGTCGCCGTCCTCGTCATCGAGCACGACATGCGGTTCATCTTCAACCTCTGCGACCGCGTCGCCGTCCTCGTCCAGGGCGAGAAGCTCGTCGAAGGCACCTCCGAGGTCGTCCAGGCCGACGAACGCGTCGTCGCCGCCTACCTCGGCGAACCCTTCGAGGGCGACCCCGCACAGGCCGAGCCGGAGGACGCCCCGGCGACGCAGACCGTCACCGACGCCGTCCCCGCCGACGCCGCCACCGACGACCACAGCGCCGCCGAGGAGACCGAGACCGCAACATCCCAGACCGCGGACTCCGGGACCGCGACGCCCGCCGCGGACACGGAGGGCCCCGCCAGCACCAAGGGAGAAACCCAGTGACCGCACTGCTCGAGGTCGAGGACCTCAGGGTCGCCTACGGCAAGATCGAAGCCGTCAAGGGCATCTCCTTCAGCGTCGAAGCCGGACAGGTCGTCACCCTCATCGGCACCAACGGCGCCGGCAAGACCACGACCCTGCGCACCCTCTCCGGCCTCCTCAAGCCCACCTCCGGCAAGATCATGTTCGACGGCAAGCCCCTCACCGGCGTCGCCGCCCACAAGATCGTCGCCCTCGGGCTCGCTCACTCCCCCGAAGGCCGGCACATCTTCCCCCGCCTCACCATCGCCGAGAACCTCCAGCTCGGCGCCTTCCTCCGCAAGGACAAGGCAGGCATCGAGAAGGACATCCAGCGCGCCTACGACCTCTTCCCCATCCTCGGAGAACGCAGGAAGCAGGCCGCCGGCACCCTCTCCGGCGGTGAACAGCAGATGCTCGCCATGGGCCGGGCCCTCATGTCCCAGCCCAAACTGCTCATGCTCGACGAACCCTCCATGGGCCTCTCCCCGATCATGATGCAGAAGATCATGGCCACCATCGCCGAGCTGAAGTCCCAGGGCACCACCATCCTGCTCGTCGAGCAGAACGCCCAGGCCGCTCTCTCCCTCGCCGACCAGGGCCACGTCATGGAGGTCGGCAGCATCGCCCTCTCCGGCACCGGACAGGACCTGCTGCACGACGAATCGGTCCGCAAGGCCTACCTGGGCGAGGACTGACCCCACCCAGGGCGACAACGAGGAGGCCCGCTTCCCCCGGCCGGGGGAAGCGGGCCTCCTCGCACGCAACGGAACGCTCAGTCCTTGTCGGCCTTCGCGCCCTTCGAAGCCTTCTTCTCCTCGGAATCCTGGATGACCGCCTCCGCGACCTGCTGCATCGACATACGGCGGTCCATCGACGTCTTCTGCACCCAGCGGAACGCGGCCGGCTCCGTCAGCCCGTACTCCGTCTGCAGGATCGACTTCGCCCGGTCCACCAGCTTCCGGGTCTCCAGACGCTGGGAGAGGTCCGCGACCTCCTTCTCCAGCGCCTTCAGCTCCGTGAAGCGCGACACCGCCATCTCGATCGCCGGAACGACGTCGCTCTTGCTGAACGGCTTCACCAGATACGCCATCGCCCCCGCGTCCCGGGCACGCTCCACCAGGTCGCGCTGCGAGAACGCGGTCAGCATCAGCACCGGCGCGATACTCTCCCCGGCGATCTTCTCCGCCGCCGAGATGCCGTCGAGCTTCGGCATCTTCACATCAAGGATCACCAGGTCCGGGCGGTGCTCGCGGGCCAGCTCCACGGCCTGCTCACCGTCACCGGCCTCCCCGACGACCGAGTAGCCCTCCTCCTCCAGCATCTCTTTGAGGTCCAGCCGGATCAGCGCCTCGTCCTCGGCGATGACGACACGGGTCGTCAGCGGAGGCACGTGCGACTTGTCCTCGTCGGGCACGTCAACGGGCTGGGGCGACTCGGCGGTCACGGGGGCGCTCCTTGGTTCCTGGGCAGGAAGTACTGCTCCCAAGAGCCTACCTAGCTGCGGTAAGGTGGAGCTCCGAGGGGGGACCCCATACCTTCCTTTTTAAGGCCCCAGTACTCCAACTGGTTAGAGAGGCCGCTCTCAAACAGCGGACAGTGTGGGTTCGAATCCCACCTGGGGCACTTTCCTTCGGATCCAAGGTCGAGTCGGAATAAGCGGATGTTCACGTTCTCGCGAACATCCGCTTTTTGCTGCGTGTCGACGGCTTCACCCTCAGAGGGTGTGCACATGTACGACCTCAGCACACGGAAACGAGCCCTGGCGCTAATTGCTCAGGGGCGCAGCATCAACTCTGTAAGCCAGGAGACGGGCATCTCCCGAGCCGCCATCCGCTCCTGGCGCCATCGCCTCGAGCCCCTCCCCCGCATGGCGCCTCCGGAACCCGGGCCGCCCGCCGACGACTGCGCTTACGCCTATCTGCTGGGCCTCTACCTTGGTGACGGATGCATCAGCCCGCACCCGCGCTCCGGCTACTACCTCAGGATCGCGTGTGCCGACGCATGGCCAGGACTCCTCCAGCAATGCCGGGAGGCCATCCCGAACGTGCTCTCCGGGGCGCGCGTCTTCAGCGTCCAGAAGCAGGGCTGCACAATGGTGACCAGCTACTCCCGAAACTGGCCCCGCCTCTTCCCCCAGCACGGCCCCGGCAAGAAGCACGAGCGGCGGCTCGCTCTGGAGCCCTGGCAGCAGGAGATCGTCGACGCGCACCCGTGGGAATTCATCCGCGGGCTGATCCACTCCGACGGCTGCCGGATCACCAACTGGACGACCCGCCTCGTCGGCGGTGAGCGTAAGCGCTACGAATATCCCCGCTACTTCTTCACCAACGTCTCGGGCGACATCCGGCGGCTCTACACGGACACACTCGACCGGCTCGGCGTCGAGTGGACGCCGTGCACGCGCAACGGAAACCCGTACAACATCTCCGTCGCCCGCAAAGCCTCAGTAGCCCTCATGGATCTCCACGTCGGCCCCAAGCACTGACCGCCGCCGATCCCCTACTTAGGGCTGTCGTCCTCGCCGATGTGGTGGACGCGGACCATGTTCGTGGAGCCGGAGACGCCGGGGGGCGAACCCGCCGTGATCACGACCACGTCGCCCTTCTGGCAGCGGCCGTACTTCAGGAGCAGCTCGTCCACCTGGTCGACCATCGCGTCGGTGGAGCCGACGTGCGGGCCGAGGAAGGTCTCCACGCCCCACGACGCGCTGAGCTGGGAGCGGGTGGCCGGCTCGGGGGTGAAGGCCAGGAGCGGGATCGGGGAGCGGTAGCGGGAGAGGCGGCGGGCGGTGTCGCCGGACTGGGTGAAGGCGACGAGGAACCTGGCGCCGAGGAAGTCGCCCATCTCGGCCGCGGCGCGGGCGACGGCGCCGCCCTGGGTGCGGGGCTTGCTGTTCTCGGTGAGGGGTGGCAGGCCCTTGGCGAGGATGTCCTCTTCCGCGGCTTCGACGATGCGGGACATGGTGCGGACGGTTTCGACGGCGTATTTGCCGACGCTGGTCTCGCCGGACAGCATGACGGCGTCGGTGCCGTCGATGACGGCGTTGGCGACGTCGCT
Organism: Streptomyces sp. NPDC096152; assembly: GCF_044763235.1. NCBI lineage: Bacteria > Bacillati > Actinomycetota > Actinomycetes > Kitasatosporales > Streptomycetaceae > Streptomyces > Streptomyces sp. NPDC096152. The sequence goes on along the minus strand of NZ_JBIWFW010000001.1, from coordinate 1,018,947 downwards.
GGCCTCGGCGCGGGTGGGGCGCGAGTTGTCGATCATGGAGTCGAGCATCTGGGTCGCCACGATCACCGGTTTGGCGTTGCGCTTGGCGAGTTTGATGGCGCGTTTCTGGACGATCGGGACCTGTTCGAGGGGCATTTCGACGCCGAGGTCGCCGCGGGCGACCATGATGCCGTCGAAGGCGGCGACGATGTCGTCGATCGCGTCCACCGCCTGGGGTTTCTCGACCTTGGCGATGACGGGGAGGCGGCGGCCCTCGTCGTCCATGATGTGGTGGACGTCCTTGATGTCGCGGCCGCTGCGGACGAAGGACAGGGCGATGACGTCGAAGCCGGTGCGCAGCGCCCAGCGCAGGTCGTCCTCGTCCTTCTTGGACAGGGCGGGGACGGAGACGGCGACGCCGGGCAGGTTGAGGCCCTTGTGGTCGGAGATGACGCCGCCTTCTACGACGGTGGTGTGGACGCGGGGTCCGTCGACGGCGGTGACTTCGAGGGCGACTTTGCCGTCGTCGACGAGGATGCGTTCGCCGGGGGTGACGTCGGTGGCGAGGCCGGCGTAGGTGGTGCCGCAGGTGTGGCGGTCGCCTTCGGCGCCGTCTTCGACGGTGATGGTGAAGGTGTCGCCGCGTTCAAGGAGTACGGGTCCTTCGCGGAAGCGGCCGAGGCGGATCTTCGGGCCCTGAAGGTCGGCGAGGAGGCCGACGCTGCGTCCGGTCTCGTCGGCGGCTTTGCGGACGCGTCGGTAGCGCTCCTCGTGTTCGGCGTGGCTGCCGTGGCTGAGGTTGAATCGGGCGACGTCCATTCCGGCGTCGACCAGGGCTTTGATCTGGTCGTACGTGTCGGTGGCGGGCCCCAGGGTGCAGACGATTTTTGCTCGGCGCATGGGTTGAGCCTAGGCCTTACCGGTCGGTAGGGAATTGGTGTGGTGTGACTGCTCAACAACCTTTGGATGAAGGGTTGTTGACAAGTATTGAAGTGTGCGCGGGTGTGCTCCGATGAGCATGTCGGTGGTCTGTCAGGGCAGCCGGGGCGGTGTCATGGTGAAGCGGGCGTTGACGGTCGCGTGGACGTGCTGTTTCTGGGGTTCGAGGTCGAGGGGTGGGGCGGTCGTGTCCTCGCCGGCGCCGGCGTAGGCGGCCATGGAGCGCATGCGGGTGGCGGCCCGCGGGAGGGGTTCGGGGTTCTCCGCGCCGATGTCGGCGAGTTCCACGAGGGCGGCGAGGGTGGCGCCGAGGGCTTCGGCGTAGTCGCGGGCGCGCTGGAGGGCTTCGCGTACGGCTTGTCGGCGGGCGTCGCGGTGGACGGGTGAGTCGGGGCGCAGGGCCCACCAGGGGCCGTCCACTCGGGTGAGTTCCAAGTCGGCCAGGCGGGTGGTGAGTTCGCCGAGGGCGGTGAAGTCGGTGAGTTCGGCGGTGAGGTGGACGAGGCCGTGGTGGGTGCGGACGCGTTCGCCGCGGCCGCGCTGGGCGAGTTCGGGGGTGAGGGTGAGGTGGCCGGTTTCGATGTGTTCGACGGCCGGTCCGTAGCTCTTGAGGAGGTCGAGGACCTGGGTGTTGCGTCGGGTGAGGTCGTCGAGGGTGGAACGGCGGTCCTTGCCGCGGGCGCTGACGGTGACGCCGATGCGGGCGAGGTCGGGGTCGGCTTCGAGGTGGGCTTCGCCGCGGACGGCGATGCGGGGGGCGTCGGGGGTGCCGTAGGGGACGGGGGGTGTGGGTTCCTCCGGTGTGGGTGAGGTCATACGTCCCACTCTGTCACCGGTGACCGGTTTCCCGCTCCTGCCGGTCATCAGATCGAAACCTCCTGGACCTGTTGCGGCTAGTCATGCACGGGTCAGAATCTACGCGCGTCGTTGACCCTTTCGGACGCCCTTGACCCTTCTACGAGGAGAGCCAGACATGCCGTTGGACCGTCGGAAGTTTCTGAAGAAGTCCGCCGTGACGGGGGCTGGGGTCGCGCTGGCCGGTACGGCGGCTCCGGCGGCGCGGGCTGCCGAGACCGAGGAGGCGCAGCAGGCGGGGAGGTCGGCGAAGCGGTACTCCCTGACCGTCATGGGCACCACCGACCTGCACGGGCACGTCTTCAACTGGGACTACTTCAAGGACGCGGAGTACGTCGACAAGGCGGGCAACGCCCTGGGTCTGTCCCGGATCTCGACGCTGGTGAACGAGATCCGTGAGGAGAAGGGCCGCTGCAACACGCTGCTGGTGGACGCGGGTGACACGATTCAGGGCACTCCGCTGACGTACTACTACGCGAGAGTGGACCCGATCACCGCCGAGGGTGGTCCGGTGCACCCGATGGCGCAGGCGATGAACGCGATCGGGTACGACGCGGTGGCGATCGGCAACCACGAGTTCAACTACGGCATCGAGACGCTGCGGAAGTTCGAGTCGCAGTGCGACTTCCCACTGCTCGGTGCGAACGCGCTGGACGCGAAGACGCAGCTGCCGGCCTTCCCGCCGTACTTCATGAAGACGTTCCGGGTGCCGGGCGCGCGGCCGGTGAAGGTGGCGGTGCTGGGCCTGACGAACCCGGGTATCGCCATCTGGGACAAGGCCTATGTGCAGGGGAAGCTGACGTTCCCGGGGCTGGAGGAGCAGGCGGCGAAGTGGGTGCCGAAGCTGCGGTCGATGGGCGCGGACGTGGTGATCGTGTCGGCGCACTCGGGTGCGTCGGGCACGTCGTCGTGGGGTGACCAGCTGCCGTACGTGGAGAACTCGGCGGCGAACGTGGCGCGGCAGGTGCCGGGGATCGACGCGATCCTGGTGGGTCACGCGCATGTGGAGATCCCGGAGCTGAAGGTCGTCAACGAGCAGACGGGGAAGACGGTCGTGCTGTCGGAGCCGCTGTGCTACGCGGAGCGGCTGACCCTGTTCGACATCGAGCTGGTGTTCGCCAAGGGCCGGTGGGAGGTCGAGTCGGTCTCGGCGTCGCTGCGCAACTCCAACTCGGTCGCGGACGACCCGAAGATCACCAAGCTGCTGACCGACGAGCACGAGGCGGTGGTGAAGTACGTCAACCAGGTCGTCGGCAGGGCGACCGAGACGCTGACCACGGTCGAGGCCCGCTACAAGGACGCCCCGATCATCGACCTGATCACCAAGGTGCAGGAGGACGTGGTGAAGGCCGCGCTGGCCGGCACCGAGTACGCCGCGCTGCCGGTGATCGCGCAGGCCTCGCCGTTCTCCCGGACGTCGGAGATCCCGGCGGGCGATGTGACGATCCGGGACCTGTCGAGCCTGTACGTGTACGACAACACGCTGGTCGCGAAGCTGATGACGGGCGCGCAGGTGCGGGCGTACCTGGAGTACTCGGCGGAGTACTTCGTGCAGACGGCGGCCGGTGCGCCTGTCGACGTGGACAAGATGACGAACGCGAACGGCCGTCCGGATTACAACTACGACTATGTGTCGGGTTTCCGGTACGACATCGACATCGCGCAGCCGGCGGGTTCGCGGATCAAGAACCTGACGTACGCCGGTGCGGCTCTGGACGACGCGCAGCAGTTCGTGCTGGCGGTGAACAACTACCGGGCCAACGGCGGTGGCGCCTTCCCGCATGTCGCCTCGGCGAAGGAGCTGTGGTCGGAGTCGACGGAGATCCGCACGCGGATCGCGGAGTGGGTGACCGCGAAGGGTGTGCTGGACCCGAAGGACTTCGCGTCGGTGGACTGGAAGCTGACGCGCGACGGCACTCCGGTGTTCTAGTGCGGTTGCGGTCGCCGTCGTGGTGACGGTGGAGGTGCGGGTGGCGGCGTCGGCGCGGGGTGTGCGTCGGCGCCGCCGCCGTGTCCGGGCGGCGTTCGACGTGCGGCGTGCGGCGTTTCGGCGTTCGGCATGCGACGTGCGGCGTTCGGCTTCGGGGGTGTCTCAGCGCTGGTCGACGAGGGGGGTGAGGGTGACGCGGCGTCCGGGGGGCGGTACCTGCGGCTGGGGGGTGAGGCCGAAGGTGGTGAAGGCGGTGCGGGCGGGGAGCGGGTAGGGCTCGGTGCCGGTGACGGCGTTGAGGATGGTCGCGCTGCGCCAGGCGGCGAGGCCGAGGTCGGGGGTGCCGACGCCGTGGGTGTGGAGTTCGGCGTTCTGTACGTAGACGTGGCAGCCGGTGGCGGTGACGGAGGGGTCGAGGACGAGGCGGAACTGTTCGTCGACACGGGGCCGTTCGTGGCTGTCGCGGCGCAGGTAGGGGTCGAGGCCGGCGAGGAGTCCGGTGAGGGGGCGTTCGCGGTAGCCGGTGGCGAGGACGACGGCGTCGGTGGTGAGGCGGGAGCGGGTGCCCTGTTCGACGTGTTCGAGGTGGAGTTCGACCTTGGTGGCGGCGACGCGGCCGGCGGTGCGGACGCGGACGCCGGGGGTGAGGACGGCGTCGGGCCAGCCGCTGTGCAGGGAGCGGCGGTAGAGCTCGTCGTGGATGGCGGCCAGGGTGCCGGCGTCGATGCCTTTGTGGAGCTGCCACTGGGAGGTGATGAGCTGGTCGCGGACGGGTTCGGCGAGGGCGTGGAAGTAGCGGGTGTAGTCGGGGGTGAAGTGTTCCAGGCCGAGCTTGGAGTACTCCATGGGGGCGAAGGCGGCGGTGCGGCCGATCCAGTGGAGTCGTTCGCGCCCGGGTGGGCGGCGGCGGAGCAGGTCGAGGAAGATCTCGGCGCCGGACTGTCCTGATCCGACGACGGTGATGTGGCCGGCGGTGAGCAGGGCGTCGCGGTGGTGGAGGTAGTCGGCGGCGTGCAGGACGGGTACGCCGGGGGCTTCGGTGAGGGGACGGAGCGGTTCGGGCACGTGGGGTTCGGTGCCGATGCCGAGGACGACGTTGCGGGTGTGGGTGCGGCCGAGTGCCTCGGCTTCGCCGTCGGTGCCGAGGCGGGTGAAGTCGATGTCGAACAGGGCGCGTTCGGGGTTCCAGCGGACGGCGTCGATCTGGTGGCCGAAGTGGAGTGCGGGGAGGTTCTGGGAGACCCAGCGGCAGTAGGCGTCGTATTCGGCGCGCTGGATGTGGAAGCGCTCGGCGAAGTAGAAGGGGAAGAGCCGGTCGCGGGCCTTGAGGTAGTTGAGGAAGGACCAGTCGCTGGCGGGGTCGGCGAGGGTGACGAGGTCGGCGAGGAAGGGGACCTGGATGCGGGCGCCCTCGATGAGCAGTCCGGGGTGCCATTCGAAGGCGGGGCGCTGTTCGTAGAAGGCGGTGTCGAGTCCGGGGAGTGGGTGGGCGAGGGCGGCGAGGGAGAGGTTGAACGGCCCGATGCCGATGCCGACCAGGTCGTGGGGGGCGGCGGGGGTGTGGCCCGGGGGAAAGGGGGTCGGTCTCATCGGGGGGTGCTTCCTTCCACCAGTTTCAGGAGGGCGGCGAGGTCGTCGGGCCGGGTGTCGGGGTTGAGGAGGGTGGCCTTGAGCCAGAGGCGGTCGGCGAGGCGGGCGCGGCCGAGGACGGCGCGGCCGTCGGTGAGGAGTCTGCGGCGTACGGCGGCCACGGCGTCGTCGGATGCGCCGGTGGGCCGGAAGAGGACCGTGCTGATGGTGGGCCGGGCGTGGAGTTCGAAGCCGGGGTGGTCGCGGACGAGGTCGGCGAACTCGCGGGCGCGGGCGCAGACCTGGTCGACGAGGGTGCCGAGGCCGGACCGGCCGAGGGTCTTGAGGGTGACGGCGATCTTGAGGATGTCGGGGCGGCGGGTGGTGCGCAGGGAGCGGCCGAGGAGGTCGGGCAGGCCCGCCGCGGTGTCGTCGTCGGCGTTGAGGTAGTCGGCGTGCTGGTTGAGGACGGCCAGGTCGCGGGGGTGGCGGACGGCGAGGAGGCCGGCGGGGACGGGTTGCCAGCCGAGTTTGTGCAGGTCGAGGGTGACGGTGTGGGCGGCTTCGAGGCCGGTGAGCTTGTCGCGGTGCCGTTCGCTGAAGAGGAGGCCGCCGCCGTGGGCGGCGTCGATGTGGAGGCGGGCGCCGTGGGCGGCGCACAGTCCGGCGATCTCGGGGAGCGGGTCGATGAGGCCGGCGTCGGTGGTGCCGGCGGTGGCGGCGACGAGGAGGGAGCCGCGCGGGCCGGGGAGGTCGCTGAGGGCGCTGTGCAGGGCGACGAGGTCGATGGTGCCGGTGGGGGCGGGGACGGTCACAGGTTCGGGCAGGCCGAGCAGCCAGGCGGCGCGGGGCAGGGAGTGGTGGGCGTTGGTGCCGCAGACGAGCCGGAGGCCGTCGTGGGCCTCGCGGGCGAGCAGCAGGGCGAGCTGGTTGGACTCGGTGCCGCCGGTGGTGACGACGGAGTCGGCCAGGCCGGTCTCGTGGGCGAGTTCGCGGGTGAGGAGGGCTTCGAGCGCGGAGGCCGCGGGGGCCTGGTCCCAGGAGTCGAGGGAGGGGTTGAGGGCGCTGACGGCGAGGTCGGCGGCGGTGGCCACGGCGAGCGGCGGGCAGTGCAGGTGGGCCGCGCACAGGGGGTCGGCGGGGTCGGCGGCGCCCTCGGCGAGGGCGTGCACGAGGGTGCGCAGGGCCTCGGGGTCGCCGTGGTCGGGCAGGATCTCCCCGACGGCTTCGCGGAGTCGGGCGGCGACCGCCACCGGGCCGCCCGTGGGCAGCGGTCCCCCGCGTGCGCGCCGGCCGCTGTCCAGGGCGTCGAGCACGGTGTCGAGCAACGGCCGCAGGGCACCGGGGCCTTCGGGTCCCGAGGCGAGGGGCGGAGCGCTCATGGACTGTCCTCCGTGGCGCGGGGGCAGGGACTTCCAGCTTGTACGCATGCGGGTCCGACGCGCCCGGAAAGTCCGGCGATCGGAACCCGAAAGGGGGAACTGCCGTGCGGGGCAAGCGTGTCGGGCCCGGCGGCGGGGGCGTCGCCTTCGGTCGGATGGGCCGGTGGACGATCGAGGTTCGGGTGGCCGGGTCGTGGTCCGGGCGCCCGGGCCGCGGGGCGAGGAGGGCGGGCTGAGCCGCGGCGCGGGCACGGCGGGCCGAGGCGCCGCGGGGACGACGGTCCGAAGCGGGGCTCGGCACGATGGGCTGAACCGAGCACCGGCACGACGGCCCGAGCCGGGGGCGAACACGACGGCCCGGACCGGGCTGGGGGGCACGGCTGAGCCGAGCGCGGCGACGACGGCCCGAACCAAGGGCCGGCACGACGGGCTGACCAGGCGCAGGCACGGCGGCCGGAACGAGACGCGGGCACGACGGTCTGCACCGAACGTGGCACGACGGCCCGGACCGGGCTGGGGGCACGGCGGGCTGAGCCGAGCGCGGCGACGACGGCCCGAACCAAGGGCCGGCACGACGGGCTGACCGGGCGCAGGCACGGCGGCCGGAACGAGGCGCGGGCGCGGCAGGATGGGCCGGGCGCGGGCACGGGGGGCGTGCGCCGCGCCGGTGGTTTTATGCCTCTCGGACGCGTAGGGCGCGTGCCAGGTCGTCGAGTTGGTCGACGAGTTTGCGGCGCAGGGCCGGGATGGGGTCGGCCTCGCGCAGGCAGGTCTCGCCGAGGCCCAGGGTGTCGGCGTCGACGGCGTGTGCGGGGAAGGCGTAGCGGCCGGCGGCGTCGGCGATGGCGGGGCCGCGGCGGGCGGCGACGGCGACCGCGTCCTCGTAGTAGCGGGGCACGTACTCCCGTACGAGGTCGGCCTGTTCGGGCTGCCAGAAGCCCTGGGCGGTCGCGGTGAACAGGTAGTTCGACAGCTCGTCGGTGGCGAACATCGCCTCCCAGGCCCTGCGCTTGGACTCCGCGTCGGGCAGGGCGGCGCGGCAGCGGGCGGCGCCCTCCTGGCCGGTGGCGCTGGGGTCGCGGGCCAGTTCGGCGGCGATGGTGTCCTCGTCGGTGGCGCCGAGCGCGGCGAGCCGGGCCAGGATGCGCCAGCGCAGCTCCGGGTCGAGTTCGGGGCCGCCGGAGACGGTTCCCTCGGAGAGCCAGGCGGCGATCGTGCCGGGGCGGGCGGCGACGTCGATGAGGTGGCGTACGGCGGTCAGGCGCAGGCCCGGGTTGTCGCCGTCCTCGGTGCGGCGGATCAGGTCGCGGCACAGGTCGGTGAGGGTGGCCAGGGCGGCGGGCCGCTGGTCGGCGGGCAGGAAGCGGTCCGTGATGTGCACGGTGGCGAAGGACAGGACGCCCTGCACGACGGCGAGGTCCTTCTCCTCGGGGAGGTGGGCGGCGGCGGTGGCCAGGTAGTCGGCGGGGGCGAGGTCGCCGTCGCGCACCATGTCGCGCAGGCTGTTCCAGACGACGGCGCGGGTCAGCCCGTCGGGGAGGCCGGACAGGCCGCGCAGCGCGGTCTCCAGGGAGTCCTCGTCGAGGCGGATCTTGGCGTAGGTGAGGTCGAGGTCGTTGGGGACGACGAGGGCGGGCCGGGCGCCGGGGCGCGCCGCGGGGCCGGTGCCCTGGGGGACGTCGGTGTCGTAGCGCTCGCGCAGGACGAGGACGCGGCCGTCGCTCAGGTCGCGGTCGTAGACGCCGACGGTGACGCGGTGCGGGCGGCTGCCCCGGTGGCCGAGGTCGAGGGTCCACTCGCCGGGGCGGGAGCCGACGGCGGCGGTGAGGGTGTCGACGCCGGAGGTGCGCAGCCAGGAGTCGGCCCAGGCGTGGACGTCCCGGTCGGTGTGGTGGGCGAGGGAGTCGATGAAGTCGGCGAGGGTGGCGTTGGCGAACCTGTGGCGGGTGAAGTGGGTGTTGATGCCGGCGAGGAAGTCCTTCTCGCCGAGCCAGGCCACCAGTTGGCGCAGCGCGGAGGCGCCCTTGGCGTAGGAGATGCCGTCGAAGTTGACCATGGCGGAGGCGGTGTCGTCGACGGCTTCGGGGGCGACGGGGTGGGTGGAGGGGCGCTGGTCGGCGTCGTAGCCCCAGGCCTTGCGGGCGACGCCGAAGTCGGTCCAGGTGTCGGTGAAGCGGGTCGCCTCGGTGAGTGTCTGGTAGCCCATGTACTCGGCGAAGGACTCGTTGAGCCAGATGTCGTCCCACCACTTGAGGGTGACGAGATCGCCGAACCACATGTGGGCCATCTCGTGGGCGACGACCATGGCGCGGGTCTGCCGTTCGGTGTCGGTGACGGCGGAGCGGTAGACGAACTCGTCGCGGAAGGTGACCAGGCCGGGGTTCTCCATGGCGCCCGCGTTGAACTCGGGGACGAAGGCCTGGTCGTAGGAGTCGAAGGGGTAGGGCTCCTCGAACTTCTCGTGGTAGCGGTCGAAGCAGGCGCGGGTGATGTCGAGGATTTCGTCGGCGTCCGCGTCGAGGTGGGGTGCGAGGGAGCGGCGGCAGTGGATGCCGAAGGGCAGGCCGCGGTGCTCGGTGCGCACGGAGTGCCAGGGGCCGGCGGCGACGGCGACGAGGTAGGTGGAGATCAGCGGGGTGGCGGCGGCCTTCCAGCGGCCGTCGCCGAGGTGCTCGGTGACGCCGTTGGCGAGGACGGTCCAGCCTTCGGGGGCGGTGACGGTCAGGTCGAAGACGGCCTTGAGGTCGGGCTGGTCGAAGGCGGCGAAGACGCGCTGGACGTCTTCCATGAACAGCTGGGTGTAGAGGTAGGTCTCGCCGTCGGTGGGATCGGTGAAGCGGTGCATGCCCTCGCCGGTGCGGGAGTAGCGCATGGCGGCGTCGACGCGCAGTTCGTGTTCGCCGGGGGCGAGGTTCTTCAGGGGCAGGCGGTTGTCGACCAGGTTCTCCGGGTCGAGGGGCTGTCCGTCGAGGGTGGCGGAGCGCAGTTCGGCGGGCTTGAGCTCGACGAAGGTGTCCGTGGCGTCCTGGCCGGCGCGCACGGTGAACCGGATGACGGTCAGGGAGTCGAAGGTCTCGTCCCCGGCGGTCAGATCGAGGTCGATCGTGTAGCGGTGGACGTCGAGGAGCTGGGCACGGGTCTGCGCTTCGTCGCGCGTGAGTACGGACATGGACGCCATGCTGCCCGATGGCACCGAGAGGGCACGAGGGGGTATCGGTGGCGTGCGCCGGAGGACGCTGGGGTTCCGTTTCGGGGCGGCCCGGGCCGGGTCGGGTCGGGTGAGGTGGTCGGTCAGGTGGGGTGAGGCCGTCGGGTCAGGGCGGGTGAGGGGCCCTAGGCGGGCGCCGCGGCCTCGGGGGCCCGGGTCTGCTCGGCCACCCGGGCGCGCAGGACGCGTATCTCCTCCTCGAGCGCCTGCCGGCGCTGGTGGGCGTCGTAGAGGTAGTGGACCTTGGTGCGCAGCACCCAGGGGTCGACGGGTTTCGTCAGCAGGTCGGCGACGCCGAGGCGGAAGGCCGTCGCGGTCAGGTCGTGGTCGTAGCCGAAGCCGGTGAGGAGGATTACGGGGATGTGCCGGGTCTGCTTCAGGCGGCGCAGGTGGCGCACCACGTCCAGGCCGCTGATGCCGGGCATGCGCACGTCCAGCAGCAACAGGCCGACCTGGCCGCGCAGCACCTGCTTGAGCGCTTCGTCGCCGTTGGTGGCACGGTCCGTCCGGTGGCCGAGCGGGGCCAGGGCGCTCTCCAGCGCGAACAGGGTGTGTTCGTGGTCGTCGACGATGAGGATCTTGGCATCCGACGGCATGGCCCGACGTCCCTCCCGTGTGGGGGACCACCAGCTTACGTCCGGGGCACTGACGGACGGTGCCCGCGGACTGACGGGCGGTGCACAGCGCAGCATGCACCCCCTGGGGGTCCGCTGTCACGACCCGTGCGTACCGTCCGAGGTCAGCGGGGTGCCGACGGGTCGCCAGGGGCGCCGTTGCCGGCGTCGTCGGCGATGCGCTCGTGGTGCCGGATCACCTCGGCGATGATGAAGTTCAGGAACTTCTCGGCGAATCCGGGGTCCAGCTTGGCGTCCTCGGCGAGGGAGCGCAGCCGGGTGATCTGGCGGCTCTCGCGGTCCGGGTCGGCGGGCGGCAGCCGGTGGGCGGCCTTCAGGTGGCCGACCTGCTGGGTCGCCTTGAACCGCTCGGCGAGCATGTGGACGACGGCCGCGTCGATGTTGTCGATGCTGTCGCGCAGCCGTGCGAGTTCCTCGCGGACGGCGCAGTCGACGTCGTCGGTGCCGGTGCTGCTGGTGGTCATGGGCAGCCACCCTACGGGGTGTGTGTCCACCCCACGGGGCGCGGCCGTCCGATCGTGGGCGGACCGCCGGTGGCCCGGCCCGGCTGCCGGCCGGCGGGAATCCGCGCGCGTCCGCGGAGAGCGGATCCGCATAGAGTGGAGTGGAGTTCAGAGCGTCTTTGGGGGTCGGGCGTGGCGAACGACGGACCGGTCGAGCACGGCTACCCGCATCTGGAGACGGTGCGGGCCGCGATCACCGCGCTGTACAGACGGCTGTCGTACGACACGATCCAGACGTTCGCCACCAGCGTGGCCCCCGCCGACGTCGCCTTCTGCGACACCGACGACCTGCATCTGGGCGCGCAGCGCGTGGCCCGTGAACTGCTGCGCCACTACCGGCTGCCGGACGCCCGCCTGATCGTCGGCTTCCGCGAGATGACGCACGCGGCGAATGTCGAACTGGCGGCGGGGCCGGAGTACTTCGTCGAGCTGAACGACCGCTTCCGCACGCACCGCCGGGACATCGGCGCGGCCCTGGCCCACGAGGTGACGCACGTCTATCTGCACCGCCTGGGCCTGTCCTTCCCCGGCACCCGTGACAACGAGGTCCTCACCGACACGGCCGCGACGTATCTGGGCGCGGGCTGGCTCCTGCTGGACGCCTTCCGGCAGGACGCGGCGTCGTCGCAGAAGCTCGGCTATCTCACGCCGGAGGAGTTCGGGTACGTGCTGGCCAAGCGGGCGCTGGTCCTCGGTGAGGACCCCTCGACGTGGTTCACCAGTCCGCAGGCGTACACGGCGTACGTCGAGGGGATGGCCCGGGCCCGCCAGGACGAGCGGCAGCCGCCGCTGACGGCGGCGGGCTGGGCGGGGCGCCGCCGGTACGCCCGGGACCGGCGGCACGCCCAGGACCACCGGCCGGTGCCGTCCGTCCAGCCGGAGACCGCGTACTCCTTCGCTCCGGACGACGACGGTCGGCTGCGGGTGTCGTTCCCCTGCCCGACCTGCCATCAGCGGATCAGGGTGCCGGTGCGGGGCCGGATGCGGGCGCGGTGCGCGCTGTGCCGGACGGTGCTGGAGTGCGACACGTAGGGCCGTGCGCCCTCTTCGGTCCGCGCGGTGACCGCGTGGGCGATGCGGTCCTCGGCGACGGCGGCTTCGACACGGACCACACGCCTAGGCGCGTAGGGCGATCCCGTCCAGCACCATCGACAGGTACTGCCGGGCGATCTCCTCGGGGCTGTGCTGTCCGCCCGGCCGGTACCAGGACGCGGCGACCCAGACGGTGTCGCGCAGGAAGCGGTAGGTGAGCCGGACGTCGAGGTCGGCCCGGAAGACCCGGTCGGCGGCCCCGCGTTCCAGCGTGGCCAGCCACGCCTTCTCGAACCGGCGCTGGGAGTCGGCGAGGAACGCGAACCGTTCCTGGGGCACCAGCTGCCTGGACTCCTTCTGGTAGATCGCGATGGCGGCGCGGTGCCGGTCGATCTCCCGGAACGACTCGGTGACCAGTGCCTCCAGGGTCTCGCGCGGCCCGAGTCCGGCTTCCAGGACGGTGCCGTAGCCGTCCCAGAGCTCGTCGAGGAAGGTGCGCAGGATCTCCTCCAGCATCGATTCCTTGGAGTCGAAGTGGTAGTAGAGGCTGCCCGCGAGCATGCCCGCGTGGTCCGCGATCGTGCGCACGGTGGTGGCGTTGTAGCCCTGTTCGGCGAACACCTCGGCGGCGATGCGCAGGAGGTCGTGGCGGCGGTGCGCGGCGGCTGTGGGCGCGGGCTTCCTGACGGCGGTCACCTGGGGCTTCTTCTTGGTCGGCACGGGTCCATTGTCGTGCCGGGGACGCCGGTTGCCGACCGGGACGGCCTAGCCGGGGAGGTACGGGGGTCAGGCCGGGCGCACGATGCCCTGCGCCCGGGCGGCCGCCAGCCAGGTGGGGAACTCGCCCACGAGCCGGTCGTACAGCTCCGCGTCGGGCACCCGTCCGGGGGCCGTGCCCGCGTGGAAGAAGCCGGCGTTGTCGACGATCCGCTTGCCGGGCACGGCCAGTTCGTCCAGCTTGCGCAGGAAGTCGAACTGGCGGCTGTCCGGGTCGCCGAAGCCGATGAACTGCCAGAACAGCGGAAGCCTGGCCGCCTTGCACAGGTAGCGCTCGGCTGCGAGCTTGTTGACCGGGCCGCCGTCGGTCTGGAAGACGACGAGGGCGGGGTCCGTGGCGCCGCTGTCGAGGTAGTGGTCGATGACGGCGTCCATGGCCAGGTGGTAGCTGGTCCTGCCCATGTGCCCGAGCCGGGCGGCGATCCGCTCGACGCGGCCCTCGTGGCCGTCCAGCGCGATGTCGGTGACCGCGTCGATGTCCGTGGAGAAGAACACCACCGGCACCCGGCCGTCGTCGTCGAGGTGCGCCGACAGCCCGAGCACCCGGTCGGCGAGCGCCTGCACACTGCCGTCCTTGTAGTACGGCCGCATCGAGCCCGAGTAGTCGACCACGAGGTAGACCGCGGCCCGCAGTCCGTCGAGGCCGCGCTTCGCGAGGGAGACTCCGGCGGTCTTGTAGAGGTTCACCAGGGCGGGGGCGGTCTCTTCGACCTTGCTCAGACTGATCGCGGTCATGGCGTCACCCTCTCACCTCTCGACGACCACTCCGTCGCTCAGTTCCAGCACCCGGTCGGCCAGGCCGAGGAGTTGGGGGTCGTGGGTGACGACGAGGGCCGTGACGCCCTCGCCGCGGACGACGGCCCGCAGCAGCTCCATCACCGCCAGGCCGGTGGCGGCGTCGAGCTGCCCGGTCGGCTCGTCGGCGAGCAGCAGGGCCGGGCGGTTGGCGAGGGCCCGGGCGATGGCGACCCGCTGCTGCTGCCCGCCGGACAGCTCGGCGGGCCGCTGCGCCTCGCGTCCGGTGAGGCCCAGCAGGGCCAGCAGCAGCGCCACCCGCTCGTCGCGTTCGCGGGGGTCGGCCCGGCGCAGCCGCAGCGGCACGCCGACGTTCTCGGCGGCGGTGAGGATGGGGATGAGCCCGAAGGACTGGAAATTGAAACCGATCCGGTCCCGGCGCAGTTCCAGCAGCTCGCTCTTGGCCGGTGCGTCCGGCGTGGCCGGACGCGGACGGCCGGGACGCGGACGGCGAGGACGCCGGCGGCTGAGAGTCCGGCAGCCGGGACGGGAACGGCCGCGGACGTGCGACAGCGCCTGCCCGGTCGTCCGGTCGGGGACAGTGGGGCAGACGCTGTCGGTGTTCCGTACGCCTTTGTACGGGACGCTTGGTGAGCGCGCGTCAGGCCATCAGCGCGCGGTCCGTCGGGCGGATCGGGGCGTGCAGGTCGCTGGCGCCCGTCAGGTAGCGGTCGACACCGCGGGCGGCCGAGCGGCCCTCCGCGATCGCCCAGACGATGAGGGACTGGCCGCGGCCGGCGTCACCGGCGACGAAGACGCCCGGCACGTTGGTCTGGAAGTCGGCGTCGCGGGCGACGTTGCCGCGCTCGTCGAGCTCCAGGCCGAACTGATCGACGAGGCCGTTCTCCCGGTCCGTGCCGGTGAAGCCCATGGCGAGGGTGACCAGCTGGGCCGGGATCTTGCGCTCGGTGCCCGGCTTCTGGGTGAGCTTGCCGTCGACGAACTCGACCTCGGCGAGGTGCAGCCACTGCACGTTGCCGTCCTCGTCGCCCTCGAAGTGGGTGGTGGACGCCGAGTAGATGCGCTCGCCGCCCTCCTCGTGGGCCGAGGTGACCTTGTAGAGGATCGGGAAGGTCGGCCAGGGCTGGCTGACCGGGTTCCGCTCCTCGTTGGGGCGGGGCATGATCTCCAGCTGGGTGACGGAGGCCGCGCCCTGGCGGTGGGCGGTGCCCACGCAGTCCGCGCCGGTGTCGCCGCCGCCGATGACGACGACGTGCTTGCCCTCGGCCGAGATCGGCGGGGCCACGTAGTCGCCCTCCTGCACCTTGTTGGACAGGGGCAGGTACTCCATGGCCTGGTAGATGCCCTTGAGTTCGCGGCCCGGCACCGGCAGGTCGCGCGCCATGGTGGCGCCGGCGGCGATCACGACGGCGTCGTACCGCTTCCTCAGGTCCGTCGCCTTCAGGTCGCGGCCGATCTCGACGCCGGTGCGGAAGCGGGTGCCCTCCGCGCGCATCTGCTCGATACGGCGGTTGATGTGCCGCTTCTCCATCTTGAACTCGGGGATGCCGTACCGGAGGAGGCCTCCGACGCGGTCCGCGCGCTCGTAGACGGCGACGGTGTGGCCGGCGCGGGTCAGCTGCTGGGCGGCGGCCAGGCCCGCCGGGCCCGAGCCGATGACCGCGACCGTCTTGCCGGACAGGCGCTCGGGCGCCTGCGCGGCGACGTCACCGGTCTCCCACGCCTTGTCGATGATCGAGACCTCGACGTTCTTGATGGTGACCGGCGGCTGGTTGATGCCGAGCACGCAGGCCGACTCGCACGGGGCGGGGCACAGCCGGCCGGTGAACTCCGGGAAGTTGTTCGTGGCGTGCAGCCGCTCGGAGGCGGCCGCCCAGTCCTCGCGGTAGGCGTAGTCGTTCCACTCCGGGATCAGGTTCCCGAGCGGGCAGCCGTTGTGGCAGAACGGGATGCCGCAGTCCATGCAGCGGCTGGCCTGCTTGCTGATGATCGGCAGCAGGGAGCCGGGGACGTAGACCTCGTTCCAGTCCTTCGTGCGCTCCTCGACCGGGCGGGACGTGGCGACCTCGCGGCCGTGGTTCAGAAAGCCCTTCGGGTCAGCCATTGATCGCCGCCTCCATCATCTTCTCGGTGACCTCGGTCTCGGTCAGACCGGCTCGCTCGGCGGCGTCCTTGGCGGCGAGCACTGCCTTGTACGTGCTGGGGATGATCTTGCTGAAGCGCTCCACGGCGGTGTCCCACTCGGCGAGCAGCTTCTCGGCGACGGTGGAACCCGTCTCCTCCTGGTGACGGCGCACGACCTCGTGCAGCCACTGCCTGTCCGTGCCGTCCAGCGCCTCGACCGAGTCCACGTTGCCGGGGTTGACGTTGTCGCGGTCGAGGTCGACGACGTAGGCGACGCCGCCGGACATGCCGGCCGCGAAGTTGCGGCCCGTCTCGCCGAGCACGACCGCGTGACCGCCGGTCATGTACTCGCAGCCGTGGTCGCCCACGCCCTCGGAGACGACCAGCGCGCCGGAGTTGCGGACGCAGAACCGCTCACCGGTCTTGCCGCGCAGGAACATCTCGCCGCCGGTCGCGCCGTAGGCGAGGGTGTTGCCCGCGATGACGCTGTACTCGGCGAGGTGGTCGGCCGCGCGGTCCGGGCGGACCACGATCCGGCCGCCGGACAGGCCCTTGCCGACGTAGTCGTTGGCGTCGCCCTCCAGGCGCAGCGTGACACCGCGCGGCAGGAAGGCGCCGAAGGACTGGCCCGCGGAGCCGGTGAAGGTGATGTCGACGGTGCCGTCGGGCAGGCCCGCGCCGCCGAACTTCTTCGTCACCTCGTGGCCGAGCATGGTGCCGACCGTGCGGTTGATGTTGCGGATCGCGACCTGGGCGCGCACCGGCTGGGCGTCGGCGGCGCCGGGCGCGGCGAGGGCGTCGGCGGCGAGCTTGATCAGCTCGTTGTCGAGCGCCTTCTCCAGGCCGTGGTCCTGGGGGACGACCTGGTGGCGCACCGCGCCCTCGGGCAGCTCGGGCACGTGGAACAGGGGCTCCAGGTCCAGGCCCTGCGCCTTCCAGTGGTTCACCGCGCGGGTGACGTCGAGGGCCTCGGCGTGGCCGACGGCCTCCTCGATGGAGCGGAAGCCCAGCTCGGCGAGGATCTCGCGGACCTCCTCGGCGATGAACTGGAAGAAGTTCACGACGAACTCGGCCTTGCCGGCGAACCGGTCGCGCAGCACCGGGTTCTGGGTGGCGATGCCGACCGGGCAGGTGTCCAGGTGGCACACGCGCATCATCACGCAGCCGGAGACGACGAGCGGAGCGGTCGCGAAACCGAACTCCTCGGCGCCGAGCAGCGCGGCGATGACCACGTCGCGGCCGGTCTTCAGCTGGCCGTCGGTCTGGACGACGATGCGGTCGCGCAGGCCGTTGAGCAGCAGGGTCTGCTGGGTCTCGGCGAGGCCGAGCTCCCAGGGGCCACCCGCGTGCTTCAGCGAGGTCAGCGGGGAGGCACCGGTGCCGCCGTCGTGGCCGGAGATCAGCACGACGTCCGCGTGGGCCTTGGACACGCCGGCGGCGACCGTGCCGACGCCGACCTCGGAGACCAGCTTGACGTGGATCCGCGCCTGCGGGTTGGCGTTCTTCAGGTCGTGGATCAGCTGCGCCAGATCCTCGATGGAGTAGATGTCGTGGTGCGGCGGCGGGGAGATCAGTCCCACGCCCGGCGTCGAGTGCCGGGTCTTGGCCACCCACGGGTACACCTTGTGGCCGGGCAGCTGGCCGCCCTCGCCGGGCTTGGCGCCCTGGGCCATCTTGATCTGGATGTCGTCCGCGTTGACCAGGTACTCGCTGGTGACGCCGAAGCGGCCGGAGGCGACCTGCTTGATGGAGGAGCGGCGCGCCGGGTCGTACAGGCGCTCCGGGTCCTCGCCGCCCTCACCGGTGTTGGACTTGCCGCCCAGCTGGTTCATGGCGATGGCGAGGGTCTCGTGCGCCTCCTGGGAGATGGAGCCGTACGACATGGCGCCGGTCGAGAACCGCTTGACGATCTCGGAGGCCGGCTCGACCTCGTCGAGCGGGATCGGCTGCCGGCCGGACTGGAAGCCGAACAGGCCGCGCAGCGTCATCAGGCGCTCGGACTGCTCGTTGACGCGGGAGGTGTACTTCTTGAAGACGTCGTAGCGTCCGGTGCGCGTGGAGTGCTGGAGGCGGAAGACCGTCTCCGGGTCGAACAGGTGCGGCTCGCCCTCGCGGCGCCACTGGTACTCGCCGCCGATCTCCAGCGCGCGGTGCGCGGGAGCGATGCCGGAGGCCGGGTAGGCCTTGGCGTGGCGGGCGGCGACCTCCTTGGCGACGACGTCGATGCCGACGCCGCCGATCTTGGTGGCGGTGCCGTTGAAGTACTTCGCGACGAAGGCCTCGTCGAGGCCGACGGCCTCGAAGACCTGGGCGCCGCGGTAGGAGGCGACGGTCGAGATGCCCATCTTGGACATGACCTTCAGGACGCCCTTGCCGAGGGCGTAGATCAGGTTGCGGATGGCCTTCTCGGGCTCGATGCCCGGCAGGAAGGTACCGGCGCGGACCAGGTCCTCGACGGACTCCATCGCCAGGTACGGGTTGACCGCGGCGGCGCCGTAGCCGATGAGCAGGGCGACGTGGTGCACCTCGCGGACGTCGCCGGCCTCGACCAGCAGGCCCACCTGGGTGCGCTGCTTGGTGCGGATGAGGTGGTGGTGGACGGCCGCGGTGAGCAGCAGCGACGGGATCGGCGCGTGCTCGGCGTCGGAGTGGCGGTCGGACAGGACGATCAGGCGGGCGCCGTTGTCGATGGCGGCGTCGGCCTCGGCGCAGATCTCGTCGATGCGCGCGGCCAGCGCGTCGCCGCCGCCGGAGACCCGGAACAGGCCGGACAGGGTCGCGGCCTTGAAGCCGGGCATGTCGCCGTCGGCGTTGATGTGGATGAGCTTGGCCAGCTCGTCGTTGTCGATGACCGGGAAGGGCAGCAGGACGCTGCGGCAGGAGGCCGCGACCGGCTCGAGCAGGTTGCCCTCGGGGCCCAGCGAGGAGCGCAGGGAGGTGACCAGCTCCTCGCGGATCGCGTCCAGCGGCGGGTTGGTGACCTGCGCGAACAGCTGGGTGAAGTAGTCGAAGAGCAGCCGCGGGCGTTCGGAGAGCGCGGCGATCGGCGAGTCGGTGCCCATGGAGCCGATCGGCTCGGCGCCGGACTTGGCCATCGGCGCGAGGATGACGCGCAGCTCCTCCTCGGTGTACCCGAAGGTCTGCTGGCGGCGGGTGACCGAGGCGTGGGTGTGGACGATGTGCTCGCGCTCGGGCAGGTCGCCCAGCTCGATCTCGCCGGCCTCCAGCCACTCGGCGTAGGGCTGCTCGGCGGCGAGGGTCGCCTTGATCTCGTCGTCCTCGATGATGCGGTGCTCGGCGGTGTCGACGAGGAACATCCGGCCGGGCTGCAGGCGGCCCTTGCGGACGACCTTGGCCGGGTCGATGTCGAGGACGCCGACCTCGGAGCCGAGGACGACGAGGCCGTCGTCGGTGACCCAGTAGCGGCCGGGGCGCAGGCCGTTGCGGTCGAGTACGGCGCCGACCTGGGTGCCGTCGGTGAAGGTGACGCAGGCCGGGCCGTCCCAGGGCTCCATCATCGTGGAGTGGAACTGGTAGAAGGCGCGCCGGGCCGGGTCCATGGAGTCGTGGTTCTCCCACGCCTCCGGGATCATCATCAGCACGGAGTGCGGCAGCGAGCGGCCGCCGAGGTGCAGCAGTTCGAGCACCTCGTCGAAGGACGCGGAGTCGGAGGCGTCCGGGGTGCAGATCGGGAGGATCCGCTGCAGGCCGTCCCGGTCGCCGAACAGCTCCGAGGCCAGCTGGGACTCGCGGGCGACCATCCAGTTGCGGTTGCCCTTGACCGTGTTGATCTCGCCGTTGTGCGCGACGAAGCGGTACGGGTGGGCGAGCGGCCAGCTCGGGAAGGTGTTCGTCGAGAAGCGGGAGTGGACGAGCGCGATGGCCGAGGCGAAGCGGCGGTCGGACAGGTCCGGGAAGAAGGGCTCCAGCTGGCCGGTGGTCAGCATGCCCTTGTAGACGATGGTGCGGGCCGACAGCGACGGGAAGTAGACGCCCGCCTCGCGCTCGGCGCGCTTGCGCAGCACGAAAGCCTTGCGGTCCAGGGCGATGCCGGTGCTGCTGCCGTCGCTGACGAACAGCTGGCGGAAGGCCGGCATGGTGGAGCGGGCGGTGGCACCCAGCAGTTCGGGGGCGACCGGGACCTCGCGCCAGCCGAGGACGGTCAGGCCCTCGTCGGCGGCGATCGTCTCGATCTGTGAGACGGCGTCCGCGGTGCCGTCCTCCGGCAGGAAGGCGATGCCGACCGCGTAGGCGCCGGCCTCGGGCAGCTCGAATCCGGCCACCTCACGGAGGAAGGCGTCGGGCACCTGGGACAGCAGGCCCGCACCGTCGCCGGAGTCGGGCTCCGAGCCGGTGGCGCCGCGGTGCTCCAGGTTGCGCAGAACCGTGAGCGCCTGCTCGACCAGCGCATGGCTCGCCTCACCGGTGAGGGTGGCCACGAAGCCGACGCCGCAGGCGTCGTGCTCGTTGCGGGGGTCGTACATACCCTGCGCAGCAGGGCGAGCATCCATGAACGACCAGTTCTGGCCATTCGCGGAGTGCTGGGACGGCTGGCGCGGCGTACGCATCGGCTCTCCCGTCGTCGTCATGTGGCATGTGCTGGTGCCGAGGGACGACGTTGGCCCTCTGCGTGAGTGCAAAATTTCGTGCAGGTTACATGATGGGGGGCTTCTCGGGAACCGGATAGCCCGTTCCAGCATGCGGACACCACGACGTCGCGGCGGGGGTACCGCGCCCGGCGGCGGAAGCTACGGGGACCGAAGCGGACAGATCGATGTCCTACGGTCCGGGAGAACGGGGAGAGCGGCGTCGCACGCCCCGTCGGTGCACGGCAGGCCCCATTGCCCACAGTGTTTACGGCTCATGCCCGGTGGTCATACGGTCGAAACCAGCGAGTAACGGCTACTTATGCAACCTCGCGCATAACTTCAAGCCGGGCCTTATCCTAGGGCCGTCCCGAACAGGGTGCCCAGGGCGTACGTCACACCGGCCGCGGCACCGCCCAGGGCGAGCTGCCGCAGTCCGCTGTACCACCAGGACCTCGCCGTCACCTTGGCCACCACCGCGCCGCAGGCGAACAGGCCGAGGAGCGCGAGGAGCAGGGCCGGCCACAGGGCGGTGGCGCCGAGCAGGTACGGCAGCACGGGCAGCAGCGCGCCCAGCGCGAACGACCCGAAGGACGACACCGCGGCGACCAGCGGGGACGGGAGGTCGCCGGGGTCGATCCCCAGCTCCTCGCGGGCGTGTATCTCCAGGGCCTGCTCGGGGTCCTTCGACAGCTGCCGGGCCACTTCGCGGGCCAGCTCGGGCTGGACGCCCCGCGCCACGTAGAGGGCGGCGAGCTCGTCCTCCTCGTCCTGCGGGTGCTTGCGCAGCTCCCGGCGCTCCACGTCCAGCTCCGCCTCGACCAGTTCGCGCTGGGAGGCGACGGAGGTGTACTCGCCGGCCGCCATGGAGAAGGCGCCGGCGGCGAGACCCGCGAGACCGGTCAGGATGATGGTCTGCTGGCTCACCGCGCCGCCCGCGACACCGGTCATCAGGGCCAGGTTGGAGACCAGGCCGTCCATCGCGCCGAAGACCGCGGGACGCAGCCAGCCGCCGTTCACATCGCGGTGCGTGTGATTGTCGCGGTGCGCCTCGTGAAGCGTCGCCTCGGTGTCGATGATGGCCATGAAGGTCCCCCTGGGAACTTAGGTAAGGCTGTCTTTTGGACGAGTTCTATTTTTCGACAACACTGAATCTACGTCGGATATTTCTCCCCCGCCAGCAAGGAAAGGCTGAGCTAACCTGCACCTTTGCCTGTATCTGCTCATCCGAGAAAGTGACTGCACATATGTCGTCCGGGTGACGCTGGGGCTCGCCAGGCTGCGCGGAGGACCCGGCCGGGGGACAGTTCCGCAAAGGGTTCCGTGCCCGCCACGGCGCCCTGAGAGGAGAGCCCGCGATGGGATCGACCACCTGCGTCCCCCCGGCAGCGCTCCGCGAGCGGGCGCGCGGCGCCCTGCTCGGCCTCGCCGTCGGAGACGCCCTCGGAGCGCCCGCGGAGAACCTGAGGCCGTCCGAGATCCGCGCCCGCTGGGGCCGTATCACCGGCTACGTGGCCGAGTGTCCGGCCGGGACCGACGACACCGAGTACGCCGTCTTCTCCGGCCTCCTGCTCGCCCGCCACGGCTCCGCGCTCACCTCGGCCCATGTCGAGGCCGCCTGGCACGAGTGGATCGCCGACCGCGCCGAGGGTCCCTTCCGCGGCGCCGGCTTCAGCGAGCGGGGCACGCTGGAGAACCTGCGCCGGGGCCTGGCCGCGCCCGTCTCCGCCCAGCACCGGCACGCCTGGAGCGACGGACTCGCCATGCGGGCGGCGCCCTTCGGGGTGTTCGCCGCGGGCCGGCCCGCCGAGGCCGCCCGTCTGGTGGCGATCGACGGCTCGGTCAGCCACGAGGGCGAGGGGATCTACGGCGGCCAGGCGGTGGCCGCCGGGGTCGCCGCGGCCATGGCGGGCGCTCCGGCGGTCGCGGTGGTGGCCGCGGCGCTCGCCGTCGTCCCGGACGACTCCTGGACAGCCCGGTCCCTGCGGCGGGCCGCGGCCGTCGCCCACCGCGGCGAACGCGCGGTCCGCTCCGCGGTGGTCATCGGCGGCTACCCGTGGACCGACCTGGCCCCCGAGGCGGTCGCCCTCGCCTTCGGGGCGTACGCGGCCGCCGACGGCGACTTCCGGGACGCCGTGCTCACGGCCGTGAACATGGGCCGCGACGCCGACACCACGGCGGCGGTGGCCGGTGCCCTGGCGGGGGCGACCCAGGGGGTGTCCGCCATCCCGGCGGAGTGGGCGGCGGCCATCGGCCCGGCACGCGGGAGCTGCCTGCCGTCCATGGCGGGACACCACGTCCTGGACGTGGCGGACCTCCTGGTGGCACACGCCGAACCGGCCCCGGCCGGACGAAAAGCCGACCGAAGCCGCGACCTGGACGCCGTACGGCCCGGGGACCTCACGGACGCCGTACACGCCCTGACTCTCGCGGACGCCGTACACGCCCTGGCCCTCGCGGACGCGGTACATCCCGAGGCCCCCGCGGACGCCGCAGGCCCCAGAGACCTCACGGACGTCGTACAGGCCGGGGACCTCGCGGGCGCCGTGCGCCCTGGAAACGTCGCGGATGCCTTGCGCCCCGGCTACCTCGCCAACGCCCTACGCCCCGGGGACCCCGCGCGGGCCACGGCACTCGTCCGGTGCGAGGTCGTCGTTCGGCGCGAGGACGCCGCACGGCGCGAGGAGCTCGTACGGCGGCAGGAGCTCGGACGGTGCGTGGAGCTCGTCCGGCGCGAGGCCGCGGCACGGCACGAGAGCGCGGCCCGGCGCGAAGCCGCCGCCCGGCACGAGGAACGCATCCGGCGCGAGGAGTTCCTGCGGTGCGAGGAGCCCGTGCGGCGCCAGGAGTCCGCGCTGTGCCAGGATCTCGTCCGGTCCGACGACCTGGCGGTGGCCGACGGCCGTCGCGCCGACGCCGTCTGTCTTCTCGGCGCCGACGAGGGCGAGGCGCGGCCGTGACGCGCCGGGTGGAGGGGCTGCTGCTCGGGCTGGCCGCGGGGGACGCCGCCGGCTGGCCCGCCGCCCGGCACCGGGCCGCCCGGATGCCCGAGTGGACCCGCCGCCTCACCCGCGAGCTGGACACCTTCGCCGAGCAGAACGCGACGACCACGCTGCCCGTCCCGATCGCCCTCAACCAGCCCCCGGAGCCGCTGCGCCTCGGCCCCTCCGACGACGCCGAGTGGGCGGCCTTCGCCGCGGAGGCCCTGCTGCGCGCCGGGGACGACGGCGTCCTCGGCGACCTCGGCCGGGAGCGCCGTACCCGGGCCGCGATCGACCTGACCTGGAACGCCGTGGCCAGCGAGGTCGCGGCGGCCGCCGACCGCGCGCCCGAGGTCGAGTCGGCGGTGCTGCCGCTGCGCGCCCGCATCTCGGTGCGGGCCGGTCTCGGCAACCTCGCCACCGGTCTGCGCCCGCCCGCCACCGGCCACGACAACCCCCACTACTTCGACGACGCGGCCTGCGTACGGGCCTGCGTCCTGGCCGTGGCCCACCCCGGCGACCCCCGGCGCGCCGCCGACCTGGCCGAGTTCGACGCCCGGTACACCCAGGACGGCGACGGTGTGCACGGCGCCCGGGCGATGGCGGCGGCGCTCGCCCTCGCCCTCACCGGCACGGAGGTCGAGCACTGTGTCACCGCCGCGCTCGCCGAACTGCCCGAGGCGACCGAGATCGGCCGCAACGCCCGGCACGCGCTGGCCCTCGCCCGGGACGCCGGGGGCGCGTTCGCGCTGGTCCCACCCCTGGAGCACGAGATCGTCGACCACGTCTACAGCTACGGCGTCGCCGCCGCCGAGACCGTGCCGGTCGCCCTCGCCCTCGCCACGGCGGCCGCCGGCCGGATCGCGGAGGCGGTGCCGGCCGCGGCCTGCCTGTCCCGGGTCGCCGACTCGGCCCCGGCCCTGGCGGGCGCGCTGACCGGCGCGCTCGGCGGCGGCGCCGCGATCCCGGCCGCCTGGCGAGAGGCCTGCCGCACCCTCTCCGGCTGTGCGCTGCCCCGCCTCACCGGCACCGACCTGGTGGAACTCGCCGGACTCCTGGAAGCCGCACAACCGGCCCCACCAGGAGGATGATTCGGGGCATGACGCCCAAAGGAGAACCAAGTCGTTGCGCGAGTCTCGACGAGCGGATCACCGGTGCCCTGGTCGGTGCCGCCGTCGGCGACGCCCTCGGCGGCCCGGTCGAGGGCAACTCCCCCGACCGGATCCTCGAACGCCACGGCGGCCGGGTCCACGGCATCGTCGGCCCCTGGCACGGCGACGCCTGGCGCACCGCCCGGCCCATCGCCCCGTACCACAAGGGGGACGGGCACGTCACCGACGACACGTTGATGACGCACGCGCTGGTGAGGGTGTACGCACGGGTCCGCGACCACCTGGACGCCTACGCGATCGCCGACCACCTTGTCCCCGACCTGATGACGAACCCGCGGTGGATCCCGGAACTGGAGGCGGAGGCGCTGCCGCTGCACCGTGTGTTCCTGGCGGAGAAGTGGCTGGTCGCCCGGCTGCACTACGGCCATGTGGACCCTCGCGAGGCCGGCGTCGGCAACATCGTCAACTGCGGGGCCGCGATGTACATGGCCCCGGTCGGCCTGGTCAACGCGGCGAACCCGGCGGGCGCGTACGCCGAGGCCCTGGAGGTCGCGGGCGCCCATCAGTCGTCGTACGGCAGGGAGGCGGCGGGCGTCCTCGCGGCCGGGGTCGCGGCGGCGTGCGCGCCCGGCGCGACCTGGGAGTCGGTGGTCGCGGCCTGTCTGTCGCTGGCGAAGGACGGCACCCGGGCGGCGATCGAGCAGGTCTGCGAAGTGGCCTCGCGGCACACGGACTTCGAGTCGGCGCTGCGCCCGCTGCGGGAGGCGGTCGCGCCGTTCGACACGGTCGGACCGGACTACCGCGCCCCCTCGCTGGGCGCCCGCCGCCCGTCGCGGCTGCACGCGATCGAGGAACTCCCGGTCGCGCTCGGCATGGTGGTGGTGGCGCGCGGCGACTGCCGGCACGCGCTGCTCGGCGCGGTCAACTACGGCCGGGACTGCGACTCCATCGCCACGATGGCGGGCGCGCTGACCGGAGCGCTCGGCTCGCCGGTCCCGGACGACTGGGCGAAGGCGGTGGCGGAGGCGAGCCGCCTGGACCTGTGGGAGCCGGCCCGGACGCTGGCCGCGGTGACCCGCGAGGTCTTCGAGCGGGACGTCCGGCGGCGCCGCGCCCACGAGGAGGACTTCGCCGCGATCGGAGGCCCGGAATGCTCCGAGTGACCTGGGTCCAGCCCGAGGACCTCCTCGGCCACGAACTGTGCCAGGCCCGGCAGGACGGCCGCGAGCCGAAGGCGATCGCGGCCCGGTGGGCGGCGGCCGGCGGTCCCGAGGCCCCGGCTCGGGCGGGCGCGTCCCCGCAGCGGGCCTC
Source organism: Streptomyces sp. NPDC096152 (assembly GCF_044763235.1). Taxonomy (NCBI): domain Bacteria; kingdom Bacillati; phylum Actinomycetota; class Actinomycetes; order Kitasatosporales; family Streptomycetaceae; genus Streptomyces; species Streptomyces sp. NPDC096152. Next base: position 993,268 of record NZ_JBIWFW010000001.1, on the reverse strand, counting down.
GCGCTACCTGCGTCTGCTGGCGGAGGACCTGCTGGACGAACTCGCCGAGCTGCCGAGCAGGTTGGCGGAGGCCGAACCGACCGACCTGGACCGGATCAGGGCCCTGTGCCCCGACTGGCCGGGCAGGCCGGACCGGGCCCCGGCCGGTCGGCGCCCGGCCCTCGAGGCCGCCTGGCTCGGCCGGGCCGCCGGCTGTCTGCTCGGCAGGCCCGTCGAGAAGCTCCCCCTGGACGGCATCCGCGCACTCGCCCGGGCCACCGGCAACTGGCCCCTGAACACCTGGTTCACCGCCCGGGGAGTACCCGAGGACCTCACGGCGCGGCACCCCTGGAACCGGCGCTCGGCCACCACCTCCCTGGCCGAGAACATCGACGGGATGCCGGAGGACGACGACCTCGACTACCCGGTCCTCAACCTGCTGCTGCTGGCCCGGCACGGCCGTGCCTTCACCACCGCCGACGTGGCCCGCCTCTGGCTGGACGAACTCCCCGCCGGCCGCACCTTCACCGCCGAGCGCGTCGCCTACCGCAACCTCCTCGGCGGCATCGAACCCCCGCACACCGCCCGCCACCGCAATCCGTTCCGCGAGTGGATCGGCGCGCTGATCCGCGCCGACGTGCACGGCTGGACCAACCCCGGCGACCCGGCGGCCGCCGCCGAGCAGGCCCACCGCGACGCCACCCTCACCCACACCGCGAACGGCGTCTACGCGGCCATGTTCACCGCCGCCGTCATCGCGACCGCGATGACCGGCGGCCACGACGTGCACGCCTGCCTGGCCACCGGCCTGCGGGTCGTCCCGCCCGGCTCCCGGCTCGCCCGCGCGGTCCGTCACGCCGTGCAACTGGCCGGACGGCACGAGGACTTCGACACGGTCGTGGACGAGCTGCACGCCCTGTACTCCCCCACCCACCACTGGGTGCACGCCGTCCCCAACACCGCGCTGATCGCCGCCGCGCTCACGCATGCGAACGGCGACTTCACGGGCTCGGTCTGCCGTGCCGTGTCCGGCGGCTGGGACACCGACTCCAACGGCGCGACCGCGGGGAGCGTCGCCGCCCTCCTCGCCGGTTCCCCCGCCGCCCTCCCCGACCGCTGGACGGCGCCGCTCAAGAACCGGCTCGCCACGTCCGTCGGCGACTTCCACGGCACCGGCTTCGACCACCTGGCCCGGCTCACCCACCTGGAGGCGTCCCGCCCATGACCGCCCTCGTCGTGCCCGGCGCCCCGCGGCGCGCCTCATGAGCACGCCCCGCACCGGACCACCCGAACCCGCCGCACCCGAACCCACCGCCCCCGTACCCGCCGCACCCCCCGCACCCGGGCCCACCCCGCCCGAACCCGGTGTGCCCGGGCCTCCGGCGCCGCTGGCCGGCCTGCGCGTCCTCGATCTCGCGACCCTCTTCGCCGGGCCGATCGCCGCCACCATGCTCGGCGACTTCGGCGCCGAGGTCGTCAAGGTCGAGCACCCGGCCAAGCCCGACCCCTCCCGCGGCCACGGGCCGGCGAAGAACGGCGTCGGCCTGTGGTGGAAGCTGCTCGGCCGCAACAAGCGCACCATCACCCTGGACCTGTCCCGGCCGGGCGGCCGCGCCACCCTGCTGCGGCTCGCCGCCACCGCCGACGTCGTCGTCGAGAACTTCCGCCCCGGCACCCTGGAGAAGTGGGACCTCGGCTGGCCGGAGCTGTCGGCGGTCAACCCGCGCCTGGTGCTCGCCCGGGTCACCGGGTTCGGCCAGTACGGCCCCTACGCGCACCGCCCCGGGTTCGGCACCCTCGCCGAGGCCATGAGCGGGTTCGCCGCGATCACCGGCGAACCGGACGCGCCGCCGACGCTCCCGCCGTTCGGCCTGGCCGACTCGATCGCGGGCCTGGCGACGGCGTACGCGGTGATGACCGCGCTCGCGGCCCGGGAGCGGACCGGCGCGGGCCAGGTCGTCGACATGGCGATCATCGAGCCGATCCTGACCGTCCTCGGCCCCCAGCCCACCTGGTACGACCAGCTCGGCTACGTCCAGCCCCGGACCGGCAACCGCACGGAGAACAACGCCCCGCGCAACACCTACCGCACCAGTGACGGCACCTGGGTCGCCGTCTCGACTTCGGCGCAGTCGGTGGCGGAACGGGTGATGCGCCTGGTGGGCCGGCCGGAGCTGATCGAGGAGGCGTGGTTCACGACGGGCGCCGGCCGGGCCGCCCACTGCGAGGTCCTCGACGAGGCGGTCGGCGGCTGGATCGCCCGGCACACCCGCACCGAGGTGCTGGCCGCCTTCGAGAAGGCGGATGCGGCGATCGCGCCGGTCCAGGACATCCGGGACGTGATGGCCGATCCGCAGTACCGGGCGCTGGGCACCCTCACCACGGTGGAGGACCCGGAACTGGGCCGCCTGCGGATGCAGAACGTCCTCTTCCGGCTCTCCGCGACCCCCGGCGCCATCCGCTGGGCGGGCCGCCCGCACGGCGCGGACACCGAGGCGGTCCTGACCGAACTGGGCCTCACCGCGCGGGAGCTGGCCGCGCTGCGCGCGGAGGGCGCGCTGTGACGGCCACCGCGCCCTTCCCGCTGACCTGGCTGTACGCCCCCGGCGACCGGCCGCACGTCGTCGCCAAGGCGCTCGGCTCCGGTGCCGACGTGGTGGTCGTCGACCTGGAGGACGCGGTCGCCCCCGAGCGCAAGGAGTACGCCCGTGCCGCCACGGCCGAGCTGCTGGCCGAGCCCCCGCCGGTCCCGGTGCACGTCCGCGTCAACGCCGTCGACGGACCGCTGGCGGGCCAGGACCTCGACGCGGTCGCGCCGCTGCCGGGCCTCGCCGGGCTGCGGCTGCCGAAGGTGAGCTCCGCCGGGCAGGTGGTGCGCGTCGCGGAGCGGGCGGGGTCCGGTGGGACGCCGGAGGGAGGGGCGCACCCGCCGCCGGCCCGCGGTGCGGGTGCGGGGCTCCCGCTGTACGCGCTCCTGGAAACGGCCCTGGCCGTCGAGCACGCCTACGCCATCGCCTCCGCGCACCCGTCCCTGCGGGGCGTCTCGATCGGCGAGGCGGACCTACGGGCCGACCTGGGCGTACGGAACGACGCGGGCCTGGACTGGTCCCGCGCGCGGGTGGTCGTGGCGGCACGGGCGGCGGGCCTCGCCCCGCCGACGCAGTCCGTGCACCCCGACATCCGGGACCTGGAGGGGCTGGCGGCCTCCTGCGCCCACGGCCGCACCCTGGGGTTCCTGGGCCGGGCGGCCATCCACCCCCGGCAGCTCCCCATCATCGAGCGGGCCTATCTGCCGACCGACCGCGAGCTCGAAGAGGCCGAGACGATCGTCAAGGCGGCCACCACCCAGCAGGGCGCCCAGGCACTCCCGGACGGCCGCTTCATCGACGCGGCGGTGGTGGCGGCGGCCCAGCGCACGCTGACCCTGGCCCGCCGCCGCTGACCGGCCCGGCCGACCGCCCGGGCTTCGCGGCCCGCGTCCACCCCTCGCCGGTCGCCGGTCGCCGCCACGTACGGGCGAGGGCGCCCGGAAGGTTCCGGGCGCCCTCGTCGGCATGGGGGGCAGAGCGGTGCGGTCAGCTCTTCCTCGCGGACTCCGCCCCGTCCTTCACTTCCGCCTTCACGTCCGTCTTCGTTTCCGCCTCCACGTCGGGCGAACCGGCCTCGGCTGTGTCGGCGGGGCCGTCCGCGGGGGCGGTGTCGTCGGCGCCGGTCTTCCCGGCGGCCGGTGCGGCCTCCTCAGCGGCGGGCTCGGCGGCCTCGGGCGCCGTCTCCGCCTCGGACGCCCCGGGCTCCACCTCGGTCTCCCGGCCGGGCCGCTTCCGGGCGGACACCACGATGTACACCACGGCGAGCAGGAAGACGATCAGCGCGGTCCAGTCGTTCAGCCGGAGGCCGAGGATGTGGTGCGCGTCGTCCACGCGCATGTACTCGATCCAGCCGCGGCCGACGCAGTACGCGGCGACGTACAGCGCGAAGGCGCGGCCGTGGCCCATCCGGAAGCGGCGGTCGGCCCAGATGACCAGCAGGCCGACGCCGACGCACCACAGGGACTCGTACAGGAACGTCGGGTGGTAGTACCCGGGCACCCGGCCGTCCGCCGACGACGTGATGTGCAGCGCCCACGGAACGTGCGTCTCCCGGCCGTACAGCTCCTGGTTGAACCAGTTGCCCCAGCGGCCGAACGCCTGCGCGAAGGCGATGCCGGGGGCGACGGCGTCGGCGTACGCGGGCAGCGGGATGCCGCGGCGGCGGCAGCCGATCCAGGCACCGAGGGCGCCGAGCGCGACCGCGCCCCAGATGCCGAGGCCGCCCTCCCACACCTTGAAGGCGTCCACCCAGTTACGGCCCTCGCTGAAGTACAGCTCGTAGTCCGTGATCACGTGGTAGAGCCGGCCGCCGACCAGGCCGAACGGCACGGCCCAGACCGCGATGTCGGCCACCGTGCCGGCCCGTCCGCCGCGGGCGATCCAGCGCTTGTTGCCGAGCCAGACGGCGACGAAGACGCCGATGATGATGCAGAACGCGTAGCCGCGCAGCGGGATGGGGCCGAGGTACAGCACACCGCGTGACGGGCTGGGAATGTAGGCAAGTTCCATGGCAAGGTCGACGCTACCGCAGCCGGGCCCGGCCGAGGTCGGGCGGCCCGGCTACGGCTCCGTAACAGGAGGTGCCGCACGGCGGCGCCGGCCGCCGGCCCGCGCTCATCCGCGACCGGCCGCCTCGACCACCTGCTTCAGCTTGGCGGGGGTCATCGTGCGGTCCTGGCTGATGGTCTTGCCGTTCAGCAGGACGGTCGGGGTGCCCGAGAAGCCGCCGGCCTGGAAGGCCTGGTGGGACTTGTCGACCCAGGCGTCGTGCGTGCCCTTGGTGACGCAGGCGCGGAAGGCCGGGGTGTCCAGGCCACTGACCTTGCCCGCCAGGGCGAGGAGCTTGCCGTTGTCCGCGTAGGCGTCCTCGGTCTCCTTGGGCTGGTTCTCGTACAGCACGTCGTGGAAGGCGGGGAACTTGCCGGCGTCCTGGGCGCAGGCCGCGGCGTTGGCCGCGCGGAGCGAGCCGGTGCCGCCGAGGTTGCCGTCGATCAGCCGGACGAGGTGGTACTCCACTCTCAGCTTGCCGGAGGCGGTCAGCTCGTGGATCGTCGGGCGGTACGCCGCCTCGTAGGCCTGGCAGGCCGGGCAGCGGAAGTCCTCCCAGACGGTGAGCGTCGATCTGGCGCCGTCCTTGCCGACCGGGACGGCGAGGCTGTCCTTGCCCTGCGCTCCCGAGGGCGCCACCACCGGGCCCGCGCTCGGGCCCTTCTTCTTTCCGGAGTTCGCGGCGATCACGCCGATCACCGTCGCCAGGCCCAGGACGCCGACGACGGCGGCGGCCACGACGAGCGTGCGCCGACGCTTCTCCGCCGTCTTCTGCTTCTCGCGCTCGACCGCCAGCCGCTCGCGGGCGGTGCGCTTTCCGTCACGGTTCTTCTCGCTCACACCCCCAGAACGAACCGGGGAGGCGCATTGCGCCTCCCCGGTCCCAGGTCCACTCGTTCGGGTGACCGATATTTCCGTTGTGCCGGTTCGGGCCCGGTCGGGACCGGTTCGGCCCCGCAGGCCACGGGCCCGGCTCGGGCCCGCCGGCTACGCCTGTCCGCGCACGCCCCGGGCCAGCTCGCCGGCCAGGGTGCGGACGGCCTCGACACCGGCCGCCGGGTCCGGCGCGTCGAGCATCCGCTTGACGAAGGCCGAGCCGACGATCACGCCGTCGGCGAAGCCGGCGACCTCGGCGGCCTGGGCCGGGTTGGAGACGCCGAGGCCGACGCAGACGGGCAGCCCGGTGCCGGTGGCCCGGGTGCGCCGGACCAGGTCCTGCGCCTGCGCGCCCACCGACTCGCGGGTCCCGGTGACACCCATCAGCGAGGCGGCGTAGACGAACCCGGAGCCCGCAACGGTGATCTCGGCGAGCCGCTCGTCCTTGCTGCTGGGCGCCACGACGAAGACCGTCGCGAGGCCGTGCTTCTCGGCGTGCTCCCGCCACAGCGCGGACTCCTGGACGGGCAGGTCCGGCAGGATGCACCCGGCGCCGCCCGCCTCCGCGAGTTCGGCGGTGAAACGCTCGACGCCGTAGCGGTCGATCGGGTTCCAGTAGGTCATGACGAGCACCGGCTTGCCGGTGGCCTCGTGGGCCTCGCGCACCGTGCGCATCACGTCGGCGATCCTGACGCCGCCGCGCAGGGCGATGTCGTCGGCGGTCTGGATGACGGGCCCGTCGAGGACGGGGTCGCTGTGCGGCAGCCCGACCTCGACGACGTCGGCGCCGCCGTCGAAGGCGGCCTTGATCGCCTCGATGCCGCCGTCCACGGTCGGGAAGCCCGCCGGGAGGTAGGCGATGAGGGCGGACCGCCCCTCCGCCTTCGCGGCGGCGAGGGTGTCCGTCAACAGCTGGATGGTGCCGCTCACTTGGCGTCCCCCTCGATCTCGGCGGTGTCGGCCTGGTCGGCGGCCACCTCGGCGTCCGTGTCGTACAGGCCGAAGTAGCGGGCTGCGGTGTCCATGTCCTTGTCGCCGCGGCCGGAGAGGTTGACCACGATCAGCCCGTCCGGGCCCAGCTCCCGTCCGACCTCCAGGGCACCGGCCAGCGCGTGGGCGCTCTCGATGGCCGGGATGATGCCCTCGGTGCGCGACAGCAGGCGCAGGGCCTGCATGGCGGCGTCGTCCGTGACGGCGCGGTACTCGCCGCGGCCGGAGTCCTTGAGGTAGGAGTGCTCGGGCCCGATGCCCGGGTAGTCCAGACCGGCCGAGATCGAGTACGGCTCGGTGATCTGGCCCTCCTCGTCCTGCAGGACGTAGGAGCGGGAGCCGTGCAGGATGCCGGGCTCGCCCGCGGTCAGGGTGGCCGCGTGCTCGCCGCTGTCGACGCCGTGCCCGGCGGGCTCGCAGCCGATGAGCCGGACGCCCTCGTCGGGGATGAAGGCGTGGAACAGGCCGATGGCGTTGGAGCCGCCGCCGACGCAGGCCACGGCGGCGTCGGGGAGGCGACCGGCGCGCTCCAGGAGCTGGCGGCGGGCCTCCACGCCGATGACGCGGTGGAAGTCGCGGACCATGGCCGGGAAGGGGTGCGGGCCCGCGACGGTGCCGAAGAGGTAGTGGGTGTGGTCGACGTTGGCGACCCAGTCGCGGAACGCCTCGTTGATGGCGTCCTTCAGGGTGCGGCTGCCGGACTTCACCGCGACGACCTCGGCGCCGAGCATCCGCATCCGGGCCACGTTGAGCGCCTGCCGCCTGGTGTCGACCTCGCCCATGTAGATGGTGCAGTCGAGGCCGAACAGGGCGCAGGCGGTCGCGGTGGCGACGCCGTGCTGTCCGGCGCCGGTCTCGGCGATCACGCGGGTCTTGCCCATGCGCTTGGTGAGCAGCGCCTGGCCGAGCACGTTGTTGATCTTGTGCGAGCCGGTGTGGTTCAGGTCCTCGCGCTTGAGGAACATGCGGGCGCCGCCGGCGTGCTCGGCGAAGCGGGGGACCTCGGTGAGCGCGCTCGGGCGCCCGGTGTAGTTGACGAGCAGGTCGTCGAGCTCGCGGGCGAAGGCGGGGTCGGCCTTCGCCTTGTCGTACTCGACGGCGACCTCGTCCACGGCGGCGACGAGCGCCTCGGGGATGAACTTGCCGCCGAACGCGCCGAAGTAGCCTCCGGCGTCGGGGACCCGGCCCTCGGGGTCGGGAAAGAAATACTCGCTGGGCATGCGGAAACCTCACGGTGAGTGTGCTGGATACCAGTCGCCGTGGGGGCGGGGGGCGTCAGCGGCCGTCCGGCCGCCGGTGGCGTGTCGCGCTCACGCGGCTCAGCCGCGTGGCGGGCGCTGCCCCGCGCCCCTCCCGGGGCGCCATCGCATGCCGTTCACCTGGCCCGGCTCGTCGCCGATGACGTACCGCACCCGGCGCCCGTGCACGCGCCGTGCGGGCGCACGGCAGCCCCGGGGCCGGCAGCCGCGCGCGAGGCGGGCGTACGGGTCCCGGGCGGACACGGAGGGCGGGAGCGTCATCGCGGTCATTTTACCGGCGTACGCCTCTCGGCTGGTCCGGCACGCGTCAGTCCCGTCCGTGCCGCAGCGCCGGGTGCGCCCCGGCCGCCACCAGGTCGGCCACCGCCGCCTTGGGGTCGCGGCCGGTGACGAGGGACTCGCCGACCAGGACCGCGTCGGCGCCCGCGTTGGCGTAGGCGATGAGGTCGTGCGGGCCGCGGACACCGGACTCGGCGACCTTGACGATGCGGTCGGGGATCTCCGGGGCCACCTGCTCGAAGGTGTCGCGGTCGACCTTCAGGGTCTTCAGGTTGCGCGCGTTGACGCCGATGATCTTGGCGCCCGCGTCCACCGCGCGGGCCACCTCGTCCTCGTCGTGCACCTCGACGAGCGGCGTGAGGCCGATGGACTCCGCGCGCTCGATCAGCGACTCCAGGGCCGGCTGGTCGAGGGCGGCGACGATCAGCAGGGCGAGGTCGGCGCCGTACGCACGGGCCTCCCAGAGCTGGTACGACGTGACGATGAAGTCCTTGCGCAGCACCGGGATGTCGACCCGGGCGCGCACGGCCTCCAGGTCGGCCAGCGAGCCGCCGAAGCGGCGCTGCTCGGTGAGCACGGAGATGACGGCCGCGCCGCCCGCCTCGTAGTCCGCGGCGAGTCCGGCCGGGTCGGCGATCGCGGCCAGCGCGCCCTTGGACGGGCTGGAGCGCTTGACCTCGCAGATGACCTTGACGCCGTCGCCGCGCAGGGCCGCGACCCCGTCCTTGGCCGCGGGGGCCTTCGCCGCGCGCTCCTTGAGCTCGTCGAGGCTGACGCGCGCCTGCCGCTCCGCGAGGTCGGCACGGACTCCGTCGATGATCTCGTCGAGCACACTCACGCGAGCGGCCCCCTTTCAGACGGTTGACTGTTCAAGCGGGTCTGGCTACCCCCGGCGGCCGCCTCACGCGGACGAAACCGGTGGTCACTGCGATGGTATCCGGAGGACGGCGAAGCCCTCACATCCGGTTGACAGCGGTCCCACCAACTGGACATCCCTCCGCTGATCAGGGATGGAGCCAGAAGCCGAAGGGCAGGTTGCGGACCACGGTGAAGACCAGCAGCAGGGCGCCGAGACTCCACAGCACCACCGGCCCGGGCGCGCTCCGCGGCGGCCGGCCGCGGGCCGCGCCGACCGTCCAGACGGTCCACAGCACGGCGAAGGCCACGTATCCCACGACGGCCGGGGCGTTGTCCCGCAGGGCCGCGAGGAGGTCTCCGTGGACGAAGGCGTGGGCGCTGCGCAGGCCGCCGCACGCGGGGCAGTAGAGGCCGGTCAGGCGCAGCAGGGGGCAGACCGGGTAGTGGCCGGGCTCGTTGGGGTCCACGGCCCCGACGTAGGCGAAGGCCCCGGCGACGGCGGCCATGAGGCCGGCGGGGGCGGCCACCCGCCGCAGCACGTCCGGGACCCGCATCGGCAGCGCGCGGCCGTGGTACGTGCCCCTCGGGCGGGGGACGGGCGTCCGGCCGTGGGTCACCCGCTGGCTGTCGGCGTTCACGCTTCGCATTCTGCCCCGCGCGGGGCGAACGCGCGCGAGGGGCGGCCGGACCTCGTCGGGCCCCGGGCCGCCCCCGCCACGTCGCCGGGCTCCGCCGCGCGGACGCCGGCTCCCGTCCGCCGCGGAGGTGTCAGCCCTCGACGCCGGCCGGCTCGCGCTCGCCCGCGACCCGGTGGACCGGGTGCACGTCCTTCGGCTGGCCGAGGCCCATCATGCGCATGACGCCGCCGACCACACCGCCCAGCAGCGTGATGACGACGCCGGCCCAGAAGCCGACGGGCTGGGCCATCACCATGAAGGCGCCCGCGACGCAGAAACCGATGAAGGCGATGATGACACCGGTCCAGGCGGCCGGGGTGTGACCGTGGCTGCTGCCCGCCATGACTTGCTCCTCGTTGCTGTGTACGTGTCTGAGCCGGACGCTCGAGGTCCATTGTCCCGTACCCGCCGAAGGCAAGTGACCGGGGGTGGTCCCTCGGCACGCGCCGTAGGGCCGCTCTTCCGGATCCTGCCGGGTCGCGTGTTCGGCAGCCCGCAGGGCACCGCCCCCGGAGCCGGGCCGATCCGGAGAAAGGCCCTGACCACCGTTCCGGGAGGATGATCGCGGGAAACGGTCAGGCCGGTTCCGTGCCGGTGGGGTCCTCGCCGCGGTCGAGGGCCTTCCAGAGGTCCTCCGGACGGTCCGGGTCGACCGGACGGGCCGCCCGGGTACGGGGCGCCCCGGAGCGCTCGTAGCGGCCGGACATGGCCGGCCAGCGGTGGCCGTGGCGCAGGGCGAGCAGTCCGGCGAGCAGGAGCAGGGCGCCGCCCGCGGCCGCGACGTAGGGCCAGCCGGTGTGGCTGAGCGCGGTGGCGGTGGCGGCGGTGTTGCCGGAGGCCTGTGCGGCCTTGTCGTCGAGGGCCGAGCCGTCGGTGGCGCCGAGCACGGCCGCGGCGACGACGCCCGCGCCGGAGAGCGCGAGCAGGGCGGCGACCAGGAAGCGGCCGGCCCGGCGGACGGCGAAGACGGCGACGAGCGCGGCGAGGCCCACCACGGCGAGGGCCGCGGGCACGCCCGTGACCTCGCTGCCCTTGACGGTCAGGGGGAAGGCGCCGCCGGCCACCGTCGCGGTGCCCTCCGCCCACTGCTGCCGGGAGGCCAGCAGCACCACGGCCGCGCCGAGCGCTCCGCACAGCAGGGCGACGGCGAGGCTCCGGCGGCCGGGCCGGGCGGGGGCGGCGGCTTCGGTACGGGGGTGAGGTACGGCAGTCACGCCCTCCACTATCACCCGAACCCCGGGCGAACCGTCATCCGGGGTTGGCAAACACCGGGTCGCGCAACCCTTTCCCCATGATCTTGTCAGGGTCAGGACATGGTTGCCCCGGAAACGGCAAAGGATCGTTCTCGGTTCAACGTCCATCTTGTTGACGTGTCCGGGACACGCATACGTTCTGCCCGGCCGAGGCGCGCATCCCGCGCACCGGCTGCACCGCGCACCCCCCACATCTTCCCGGTTCACCCCTTCCTGGAGGAACGTACGTTGCGCAGAACCGTATCCGCATTCTCCGTGGCCACCCTTGCCACGGCCGCCCTCGCCCTGGCCGCACCGCTCGGCCAGGCGGCGTCCTCGACGTCCACGACGCACGGCGTCTCCGTCGCGCACTCCTGTGCGGCGCCGACGCAGAAGGACGTCATGGCCTGCAACGCGCTCAAGGTGACCGCGGGCACCCCCAGGTCCGCCCACGCGGAGAGCGCCCTCACTGCCGCCGCCGCACCCGCCGGCTACGGCCCCGCCTCGCTCCAGGCGGCCTACAAGCTGCCCTCGTCGACCGGGGGTTCGGGTCAGACGGTGGCGATCGTCGACGCCTACGACGACCCGAACGCCGAGGCCGACCTCGGGGTCTACCGCTCGCAGTACGGCCTGCCCGCCTGCACCACGGCCAACGGCTGCTTCAAGAAGGTCGACCAGAACGGCGGCACCAGCTACCCACGCGGCGACTCGGGCTGGGCGGAGGAGATCTCCCTCGACCTCGACATGGTCAGCGCGGCCTGCCCCAACTGCAAGATCCTGCTGGTGGAGGCCACTTCGTCGAGCATGACCAACCTCGGCACGGCCGTGAACACCGCGGTGAACCTGGGCGCCAAGTTCGTCTCCAACAGCTACGGCGGCTCCGAGTCCTCCAACGACCCCACGTACGACTCCTCGTACTTCAACCACCCGGGCGTCGCCATCACCGTCTCCTCCGGTGACAACGGCTACGGCGTGGAGTACCCGTCCGCCTCGCGGTACGTGACGGCCGTCGGCGGCACGTCCCTGAACACCGCCTCCAACTCCCGCGGCTGGACGGACACCGTGTGGAGCGGGGCCGGCTCCGGCTGCTCGGCCTACGACGCCAAGCCGACCTGGCAGACCGACAGCGGCTGCGCCAAGCGCACCGTCGCCGACGTCTCCGCGGTCGCCGACCCGAACACCGGCGTCGCGGTCTACGACAGCTACCGCTCGGCCACCGGCTGGATGGTCTTCGGCGGCACCAGCGCCTCGGCTCCGCTGATCGCGGCCACCTACGCGCTGGCGGGCGCCCCGTCCTCCGGCTCCTACCCGGCGTCCTTCCCGTACGCCCACACGTCGTCGCTGTTCGACGTGACCAGCGGCTCCAACGGAAGCTGCGGCGGCTCGTACCTGTGCACCGGCACCACCGGGTACGACGGGCCGACCGGGCTCGGCGTCCCGAACGGAACGGCGGCCTTCACCGGCTGAACCACCGTCGAACGGCCGCCGGACCCTCGCTCAACGCCCCTGTGAGCCGAGCCGGCCGGCCGTGTGCACCGCGCGGAGGACGGCCGCCGCCTTGTTGCGGCACTCGGTGTCCTCCGCGAGCGGGTCGGAGTCGGCGACAATGCCGGCTCCGGCCTGCACGTACGCCGTGCCGCCGCGCAGCAGGGCGGTGCGGATGGCGATGGCGGTGTCGGAGTCCCCCGCGAAGTCGAGGTAGCCGACGCAGCCGCCGTACAACCCCCGCCGGGACGGCTCCAGTTCGTCGATGATCTGCATGGCGCGCGGCTTCGGCGCGCCGGACAGGGTGCCGGCCGGGAAGCAGGCCGTCAGCACGTCGAAGGCGGTGCGGCCCGCCGCGACCCGGCCGGTCACGGTCGAGACGATGTGCATGACGTGCGAGTACCGCTCGACGGACATGAAGTCGACGACCTCGACCGAGCCGGGCTCGCAGACCCGCCCCAGGTCGTTGCGTCCGAGGTCGACGAGCATCAGGTGCTCGGCCCGCTCCTTGGGGTCGGCCATCAGCTCGTCGGCGAGGGCCTGGTCCTCCTGCGGGGTGGCGCCGCGCGGGCGGGTGCCGGCGATGGGGTGCACCATCGCCCGCCCGTCCTCGACCTTCACCAGCGCCTCGGGGGACGAGCCGACCACGTCGAAGCCGTCGAACCGGAAGAGGTACATGTACGGCGAGGGGTTGGTGGCCCTCAGCACCCGGTAGACGTCCAGCGCGCTCGCGGTGCACGGGGTCTCGAAGCGCTGCGAGGGGACGACCTGGAAGGCCTCGCCCGCGCGGATGCGCTCCTTGATGTCCTCCACGGCCACCTGGAAGTCCGGGCCGCCCCAGCGGGCGGTGTACTCGGGCAGCTCAGAGGGCGGCAGCACGGCCGGGGGCTGGGCGACCGGGCGGCCCAGGTCCGCCTCCATCGCGTCCAGGCGGGCCACCGCGTCGGCGTAGGCCTCGTCGACGCCGGTGTCGAGGTCGTTGTGGTTGATCGCGTTGGCGATCAGCAGCACCGTGCCGTCCCAGTGGTCGAGGACGGCGAGGTCGGAGGTGAGCAGCATGGTCAGCTCGGGCAGCCCCAGGTCGTCCCGCTCACCGGGGCCGATCTTCTCCAGGCGGCGCACGATGTCGTAGCCCAGGTAGCCGACCATGCCGCCGGTGAAGGGCGGCAGGCCCAGGTCGTGCGCGAGGTCGCGGGGCGTGTGCAGGGTCTCGACGGTGGCGCGCAGGGCGGCCAGCGGGTCGCCCTCGACGGGCACGCCGACCGGAGGGGCGCCGAGCCAGTGGGTCCGGCCGTCCCGCTCGGTCAGGGTGGCGGCGCTGCGCACGCCGACGAAGGAGTAGCGGGACCACGAGCGGCCGTTCTCCGCGGACTCCAGCAGGAAGGTGCCGGTCCGCTCGGCGGCGAGCTTGCGGTAGAGCGCGACCGGGGTGTCGCCGTCGGCCAGGAGCTTGCGGGTGACGGGGATGACCCGGCGGTCGGTGGCCAGCTTGCGGAAGGTCTCGAGGTCCATGGCGTCCGGCCTCACTGATCCGAGCCCGGGACGCCGGAGCCGGCGTCCTTGAGCAGTACGTCGGCGTCGAAGCAGGTGCGGGCGCCGGTGTGGCAGGCCGCGCCGATCTGGTCGACCTTGACCAGCAGGGTGTCGGCGTCGCAGTCCAGGGCGACGGACCGGACATGCTGGACGTGGCCGGAGGTGTCGCCCTTGACCCAGTACTCGCGGCGGCTGCGCGACCAGTAGGTGCAGCGGCCGGTGGTCAGCGTGCGGTGCAGCGCCTCGTCGTCCATCCAGCCGAGCATCAGCACCTCTCCGGTGTCGTACTGCTGGGCGATCGCGGGGAGGAGCCCGTCGGCGCTGCGCTTGAGGCGCGCGGCGATCTCGGCGTCGAGGCTGCTGTGCGGCGGCGTGCTGGTCATGGATGCCATTGTGCCGCGCGGGACCCGTGGAACCGGCCGCGGTCCACTGGCTGAGCGTCCGCGGCGCGCGGCCCCGCCGGGTGGGCGTACCTCCTACGTGGTCGTAGGCTGACCGTATGTCGACCTTTGCCCAGCGTGAACGGCTCCTGCTCGCCGACCTCCTGGAGACCGCGGGCCCCGACGCCGACACCCTCTGCGAGGGCTGGCGGACCCGTGACCTCGCCGCCCACGTGGTGGTGCGCGAGCGCCGCCCCGACGCGGTGACGGGCGTGCTGATCAAGCAGCTCGCCCCCCGCCGGGAGAAGGTGCTGCAGGAGTACGCCGAGAAGCCGTACGAGGAGCTGATCCGGCTGATCCGCACCGGGCCGCCGCGCTTCTCCCCCTTCCAGATCAAGCAGCTCGACGAGGCGGCCAACACCGTCGAGTTCTACGTCCACGCGGAGGACGTCCGCCGCGCCCAGCCCGACTGGGCCCCGCGCGAGCTCGACCCCGTCTTCCAGGACGCCCTGTGGTCCCGGCTGGAGCGGGTGGCCCGGCTGCTGGGGCGCGGCATCCCGACCGGTCTGGTGCTGCGCCGCCCCGACGGGCAGACCGTCGTCGCCCACCGCGGCGCCCCGGTCGTGACGGTGACCGGCGAGCCCTCGGAGCTGCTGCTGTTCGCGTTCGGGCGGCAGAGCGCGGCGCACGTGGAAGTGGACGGTGACCAGGACGCCGTCACGAAGCTGCACGAGGCCAAGCAGCTCGGCTTCTGAGACGGGCCGCGCGGGTCGGCACGGGACACCGGACAGACTCGCGCGGCTCGGCACGGGACATCCGCCGGACCCGTGCCGTTCAGTGCGGGAGCTCGGCGTGGCGCAGGGCGCCGGAGCACAGGGCCAGCAGGCCGCTCAGGGCGCAGAGCGCGGCGCAGACGGTGAACACCGGGCCGGTGCCCCACCGTTCGACGGCCGCGCCGACGAGCGGGAAGGTGAGCGGCGCGACGCCGAAGCTGACCAGAGTGGAGGCCGAGGTGACCCGCCCGGCGTAGGCGGGGCCCGCCGCGGCCTGCACCAGCGCCCCGGACAGGGCCCCGCCCAGCCCGGCCAGCAGGCCGATCAGCAGGGCGACGCCCGCCGCGCCGGCCACCGCCGGCACCTGGGCGAGCCCCCCGACGGCGAGGGCCCCCGCGCTCTCCGCCACGGCCAGGACCAGCCCGGCGCGGGGCACCCGTCCGCGCACGGTGAGCAGCAGTGAGGCGGCCCCGGCGCCGAGGCCGAACCCGCCCAGCACCCAGCCCATGCCGGACGAGCCCCAGCCGCGCTGCTCCGCCAGCAGGGTCAGCCCGAGGTTCAGCGGACCCACGAAGCCCAGGTCGCCGAGGGCTATGACGACGACCAGGACGCGGAGCACGGGGTCCCGGCCGATCCGGCGGAAACCGTCGCGCAGCTCGGCGAGGACGGCGTCCCGCTCCGTGCGTTCGCCCGGGGGAAGCTCCCGGACCCGGAGGGTCAGCAGCACCGGCAGGGACACGCCGATGAGCAGCGCGGCGAGTCCGAAGGCACCGGCGGTGCCGCCGAGCGCGACACCGAGCCCGCCGAGCGGTCCGCCGAGGACGGTGGCCAGCCGGACGGCGAAGCCCCGCATGCCCTGGACCCGGGCGAGCTGCGCCGGGGCGGCGATCCGGACGGGCAGGGCGCCCGCGGCGGGCAGGAAGACGGCGTCGACGACCCCGAAGAGGACCGCCACCACGCCCAGCGTCCACAGCCCGGGCCCGGTCGCGAGGAGCAGCCCGGCCGCGGCGAGCACCAGGGCGCAGCGCGCCGTGCCGCTGCCGACGACCACCCGGCGCGGGCCGTAGCGGTCGGCGACCACTCCCCCGCCGAGCATCAGCAGGGCCCGCGGCACGGCACCGGCCGCCGTCACGATCCCGGCCTGCGCGGGCGTCCCGGCCTGGACGGCGGCCCAGGACAGCGCGATGAAGTAGACGCTGTCGCCGATCGCCGACGAGGTGTAGGCGCCCAGCCAGCGCAACACGTTCGGATCGCGGTGGGCGGCCCGCTCCGGGACGGAGACCGGTGGTACGGCGGTGGCGGTCATGCGGACGGTCCTCTCGGGCGCGCGAGCACGGGTCGGGTCGGGTCGGGGCGAGGCGAGGCGAGGCGAGGCGAGGCGAGGCGAGGCGAGGCGAGCGGAAACGATCGGGCGGGGCGGTCGGACATGAAAGGGATCAGCCGCGGCACGGACCGGGCCCGGAACGGATCAGCCGCGGCACGGACCGGGCGCGGAAGGGTCAGACGCGGAACGGGAAGGCGTTCAGATGCACGGCGACGTTCTCGCGGCCCGCGGTGTCCCCCGCCGCATCGGCGGCGCGACCCCGCTCCTCATACCTCCGCAGCAGGGCCTGCGCCTCCCGGCCCAGTTCGAGCAGTTCGTCGGGCGTCAGCCTGAGCGCGGACTCGGCGGACTCGGCGACGCGGTTCCACTCCGGACCCCAGTACGCCCGCTCGTCCAGGTAGCGCCGGTACATCTCTGCGCGCTGCTCGAAGAACAGGCGGCTGGCCGCGGTGTGCGCGGCCGCCTTCTCGGGGGCGTCGCGGAAGTCCTCGTCGCGGATGCTCACCCCGTCCGAGGCGGGCTCCCACCACCGCTCCCGGCTGTCCGTGCTGCGCGGTTCGGCCTCCTCGATGAGCCCGAACTCGGCGAGCTTGCGCAGGTGGTAGCTGACCAGGGAGACGGCCTCGTCGACCTGCTCGGCGAGCTGCGAGGCGGTCGCGGCCCGCGCGACGATCAGCCCCCGGTACAGCTTCATCCGCAGGGGGTGGGCGAGCGCCTTGAGCGTGCCCAGGTCGGTGATGCGGCGGTCCCTGTCCTTGCTGCTCATACCCTCAGGCTAGATGCGAAGGAAAAATTGCACAACATATTTTGCGCAACTTCTCTTTCGTATCTGCCGCGAAAAGGCCCCGGCCACCCGTCGGGCAACCGGGGCTCAGGACTGGCGGGACCGGTACGACCGGCCGGGCCGGTACGGCCCGGCGGAGGTCACCGCACGGGATGCCCCGCCTCCCGCAGCGTCTGCTTCACCTCGCCGATGCGCAGGTCGCCGAAGTGGAAGACCGAGGCCGCCAGCACCGCGTCCGCGCCGGCCGCGACGGCCGGCGGGAAGTCGGCGAGCCGCCCGGCGCCGCCCGAGGCGATCAGCGGGACGCTGACGTGCTTGCGGACGGCCGTGATCATCTCCAGGTCGTAGCCGTCCTTGGTGCCGTCGGCGTCCATGGAGTTGAGCAGGATCTCGCCCGCGCCCAGCTCGGCGGCCCGGTGCGCCCACTCCACGGCGTCGATGCCGGTGCCGCGACGGCCGCCGTGGGTGGTCACCTCGAAGGTGCCGCCCTCCGTGCGCCGGGCGTCGACCGACAGGACCAGCACCTGCCGGCCGAAGCGCTCGGCGATCTCACGGATCAGGTCCGGGCGGGCGATCGCGGCCGTGTTCACGCCCACCTTGTCGGCGCCGGCCCGCAGCAGCCGGTCCACGTCCTCGGCCGTGCGGACCCCGCCGCCGACCGTGAGCGGGATGAACACCTGCTCGGCCGTGCGGCGCACGACGTCGTACGTCGTCTCCCGGTCGCCCGAGGAGGCGGTGATGTCCAGGAACGTCAACTCGTCGGCGCCCTCGGCGTC
Source organism: Streptomyces sp. NPDC096152 (assembly GCF_044763235.1). Classification (NCBI taxonomy): domain Bacteria; kingdom Bacillati; phylum Actinomycetota; class Actinomycetes; order Kitasatosporales; family Streptomycetaceae; genus Streptomyces; species Streptomyces sp. NPDC096152. Next base: position 975,426 of record NZ_JBIWFW010000001.1, on the reverse strand, counting down.
GTACACCTTGGCCATCTCGACGGGGTCGCCCGCGTCGCGCAGGTTCTGGAAGTTGACGCCCTTGACGACCCGGCCGTTGTCCACGTCCAGGCAGGGGATGACTCGGACGGCCAGCGTCATGCGGACACTCCTCGGAACGCCTCCACCTCGACCTGGACGACCAGGCTGGGGTCCACGAAGCCGGACACGATGGTCATGGACGCGACGGGCCGGACGGCGTCGAACAGCTCCTTGTGAGCGCGTCCGACATCGTCCACGTCCCGCGCGTGGGTCAGGTACATGCGCGTCCGCACGACGTCGTCGCGGCCGAGGCCGAGTTGTGCCAGCGCCGCGAACGCGACGTTGAAGGCGTTGACCGTCTGCTCGTACGGACCGCCCCCCGCGATCTCGCCGTCGACTATCGACGTGCAGCCCGCGACCAGCACCAGCCCGTTCGGCAGCTCCACCGCACGGGAGTAGCCGAAGGCGTCCTCCCAGGGCGCACCGGTCGTGACGCGTCGTACGTCGCTCACTGGGCCACCGCCTCCAGCGCCTCTTCCAGGGTGAACGCCTTCGCGTACAGCGCCTTCCCGACGATCGCGCCCTCGACACCGAGCGGCACCAGGCCGGCGATGGCGCGCAGGTCGTCCAGCGAGGACACGCCGCCGGAGGCGACCACCGGGCGGTCCGTCGCCGCGCACACGTTCCTCAGCAGCTCCAGGTTCGGGCCCTGCAGCGTGCCGTCCTTGGCGATGTCGGTGACGACGTAGCGCGCGCAGCCCTCCTTGTTCAGCCGCTCCAGCGTCTCGTACAGGTCGCCGCCGTCGCGGGTCCAGCCGCGGCCGCGCAGGGTGGTGCCGCGTACGTCCAGACCGACCGCGATCTTGTCGCCGTGCTCGGCGATGACCTTGGCGACCCACTCGGGGGTCTCCAGGGCGGCCGTGCCCAGGTTGACGCGGGTGCAGCCGGTGGCCAGGGCGGCGGCGAGCGAGGCGTCGTCGCGGATGCCGCCGGACAGCTCCACCTTGATGTCCATCGCCTTCGCGACCTCCGCGATCAGCTCGCGGTTGTCGCCGGTGCCGAACGCGGCGTCCAGGTCGACCAGGTGCAGCCACTCGGCGCCGGAGCGCTGCCAGGCCAGGGCGGCCTCCAGCGGGGAGCCGTAGGAGGTCTCCGTGCCTGACTCGCCGTGCACGAGGCGGACGGCCTGGCCGTCGCGGACGTCGACGGCGGGGAGGAGTTCGAGCTTGGCCATGTCTCTACAGGGTTCCGATCCAGTTGGTGAGCAGCTGCGCGCCGGCGTCGCCGGACTTCTCGGGGTGGAACTGCGTGGCCCACAGGACGCCGTTCTCCACGGCGGCCACGAACGGCTTGCCGTGGGTCGCCCAGGTGACCTTGGGGGCCTGCATCGCCGGGTTCTCGGACTCCAGCCGCCAGTCGTGGACGGCGTAGGAGTGCACGAAGTAGTAGCGCTCGTCCGCGTCCAGACCGGCGAACAGCTCGGAGCCCGCCGGTGCCTCGACGGTGTTCCAGCCCATGTGCGGCACCACGTCGGCCTGGAGCGGCTCGACCGTGCCGGGCCACTCGTCCAGACCCTCGGCCTCGACTCCGTGCTCGATGCCGCGCGCGAACAGGATCTGCATCCCGACGCAGATACCGAGCACCGGGCGCCCGCCGGCCAGCCGCCGGTCGACGACCCAGTCGCCGCGCGCCTCCTTGAGGCCCTTCATGCAGGCCGCGAAGGCGCCGACGCCCGGCACCAGCAGGCCGTCGGCGTTCATCGCCCGGTCGAAGTCACGGGTGATCTCGACGTCGGCGCCGGCGCGGGCGAGGGCGCGCTCGGCGGAGCGGACGTTGCCGAAGCCGTAGTCGAAGACCACGACGCTCTTGGGCGCGCTCAATTCCACACCTCCAGCCGCATGACGCCGGCCACCAGGCACATGGCCGCGCCGATGGACAGCAGCACGATCAGGCTCGTGGGCATCTTCTGCTTGGCGAAGGAGATGATCCCGCCGACGAGGAAGAGGCCGACGACGATCAGGACGGTCGACAGTCCGTTCATGGTTCTACAGCGCGCCCTTCGTGGACGGGATGATGCCGGCCGCGCGCGGGTCGCGCTCGCTGGCGTACCGCAGGGCCCGGGCCAGCGCCTTGAACTGGCACTCCACGATGTGGTGCGCGTTGCGCCCGTAGGGCACGTGGACGTGCAGCGCGATCTGCGCCTGGGCGACGAAGGACTCCAGGACGTGCCGGGTCATCGTGGTGTCGTACTCGCCGATCATCGGCGCCATCTTCTCGGGCTCGGTGTGCACGAGGTAGGGGCGGCCGGAGAGGTCGACGGTGACCTGGGCGAGGGACTCGTCCAGCGGGACCGTGCAGTTGCCGAAGCGGTAGATGCCCACCTTGTCGCCGAGCGCCTGCCGGAAGGCGGCGCCCAGCGCGAGGGCGGTGTCCTCGATGGTGTGGTGGGAGTCGATGTGCAGGTCGCCCTCGGTCTTCACGGTCAGGTCGAACAGACCGTGCCGGCCGAGCTGGTCGAGCATGTGGTCCCAGAAGCCGACGCCGGTGGCGATGTCGGTCCTTCCGGTGCCGTCGAGGTCGATCTCGACGACGACCGAGGTCTCCTTGGTGGTGCGCTCCACGCGCCCGACGCGGCTCATGCGCTCTGCTCCTTCGGGGGTGCGGGGGTGTCGTCCCCCACGAGACACTTCAGTTCACGGACGGCGTCGAGGAACGCGTCGTTCTCCTCCGGGGTTCCGGCGGTGACCCGCAGCCGGCCCGGGACGCCGTTGTCCCGGACCAGGACGCCCCGGTCGAGGATCCGCCGCCAGGCCGTGCGGGAGTCGGCGAACCGTCCGAACTGGACGAAGTTCGCGTCCGACGCGGTGACGTCGTAGCCGAGCGCGCGCAGCTCGGTGACCAGCCGGTCCCGCTCGGCCTTCAGCTGCTCGACGTACTTCAGCAGCGTGTCGGTGTGCTCCAGGGCGGCCAGCGCGGTCGCCTGCGTGACCGCCGAGAGGTGGTACGGCAGCCGGACGAGCTGGACGGCGTCCACGACGGCCGGGTGCGCGGCGAGGTAGCCGAGGCGGAGGCCGGCGGCGCCGAACGCCTTGGACATGGTGCGGGAGATCACCAGGTGGGGCCGGCCCTCGAGCAGCGGCAGCAGCGAGTCGCCGTGGCTGAACTCGACGTACGCCTCGTCGACGATCACCATCGACGGCCGGGCCGCCTGCGCGGCGTCGTACAGCGCGAGGACCGTCTCGGGCGGGACCGCGTTGCCCGTGGGGTTGTTGGGGGTGGTGACGAAGACGACGTCCGGGCGGTGCTCGGCGATCGCCTTCTCGGCGGCGGCGAGGTCGATGGTGAAGTCCTCGGCGCGCGGGCCGGAGATCCAGCCCGTCCCCGTGCCGCGCGCGATGAGCGCGTGCATCGAGTACGACGGTTCGAAGCCGATCGCCGTGCGGCCCGGTCCGCCGAAGGTCTGCAGCAGCTGCTGGATGACCTCGTTGGAGCCGTTGGCCGCCCAGACGTTCTCCGGGCCGACGGCGTACTTGCCGGTGTCCGTCAGGTACTCGGCGAGCCGGGTGCGCAACTCGACCGCGTCCCGGTCCGGGTAGCGGTTGAGGTGGCGGGCCGCCTCGCGGACCCGCTCGGTGATCCGCTCGACCAGCGGTTCCGGCAGCGGGTAGGGGTTCTCGTTGGTGTTCAGCCGTACGGGGACGTCCAGCTGGGGCGCTCCGTAGGGGGACTTGCCGCGCAGCTCGTCCCGTACGGGGAGATCGTCGATTCCGAGGTTCACTTGCTCGTCGGTACCTTCCAGCCGAACCTGGCCTTGATCGCCGCGCCGTGCGCCGGCAGGTCCTCCGCCTCCGCCAGCGTCACCACGTGGTGGGCGACCTCGGCGAGCGCGTCCCGCGTGTAGTCGACGATGTGGATGCCGCGCAGGAAGGACTGGACGGACAGACCCGAGGAGTGGCAGGCGCAGCCGCCGGTCGGGAGCACGTGGTTGGACCCGGCCGCGTAGTCGCCGAGGGAGACGGGGGCCCAGGGCCCGACGAAGATCGCGCCGGCGTTCCTCACCCGGTCGGCGACCGCGGCCGCGTCGGCGGTCTGGATCTCCAGGTGCTCGGCGCCGTAGGCGTCGACCACGCGCAGGCCCTCGTCGATGCCGTCGACCAGCACGATCGCGGACTGCCTGCCCGCGAGCGCCGGGCGGATCCGGTCCTCGACGTGCCGGGTCGCCGCGACCTGCGGCTCCAGCTCCTTCTCCACCGCGTCCGCGAGCTCCGTGGAGTCGGTGACGAGGACGGCGGCGGCGAGCGGGTCGTGCTCGGCCTGGCTGATCAGGTCGGAGGCGACGTGCACCGGGTCGGCGGTGGAGTCCGCGAGGATCGCGATCTCGGTCGGGCCGGCCTCGGCGTCGATGCCGATCTTTCCGGTGAAGTAGCGCTTGGCGGCGGCGACCCAGATGTTGCCGGGGCCGGTGACCATCGTTGCGGGCGGGCAGGACTCGGTGCCGTGGGCGAACATGGCGACGGCCTGGGCGCCGCCCACCGCGTACACCTCGTCGACGCCGAGCAGAGCGCAGGCGGCGAGGATCGTCGGGTGCGGCAGTCCGCCGAACTCCGCCTGCGGCGGGGAGGCGAGCGCGATCGACTCGACGCCGGCCTCCTGGGCGGGCACCGCGTTCATGACCACGGACGACGGGTAGACCGACCGGCCGCCGGGCGCGTACAGCCCGACCCGGTCGACGGGCACCCACTTCTCGGTCACCGAGCCACCGGGCACCACCTGGGTGGTGTGCGGGGAGCGGCGCTGCTCGCGGTGGACGAGCCGGGCGCGCCGGACGGACTCCTCCAGGGCCGCGCGGACGGCCGGGTCGAGCCGCTCCAGGGCCTCCTTGAGCGCCCGGTCCGGGACCCGGACGGATTCCAGCCGTACGCCGTCGAACTTCTCGGCGAAGTCGATCAGCGCCGCGTCGCCACGATGATGCACGGCCTCGCAGATCGGACGCACCCTCTCCAGGGCGGCCGCGACGTCGAAGTCGGCTCGGGGCAGCAGGTCGCGCAGGGCGGGGCCCTCGGGAAGGGCGTCGCCGCGCAGATCGATTCGGGAGATCACGCAACCAATTCTCTCAGACCGGCGTACGGCGTCGTTCGCCTGTATCAATGGCTGATACAGAGTGTCCGCCTCCTGTGACCCGTCCGGCCGCCGCAACCCGGAAGATCCCCGTCACGTCTTGTGTTCAGACCGTCACGCAACGGGCATGAACAGTTGTACGAAACCGGCGAGTAGCTGGGGAGGGAGGGGGCGACGTGACCGAGGGGGCCGCCTCACGCGCCGGGGACCTGCCCGACGACCTGACCGCCACCGAGGCCGGCATGTGGCAGGCCTTCCGCAACGGCAGCGCGTACGACCTGCGCAGCGGGGACAGGGTGGTCGACGATCCGCACGGCGGGCACCCCTGGGGAGCCGAGCGGACCGTGCGGGCGCGCATCGTCTGCTGGCTGCTGCTCGACGGGCCGCCCGCGCTGGCGGGCCGCGTGTCGTCGCTCAAGCTCGTCGGGGTGCGGATCGACGGCGTGCTGGACCTCGCGGGCGGCACGGTGGTGCCGTACGTGGAGCTGAAGGGCTGCCGGTTCGCGCAGGAGGTCCGGCTGCCGGAGGCCCACTTCACGACCCTGCGGCTGGTGGACTGCTCGGTGCCGCGGCTGGAGGCGGCCCGCGTGCGCACGGAGGGCGACCTGCACCTGCCGCGCTGCCGCTTCCACGCCGGGGTGCGGCTGACCGACGCCCACATCGGCACGGACCTGCTGCTCAGCCAGGCGGTCGTGCACCACGACCGCAGCGGCCGGTCGATCGCCGCCGACGGCATGACGGTCGGCCAGGACCTCCAGGCGGAGCTGCTGGAGTCGTACGGCGAGTTCAGCCTGCGCAGTGCCAAGGTCGGCGTGTCGCTGAGCCTGCGCGGGGCGCGGCTCGCCAACCCGCGCGCGCGGCTCGCCCTGAACGCGCCCCAGCTGACCGTCGGACGCACGCTCTACCTGACCCCGGCCGGCGTCGGCAATCCCCTGCTCAGCGGCATGACCCCGGAGCGCGGGACCCGGATCCAGCCGTTCACCTGCGAGGGCGGGGTGCGCCTGGACGACGGCCGGTTCGGGGACGCGGTGGACCTGGAGGGGGCCCGGTTCGCCTTCACCGACGACCAGGAGCTGTCGCTGCGCCGGGTGCAGGCCCCCGAGCTGCGCTTCCTCGGGGAGCGGCCGGAGCGCGGCTCCGTGCTGCTGTCCGGGGCGCGGATCGTGACCCTCGTCGACCGGGCGGCGGGCTGGCCGGGGCCGGGACGGCTGCACATGGGCGGCTTCGTCTACGAGAACCTCGTGCCGCGGGGTCCGTTCCCGCTGGCCGAGCGCCTGGACTGGGTGGCCGCGGCGACCGCCGAGTACAACCCGGAGCCGTACGAGCGGCTCGCGGCCGTTCTGCGGGGGGCCGGTGAGGACGAGGACGCGCGCGAGGTGCTGCTCGCCAAGCAGCGCCGCCGCCGCGAGACCCTGCCGCTGGCCGCCAAGTTCTGGGGCCATGTGCAGGACTGGGCGGTCGCCTACGGGTACCGGCCGGGCCGGGCCGCGGTGTGGATGGCGGTGCTGTGGGCGGCCGGCTCGCTGGCCTTCGCCCGGGCGGGACACCCGCCGGTCAGCCCCGACGAGCATCCGCAGTGGAACCCCGCGCTGTTCGCCCTCGACCTGCTGCTGCCGGTGATCGACCTCGGTCAGGTGGGCCAGTGGCAGCTGCGTGGCGCCTGGCAGTGGCTGGCCGCGGCGCTGATCCTGCTGGGCTGGATCCTGGCGACGACGGTGGCCGCGGGGGCGACACGGCTGCTGCGGCGGAACTGAACATCCCACATCCCGGGCCTTCGCCCGCCTCGTCCCACCCCGGGTGCCGGTCGCCGGGCACGGCTTCGGGTACCGGTCGCCGGGCATGGCTTCGGGTACCGGTCGCCGGGCACGGCTTCGGGACGGCCGACGGACCGTCACCCTTTGCCATCCCTTGACCCGCCCCCGTACAACTTTCCCCAGTTCCGCCTTCCCCTCTGGCGTGTCCGCGACCTGCGGACTTTCAATGGTCGACACCATGGCTCTGCTGCCCCCCTTCATCCGCGCGTCCCGGATGTCCCCGCCCGCCCCCGCCGTCCCCGTGGCCGACGACGAGGTGCTGCTCGACGCCCCCGACGACCGTCTGGCTCCCGCGCTGGTTGCGGCCGCGCAGGGCGACTTCGGGCCCGCCGCCGGCCTGCTCGCCACCACCCGGGCGCGGGCCGAGTGGGAGGACCGCGACCGCTACGCCCTGCGGCTGGCCGCCTTCGCCCGCTCTCGCGCCGGATGGCTGGACGCCTGGCGCGCCGCCGCCCCGCACGACCCGGACGCGCTGCTGGTCGCGGCCCAGCTCGCGGTGGACCGCGCCTGGCTGTCCCCGGCCCGCGCCGAGCTGCTGCGCGAGGTGAGCCCGCTGATCACGGCCGCCGCGCGCGGTGACGCCCGGGACCCGGTCCCGTGGCGGGTCGCGCTGGACCACGCGCGCGGCGCGCGAGCCGGGCACCGCTACTTCGAGGAGCTGTGGGAGGCGGCGGTGCGCCGCGCCCCGCACCACTACGGCTGCCATGTCGCCGCCCTGCGCTACCTGGCGGCCTCCTGGCACGGCTCCCACCGCGAGTGCTTCGACTTCGCCGACCTCGCCGCGCAGGACGCCCCGGTCGGCTCGCTCGTCCAGGCCCTCCCGGTCCGGGCGGCCTTCGCCTATCTGACCGACGGCTGCGGCCCGGAGGTGCCGCGCGCCCGGCTGGACGCGGCGGCCGACCGGGCGATCGCGCTCTCCGCCCGGTTCCCCGCCGCCGACCCCTGGCCGGCGGAGATCCGCAACCTGCTCGGGTACGTCCTGGCCCGGCTGGGACGCCAGGAGGACGCACGCCTCCAGCTGCGCCTCGTCGGCCCGTACGCCACGTCCTTCCCCTGGGACCGGGTGTCGGACGACCCGCTGGGCCTGTTCCTGAAGGTCCGCGACGACGTCGGGGCGGCACCCCTCGCCCGGCCGCCGCGGCACCCGCGGAACGAGCACGGCGGACGCGTCCGCTCCGGCGACCATTAGGCTTCTGCGTCGTGACCACCCTCCGGCTCCCGCTCTTCCCCCTGAACTCGGTGCTGTTCCCGGGGCTGGTGCTTCCTCTGAACGTCTTCGAGGAGCGCTACCGCGCCATGATGCGCACGCTCCTGAAGACGCCCGAGGAAGAACCGCGCCGGTTCGCCGTCGTGGCGATCCGCGACGGCCACGAGGTGGCCCTGAGCGCCCCCGGCATGCCCGACCCGACCGCCGAGCCCGAACGCGGCCCCGCGGCCGGCTTCGGCCCCGATCCGGCCGCCGCGTTCCACACCGTGGGCTGCGTGGCGGACGCGGCGACGGTCCGGGAGCGGGCCGACGGCACCTTCGAGGTGCTGGCGACGGGCACGACCCGGGTGCGGCTGCGGTCCGTCGACGCGAGCGGTCCGTTCCTGACGGCCGAGCTGGAGGAGCTGTCCGAGGAGCCCGGCGACGAGGCGGGCGCGCTCGCCGAGGGGGTGCTGCGGTCCTTCCGCCAGTACCAGAAGCGGCTGGCGGGCGCGCGGGAGCGGTCGCTCACCACCGGCGCCGAACTGCCGGACGAGCCGAGCGTGGTGTCGTACCTGGTGGCGGCGGCGATGGCGCTGGACACTCCGACGAAACAGCGGCTGCTGCAGGCCCCGGACACCTCCTCCCGCCTGCGCGAGGAGCTGAGACTGCTGCGCTCGGAGACGGCGATCATCCGTAGTCTCCCGTCGTTGCCGGCCGTGGACCTGACCCGCGGCCCGACGAGCCTCAACTGAGGGAAGACGGACCGGGATGGCGAAGAAGGCGAAGAAGCAGCAGCCCGGGGGCACGCCCGCGACGGTGGCCCTCACCGCGGCAGACGTGGACTTCACGGTCCACTCCTACGACCACGACCCCGCCCACCCCTCCTACGGCGCGGAGGCGGCCGAGGCGATGGGCGTCTCCCCGGACCGTGTCTTCAAGACACTGGTGGCGGACGTCGACGGCGCCCTGACGGTGGCCGTGGTCCCGGTGGCGGGGTCCCTGGACCTGAAGGCGCTGGCCGCCGCGGTGGGCGGCAAGCGCGCGGCGATGGCGGACCCGGCCCTGGCCGAGCGCACCACCGGCTACGTCCGCGGCGGCATCTCCCCGCTCGGCCAGCGCAAGCGGCTGGCCACGGTCCTGGACGACTCGGCGACGGCCCACGGCACGATCTGCGTGTCCGCGGGCCGCCGGGGTCTGGAGGTCGAGCTGTCCCCAGCCGACCTGGCCCGGCTGACCGGCGCGGTGCTGGCACCGGTCGCGCGGGCCTGAACGGGTTTCCCGCGCGGGCCTGAACGGGGGGCGGGACGGCTACGCCGTCGGTGAGTCCCCGTGGGCACCGGCTCCGTGGGCACCGTGTCCGTAGGGATCGTTCCCGTGGGCTCCGTGTCCGTAGGGGCCGTCGCCGTAGGGGTCGGGGTCGCGGGGGCCGAACAGGGCGGTCAGGCCCAGGTGCACGACCAGCGCGGCCAGCGGCCAGGCGAGGAGCGCGCCCTTGGCGCTCAGCTTCAGCGGCGCCGGGAAGGTGACGCCCTTGCCGGCCGCCTTCGCCTGGGCGATGACGTCCTTGCCGGGCCCGAGCCAGATCCCGAACCGCCAGGCCAGCAGCGAACCGAGCAGACCGCCGACGCACAGCGCGACCACCAGCGGCACGCCCCCGCGCCGGCGCACCAGGAAGACGGCCAGCGCGCTCACCAGGCCGAAGGCGAGCGCCAGCAGCGTGAACGTGCCGTCCACGCCGATCGCCTGCTCCCCCTCGGTGTCCTTGAAGTAGACCACCCAGCTGTTGTCCACGACGTCGCCCACCAGCGGCACGTGCGGCGCCAGCCACCACCACAGCAGCCCCAGCAGCAGCCCGCCGAGCGCCACGGCCACGGTGACCACGGCGGCCTCCCGGACTTCGGTCTTCATACCGGGTCCGTCCTGTTCGTACGCGGTCGCCGCGACCCCGGCCCCGGACCCGGCAGGCGGCACCTGCCAGGCCTGCCCGTGCGGGGCCTGCGGGGCCTGTGCGGCCTCGGCGGACTGGGAGGGCCGCTGATGCGGCGGCGGAGGAGGAGTCAACGGAGCGGTCACCCTGTCATCGTGCCAGTTGGGTCCGACGGCCGCGTCACCGGACGGCCGCCCGCCGGTACGCCCAGGTGGCGAGGGCCAGGGAGACCACCCCGACCGCGGCGCACACGGCCATGTCACCGGCCACGAACGCCCAGTCGGGATGGGCCGAGAAGGTACGGGCGTAGGCCTCGACGCCGTACGTCGACGGCAGCAGGTCGCGGGCGAGGCGGATCGCCTCCGGCATCCGGTCGGGCGGCAGCACCCCCAGCAGCAGCGCCGCCGACATGCCCAACTGGCCGAGCAGCGTGGCCAGTTCCGGTCGCGGGGCGAGCAGTCCGCAGGCCGCGCCGAGTCCGGAGAGCGCGGCACCGGCGAGCGGGATCACGGCGAGCAGCACCCACAGGTTCCCGAGCGGCAGCCCGAACAGCACGCACCCGAAGACGGCGGTCACCACCGTCCCCGGCACGGTGAAGGAGGCGTAGGCCCCCGCCGCGCCCAGCACCACCGCCGCGGGCGGCACCGGCAGCGTGGCGTAGTGGTCGAGGCCGCCGCTGGCCCGCAGATGCCCGAAGTACTGCGCCAGCAGGTTCAGGGCGACATAGGCGACGACCACGATCGACGCCCCGGCCACGACGGACCGGGCCTCGCCGCCTCCGCCGACCACGCCGCGCATCATGACCATGATGCCGACGGACTGGAAGGTCGCCACGAACAGCAGCGGGATCCGCGCCACCCGCGCCCGGGACAGCTGGGCCCGGTACACGGCCGCGAGGGACGGCCACAGCCGCGCCCGCGGGGCGAGGACGGCCGCCTCACCGGCACCGCCGTCCTGCACGGCCGTGGCTCCGGGCAGCACACCGGCGGGTACGACACTCACGTCGAACTGCTCCTCTTCCCTGCGGCGAACGCGGTACGGGCCCCGGTCGCGTTCCGTCCTCCGGACGGGTTCCCCGCGGCGCCCGTGTAGTCCATGCGGACCGGATGGACCGGATGGACCGGATGGACCGGGTGGTCCGGGTGGTTCGCGGCGCCCGCGCAGTCCCCTACGGATTCGCCGGCCCGCGCGCTCATGCCTTCACCAGTCCCTGCCGGGCCGCGCCGCCGAGCGCCAGGTAGACGTCCTCCAGGCTGGGCGTGGCGAGGGTGAAGTCGTCCAGGGCGGCGAAGGCGGCGCCGCCGGTGACCGTGGCGACGGCCGCGCGGGCCTCATCGGGCGCGAGCCGCAGCGTCCAGCGCCGGCCCGCCTCCACGGCCCGCTCCCGCAGCGCGGCCACCTCGGCCACCTCCAGGGGCGCCCGGTCCCGCCAGACCAGTTCGACCCGGACCTCGCCGGAGACCCGCGCCTTCAGCCCGGCCGGGGTGTCGCAGGCGATGACCCGGCCCCGGTCGAGCACGGCGACCCGGTCGAGCACGGTCTCGGCCTCGATGACGTTGTGGGTGACCAGCAGGACCGTCGTGCCGTGTTCGGCGCGCCTGCTGTCGACGGCGGACCACACCGCGCGCCGGGCCACCGGGTCCATGCCGGTGGTGGGTTCGTCGAGCACGAGCAGCGGCCGCTCGCCGACCAGCGCGGCGGCGAAGCAGGCGAGCCGCCGCTGACCGCCGGAGAGCTTCTTCAGCGCACGCCCGGCGATCGGGCCGAGGCCCAGCTCGTCGAGGACGGCGTCCCGCTCGGCGCGCGCGCGCCGGGCGTCCAGGCCGCGCAGCCGTCCGGTGGTCTCGGCGGCGAGCGAGACGGTCAGCTCGTCCAGGGCGGTGGACTCCTGCCCGAGGTAGGCGAGGATCCGGGCGGCCCGCTCGGGGTGCGCCACGATGTCGTGGCCGAGGATCTCGACATTGCCGCGGTCCGGCCGCAGCAGCCCGGTGAGCTGCCGTACGAGGGTGGACTTGCCGGCGCCGTTCGGCCCGAGCAGCCCGAAGATCTCCCCGCGCCGGACGTCGAGGTCGACGCCGTCGCAGGCCAGCACCTCGGGCGCGGCGGGGACGCCGCGCCGGCCGCGCACCGCGGGATAGGTCTTGGTCAGTCCGCGCACCGCGCACACCACGCCGTCCCCGTGCCGAAGTGCCTGTGCCGCGCGCGTACTCACAAAGGACGAGGGTACGGGGTCCGGGGCCTTTACTCGTCCTTGGGGCGACCCGCCGGGACGCCGTCCCCCGCGGGGGCGTGCTCCGCCCCGGTGCGCACGTCGATCTCCCGCCAGAAGCCGGCCCGGATGGCGTAACGGTCGTGCTCGTCGATCTGGTCGTCCTTGTGGGCCAGCAGCCCGAACCGGGCGGCGTACCGCAGCAGCTCCCCGTCGATGCGGTGCGGGACCCGCGGATACATCGACGACAGCTTCTGCAGATGGGTCCCGTCGCCCAGCCGCTCCACCCACCGCCGCGCGAAGACCTGCCCGACCTCGAAGGGGTCGCCGCCGACGGTCGTGATGTCCTCCTCGCGGTCCGCCCACCGCTGCTCGGCCGTCGTCAGCTGCGCCAGCGTCGGCATGGAGGCGGCCTCGGCGGGCTCGGCGGCCACCCCGGGGCGGTCCACCCAGCCCCGGTCGGAGGACCAGCGCAGGGTCGCCGTGGTGGGGTGCTGGACGGGCTGGTTCCCGGGGGCGCGCAGGGCGGCGAGGTCCTTGGGGGTGGGTACGCCCTTGGGGCTCGGCATCCGTTCCTCGGTGCCGTTGCGCCCGGCGGCCGCGGCCGGGTGCGGGCGCTGCTCGCCGGGGCGCTCCGTCGCGGCGAGCGCGGACTCGGGCAGCGGCGCGGAGAGGATCGCGGCGATCTCGGGGCGGGGCGCGGGCGGCGGGGCGCAGACGCCGGTCAGTTCCTTGGCCCGTACGGCCTTGGTGATCCAGGTGCGGTCCAGCACGCGCCGCTCGTCGGCCTCGGCGACCAGGTCCTCGGACTGGTTGTAGTCGCCGTCGGCGGCCTGGACGGCCCACAGATGGACGGCGACGCCGTGCTCCTTGGCGGCCATCATGCCGGGCAGCAGATCGCCGTCGCCGGTGACGAGGACGACGTCGGAGCAGGCGCGGTTGCGGGCCAGCTCGGTCAGCTCGGCGTGCATGGCGGCGTCCACGCCCTTCTGCGCCCAGCGGCCGTCGCTGCGGGTCAGCGCGCCGAGCCGGACCGTGACGCGGGGCATCACCCGGAGCCTGCGGTGGTCGGGCTGCGGCACGCGGTCGGGGGCGCCGTCGAACCAGTAGATGCGCAGCAGGGGCCGCTCGGTGTCGGATTCGGCCTGCTCGCGCAGTCCCTGGACGAGGGCGGTGTGATCGACGCTGATGCGGGACCGCGACGGCTCCCCGGCGAGGAGACTGGCGGCGGCCCCCAGCAGATACCCGGCGTCCACCAGGACGATGCAGCGGTCCACGCGATCCACCCTCTTTCCGGGAGGTTTGCTTCGGGCTTGCTTCGAGTCTGCCCGACGGCGCCGGGGTTAACGGCCCGAACTCGATCTTCGGCGTGGCGTTTCCGGGCCCGGTGTCCCGACCACCCCTGTCACATACGGTAATTATCCGACATGCGTTCATTGTCGGCCTATGTGAATCTGGTCCCGGCCCTGGCCCCTAGATCCCCCACAGGAGGCTGATCACCATGGCCAAGAACAGGAAGCAGGACCGCAGCCGGCAGAAGGCCTCGGTGGCCGCGAACGGCCCCCAGGAGACCGAGCGGTCCGTGATGGAGTCGCAGCCCGAGCACCACGCGCCGCAGCTGACTCCGACTGATATGGCCCGCAAGGGCAGGCAGAAGCGCTTCGGCCACAACTGAGCCCGGCGCTCTGTCCGTTGAGCATCCACGAGGGGCGTGCCCGCGCGCAGGCACGCCCCTTGTGCACGTCGGCCAACCCGCCGGGCGGGGTCAGCCGGCCAGACAGGACGGGCCGAGCAGGACCTTGAGGTCGCCGAAGAGGGCGGGGTCCGGCTTCACCCGGTGCCGGTCCAGGCGCAGCACCGTCGTCTTGCGCGGGCCCTGGAGCTTGATCCGGACCTCGCTGTCGCCCTTGTGGTGGCTCAGGATCTCGCCGAGGCGGCTGACCATGGGCGGGGTGACCCGGGTGGCCGGGATGGTGAGGATCACCGGCGCGTTGGTGCCCGCGTTGGACAGGTCGGGGACCATCAGCTCCATCGCGACCAGGCGGGGCACGTCCTCGCGCTTGTCGAGGCGGCCCTTGACGAACACCACGGCGTCCTCGACGAGTTGCGTGGACACCAGCTGGTAGGTGGCGGGGAAGAACATGCACTCGATGGAGCCGGCGAGGTCCTCGACGGTGGCGATGGCCCAGGCGTTGCCCTGCTTGGTCATCTTGCGCTGCAGGCCGGAGATGATGCCGCCGATGGTGACGACCGCGCCGTCCGCGTGCTCGCCGCCGGTGAGCTGGGCGATGCCCGCGTCCGCCTTGTCGGACAGGACGTGCTCCAGGCCGAAGAGGGGGTGGTCGGAGACGTAGAGACCGAGCATCTCCCGCTCCTGGGCGAGCAGGTAGGTCTTGTCCCACTCCTCCTCGCCGAAGACGACGTCGAGGCCGAAGCCGGGCTCGCTGCTCTGCTCCTCGCCCATGCCGCCGAAGAGGTCGAACTGGCCCTCCGCCTCCTTGCGCTTGACCGCGACCACGTTGTCGATCATCGGCTCGTACTGCGCCGTCAGGCCCTTGCGGGTGTGGCCCATGGTGTCGAAGGCGCCCGCCTTGATCAGCGACTCCGTGGTGCGCTTGTTGCAGACGACCGCCTCGACCTTGTCGAGGTAGTCCGGGAAGGAGGCGTACTTCCCCTTGGCCTTGCGGCACTTGATGATCGACTCGACGACGTTGGTGCCGACGTTGCGGACGGCGGAGAGGCCGAAGAGGATCACGTCGTCGCCCTGGGCGGCGAAGTTCGACTGCGACTCGTTGACGTTCGGCGGGAGGACCCGGATGCCCATGCGGCGGCACTCGTTGAGGTAGACCGCCGACTTGTCCTTGTCGTCCTTCACCGAGGTCAGCAGCGCGGCCATGTACTCGGCCGGGTGGTTCGCCTTCAGGTAGGCGGTCCAGTACGACACCAGGCCGTACGCGGCGGAGTGGGCCTTGTTGAACGCGTAGCCGGCGAAGGGGACCAGCACGTCCCACAGGGCCTGGATGGCCTCGTCGCTGTAGCCCTTCTTCCGGGCTCCCTCCTGGAAGAGGACGAAGTTCTTCGCCAGTTCCTCGGGCTTCTTCTTGCCCATGACGCGGCGGAGGATGTCGGCCTCGCCGAGCGAGTACCCGGCGATGATCTGGGCGGCCTTCTGCACCTGCTCCTGGTAGACGATCAGGCCGTAGGTGACGGCCAGGACCTCCTCGAGGGGCTCCTCCAGCTCCTTGTGGATCGGGGTGATCTCCTGGAGCTTGTTCTTGCGCAGCGCGTAGTTGGTGTGCGAGTCCATGCCCATGGGGCCCGGACGGTAGAGCGCGGAGACGGCGGAGATGTCCTCGAAGTTGTCGGGCTTCATCAGCCGCAGCAGCGAGCGCATGGGGCCGCCGTCGAACTGGAAGACGCCCAGGGTGTCGCCGCGCTGGAGCAGTTCGAAGGTCGTGGGGTCGTCCAGCGGGAGGCTGAGGAGATCGATGTCGATCCCCTTGTTGGACTTCACCATCTTGACGGCGTCGTCCATGATCGTCAGGTTGCGCAGGCCGAGGAAGTCCATCTTCAGCAGGCCGAGCGACTCGCAGCTCGGGTAGTCCCACTGGGTGATGGTCACGCCGTCGGTGTGCCGGACCCAGACGGGCACGTGCTCGGTGATGGTCTCGCTGGACATGATCACGCCGGCGGCGTGCACGCCCATCTGCCGGACCAGGCCCTCGACGCCCTTGGCGGTGTCGATGACCTTCTTCACGTCCGGCTCGTTCTCGTACATCCCGCGGATCTCGCCCGCCTCGCTGTAGCGCGGGTGCGAGGGGTCGGTGATGCCGTTGAGGTCGATGCCCTTGCCGAGGACGTCGGCGGGCATGGCCTTGGTGAGCCGGTCGCCCATGGCGTACGGGTAGCCCAGCACGCGCGCGGAGTCCTTGATCGCGTTCTTGGCCTTGATCTTGCCGTACGTGCCGATCATGGCGACCTTGTCGGCGCCGTACTTCTCCGTCACGTACCTGATGACCTCGACGCGCCGGCGCTCGTCGAAGTCGATGTCGACGTCGGGCATGGAGACGCGCTCGGGGTTGAGGAACCGCTCGAAGATCAGGCCGTGCGGAATCGGGTCGAGGTCGGTGATGCCCATGGCGTACGCCACGATCGAGCCGGCCGCGGAGCCTCGGCCGGGGCCCACCGCGATGCCGTTGTTCTTCGCCCACATGATGAAGTCGGCGACGACGAGGAAGTACCCCGGGAACCCCATCTGGATGATGACGTCCATCTCGTACTCGGCCTGCTTCTGCCGGTCCTCGGGGATGCCGCCGGGGAAGCGGCGCTCCATGCCGCGGCGGACCTCCTCCTTGAACCAGGTGACCTCGGTGTAGCCCTCGGGGATGTCGAACTTCGGCATGAGGTTCTTCGCCTCGAACATGCCGGTGGTGTCGACCATCTCGGCCACGAGGAGCGTGTTGGCGCAGCCCTCCTGCCAGGCGTCCGAGGAGTCGATGGCGTACATCTCGTCCGTGGACTTCAGGTAGTAGCCGGTGCCGTCGAACTTGAAGCGGTCGGGGTCGGAGAGGTTCTTGCCGGTCTGGATGCACAGCAGGGCGTCGTGGGCGGTCGCCTCGTGCGCGTACGTGTAGTGCGAGTCGTTGGTGACCAGCGGGGGGATGCCGAGCTTCCTGCCGATCTCCAGCAGGCCGTCGCGGACCCGGCGCTCGATCTCGATGCCGTGGTCCATCAGCTCCAGGAAGTACCGGTCCTTGCCGAAGATGTCCTGGTAGTCGGCGGCCGCCTTGAGCGCCTCGTCGAAGTGGCCGAGGCGCAGCCGGGTCTGGACCTCGCCGGAGGGGCAGCCGGTGGAGGCCACGATCCCCTCGGACCACTGGGCGATGGTCTCCTTGTCCATCCGGGGCCACTTCTGCAGCCAGCCCTCGGCGTACGCGTCGGAGGACAGCCGGAAGAGGTTGTGCAGGCCGGTCCTGTTCACCGCCCACATCGTCTTGTGGGTGTAACCGCCGGAACCGGAGATGTCGTCCCGCTTCTGGTGCGGCTGACCCCAGAGGATCTTGCGCTTGTTGCGCCGGGACTCGGGGGCGACATACGCCTCGATGCCGATGATCGGGGTGACTCCGGCCTTCTTCGCGGAGTGGAAGAAGTCGTACGCCCCGTGGAGGTTGCCGTGGTCGGACATGGCGATGTGCGTCATGCCCATCTCGTTGCACGCGTCGAACATGTCCTTGAGCCGCGCGGCACCGTCCAGCAGCGAGTACTGGGTGTGGACGTGCAGGTGCGTGAACGGCGGCTTTGACACGGTTGCGGCCTCCAAGGCGAACAGTTGTCTACAGGCTGCGGACAGTCCGGGGGACAGCGTCGAAGTCTATGCCCCGGCACTGACACTCGGCGGGCATCCACGCGTACCTTCGTGCGAGGAGCACGCGGGCACTCCCCCGCCCCGCCGGACGTTGGCACAGGGGAAGATCCGCGGAGGATCCGTCCCACACGTCACGCACCACCCGTACCAGGAGGCACCCAGCGATGTCGGTCCCCCAGCTCAGCGACGAGCAGCGCGGCGAGGAGATCCTCGCCGTCTTCGACACCGCCTTCGGCGAGCTCCTGGCCGCCGACCCGGCCGCGTTCCGCGTGAAGTTCCGGAAGATGGCGGCCTCGGCCTTCGCGTTCTACCGCGGCACGGCCGGCCTCTTCTACCACGACCTGGACGCCGAGAAGCGCGGCGGCCCCTACCTGGACGAGCGCACCTCGCGGGTGTGGATCCACGGCGATCTGCACGCGGAGAACTTCGGCACCTACATGGACTCCAACGGCCGCCTCGTCTTCAACGTCAACGACTTCGACGAGGCCTACGTGGGCCCCTTCACCTGGGACCTGAAGCGCTTCGCCGCCTCCGTGGCCCTGATCGGCTACGCCAAGGCGCTGAGCGACGAGCAGATCACCGAGCTGGTCACGGTCTACGCCACCGCCTACCGCGAGCGCGTGCACGCCCTGGCGACCGGCGCCAAGAGCGACGAGGTGCCGCCCTTCACCCTGGACACCGCCCAGGGCCCCCTCCTGGACGCGCTGCGCGACGCGCGGTCGCTCACCCGCTTCGGGCTGCTGGACTCGATGAGCGAGATCCGCGACTTCGAGCGCCGCTTCGCGCCCGGCGGCGGCTCCATCGAGCTGGACGCCGCCACCCGCTACAAGGTGCTCGCGGCCTTCGACGGCTATCTGGAGACGCTGCCGGAGACGTCCCTGGCCCGCCCGGACTCCTACCGGGTGAAGGACGTCGTGGGCCGCCGCGGCATCGGCATCGGCTCAGCGGGCCTGCCGTCGTACAACATCCTCCTGGAGGGCCACAGCGACGCCCTGGAGAACGACGTCGTGATCTACATCAAGCAGGCCCAGACCCCGGCCGTCTCCCGGCACATCACGGACCCGGCGATCCGCGACTACTTCCAGCACGAGGGCCACCGCACGGTGATCTCCCAGCGCGCCCTCCAGGCGCACGCCGACCCCTGGCTGGGCTGGACCGAGCTGGACGGCGCGGGCCAGCTGGTCGCGGAGGTCTCGCCGTACGCCGTCGACCTGGACTGGGGCGACATCGACGACCCGGAGGAGATCGCGCAGGTGGTCGCCGACCTGGGCCGGGCCACGGCGACGATGCACGCGGCGGCGGACGACCAGTCCGGGGAGTCGCTGGTGCCGTTCTCCACCGAGCGGGCCATCGACGCGGCCATCGCGGCCGACGAGGAGGGCTTCGCGCCCCTGCTCGTGGACTTCGCGCACGAGTACGGCGCACGCGCGCGCGGCGACCACCAGATCTTCCTGGACCTCTTCCGCAACGGCCGCATTCCGGGTCTGTGACGGAAGGGCCGCGCACGGGGCGCCTTTAAGGCTCCCTTACCGCGGCACGTGACACACTCTTCTGCGCAATGGACATATCAGGGACCCACCTCAGAGCCGTACGCGCGGCGCTGTTCACGGCCGTCGTCGTGACGCTCAGCACCGCGTCGCACGTGCTGCTGTCCCGGGTCCCGCTGCCGCTGAACACGGTGGCCGCCGTCGCGGCCGCCGTGTTCGTGCTCGCGTACGCCCTGGCGGGCCGCGAGCGCGGCTTCGGGCGGATCGCCGCGCTGCTGATCCCGCTGGAACTGGCGGCCGACACGGTCTTCACCGCCGGCCAGCACGTCTGCTACGGACCCGTGGGCGGCCCCGTGGCCGGCCCGCTGCGCTCCGTCGGCGTCGACCTGCTGTGCGGCGGCGGGCCGGGCGTGGGCGTACCCCTGGCCCGATGGGCCGGGAGCGGCGCGCAGCGCCTCCATGAAGGGTGGTGGCCGGTTGACGGGTGGGCCGGCGCCGGCCCCGACCGGCTCGCCGCCCTGCTCGCCCACGCCGACCCGGCCACCGCCTGGCTGCTGCTCGCCGCGCACACCGGCGTCGGACTGCTCGCGGCCGCGTGGCTGCGCCGCGGCGAGCGGGCGCTCGCCCAGCTGCTGCGCGCGGTGGCCGCCACGGCCGCCACGACGGTCCGGCCGCTGCGGCTCGCCGCCGCCGCGGTGACCGTCCGCCCCGCCCCGTCCGCGCCGCGCCCCGCGCGTCCCGCGGCGCGGCCCGCGATCCTGCGCACCCGCTTCCTCGTACGCGCCCTGGGACGGCGCGGACCGCCGTGCTCGGCCGCCCTCGTCTGAGCGGCACCACCCGTCGGCCGGGCCCGGGCGGCACCCCGCGCGGGGCCGGCCCGGACGGCCGCCCCTGAGCACGACCAGTCCCCCGCACGTACCCAGCGCACAGAGAGCTGCGCGTCCCACAGGAGAACACCACCATGAGCCAGCGGAACAGTCAGGCGGCGAAGTCGGCGGCCCGGGAGCGGCTGCGCGCCGAGCGCGAGCGCGACGCCAAGCGCGCCAAGGCCAAGCGGCAGGCCGTCGTGGCCGTCTCGGTCGTCGCCGTGCTGGCGGCGGCGGGCGGCATAGGCTACGCCGTCGTCCAGGCCAACAAGCCCGGCCACTGGGAGGCCGTGAAGGACGAGAAGGTCGTCGCCCCGGCCAACACCACCGGGGCCGACGGCACGACGGTGGTCATCGGCAAGAGCACCGCCAAGAAGACACTGAAGGTGTACGAGGACCCGCGTTGTCCGGTGTGCGCGCAGTTCGAGCAGACCGTCGGCGCCACCGTCAAGAAGGACCTCGACGACGGCACGTTCAAGATCCAGTACATCGGCGGCACCTTCATCGACGGCCACGACAACGGCGAGGGCTCGAAGAACGCGATGAGCGCGCTGGGTGCCGCGCTCGACGTGAGTCCCGAGGCGTTCCTCGAGTACAAGACCGCGCTGTACTCGGCGAAGTGGCACCCGGACGAGACGACCGACAAGTTCAAGAGCGACGACTACCTCCTCCAGGTCGCCGGCACCGTCCCCGCCCTGAAGAGCAACACGAAGTTCCAGACCGCCGTGAAGAACGGCACCTACGATGCCTGGGCGATGGCGATGTCGAAGACCTTCGACAAGAACAAGGACGGCGTGACGGGCACCCCGAGTTTCGTCATGAACGGCAAGATGCTCACCGTCCCGGGCACGCAGAACCCGCCGATGTCGGTGGCCGACTTCAACAAGGTGGTGGACGCGGCCCTCAAGGGCTGACACCCGGGCAGCCGTCACCGCGCTGAAGGGCGGGCGAACATTTGGCCGTTCGCCCGCCCTTCGTGCGTACCGATCAGTAATCTGATCGCCCGTGACCAGTCGATACAGATCAACACCTGACGCCGGCTCGCGATCCGAGCGCGTCAACTCCCTTTCCCCGCGCCGCCGTACGGTCGTCAAGGCCGCGGCGGCCACTGCTGTCCTGGCCGGGCCGCTCGCCGCCGCGCTGCCCGCCCGCGCCGCCACCGAGGCACCCGCGTTCCTGCACGGGGTGGCCTCCGGGGACCCGCTGCCGGACGGCATCCTGCTGTGGACCCGCGTGACGCCCACCGCCGAGGCGACACCCGGCTCCGGGGCCGGCCCGGACACCGAGGTGAGCTGGGTGGTGGCCCGGGACAAGGCGTTCACCAGCGTCGTCGCCCAGGGCTCGACCACCGCGACCGCCGCGAGCGACCACACGGTCAAGGCCGACATCCGGGGGCTCGCGCCGGCCACCGACTACTGGTTCCGCTTCTCGGCCGGCGGCACCGACTCGCCGGTCGCCCGGACCCGCACCGCACCGGCGGCCGACGCCGCCGTGCCGGGCCTGCGCTTCGGCGTGGTCTCCTGCGCCAACTGGGAGGCAGGCTACTTCGCCGCCTACCGCCATCTCGCGGCCAGGAACGACCTGGACGCCTGGCTGCACCTCGGCGACTACATCTACGAGTACAAGTCCGGCGAGTACGGGACCCGGGGCACGGTCGTCCGGCCGCACTCCCCCACGAACGAGATCCTCACCCTCGCCGACTACCGCACCCGGCACGCCAGGTACAAGACCGACCCCGATCTGCAGGCCCTGCACCACAAGGCGCCGGTCGTCGCCATCTGGGACGACCACGAGTTCGCCGACAACGCCTGGTCGGGCGGCGCGGTCAACCACACCGAGGGCGCCGAGGGCACCTGGAGCGCGCGCCAGACGGCCGCCAAGCAGGCCTACTTCGAGTGGATGCCGGTCCGCCCGGCGCTCGCGGGCACCACCTACCGGCGGCTGCGCTTCGGCAGGCTCGCCGACCTCTCCCTGCTCGACCTGCGCTCCTTCCGCTCGCAGCAGGCGTCCTCGGGCAGCGGCTCGGTCGACGACCCGGACCGCACGCTCACCGGGCGCGCCCAGCTCGACTGGCTGAAGGCCGGGCTGAAGGCGTCCGACACCACCTGGCGGCTGGTCGGCAACTCGGTGATGATCTCGCCGTTCGTCGTCGGCTCCCTCTCCGCGGACCTGCTCAAGCCGCTCGCCAAGCTGCTCGGGCTGCCGCAGGAGGGCCTCGCCGTCAACACCGACCAGTGGGACGGCTACACCGACGACCGCCGCGAGCTGCTGGCGCACCTGCGGGCGAACGCCATCCGCAACACGGTGTTCCTGACCGGCGACATCCACATGGCCTGGGCGAACGACGTCCCGGTGGACGCCGGCACGTACCCGCTGTCCGCGTCCGCGGCCACGGAGTTCGTGGTCACCTCGGTGACCTCCGACAACCTCGACGACATCGTCAAGGTGCCCGAGGGCACCGTCTCGGCGGTCGCCGCGCCGGTGATCCGCGCCGCCAACCGCCATGTGCACTGGGTCGACACCGACCGCCACGGCTACGGCGTCCTGGACATCACCGCCGACCGCGCGCAGATGGACTACTACGTCCTGTCCGACCGCACCAGCCCGAACGCCACCTCGGCCTGGACCCGCTCGTACCGCACCCGCAACGGCACGCAGAAGGTCGAACGAACCTACGACCCGGTGTAGCCGCGGTCGGGGCTACAGCGTGTCGAGGAAGCCGAGTGCCACCCGCCAGGTGGCCTCGGCGGCCTCCTCGTCGTAGTCCGGCAGGTCGGGGTCGGTGTAGAGGTGACCGGCCCCGGCGTAGCGGTAGACCTCCACGTCGGCGCCGGTCCGGCGCATCTGGAGGTACCAGGCGCTCAGCCAGTCGTCCGTCTCGAACGGGTCCGGTTCGGCCACGTGCAGCTGGACGGGCAGCTCGTCCACCGACACACCGGGCGCGATGTCCGACGTGCCGTGCAGGAGCAGCAGGCCGCGGGCCTTGCCGTCGCCGAGCGCGAGGGTCTGCGCGATGGAGGCGCCGAGCGAGAACCCGGCGTACACCAGGCCCCGGTCCGAGTAGGGCGCCGCGGCGAGGACGGCCCGCTTGAGCAGCTCGTCCTTGCCGATCTCGTCCTTGTACGCCATGCCCTCCTCGACCGTGTCGAACGTCCGGCCCTCGAAGAGGTCCGGGGTCCACACCTCGTGCCCGGCGGCGCGCAGCCGCTCGGCGGCCCGGCGCACGGCGGGTCTGAGGCCGAAGGTCGAGTGGAAGAGCATGATGTTCATGAGGCCATGGTGCCAGCCGGGTACGGCGCCGCCCCACCACGGGCGCCGGGGCCCGCGCCGCGGATCCGCGCCAGGAGACCCGTGCCGGGAGATCTGTACCGGGGAGATCCGTACCGGGAGATCCTCGCCACACCGCCGGGCGCCCTACCCACGATCGCCGCGAAGACACATGTGCATGTCCCGCCGTCGCCGGTTAGGTTCGCAGGCATGGAGAACGTACTCCGCCCGCTGATCGTCGTCGGCGGCTCGGTCGTCCTCACACTGGTCGTCGGCTGGGCCACGGACCTTCTGCTGTGCAAGGCCGATTCACGGCACCACGAGACACCCTTGTGGGGTCTGCTGCGCCGTGCCCGTGTGCCCTACCAGCTCGTCCTGTGCTCGGCGCTGCTGAGAGGGTCCTACGACCAGGCGAAGCTGCTGGAGGCCCACCGGGTCGGCATCGGCCGGACGCTGTCCCTGGTACTGATCGGGTCCGCGTCCTGGCTGGTCATCCGTATCGCCGCGGCGGTGGTCGAGACGTCGTACTCGCGCTACGCCCGGATGCACCGGGACCCGGCCCGGGTGCGCCGGGTGCGCACCCAGGTCGAGCTGATCATGCGCGTGGTCTCGGCGATCGTCATCGTGGTGGCCATCGCCTCCATGCTGCTGACGTTCCCGGCGATGCGCGCGGCCGGCGCCTCGCTGCTGGCCTCGGCCGGCATCCTGGGCATCGTCGCCGGTGTCGCCGCGCAGTCCACCCTGAGCAACATGTTCGCGGGACTGCAGATCGCCTTCGGCGACATGGTGCGCATCGGCGACACCGTCGTCGTGGACGGCGAGTGGGGCACGGTCGAGGAGATCACCCTGACCTTCCTGACCGTACGGACCTGGGACGAGCGCCGGATCACCATGCCGGTGTCGTACTTCACCTCCAAGCCGTTCGAGAACTGGTCCCGCGGCACCCCGCAGATGACCGGCACCGTGTTCTGGCAGCTCGACCACAGCGCGCCCGTCGAGGCGATGCGCGAGCGGCTGCGTGACATCCTGCGCCAGTGCCCGGCCTGGGACGGCCGCGCCTACGGTCTGGTGGTGACGGACTCGACGCCGAACACCATCGAGGTGCGGGCGCTGGTGACCGCGAAGGACGCGGACGACATCTGGACGGTGCGGGTGGCGGTACGCGAGGAGATGGTGCGCTGGCTGTGCGAGGAGCACCCCTACGCGCTGCCCCGCGTCAACACGGCGGGGGCGGTGCCGCCCCCGGGCCGTGCCGACGGCCCCCGCGAGGCCTACGACGGCGCGCTCTGGCGCAGCTTCGAGAAGCCCGCCGCCGGGGGCCGCGGCCGGGGCTGAGCGCCCGGAGCCGCCCGTAGTGGTCTCAGTGGCCGCGCTCGGCGCCGCCGTTGACCTGGATGATCTGCGAGGTGATGTGGCCGGCGCCCGGGGAGGCCAGCCAGTGCAGCGTGGCGGCCACGTCCCCGGGCGTCCCGGCGCGGCCGTTCGAGGTCTCCGCGATGCGCTGGGCGCGCCGCTCCTCCGGCATACCGTCCCCGAAGAAGTCGGTGTCCTCGATGTACCCGGGTGCGACCGCGTTCACGGTGATGCCGCGCGGTCCGAGCTGCCGGGCCAGGTCGTGGACGTAGGGGTGCAGGGCGGCCTTGGCGGCCGCGTAGGCACCGCTCCCGGAGCCCCGGTAGGCGGCGATGGAGCTGAGGAACAGCACCCGGCCGCCGGGTTCGGCGAGCCGGACCTTGAGCGCCTCGGTGAGCAGGACGGCGGTCAGGGTGTTGAGCCGGAAGTTGACGAGCCAGTCGTCGGCGAGGAGTTCGAGCGGGTCGTCACGCTCGACCCGGGGTTCGAGCTGCCCCGAGCCGCCCGCGCTGTGGATCAGCACGTCCACCGCGCCGAGCTCGTCGGCCACGAACCGGGCGACCTCGCGCACCCCCGCCACCTCACCCACGTCGGCGGCGCAGGTCAGGGCGCCGGGCACGCCCGCCTTCTCCAGCACCTCGGCCCGCCGCCCGAGCAGCAGCACCCGGTCCCCGTCGGCCGCGAAGGCCCGCGCCGCGGCGAGCCCGATTCCCGTACCACCACCACTGATCACGACGTTGCGAGTCATGATCCGAGCCTACAAAGGGGGCCCGCGGGCGGCGGGTAAACGCGCGTTTCGACCCGGCGGCCGGTCACCGCAGACTGCGTACGTCCAGGTGGCGCAGCACCCGGTCCACGATCTCCGGGTCGGCCCCCGCCTCGCTCCGCGCCGCCAGCACCTCGTGCCGGGCCGCGCTCAGCATCTCGTTCTGGATCCGGCGGGTCTGTTTCAGCCGCCGCACCCGGTGCTGGTGCGCCTCCCGGCGCTCGTCGTCGCCGATGTCCGGGCTGATGCGCACCCCGATCTCGAAGGCCCGCCGCAGCATCTGCTCCGCCAGGTCCTCCGGCAGGTCCTCGACCTGCTCGATCTCCCGCAGCCGCCGTTTGGCGGCCTTCGCCGCCCGCACCGCGAGCTGCTTCTCGAAGGCCCCCTCGCGCTCCGTGTCGGCCTGCACCCCCAGCCGCCGCACCAGCCACGGCAGGGTCAGTCCCTGCAGCACCAGGGTGGCCATGATCACGCCGAAGGCGATGAAGACGATCTCGTCACGGTCCGGGAAGGGCGCCCCGCTGTCCGTGGTCAGCGGGACGGCCAGCGCCAGCGCCACCGACGCCACCCCGCGCATCCCCGCCCACCACATCACGACGGTCTCCCGCCAGCCCAGCGGGATCTCCTCGTCGTAGTCGCGCAGCGCGTGCAGCCGCTTGGTGAGCCAGGTCGCCGGGAGCAGCCACAGCAGCCGTACGAGCACCACCACCGCGACCACCGCCGCGGACCAGCCGAGCAGCTGGCCCCACCGGCCGCTCGCCGTCCGGACGGCGTTGTGCAGTTCGAGCCCGACCAGGCCGAAGGCGACTCCGGTGACGAGCGTGTCGACGACGTTCCACACCGTGTGCCCGGTCAGCCGCGTCATCACGTCGTCGGCGTGGGTGGCGTACTCGGCCAGGAACAGCGCCGTGGTGAGCACGGCCAGGACGCCGGAGCCGTGCAGTTCCTCGGCCAGCACGTAGGAGGCGTACGGCACGAGCAGGGTGAGGCCGATCTGCAGGGTGGGGTCCTCCAGCAGGTCCATCAGCCGGTTGGTGCCCCAGCCGAGGGCCAGTCCCACGACGACCGCGACGACCGCCGACAGGACCAGGTCGAGACCGGCCCGCCACGGCGAGAACTCCCCGCTGATCGCGGCGGCGATCGCGACGTGGTAGAGCACGATGGCCGTGACGTCGTTGAACAGCCCCTCGCCCTCGAGGATCGACACCAGGCGGCGCGGCAGCCCGAGCCGCCCGGCGACCGCGGTCGCCGCCACCGGGTCGGGCGGGGCGACCAGCGCGCCGAGCGCCACCGCGGCGGCGACCGGGAGACCGGGCACGATGGCGTGGGCCACGGCGGCGACGCACAGGGTGGTGACGAACACCAGTGCCACGGCGAGCAGGAAGATCGGCCGTTTGTTGGCGGTGAACTGGCGCCAGGAGGTCCGGCGGACGGCGGCGTACAGCAGCGGCGGCAGCAGCGCGGGCAGGATCAGGTCCGGCGGGATGTTCACGTTCGGCACGAAGTCGGGCAGCGCGAGGGCGACCCCGAGCAGGGCCATCAGCACGGGGGACGGCACCCCGAGGCGGTCGGCGACGGGGACACTCACCACGGCCCCGAGCAACAGCACGAACAGCAGGGCCAACTGATCCACGGCCGGCGCTCCGTTGGTGGTTCCAGAAATTCACACAGCAGACCTCAAGCCTGCCACGTACCGGTTCCCACCTGCGCTTCGGCGACACCGGCCGAAGGGGCGGGCCGGAGGGGGCGAACCGGGCGGAGGGGGCCGGAGGGGCGAACGCGAGGAGGGGGACGGAGGGAGGCTAGAGGGAGCGCTGCATCGCGCGGTGCGGGATGCCCGCGTCCGGGAACTCGGGGCCGTACGCCACGTAGCCGAGACGCTCGTAGAAGCCGAGCGCGTGGGTCTGCGCGTGCAGGTCCACCGCGGTCAGGCCCCGCGCGCGTGCCGCGTCCTCGACGGCCCGGACCAGGGCCGCGCCGACGCCCAGCCCGCGGGCCTCCCGGGCCACCGCGAGCCGCCCCAGCGACCCCACCGACGGCTCGCCGCCGGTCTTCGCGGCGGCCGCCTCGCCGTACAGCAGGCGCCCGGTGCCGAGCGGCAGCCCGTCGTCCCGGACGGCGAGGACGTGCAGCGCGACGGCGTCGTACGCGTCGTACTCGATCTCCTCGGCGACGCCCTGCTCGGCCACGAAGACCTGCTTGCGCACCGCGAAGCACGCCTCGCGGTCGGCCGGGTCCTCGGCGACGCGGACGTCGTACGGCGCGGCCGGGCTCATCCGTACGTCTCCTCGCGGACCTGGTCCAGGGCTTCTTGCAGGTCCGCGGGGTAGTCGCTGGCGAACTCCACCCACTCGCCGTCGCCGGGGTGCTCGAAGCCGAGCCGGACCGCGTGCAGCCACTGGCGGGTCAGGTGCAGCCGCTTGGCGAGCGTCGGGTCGGCGCCGTACGTCAGGTCGCCGACGCACGGGTGGCGGTGGGCGGCCATGTGGACGCGGATCTGGTGGGTGCGCCCGGTCTCCAGCTTCACGTCGAGCAGGGAGGCGGCGCGGAAGGCCTCGATCAGGTCGTAGTGGGTCACCGAGGGCTTGCCGTCGGCCGTGACCGCCCACTTGTAGTCGTGCTGGGGGTGACGGCCGATGGGCGCGTCGATGGTGCCGCTGGTCGGGTCGGGGTGGCCCTGGACGAGCGTGTGGTAGCGCTTGTCGACCGTGCGCTCCTTGAACTGGCGCTTGAGCGAGGTGTACGCGCGCTCCGACTTGGCGACCACCATCAGGCCGGAGGTGCCGACGTCGAGGCGGTGCACGATGCCCTGGCGCTCGGCGGCGCCGGAGGTGGAGATGCGGTAGCCGGCCGCGGCCAGCCCGCCGATCACCGTCGGGCCGCTCCAGCCGGGCGACGGGTGCGCGGCCACGCCCACCGGCTTGACGATCACGACCACGTCCTCGTCGTCGTGCACGATCTCCATGCCCTCGACCGGCTCGGCGACCACCTGCACCGGCGCGGGCGCCTGCGGCATCTCGACCTCGAGCCAGGCGCCGCCGCTCACCCGCTCGGACTTGCCGACCACCGTGCCGTCGACCAGCACCTTGCCCGCGGCGGCCAGCTCCGCCGCCTTCGTACGGGAGAAGCCGAACATGCGGGAGATGGCGGCGTCGACGCGCTCGCCCTCCAGGCCGTCGGGCACGGGCAGGGTACGGATCTCGGGAATCGTGCTCACCCGTCGAGTATGCCGGACGGCACCGACGGCCCTGTCCCCGGTCCGGGAGCCCGCCCGTCCCCGGCCGCGGGGTCCGCCGGCTCAGTCCTTGTGCACGGTGCCGTCCGGGTCCAGGCCCCGGAAGGACAGCAGCACGATCAGGATGCCGCCGCAGACGATCGCCGAGTCGGCGAGGTTGAAGACGGCGAAGTGCTTGGGGGCGATGAAGTCGACGACCGCGCCCTCGAAGACGCCGGGCGCGCGGAAGATCCGGTCGGTGAGGTTGCCCAGCGCCCCGCCGAGCAGCAGGCCGAGCGCGATCGCCCAGGGCAGGCTGTAGAGCTTGCGGGCGAGCCGGGCGATCACCACGATCACGGCGGCCGCGATCACCGTGAAGATCACGGTGAAGGCCTCGCCGAAGCCGAAGGCCGCGCCCGCGTTGCGGATCGCCTCCAGTTTGAGCCAGTCGCCGACGATCTCGATCGACGCGTGGTGCTCCAGCCTGGCGACCACGATCATCTTGCTGATCAGGTCGAGGGCGTACGCGAAGGCCGCGACCACGAACAGGACGGCGATCCGCCGCCTGCCCCGGGGCCGCTCGGCCGCGGCCGGCCCGTCGCCGGCCGCTCCGGTGGCTCCGGCCGCCGCCGTGCCGTCCGCGCCGGACCCGCCGGCCGGGGCCTGTGCCCCCTCGGCACCGGAGCGCCCGTCCGCCGCCGCGTCCCCGCCGGGGCGGTCCCGCCCGGCCCGCGCCGCGTCCGGTGTGTCCGGCGTACCGATGATGCGCTCCGCCTCTGCCACGTGAGTCCCTCAACCTAGGTACCTGACTGGGACGAGAGTACGGCACACCTCCCCCGCCCCATGTGCTCAGGCGGCTTCCGGCGGGGCCGATCGGCGCCGCGGCGGCCCGGGCGGCGTCCTCACGGCGCGCGGGCGGCCGTCCGCCCGCGCGCGGCCGGGCCGGTCAGTAGCGGCGCTCCTGCTTCTGCTTGCACTCCACGCACAGGGTGGCCCGCGGGAAGGCCTGCATACGGGCCTTGCCGATCGGGTTCCCGCAGTTCTCGCACAGGCCGTACGTGCCCGAGTCGAGGCGGTCCAGGGCGCGCTCGGTCTGGAGGAGCATCTCGCGGGCGTTGGCGGTGAGCGCCATCTCGTGCTCGCGGGCGATGTTCTTGGTCCCGGTGTCGGCCTGGTCGTCGCCCGCCCCGTCCCCGGAGTCCCGCATCAGACCCGCCAGGGAGGCCTCGGAGGAGCTGATCTCGGAACTCAGCCGCTCCATCTCGGACTGCAGCTCCGCACGGGCCTCCTCGACCTCCTCCGGGGTCCAGGGGTCCTCGCCCGGGCGCACCGCGAGGTCGCCGGGCTCCACCACGCCGGCCCGGGCCTTGGGAACGGCGGTCTGCGCCGTCGTGGCCGTCCCAGGAGTCTTCTTCGCAACCACCGTCGTCGCTCCCGTCTGCTGCGCGGTCTGGGCCGCGCCCGCCTTCTCGGCCGTCTTCCCGGCCGCGCTCTTCTTGGTCGTGCCTTTGGCCGTGCTGGTCCTGCTCGTGCCCGTCCCGGTCGCGCTCGTCCTGGTGGCGCTCTTGGCCGTGCTCGTCCTGGTCGTGCTCTTGGCCGTGCTCTTCCCGGTGGCGCTCGTGGCGGCCGCGGTCTTCCCGGCCGCGGCCTTCTTCGCCGTGGTCCTCTTCGCGGCCCTCTCCGCGGTGGCCTTCTCCGGCGCCGCCTTCTTCGCCGAGGTCTTCTCCACTGTGGCCTTCTCGGGCGTCGTCCGCTCGGCCGCCGTCTTCCTGGCAGCGGCCTTCTTCGCCGCGGCGCTCTTCGCCGTCGTCCTCGCGGGCGCCTTCTTCGCCCCGGTCCTCTTCGTCCCGGCCTTCTTCTCGTCGGCCGTCTTCACCTCGGCCGCCTTGGTGCCGGCCGCCTTCGTCCCGGCCTTCTCCCCCTCGGACGCCCGTACCGTCCTCGGCGTCCCCGCCGCCCCGGGTGACTTCCCCGCGCCCGGCTTCCCGGTGGCCGCCGTCCTGTCCGTGGCCGCCGGATCCCGCGTCGCCCTCGTCGTGGCCGCCTTCTTCATGGCCGCCTCCTTCGCGACCGCGTCCCCGGACGTGGCCGCCTTCCCGCGCACCGCACCGCTCCCGGCCGGCCGCGTGGCCGTCCCGGCGGCCACGGTGCCGGTGCCGACGGCGGCCGCCCGCACCGCCTTCCGCGGTCTCGCCGGCTCCGCGGTCTCGGCCGGGCCGCCGCCGTGACCACGGGCGGTCCTCATCCCGCGTACGTCCTTGGCCGCGCCGCCGGAGGCACCCGTGGACCTGCCGGACGCCGACTGCTCGGCGGTCTTCTTCGCCACCATGGCCGCGGCCCCTTCACATATTGTGATCTTGCGCGCGAATCGTGCTGGGACGATAAATCGACTCGAGTCCCGCGGCAACGGGGCACGCCGCCCGATTCGCCCGCCTCGCGCGCATCGCCCGGGCGGCATGCCACCGTTGTGCCCAACTGTCCGCCCGGTAATCCGACCGGCCACATGCCCCGCGATCCGAACCGGCGCACCGCGCCATTCGGGTCAGTGCCCGCCCCGCCGGGCCGCCGGACACGGCCCGGGAAAACCGGTCGGCCGCCGTCCCCGGAGCGCCGTACACTGGGCGGAGCGAGAAGCGTGGATGGGGACGAGTAGCGGCGTACGCAGCCCAGAGCGACCCGGGGACGGTGGGAGCCCGGGGGCGAGCGCGACGTGAAGATCACCCCGGAGCCGCCGGAAGAACACCCCAGCGAAGGCGGGGGCCAGTAGAACCGGCATCGCGATCCCAATGAGGGGGCTCGTTGGTGCGGAGGGCGCACCGGGGAGCCAAGGAGGGTGGTACCGCGGGAGCGCGCCGCACACGGCGTAGGCAGCAAGCAGGCTCTCGTCCCTCCGACGGAAGGCAGAAAGTCCGTTGGAGGAAGCTCGCTGATGACAGCGCCGACGTACCGCCAGGTGCCCGCCCAGGTCGACCTGCCCGCGCTCGAGCACGCCGTGCTCGACTTCTGGCGCGAGCAGAAGATCTTCGCCAAGACCCTGGAGCAGTCCGAGGGCCGGCCCGAATGGGTGTTCTACGAGGGCCCGCCCACCGCGAACGGGATGCCCGGCGCCCACCACATCGAGGCGCGCGTCTTCAAAGACGTCTTCCCCCGCTTCCGCACCATGCGGGGCTACCACGTGGCGCGGAAGGCCGGCTGGGACTGCCACGGCCTCCCGGTGGAGCTGGCGGTCGAGAAGGAACTCGGCTTCAGCGGCAAGCAGGACATCGAGGCCTACGGCATCGCCGAGTTCAACGCCAGGTGCCGCGAGTCGGTGACCCGGCACACCGACGCGTTCGCCGAGCTGACCACCCGCATGGGCTACTGGGTCGACCTGGACGACGCCTACCGGACCATGGACCCGGAGTACGTCGAGTCGGTCTGGTGGTCGCTGAAGGAGATCTTCGGCAAGGGCCTGCTGGTGCAGGACCACCGCGTCGCCCCCTGGTGCCCGCGCTGCGGCACGGGCCTGTCGGACCACGAGCTGGCGCAGGGCTACGAGACGGTCGTCGACCCGTCGGTCTACGTCCGCTTCCCGCTCACCTCCGGCCCGCTCGCGGGTGAGGCCGCGCTCCTGGTGTGGACGACGACCCCCTGGACGCTGGTCTCCAACACCGCGGTCGCCGCGCACCCCGAGGTGACCTACGTCGTCGCGACCGACGGCGAGGAGAAGCTCGTCGTCGCCGAGCCGCTCGTCGGCAAGGCGCTCGGCGAGGGCTGGGAGCCGACCGGCCAGACCTTCACCGGCGCCGAGATGGAGCGCTGGACCTACCGGCGCCCCTTCGAGATGGTGGAGTTCACGGAGCCCGCCCACTACGTGGTCAACGCCGAGTACGTCACCACCGAGGACGGCACGGGTCTGGTCCACCAGTCCCCCGCCTTCGGTGAGGACGACCTCCGGGTCTGCCGCTCCTACGGCCTGCCGGTGGTCAACCCGGTCCGCCCGGACGGCACCTTCGAGGAGGACGTCCCGCTGGTCGGCGGCGTCTTCTTCAAGAAGGCGGACGAAAGGCTCACCGAGGACCTCCAGACCCGCGGCCTGCTCTTCCGGCACCTGCCCTACGAGCACAGCTACCCGCACTGCTGGCGCTGCCACACCGCGCTGCTGTACTACGCGCAGCCGTCCTGGTACATCCGCACCACCGCGATCAAGGACCGCCTGCTCCAGGAGAACGAGAGGACCAACTGGTTCCCGGACACGGTCAAGCACGGCCGCTACGGCGACTGGCTGAACAACAACATCGACTGGGCGCTCTCCCGCAACCGCTACTGGGGCACCCCGCTGCCGATCTGGCGCTGCGAGGACGACCACCTCACCGTCGTGGGCTCCCGCGCGGAGCTGACCGAGCTGACCGGCACCGACCAGTCGTCCCTCGACCCGCACCGCCCCTACATCGACGAGGTGACCTTCGCCTGCCCGCAGTGCGCGAAGACCGCCACGCGCGTGCCGGAGGTCATCGACGCCTGGTACGACTCGGGTTCGATGCCGTTCGCGCAGTGGGGCTACCCGTACAAGAACAAGGAACTGTTCGAGTCCCGCTACCCGGCGCAGTTCATCAGCGAGGCCATCGACCAGACCCGCGGCTGGTTCTACACGCTGATGGCGGTCGGCACCCTGGTCTTCGACAAGTCCAGCTACGAGAACGTCGTGTGCCTCGGCCACATCCTCGCCGAGGACGGCCGCAAGATGTCCAAGCACCTCGGCAACATCCTGCAGCCCATCCCGCTCATGGACCAGCACGGCGCGGACGCGGTCCGCTGGTTCATGGCCGCCGGCGGCTCCCCGTGGGCGGCCCGCCGGGTCGGTCACGGCACCATCCAGGAGGTCGTCCGCAAGACGCTCCTCACCTACTGGAACACCGTGGCCTTCCAGGCGCTGTACGCCCGCACCTCCAACTGGGCGCCCAGCGCGGCCGATCCGGCCCCGGCCGACCGCCCGCTGCTCGACCGCTGGCTGCTGAGCGAGCTGCACGCGCTGACCGACCAGATGACCGGGGCGCTGGAGGCGTACGACACCCAGCGCGCCGGCAAGCTGCTGTCCGCCTTCGTCGACGACCTGTCGAACTGGTACGTGCGCCGCTCGCGCCGCCGCTTCTGGCAGGGCGACAAGGCCGCGCTGCGCACCCTGCACGAGGTGCTGGAGACGGTGACCCGGCTGATGGCGCCGATCACCCCGTTCATCACCGAGCGGGTCTGGCAGGACCTCGTCGTGCCGGTCACCCCGGGCGCCCCGGAGTCGGTGCACCTGACGTCCTGGCCGGAGGCGGACCTGACCGCCGTCGACCCGGAGTTGTCGCGGCAGATGGTGCTGGTGCGGCGGCTCGTGGAGCTGGGCCGTGCCACCCGCGCGGAGTCGGGGGTGAAGACGCGGCAGCCGCTGTCCCGAGCACTGGTCGCGGCCGCGGGCTTCGAGTCCCTGGACAAGGAGCTGCACGCGCAGATCACCGAGGAGCTGAACGTGGCGTCCCTGGCCTCGCTGAGCGAGGTCGGCGGCTCCCTCGTGGACACCACCGCGAAGGCCAACTTCCGCGCCCTGGGCAAGCGTTTCGGCAAGCGCGTCCAGGACGTGGCGAAGGCCGTCGCGCAGGCGGACGCGGCCGCGCTGTCCCTGGCGCTGCGCGAGGGCACGGCGTCGGTCGAGGTCGACGGTGAGACGGTCGCCCTCGCACCGGACGAGGTGATCATCACGGAGACCCCGCGCGAGGGCTGGTCGGTGGCGTCCGACGCCGGCGCCACGGTCGCGCTGGACCTGGAGATCACGGAGGAGCTGCGCCGTGCGGGCCTGGCCCGGGACGCGATCCGGCTGATCCAGGAGGCGCGCAAGAACAGCGGCCTGGACGTCGCGGACCGCATCGCGCTCCGCTGGAGCTCGACGGACCCGGCCGTGACGGCGGCCCTCAGCGAGCACGCCGCCCTCATCGCCGAGGAGGTCCTCGCCACGGACTTCGCCCAGGGCGAGGCGGACGGCGGCTACGGCGAGCCCTTCACCGACGAGGGCCTGTCCCTGGCCTTCCGCCTGCGCAAGGCGTAACGGTCGAACAAAGGCCTGGGGCACCGGAACCCACCGGTGCCCCGGGCCTTCGCGTTTCCGGGCCCTCGGGGCGCCTTCTCCGCCCCGGCCCGCCCGACTCACGCCGCCCGACGCCTGCCACACGACACAGGGCGCACGACACAGGGCGCACGACGCAGGGCGCACGACGCACTCAACGCGCGTAAAAAGGGCGGGGCCCCGGATACGTGATCCGGGGCCCCGCCCTGTGAACGCTGCCGACGCCTAGGGCGTACCACCAACTGTCAGTTGTCGTCCTCGTCGATGAGGAACCCGCGCATCGGCGAGGGAGCCTGCCCCATCGGGGAGGGGCCCTGCGGACGCACCGGCGCCATCGGCTGGGTCATCGCCGGGGACATCTGCTGCTGGCCACCGTAGGACGGACCGGACGGACCGTGCGCGCCGCCCATCGTCTGGTTGCCGCCACCGTACGACGGGGCGCTCGCGCCGGCCGGAGCCATCGAGGGCGCCGGGGACGGCGGCAGCGACGCGGTCGCCGGGGTGCGCGGCGGGGCCAGCGAGTCGTCGGCCTGGGTCTCCAGCTGGCGCAGCTGCGACTCCAGGTACGACTTCAGGCGGGTGCGGTACTCGCGCTCGAAGCCGCGCAGGTCCTCGACCTTGCGCTCCAGCGTGGCGCGGGCGGACTCCAGGGAGCCCATCGCGACGCGGTGCTTCTCCTGCGCGTCCCGCTCCAGCGCGTCGGCCTTGGCGCGCGCGTCACGCTCGAGACCCTCGGCGCGGCTGCGGGCCTCGCCGACGATCTTGTTGGCCTCGGAACGCGCCTCGGCGATCGCCTGGTCGGCGGTCTGCTGGGCCAGCGACAGAACGCGCGCGGCGCTGTCGCCACCGGGACCCTGACCCATCGGGCCGGGACCGCCCATGGGTCCGCCCATCGGGCCGGGACCCATCTGGCCCTGCATCGGGCCCTGGCCCATCGGACCCTGACCCATGGGGCCCTGGCCCATCGGACCCTGACCCATCGGACCCTGACCCATGGGGCCCTGGCCCATCGGACCCTGACCCATCGGGCCCTGACCCTGCGGACCCTGACCGCTGGGGCCGGCGGGCAACTGCGGGGCACCGCTGGGCAGCTGGGGCGGGCCACCCATGGGGCCACCCATCTGCTGCTGCGGCGGGCCCGATATCCCGGCGGGGACCGGAGCGCCCGGACCGCGCATGCCCTGCTGCTGCGGATGCTGCTGCTGGTCCTCCGGAGGCTTGCGCATGTTCTGCTGGTTCTGGGCAGCAGCGCGCGTGGCCGCGGCCAGTTTGGCGCGCAGGTCCTCGTTCTCGCGGAGCAGGCGCGTCAGCTCGGCTTCGACCTCATCGAGGAAGGCATCGACCTCGTCCTCGTCATAGCCTTCTCGGAGGCGGACGGTCGTGAACTGCTTGTTCCGCACGTCCTCGGGGGTCAACGGCATCTCTTCACCTCAACGTAGTCGTCGGCGTTCGGCAAGACGGTAGTTCACATCGCTCACAGCCGGCTCACGATAGAGATCAGGATGTAGACGATGATCATCAGCACGAAGAAGGACAGGTCGAGCGCCACGCCCCCGAGACGCAGCGGCGGGATGACCCGCCGCAGAAGCTTGAGCGGTGGATCGGTGACAGTGTAGGTGGCCTCCAGAATGACCACCATCGCCTTGCCGGGTTGCCACGAGCGGGCGAACTGGAAGACGTAGTCCATGACCAACCGGAAGATGAGCACGATCAGGAAGCACATCAACGCGATGTAGATCACGTCCAGGAACACGCTCATGACTCGTGCTTCCCTCTCCCCTGTTCCCTGTGCCTGTCGGTCTGCGTCTTAGCTCTGGTTGAAGAACCCGCCCTCTGCGATACGGGCCTTGTCCTCCGCCGTGACATCGACGTTAGCAGGAGACAACAGAAACACCTTCTGCGTCACCCGTTCGATGCTGCCGTGAAGACCAAACACCAAACCGGCCGCAAAGTCGACAAGTCGCTTCGCGTCTGTGTCATCCATCTCAGTCAGATTCATGATCACCGGAGTGCCCTCACGGAAGTGTTCCCCGATGGTACGGGCCTCGTTGTAGGTCCGGGGGTGAAGCGTGGTGATCCGGTACGGCTCACGTTCCGACACGACCTTGGGCATGATCACCGGCGCGTTCTTCTCCAGGCTCTGACGTTCTTGTGTGATGGATGCCACGGGCGCGATGCGCGCCGGACGTCCCGATTCCGCCGGGAGCGAAGCGGCGTGGGGAACCGGGTCGCGCGGCGCCGGAGCCTGCACCGCTCGTACCGGTTCGTCCCTTTGTGGCTGGTGTGTTACGTGCGGCTGGTGCGGCGGCTCGTGCCGCCGCCGGTCCCGCTCGGGCTCCGGATCCAGCTCGGGTTCGAAGTCGTCATCGGGGTCGAAACCCCGGCCGTCGTACCCATCGTCCTCCACGAGGCCGAGGTAGACCGCCATCTTGCGCATCGCGCCGGCCATGCTCTGAGTCCTCCGCTCTGTGGTGGATCATCGGCTGACGACTGCCAAGTCCCGCGATCCACGAGGTCTTTGCGCCGTCTTCGGCGGTATTGACCATATTTTCTGCTGTGGTCCGACTTCCTGGCGACGTTACCCGAGCCCGGGGCGGACTCCGAGTACCGCAGTGCCGACGCGCACATGTGTCGCCCCGGCGGCCACGGCCTCCTCGAGATCCGCACTCATCCCTGCCGAGACCATGGTTGCAGCCGGATGAGCTCGGCGCAGGTCGGTCGACAAATCCATGAGCCGTTCGAAGGCGGCCCGTTGACGCCCCGCGTACTCGCCGGTGAGCGGGGCCACGGTCATCAGACCGTCGAGCCGCAGCCCCGGCGACCCGGCGACCAGATCGGCCAACTCCGCGACTCCGCCGGGGGCCACACCACCGCGCTCCCCGCGCCCGCCCGCGTCCGCGTCGAGCGCGACCTGCAGCAGGCACCCGATCTCGCGCCCCGCCCGCTCGGCCTCCTTCGATAGCGCCGTCACGAGCCGCGCCC
The DNA here is from genome assembly GCF_044763235.1 of Streptomyces sp. NPDC096152. Classification (NCBI taxonomy): domain Bacteria; kingdom Bacillati; phylum Actinomycetota; class Actinomycetes; order Kitasatosporales; family Streptomycetaceae; genus Streptomyces; species Streptomyces sp. NPDC096152. Next base: position 937,784 of record NZ_JBIWFW010000001.1, on the reverse strand, counting down.
GATCCACGGACTGCACGACATCGGCGTAACCGACCACGGATCGCACCTTATTGGTCTGAAGTTGACCGACAAAATGCCAAATGAGGGGCAGATCCTCACATTCGGCGGCCTTGGGGGCCGCCTCCTGGTCCCGATTCTCGGCGACGTGACGCACACCGAGTTCCGACAGCATCCGCACATCCGACGCCGGATACGTCTTGGTGACCACGACGAGGGTCACCTCCTCGCGGGGCCGGCCCGCGGCCGCGCACGCGGCGGCGATGCGTTCCTCCACCTTCGCCAGGTTCGCGGCGAGTTCGCCCTTACGGTCCGTCATGCCCCATCAGTCCAGCCAGACATAGCTCGCGAGCCGCCCGGTGGTGCGGTCGCGGCGGTACGAGAAGTGATCGCGTGACTCCAGCGTGCACACCGGCGACTGCTGCCGGTCGCGCACCCCGAGACGCTCCAGCTGCGCATGCGCTCCGGCGCTCACGTCGACGGCCGGGGTGCCCCAGCTCGTCTCGGAGTGCGCCGCCGGCTCGACGGCGGCCACCTCGGCGCGCATCGCCTCCGGCACCTCGTAGCACCGTCCGCAGACGGCGGGTCCGGTGCGGGCCACGATCCGGGCCGGGTCGGCGCCGAGTTCCACCATGGCGCGCACGGTGGCGGGAACGACCCCGGCGACCATCCCGGGGCGCCCGGCGTGCGCCGCGCCCGCCACCCCGGCGACGGGGTCGGCGAGCAGCACCGGCGTGCAGTCGGCGGTGAGCACGGCGAGGGCGAGACCCCGCCGCGCGGTGACGATCGCATCGACGTGGGGCGTGGGATGGTCTCCCCAGGGGGCGTCCACCACGGCGACGTCCGCCCCGTGCACCTGGTTCATCCAGACCACCCGGTCCGGGTCGAGTCCGAGTGCCCCGGCGGCCCGTTCGCGGTTGGTGCGCACGGCGTCGGGGTCGTCACCGACCGCTCCGCCGAGGTTGAGCTCCTCGTACGGAACGGCGCTCACCCCGCCCCACCGGTCGGTGAAGGCGAAGTGCGCGCCGTCCACGGTGTCGCGCTGTCCTATCACTTCAGGAAGTCCGGTACGTCCAGTTCCTCGGCCGCGCTGTCCGAGTAGGTCCGCGACGGCGGGATCGGCGGGGTGACGGCCGGGAGCTCGGTCACCGGCTCCGGGACGACGGGCTCCGGCTCCTCCTTCGGCGTCACGCTGCCGAGCGAGCCGAAGGTCGGCCGGCTCTCCGGCTGCCGCGCCGGGGCCGGCTCCTCGCGCTTGGCGGCGGACGAGCCGAGGACGTTGTCCCGCCGGGCCGGCGGCTGGCCGCCGTCGAATCCGGCCGCGATCACGGTGACCCGCACCTCGTCGCCGAGGGCGTCGTCGATGACCGCGCCGAAGATGATGTTGGCCTCGGGGTGGGCGGCCTCGCTGACCAGCTGGGCGGCCTCGTTGATCTCGAACAGGCCGAGGTCGGAGCCGCCGGAGATGGAGAGCAGCACGCCCCGGGCGCCGTCGATGGACGCCTCCAGGAGCGGCGAGGAGATCGCCATCTCGGCCGCCGCCACCGCGCGGTCGTCGCCGCGGGCCGAGCCGATGCCCATCAGGGCCGAACCGGCCTCGGACATGACCGACTTGACGTCGGCGAAGTCGAGGTTGATGAGGCCGGGGGTGGTGATCAGGTCGGTGATGCCCTGCACACCGGACAGCAGCACCTGGTCCGCGGACTTGAACGCGTCGAGCACGCTGACCTGGCGGTCCGAGATGGACAGCAGCCGGTCGTTGGGGATGACGATGAGGGTGTCGACCTCTTCGCGCAGCTCGGCGATGCCGTCCTCGGCCTGGTTGGCCCGGCGCCGCCCCTCGAAGGTGAACGGGCGGGTGACCACGCCGATGGTGAGGGCGCCGAGCGAGCGCGCGATGTTGGCCACGACGGGCGCGCCGCCGGTGCCGGTGCCGCCGCCTTCACCGGCCGTCACGAAGACCATGTCGGCCCCCTTGAGGACCTCCTCGATCTCCTCGCGGTGGTCCTCGGCGGCCTTGCGGCCGACGGCCGGGTTGGCGCCGGCGCCGAGTCCGCGGGTCAGTTCGCGGCCGACGTCGAGCTTGACGTCGGCGTCACTCATCAACAGCGCCTGCGCGTCGGTGTTGATGGCGATGAACTCGACGCCCTTGAGACCGACCTCGATCATCCGGTTGATGGCATTGACACCACCGCCGCCGACACCGATGACTTTGATGACTGCGAGGTAGTTCTGCGGTGCTGCCACGTCGAAGGCCTCTCGCCTCGAGTTACGTGTCGTCGCATCACAGCCTTGCCGTGATCCGACGACTGATGCCGAATGGGACGGTCCGAACGCCGACCCGAACCCTAACGCTGAAGTTTAGGGTTACCAGTGTGCCTGTTCCCTGGACTCTTCCGAACAGGACACTAAGTCGACAAGTGGCGCACGTTCAACGAACACGCCGAACCTCCCGTTTTTCTTTTCACCCTATGTGATCAGGCATAGCGGTGCCCAACCAGGGTGCTGGCCTGCGCGGATGTGCGTCAACTCCCCGATGACGCGGGCGCGGTGGGCACGCTGACGTCGAAGTACCGCGCGTCCGGCGCCGCTTTCATCAGGGCGGTGAGCGCGCGGGCCTTCTCGCGGCTGCCGTCGCCGCTGCCCCAGGCGACGGTGCGGCCGCCGTTGAGCTCCAGTGAGATGTCGTCGTAGGTACGGACCTTGAGCACGCGGGTGTCGCGGGCGACCGCGGCCGGAATACGGCGGGCCACCGCGACCGCCTCGCGCACGAGCCGGCCCTCCGGGAAGCGCCGCAGGCTCGCGGCCGCGGATCCCGAACGGGAAAGGGACAATTCCAGGACGGGCACGCCTTTCGGCGCCCGCGGAACCGTGGCGAAACGGACACCGATGTGGTCCACTTCGATGAACTTTCCGCCCTTTTCCTCCACCAGAACCGGAGTCCGCTCACTCACTTTCAGCCCGATTCCATGGGGCCATGCGCGAACGACGTCGATCGAGTCAATTCGGGGCAGGGCACGGCGAAGTCGCGTCTCGATCGCGTCGGTGTCCACGGAGACCAGCGGCGCGCCGACCGGCACGTCGGCCGCCGCGCGCACCTGGGCGGGCGTCAGCACCCTCGTCCCGGCGACGGACACGTGCTCCACGCGGGTCCACCGCGAGCCGTAGAGCAGCCAGAGGGAGCCGGCGGTGAGGATCAGTACGACAACCGCCAGGACGACGATCGTACGAGGGCGGGGACTTCGCCATCGGCGGGCCGGGGGCGGGCCGGACGACTCCTGCTGGCGTTCACCGCGCTCGGCGGTCGTCGGTCCGGCCACGCTTGCTGCCCTTCCGTGCATATGGTCCTAACGGCGCGAGGCGATCGCCTCGCGCACCATGCCGACGAGCAGCTCGTCGGCGTCCCGGCGGCCGAACTCCCCGGCGGCGCGGGACATCTCGTACAGCCGGTGCGGATCGGCGAGCACGGGCAGGACGTTCTGCTGCACCCACTCCGGGGTGAGTTCCGCGTCGTCGACCAGCAGGCCGCCGCCGGCCTTGACCACCGGCTGGGCGTTCAGCCGCTGTTCGCCGTTGCCGATGGGCAGCGGGACGTAGGCGGCCGGGAGTCCGACGGCGGAGAGTTCGGCGACGGTCATCGCGCCGGCCCGGCAGAGCATCATGTCGGCCGCGGCGTACGCGAGGTCCATCCGGTCCAGGTAACCTACCGGGATGTACGGGGGCATTCCCGGCATCTGGTGGACCTGCGGCAGTTCGTTCTTCGGGCCGACCGCGTGCAGGATCTGGATGCCCGCCTGCTGGAGGTAGGGCGCGACCTGCTGGACCACCTCGTTGAGCCGGCGGGCGCCCTGCGAGCCGCCGGAGACCAGCAGCGTGGGCAGGTTGGGGTCGAGCCCGAACCTCGCGCGCGCCTCGGGGCGCACGGCGGCCCGGTCGAGGGTGGCGATGGAGCGGCGCAGCGGGATGCCGATGTAGCGGGCGTCGCGCAGCTTGCTGTCCGGGGTGGAGACGGCGACCCGGGCCGCGTAGCGCGAACCGATCTTGTTGGCCAGACCGGGGCGGGCGTTCGCCTCGTGGATGACGATCGGGACGCCGAGCCGCTTGGCCGCCAGATAGGCGGGCAGGGCCACGTAACCGCCGAAGCCGACGACGGCGTCCGCCTTGGTCCGTTCCAGGATCTGCTCGGCGGCCTTGATCGTGCCGCGCAGCCGGCCCGGGACGGTGATCAGCTCGGGGGTGGGCTTGCGCGGCAGCGGCACGGCCGGGATCAGCGCCAGCTCGTAGCCCCGCTCCGGGACGAGCCGGGTCTCCAGACCGCGCTCCGTGCCCAGGGCCGTGATCCCCACGGTCGGGTCCTGCCTGCGCAGGGCGTCCGCGAGGGCGAGCGCGGGCTCGATGTGGCCCGCGGTACCTCCGCCGGCGAGTACGACATGCACCGAAATTCACCGCTCTCCGGACGAGCGCGCCGCCGAGGCACGCCGTCGCATCGTGTTCCATCTCCGAGGCTCCCGGCCGGGTTCCCGCCCGGAGCCCCGCTCAGGCGTCCGGCCGGAAGTCCGATCGGGCTTCCGGCCGGACTTCCGGTCGGCCGCAAAGCCTCCCGCCCGCTTTCTACCAAAGCGAGGTTGCCGCATCGCAAGCGCCGCCCGCGCAGCGGGCTCGTCCCGCGCGAAGGCGATCAGCAACCCGATGGCGAACATGGTCGGCAACAGGGCGGATCCTCCGTAGGAGAACAGCGGGAGCGGGACGCCGGCGATCGGCAGCAGACCGAGCACCGCACCGATGTTGATCACCGCCTGCGCGGTGATCCAGGTGGTCACGCCTCCCGCGGCGTACCTCACGAAGGGATCCTCCGTGCGTCCGGCCACGCGGATGCCCGCATAGCCTAGAGCCGCGAACAGGGCGAGCACCGACAGCGTCCCCGCCAGACCCAGTTCCTCACCGGTGACGGCGAAGATGAAGTCCGTGTGGGCTTCGGGTAGTTGGCCCCATTTTTCCACACTCGCACCGAGCCCGGAGCCGAAGATCCCGCCGGAGGCCAGGGCGTAGATGCCGTGCACCGCCTGCCAGCAGGTCCCGCCCGGCCCGAGGTCCGTGGCTCCGATGCAGGCGAGCCGGTCCATGCGGTTCGGGTTGGTCTTGATCAGCAGCCCGCCGATCGCGGCGGCGACGGACAGCACGCCCACGAAGAGGCGTGTGGGCGCACCCGCCAGCCACAGCAGGCCGAAGAGGATCGCGGTGAGGATGATCGCGGTGCCCATGTCGCCGCCGAGCATGATCAGGCCGAGCAGCAGGAAGGTCACCGGCACGAGCGGCACCAGCATGTGCTTCCACTGCGTGAGCAGCCTCTTGTCCTGCTTGCGCGCGATCAGGTCGGCGCCCCACAGCACCAGCGCCAGCTTGCCGATCTCGCTGGGCTGGATCTGGAAGGAGCCGCCCAGCGAGATCCAGTTCTGGTTGCCGTTGACCGACATCCCTATCCCCGGCACCTGCACCAGAGCCATCAGGAACACCGCGCCCGCCAGGATCGGGTAGGCGAGCGCCCGGTGCAGCTTGACCGGCATCCGGGAGGCGGCGAGCAGCAGCCCGGCCCCGAGGACGGCCGCGAGCAGCTGCTTGCGGAAGAAGTACGAGCCCGGCAGCGCCATCTGCAGCGCCGTGATCTGGGAGGCCGAGTAGACCATCACCAGGCCCAGCACGGTGATCAGCAGACTGCCGCCGAAGATCAGGTAGTACGCGGTCAGCGGCCGGTCCCAGGCCTTGCGGGCCCGGGTGAGGAAACGCCGCAGAGGATGGTCGCGGGGCGTGCGGGGGGTAGCGGGCCGGCCCGCCGCCCGCTGCACGGGCGGCCGCCGGCCGGTGCGGCTACCGGGCATCGGCACCTCCCCTGTACGTCGGCCTTGACGGTCGCACGCGTCCCTCCCGAAGTCGCCCGGCGGGCGGCCGGGTCAGGCGCCGAGCTCGCGCACCGCCTGGGCGAACGCGTCACCGCGCCTGTTGTAGTTGGCGAACATGTCCATGGAGGCGCAGGCCGGGGCCAGCAGCACCGTGTCGCCGGGTCCGGCGAGCCGCTTCGCCTCCTGGACGGCCTGGAGCATGGCCCCAGTGTCGGTCCGGTCGAGGTCGACGACGGGTACTTCCGGGGCGTGTCGCGCGAGGGCTTCACGGATCAGGGCGCGGTCGGCGCCGATGAGCACCACGCCCCGGAGCCGCTTCGCCGACCTGGCGACCAGCTCGTCGAAGGTGGCGCCCTTCGCCAGACCGCCCGCGATCCACACGATCGACTCGTAGGCCGCCAACGAGGCTTCTGCCGCATGGGTGTTGGTGGCCTTGGAGTCGTCCACGTACGCCACGCCGTCCACGTCGGCGACGTGCGCGATGCGGTGGGCGTCCGGGGTGAAGGCCCGCAGCCCGTCCCGTACGGCCTGGGGCGGTACCCCGAAGGCGCGCGCGAGGGCCGCGGCGGCAAGGGCGTTGGCGACGTTGTGCGGGGCCGGCGGGTTCACGTCGGCGACCTCGGCGAGCTCCTGGGCGTTCTTGTGCCGGTTCTCGACGAAGGCGCGGTCGACCAGGATGCCCTCCACGACGCCGAGTTGGGACGGCCCGGGGGTGCCGAGGGTGAAGCCGATCGCCCGGCAGCCCTCCTCGACGTCCGCCTCGCGCACCAGGTCCTCGGTGGCCTTGTCGGCGGCGTTGTAGACGCAGGCGACCCGATTGCCCTCGTAGACACGGCCCTTGTCGGCGGCGTAGGCCTCCATGGAGCCGTGCCAGTCGAGGTGGTCGGGCGCCAGGTTCAGCACCACCGCGGAGTGCGCCCGCAGCGACGGCGCCCAGTGCAGTTGGTAGCTGGAGAGCTCCACGGCGAGGACGTCGTACCGCTCCTCGCCGAGCACCGCGTCCAGCAGCGAGACGCCGATGTTGCCGACGGCCGCCGTGCGCAGGCCCGCCGCCGTGAGGATCGAGGCGAGCATCTGCACGGTGGTGGTCTTGCCGTTGGTGCCGGTCACCGCCAGCCACGGCGGGGCGTCCGGGCCACGCAGCCGCCAGGCCAGTTCGACATCGCCCCAGACCGGCACACCCGCCCTGCCGGCGGCGAGGAACAGCGGCTTGTCCGGCTTCCAGCCGGGCGCGGTGACGATCAGCTCGGTGCCCTCCGGCAGGGTCTCCCCGTCACCGAGCCGGACCGTGACGCCGAGCGCCTCCAGCTCCGCGGCCTGCGCCCGGGCACGCTCGTCGTCGCCGTCGTTGACGACGGTGACGTTCGCGCCGAGCCCGTGCAGGACCTTGGCCGCCGGGACACCCGAGACGCCGAGTCCGGCGACGGTGACGTTCTTCCCCTGCCAGTCGGTCACTTGTCCGCTGCCCATCCCGCGTAGAAGAGGCCCAGTCCGACGATCACACAGATGCCCTGGATGATCCAGAAGCGGACCACCACCAGGACCTCGGACCAGCCCTTGAGTTCGAAGTGGTGCTGCAGTGGCGCCATCCGGAAGACGCGCTTGCCGGTCATGCGGAAGGAGCCGACCTGGATGACCACCGACATGGTGATCAGGACGAACAGGCCGCCGAGCAGCGCGAGCAGCAGCTCGGTGCGCGAGCAGATCGCCAGGCCGGCGAGCACACCGCCGAGCGCGAGCGAACCGGTGTCGCCCATGAAGATCTTGGCGGGCGAGGTGTTCCACCACAGGAAGCCGAGGCAGGCGCCCATCAGCGCGGAGGCGACGACCGCGAGGTCGAGCGGGTCGCGGACCTCGTAGCAGGCGCCCGGGTTGGTGAGGGTCTGCGCGTTGGCGCAGGACTCCTGGAACTGCCACACGCCGATGAAGGTGTAGGCGCCGAAGACCAGCACGGAGGCGCCGGTGGCCAGACCGTCCAGACCGTCGGTGAGGTTCACGCCGTTCGACATCGCGAGGATCATGAACAGCGCCCAGACCACGAACAGCACCGGGCCGATCGTCCAGCCGAAGTCGGTGATGAACGACAGCTTGGTGGAGGCGGGGGTGTTGCCGCGGTTGTCGGCGAACATCAGCGCGAGCACGGCGAAGCCGATGCCGACGATCAGCTGGCCGGCCATCTTCGCCTTGGCCCGCAGACCCAGCGAACGGCGCTTGACGATCTTGATGTAGTCGTCGAGGAAGCCGACCAGGCCCATGCCGACCATCAGGCCGAGCACCAGCAGGCCCGAGTAGGTCGGGGGGTAGCCGGTGATGACCTTGGACAGGAAGTACGCGGCGACCGTCGCCAGGATGAAGGCGATGCCGCCCATGGTCGGCGTACCGCGCTTGCTGGCGTGCTCGCGCGGGCCGTCGTCGCGGATGTACTGGCCGTAGCCCTTGCGGGCGAGAAGCTTGATCAGCAGTGGTGTGCCGACCAGCGTCAGGAAGAGGCCAATGACACCTGCGAACAGGATCTGCTTCATCATCGGGCGGCGACCTCACCCTCGGCACCGGTCTCCAGCAGCGCCTGGGCAACGCTCTCCAGACCGACCGAACGGGACGCCTTCACGAGAACGACGTCTCCCGGGCGCAACTCGCTGCGCAACAGGTCGACCGCCGCCTGTGCGTCGGACACGTGCACCGACTCCTCACCCCACGAACCCTCGTTATATGCGCCCAGTTGCAGCCAGGACGCTTCCCTGCCCCCGACCGCGACGAGCTTGCTGACGTTGAGCCGGACGGCGAGCCGTCCGACAGCGTCGTGCTCGGCGAGCGCCTCGTCCCCGAGCTCGGCCATCTTGCCGAGCACCGCCCAGGTCCGCCGCCCCCTGCCCATCGCGGCCAGCGCGCGCAGGGCGGCCCGCATGGACTCGGGGTTGGCGTTGTAGGCGTCGTTGACGATGGTCACGCCGTCCGGGCGCTCGGTGACCTCCATACGCCAGCGGGAGAGGGAGCCCGCCTCGGAGAGCGCGGTGGCGATCTCTTCCGCGGACATGCCCAGCTCATGGGCGACGGCGGCCGCGGCGAGCGCGTTCGACACGTGGTGCTCACCGTACAGGCGCATGGTCACATCGCTTGCACCGGAGGGTGTGTGAAGCCTGAATGAGGGCTGTCCGGTGTCCGTGAGTCTCACGTTCTCGGCGCGTACGTCCGCTTCGTCGCTCTCTCCGAAAAGGACCACCTTCGCCTTCGTACGGGAGGCCATGGCCCGGACCAACGGGTCGTCGGCGTTGAGGATCGCCGCCCCGCCCTCCTCCGCGGCGGGCAGCGCCTCGACCAACTCGCCCTTCGCCTGGGCGATCTGCTCGCGGCCGCCGAACTCGCCGATGTGGGCGGTGCCGACGTTGAGCACCAGGCCGACCTTCGGCGGGGTCAGGCCGGTGAGGTAGCGGATGTGGCCGATGCCGCGGGCGCCCATCTCCAGCACGAGGAACTTCGTCTCCTCGGTGGCGGTCAGGGCGGTCAGCGGCAGCCCGATCTCGTTGTTGAGGGAGCCGGGCGTGAACACCGTCGGCGCCTTGCGGCCCAGCACCTGGGCGATGAGGTCCTTGGTGCTGGTCTTGCCCGCGGAGCCGGTGAGGGCCACCAGGGTCGTGCCGAGCCGCCGCACGACATGGCGGGCGAGGGCGCCGAGCGCGGCCTGGACGTCGTCCACGACGATCGCGGGCACGCCGACGGGGCGGGAGGCCAGTACGGCGACCGCGCCCGCCTCGACCACCGCCCGCGCGAAGTCGTGGCCGTCCACGCGCTCGCCGACGAAGGCGACGAAGAGACTGCCGGGCCCCGCCTCCCGGGAGTCCCGGACGACGGGTCCGGTGACCTGGACGGACGGATCCGGTATGTCGTGCGTCTTCCCGCCGACGGCTGCTGCGATCTCGGCGAGGGAGAGGGCGATCACAAGTTCATCCCTGGGTCTGCTGGATAGCTTCGCGGAGCACCTGGCGGTCGTCGAAGGGACGGATCACGCCGGCGATGTCCTGGCCCTGCTCGTGGCCCTTGCCCGCGACCAGCACGGTGTCCCCGGGCCGCGCGCGGGAGACCGCGGCGGCGATCGCGGCGGCCCGGTCCTCGAAGAGGACCACCTCGCCGCGCTCGTGCGCGGGCACGGACGCCGCGCCCTGGAGCATGGTGGCGAGGATCGCCAGGGGGTCCTCGGAGCGGGGGTTGTCGGAGGTCAGTACGGCTGTGTCGGCGAGCCGGGCCGCCGCCGCGCCCATCGGAACCCGCTTCGTCCGGTCGCGGTCGCCGCCGCAGCCGATCACGATGTGCACCTGGCCCTTGGTGACCTTGCGCAGGGCCTTGAGGACGGACTCGACGGCGTCGGTCTTGTGGGCGTAGTCGACGACGGCGAGGTAGGGCTGTCCGGCGTCCACCCGCTCCAGGCGGCCGGGCACGCCCGGCACGGCGGCGACTCCGTCGGCGGCGGCCTGCGGGTCGAGGCCCGCGGCGGCCAGCGCGACGATCGCGGCGAGGGTGTTGGCGACGTTGAAGGGGCCCGGCAGCGGCGACCTGGCGGCGATCCGCTGCCCCTCGGGGCCGATCACGGTGAACGTCGAGTCCAGGGGCCCGACCTCGACGTCCTCGGCGCGCCAGTCGGCGTCCGGGTGGCCCTCGGCGGAGAAGGTGACGACCGGGACGGTGGCCTCCCGGACCAGCCGGCGCCCGTACTCGTCGTCGTGGTTGACCACGCCGAGCCTGCTGCGCCGGGGCGTGAACAGCTGCGCCTTGGCCTGGAAGTAGTCCTCCATGCCGGAGTGGAACTCCATGTGTTCCGGGCTGAGGTTGGTGAACACGCCGATGTCGAAGACGCAGGCGTCGACGCGGCCGAGGACCAGCGCGTGGCTGGAGACCTCCATGGCGACCGCCTCGACGCCCCGCTCGCGCATGACCGCGAACAGGGCCTGCAGGTCGGTCGCCTCGGGGGTGGTGCGCTCGGACTTGATGCGCTCGTCGCCGATGCGCATCTCGACGGTGCCGATCAGTCCGGTGGACCTGGCCGTCCTCAGGCCGCCCTCGACGAGGTACGCCGTGGTGGTCTTGCCGGAGGTGCCGGTGATGCCGATCTGGAGCAGGTCGCGGCCGGGATGGCCGTAGATCGTGGCCGCCAGCTCGCCCATCCGCCCGCGCGGGTCGTCGACGACCAGGACCGGCAGGCCGGTCGCGGCGGCGCGCTCGGCGCCGGTCGGGTCGGTCAGCACGGCGACGGCGCCGAGGCCGGCCGCCTGCGTGACGAAGTCGGCGCCGTGCATCCGGGCGCCGGGCAGCGCGGCGTACAGGTCGCCGGGGCGCACGGCGCGCGAGTCGTGGGTGATCCCCGTGACCTCGGCGGCGCCCTCGGGGGTGGCGGCACCCAGCTGTCCGGCGAGCTCCGCGAGGGGTGTGGCGGAGACCTGGGCCGGTCGCGGCGGTCCCGGATACGTCACGGAAGCGCCCTTCTGGGTGGTTTGGGACTGATCAGCGTGTGGCACGGCGGTGAGCGTACCGGGCGTACCCGCTCCGGAGCGAAGCGAGGGCCGGGGCGGGGTGGGGTTCCCGGGGCCGGAGGTGTTCGTTGTCACGGGCTGTTTCCTGATCGGTGTGCAGCGGCGGTGCGGTCGCGTGGTGTCCGGTGGTGCGGGGCTCGGGGACGGTCACGGCTTGAAGTCGACGGGCAGGTTCGCGGCCCGCGCCCCGGTCGGCGGCACCTGGAGCGTCTTCAGCGCGAACTCCATGACCTGCTTGTAGACCGGGCCGCAGATCTGGCCGCCGAAGTAGCTGCCCCTGGTGGCGTTCTGGATGGCGCAGTACACGGTGACGCGGGGGCTGTCCGCTGGGGCGAACCCGGCGAACGACGAGGTGTAGCCGCGGTATCTGCCGGTGGCCGGATCCACGCGGTTGGCCGTGCCCGTCTTCCCCGCGACCCGGTACCCCGGGATGCGCGCCTTCACGCCCGTGCCCTGCTCGTCGTCCACCACGGACTCCAGCATCCGGGCGAGCTGCTCGGCCGTCGCGGCGCTGACCACCCGCGTCTTCTCGGGCTTCGGGGCGGGGGTGAAGCGGCCGTCGGCGCCCTTGGCGCCGCGCACCAGGGTGGGCTGCACCCGGACGCCGCCGTTGGCGATCGTCGAGTAGACGGACGCCGCCTGCATCGCGTTGATGGAGAAGCCCTGGCCGAAAGGGATCGTGTACTGCTGCGAGGTGGACCACTTGTCGGGCGGCGCGAGGATGCCCCTGGTCTCGCCGGGGAAGTCCAGTCCGGTGTAGCGGCCGATGCCGAACTTGCGCAGGTAGGAGTAGAGGACCGTGTTGGCCTCGGCCTGGGTCTTCCCCAGCTGCCCGGTGGCCAGGATGGTGCCGATGTTGCTGGACTTGGCGAGCACGCCGTTGAGCGTCAGGTACCAGGTGTCGTGGTCGACGTCGTCCTGGAAGAGCCGGTCGCCGCGGTGCAGCCGGTTGGGCACGACGACGTGGGTGAGCGGGGTGGCCGCGTTCTCCTGGAGGACGGCCGCCATCGACATGACCTTGGCGGTGGAGCCGGGCTCGAAGGCGTCCTGGACGGCGGCGTTGCCGAGCGCGGCCGGGTTCGCCCGGGACAGGTCGTTGGGGTCGAAGCCGGGCGAGTTGGCCATGGCGAGGATCTCGCCGGTCCGGGTGTCCTGCACGATGACGTAGCCGCGGTCGGCCCCGGACTTCTTCACCTGCTCGCTGATGGCGTTCTGCGCGGCCCACTGGATGTCCCGGTCGATGGTGAGCTCGACGTCGGCGCCGGGCACCGCGGGCGTCTCGGTGGAGCCCGCGGTGGGCACCTGCCGGCCGCCGGACTGGGCGTAGCGGACCTGGCCGGCCTTGCCGGACAGCTGCTTCTCCAGCTGCTGTTCGACACCGCCGCCGCCCTTGCCCTCGGCGTTGACCCAGCCCAGTATCCCGGCGGCGAGGTCGGCGTTGGGGTACACCCGCTTGCTGCTGGGGTCGGCGAAGACTCCGGCGAGGACGTTGACGGTGGACTTGTCCGCCTGGGACTTCTTCACGAGCGCGGACTTCAGATCCTTGATCTGCTTCCAGACCTGTGGGGTCCGGCGGCGCGCCAGCAGCACGTAGCGCGTGTTCGGCGTGCGCAGCCTCCGCGCGATCGTGTCCTGATCCTGGCCGAGGATCGGGGCGAGCAGCGCGGCGGCCCGCTCGGGCCCGTCGCCGATCTTCAGCTCCCCGCGCGTGAACATCGTGGGGTCGGCCGTGATGTCGTCGGCGTCCACGCTGATCGCGAGGGCCACGCCGTTGCGGTCGGTGATGCCGCCCCGCTCGGCGGCGAGCGTGTGGACGACGTAGCGGTTCTCGTCGGCCTTGGCCGCGTAGGCGCTCGCGTCGACGGCCTGCACCTGGAGCAGCCGTACGACGAACACGAGCAGCACCAGGGTCAGCGCCAGGGCGACCATGCGCAGCCGCGGGCGGGGGCTGCCGAGCCGGATGACGCGCGACGCCGGGGGGCGGCGCGGGCCGGGGCGGCGGGCCGGGCGGGCGCCCGGGCCGGGGCGCTGCCCGCCGCGAGGGCGGGCGGGCCTTGCGGGTCCGGGCACACGGCGGCGCGGCGGTTCCCTGTCGGACACTTCCGTCACCTGCCGGGGGTCGTGGTCGAGGCGGGCTGGGGCGGGGGCGCGGCGGCGGGGGCGGACGCGACCTGGGCGGAGGGCGACGCGCTGCCGGGGGCCGTCGGCGACGCCGTCCCCGCCGTCGTCGGCGGGGTGGTCGCGGGTACGGCCGGCCGGGTGCCGTCCGTGGCGGCCGGCGACGCCGTGAGGGCCTCCGGCGGCCGTACCGACACCGGCACGTCCTGCGGGTCCGGCTCGGGGGCGGGCGACGGGACGCCCTTCACGGTGCCGTCGGGGCTCAGGAAGGCCGGGTCGCCGCCGGGCACCATGCCGAGTTCGCGGGCGCGGCGCTGGAGGGCGTCGGGGGCGGAGTAGGAGTCGATGTCGCGCTGGAGGGCCTGTTCCTCGTCGGTGAGGTTCTTGGTGTCCTTCTGCAGGTCGTCGAGCTGGAACGCGCCCTCGCTGAGCGCGGAGTTCAGCACCAGGAGCCCGATCAGGCCGCCGCCGAGGAGGAGCACGACGAGGAGGACGAAGGGGGTGCGGGCGGCCTGGCCCCCCTTGGCCGGGAGGAGCCGCGCGAGCCGGGCGGCACGGCCCCTCAGTTCGGGTCTCCTGCTCACCGGTCCCCCCGCCTTCGCCGTTCCCACTCGCCCACCGCGCGGGGGACGGCGCCGCACGCGTACGGCCGCCCCGTCAGCTCCCTCACTCGACGTCCTCCCTGATGCGCTCGGCCCCGCGCAGCCGGGCCGGTGCCGCCCGCCGGTTCTCGGCGATCTCTTCCTCGGTGGGAAGTTCGGCACCGCGCGTCAGCAGCTTGAGCCGGGGCTGGTAGCGCTCGGGGACGACCGGCAGCCCGGGCGGGGCGGTGCTGGTGGCGCCGGCCGCGAACACCTGCTTCACCAGGCGGTCTTCGAGCGAGTGGTACGACAGCACGGCGATCCGGCCGCCGACGGCGAGTGCCCCGACCGCGGCCGGGATCGCCCGCTCCAGGACCGCAAGTTCGCCGTTGACCTCGATGCGCAGCGCCTGGAAGGTGCGCTTGGCCGGGTTGCCGCCGGTGCGCTTGGCGGCCTGCGGCAGGGCGTCGCGGATGAGTTCGACCAGCCGGGCGCTGGTGCTGAAGGGCTCCTTCTCGCGTTCGCGCACGATCGCGGCCACGATCCGCTTGGCCTGCTTCTCCTCGCCGTAGGCCCGCAGGATGCGGACGAGTTCACCGGGCGGGTAGGTGTTGAGCACCTCGGCGGCGCTCATGCCGGTCGTCTGGTCCATGCGCATGTCCAACGGCGCGTCCTGGGCGTAGGCGAAGCCGCGGTCGGCCTCGTCGAGCTGCATGGAGGAGACGCCGAGGTCGAACAGGACGCCCTGGACGCGCGCGAGACCGAGCCGGTCGAGGACCTCGGGCAGCTCGTCGTAGACGGCGTGCACGAGGGTGGCCCGGTCGCCGAAGGGGGCGAGGCGCTCGCCGGACAGGCGCAGCGCCTCCTTGTCGCGGTCGAGGGCGACGAGCCGCGCCTCGGGGAAGCGGGTGAGCAGGGCCTCGCTGTGGCCGCCGAGGCCGAGGGTGCAGTCGACGACCACCGCTCCCGGCCGCTCCAGGGCGGGCGCCAGCAGGTCCAGGCACCGCTGGAGCATCACGGGGACGTGTCGACTCTGACTCAAGAGGCCCTCTCAGGTCCGGCGCGGGCCTACGCACCGCCGGGTCCCCGCCCTCCCCCGGTGGACGCCGGGGTGCCCCCGGTGAGGGGGAGGCCCGCCGGCGCCGGAAGCGTCGGCCGACCGGCAGCGGGAGAAGGCCGAGCCGTACGTACGCGCCGCGCACGTGGGGAGACCGTCCGCGCGGGTGCCGGGGTCTCCGGGGAAAAGCAGTCCAGCAGGGAGGGCCGCGCCTCCCGCTTCGCGTCACTTTAGTCCACCCTGTCTCGCGGTCAATCAACCGGCCTGCGCGTCGCCCGCCGGAGCGTGGGCGACACCGCGCGGGGCGAAGGTTCACCCGTTCGGCTGCCGGGTCGCGATCCGTGTGGAGTCGCTCACAACAAGCCACGGAGGCCTTCTTTGTCCCCCCTCACAGCAGGACCGGACCGGGGGTGACCAGTAACGTCATGGGTATGACGACTTCTGCAGCAGTTCCCGCCGGATCCGAAGGGGCCATAACGGGCGGCACCGTTACGGACCGTCTCGTCGAGGCCAACCAGCACTATGCCGACGCGTTCACCGACCCCGGGATGGACGCCCGGCCCGTCCTGCACGTCGCGGTCGTGGCCTGCATGGACGCCCGACTCGACCTGCACAAGGCGCTCGGCCTGCAGCTCGGCGACTGTCACACCATCCGCAACGCGGGCGGTGTCGTCACCGACGACGTGATCCGCTCGCTGACCATCAGCCAGCGGGCGCTCGGCACCCGCAGCGTGGTCCTCATCCACCACACCGGCTGCGGCATGGAGTCCCTCACCGAGGAGTTCCGTCACGACCTGGAGATGGAGGTCGGGCAGCGTCCCGGGTGGGCGGTGGAGGCCTTCCGGGACGTCGACCAGGACGTGCGCCAGTCGATGCAGCGCGTGCGCACCTCGCCGTTCCTGCTGCACAACGACGACGTGCGCGGCTTCGTCTTCGACGTCAAGACGGGTCTGCTGCGCGAGATCGACCCCGCCTGACCCTCTGACCGCCCGGCCCACCCCGGACGCCCCGCTCACATCACACCGTCATCGTCGACAAAAGGCCGTAAGGCCCGACATATCGCAGCCACTTGTCCACAGGCGAGTGACACGAACCGGTAACGGCAACAAGAATGCGGGGGTGACAACACGCGTTTTCCCGCGTGAGGTCCGTGTTCAGGGGTGGGCCGGTCCGCACCGCGGTGTGTCGGCCCGGGAAACATTGGGGTATCCCTGCTCGTCCAGAGCTTGGATAAGGGCCGAGGAGGGCCGGGTGACGACCTATGACGATCGAGCGAGCCTCACTGATCTGACCGCGACTGTGGAGCGCGTCCGCAGTTCGGTGGAGGGAGTGATCGAGGGCAAGCCCGAGGTCGTACGGCTTTCACTGACCGTGCTGCTCGCCGAGGGGCATCTCCTGATCGAGGACGTGCCCGGGGTGGGCAAGACGATGCTGGCCAAGGCGCTGGCGCGGTCCATCGACTGCTCGGTGCGGCGCATCCAGTTCACGCCCGACCTGCTGCCCTCGGACATCACCGGCGTGTCCATCTGGGACCAGCAGCGCCGGGACTTCGAGTTCAAGCCCGGCGCGATCTTCGCGCAGATCGTGATCGGCGACGAGATCAACCGCGCCTCGCCCAAGACCCAGTCGGCCCTGCTGGAGTCGATGGAGGAGCGCCAGGTCACCATCGACGGGCAGACCTACGAACTGCCCAGCCCCTTCATGGTGGTGGCCACGCAGAACCCGGTCGAGATGGAGGGCACCTACCCGCTGCCCGAGGCCCAGCGCGACCGCTTCATGGCCCGCGTCTCCATCGGCTACCCCAGCGCGGACGCCGAGGTGCAGATGCTGGACGTGCACGGCGGGGTCAATCCGCTGGACGACCTCCAGCCGGTCGCCCACGCGCACGAGATCGCGAAGCTGGTCGAGGCGGTCCGCGGCGTCCACGTCGCCGAGACGGTGCGGCGGTACGCGGTGGACCTGGTCGCCGCCACCCGCACCCACCCCGACCTCAGACTCGGCGCCTCGCCGCGCGCCACCCTGCACCTGCTGCGCGCCGCGAAGGCGTCCGCCGCCCTCGGCGGCCGGGAGTACGCGCTGCCGGACGACGTGCAGGCCCTCGCCGTGGCCGTGCTGGCGCACCGGCTGCTGCCCACCGCCCAGGCCCAGCTCAACCGCCGTACGGCGGAGCAGGTCGTGCAGGAGATCCTGCAGAACACCCCGGTGCCCGCGGCGCCCCAGCAGCAGAGCGGCTTCGGCCTGGGCCGGGGCACGGCGGCGTTCGGCCAGCAGCCGCCGCGGAGGCTGTGATGGCGGACGCGGGGACGGCGCGCGCGGAGGCCGACCGGGGCGACCGGAGCGGCGTACGCACCGCGCTGGCCGGTCTGACCACCCGCGGACGCTCCTTCCTGGCCGCCGGCGTGGCGGCCGCGCTCTGCGCCTACGTCCTCGGGCAGAGCGATCTGCTGCGGGTCGGCCTGCTGCTCGCCGCGCTGCCCCTGCTCTGCGCGGCGGTGCTCCACCGCACGCGCCACCGCGTCGCCGGCAGCCGCCGCCTGTCCCCCGCGCGCGTGCCCGCCGGCAGCGAGGCCCGGGTGCACCTGCGGATGGAGAACGTCTCCCGGCTGCCCACCGGCCTGCTGATGCTCCAGGACCGGGTGCCGTACGTGCTCGGGCCGCGGCCCCGCTTCGTCCTGGACCGGGTGGAGCCGGGCGGCCGCCGCGAGGTGTCCTACCGGGTCCGCTCCGACCTGCGCGGCCGCTATCCGCTGGGCCCGCTGCAACTGCGGCTGACCGACCCGTTCGGGATGTGCGAACTGACCCGGTCCTTCTCCGCGTTCGACACCCTGACCGTCGTCCCGCGCGTGACACCGCTGCCGCCGGTACGGCTGAGCGGCGAGGCCAGGGGGTACGGCGACGGGCGGCAGCGCTCGCTGGCCCTGGCGGGCGAGGACGACGTCATCCCGCGCGGGTACCGCCACGGCGACGACCTGCGCCGTGTGCACTGGCGCTCCACCGCCCGCTACGGCGAGCTGATGGTGCGCCGCGAGGAGCAGCCGCAGCGCGCCCGCTGCACGGTGCTCCTGGACACCCGGTACATCGCCTTCGGGGGCGCCGGCCCGGACTCGGCCTTCGAGTGGGCCGTCTCCGGCGCCGCCTCGGTGCTGGTGCACATGCTGGAGCGGGGCTTCTCGGTGCGGCTGCTCACCGACACCGGCGCCTCGGTGCCCGGCGAGGGCTCCGAGGGGTTCGCCGGCGCGAGCCAGGAGTCGGCGGACGCGGCCGGGCTGATGATGGACACCCTCGCGGTGATCGACCACTCGGACGGGGCGGGGCTGTCCCGGGCGTACGACACGCTGCGCGGCGGCAACGAGGGGCTCCTGGTGGCCTTCCTCGGCGACCTCGACGAGGAGCAGGCCGCGGTGGTCGCCAAGATGCGCCAACGCGGCGGCGGGGCGGTCGCGTTCGTGCTGGACAGCGAGGCGTGGGTGCGGGAGCGCACCGACGTGCCCGGGCCGGTGCACGACGCCGGGGAGCGGCTGCGGATGCTGCGCGAGTCCGGATGGACGGCGGTGGAGGTGCCGCGGGGCGCCTCGCTGGAGGAGGTGTGGCGCCGTGCGGACCGGGAGCGTACGGGCCTCGGCGCCGCGAGCGGGACGGCCTTCGGCACGGCGGGCGTGGCGGGCCACGGGGAGGGGCGGGCATGAGCGGCCGGACACGACTGGCGCTGTGCGCCGCGGCGGCCACGCTGATGGCGGCCTGCGCGCTGCTGCCGCTGGTCTCGCCCATGACGTGGCTCCTGCAGGCCACGTTGCTGCTGGCGGCACAGACGGGCGTGGGCGTGGCGGCCCGGCGGGTACCGCTGGCCCGGACGCTGACGGTGGCCGCGCAGGCCCTGGTCACCCTGCTCCTGCTGACCCTGGTCTTCGCCCACGGGCAGGCCGTCGCCGGGCTGCTGCCCGGCCCGGACGCCTTCCGCCGCCTGGCCGGTCTGCTGCAACTGGGGGCGCAGGACGTCGGCCGGTACGCGATCCCGGCCCCGCTGTCCGACGGCATCCGGCTGATGCTCGTCGGCGGTGTCCTGCTGATCGGGCTGATCGTGGACACCCTCGCGGTGACCTTCCGCAGCGCGGCCCCGGCGGGTCTGCCGCTGCTCGCGCTGTACTCGGTGGCGGCCGGGCTGTCCGACGGGGACGACTGGCTGAGCTTCCTGTTCGCCGCCGGCGGCTATCTGATGCTGCTGCTGGCCGAGGGCCGGGACCGGCTCTCGCAGTGGGGGCGGGTGTTCGCCGGGGCGGCGCGCGGCGCGGGCGGGGAGGCCGGCGGGGCTATTGCGCCGGTGCGCACCGGGCGCCGGATCGGCGCGGTCGCGCTGGCGGTCGCCCTTCTGCCGCTGCCGGCGATGCGGGGCGGCCTGCTGAACAACACCGGGGACGGCATCGGCTCCGGAAGCGGGAACGGCGGCACGATCTCCGCGGTGAACCCGCTGGTGTCGCTGCGCGACAGCCTGAACGTGGACGAGGACCGCACGGTCATGTCGCTGCGCACGAACGCCGGTGACGTCTCCGACCTCTATCTGCGGATCGTCTCCCTGGACGACTTCGACGGCACCACCTGGAAGCCGTCCCAGCGGCACATCGTCGGCGTGCCGGACCGGTTCCCCGCCCCGGCCGGCCTCGACCCCAAGGTCGGCCGTACGGAGATCACCACCTCGATCGCGGCGGCCGACTGGTACGCGCAGGACTGGCTGCCGATGCCGTACCCGCCCAGCGAGGTGCGCATCAAGGGCAGTTGGCGCTACGAGCCGGTGGGCATGACGCTCGTCGGCGACCACGGCCAGAACACGCGCGGGCTGACGTACCAGGTGCGGAGCCTTCAGGTGCGGCCGACGGCGGAGCAGTTGGCCACGGCGCCCGCTCCGGCGCCGGCCCTGCGGCGCGAGTACACCAAGGTGCCCCTGTCGCTGCCCGGGATCGTGGCGGTGACCGCGCGGGCGGTCACCGAAGGAGCGGCGAACCCCTACGAGAAGGCGGTCAAGCTCCAGGACTGGTTCGCCGTCGACGGCGGCTTCCAGTACGACACCCAGGTCCAGGTGGGCAGCGGCGCCGAGGGGATCGCACGGTTCCTGAAGGACAGGCGGGGCTTCTGCGTGCACTTCTCCTTCGCGATGGCCGCGATGGCGCGCACGCTCGGCATTCCGGCCCGGGTCGCGGTGGGTTTCGCGCCCGGTTCCCCGCAGGGCGACGGCACGGTGGCGGTGGGACTCAAGGACGCACACGCCTGGCCGGAGCTGTACTTCGAGGGCGTTGGCTGGACCCGCTTCGAACCGACCCCGACCCGCGGCTCTACCCCGTCGTACACCCGGTCGGACGCGCCGGGCAGCACCCTGCCGGACCCGGCGCTGCCCTCGCAGTCGTCGTCGGCGGGACCGTCCGCCGCGCCCTCGGCCAGCCAGAGCTGCACGGCGGTGCAGCGGAAGATGCAGGAGTGCGCGAGCCCGTCCCCGCAGGTGGTGGCGGTCCCGGGCGGCGGCGGCCCGCCGTGGTACGAGCTGCTGGCCTGGGTACTGGGCGGGGCGGCCGTCCTGGCGCTGCCGCTGTCACCGATGCTGTGGCGCCGGCGGGCGCGGGCCGTACGACTCGGCGCGCACGGGCGCGGCGCGGCGGACTCCGTGGTCCGCACCCTGGCGGCGTGGCAGGAACTGACGGACACGGCCTGGGACTTCGGGATCCTGCCGGACGAGTCGCAGACCCCGCGCGGGGCGGCCGCCCGGATCGTGCGGCTCGGCCGTCTGGACCCGGTGACCGAGGCCTCGGCGCACCGGCTGGCGGACGCCGTGGAGCAGGTCCTCTACGCCCCGCACCCGCGGCCCACGGCCGGGCTCGCCGAGGACGTCCGCCGCGTCGTCGCGGGCCTGCGGAGCACGGCCGGCCGCGGCACGCGGCTGCGCGCCACGTTCGCGCCGCGCTCGATCGTCCGGCTTGTGTGGGGGCTGTGGGCGTGGTGGTCGGCGCTCACGTCCCGCGTCTCGGCCGCCCGCCCAGCCCTGCGCCGGCCGTCGGGGCAGCGGAGCTGAGCGTCCGGGTCCGGACATGCGGGAGGGGGTGACCGCCCGGGCGGTCACCCCCTCGGGCACCACGTGAGGAGTCCGGCGCCGAAGCGCCGGGACGGGGCCCTAGTGGCCCTGTTGCTCGTCGCGGCGGCGCTGCCAGCGCTGTTCGATCCGGTCCATCATGGAGCGCTTGGGGCGCACGGGACGGCGGGCCTGCGGTGCGCCGACGGCCTGTTCACCCGGCTTGGGCGCCTTGCGCCAGCCGGTCACGGCCAGCACGGCACAGCCCAGCATCACGAGGAAGCCCACCACGCTCACCCAGATCATCTGGGCGACCATTCCAGCCATGAGGAGCGCGATACCCACGAGGAAGCCCACGACCGCCTGGTAGACCCGCCGCCGGGTGTACGTACGCAGCCCGCTTCCCTCGAGCGCCGACGCGAACTTGGGATCTTCGGCGTACAGCGCTCGCTCCATCTGCTCGAGCATGCGCTGCTCGTGCTCCGAGAGCGGCACGGAGTCCTCCTCATCGTGCAGTCGCCGGGGCGACCCGGGGGGTCCCTTCAGGATAGGCAGGGAATCGCCCCCGTGAAACCCGCCCCTCTGCGCCAATTGACCAACCGGTGTCCGTCATGGCCGTCCCGGCTCGCTGAGGCTTCCTTTCCCCGGCGTCCGGCCCGTCATGCCGGGCGGTCTCCTTCGATCATACGGCGCGGAGCCCGCGACCGGGGGGCCTGTGGCGTACTCCATCTCCCGCCCAGACGCTGATCAGCGGCGCGTCACGGCCGTCGGCTCACGCCTCCGCGGCACCCCGCGTCTCGCCGAGGACGTGGAGCTGGGTGGCCACGGAGCGGAACGCGGGAAGCTCGGCGGCCGCGGCCTCCAGCTTCAGCAGCGCGTCCAGGGCGCCGGGCTCGGTGTCCACCAGGACGCCGGGCACGAGGTCGGCGAAGACCCGCACGCCGTGCACGGCGCCGACCCTCAGGCCCGCCTGCTCGACGAGTTCGGTGAGCTGCTCGGGGGTGAAGCGGCGGGGCATCGGGTCGCCCTCGCCCCAGCGTCCCTCGGGGCTCTCCAGGGCCTGCTTGGCCTCCTTGAAGTGACCGGCCAGGGCGCGGGCGAGCACGGCGCCGCCGAGTCCGGCGGCGAGCAGGCTGAGCACACCCTCGGGGCGCAGGGCGTCCACCGCGTTGCGGATGCCCTCGGCGGGGTCGTCGACGTACTCCAGGACGCCGTGGCACAGCACGACGTCGTAGCCGCCGCGCTCGACGACGTCGAACAGCCCGTGGGCGTCGCCCTGCACGCCCCGCACCCGGTCGGCCACACCGGCCTCGGCGGCGCGGCGCTCCAGCGCGAAGAGCGCGTTGGGGCTGGGATCGACGACGGTGACCCGGTGGCCGAGGCGCGCGGCGGGCACGGCGAAGTTGCCACTGCCGCCGCCGGTGTCGAGGACGTCCAGCTCCTCCCGTCCCGTGGCCTTGACCCGGCGGTCCAGGGCGTCCTGGAGGACCTCCCAGACCACGGCGGTACGGAGCGAAGCGCGGGGGCGGGTCGGGTCCGACACGGCAGGTGACTCCTCGGCGCGGCACCGCCTCGTGCGGGCGGAGCGATCGGGCTGCCTCCCCGGCCCGGAGTGCGGGACAAGGGAAGGCCTCAGGCGCCCTCCACCCTATTGCCTCCGCCCCCGCGCGCGCCCCTCACCTCCGCCTCTCGCCTCCACCGCGGCGCCGCGGGACGGCCGGCGCCCCGGCGGCCCCGGCCCGCGCTACGGGCGCGCGACACGGCCCGCGCCGCGACCACCGGCCGGTGGCTCGGCCCGCCTCCGGAATGCCACGCCGAACCCGGCGCTCTCCCCCGAACCCGGCACTCTCCCCCGGGCCCGGCGCTCTCCCCCGAACCCGGCACTCTTCCCCGGGCCCGGACCTCGGCCCGCGTCCGGTGAGCGCCGCCGCACCCGGCACCCTCCCCCGCGCCCCGACCGCCGGCCGGAGGCTCACCCCACGTCCGGCATGTCGCGTCCGTGCCCGGAGGACTCCCCCTCCGTGTCCGGGCGCGGGCGCGGCAGCACCGGCTGGAGCACCAGCATCCGCTCGACCAGCCGGATGAACATCGCCACGTCCCGTATCAGGTCGTCGGCGTCGCGGTGGCCGGCCGCGCCCTGGACACCGGCCTCGGCCAGCGCGCGGCGCCGGGCGCCCGAGGCGAACAGGGCACTCCACTCGGTGAGTTCGGGCGCGATCTCGGGGAGCACTTCCCAGGCGCTCCGGATGCGGGCCCGGCGTCGTGGTGTGGTCTCCGGGCGGCCCCGCGCGGCGAGCACGGCGGCGGCGGTGCGCAGGGCGGCGAGGTGGGCCGTCGCGTACCGCTCGTTGGGCGCCCGGAGGGCGGTGGCCTCGTCGAGTCCGGTGCGGGCCTGGGCGAGCAGGTCGAGCGCGGCGGGCGGGGCCGTGGTCCGGCGCAGCACGGGGTGCACGTCGCTCGCCGGGCCGGTCAGTGAGGGGGCAGGGCCGGTGGCGCGGCGCCGACGGGCGGCGGCTGCGGACGAGTTGGCCATGACGAACCTCCTGTCGTCTGGGTACACGGCACGGGTGCCGTATGTGCCCATCGTGAGGTATGGCACTGACAATCCGTTCTGACCTGCGCTTTTGCTTCGCTCGTAGGTTCGGGGTAGTTTTTGCACTGACCAGTCAGTTCAAAAAGCCGGTACGCAAGGCCGGTTGCACCGCACAGGGGGAGGGGAAGCCTTGGACGGCCCTCAGGAGAGCCCCGAGGAGCGCCCGCAGGACACGGCGCGCGGCCTCGGGGTCATGGCCCGCGATCTCGGGCTGCGGGGCCCGCGCGGCTGGGCGTTCCGCGGCATCGGCCTCGACGCCGGACCCGGTTCGCTGATCGCGGTCGAGGGCCCGTCCGGGTCCGGCCGCACCTGCCTGCTGCTCGCGCTGACCGGCCGGATGAAGCCGACCGACGGAGTGGCCGTCGTGGGCGGGTTCGGACTGCCCCGGCAGATGGCCGCCCTGCGCCGGGTCAGCGCGCTCGCCAACGTCGCCGGGGTCACGGACCTCGACCCGGCCCTCACCGTCGGCGAGCACCTGCGCGAACGGGCGCTGCTGCAGCGCCGGTTCCGCGACTCCCTGCGCGGGCTGCTGCGGCCCCGCGCCGAGCGGAGGGCCGAGGCGAAGCTGCTGATCGACGACGCCCTGGCCGCCGCCGGTCTCGACACGGCCGCCCTGCCCAAGGGCACGCGCACCGCCGTACGGGATCTGGAGCGCCTGGAGTCGCTGCGCCTGTCGCTCGCCCTGGCGCTCATGTCGGCGCCCCGACTGCTCGCCGTCGACGACGCCGACTTCAAGCTGTCGAACGGCGAACGGGCCGAGGTCTGGGCGCTGCTCGCCTCCCTCACCGAGTCCGGGACGACCGTGCTGGCGGTGTGCAGCGAGGCCCCCGGCGGCGCGGTGACCGTCTCCACCAGGCAGACGGTCCCGGCGAGCGGGACCGAAGCCGGCGAAGACGAAGCCCGCGAAGACGAAGCGAACGAGGACGAAGCGAAGGGGGCGGCCGATGCGCTCGCCGAAACTGGCCGCGCTTGAGCTGAGGCGCTTCGGGCGGGGAAAGCTGCCCCGCGCCGCCCTGGTGGCGCTGCTGGTGCTGCCGCTGCTCTACGGCGCCCTGTACCTGTGGTCCTTCTGGGACCCCTACGGCCGCCTGGACCGCATCCCGGTGGCGCTCGTGAACGACGACCGGGGCGCGACCACCGACGGCAGGAGGATCACCGCCGGCGACGACCTCACCAAGGGTCTGCTCGACAGCAAGACCTTCGAGTGGCACCGGGTCGACGCGGACGAGGCCCGCCGGGGCGTCGAGGACGGCACGTACTACCTGTCGCTGACCATGCCCGCCGACTTCAGCAGGCGGATCGCCTCCAGCGCGGGCGACTCCCCGGAGACCGGCGCGCTCCAGGTCCGTACGAACGACGCCAACAACTACATCGTCGGGCAGATCTCGCGGACGGTCTTCAGCGAGGTGCGCACCGCCGCCTCCACCAAGGCGTCCCGGTCCTTCCTGGACCGCATCTTCATCTCCTTCTCCGAGATCCACGGCAAGACCGTGACGGCGGCCGACGGCGCCGACCGGCTCAAGGGCGGCATCGGCAAGGCCGAGCAGGGCTCCAAGGACCTCGCCGAGGGCCTGGCGGAGGCCAAGAAGGGCAGCAACAAGCTGTCCAAGGGCCTGCGCAGGCTCACCACCGGCGCCGCCTCCCTGGAGGACGGCTCGCGGCGGGTCGCCGACGGCACCCAGGCCCTCGCCGACAAGGTCAACGCGATCGACGGCAAGGTGGGCCCGTTCGTCGAGAAGAACGAGCGGACCATCGGGGACACCGCCCGGCTGGTGGCCGACTCGGCCAAGGCCGTGCGCCACAACCTGGACACGCTGGTGAAGGTGGCCCCGGGCGCGGCCAAGGGCGCGCACGCGGCCTCCGAGGTCCTGGACGACGTCTACGCGAGGCGCTGCGCCGAACCCGTCCTGCCGGACCCCGCCTGCGCCGACCTGAAGAAGGCCAAGCAGGCCGCCGCCGACGTGGCCGCCGTCGCCGACGACCTGAACACGCTGATCGCGGACCAGCACGGTGACCTGAAGACGCTCGACGACAACCTCGGCACGCTCCAGAAGCAGGCCCAGGCGCTCGCCGTCCGCGCTCCGCACCTGTCCGAGGACATCGACGACGCCGTCAAGAAGATCAACCAGCTGAACTCGGGTGCCGGGAAGGTCGCCGCGGGCGCAAAGAAGCTGCACGCGGGGCTGGGCACGGCGAGCACGGGCGCGAGCGGGCTCGACAAGGGCGTGGGCAGGCTCCGGACGGGCGCCGACGACCTGAGCGGCGGCATGTACAAGCTGGTCGACGGCTCCGGCAAGCTCGCCGGCGGGCTGCACGACGGCGCCGAGCGGATCCCCGACTACGACAAGAAGGACCGCGACGCGCGCACCGGGGTCATGGCCGATCCGGTCCAGCTCGCCGCCCGGGACCTGCACCACGCGCCGAACTACGGCACCGGTTTCGCCCCGTACTTCATCCCGCTGTCCCTGTGGGTGGGCGCCATGGTGGCGTACATGCTGATCCCGCCGATGAACCGGCGCGCGCTCGCCGCGGGCGCCTCGGCCCGGCGGATCGCTCTCGCGGGCTGGATGCCGGTGGTGGCGGTCGGCGTACTGCAGACGTCCGCCCTGATGGCGGTGCTGCACTGGGCGATCGGACTCCAGATGGTGCGGGCCGCGGGGACGGTCGGCTTCCTGTTCCTGGTGGCGGCGTGCTTCGCGGCGATCGTGCAGTGGCTGAACGCGCGCTTCGGTGCGGCGGGCCGGATCCTCGTCCTCGCCCTGCTGATGCTGCAGCTGACGTCCGCGGGCGGCACCTACCCCGTGCAGACCAGCCCGGGCTTCTTCAACGCGATCCATCCGTTCCTGCCGATGAGCTACATCGTCGAGGCCCTCCGCAGGCTCATCACCGGGGGCGGCCTCGGCCCGGTGTGGACGGCCTGCGCGGTGCTCACGGCCTTCACCGCGGGCGCGCTCGCGCTGACCGCGCTCGCGGCGCGCCGCCGTCAGGTGTGGTCGCTGGACCGGCTGCACCCGGAGCTGAGCCTGTGACCCCGCCGACGGCCTCGGCGCCCTCGGAGCGATCGGCGTCCACGGCCCCCTCCGCGTTCTCCGCGTCCCCGGAGCGTTCGGGGTCACCGGCGCCCTCGGTGCCCTGCGCGGAGTCCGTTGCTGTGAGAATCGACGCCATGGAACGCAGCAGCGCCACGCCGGGCGGCCGTACCCGCCGCGAGGCCACCCGGCAGAAGCTCTACGAGGCAGCCGTCACGCTCATCGCCGAGCAGGGCTTCTCGGCCACCACGGTGGACGAGATCGCCGAGCGGGCGGGGGTCGCCAAGGGCACGGTCTACTACAACTTCGCGAGCAAGTCGGTCCTCTTCGAGGAGCTGCTGCGACACGGCGTGGGACTGCTCACCGCTTCCCTGCGGGAGGCGGCGGAGCGGACGGCCCGCGAGGGCGGCAGCCGGGTCGACGCCCTGGACGCGATGGTCCGGGCCGGCCTCGTCTTCATCGACCGCTACCCGGCCTTCACCCAGCTGTACGTGGCCGAGCTGTGGCGCACCAACCGGGCCTGGCAGTCGACGCTGATGGTGGTCCGGCAGGAGGCGGTCGCGGTCGTCGAGGACGTCCTGCGCGAGGGCGTGGCGGCCGGCGAGTTCACCGACGAGATCGACGTCCAGCTGACCGCGGCGGCGCTGGTCGGCATGGTGCTGGTGGCGGCCCTGGACTGGAAGTCCTTCCAGCCGGAGCGCTCCCTGGACGACGTCCACGCGGCGCTGTCCCGGCTGCTCCAGGGGCGGGTGAGCGGCGGCCGCTGACGGGCGCGCACGGCGGAAGGCGCCGGTGTGCGACGGCCGCGTCCCCCGCGGGCCGTCGCGCACCGGCGCCTTCCGTGCTCCCCCGTTTTTCCCCTTGGGCCCCCGTACGGTCGTTCCCCTGGGCTCCCCCGTGTCTCGCTCCCGCCGACGTGGGCCGGCGGAAGGAGCGGGCGAGGGCCGCCCCGTTCCGCCGCCCCGTGCCGGCGGTACCGGAGCCGTGCCCCTTCCCGTGCCTCCACTCTCTCGTCCGCGCAGGTCGGGCCCCATCCGCGCGCGTACTCATCTCACCGGCTAGGTACGGATACTCACTCCTGCGCACGCGCCCCCACCACGCCGGTGCGTCTCCCGGTGCCGGTCGCGTGCGCGCCGCTGCTCCCCGGCCGCCCGGGGCGGGCCCGCGGCCACCGGCCGGGACGGCCCGCGCGCTTCCCGCCCGTTGCGGGAAAAGGCTGGTCAGCGCCCTGCCGCCGGGCTTGTCGGTGGCTGCCGATAAAGTCGTCGGCATGGCACGGATTGCGGTGATCGGCGCCGGGATGGGCGCGATGGCGGCCGCCGCCCGGCTGGCCGTCGCGGGCCACCGGGTGACGGTGTACGAGCGGACGGAGACGTACGGCGGAGCGGTGCGCCGCGTCGAGCGGGACGGCTTCGCCTTCGACACCGGCCCGGGACTGCTCCCGCTCCCCGCGGTCTATCGCGACCTCTTCGTCAAGACCGGCAAGGAGGCGCTGGAGGACGTCGTCGAGCTGGTCCAGGTCGACCCGGCCGCGCGGCACGTCTTCGCGGACGGCACCGAGGTGTCCCTGCCGAACGCATCGCGCGCGGGTGTCGTCGCGGCCCTGGACGAGGCTCTGGGCGCGGGCGCCGGGCAGCGCTGGGGCGACTTCCTGGTGCGGGCCCGCGAGACCTGGGACCGCACCCGGCGGCCGCTGCTGGAGGAGCCGCTGTGGCCCGACTGGCGGGTACTCGCCGAGCGGGAGCCGTACCCGGCCGTGCCGCACAAGCGGCTGCTGCGCACGCGGCGGGCGCGGACCCTGCGCGAGATCGGTTCCTGGGAGCTGCGTGACGAGCGGCTGGCCGCCCTCCTGGAGACCCAGGTGCTCGCCTACGGTCTCGATCCCCGGACCGTGCCCGCGAGCGCCGCCGTGCTGCCGTACATGGAGCACGCCTTCGGCACCTGGTACGTGCGCGGCGGAATGCGTGAGCTGGCGCGGGCGGTGTACGAGCGGTGCGTGCGGCGCAAGGTCCGGTTCGTCTTCGACGCCGAGGTCACCCGGATCCTGCGGAGGGACGGCCGGGCCGCGGGGGTGGAGCTGGCCGACGGTACGTCGGAGGGTGCCGACCACGTCGTGGCCGGCGTGGACCCGGTGCGGCTGCGTGCCCTGACGGAGCGTCCGCTGGACGAGGAAGGTGACGTGCGCGCCGGCACGGTCTCACCCCCGTTCGCACGGTTCACCGTCCTGCTGGCCCTGCGCGGCGAGCGGGAGGCCGGTGCCGCGCACCGTACGGTCGTCCACGCACCGGACTTCGAGTCCGAGCTGGATCTGCTGGTCGCACCCGGCGGCGAGCGACCCGGGCGTCCCACGGTGACCGTGCTGCGCCCCGACGACCCCGCACTCCGGCCGGACGGCGCACACGAGTCCGTGGTGCTGTCCGCCGTGATGTCGGCCGAGGCGGGCTGGGAGGACGAAGCCGTGGTGCGGCACTGTGCCGACCTGCTCCTCGAAGCCGCCGGGTCCGCGGTGCCCGGCCTGCGGGAGCGTCTGCTGTGGCACGAGGTGCGCACACCCGCGTACACCCAGGCCGAGACGGGCGCCCCTCACGGGGCTGTGCCCGCTCCCGCGCTCGCCGCCGGAGGCGGCCGTTTCCTGCGCCCGGCGAACACCACGCGCCTGCCCGGTCTGTACCGGGTCGGCGGCTGGTCGCATCCCGGGGGCGGCCTTCCGCACGCGGGCATGTCGGGGGCGCTGGTGGCCGGGCTGATCGTGGAGGGGCCGGAGTTCAGGGGCTCGCAGTGAGCGCGGGGGCCCTGACCGGGCGGTCCTGACCGGGCGGCCCGGGACCGGCCCCGGCCGGTCGCGCCGGCCTCCGGCCGGACGCTCCGGAGACGGTACTGCCCGTCAGAAACGGTACTGCTCGTCGAACCCGTTGCCGTGCGGCTGGTCCTGCCCCTGCCCCTGGCCGTTGCCCTGGTAGGGGTAGGACTGCTCGGGCGGGAGTTCACCGCCGTAGGTGCCGTCGCCGCGCTGCTGCGGGACCCAGGCCCCGCTGGACGGGGCCTCGCCGCCGTAGCCGCCGGTGTACGCGTCCTGGCCGTAGCCCTCCTGGCCGTAGCCCTGCTGGTCCGCGTAACCGGTGTCGTAGGAGGCGCCGCCGTAGCTCTGGGTGCCGATGTACGGATCGGAGTAGGCGGCGTACTGCTGCTGGCCGGCGCTGTCGTAGCCGTAGCTCTGCTGTCCGTAGCCGGAGTAGTCGTACGCGTAGCTCTGGTCGGCGCCCTGGGCGGCGGTCGCGTACTGGTCCTGCGGGTGCCCGGCGGTGGCGTAGGCGGAGTCGGTGCCGCCCGGGTAGCCGGAGGCGGGGTTGCCGTACACGCCGTAGGAGCCGGTGTCGTCGGGCATGGGCTGCGGCTCGTACACGGCGGTGGTCTCGGCGGCCGAGGGGCCGTCGGGCCGGGCGGCGGGGGTGAAGACGTCCTCGT
Source organism: Streptomyces sp. NPDC096152 (assembly GCF_044763235.1). Lineage (NCBI taxonomy): Bacteria > Bacillati > Actinomycetota > Actinomycetes > Kitasatosporales > Streptomycetaceae > Streptomyces > Streptomyces sp. NPDC096152. The sequence continues at coordinate 907,473 of NZ_JBIWFW010000001.1, read as the reverse complement.
GGTCGTAGTCGTCGCCGTACGACAGGCCGTCGCGGCCGTGGACGCCGTCGGCGTCCCCGTGGCCGCCGTCCGCGGCCTCGAGGTCGGAGACCTCCAGGGTCGGGTCCTGGTGGTCCGCCTCACCGCGGCGGCGCTTGCTGCCGGTGCCGGCGTCGGCGCCCGGGCCGCGAACCGCCCAGCCCGCCGCGAAGCCGCGGCGGAAGGACAGCGTGACGTAGGTCTGCCCGACCGCGAACGCGGCGGCGCCCAGACCGATGACGACGACGGACGGGATCAGCACGCCGAGCACGACCCCGAGGAAGCCGGCGAAGGCCAGCAGCCGCCAGCGCAGGCGCGCCTTGTACTGCAGCAGCACCTCGCCGAGCAGCCACAGCGCGACGACGCCGAACGCGATGTAGAGGACCGTCCAGCCCATGTACGCCCCTCTCCCAGTGGCCGCTACGCAGTGTGTCCCATCGCGGTGCGGCCGGTCTAGGCCTGCGGGGGTTGGTGCAGGCCCAGGTTCTCGTAGATTTCCAGGGTCGCCGTGGAGTTGTTGAGCGTGATGAAGTGCAGTCCGGGCACTCCCTCGGCCAGCAGCCGCGCGCAGAACTCCGTGGCGAACTCGATTCCGATCGAGCGTACAGCCGCCGGATCGTCCTTCGCTGTGAGGATCCGCTCTTTCAGCTCGTCCGGGATCGAGGCGTTGCTGAGCTGCGGCAGCCGCTCCAGCATCTTGACGCTGGTGACCGGCATCACTTCCGGGATCACCGGGGTCTCGCAGCCGGCCGCGGCGACCCGGTCGCGCAGGCGCAGATACGACTCGGGCTGGAAGAACATCTGCGTGATGGCGTAGTCGGCACCGGCGCGGCACTTGTCGACGAAGTGCGCGACGTCGGTGTCCCACTGGTCCGAGCGCGGGTGCATCTCGGGGAATGCGGCCACACCGACGCAGAAGTCGCCCGACTCCTTGATGAGCCGGACGAGCTCGGCCGCGTACGTCACGCCCTGCGGGTGCGCCACCCACTCGCCCATCGGGTCGCCGGGCGGGTCGCCGCGCACGGCCAGCATGTTGCGGATCCCGGCGTCGGCGTACTGGCCGATGATGTTGCGCAGTTCCGCGATGGAGTGGTTGACCGCGGTGAGATGGGCGACCGGGGTGAGCGTGGTGTCGGCGGCGATCTGCTCGGTGGCCCGCACGGTGCCCGAGCGGGTGGAACCGCCGGCGCCGTAGGTCACGGAGACGAAGTCGGGGGCGACCGCCTCGACCCTCCGGAGCGCGTTCCACAGGTTGCGCTCGCCCTTCTCCGTCTTGGGCGCCCAGAACTCGAACGAGTACGTCGCCTTGCCGGCGGCGAGGATGTCGCGGACGGTTCGGGCGCGATCTGTCCGGGTGGATGCGGTTCCGAGGGCCATACTCGCAGGTTATCCAGGGTGCGCCGGTCCCCCAACCGAAAGCCGGAAATTTGCCTGATTTGTCGACTCGTTGTTCACCCCTTGGACATCCGGCCCCCGCTGAATCCCCTCCGCACCCCGCCGGTGTCCACCTATTGAGACGGCTCGGCACGGACGGCCGGTACCGAGACGGCTGAGACCGAGCGGGCGGAGACCGGGCCCGACGGGACCGGGGGACGGGGCCGGGGACGGGGCCGGGGACGGGAGCTGGCCGAACGGGAGCGGGCCGGACGGGACGCCTACGCGGCCTTGCGCAGCCGCCCGGCGAACTGCGCCGCCGCCGCGCCGGGGTCGTCCGCCGCGGTGATCGCCCGGACCACGACGACGCGGCGGGCGCCGGCGTCGAGGACCTCGTCCAGGTTGCCCAGGTCGATGCCGCCGATGGCGAACCAGGGCCGGGCGGCGCCGAGGGCGGCGGTGTGGCGGACCAGGTCCAGGCCGGGGGCGGGGCGGCCGGGCTTGGTGGGCGTGGGCCAGCACGGGCCCGTGCAGAAGTAGTCCACGCCGTCCTGCGCGGCGGCCGCCTCGGCCTCCGCCTTCGAGTGGGTGGAGCGGCCGATCAGCAGGTCGCCGCCGAGGATCGCGCGGGCCGCGGGGACCGGGAGGTCGCCCTGGCCCAGGTGGAGCACGTCGGCGCCGGCGGCGTGCGCGACGTCCGCCCGGTCGTTGACCGCGAGCATCCTGCCGTGCCGTGCGCAGGCGTCGGCGAAGACCCGGAGGTGCTCCAGCTCCTCGGCCGCCTCCATGCCCTTGTCGCGCAGTTGCACGATGTCCACCCCGCCGGCCAGGACCGCGTCCAGGAACTCGGGCAGGTCGCCCTGGCGGGTCCGGGCGTCCGTGCACAGATAGAGCCGGGCGTCGGCCAGCCGGTCACGGGCGCGGGCGGCGGTGTCGGGCATACGTGGGTCCCCCCGGTGTCGGTGCGGTGTGTCGTCGGCGTACGGGACGCCCCCAGGGGGACGTGACCGCGGCGGGCCGCAGCCCGCCGCGGCCGCGGCCCCGGTGGGTGCGGCCCGTACGCCGTGGGAACGGTTGTACTGGATCAGACGGCGAGCGCCTGGGCGCGGCGCTTCACCTCCGTGCCGCGATTCTCGCTGAGCGCCTGCGCGGGGGTGCCGGGCAGGGTCGGGTCGGGGGTGAAGAGCCACTCCAGCATCTCTTCGTCCGTGAAACCGTCGTCCCGCAGGAGCGTCAGGGTCCCGGACAGTCCCTTGACGACCTTGTCCCCGTCGATGAAGGCGGCGGGGACGTGCAGCGCGCGGTTCTCACCACGGCGTACGGCGATGAGCTGGCCGTCCTTGACCAGCTGCCGCACACGTGTCACCTCGACGCCGAGCTGTTCGGCGATGTCGGGGAGGGTGAGCCAGGCGGGGACGAGAGCATCGATCTTTGCGTCAATCTCGGTCACGGGATCAAGCGTGCCATCTGGGACCGACAGTCGGAAGTCAGGCCCGTCCACCCGGGGAGGGTCCTACGTCGGCGCCGTGGGTGGCGCCCCCTCGGTGGTGGCCGTCTTCAGCGGGCGCGCGGGGTCCTCCAGCAGGCCGGGATCCATCGGCGTGCCCGCCTCGATCAGGCGTCTGCCCTGGGCGAGGTCCCGCGGACGGCCGACCGCCAGCAGGGCCACCAGGCGGCCCTCGCGCAGCCAGCACACCGTCCACGCCGGTCCGGACGGGTCGCCGCGCAGGACGGTGGTGTCGGCGGACGCGTGGTGGCCGGCGTACTGCACGAAGCGGCCGAACTGCTCGGACCAGAAGTACGGGACCGGGTCGTAGGCCGCGGGGGTCTCGCCCAGGATGTTCGCGGCGACGGTGCGCGGGCCCTGCAGCGCGTTGTCCCAGTGGTGGACGAGCAGGCGCTCGCCGTACCGGCCCGAGGGGAAGGAGGCGCAGTCGCCGACCGCGTACACGTCCGGCGCGCCGGCGCGCAGGTGGTCGTCGGCCAGGACCTCGCCGTGGGCGCCCAGGGGGATGCCGGAGCCGCCCAGCCAGCCGGTGGCGGGGCGCGCGCCGATGCCGACCACGACGGCGTCCGCGGGCAGCCGCGTGCCGTCGTCGAGCACCACCGCGCCCGGCTCGACGCGCGCCACGCGCGCGTGGGTGCGCAGCACGGCGCCGGAGTCGGCGTACCAGGCGGCCATCGGGGCGGCCACCTCGGCGGGCAGCGCTCCGGCGAGCGGGCGGTCCGCGGCCTCGACGACCGTCACCGCGCAGCCCGCCTCGCGGGCGGCGGTGGCGAACTCGGCGCCGATCCAGCCGGCCCCGACGACCACGATGTCGTGCTGCCGGGCGAGGACCGGGCGCAGCCGTTCGGCGTCGTCCAGGGTGCGCAGCAGATGGACGCCGGGGACGCCCTCGGCGCCCGGCAGCCGGACCGGTTCGGCGCCGGTCGCCAGCACGAGCACGTCGTAGGGCACGGGACCGGCGGAGGTGTCGAGGACGTGCGCGTCGACCCGCACGGCGAGCGCCTCGCGGCCCAGCTGGAGTTCGATGCCGAGGGCCTCGAAGTCGACGTCGAAGGCGGAGTCCTCGGCCTTGCCGAGCAGGACGGCCTTGGACAAGGGCGGCCGGTCGTAGGGCTGGTGGGGCTCGGCGCCGATCAGCGTCACGGTGCCGGTGAAGCCCTGCTCGCGCAGGGCCACCGCGGTCTGCACACCGGCCATGCCCGCGCCGGCGACGACCACGCGCCGCGGCTGTGACGTGCCGTGTTCCTGCGTCTGCTCGCTCACCCGATCACCATAGACACCTGACGGAGGGTCAGTCAGGGTGCGGACCGGGTGACCTGCTGCACAGCGGGGCCGGTCACCTCCTCCACCACGCTCGTCCCGCTCCCCGGCTGCGACTCCCACTGCCAGCTCTCCTCCAACCGGACACGCCCGTCGGGCAGTTCGACCACCGTCGACACACAGTGCCCGCAGGACGTGGTCCCGTCGTGCTTGAGCTGCACGTACCGGAAGTCGAGGCGGTTCCCTTCCCGGATACCCACCAGATGGCCGCGTACGACGTCACCGCCCGCGTATTCGGCCCAGATCTCCCCGCTCCGCTCGTGGTAGGTGAACCGGGTGCGGGTGCCCACCTGGCCGGGGGCCTGGTCGGCGACGGGGGCGAGGACGAGGCCGTCGAGCGAGCGCGGCATGGGCGAAGGCTCCCTTACGAGGTCGGTGCCCGGCGGGCTAGGGTGGCCACCGTACAAGCACTCGCGGGAGCCCGGACGCACCGGGCTGAGAGGGAGGCTGGCGGCCTCCGACCGTACGAACCTGATCCGGGTCATGCCGGCGAAGGGAGGGGCTGGACGCCCATGTCGTCTTCAGGTACGCCGTCTCCGAGTACGTCGCCTCCGGGCACCCCGTCGCCGGGCACGTCCCCGGGCGTCTCGCCCACGGGCACTTGGTCGCCGGGCACGCCGTTCCCGGGCACGGCGGACGTCCTGGTCGTCGGGGGCGGGATCATCGGGCTCGTGACGGCCTGGCGCGCGGCGCAGCGCGGCCTGACCACGGCCGTGGTGGATCCCGAGCCGGGCGGCGGGGCGGCTCAGGTCGCGGCCGGGATGCTCGCCGCCGTCACCGAACTGCACCACGGAGAGCAGACCCTGCTCGGGCTGAACCTGGCCTCGGCCCGCCGCTATCCGGACTTCGCGGCCGAGCTGACCGAGCTGACCGGCCTCGACCTCGGCTACCGCCGGTGCGGCACGCTCGCCGTCGCGCTGGACGCCGACGACCGGGCCCATCTGCGGGAACTGCACGCGCTGCAGCAGCGGTCGGGCCTGGACTCCGAGTGGCTGTCGGGGCGCGAGTGCCGGCGGCTGGAACCGATGCTCGCGCCGGGCGTGCGCGGCGGTCTGCGGGTGGACGGCGACCACCAGGTCGACCCGCGGCGGCTGGCCCGCGCCCTGGTGACCGCGTGCGAGCGGGCGGGCGTGGTCTTCCACCGCGCCTGGGCCGAGCGGCTGACCGTGGTCCGGAACCGGGCGGCGGGCTGCGTGCTGCGCGACGGCACGGTGCTGGGCGCGGGCCACGTCGTCCTCGCGGCGGGCAGCCTCAGCGGCCGGCTCGCGGGCGTGCCGGCCGACGTGCTGCCGCCGGTGCGGCCGGTGAAGGGGCAGGTGCTGCGGCTGACCGTGCCGAAGCGGTACGCGCCCTTCCTGAGCCGGACCGTACGGGCCGTGGTGCGCGGCAGCCAGGTCTACCTGGTGCCGCGGCTGAACGGCGAGCTGGTGGTAGGGGCGACCAGCGAGGAGCTGGGCTGGGACACCGCGGTGACCGCGGGCGGTGTGTACGAGCTGCTGCGGGACGCGCACGAGCTGGTGCCGGGGATCACCGAGCTGCCGCTCACGGAGACCCGGGCCGGGCTGCGTCCGGGCTCCCCCGACAACGCGCCGCTGCTCGGCCCGACCGACCTGGACGGGCTGCTGCTGGCCACCGGGCACTACCGCAACGGCGTGCTGCTCACCCCGGTCACCGGGGACATCCTGGCGCACGCCCTGGTCACCGGGGACCTGCCCGACGACGCGCGCCCCTTCGGCCCGCGCCGCTTTCGCGCCGCCGCACTCTCGGAGCAGCCCGCATGAACATCTCGGTCAACGGGGAGCCGCGCGAGGTCGCGTCCGGCGCGGCTCTGGACACCGTCGTGGCGTTGCTGACCGCCGCCCCCTCGGGAGTGGCCGCCGCCCTCAACGAGACCGTCGTCCCGCGCACGCGGTGGTCGTCCACGGCCCTGGCCGAGGGCGACCGCGTCGAAGTGCTGACCGCCGTCCAGGGAGGCTGACCCATGGCCGACGACCCCCTCGTCCTCGGCGGAACGTCCTTCGCCTCCCGGCTGATCATGGGCACCGGCGGGGCGCCCAGCCTGGAGGTGCTGGAGCGGGCACTGGTCGCCTCCGGCACGGAGCTGACCACGGTCGCGATGCGGCGGGTGGACCCCTCCGTGCACGGATCCGTGCTGTCGGTGCTGGACCGGCTGGGCATCCGGGTGCTGCCGAACACCGCCGGCTGCTTCACCGCGGGTGAGGCGGTGCTCACGGCGCGGCTGGCGCGGGAGGCGCTGGGCACCGACCTGATCAAGCTGGAGGTCATCGCCGACGAGCGGACGCTGCTGCCGGACCCGATCGAGCTGCTGGACGCCGCCGGGACACTGGTCGACGACGGGTTCACGGTGCTGCCGTACACGAACGACGATCCGGTGCTCGCGCGGAAGCTGGAGGACGCCGGCTGTGCGGCGATCATGCCGCTGGGATCGCCGATCGGGTCCGGGCTCGGCATCCGCAACCCGCACAACTTCCAGCTGATCGTGGAGCGGGCGCGGGTGCCGGTGATCCTCGACGCCGGCGCCGGTACGGCCTCGGACGTGACCCTCGCCATGGAGCTGGGGTGCGCGGGGGTGATGCTGGCGTCGGCGGTGACGCGGGCGCAGGAGCCGGTGCGGATGGCGGAGGCGATGCGCTGCGCGGTGGAGGCGGGCCGGCTGGCCCGGCTGGCGGGACGCATCCCCCGGCGCTACCTCGCCGAGGCGTCGTCCCCCACGGAGGGCATGGCCCGGCTGGACCCGGAGCGGCCCGCCTTCTAGGCGTCCGCCCCGGTGCGGGGGCGGACCCGGATCGGGCCGCCTTCCAGGCGTCCGCCGCGATGCGCGGCCGTGTCCGGGACGGCGTGCGAAGCGTCACAGGTCGGTCGCAGTACCGCTCCTCCTTGCGGACGAGGCGGCGTGGCGTCGGTGGCGGCTCGTAGACTCACCTGCGTGGATACGACCCTTCAGGACCCATTGGTCGGGCAGGTGCTCGACGCCCGGTATCGCGTGGACGCGCGGATCGCGGTCGGCGGGATGGCCACGGTCTACCGGGCCCTGGACACCCGCCTGGACCGCGTCCTCGCGCTGAAGGTGATGCACCCGACGCTCGCGGCCGACGCCAGTTTCGTCGAGCGGTTCATCCGGGAGGCCAAGTCGGTCGCCCGGCTCGCCCACCCGAACGTGGTGCAGGTCTTCGACCAGGGCACCGACGGGTCGTACGTCTATCTGGCCATGGAGTACGTCGCGGGCTGCACCCTGCGCGACGTGCTGCGCGAGCGCGGGGCGCTGCAGCCGCGTGCCGCGCTGGACATCCTGGAGCCGGTGCTCGCGGCGCTCGGCGCCGCGCACCGGGCGGGTTTCGTGCACCGCGACATGAAGCCGGAGAACGTCCTGATCGGGGACGACGGCCGGGTCAAGGTCGCCGACTTCGGTCTGGTGCGGTCCGTGGACACCGTCACCAACACCACGGGCACCGTCCTCGGCACCGTCTCCTACCTGGCGCCGGAGCAGGTCGAGCAGGGCACCGCCGACCCCCGGGTCGACGTGTACGCGTGCGGGGTGGTCCTGTACGAGATGCTGACCGGTGGCCGCCCGCACCAGGGCGAGACGCCCGCGCAGATCCTCTACCAGCACCTGCACGCGGACGTGCCGGCGCCGTCGGCCGCCGTGCCGGGGCTGCCGTTCGAGCTGGACGCGCTGGTCGCGACGGCGACCGCGCGCACCCCCGCCGACCGGCCGCACGACGCGGTCGCGCTCCTCGCGCACGTCCGGCAGACGCGTGCGGCGCTCGGCCCGGAGCAGCTCGACGCGGTGCCGCCGCAGGCGCTCACCGCGGAGCACAGCAACGCCGAGGACCGTACGAGCGTGATCCCGCGCGCGCTGACGGTGCCGCGCCCGCTGACGTCCGAGGAGGGCGTCCGGGCCGACGCGCTGCACCGCACCAGCCGGCTGGAGTCTCCCGCGCCGCCCGCCCCGGCCCGGCGCACCGGCCGCCCGCGGCGGGGTCTGGTAACCGTCCTCGCCGTGGTGCTGCTGGTCCTCGGGGCCGGCGCCGGGGTCTGGTACATCAACTCCGGCCAGTTCACGAAGGTCCCCCCGGTGCTGGCGAAGACCGAGGCCCAGGCCAGGGAGCGGCTCAGGGCGGCCGGTCTCGAGGTCAAGCAGGTCAAGCACGCCTACAGCGACACCGTGAAGCGCGGCACCGTCATCAGCACGGACCCGGAGACCGGGGCCCGTATCCGCAGCAACGACTCGGTCTCGCTCACCCTCTCCGACGGACCGGAGACCGTGAAGGTGCCCACCGTGCGCGGCTACCGGCTGGACAAGGCGCGGAGCGCGCTGCGCGAGGCCGGGCTGGAGCCGGGCATGGTGAGCCGGACGTTCAGCGAGGACTTCCCCAAGGGCTTCGTGGTCGCCACGGACCCGGCCGCCGGCATCGAGCGCCGGGCCGGCTCGGCGATCGCGCTCACCGTGAGCAAGGGCGCCCCGGTGGACGTGCCGGACGTCACCGGGGAGAGCCTGGAGGAGGCGAGGTCCGACCTGACGGACGCGGGTCTGCGGGTGCGGGTCGCCGCCGAGCAGGTCACCTCCGAGTTCGACCGGGGACAGGTCGCCCGGCAGACCCCGGGCGGTGGCGGACAGGCCGCCGAGGGCGACACGGTCACGCTGACCGTGTCCAAGGGCCCGGAGATGGTCGAGGTGCCGGACGTGACCGGCGACAGCGTGGACCAGGCGAAGAAGGCGCTGGCAGGCGCCGGCTTCAAGGTCGAGGAGGACCGCGGTCTGCTCGGGCTGTTCGGCGACACCGTCAAGAAGCAGTCCGTGGCGGGCGGCGACTGGGCGCCCAAGGGATCGACGATCACGATCACCATCCGGTGAGACGCGCGGGGCTCTGAGGCACGTCAGGCGCGTGAGACGCCTCCCGGGGCTGCCCGGGACCCGGTGGCCGGGCACCCGGTGGCCCGCGACGCGGTGGCCGGGGACGCGGTGGCCGGGGGCCGCCGGGCGCATGACACCCTGAACGGGTGAGCAGTCAGCAGTCCCCCGCCCTCCCCGGTCCCTCCCGCAACCCCGTCGGCGGGCATGTCCCCGTCGCCGGCGGACTGCACTCCGTGGGCCTGTCCTACGCCCGCGACCTGAAGGCCGAGGCCGTGCAGGTCTTCGTCGCCAACCCGCGCGGCTGGGCCACGCCCGCGGGCAGTCCGCGGCAGGACGAGGCGTTCCGGGCCGCCTGCGCCGAGGAGTCGATCCCGGCGTACGTGCACGCCCCCTACCTGATCAACTTCGGCTCGCACACCGAGGCCACCGTGGAGCGGTCGGTGGCCTCGCTGCGGCACTCGCTGCGGCGCGGGCGGGAGATCGGCGCGCTGGGCGTGGTGGTGCACACCGGCAGCGCCACCGGCGGCCGGGACCGGGCGGTGGCGCTGCGGCAGGTGCGGGAGCGGATGCTGCCGCTGCTGGAGGAGCTCACCCACGACGACGACCCGTACCTGCTGCTGGAGTCGACCGCGGGCCAGGGCGCCTCCCTGTGCTCGCGCACCTGGGACTTCGGGCCGTACTTCGAGGCGCTGGACGCCCATCCGAAGCTGGGCGTGTGCCTGGACACCTGCCACATCTTCGCCGCCGGGCACGACCTGACCGGCCCGAGCGGTATGCACGGGACGCTGGACCTGCTGGTGGACACGGTGGGCGAGGGCCGGCTGCGCCTGATCCACGCGAACGACTCCAAGGACGTGGCCGGCGCGCACAAGGACCGGCACGAGAACATCGGCGCCGGTCACATCGGCGAGGACCCCTTCCGCGCCCTGATGACCCACCCGGCCACCGAGGGCGTACCGCTGGTCATCGAGACGCCGGGTGGCAAGGCGGGTCACGCGGCGGACGTGGAACGGCTGAAGAAGCTCAGGGACGGCTGACCCCCAAGGACGGGACGGCCGGTCCGTCGTCGCCGCCCGTGCCCTCAGAGCTCGGGCCCGTCCCCCGGTCCCTCCTGGTAGGAGTAGCGCTGTTCCTGCCAGGGGTCGCCGACGTTGTGGTAGCCGCGCTCCTCCCAGAAGCCGCGGCGGTCCGCGGTCATGTACTCCACGCCGCGGACCCACTTCGGGCCCTTCCAGGCGTACAGGTGGGGGACGACCAGGCGGAGCGGGAAGCCGTGCTCGGCGGTGAGCAGTTCGCCGTCCTTGTGGGTGGCGAACAGGGTGCGCTCCGCGGCGAAGTCGGACAGCCGCAGGTTGGAGCTGAAGCCGTACTCCGCCCAGACCATCACATGGGTGACCTCGGGCGCGGGCGGGGCGATCTCGAGGATCGTGCGGGCCGGGATGCCGCCCCATTCGGCGCCGATCATGCTGAACTTCGTGACGCAGTGCAGGTCGGCCACCACGCTGGTGTACGGCAGGGCCGTGAACTCCTCGTGCGTCCAGCAGTGCTTCTCGCCGTCGGCGGTGGACCCGAAGACCCGGAACTCCCAGCGCTCGGGGCGGAACTTGGGCACCGGCCCGTAGTGCGTGACCGGCCAGCCCCGCTGAAGTCGCTGCCCCGGCGGAAGCTCCGTTCGCGCCGCTGCTCCAGACGCGTCTCCTGATGCGCGTTCCACCGGCTGACCCATGACTCCATCCTGACAGACGGAAGGGGGTGCACCTGACCAGCCCCGGTCCGATCCGTGCAACTCGCACTAAGTGTGCACTTACTGGACCACCCCGAGGGCCGGTGTCATGATTCGGCACACTATGCCCAGTTTCGTCCGGAAGGAGCCCACCGCGATGCAGGGCGACCCCGAGGTCATCGAGCTGCTCAACGAGCAGCTCACCGCCGAGCTCACCGCGATCAACCAGTACTTCCTGCACTCCAAGCTGCAGGACCACAAGGGGTGGACGAAACTCGCGAAGTACACCCGGGACGAGTCCTTCGACGAGATGCGGCACGCCGAGGTGCTGACCGACCGCATCCTGCTCCTGGACGGCCTGCCCAACTACCAGCGGCTCTCCCACATCCAGGTCGGGCAGACGGTGACCGAGATGTTCCGGGCCGACCGGCAGATCGAGGTCGAGGCGATCGACCGGCTGCGCCGGGGCGTCGAGGTGATGCGCGCCAAGGGCGACATCACGTCGGCGAACATCTTCGAGGCGATCCTGGCCGACGAGGAGCACCACATCGACTACCTGGACACGCAGCTGGACCTGGTCGACAAGCTGGGCGAGGCGCTCTACCTGGCGACGGTCGTCGAACAGAGCCAGCCGGACGCGTCGGGCCCGGGCACCTCAGGCTTCTCGACCCGCTAGGGCCGGTCCCTCAGGCGGCGTCGCCGAGTTCCACCGGGCCAGTCGCGGGCGTCGCCCGCGGGGCGAGCCGCGCGAGCGCCGGAAGCGCCTCGCCGGCCGGCTCGCGGCGCGGGCCGGCGCCCCGGCCGAGCAGAGCCTGGATACGGCGCACGCATCCGCCGCAGTCGGTCCCGGCCTTGCAGGCGGAGGCGATCTGACGGGGGGTGCAGGCGCCACTCTCCGCGTGCCGCTTCACCTGCTCATCGGTGATGCCGAAGCAACTGCAGACGTACACGCGGTCCACCTCCTGCCGGGGGATCATCTGGTCCTGCCGCATCCGGAGGGACCGGGTGACCCGTCCTCGGTGAGGCAAACCTAACCTTACCTGGCACGCAGAACCCGCGAAAGTGGCGAGGGGCGCGAATCGGGTGTGATCCGCGCCCCACTCACCCGCCCGAGCCGGGCGGCCGGCTCACTGATCCCGGTACATCTCGGCGACCAGGAACGCCAGGTCCAGCGACTGGCTGCGGTTGAGCCGCGGGTCGCAGGCCGTCTCGTAGCGCTGGTGCAGGTCGTCGACGAAGATCTCGTCGCCGCCGCCCACGCACTCGGTGACGTCGTCGCCGGTCAGCTCCACGTGGATGCCGCCCGGGTGGGTGCCCAGCGCCTTGTGCACCTCGAAGAAGCCCTTGACCTCGTCGAGCACGTCGTCGAAGCGGCGGGTCTTGTGGCCGGAGGCCGCCTCGAAGGTGTTGCCGTGCATCGGGTCCGTCACCCAGGCCACCGTGGCGTCGGCCGCCGTGACCTTCTCGACCAGCTCGGGGAGCTTGTCGCGGACCTTGTCTGCGCCCATCCGGACGATGAAGGTCAGCCGGCCCGGCTCGCGCTCGGGGTCGAGACGCTCGATGTAGGCCAGGGCCTCCTCGGGCGTCGTCGTCGGACCGAGCTTGATGCCGATCGGGTTGCGGATCTTCGAGGCGAACTCGACGTGCGCGTGGTCCAGCTGCCGGGTGCGCTCACCGATCCACACCATGTGCGCGGAGACGTCGTACAGCTGTCCGGTGCGCGAGTCGACCCGGGTGAGCGCCGACTCGTAGTCGAGCAGCAGCGCCTCGTGCGAGGAGAAGAACTCGACGGTCTTGAACTCCTCCGGGTCCGCGCCGCAGGCGTGCATGAAGTTCAGCGCGTTGTCGATCTCCCGCGCGAGCTGCTCGTAGCGCTGGCCGGACGGGGAGGAGCGCACGAAGTCCTGGTTCCAGGCGTGCACCTGGCGCAGGTCGGCGTAGCCGCCGGTGGTGAAGGCGCGCACCAGGTTCAGCGTGGAGGCCGACGCGTGGTACATCCGCTTCAACCGCTCCGGGTCGGGGAAGCGGGCCTCCTCGGTGAACTCGAAGCCGTTGACCGAGTCGCCCCGGTACGTCGGCAGCGTCACCCCGTCGCGGGTCTCCGTCGGCTTGGAGCGCGGCTTGGAGTACTGGCCGGCGATGCGGCCGACCTTCACCACCGGCACCGAGGCGGCGTACGTCAGGACGGCGCCCATCTGGAGCAGCGTCTTGAGCTTGTTGCGGATGTGATCGGCGGACACCGCGTCGAAGGCCTCGGCGCAGTCGCCGCCCTGGAGGAGGAACGCCTCTCCCCTGGCGACGGCCGCCAACCGGGCGCGCAGCTGGTCGCACTCGCCCGCGAAGACGAGCGGCGGATACGACTCGAGGTCCGCGATCACTGCGCGCAGAGCCTCGGCGTCGGGGTACTCGGGCTGCTGCGCCGCGGGCAGGTTTCGCCAGGTGTTGCCAGCGCTGGCGCTGGACTTAGCGTTCACGGTCACCTCGTAAACATTACGTGGTCGTGTCGCGGGTCCCTTCATCTGCTCATCAATTGAGACAGATGGTGCACGGGCGTGGACGGCACGGGAGGGGTCGGGAGGGACGGTCGGGTAGGGAGGGACCGGCGGGTCAGGAGGGACCGGCGCCGACGTCCAGCTGGTTGCGGTCGATGTTGATCGTCACGCCGCCGTGGGTCTCCTTGCGGTTGCCCGCGTACTGGTGGATGCGCTGGTGGTCGGCCCACAGGGCGGGCGGCAGGGCGGGGTCGTCGGTGCTGCTGTCGCCGTTCCAGCGGGCGAAGTGGATGACGTCGGGCAGGGTCGTCTTCTTCGCGTTCGCGACCAGGTCGGCGACCAGGGAGGAGACGCTGCCGTAGGCGCCGGACCGGTAGCCCAGGTCGTGCAGGCGCTTGGTCCACGCCTCCAGGTAGCGGAGCACCTGGGTGGTGGCGGTCCCGCCACGGTCGTACTGCTCCAGGTCGTTGTAGATCACGGTGCCCCGGCCGAGCCCGAGCGCGGACGCCTGGGCGACCGCGTCCTCGGCGGCCTCCCGGCCCTGCGGGACCGGGTCGGTGATGGGGGCGCAGGCGTCCCCGCAGCTGCTGGCGGCGGACTGGAGGCCTACGTAGAGCGGGAAGAAACGCCAGCCGTTCGTGTACTGGGCCAGCACCCACGGGGCGGTCAGCCGCGCCTGGCCGCAGGCCCGGTTGACGCCGCCGATGTAGATGCCGATCGCCCCGTAGGGCGAGGCGGACTTCCAGGCGTTCATGGACGACTGGCTCGGGGCGGTGCAGGCGTCGAAGCCCCGGCCCTGATGGGTGGAGGCGACGGCGGGGACGGTGAGCGCGGCCGGCACCGCGCCCGGCTTCTCCGCGCGGGCCGCGGCGATGGGCAGCCCCGCGCTGTCCAGCACCCGCCGGATGGCCTCGCGGTCGCCGCCGTAGGGGGCCGTGACGGCGATCTGGTCGGCGGTCGCCCGGTAGACGCGGGCCGTGCGGTTCTCGGTCACGGCGCTCTTCGTCCCGGCGGCCGCGGGCTGCACCCAGAGGGACTCGGTACGGCCCAGGGCGCGCGCCGGGCAGTCCTGCCGCTCGCCCGGCGTGCCGAGGTAGACCGCGTGCCGGTCGAAGCGGACGCAGGCGGTCGGGTGCTCGGCGAGGTCGATGACCGGCCAGTCGGCGGGGACGGTGAACGTGTGACCGCGGTAGGTCACGGTCCGGGTGTCGTCCGTCGTCGCCCGCGCGGCGGGCCCGGCGGCGCCGAGGACCGCGCAGGCGGTCACGGCCGTGAGCGTGGTGAGGGCGCGCGGGGCGCGGCGTCCGTTCCGGGCGGGGGTCCGTGGTGATCGTGGTGCGGGCAAGGTGCTCTCCTCGGTCGGGGTGCGCCGCGGGAAAACCGGGGTGGGGATCCGCGCGCCGTGACGGACGCCCTCCTTCCACGCGGCGAACCCGCCGGAAACCGGCAGTGATGCGTATGGCCGACACCGGGTGGGGTAAGGTGCGGCGCATGTTCGCGCATTCGACCCGTAACCAGAACTGGTGGTGGACCGCTCGTCCGGCGGCCCACTGACTGCGCGTCAACCACACTTCGCGAAGGCCGCCCGAGGGGCGGCCTTCGGCGTTCTCCGCGACCGGCCGTTCCTCCCGATCACGACAGCGATCACCGACCTCGGTGCTCACCGACGGAAGAGGAACCCATGGACCTGGCGCATCTGCCGTACGACGACCGCCCGTTCGCCCTGCTGCGCCGCCGCACCCCCGGCCGCGACCACGACGTCGTCGAGGTGCTGCGCGGCCCCGTCACCACCTGCGACCGCCTCGCCGGCCTGCCCGACGAGTGCCTCGCGCTCGTCCCCTTCCGGCAGATCCGCGAGCGCGGCTTCGACGTCCGCGACGACGGCACCCCGCTGGCGGTGCTGACGCCCGAGGAGCGGTACGAGATCCCGCTCGCCGAGGCGCTGGACCGGCTGCCGGCGCACGAGGTGCCGGTCGAGGGCGGTGGCTTCGACGTCGCCGACGAGGAGTACGCCGGGATCGTGGGACGGGTGCTGCGCGAGGAGATCGGCGCGGGCGAGGGCGCCAACTTCGTGATCCGGCGGACCTACCAGGGGGAGATCCGGGGGTTCTCCCGCGCGGACGCCCTCGCGCTGTTCCGGCGGCTGCTGGAGGGCGAGCGCGGCGCGTACTGGACGTTCGTGGTGCACACCGGGGAGCGCACCCTCGTCGGGGCCAGCCCGGAGGTGCACGTCCGCATGTCCGGCGGGACCGTGGTCATGAACCCGATCAGCGGGACGTACCGCTATCCGGCGGGCGGGCCGACGCCCGAGCACCTGCTCGGCTTCCTCGCCGACGGCAAGGAGATCGAGGAGCTGTCGATGGTCGTCGACGAGGAGCTCAAGATGATGTGCACCGTCGGCGACATGGGCGGGGTCGTCGTCGGCCCGCGGCTGAAGGAGATGGCGCATCTCGCGCACACCGAGTACGAGCTGCGCGGCCGTTCGTCGCTGGACGCGCGCGAGGTGCTCCGGGAGAGCCTGTTCGCCGCCACGGTGACCGGCTCACCGGTGCAGAACGCCTGCCGGGTCATCGAGCGCCACGAGGTGGGCGGGCGCGGCTACTACGCCGGTGCGCTCGCGCTGCTGGGCCGGGACGCCGCCGGGGTCCAGACCCTCGACTCCCCCATCCTCATCCGCACCGCCGACATCGACGCGGCCGGCCGGCTGCGCGTCCCGGTCGGTGCCACGCTGGTGCGCGGCTCCGACCCGGCGGGCGAGGTCGCCGAGACGCACGCCAAGGCGGCCGGGGTGCTCGCGGCGCTGGGCGTGCGGCCCGGCCGGCCGCACGCGGAACGGGCGCTGCCCCGGCTCGCCGACGATCCGCGGGTGCGGGCGGCGCTGGACGGGCGCCGGGCCTCGCTGGCGCCGTTCTGGCTGCGGATGCAGGAGCAGCCCGCGGAGCCCGGCGGGCACGCCCTGGTCGTGGACGGAGAGGACACCTTCACGGCGATGCTCGCGCACGTGCTGCGCTCCTCCGGTCTGACCGTCACCGTCCGCCGCTACGACGCGCCGGGGCTGCGGGACGCCGTGCGCGCGCACGAGGGTCCCGTCGTCCTCGGCCCCGGCCCCGGCGACCCCCGGGACGCCGCCGACCCGAAGATGCGCCTCCTGCGCGCGCTGACCGCCGAGGTCCTCGCGGGGCACCGGCACGGGGTGCTCGGCGTGTGCCTCGGGCACGAGCTGATCGCGGCCGAACTGGGGCTGGACATCGTCCGCAAGGAGGTGCCGTACCAGGGCGCGCAGACGACGATCGACCTGTTCGGACGGGAGGAGACCGTCGGCTTCTACAACAGCTTCGTGGCGCGCTGCGACGACGCGGCGGCGGCGGAGCTGGCCGCGCACGCCATGGAGGTCGGTCGCGCGGACAACGGCGAGGTGCACGCGCTGCGCGGGCCCGGCTTCGCGGGCCTGCAGTTCCACCCTGAGTCGGTGCTGACGCTGAACGGCGCCGCGATCGTGCGGGAGTCGGTCGCTCAGGCGCGCGGCACCAGGACGTTCTCCGAGCGGCGGCCCGCCTTGTAGTCGAGGACGTTCTTCACCGTGGTGTCGACGATCTGCCGGAGCGCGTCCTCGGTGTAGTACGCCTGGTGGGAGGTGACCAGCACGTTGGGGAAGGTGACCAGGCGGGCCAGCACGTCGTCCTCGATGGCGTGGAGCGACTTGTCGAGGTAGAACAGGCCCGCCTCCGCCTCGTAGACGTCGAGGCCGACGCCGGTGAAGCGGCCCTCGCGCAGTTCGGCGACGAGGGCCGTGGTGTCGATCAGGCCGCCGCGGCTGGAGTTCACCAGGATCGCGTCGTCCTTCATCGTCTTCAGGGCGCCGGCGTCGATGAGGTTGTGCGTCTCCGGCATCAGCGGGACGTGCAGGCTGACCAGGTCGGACTCGGCCAGCAGCTGGTCCCGGGAGACGTACTTCATGCCCAGCTCCATGCAGTCCGGGTTCTCGGCGATGTCCCAGCCGAGCAGCCGCATGCCGAAGCCGTGGGCGATCCGGGCGAACGCCTCGCCGATCTTTCCGGTGCCGAGCACGCCGGCGGTACGGCCGTGCAGGTCGCGGCCCATCAGCCCGTCGAGCCGGAAGTCGAAGTCGCGGGTGCGGATGGAGGCGCGCACGATGCGCCGGTTGACCGCGAGGGCGAGGGCCCAGGCGAACTCGGCGACCGAGTAGGGCGAGTAGTACGACACCCGGGCGACCGTCATGCCGAGCCGTTCGGCCATCCGGAGGTCGATGTTGTTGAAGCCGGTGGAGCGCTGGGCGATCATCCGGGTCCCGCCGGCCGCCAGGATCTCCAGCGTGCGCGGACCGAGGTCGGCGTTGACGCTGCTGGAGACGACCTCGGAGCCGGCGGCGATGGGGGCGGTGTCCTGGTTGAGGAAGACGTCCAGGCAGCGGACCTCGTTGTGGTCCCGGAAGGCCTGCTCGATCAGGGGCTTCTCGTCGGCCTGCACGCCGAAGGCCAGGATCTCCACGGGGTCCCCTCCCGGGGTTGGCGCCGGAACTGTCTGGTACCGGCGAATATACGTGCCACCCGCGCCCGTGCGCCGGACGGGCCGGACGGGTCAGCCGAAGAAGACGCCGATCTCGGCGTAGAGCTTCGGGTCGACCGTCTTCAGCCGGGCGGTGGCCTGCCCGATCGGGACGCGGACGATGTCGGTGCCGCGCAGGGCGACCATCTTGCCGAAGTCGCCGTCGTGGACGCAGTCCACGGCGTGCAGCCCGAACCGGGTGGCGAGCCAGCGGTCGAAGGCGCTCGGCGTGCCGCCGCGCTGGATGTGCCCGAGCACGGTGGTGCGGGCCTCCTTGCCGGTGCGCTTCTCGATCTCCTTGGCCAGCCACTCGCCGACGCCGGACAGCCGGACGTGCCCGAAGGAGTCCAGCGACTCGTCCTTGAGCACCAAGTGGCCGTCCTTCGGCATGGCGCCCTCGGCGACGACCACGATCGGGGCGTACGACGACGTGAACCGGGAGGTGATCCAGGCGCACACCTGGTCCAGGTCGAAGCGCTGCTCGGGGATGAGGATGACGTTCGCGCCGCCCGCGAGGCCGGAGTGCAGGGCGATCCAGCCGGCGTGACGGCCCATCACCTCGCAGACCAGGACCCGCATGTGGGACTCGGCGGTGGTGTGCAGCCGGTCGATCGCCTCGGTGGCGATACCGACCGCGGTGTCGAAGCCGAAGGTGTAGTCGGTGGCCGACAGGTCGTTGTCGATGGTCTTCGGCACGCCGACGCAGGGCACGCCGTACTCCCCGGAGAGCTGCGCGGCAACGCCGAGGGTGTCCTCGCCGCCGATCGTGATGAGCGCCTCGACCTCCTGCTTGGCGAGGTTCTCCTTGATCCGCCTGATGCCGTTCTCCTGCTTGAGCGGATTGGTGCGCGAGGAGCCGAGGATGGTGCCGCCGCGGGGCAGGATGCCGCGCACCGCGGAGATGTCGAGAGGAACCGTGTCGCCTTCGAGGGGGCCCCGCCAGCCGTCCCGGAAGCCGACGAAGTCGTAACCGTACTCCTGCACGCCCTTGCGGACGACTCCCCGGATGACGGCGTTGAGCCCGGGGCAGTCGCCGCCTCCGGTCAGTACTCCGACCCGCATGGAAATGTCCCTTCGCCGCGGTTGCCTGATGCGGGTCACGCTAATGGTGACGCACGTCACTTCCCTAGGGGCGAGACGGTCAATTCCGGTGAAATGTCCGGTAGTTGATGACAGCAAATCCACCCGAAAGGGTGAGGTCACCGCGTACGCGGGTTTACTCCCCGTCGAGTCCGCGCTCGATGGCGTACCGGACCAGCTCCACGCGGTTGTGCAACTGGAGCTTGCCGAGGGTGTTCTGGACATGGTTCTGCACCGTGCGGTGCGAGATGACCAGGCGCTCGGCGATCTGCTTGTAGCTCAGGCCCTTGGCCACCAGGCGCAGTACCTCGGTCTCGCGCTCGGTGAGCCGGGGGGCCCTGGGCTCGTCGGCGTCCGCGGCGGGCGCCGGGTCGGAGGCGAGGCGGCGGTACTCGCCGAGCACCAGACCGGCCAGGCCCGGGGTGAACACCGGGTCGCCGACGGCCGTGCGGCGCACCGCGTCCAGCAGTTCCTCCGTGGAGGCGGACTTGAGCAGATAGCCCGTCGCGCCGGACTTCACGGCCTCCAGGACGTCGGCGTGCTCACCGCTGGCGGACAGCACCAGCACGCGCAGCGCCGGGTCGGCGGCGACGAGCTCCTTGCAGACCTGGACGCCGGGCTTCGCGGGCAGGTTGAGGTCGAGGACCAGGACGTCCGGCGCGGCCGCCTTGGCCCGCCGTACCGCCTGCTCGCCGTCGCCCGCGGTGGCGACCACCTCGAAGCCGGCCTCGGCCAGGTCGCGCGCGACGGCGTCCCGCCACATGGGGTGGTCGTCGACCACCATGACCCTGATCGTGCCCCGCTCCTCGCTCATCGCCGCTCCGCCTTCCCCCGTGATCCGTCCGTGTTCCCGTCCCCGCGCCCGGGCCGGCCCCTGCCGGCGCCGCCGCCGTCCCCTTCGCCGCCCTTGGGGACGGTCAGTTCGACCTCCGTGCCCTGGCCCGGGACCGAGATCAGCTCGGCCGTCCCGCCGAGGTCGCGCAGCCGGCCGCGGATCGACTGGGCCACGCCGAGCCGGCCCTCGCCCTCGGCCTCGGCGAGCCGTCCCGCGGGGATGCCGGGCCCGTCGTCGCGCACCGAAACGGTCACCGACTCCGGCTCGTCCTCCAGCAGGATCCACGCCCGGGCGTCCCGGCCCGCGTGCCGCCGGACGTTGTCCAGCGCGGCGCCGACGGCCGCGGCCACCTCACGGGCGGCGGCGGGCGGCAGGAGCACCGGGGCGCCCGGTTCGGCGAGGGCGACCCGCGCACCGGCGTACGGGGCGAGCAGGGAGCGCAGATCGACGGGACCGGCCGCCGCGCCGTCGTCCGGGCCGTCCTCCACGGCGTGCACGACGGCGCCCTCGGCCGCGTCCCGCGACACCCGGGAGACGGGGACGAGCCCGCCGGAGACCAGGGTGCGCAACGCCACCTCCTGCTCGCCCGCGAGCCGGCCCAGCTCCGCCGCCTCGCCGCCGACCACCGCGCCGCGCCGCTGCACCATGGCCAGGACCTGCAGGACGCCGTCGTGGATGTCCCGGGCGAGCCGTTCCCGTTCGCGGGTGGCGGCCTCGATCTCCAGGGCGCGGGCGAGGGTGCGCTCGGAGGCGCGGGCGACCTCGACGACGTAGCCGATGGCGATGGCGGCGACCCAGACCAGGATCACGTTGTGCACGGTGTCGCGGGCCGGGGTGCCGCGTTCGGCCAGGTTGACCAGGGCGACCGCGGTGGAGGCGAAGGCGGCCCAGCGCCAGCCGCCCCTGAGGGCGAAGGCCAGGACGGAGCCCGCCGTCCATATCGACGGCAGCGTCGGGCCGCCGTCCGCGACCCGCTCGGGCGCGTCGGCGACGAGCGTGAGCAGGATGCCGGTGAGCGCGAGGGTGAGGTCGGCGGCCAGGAAGCGCTTGGTGCAGCTCGCCGCGTTCGCCACCTTCGGCAGGGTGGCCAGGGTCCACACGAACAGGACGCCGTAGTACCCGATGGCCACGCCGGGGCGGGGGAAACGGCCGTAGGCGGTGGCGAACAGGCCGACCGCGTAGAACATCGTGAGCACCCGGTAGGCGGAGAGCGCCCGCCACAGCGGCTGCTCGACCGACATCCTCATGACTTGCTCGCGCCTGGCCATGTCCCCCCTCGTCCGGCTGTCCGCCCCCGGCGCCGGTCCCCATCCCGCTCCCCGACGGGTTCTACTCCGCCCGGTCGCCCTTCGCGGCGTTCTTCTCCTTCTCGGCCTGCTCCTTCTCGGCCTGCGCGAGCGCGGCCTTCGCCGTCTTCTCCGCCTCCTTCTCGGCCTTGGCCGCCTCCGCGATCTGCCGCTTGGCGGCGGTCGCGTACATGTCGACGTACTCCTGGCCGGAGAGCTTCATGATCTCGTACATGACCTCGTCGGTCACCGCGCGCAGCACGAACCGGTCGTGCTCCATGCCCTGGTAGCGGCGGAAGTCCAGCGGCTTGCCGATGCGGATGCCCGGGCGCATCAGCTTCGGGAGGATCTTGCCGGGCGGCTGGATCTTCTCGGTGTCGATCATGGCTACCGGGATGACGGGCGCGCCGGTGGCCAGCGCCACGCGCGCGAGGCCGCCCGGCTTGCCGCGGTAGAGGCGGCCGTCCGGTGAGCGGGTGCCCTCCGGGTAGATGCCGAACAGCTCGCCGCGCTCCAGCACCTCGATGCCGCTCTTGATCGCCGCCTCGCCCGCGCCCCGGGCACCCGAGCGGTCCACCGGGAGCTGGCCGACGCCCTTGAAGAAGGCGGCGGTGAGCCGGCCCTTCACACCGGGCGTGGTGAAGTACTCGGCCTTCGCGATGAAGGTGACCTTGCGGTCGAGCATCGTGGGCAGGAAGAACGAGTCCGAGAAGGACAGGTGATTGCTGGCCAGTATCGCGGGGCCCTCGGCCGGAATGTTCTCCAGGCCCTCCACCCAGGGCCTGAAGGCGACCTTCAGCGGTCCCCCGATGGCCACCTTCATCGTGCCGTACAACAACCTGGTCCTCCTGTGTGTGTCGATCAGACCATAACCCCAAGTGCCGTCGAACGGACCGACGACCCTGGTCGGTGTCGGTGCCGTCGCGTACGGTGAAGTACCTGCACTCGACGACGTGCCAGCGGTCGATGTGCCCCGACCACACCACGAACAGGAGACCGACGTGCCGGTCCTCCCGGGAGCCGAGCCGTTCCGCCACGAGGGCGGGGAGGTAGGCGTCCTTCTCTGTCACGGCTTCACCGGCTCCCCGCAGTCGCTGCGGCCCTGGGCCGAGTACCTGGCCGAGCGCGGCCTGACGGTGTCGCTGCCGCTGCTGCCCGGCCACGGCACGCGCTGGGAGGACCTCCAGCTCACCGGCTGGCAGGACTGGTACGCGGAGGTGGACCGCGCGCTGTACGGCCTGCGCGAGCGCTGCGCGCGGGTGTTCGTGGCCGGTCTGTCCATGGGCGGCGCCCTGGCGCTGCGGCTGGCCGCCCGGCACGGGGACGCGGTCGGCGGCGTGGTGGTCGTCAACCCGGCCAACAAGGTGCACGGCCTGTCCGCGTACGCCCTTCCGGTCGCCCGCCACCTGGTCCGTACGACGAAGGGGATCGCGAGCGACATCGCCCTGCCGGGCAGCGCGGAACTGGGGTACGACCGGGTGCCGCTGCACGCCGCGCACTCGCTCCGGACCTTCTTCCGGCTGGTCGACCGCGAGCTTCCGCAGGTCACCCAGCCGCTGCTGCTGCTGCGCAGCCCGCAGGACCATGTGGTGCCGCCGGCCGACTCGGCCCGCGTGCTGGGCCGGGTCTCCTCCACGGACGTGACCGAGATCCTGCTGGAACACAGCTACCACGTGGCGACGTTGGACCACGACGCGGACCGGATCTTCGAGGAGAGCCTCGCCTTCGTCGGCCGGCTCGCACCCAGTGTCGGCAAGGAAGGGACGACCGCCGGTGGCTGAGCACGACTCCGACCGCGAGGACCGCGAGCCGGACGAGAGGGGCGTCCCGCTCGACGAGGCCGCCGCCTGGGCGGCGATCGTCGCGGGGTACGGCGACGAGCCGCCGGACCCGCCGGGCGCGAAGCCGTACAAGCCGGTCCAGGACCTCGCGCTGCCCCCGTTCGGGACGAACGACGAGGAGCCCGGCGAGGAGCGGCCGCGGTCCGCGGACGAGGGGCGGTGGCCCGAGCGGGAGAGGCCGGCGCCCGGCGGGCCGCTGGGCAGCTCCGTCTCCTTCGCGCCCGGGGTCGGTCCGCGCGACTACTCCCCGCGCGAGCCGTCCGGCGACGAGGACGACGAGGGCCACTTCGTACCGCCGGAGCCGCCGCCGCTGCCCGCCGCCGACGTCACTGCGAAGTTCGCGTGGCTGGCGGTGATCGGCGGGCCGGTGCTGCTTCTGCTGGCGGTGCTGTTCGGCTGGGACATGACGTGGTGGCTGGCCACCCTCGGCATCGGAGGCTTCCTCGGCGGGTTCGCCACGCTGGTGATGCGGATGAAGCCGGACGACGAGGACGACGACAACCCGGGGCGCGGGGCGGTGGTCTGACGGACGGCGCCGTGCCCCTCGGGGCCGCGCGCCGTCAGGCGGCCGGGATCCGGACGGCGGCCAGGACCGGGAGGTGGTCCGTCGCCGCCCTCAGGTCCGCCTCGCTCACACCGGGGTGGCCGTGCGGCACCCCGCAGCCGAGCACCTCGATGCCGCGGGTGGCGAAGACGGCGTCGATCCGCTGGTAGGGGTCGGCGGGCGTCCAGGTGTGCTCGCCGCCCCAGGGCTTGGTGGCCCAGCCGTCCTGGAGGCCGTCCGTGAGACGCCGGAACGTCGGCCCGTCCGGCCGCTCGTTGAGGTCGCCGCCCGCGATCGCGTGCTCCACACCCATCCCCGCCAGCCGGTCCAGGAGCATCCCGCCCTGCTCGTACCGCTCGTCCGGCCGGAGCGAGAGATGGCAGCTCAGGACGCCCAGCCGGGCGCCGCCGAACCGGACCACCGCCGTCGCGAGACCGCGCCGGTGCTCGCCCGGGGTGAGCGGCAGCAGCACGTCCTCGGTCCGCTCCACGGTGGCCCGCAGCCCGCACAGCAGGGCGGGCCCGGCGGCGGGGGCCCCGCCGGAGAGGATCACCAGTCCGGACGCGGTCGCCAGCCGGGCCAGCTTCTTGCGCCAGCGGAAGAACCGGGGCGCCTCCTGGACCAGGACGAGATCGGGCGCGCAGGCGCCGATCACCCGGGCGAGGGCGCCGGTGTCGTCGCGCATCGAGCGGATGTTGTAGCTCAGGACGCGGACGACGGCGGAACCGTCGGGCTCCGTGCGGGAGTTGGGAAGCAGCTCCATGTGGATCAATGTACGCCCCGCGGGCCGGGGGGCGGGGTCGGCGCGCGACCGCCGGTCGTCCCGGCCGGTCGCGCCCACGCGGCGCAGCCGCATGTCCGCGGGACCCCGCGCCCCCGTGTGCCGCACGGGCTCCCTACATGATCGGGTCCGGCTCCCGGGCCAGGTCGGCCGCGCCCACCAGGCCGGCCTTGTTGCCGAGCTGGGCGGCGATCACGTCGGCGACCGGGCGCCAGTTGCCGCCGACCAGCCAGCGCTTGTACGACTTGCGGATCGGGTCCAGGACCAGCTCGCCCTCGTCGGAGAGGCCGCCGCCGACGATGAAGGCGGACGGGTCGAAGAGGGAGGCCAGGTCGGCCAGTCCCGCGCCGGCCCAGCGGGCCAGCTCGCGGTAGGAGTCGACGGCCACCGGGTCGCCCTGACGCGCGGCCATCGAGATGTGCTTGCCCTCGATGCCGTCCGGGGTGCCGTCGCCCAGCGACAGCAGCACGTCCGCGTTCTCCGGGGTGGCGTTGGCCCGCTGCTTGGCGTACCGCACCAGGGCGCGGCCCGAGGCGTACTGCTCCCAGCAGCCCTGGCTGCCGCAGCCGCAGAGCAGGCCGTCCGGCACCATCCGGATGTGCCCGAACTCCGCGGCCACGCCGAAGTGGCCGCGGCGCAGCTTGTTGCCGATGATGATGCCGCCGCCGAGACCGGTGCCGAGCGTGATGCAGATGACGTTGCGGTGGCCCTTGCCCGCGCCGAACTTGTACTCGCCCCAGGCGGCGGCGTTCGCGTCGTTCTCCACGACGACCGGCAGGCCGACGCGGGCCTCGACCTCGTCCTTCAGCGGCTCCTGGCGCCAGTCGATGTTGGGGGCGAAGTAGACCGTCGAGCGCTGGCGGTTGACGTAGCCCGCGGCGCCGATGCCCACACCGACGATGTCGTGCCCCGCGCGTGCGCCCTCCACAGCCGACGCGATGGCGTCCACGATGGCCTCGGGCGTGGTGGGGGTGGGCACCTTGAAGGTCGAGAGGATGTTGCCTTCCTCGTCGACCACGCCGGCCGCGATCTTCGTGCCGCCGATGTCGACGCCGATGGTGAGTCCCATGAATCCCTCAGTTCCGGTCGAGCCCCGCTACGGCCAACCGTACCCGAGGCCCTGCCGTCGAATTCGCGTCGTCCGCACGGCGGACCGGCCCGGCGGCGCCGGTGCGGGGCGGCGGGCGGGACCGGGCGCCGTCAGTCCAGGTCGATGCGCTGCCCGGGGCCGGTGCCCTCGCCCGGGTCGCGGCGGTCGCGCGGGTCCGCCGGGCCGTCGGCGCGCGGGGGGCCCGCCGGGTCGTCCGCGCGGCCGGTCCAGCGGCGCTCCTGGGCCTGGACGGCGCTGCGGTAGGCGGCGAGGAGCTCGCCGCCGGCCGCCGCCAGGTGGTCGAAGACGTCGGGGTTGCGCTCGATGACGGGCTCGACGGCCGCCTTGGCCTGCTGGACGGCCTGGCGCACCATCTCCTGGGCGGCCGGCCCGGCGACCGCGCCGAACAGCGGGGACCGCATCGACGACAGCCGGTCGGCGACGGTGTCGACGAGCTTGCGCAGCTCCTCGGCGGCCGAGCCCGGGGGCGGGCCGTACTCCGAGCGGCGGCGGGCCTTCTCCGCGGCGAGGTCCTCCGCGCACGCGGTGGCCCAGGCGTCGGCGTCGGCGGCGCGGGGCGCCTCGCCGGCCGCATCCTCCTGAGCGGGGCCGGGCGTGGGGCGCTCTTCGCTCATGACGGACTCCTGACTACGGTTCGTCCCTACGACGTTACCCGAACGGGCGTATGCGGTTCACCTCTCCCGGGGCCACAGCCGGGGGTCCGGCACGAAGCGGACGCGCAGCTCGTCCTCGCGCAGCGCGGCCCCGTCCACGGTGCAGCGGCGCAGCGCGGAGGGCAGCGGGACGATCCGGCGGAACTGCCCGGCGGTGACGACGAGTTCGTCGCCGCGGCGGACGAGGTCCAGCTCGTCCCGTATGGCGCCGGGCAGCGGCAGGTGCCAGACCAGCACGCCGTCCTCGGCGAGGCGGTCGGTGACGGGCCACTCGACCGGGGTGGGCTCCGGGTTGACGCCGGGCACGGCGAGGGCGGCCAGGTCGTCCGCGCCGCGCGGGTCGCGGCCGAGGTGGGCGGCCGGGTGGACGGTGTGGGTCTCCTGCCACTCGTCGAGGGTCTTGCGCTGCTGGGCGACGGGGCCGGCGAGCCAGGAGTCCGCGGCGGACTCGGGCAGGACCCGGGTGGCGACCAGGGACTCGGTGCGCAGCCCGCGCAGGGCGAGGCCGAGGGCGGTGGTGCGGACGGCCTCGGCGCCGGCCGGGCCGGGCTCGGCGACCAGGCGTACGGCGGTGGCGCGGTCGGCGACGACCGCTTCGACGGCGGCGAGTTCGACGTCCCAGCGGGAGGCCGTCTCGTAGAGCCACTCGGCGGGCATGGGGACGCCGGCGAGACGGCCGAGGACGGGGCGCAGGGCGCGGGCCGCCTGGCGCTCGGGCGGCAGCAGCCGGCGCAGGTAGCGGCGCAGTTCCTCGGGGAGGGAGAGCAGGGCGAGGGCCTGCGGGGCGGGCGGCAGGTCGACGACCAGCAGCTCGAACCGCTCCGACAGCGCCGCGTCGCGCAGCGCGCGCAGCAGGGCGAGTTCCTCGGCGCCGGGCAGCGGGGTGACCTCCTCGGCGTCGAGGCGCGCGGCCCCGAGGAGGTCGAGGACGCCCGCCGCGCGGCTCTGGAAGGCGGCGAGGTCGTCGCGGAACCCGGCGGCGGCGTCGGGGCGCCAGGCCGTGAGGCCGGGCTCGACGGGGACCGGCCGGGCGCCCGTAACCACGCCGAGCGCCGCGCCGAGGCTGTCCGTGCGGTCGGCACTGAGGACGAGGGTGGGCGTGCCGTCACGGGCTGCGGTCAGGGCGGTGGCGGCGGCGACGGTGGTACGGCCGCTGCCGCCCGGGCCCGTGATCAGGAGGGTGCGCATGGAGGTGAACGGTACCCGCGCACGCGGCCCGTGGACCGTCGCGAGCGCCGCGCGCCCGCTCCCGGATCGCCGCCGGGTTACGCGGCGCCGGACTCCACGCGCTTCTTCAGACCCGCCAGCGCCCGGTCGATGATGACCTTCTCGGCCTTGCGCTTGATCATGCCCAGCATGGGGATCTTGACGTCGACGGTGAGCCGGTAGGTCACCTCGGTGGCGCCCGCGCCCGCCGGCTTGAGGAGGTAGGTGCCGTCCAGGGAGCGGAGCATCTGCGACTTGACCAGGGTCCAGGAGACCTCGTTGTCGCCGGTCCAGGTGTAGGCGAGGGTCTGGTCGTCCTTGATGGCGCCCGCGTCCATGACGAGGCGGACCTGCTCGGCGCGGCCCTGGGGGTCGGTGACGAGGACCTCGGCCTCCTTCACCTCGCCGGTCCAGTCCGGGTAGCGGGCGAAGTCGGCGATCACCCCCATGACGTCGGCCGGTGCCGCCTCGATCGTGATGCTCGAGCTGGTGTGTTCCGCCATCGCCGTGGCTCCTCCAGATGCGGGCCGTATGGGGTCTCCCCCGCCCGCGCGTGGAGGGCTCGGGGAAGAGGTCGTGCGCACGTGTGTGCAGCGTGAAGGCTACCGCGCGGCCGCACGGCGGACGTCACCCCCGTCCGGGCGCATCGGCCGGATCCCTCACCACCGCAGGACCCACGGTTCGCCGGTCCCGGCGAAGTGCCCCACGTTCACGCACTCGGTGGCGCCGATCCGCATCCGGCGCACCAGCGGCTGGTGGACATGGCCGAAGAGCGCGTACCGGGGCCGGGTCCGGCGGATGGCGTCCAGCAGCGCCCGGCTGCCGCGTTCGAAGCGGCGGGCCACGGTGTCGTAGACGAGCTCCGGCACTTCCGGCGGGATGTGCGTGCAGAGCACGTCCACCTCGCCGACGGCCTCGATCTTCGCCGCGTACTCCTCGTCGTCGATCTCGTACGGCGTCCGCATGGGCGTTCTGAGTCCGCCGCCGACGAAGCCGAAGACCCGGCCGTGGATCTCCACCCGCTCCCCGTCGAGCACGCGGATGCCGGGGCCGGCGTACTCGCGCCACAGGGGCGGCATGTCGACGTTGCCGTAGGTGGCGTACGTGGGGGTGGGGAACGCGGCGAACAGCTCGGTGTACTGCCTGCGCACCGCCCGCTCGATCACCGTGGCCCGGTCCCCGTCGATGCCCGCCCACAGCCGGGCGCCGAGCTCGCGGGCCTCGGCGAAGCGACGGGCCGTGCGCAGCTCGACCAGTCGGCGGGCGTTCTCCACACCGAACAGGTCGGGGAAGATGCCCCGCGAGTGGTCGGCGTAGTCGAGGAAGAGGATCAGGTCGCCGAGGCAGACGAGCGCGTCCGCCCCGTCGCCGGCCCGGGCCAGGTCACGGGCATTGCCGTGGACGTCGCTGACCACGTGGATGCGCGTCCCCCGCCCACCGGCTGATGTGGATGCCATGGTGATCAAGCGTAGGCCTGTGCGGCATGCGTGAACAGTGACCGCCGAACCCTGGGTTACTGGCCAGTCAGTTCATAAGTCGACTACTGTGCGCGAAGGAACATCAATCCGTGTGACGCAGCGAACATCTCGCCGGGACCCCCTGTCGAAGAAGCCATACCGGCGGGTAACGTCCGGGCCGTCCAGTCGTGCTCTGGATTTCAACCACCGCGCCCTCGCGGCCGCTGGCGAAGCCCCGGGCATCCGACCGAGCCTTGGACCGGACCGTCGCATCACACAACGTCGTGGCGCCGGCGCCCTATGAGGAGCAGCAGTCTTGCGCGAGTTCAGCCTTCCGGCTTTGTACGAGGTCCCTGCGGACGGGAATCTGACCGACATCGTCCGCAGAAACGCCGCGCAGCACCCCGACGTCGCCGTCATCGCGCGCAAGGCGGGCGGCACGTGGCAGGACGTGACCGCCACCGCCTTCCTGGCCGAGGTGCACGCCGCCGCCAAGGGACTCATCGCCTCCGGCATCCAGCCCGGCGACCGGGTGGCCCTGATGTCCCGCACCCGCTACGAGTGGACGCTGCTGGACTTCGCGATCTGGTGCGCGGGCGCGGTCACCGTGCCGGTGTACGAGACCAGTTCGCCCGAGCAGGTGCAGTGGATCCTCAGCGACTCCGGCGCGACGGCCTGTCTCGTGGAACTGGACGGCCACGCCGCCGCCGTCGAGTCGGTGCGCGCGACGCTGCCCGCCCTGAAGCACGTCTGGCAGATCGAGGCCGGCGGCCTCGAGGAACTCGCGCGCGCCGGACAGGACATCAGCGACGCGACCGTCGAGGAGCGCAGCTCGCTGGCGAAGGCCGACGACGCGGCGACCATCGTCTACACCTCCGGCACCACCGGCCGCCCCAAGGGCTGCGTGCTCTCCCACCGCAGCTTCTTCGCCGAGTGCGGCAACATCGTCGAGCGGCTGCGCCCGCTGTTCCGCACCGGCGAGTGTTCGGTGCTGCTCTTCCTGCCGCTCGCGCACGTCTTCGGGCGGCTGGTGCAGATCGCGCCGATGATGGCGCCGATCAAGCTGGGCTGCGTCCCGGACATCAAGAACCTCACCGACGAACTGGCCGCCTTCCGGCCGACGCTGGTGCTGGGCGTCCCGCGCGTCTTCGAGAAGGTCTACAACTCGGCGCGCGCCAAGGCCCAGGCCGACGGCAAGGGCAAGATCTTCGACAAGGCCGCGGACACCGCGATCGCGTACAGCAAGGCGCTGGACACCCCCTCGGGCCCCTCCCTCGGTCTGCGGATCAAGCACAAGACCTTCGACAAGCTCGTCTACGGCAAGCTGCGCGCGGTCCTCGGCGGCCGCGGCGAGTACGCGATCTCCGGCGGCGCCCCGCTCGGCGAGCGCCTCGGGCACTTCTTCCGCGGCATCGGCTTCACCGTCCTCGAGGGCTACGGCCTGACCGAGTCCTGCGCGGCGACCGCCTTCAACCCCTGGGACCGGCAGAAGATCGGCACGGTCGGGCAGCCGCTGCCCGGCTCGGTCATCCGCATCGCGGACGACGGGGAGGTGCTGCTGCACGGCGAGCACCTGTTCAAGGAGTACTGGAACAACCCCGGCGCGACCGCGGAGGCGCTGGCCGACGGCTGGTTCCACACCGGTGACATCGGCACCCTCGACGAGGACGGCTACCTCAGGATCACCGGCCGCAAGAAGGAGATCATCGTCACCGCGGGCGGCAAGAACGTCGCTCCGGCCGTGATCGAGGACCGCATCCGGGCGCACGCGCTGGTCGCGGAGTGCATGGTGGTGGGCGACGGGCGGCCGTTCGTGGGCGCGCTGGTCACCCTGGACGAGGAGTTCCTGGGCCGCTGGGCCGCCGAGCACGGCAAGCCGGCGGGCTCCACCGCGGCGTCGCTGCGCGAGGACCCGGATCTGCTCGCGGCGATCCAGGACGCGGTCGACGACGGCAACGCCGCGGTGTCGAAGGCGGAATCGGTACGGAAGTTCCGCGTTCTGTCCTCCCAGTTCACGGAGGAGTCGGGCCACCTCACGCCGTCGCTGAAGCTGAAGCGGAACGTGGTGGCGAAGGACTACGCGGACGAGATCGAGGCGATCTACGCGAAGTAGTCGCCCTGCGACGGTCCATGGCGCGGTGTCCTCGGCGAGGACCCGCGCCATCGTCCGTTCGGCGCGCGCGGTGACCTTCCGGTTCCGCCCGAGGGCACGGCGGGGCGGAGACCGCGCGGCGGCGCGGACCAGCTACAGCAGCTCCTCCAGCGCCCCGGCCAGCAGGTCCCAGCGCCACTTCGTCTCGACCCACTGCCGCCCCCGCTCCCCCATCCGGCGGCGCAGCGCGGCGTCGCCGAGCAGGGCGACGACGCGGTCGGCGACGTCCTGCGGGGAGCCGCCGCGCACCACCCAGCCGGTCTCGCCGTCGAGCACCGCGTCGGGCGCGCCGCCGGAGTCCCCGGCGACCACGGGCAGACCGGTCGCGGACGCCTCCAGGTAGACGATGCCGAGCCCCTCCACGTCCAGCCCGCCGCGCCGGGTGCGGCACGGCATGGCGAACACGTCACCGGCGCCGTAGTGCGCGGGCAGCTCCGCCCAGGGCACCGCGCCGGTGAAGCGGACGGAGCCGGCCACCCCGGTCTCCTGCGCGAGGCGGTGCAGGTCCTTCTCGTACGGCCCGCCGCCGACGATCAGCAGCACGGCGTCCGGCTCGGCGGACAGGATCCGGGGCAGGGCACGGATGAGGGTGTCCTGGCCCTTGCGCGGCACGAGCCGGGAGACGCACACGACGACGGGCCGGTCGGTGAGCCCGAGCCGGGCCCGCACCTCGTCGCCGCCGGAACCGGGGTGGAAGGTCTTCTCGTCGACGCCGGGCGGCAGTTGGACCATCCGCCCGGCGGCCGCGGGGGTCAGCGCGCCGGCGATCCGGGAGCGGGTGTACTCGCCGAGGTAGGTGAGGGTGTCCGTCGCCTCCCCGATCCGGCGCAGCAGCCCCCGGGCGGCGGGCAGCTGCGCCCATCCCGCCTCGTGGCCGTGGGTGGTGGCCACCAGCCGCTTCGCGCCGGCCCGGCGCAGCGCCGGCGCCATGAGGCCGAGCGGCGCGGCAGCCCCGAACCACACCGAGCTGCATCCGTGCTCGCGCAGCAGCCCGACCGCGCGCCGGGTCGCCCCCGGTGTGGGCAGCAGCATCGTCGTGCGGTCGCGTACGACGGTGAAGGGCTGTTCCGCGTCGAAGGCGGCGGTCGCCTCGGCGCCCTCCCGGCCACGCTTCCAGGTGGAGGCGTAGACGACCAGCCGCTCCGGGTCCATCCGCAGCGCCATGTTGTGCAGGAACGCCTGGATGCCGCCCGGGCGGGGCGGGAAGTCGTTGGTCACGATCAGGGTCTTGTGCATCGCCGCCGACCCTATCCAACCCCGGGCGGACGGACCGACACGGCCGCCGCCTCCCGCCCGCCGGCGCCCGCCGGAGCGGGCCGTGCGCCGCTCACCCGGGCCGCCCCCGCGGACACTCCGCTCACCCGAGCCGCTCCCGCAGATACGCCCGCCACCGCGCGGTGAAGTCCGCCAGGGTCGTGCCCAGCACCCGGTGCAGGGCGTCCTCGACCGCGCCGGGGCGCCGGTGGTGCCCGCCCACGGCCTGGTAGAAGGCGCGCAGCCGGTCCTCCCCCCACTGGCCGGCGATCATCCGGCAGGCCATCCAGCCGCTCTCGTAGGCCTCCGCGAGCCGGGTCGCGTTCCCGGCGAAGCCGAAGGCCCGGTCGGCCGGGAGCGCCGTCGGCACCCGTCCCTCGGCCACGGCCTGCCGCAGCTCGGGCGCGGCCTGGACCGGGGTGCGCCCGGTGCCGCGGTAGCCGACCCAGTCGGCGTACCCCTCGGAGAGCCACAGCGGGGTGGCCGGGTTGGTGCGGGCGCGGGTGGCGACATGGGTCGTCTCGTGGGTGAGCACGACCTGTCTGCCGAGCGGACCGAGCATCCCGTAGGCGTCGGGGTTGACGATGATCCGGTCGGCGGGGGTGCGGCCCGAGCCTCCCGCCTCGCCGGTGGTGACGGCTGCTATCCCGCGGTAGCCGGAGGCGGGCGAGCCGAGCAGCCCGGCCATCCCCTCCAGGGACCGCGGGACGAGCACCACCACCCGGCGGCTCCAGCCGGTGCCCCACGCGTCGGACACCGCGGGCACCGCCCGGTCGGCCAGGTCCGCGTAGCCGTGCAGAGCCCGGCCGCTCTGCCCGACCCCGAGGACGAGGCCGCGCCGTCCCCGGACCACCGAGACCGCGCCCTGGTCCCACAGCTGCTGGACGGCCTTCGTCGCGGGCCGGTCGGAGTCCACCTGCCACGTCCCGCCGGGCCCGGCGGACAGGGTGAGCGTGCGGCCGGCGACGACGGGCGCCCGGTCGTACCCGGTCACCCGGTAGCGCAGCTCCGCGTCGGCGGTGGCCGTGCCGCCCCTGCGGCGCAGTCCGGTCAGGCGGTAGGACCAGTCGGCGAACGGCACCGCCCGCAGGTCCGCGTAGGAGGCCCGGTCGCCGGTGGCGGCGTACGCCCGCTCGTCGTGGTGGAGGACCGCCCGTGCCCGCCGGTCGAGCACGTCCTGCACCTGCGCCCGGGCGGTGTCGGCCGCGGACCGCCCGCCGCAGGCCGTCAACGACGCCGGCAGCAGGCAGAGCGCCACCGCCACAGATCCCGATACCCGCCGTCGACCAGCCATTTCACGATCGTACGGCGGAGTACCGGCCGCCGTCAGACCCTGGTGACCGACGAGATCGGCATCATGTCCACCGGGTCGTAGCGCACGGGCGCGCCGGGATGGGGGGCGTGGATGACCCGGCCGCCGCCGACGTACATGGCGACATGGCCGGCGTCGGACCGGTAGACGACGAGGTCGCCGGGGCGGGCCTCGGACAGCGGGATCTGCCGACCGGCGTACCGCTGCTCCTGCGAGGTGCGCGGCAGATGCACCCCGGCCTGCGCGTACGACCACTGCATGAGGCCCGAACAGTCGAAGCCGGAGGGGCCGTTGGCGCCCCATACGTAGGGGCGGCCGAGGGCGGAGCGGGCGGCGGCGAGGGCCGCGGCCGCGCGGGCGGAGGCGGCCGGGCCTTCGATCAGGCCGGAGAGATCGTCGCGGCCGGAGCGGGAGGCCCGGTCGTAGGCCGCGCGCTCCGACGGGGGCAGCGCCTGCAGCAGCCGCCGGGCCCGGGCGAGCTTCCGCTCGACGGTCCGCTTGTGGGCGACGAGGGCCTCGCGGCTCTTCTCCAGCTCGCCGAGGGCCCGGGACGCCTCGGCGCGCTCCTGGGTGAGTTCGCGCAGCCCCTTGCGCAGGTCCGCGAGCTCCCCGGCCTGGTGGGCGTTGATCCGGCCGAGCACGGACGCCTTGTCGAGGTAGTCGGCCGGGTCGTGGGAGAACAGCAGGGCCAGCGACGGGTCGAGGCCGCCGGAACGGTACTGCGCGCCGGCCAGCGCGCCCAGCGTCCCCCGCAGGTCGTTGACGCGCTGCTGCTGGCGGGCGACACGGTCCTGGGAGTCGCGTACCTGACGGCGCAGCAGGCCCGCGCGCTCGCCGGCCTGGTTGTACGCCTCGGTCGCCTTCTCGGCCTCCTCGTACAGGCGGTCCACCTCGGCCCGGGTGGGTGCGTGCGGTGCGGCGACGGCCGGGACGGCACCCAGCGCGGCGGCCGCGGCGGACAGCGCGCAGAGCGCGGCACCGGCGCCCCGGTCGAACCCGGACGGTGCATGGCGGCGATGAGACCCCACGGGAAGCCGACTCCTTCCGCTGGCGGACATGACCGTCTCCCGGCGCCGGGACGGAGGGCCGCCCCCGCGGCTGGGGGAAACGCGCCAGACAGTAGCCGCGCGGACCCGCCCAGGCCACGTGCGGCAGGCGGGCGCACAACGCGGCGCCCCGCCTCTGACGCAGGTCATCGGCGGGGCGTGGGGGTCAGCGCGGGTCGTGGTGATTCGCCCGTTCGGAGGGTACGACCGCTTGATCCGGGAGCGGTGTCAGACGCGGACGCCGAACATGAACGGGCCGCCGATGGTGCTCATCGACTCGTAGCGGACGACCGTGCCGGTGCGCGGGGCGTGCAGGATCTGGCCGTTGCCGGCGTACAGGCCCACGTGGTGGATGTCGTTGAAGAAGAACACCAGGTCGCCGACCTGGAGCTGGCTCTGCGAGTAGATCCGGGTGCCTATGTTGGCCTGCTGCTCGGAGGTGCGCGGGATGGAGACGCCGGCCTGGGCGTACGCCCAGGAGGTCAGACCCGAGCAGTCGAAGGAGGAGGGGCCGGTGGCACCGTAGACGTAGGGCGAGCCGATCTTGGTCTGGGCGGCGGAGAACGCGGCGCCCGCGCGGCCCGAGGCGGGGGGCGTGTTGCCGTCCAGGACGCTGCGCTCGCTGGCCCGGGTGGCGCGCTGCTGCTCGGCCGCCAGTTCCGCCTTCTCCTTGGCGGTCATGGAGTTGAGCAGCTTCTGCGCCTCGGCGAGCTTGCTCTGGACTTCCTTCTTCTTCTTGCCCAGCTCGGTGCGGGTGGAGGCGAGGTCCTTGAGCTTCTCGGAGGCCTCGGCGCGCTGCTGGGCCAGTTCGCGCTGTTTGTCCTGGATCTTCTTCAGCGCGTCGACCTGCTGGCTGCTCAACTGGTCGAGCGTGGAGGCCTTGTCGAGGTAGTCGTCCGGGTTCGAGGAGAGGAACAGCTGGACGGAGGGGTCGATCCCGCCGGTGCGGTACTGGCCGGCGGCCATCGAACCAAGGCCGTCGCGCAGCTTGTTGAGCTCCTCCTGGCCGCGGGCGACGTTGTCCTGGATGGTGGAGATCTCCTTCTGGAGCTTCTCCTGCTTCTCCTTGGCCCCGTTGAACTTCTCGGTGGCCTGCTCCGCCTGCTCGTAGAGGGCGTCGACCTTGGCCTTGACCTCGTCCTTGCTCGGCTTGGCGCTGGGCGCCGCGTTGGCGGCCTGAGCACTGATGGCTACGGCTGCAGCCGCCGCGGTGGTGAGCACGGTCACGCGCGCACGGCTGGGCTGCCTGGGTCGACGGTGGGACGCCACGAAAGCGAGCTCCTTCTTCTGAGTGATCACCCGCTCGGAGGTTCGACGCCAGACCTTAGTGACCTCATCGTGATTAATTCAAATCCTCACACCAAAAAATCCCGTCCCGCAATGCATTCTTTGCACTCAACTCACATCAAGTGAGCCCCGCTTGACGCTACGTGCCGCGAGGCACCCGCCAATTCGGGCATTGCGGCGCTACGTTGCGGTTGGGGTACAGGGCGCCTTACGCCCGATTTCAGCCGCGGGACAGGCGCTTGAGGAGCACCGCGGACGCCACCGGCCGCGCCCCCGCCTTGGCCACCCCGTCGGCCACCTCGCGGTCGGTGGAGGCGACGATGACCGGCCGCCCGGGCGGCTCGGCGCGCACCAGCTGGCGGATCAGCTCGTCGGCGGTGACGCCCGGCCTGGAGAACAGCACGCGCACCCCGCGCGGCGGCGCGAGCAGCACCGGGGCAGCCAGCTCGGCCCCGTCGAAGACGCAGGTGACCTCGGCGCCGGTCTGCGCGGCGAGCTGCGAGAGCTGGCCCAGCAGCCGGAGCCGCTGCTTCTCCAGCGGCATCTGCGGATAGCCGGTCTTGGTCACGTTGTAGCCGTCGACGACCAGATGCGCCTGCGGCAGCGCGAGGAGCTGGTCGAGGATGGCGGGGTCGTTCTCGGACAGCGCGCGGGCGGCGATGTCCTTGGGGGTCATCCGTCCGGGCTCGACCGCGTCCACGGTCTCCGCGGGGCGTACGGAGACCGGCGGCAGCGCCAGTTCCCGGCGCAGCCCCTGGGCCGCGTCCAGCACGGTGTCCAGCAGCAGCCGTACCCGCATGTCCTCGACGCTGCGTCCCTCGCGGGCGGCCCGGCGGGTGGCCTCCAGGGCCGCCTCCGCCTCGCCGAGGCGGGCCTTGAGGCGCCGGGTCTCGCTCTCCGCGGCCGACACCTGCGCCTGCCCGTCGGCCCGCAGTGCCTCGGTCTCGCCCCTGACCTTGCGCAGCGCGGCCTCGCCCCGCTTGACGTCGCTGAGCGCGGCCCGCAGCTTGCGGTGCAGGGACTCCGCCTCCTTCTTGGCCGCCTCCAGCTCGGCCCGCAGCCGCTCGGTCTCGCCCCGGGTCTGCTCGCGGGCCCGGTCGAGCTCCTCGCGCAGCCGCTCCAGCTCGGCCCGGCTCTCCTCGTCGGCGCGCTCGGCGTCCGCCCGCTGGGCCTCCTCGCCGGCGGCGGTCACCAGCTTCACCCAGCCCGTGGCGCGCAGCACATAGGCCGCGGCCGCCACGTCGAGCGGGTCCGCGGCCGGAGGCGGCGAGCCGGAGTCCAGGGCGCCGGACAGCTCCGGCTGGGCCTCTCTGAACTTCTCCCCGACGCGCTGCCGGAACAGCCCGTCGGTCTCCAGCGCCGCCGCCATGGCGTTTCCCGCGAACTTCGCCCGGCGGTTCGGGGTGAACCGGGCGTACTGCCGCAGCTGCGCCGGCAGCTCGGCGAAGGTCAGCCCGCCGAACGCGTCGGACACGATCTGCACCACCCTGCGGCGCACGCCGTCGGGCAGCGGACGGTCGAGCACCTCAGCGGCGCCGTCGCCCGGCCCCCCGCCGTGTGTCTCCACCATCCGTCACCCCAATGTCCGGTGTGATCCCCGCGGGGATCACGGTTGCGGGGCCGGCTCCGCTCAGGAGGCGGCGCCCGGCCTGTCCACGAGTTCGACCTGGTCCACCGCGTTGCACCAGCGGCAGCGCACCGACTCGATGGTCTCACTGACCACTTCGCGCTCCTCGACCGTGGGCTCTCCGGCCAGATCGAGGTGGACGTACTCGACGACCTTCGACGAACGCGTCACGTCGAAGCGGGTGAGATTGCCGCAGAGGGCGCAGCGCCACCGCGTCGTGGCGGTCGGCAGGGGAACCGTCATCGTGGCTGTTCGCTTTCCTTCTAGTGTCCGTGACGCGCCGGCTTCCCCGGCGCGTGTGGCTCGTAACCCTACGGCGTGGCGCCGCCTCGCCGCCCGTCCGTCCACGGCGGCGAGGCAGTCTGCGCGGGTGCGTCCCGTTACGCCATGCTCTGTTCCGTGAGTGGCGACGGGAGTGCGGTGGCCGGCAGGGCGGTCCGGGTGGCCAGGGCGGTGCGGAGCGCGCCGGCGCCGATGACGTACGTCCTGATCGTCCTGTGCTGCCTGGTCTTCCTGGCCGGACCGGCGGCGGGACTCGATCCGGCGTACGGGACCGGCGACGGGCTGCTCGCCGCCCAGCGGGCCTACTTCGGCCGCTGGGGGGTGATCCCCGCCGTGCTGTTCGAGGGCGCGCCGCGGGCCGCCCTGACCCCGGCGACGGCCCTGTTCGTGCACGGCAGCTGGGTGCATCTGCTCGGCAACATGCTCTTCCTCTACGTCTTCGGGACGATGACCGAGGAACGGATGGGCCGCCTCCAGTTCACGCTGTTCTACGTCGGCTGCGGCTACCTGGCCCTCCTTGGCTACGCGGCCGCCAACGCCGCGTCCGGACAGACCCTGGTGGGGGCGTCCGGCGCGATCTCGGCGGTCCTCGGCGCGTTTCTGTACCTTTTCCCCAGGGCCCGGGTGACCAGTCTCTTCCCGTTCCTGTTCTTCCTGCCGCTGCGCTTCCCGGCCTGGGTCGTGCTGCCCTTCTGGGCGGCCCTGCAGTGGATGGCGGCCGGACGGACCGCCCAGGGGCCGCAGGTGGCCTACCTGGCGCACCTGGTCGGTTTCGGGCTCGGCTTCGGCTTCGCGTGGGCCCGGTTCGGCCGGGCGACTATTGTGAGGTCCGCCCCTGCTCCGGCCCCCGAGGGAGAGAACCAGCCGTGATCACCGCGATCGTCCTCATCAAGACCAGCGTGGACCGGATCCCCGAGATCGCCGAGCAGATCGCGTCGCTGGACTCCGTGAGCGAGGTCTTCTCCGTCACCGGCACCTACGACCTGATCGCCATGGTGCGGGTGCGGGAGCACGAGGACCTCGCCGAGGTCATCCCCGGGCGGATCAGCAAGATCCCGGGGGTGGAGGGGACGGACACCCACGTGGCCTTCCGCACGTACTCCCAGCACGACCTGGAGGCGGCCTTCGCCATCGGGCTGGACTCCTGACCGGCTCCTCGGGCCCGGACAGGACCCCGGGACCACCGGCACGCAGCTAGTGCTGTGGCCGGAAAGGTTTGCCGGAAAGCTCGCGGCGTCCGGTGCTGGGGGCACCTCCCACGCCGTTCAGGCTGTGGGGGAGCATCGCAAGGCGGAGCATCGCCCGCGTACTGGATGTACTCGGGTGATGCGACAACGCGGCTGGGGGTCCCCCTGCTCGCAGAGCTTGGGGGAGCCGTGCCGGGCGTCGCGAGCCGGTGAACCTTTCCGGTCACAGCACTAGACCACCGGCACGCAGCGGCCGCCCTCCGTGCGGTACGTCCAGCGCGCGCCGTCCCGGACGAGTTCCCGCACCGCGGTCAGGAAGCGGTCGATGTGCTCGTCGGGGGTGCCGGCACCGAAGCTGACGCGGACGGCGTGCAGGGAGCGCTCGCCGGGGGCGGTCTCCGGGGAGCCGCACCCTCCGCGCGCCTCCGCGCCCGCGCCGAGCAGCGTGCGGAGCAGGGGCTGGGCGCAGAAGAGGCCGTCGCGGACGCCGATGCCGTACTCGGCGGAGAGCGCGGCCGCGAAGTGGGAGCTGTTCCAGCCCTCGACGACGAAGGACAGCACGCCGACCCGGGGCGCGTCGTCGCCGAAGAGGGAGAGCACCCGTACCTCGGGCACCTCGGCGAGGCCCGTCCTGAGCCTGCGCAGCAGGTGCTGCTCGCGGGCGACGAGCGTGTCGAAGCCGGCCTCCGTGAGGGCCCGGCAGGCCGAGGCGACGGCGTAGGCGCCGATCACGTTGGGCGAGCCGGCCTCGTGGCGGGCGGCGCTCTCGTGCCACTCCACCTCCACTCCCCCGTCGGCGCGCCGGGCGACGCTACGGCTCGCGCCGCCGCCCGCGAGGTACGGCTCGGCCGCCCGCAGCCAGTCGGCGCGGCCGGCCAGGACGCCGGAGCCGAAGGGGGCGTACAGCTTGTGGCCGGAGAAGGCCACCCAGTCGACGTCGAGGTCGGCGACCGACACCGGGTGGTGCGGCGCGAGCTGGGCGGCGTCCAGGACGATCCGGGCGCCGTGCGCGTGCGCGGCGGCGGCCAGCTCCCGCACCGGCCACAGCTCGCCGGTGACGTTGGAGGCGCCGGTGACGCAGACCAGGGCCGGGGCGTGGGGATCGCGGTCGGCCAGGGCCCGCTCCAGGGTCTCCACGGCCTGCCGCGGGGTGCGCGGCGCGTCGAGGACGGTGACGTCGGCGCCCGGCCACGGCAGCAGCGCGGCGTGGTGCTCGGTCTCGAAGACGAAGACCCGGCAGCCGGCCGGCAGCGCGCGGGCCAGGAGGTTGAGGGAGTCGGTGGTGGACCGGGTGAAGACCACCTGGTCGGCCGGACGGCAGCCGAGGAACCCGGCGACGGTCGTCCGGGCCTTCTCGAACAGGTCGGTGGAGAGCTGGGAGAGGTGGCCGGCGCCGCGGTGGACGCTGCCGTAGTACGGCGCGTAGGCGGCCACGTCGTCCCAGACGCGCTGGAGGGCGGGGGCGCTGGCCGCGTAGTCGAGCGCGGCGTACCCGGCCTCACCGCCGGTGACGAGCGGAACGGCGACGTCCCGGCCCAGCACGGGCAGCGGGGGGCAGACGGCAGGGGCGGGGGCAGCGGTGACGACGGACATGGCGGACTCCTGTGAGAGGCAAGCGGAATCACCGTGCGAGCGACTACGGCTCGAGCACGCAGGGAGCTCCAGCACGGCGGAAGGTGAAAGGGGTGTGCGGAGGCGGGGCTCGACGCCCTAACGCATTCGCTTGCTCACGGAAGGCTCCCTCGAACGACCAGGACCCCTGGCCCCACGCTCATTCAGAAAGCGTGCGAGGGGTCCGCGCTTGCCGTGGACCTTGCTGTCCACGACCTGGTCCTCACCCGGGGCACCCCGCCACGGACGGAGGGTTGCCGGACAGCCGGCCGGGGCCGCATGGCTGTCGCTCATGACCTGGTCCACCATCCTGCCACACGATCTTCGACGCGCAAGGCGCGGTCCGGAATGCGGACCGCGCCCAGCCTCGTGCCGTGTGCGGATCAGGCGTTGCTGGCGGCCACCCAGCGCTCCAGCACCCGCTTGGCCGCCCCCGAGTCGATCGACCGCGCGGCCCTGTCCATTCCGGCGCGCAGCTGCTCGGCCAGCGTCCCGGACCCCGGCTCCAGGGCGACCAGCGCGGCCGCCGAGTTCAGCAGCACGGCGTCGCGCACCGGGCCGGTCTCGCCGTCCAGCAGCCGGCGGGCGACCTCGGCGTTGTAGGACGGGTCGCCCCCGCGCAGGGCCTCGACGGGCACCAGCTCGATGCCGACGTCCCGCGGGTCGAAGGTCTCCTCGGAGACCTTGCCGTCCCGGACCACCCAGACGTGGGAGGTGGAGGTCGTGGTCAGCTCGTCCAGGCCGTCGTCGCCCCGGAAGACGAGGGAGGAATTGCCGCGCTCGGCGAAGACGCCCGCGATGATCGGCGCCATCCGCGCGTCGGCCACGCCGACCGCCTGCGCCCGCACCTTCGACGGGTTGGTCAGCGGACCGAGGAAGTTGAAGACCGTACGGATGCCCAGCTGGCCCCGGGCCGCCGCCACATGGCGCAGCGCCGGGTGGAACTTCACGGCGAAGCAGAAGGTGATCCCGGCCTCCTCGGCGACCTGGGCCACCCGTCGCGGCGTCAGCTCCAGATTGACGCCCAGCTTCTCCAGGACGT
Source organism: Streptomyces sp. NPDC096152 (assembly GCF_044763235.1). Taxonomy (NCBI): domain Bacteria; kingdom Bacillati; phylum Actinomycetota; class Actinomycetes; order Kitasatosporales; family Streptomycetaceae; genus Streptomyces; species Streptomyces sp. NPDC096152. The sequence continues at coordinate 866,003 of NZ_JBIWFW010000001.1, read as the reverse complement.
CGGACGCCCCGGAGGCGGAGGAGGCGGCCCGGTTGCCGTGCTTGACGACCTTCGCGCCCGTGCCGGCGACGACGATCGACGACATCGTGGAGATGTTGACCGTTCTGGCGCCGTCGCCGCCGGTGCCGACGATGTCGACGGTCTCGCCCGGCACCTCGATGACGTTGGCGTGGTCGTACATCGCGCGGACCAGGCCGGTGATCTCCTCCACCGTCTCGCCCTTGGCCCGCAGCGCCACCACGAAGCCGGCGATCTGGGCGTCGGTGGCCTCGCCGCGCATGATCCGGTCCATCGCCCAGGCCGTGTCGTCGGCGCTCTGGTCGCGGCCGTCCAGCAGCCCGTTCAGCACCTGGGGCCAGGAACGGCCCGCCGCGGTGTCGCCTCCAGCGGGGGTCACAGCGCTCATCAGCCGCTCCTGGGTCGGTGTCCCGGACTGGGGACACGGGTCTCGAACAGGTTCCACCCTATCCAGCCCGGGGCACGGGAAAGGGCCCCGTCCGCATGGAGGACAGGACCCTTTCCTTGTGGCGTGCGCAGCGATCAGTGGTGGCCGTGGCCGCTCGTGATCTCCTTGTACTCCTCGACGCTCGGCTTGTTGATCTGGGAGTCCTCGCCGTAGTAGGCGCCGCTGAGCTTGGCGCGCAGCTTCTCGGATCCCTTCACCTTGCGCTCGACGCCGTTCTCGTCGACCGTCGGGCCGATCTCGGCCGGCTCGTACTGGTGGTGCGCCGTGAGGGTGTAGAGCTGCTCCTGGCTGAGCGGCTCGTGGACCTCGATGAACTCACCGTGAGGCAGGCGCTTGATGATGCCGGTCTCGCGACCGTGCAGCACCTTCTCCTTGTCCCGGCGCTGGAGGCCGAGGCAGATCCGCTTGGTGACGATGAACGCGACGACCGGGCCGGCGAAGAACGCGATCCGGACGAACCAGGTGACGGCGTTGAGCGACAGGTGGAAGTGGGTCGCGAACAGGTCGTTGCCGCCGCCGATCAGACCCACCATGTAGATGGTGACCCAGGCGACACCGAACGCGGTACGGGTCGGGGCGTTGCGCGGGCGGTCCAGGATGTGGTGCTCGCGCTTGTCCCCGGTGACCCAGGACTCCACGAAGGGGTAGACCGCGATCATCATCAGCACGACGCCGAAGAGGGTCAGCGGGATGAACACGCCGAGGATCAGCGTGTGACCCCAGAAGTTGATCTCCCAGCCCGGCATCGCGCGGATGAGGCCCTCGGCGAAGCCCATGTACCAGTCCGGCTGGGCGCCGGTGGACACCTGGTCGGGCCGGTAGGGGCCCATCGCCCAGATCGGGTTGATCGAGAACAGCGCCGCGATCGCCGCGATCACACCGAAGACCAGGAAGAAGAAGCCTCCGGCCTTGGCCATGTAGACCGGCAGCAGCGGCATGCCGACGACGTTCTCGTTGGTCTTTCCGGGGCCCGCGAACTGCGTGTGCTTGTGGTAGAAGACCAGGATCAGGTGGCCGACCACCAGGCCGAGCATGATGCCCGGCAGCAGCAGGATGTGGATCGAGTAGAAGCGGGCCACGAAGTCGCCGCCCGGGAACTCGCCGCCGAAGAGGAAGAACGAGATGTACGTGCCGACGATCGGCACGGACAGGACCGCGCCCTCCATGAAGCGGACACCGGTGCCGGAGAGCAGGTCGTCCGGGAGCGAGTAGCCGGTGAAACCGGTGAACATGCCCAGGACGAACAGCAGGAAGCCGAACAGCCAGTTGATCTCACGCGGCTTGCGGAACGCGCCGGTGAAGAAGACGCGCATCATGTGCACGAACATGCCGCCGAGGAAGATCAGCGCGGCCCAGTGGTGGATCTGCCGGATGAGCAGACCACCGCGCACGTCGAAGGAGATGTGCAGGGTCGAGTTGAACGCCTCGCTCATCAGCTGTCCCTGCAGCGGGACGTACGAGCCGTGGTACTCCACCTCGTTCATCGACGGGTGGAAGAACAGCGTCAGGTACACACCCGTGAGGATGATGATGAGGAAGCTGTAGAGGCAGACCTCGCCCAACATGAACGACCAGTGGTCGGGGAAGATCTTGCGCATGTTGGCCTTGGCCAGGGAGTAGATCCCGAGCCGGCCGTCCGCCCAGTCGGCGACGCGCTCGCCGGTCGGTGCCTTGCCGCGGGAGCGTCCCGTGGCGTCGGCCGGATTCGTGTTGCTGGATGCAGTGCTCATCCGCGCTCCCAGAATGCAGGACCGACGGGCTCCTCGAAGTCGCCGAGCGCCTGGAGGTAACCCTCGCTGTCCACGCCGATGCGCAGCTGCGGCAGGGCGTGGCCGGCAGGGCCGAAGATCACTCGGGCACCGTCGGAGAGGTCGAAGGTGGACTGGTGGCACGGGCACAGCACGTGGTGCGTCTGCTGCTCGTACAGGGAGATCGGGCAGCCCACGTGGGTGCAGATCTTCGAGTAGGCCACGATGCCCTGGTGCGACCAGTCGAGTTCGCGCTTGTCCTTGATGTTGTCCGGCTGGAGCCGGATGATCATCAGGGCCGCCTTGGCGATCTCCTTCTGGAAGTCCTCGTCCGTCTCCTCCAGGCCGTCCGGCTTGGCGAAGGTCAGCGAGCCGACGGCCACGTCCTCGGGACGCAGCGGCTCGTTGGTGTTCGTGTTGACGAGGCGCTTGCCCTTGGCCCACAGCGTGTGGCGGAGCTTGGTCTCGGGCAGCGGACCGAGGTCGCGCAGCAGCACGAGACCGGACAGCGGCACCAGGGTGAGCGCGCCGAGCATCGTGTTGCGGATCAGCTTGCGGCGGCCGAGCTGCGACTCCTTGGCGCCCTCCGCGAAGTCCGCGTGGACCTTCGCGCGGACCTCGGGGGAGGCCGCGATCGGGTGGCGCTCGTCGGCGATCTCCACGTCGGACATCAGGGTGCGGGCCCAGTGGACCGCGCCCGCGCCGATGGTGAACAGCGCGGTGCCCAGCGTCAGGCCGAGCGCGAAGTTCAGCGCGCTGATGTGGCCCAGCGGGAACACGTAGATCACCTGGTCGGCCGGGATCGCCACATAGGAGGCGATGAAGCCGACGGTGGCCAGCATCGACAGCGTGAACAGCAGGGCCACGGCGCGCTCGGACCGGCGTGCGGCCCGCTCGTCGATGTCCTGGACACGGTGCTCGTGGGGCGGCAGACCGGGATCCGCGAACGGGTTCCGCTCGTCCGCGACGCCTACCGCGCCGTGCGCGGGGGCCTGCTCAGCGGGCAGGTTCTCTTCTGGAATGTCTTGGCTACTCATGACTTCTTGGCCTTTGCGGTCCGAGCGGCGACCCAGACGGCGACGGCGATCAGTGCGCCCAGTCCGAAGACCCAGGCGAACAGACCCTCACTGACCGGACCGAGGCCGCCCAGCTCGAAGCCGCCCGGGGTCACGGTCTCGTCGCCGTTGACCGCGTTCAGGTACGCGATGATGTCCTTCTTGTTCTTCTCCGTCATGGTGGTGTCGGGGAAGGACGGCATGTTCTGCGGGCCGGTCTGCATGGCCTCGTAGATGTGCTTCGGGCTCACGTTCGCGAGGTCAGGGGCGAACTTGCCGTGCGTCAGCGCACCGCCCTTGCCGACGAAGTTGTGGCACTGCGCGCAGTTGGTGCGGAACAGCTCGCCGCCCTTGGCGATGTCCGCGCCCTCCGGGCTGTAGTCGTTCTTGGTGGGCACGGCGGGACCGGCGCCCAGGGACGCGACGTAGGCCGCGAGCTGGTCGATCTCGGCCTGCGAGTAGATGACCTTCTTCTTCGGGACCTGCGCCCCGGGCTGCTGGGCCGGCATACGGCCGGTGCCGACCTGGAAGTCGACGGCGGCGGCGCCGACACCCACCAGGCTCGGACCGTCAGTGGTGCCCTGGCCACCGGTGCCGTGGCAGCTGGCGCAGCCGACCTCGTAGAGCTTCTTGCCCTGCTCGATCGTGAGGGACTGGGCGGTGTCCTCGGCCTTCGCCTTGCTCGCGGGCGCGAACGCGGTGTACAGCCCCCCGGTGGCCGCCAGCGCGAGGAGTAGGACGACGACCGCCGCCAGCGGATGGCGTCGTCGTGCGGAGAGCTTTTTCACGGATTACCCCGGTGTCAGGATCTTCTGCGTCGATGCTTCTGGGACTTGGATCGGTTCGTCGCGGGTGCTCGGTCGCCGGTCTCCCCGTTCGGGTGACACCGACACCGCCGCGCACGGCGGCCGATTACCGGATCAGGTAGATCGTGGCGAAGAGGCCGATCCAGACGACATCGACGAAGTGCCAGTAGTAGGACACGACGATCGCGGCGGTCGCCTGCTCATGGGTGAACCTCCGGGCCGCGTAGGTACGGCCGAGGACGAGCAGGAAGGCGATGAGACCGCCTGTCACGTGCATGCCGTGGAAGCCGGTGGTCAGGTAGAACACCGAGCCGTACGGGTCGGAGGACAGCGAGAGGCCGTCCTCCTTGACCAGTTCCGTGTACTCGAAGATCTGACCGCCGATGAAGATCGCACCCATGATGAAGGTGACGACGAACCAGCCCCGGAGCTTCTTCACGTCGCCCCGCTCGGCCGCGAACACGCCGAGCTGACAGGTCAGCGAGGAGAGCACCAGGATCGTGGTGTTGGTCGCCGAGAACGGAAGGTTGAGATGGGAGGCCATCTCCTTCCAGTGCGTCGGACCCGTCACCGATCGCAGGGTGAAGTACATCGCGAAGAGGGCCGCGAAGAACATCAGCTCGGAACTCAGCCAGATGATGGTTCCGACACTGGTGAGGTTCGGCCGATTGACCGACGGGTGCGCGTGCCCGGTTTCTACTGTCGTTGCTGTCGCCACGCCGACATTATGTCGCTCGCTTATCCCGCCCTCACTCCGGGGGGTGCCGTTCGGAGTGTCCATGGGGTGTGTCCAGCCCGTATGGCCCATCGAAGGGGCGTTCCAGCCGCTGTCGACCACGAGTTGAAGGGAGTAGCATCCGCGCCATCGGTACCCGGAAGTTCCCGACCAATGCTGTGTCTCTGAGAGGCGTGGAGGAACCATGCAGGCGACCGCGACGGTGCTGGTCTACAGCGACGACGCCAACACCCGTGAGCAGGTGCGGCTGGCGACCGGACGCCGGCCGGCTCCGGACGCCCCCGTCGTGGAGTTCGTCGAGTGCGCGACGCCGGACGCGGTGCTGCGGGAGCTGGACCGGGGCGGGATCGACGTGTGCGTCCTGGACGGCGAGGCCGTGCCGATGGGCGGCATGGGCATGTGCCGGCAGATCAAGGACGAGGTCTTCCGCTGCCCGCCCGTGCTCCTGCTGATCGGCCGGCCCCAGGACGCCTGGCTGGCCACGTGGAGCCGGGCGGACGCGGCGGTGACGCTGCCGGTGGAGCCGGTGGAGTTCGCCTCCTCCCTGGCCTCTCTCCTGCGGGACCGCACGGCGCTGAGCGCCTAGCGCCGAGCGTCCGGGCCGATCCCGTCCCGTCCCCGGGCTCCCGGCCACAGGGGGACGGGGCCTACGACGGACGGGGCCTACGACGGACGTTGGCGTACGGGCGGCTCAGGGCGCCCCGGTCGGCCTCACAGGCCCTGCGGGCTCAGTCGTGCCTGCTCGGTCCGGGGCCGGTCGGCCTTGCCCCCGGTGGTGAGCGCGCTGCCCTGGAGCCACTTGGTCCAGGACACGTTCCAGTCGCCGAAGCCGTTGCTGAAGGGCTCCATCATGTGGCCCTTGGAGTTGACCACCTGGACGACGTCGCCCTCGTGGACGGTGTCGAAGAACCACGCGGCGTTGCGGTCGCTCATCCCGGTGCAGCCGTGGCTGACGTTGGCCAGGCCCTGCGCGCCGACCGACCAGGGGGCGGCGTGCACGTACTCGCCGCTCCAGGTCACCCTGGTCGCGTAGTAGACGTCCAGGTCGTACGCGTCCGAGGAGTTCGCGGCGATGCCGACGGTCGAGCTCTTCATCCGGACGAGGTACTGCTTGGCCAGGATGACCTTGACGCCGTTGCGGGTGTCGAAACCGGGCTTTCCGGTGGTGACGGGAAGCTGCTTGATCATCTGGTCGTTCTGGTACACCGACATGGTGTGGGCCGCGGCGTCCGTCACCGCGACGATGCGGTCACCGGTGGTGATCCGCAGCGGCTTGGCGGTGCCGCCCCACAGCCGGTCGCTGATCTTGATGTTCTCCAGGTTGCTGTGCACCCGGATCTGCGCGTGGGCGGGCCAGTACTCCTTGGGCCGGTAGTGCAGGTGCTTGTCGTCCACCCAGTACCAGGCGCCCTGCGCGCTGGGCATGGAGTCGACCCGGAGGGCGCTCTCCACGACGGCGCGCTGGGCCCGGTCCCGGATCGGCTGGTCGAGCTCGGCCGTGATGGGCTGACCGACGCCGTAGGTGCCCGCCTGCGGCCCGAACGTCACGTTGACGCGCTTCTGGGTCCTGGGCTTGCTGGTGTCCACGCTGAGGACCTTGCGGCCGGGTGAGCCGTCGTCGTCCTCGGTGCTCACCCTCAGCGTGTAGTGGGCGCCGGCGGCCAGCGGTGAGGTGCTGTGCCAGCGGGTGCCGTCGGCGGAGAGCTCTCCGGACACGTGGCGGCCGGCGGTGTCGACGGCCGTGACGTCCGTGATGCGCCCGTCCGAGCCGTCGACCGTGACCTCCAGGGGCTTGTCCGGGTCGGCCTTCTCGCCGGTCTCGGTGGGGCCGTTGAAGGTGATCTGGTCCGCCGCGTCGTACGGGTCCGCGGCCAGCGGGTTGCCGTCCGCGCCGCAGGCGCTGGCGCCCGCACCGAGGGCGGCCACCAGCAGCGCGCTGCCGACGACGCCACGGGTGCGCAGGCGGGCCGATGGAGAGGAGGCGGATGCGCCGGGGCCCGAAGGACCGAGCACGGTCGCCTCCTCGGCACCGGCTCCCGCGCCGCGAATAAACCCATTGGTGCTCATGGCCTCACGCTAGGGAGCCGGGGCGGCATCGGCGCGGTGGGCCACCCGTCCGAGGGAGCGTCGCTCCGCCGAAAGCAGGAGCCCGGACCCTCCTGACGGAGTGTCCGGGCTCCCCGGTGCTCGGTGCTGTGTTACTGGGTGCGGTTCTCACCGCGGTAGTACTCGAAGACCCAGCCCCACAGGCCGATCAGGATGACCGGCAGCGAGAAGTACAGCAGCCACCAGCCCACCGCGACGCCGAGGAAGGCGAGCGCGCCGCCGATGCCGAGCGCGAGCGGCTGCCAGCTGTGCGGGCTGAAGAAGCCCAGCTCGCCGGCGTCGTCCGCGACATCGGCCTCCTTGTTGTCCTGCGCGCCCACGTCGACCCGCCGGGCGGTGAAGCCCAGGTAGAAGCCGATCATGATGCTCAGGCCGAAGGCCAGGAAGAGCGCCGTCGTACCGGCCGGCTCCTTCGACCACATACCGTAGGCGATCGCCACGATGAGGAAGAAGACGCTCAGCCACATGAAGAGCTTGCCCTGGATCTTCACTTGCCGGCCTCCTTGCTGCCGACGAGGGCCTCGTTGCCGTGGCCGGCGTTCTCGAGGTGGTCGAGCGCTGCGATCTCGGGGTGGTGCAGGTCGAACGCCGGGGATTCACTGCGGATCCGCGGCAGGGTGAGGAAGTTGTGCCGCGGCGGCGGGCAGGAGGTCGCCCACTCCAGCGAGCGGCCGTAGCCCCACGGGTCGTCGACCTCGATCTTCTTGCCGTACTTGGCCGTCTTCCACACGTTGTAGAAGAACGGCAGGATCGACAGGCCGAGCACGAAGGAGAAGATCGTCGAGATGGTGTTCAGCGCGGTGAAGCCGTCGGCCGCCAGGTAGTCGGCGTACCGGCGCGGCATGCCCTCGACGCCCAGCCAGTGCTGGATCAGGAAGGTGCCGTGGAAGCCGATGAACAGCATCCAGAAGGTCATCTTGCCCAGGCGCTCGTCGAGCATCTTGCCGGTGAACTTCGGCCACCAGAAGTGGAATCCGGAGAACATCGCGAAGACGACGGTGCCGAAGACGACGTAGTGGAAGTGCGCCACCACGAAGTACGAGTCCGAGATGTGGAAGTCCATCGGCGGCGAGGCCAGGATGACACCGGTCAGACCACCGAAGGTGAAGGTGATCAGGAAGCCGGTCGCCCACAGCATCGGGGTCTCGAAGGAGAGCGAGCCCTTCCACATGGTGCCGATCCAGTTGAAGAACTTCACCCCGGTCGGAACCGCGATCAGGAAGGTCATGAAGGAGAAGAACGGCAGCAGCACACCGCCGGTGACGTACATGTGGTGGGCCCACACCGTCACCGACAGGCCCGCGATGGCGATGGTCGCGCCGACCAGGCCCATGTAGCCGAACATCGGCTTGCGGGAGAAGACCGGGATGACCTCGCTGATGATGCCGAAGAACGGCAGGGCGATGATGTACACCTCTGGATGCCCGAAGAACCAGAAGAGGTGCTGCCACAGCAGGGCTCCACCGTTGGTGGCGTCGAAGACGTGGGCGCCGAACTTGCGGTCCGCCTCCAGCGCGAACAGCGCCGCCGCCAGCACCGGGAAGGCCAGCAGGACCAGCACCGCGGTCAGCAGCACGTTCCAGGTGAAGATCGGCATGCGGAACATCGTCATGCCCGGGGCGCGCATGCAGATGATCGTGGTGATGAAGTTGACCGAGCCGAGGATGGTGCCGAAGCCGGAGAAGGCCAGACCCATGATCCACAGGTCGCCGCCGAGGCCGGGCGAGTGCACCGCGTCGGACAGCGGGGCGTAGGCGAACCAGCCGAAGTCCGCCGCGCCCTGCGGGGTGAGGAAGCCGCCGACCGCGACCAGCGAGCCGAACAGGTACAGCCAGTAGGCGAACATGTTCAGTCGCGGGAAGGCGACGTCGGGGGCGCCGATCTGGAGCGGCATGATCCAGTTCGTGAAGCCCGCGAACAGGGGCGTCGCGAACATCAGCAGCATGATCGTGCCGTGCATCGTGAACGCCTGGTTGAACTGCTCGTTCGACATGAGCTGCAGGCCCGGGCGGGCCAGCTCGGCGCGCATGAGCAGCGCCATGACGCCACCGATGCAGAAGAACGCGAACGACGTGGCCAGATACAGCGTGCCGATCGTCTTGTGGTCGGTGGTCGTCATCCACTTCACCACGACGTTACCGGGTTGCTTGCGCCGGACCGGCAGCTCGTTCTCGGCCGCCGCGGCACCCTGGGGTTCGTTGAGGATGCTCACAGGTTGTTCGTCTCCCGGTTCTTCTCGTGGCTCGTCTGCGCGATGCCGGCGGGAACGTAACCGGTCTGCCCCTTCTTCACGAGGTCCTTGAGGTGCTGCTCGTAGCGCTCCGGGGAGACGACCTTCACGTTGAACAGCATCCGGGAGTGGTCCTGGCCGCAGAGCTCGGCGCACTTGCCCCGGTAGGTGCCCTCCATGGAGGGGGTCACCTGGAAGGAGTTGGTGTGGCCGGGGATGACGTCCTGCTTCATCAGGAACGGCAGCACCCAGAACGAGTGGATGACGTCCCGCGAGGTGAGGACGAAGCGGACCGTCTTGCCCTTCGGCAGCCACAGGGTCGGACCCGGGTTGCCGTTCTGCGGGTTCCGCTCGCCCGGCACGCCGACCTCGTACACGCCGCCGGCGTTGGCCGGGAAGTCGTTCTTGAACCGGTCCGGGATGGCGGCCAGGTTCGGGTCGGTCTTGGCGTTGCCGGAGGAACCGGGAACGGGCTCGATGTAGTTGAAGCCCCAGCTCCACTGGTAGCCGACGACGTTGACCGTGACGTCCGGCTTCTTGGAGAGGTCGAGAAGCTTCGACTCGTCACGGGCCGTGAAGTAGAAGAGGACCGAGACGATGATGAGCGGAACGACCGTGTACAGCGCCTCGATGGGCATGTTGTACCGGGTCTGCGGAGGAACCTCGACCTTGGTGCGGCTGCGCCGGTGGAACATGGCGCTCCACAGGATCAGGCCCCACACCAGCACGCCCACGGCGAGCGCGGCAGCCCAGGAGCCCTGCCACAGGGAGAGGATCCGCGGAGCCTCTTCCGTGGCCGGGGTGGGCATACCAAGGCGGGGGAAGTCCTTGTATGTGCAACCGGTTGCGGTCGCCAGGACCAGGCCCGCGGTCAGTGCCTGCAGCAGCTTCCGCCGCATCGGGCGCCGCGGCGAGCGGTCGGAGCCGTTGGGACTCACGTAGCGCCTTCCCGAGAGTCTCGCCCGCGCTGTTCGGCTGCGGCCTTCTCGCTGGTCGGTCGCCGCCCTGCGTCGGGCAGGGGTTTGATGTTTATGCGGACCAAACCCTACTGGACGCCATCCGGCGGGTCGCGGGGAGGGTGCCATACGCGCCGCGGGTCACCCCGAAGGGGTGGGACGACCGGGCGGCCGACCGTGAATTGACGGCGTTCGGGAGCCTTTTGGCCCCGGCGGACAGGCGCCCCGGGCACGGTCCCGCGCCCCTCTCGCGCCCGTGCTGGACGTAGCGTTGGCGTGTGGCCTACTTCGACGCTGCTTCCGCCGCTCCGCTCCATCCCGTCGCCCGTCAGGCGCTCGAGGCCTCCCTCGACGAGGGGTGGGCCGATCCGGCGCGGCTGTACCGGGAGGGCAGGCGGGCGCGGCTGCTGCTGGACGCGGCGCGGGAGGCGACCGCCGAGGCGGTGGGCTGCCGGCCCGACGAGCTGACCTTCACCCCGTCCGGCACCCGCGCGGTGCACACCGGTGTCGCGGGCGCGCTGGCCGGGCGGCGCCGCGCCGGACGCCACCTGATCGTGTCAGCGGTCGAACACTCCTCGGTCCTCCATTCGGCCGAGGCGCACGAGGCGGACGGCGGGACCGTCACCCAGGTCCCGGTGAGCCGCGCGGGCGCGGTGACCGTGGGGGCGTACCAGGCGGCGGTGCGCCCGGACACCGCGCTGGCCTGTCTGCAGTCGGCCAACCACGAGGTGGGCACCGAGCAGCCGGTGGCCGAGGTGGCCGAGGTCTGCCGGGCCGCGGGGGTGCCCCTGCTAGTGGACGCGGCGCAGTCGCTGGGCTGGGGCCGGGTGCCGGGCGACTGGTCGCTGCTGGCGGCGAGCGCGCACAAGTGGGGCGGACCGTCGGGGGTCGGGCTGCTGGTCGTACGCAAGGGCGTGCGGTTCGCGCCCCGGGGGCCGGCGGACGAGCGGGAGTCGGGCCGGGCCGCCGGGTTCGAGAACATCCCCGCGATCGTGGCCGCGGCGGCGTCGCTGCGGGTGGTGCGGGCGGAGGCGGCCGCGGAGGCCGTACGGCTGCGGGAGCTGACGGAGCGGATCCGGGCGCGGGTGCCGCGTCTGGTGCCGGACGTGGAGGTGGTGGGCGACCCGGTGCGCCGGCTGCCGGGCGTCGTCACCTTCTCCTGTCTCTATGTCGACGGGGAGACACTGCTGCACGAGCTGGACCGTGCGGGCTTCTCGGTCTCCTCCGGCTCCTCCTGTACGAGCAGCACGCTGACGCCGAGCCATGTCCTGCGGGCGATGGGGGTGCTGAGCGAGGGCAACGTACGGGTGTCGCTGCCGCCGGGGACCCCGGAGGAGGACGTGGAGCGGTTCCTGTCGGTGCTGCCCGGCGCGGTGGCCGGGGTCCGGGAGCAGCTGGGGGCGCCGGTGGCGGCACCGGCGGCCGGGCCGGGCGGCGACGCGCTGGTCGTCGACGCCCTCGGCCGGCGCTGCCCGATCCCGGTGATCGAGCTCGCGAAGGTCTTCGGGGACGTCCCGGTGGGCGGCACGGTCCGCGTCCTCGCGGACGACGAGGCGGCCCGCCTCGACATCCCGGCGTGGTGCGAGATGCGGGGGCAGGAGTACGTCGGTGAGGAGCCGGCGGACCGGGGCTCGGCCTATGTGGTCCGCCGGGTCTCCTAGGGCCTGTCCGGCGTCAGGCGAGGTGGGCGCGGACCTCGCGGGCCGCGTCGTCGCCGTACGCCTTGGTGAAGCGCTCCATGAAGTGGGCGCGGCGCAGCTGGTACTCCTGGGTGCCGACGGTCTCGATGACCAGCGTGGCGAGCATGCAGCCGACCTGGGCGGCGCGCTCCAGGGAGACGCCCCAGGCCAGACCGGACAGGAACCCTGCACGGAAGGCGTCGCCGACGCCCGTGGGGTCGGCCTTGCGCTCCTCGTCCGGGCAGCCGACCTCGATCGGGTCACGGCCGTCGCCCTCGATGCGCACGCCCCGGGCGCCGAGGGTGGTCACCCGGTGGCCGACGCGGGAGAGGATCTCGGCGTCGCTCCAGCCGGTCTTCGACTCGATGAGCCCCTTCTCGTACTCGTTGGAGAAGAGGTAGGTCGCCCCGTCCAGCAGTATCCGGATCTCCTCCCCGTCCATGCGGGCGATCTGCTGGGAGAAGTCGGCGGCGAACGGGATCGACCGCGAGCGGCACTCCTCGGTGTGCCGGAGCATCGCCTCGGGGTCGTCGGCGCCGATCAGCACCAGGTCCAGGCCGGCGACGCGGTCGGCGACCGTCTTGAGCTCGATGAGGCGGGCCTCGCTCATCGCGCCGGTGTAGAACGAGCCGATCTGGTTGTGGTCGGCGTCCGTGGTGCACACGAAACGGGCGGTGTGCAGCGTCTCGGAGATGCGGACCGAGTCGGTGTCGACGCCGTGCCGCTCCAGCCAGGCGCGGTACTCGCCGAAGTCGGGGCCCGCGGCGCCGACCAGGACGGGCCGCGTGCCGAGCTGCCCCATGCCGAAGGCGATGTTGGCGCCGACCCCGCCGCGCCGCACGTCCAGCTGGTCGACCAGGAAGGAGAGCGAGACCGTGTGCAGCTGGTCCGCGACGAACTGGTCGGCGAAACGGCCGGGGAAGGTCATGAGGTGGTCGGTGGCGATGGAGCCGGTGACTGCGATGCGCACGGCGTGGACTCTCCTGGTTGGGAGAAGGCGGGTTGACACTTCACGCTACCCGGTCACTGAGGGGCGTTGAAGTAGGCAAAAATACCCGATAGTAGATCTTTCTTCGTGCGGCTCGACGTGCTTACGGTTCCGGCATGACGAACCTCAAGGTGCACACTCACCCCGGACCGGCCGACCTGGAGGGCGACCTGGCGTCGCTGCGCGGGGACTGCGCACGGATGGTCCCCCACTGGGCGGCCCCCGGGCCGGATGTCGTGCGGCCGGTGTCGCCGTCCCGTATCCACGGGGTGGACGTTCCGGCCTCCTCGGCCCGGCTGCTGGACGCGATGTCGGACTACGGGGACTGATCACCAGGGCTGAGTCCCGGGGCTGAGTCCCGGGACCGGTCCCGGAGGCACCACTCCGGTGAAACGATCCCGCCGCGCCCGCCCGGGCCGGGCCCCGCGCCCGGGCGGCGCGCTCCGGGAACCGTGCGCTCCCCCGCTGCGTCCCATCGCTGTCCCCCGTCTGGGGGATGCGGGATACGACCCGCCGGCCGGTCAGTTTTGACAGGGTCGGGTCAGGGTCACAGGGACAGTTGCGCAGCCGAAGGAGCGATGCGGTGAACACCGAGCGACCCGACCACGACGACGCGGCCGCGGGTACCGCCGACGGAGCCTCGCGGGAGACGGCGGCTCCGAAGCCCGAGGGTGGGGCCGGGAACGCCGATGTGACCGGCGCCGAAGCCCCGGCGCCCCGCGCACCCGAGACACACGAGGCACACGAGGCACCCGAGGCCGGAGCGTCCGAGGCATCCGAGGCCCGCAGGTCCGCGAGCGCGGAGAAGGCCCAAGAGGCCGAGCAGGCCGAGAAGACCGAGCAGGCAGACGACGGGCTCGACGTGGGCGGCTCAGGGGGCCCCGGGGATGCGGGGCCCGAGGACGAGAGGGCGGGCCGGGGCGGCCGGGGGCGCTCGCCGTTGGCGGCCGCCGCGGTCGCGGCCGCGGTGCTGCTGGTGGGCGGCGGCGGTGCGTATCTGGCCACGAGCGTGTCCGGCGGCTCGGGTGGTCCCACGGGCCCGGCGGCCTCCGGCGGCCACGGCACTCCCCCGCCGCTGATGCTCGACGGCTACTCCCCCGCGGGCGCCGGCGGCGCCGGCGGCGCGGACGGCGACGGCGGGACGAACGGCATCGCGCCCGGCGAGCCCAATCCGTACGGCGCGTCCTACCGCCCGGCGGGCACGCTGCCCGACGGCCCGGGCTCGGCGCCGGTGTACCGGCCGCGGGGCGAGGTCACCCGGGACGAGGTGGCCCGGCTGGCCCGGGCGCTCGGCGTCGACGGGACGCCGGTCGCCGACGGCCAGGCCTGGACCGCGGGCAGCGGCAAGGACGGTTCCGGCCCCATGCTGCGGGTGAACCGGCAGGCGCCGGGGACCTGGACGTTCAGCCGGTACGCGCCGGGCACCGACAACTGCAAGGGCGTGCTGTGCACGCACGACCCCGCGGCCCCGGCCGTCCACCCGGTGAGCGCGGCGGACGCCGAAAAGGCGGCGGCGCCGGTGCTCAAGGCCCTGGGGCAGGACGACGCGAAGGTGGACGCAGACCAGATCATGGGCGCCCAGCGCGTCGTCAACGCCGATCCGGCGGTCGGCGGGCTGCCCACCTACGGCTGGACGACCGGCCTGACCGTCGGCCCGGGAGGTGAGGTGGTCGGCGGCAGCGGGCAGGTGAAGGCGCCGGTGAAGGGGGACACGTACCCCGTGCTGAGCGCCCGGAAGACGCTGGAGCTGATGAACGCGGCCCCCCGGACCGACCACCGCATGGGCATCGGGGGCTGCGCGAGCCCGGAGCCGCTGAAGGACCGTCTGGAGGCGCCGTGCGGGACGTCCACCACGGCCCAGGACGTCCTCACCGTCGACAAGGCCGTGTTCGGCCTGGCCTCGCACTACTCCGGCGGGCGGCAGACCCTGGTGCCGTCCTGGCTGTTCCAGGTGCGCGGGCCGGCCGGGCAGGACGGCTTCACGGTGACGTATCCGGCGGTCGACCCCAAGTACCTGGCCCCGTCGTCGGCCGCGCCGTCCGGGCAGCCCACCCCGCCGCCGAGCGGCTCGGGCGGCGCCCCTGAGACGCACGACGTCAAGGTGACGGGGTACGGCACCGCGGGCGACGACCTGACCGTCACGTTCGAGGGCGGGGTCTGCTCCGACTACAGGGCGTCGGCACGGGAGGGTTCCGGCAAGAAGGTGACCGTGACGGTGACCGAGACCCGGCGGCCGGGCAAGGTCTGCATCATGATCGCCAAGATCCAGCACCGGACAGTGCACCTGGACCGGCCGCTCGACGGCCGTCAGGTGGTCGGCTCGGACGGCCGGGAGATCCCGCGGGAGAAGCCGGGGGCGCGGCTGCCGCGGCCCTCCTCGCAGGCGCGCTAGCGGCGGGCGCCGGGTCCGGCGTCACGGACGCGTGAAGGCGGCGGCCCCCCGGGCAGGGGGGCCGCCGCCTTCACGTGGTTCGTGTGGCCGGCCGGCTCAGCTGAAGGAGTCGCCGCAGGCGCAGGAGCCCGTCGCGTTCGGGTTGTCGATCGTGAAGCCCTGCTTCTCGATCGTGTCCACGAAGTCGATGGTGGCACCGCCCAGGTACGGGGCGCTCATCCGGTCGGTGACGACCTTGACGCCGTCGAAGTCCTTCACCACGTCGCCGTCGAGGGAGCGCTCGTCGAAGAAGAGCTGGTAGCGCAGGCCGGAGCAGCCGCCGGGCTGGACGGCGACGCGCAGGGCGAGGTCGTCCCGGCCTTCCTGGTCGAGCAGGGCCTTGACCTTCGACGCGGCGGCGTCGGTCAGGATGATGCCGTCGGTGACGGTGGTGGTCTCGTCCGATACGGACATCTACATCTCTCCCGGGTTGTACGGAGACTGCTTGCCGACGAGTGCAACCGGCAGGGCCGCGGATTCATTCCGGGCCGAGCGCGTGGTTTCTCTCTTCTGCATGCTCGTCATCTTCATGCTCGCACATGCGCCGCGGAGCCAACAGCGACCACCGGGATTCCCGTCACATCGACGCTATGGCCATCGTCAAAGTGACGTGAAGCGGTTATGATAAATAGCGTCAGTTCGACGAAAAGTAGAAAGGGTGCGTGTCGTGACCACCGCCCAAGCCCAGGAGCTCGACGTACAGCCGACGCCCCTCGCCCTGCTGCTCCTCGGCCGTGAGGCCGACCCCAAGAGCGAGCGCGGTGTCGAGTGTCCCGGCGACCTGCCCTCCCCGTCCGACCCGGACCTGGTGGAACGCGCCCGCGCCGCCAAGGAGAAGCTCGGCGACAAGGTCTTCGTGCTCGGCCACCACTACCAGCGCGACGAGGTCATCCAGTTCGCCGACGTCACGGGCGACTCCTTCAAGCTCGCGCGGGACGCGGCGGCGCGCCCGGAGGCCGAGTACATCGTCTTCTGCGGTGTGCACTTCATGGCGGAGTCCGCGGACATCCTGACGTCCGGCGAGCAGAAGGTGGTCCTGCCGGACCTGGCGGCCGGGTGCTCCATGGCCGACATGGCGACCGCCGAGCAGGTCGCCGAGTGCTGGGACGTGCTGACCGAGGCCGGCGTCGCCGAGCAGGTCGTGCCGGTGTCGTACATGAACTCCTCCGCCGACATCAAGGCGTTCACCGGCCGGCACGGCGGCACGATCTGCACCTCCTCCAACGCGCGGCGGGCCCTGGAGTGGGCCTTCCAGCAGGGTGAGAAGGTGCTGTTCCTGCCCGACCAGCACCTGGGCCGCAACACCGCGGTGCGGGACATGGGCATGTCCCTGGACGACTGCGTCGTCTACAACCCGCACAAGCCGAACGGCGGCCTGACGGCGGAGGAGCTGCGCGCCGCGAAGATGATCCTGTGGCGCGGTCACTGCTCGGTGCACGGCCGCTTCAGCCTGGACTCGGTCAACGACGTACGCGAGCGCATCCCGGGCGTCAA
This sequence comes from Streptomyces sp. NPDC096152, assembly GCF_044763235.1. Taxonomy (NCBI): domain Bacteria; kingdom Bacillati; phylum Actinomycetota; class Actinomycetes; order Kitasatosporales; family Streptomycetaceae; genus Streptomyces; species Streptomyces sp. NPDC096152. Next base: position 849,308 of record NZ_JBIWFW010000001.1, on the reverse strand, counting down.
CGTCCTGGTCCACCCCGAGTGCCGGCACGAGGTCGTGGCCGCGGCGGACCACGTGGGCTCGACCGAGCACATCATCAAGACGCTGGAGGCCGCCCCGGCCGGCTCCAAGTGGGCCATCGGCACGGAGCTGAACCTCGTACGGCGGCTGGCGAACCGTTTCGCGCCCGAGGGCAAGGAGATCGTCTTCCTCGACCGCACGGTGTGCTTCTGCTCGACCATGAACCGCATCGACCTGCCCCACCTGGTCTGGGCCCTGGAGTCCCTGGCCGAGGGCAACCTGGTCAACCGCATCCGGGTGGACGAGGAGACCGAGGCGTTCGCCAAGCTGGCGCTGGAGCGGATGCTGGCCCTTCCGTAGTCCGTACGGTCCTCGGAAGAAGCCGGACTCTCCACGGCGAAGGCCCCCGCACACCGGTCGGTGCGCGGGGGCCTTCGCCCGCTGCGGAGGGAGCTGCTACACCGTCACCGGCTCCCGGGACTCCTCCACCCTCGCCTCCCGCCTGGCCGCGCGCTTCTTCGCGCGGCGCTCCTTGCGGAGCTCGAGCATCGCGTAGAGCGTCGGGACCAGGAGCAGGGTCAGCAGGGTGGAGGTGACCAGGCCGCCGATCACCACGACCGCCAGGGGCTGGGCGATGAAGCCGCCCTCGCCGGTGACGCCCAGGGCCATCGGGAGCAGCGCGAAGATCGTCGCCAGGGCGGTCATCAGGATCGGGCGCAGGCGGTGGCGGCCGCCCTCGATCACGGCCTCGACCACGCCGTGCCCCTGCCCGCGGTACTGGTTGATCAAGTCGATCAACACGATCGCGTTCGTCACCACGATGCCGATGAGCATCAACATGCCGATCATCGCGGGGACGCCCATCGGCGTCCCGGTGGCGATCAGCAGGCCGAGGGCTCCGGTCGCGGCGAACGGGATCGACACCAGCAGGATCAGCGGCTGGGCCAGCGAGCGGAAGGTCGCGACCAGCAGCATGAAGACGATCGCGATCGCCGCGAGCATCGCCAGGCCGAGGTTCTTGAAGGCGTCGCTCTGGTCCTGCGTGACCCCGCCGATCTCCGCCGTGGCGCCCGCCGGGAGCCTCAGCGCCTTGAGCTCGGACTGGAGGTTCGCGCTGACCGCGCCGGTGTTGTCGCCGACGGGCTTGGCGGTGACGGTCGCCGCGCGCTGACCGTCGATGCGGGTCATCGACACCGGGCCGTCGGCCAGCTTCACGGTGGCGACGTCGCCCAGCTTCACCGGGCCCAGGCGCAGGTTCTTCAACTGGGCCAGCGTCTCGGCCGGCTTCGCCGAACGGACGACGACGTCGCGCTCGGTGTCGTCCAGGGTCGCCTTCGCCACCGTGGTGCCCTTGACCGCCTGGGCGACGGCGGCGCCGAGGGTCTGCTCGGTGAAGCCCGCGGCGGCCGCCCTGCCGTTCGCCCGCACCGAGACGCGGGGCACGCTCTGCGACAGGTCGCTGGTGACGTCGGTGACGTCGTCCAGGCCGGAGACCGTCTCGCGCACCTGCTCCGCCGCCCGGCGCAGCACGTCCCCGTCGGCCGCCTTGACGACGACCTTGAGGTCCTGGTCGCCGAAGCCGTCGCCGGCGGCGACCGTGGTGGTGCCGATGCCGGACAGCCGGTGCAGGCCGTCCTCGATGTCCTTGCGGACGTCGTCGGCGGACGCCGAGTCCTCCAGCATCACCTGGTACGACGCCTGGTTGCTGTCCGTGCCGCCGCCGAAGGCCGCCATGAAGCCGGACGAGCCGACCGTCACCTGGTAGTCCTTGACGCCCTTGACCCCGCCGAGCAGCTTCTCGACCCTCCTCACCTGCGCGTCGGTGGCGGCCAGGCTGGTGCCGGGCTTCAGCTCCTGCTTGACGGTGAGGACCTTCTGGTCGCCCTGGTCGAAGAAGTTGGTCTTGAGCAGCGGGGTCATGCCGAAGGTGCCGACCAGCACCACGACCGCGATCAGCACGCTGGTGAGGCGGCGGCGGGTGGCGAAGCGCAGGACGGGGACGTAGAACCGCTGCAGGCGGCTCCTCGCCTCCTTCTCCTCGGCGAGACGGCGGGCCTCCGCGGCCTCGGCGGGGGTGCCCTTCGGGGCGCGCAGGAACCAGAACGACAGCACCGGTACGACGGTCAGCGACACCAGCAGCGAGGCCAGCAGGGCGGCGGTGACGGTGATGCTGAACGGGCCGAACAGCTCGCCGACCATGCCGCCGACCAGGCCGATCGGCAGGAACACGGCGACCGTGGTGAGCGTCGAGGAGGTGACCGCCCCGGCCACCTCGCGGACCGCGTTCAGGATGGCCTCGCGGCGCTCCTCGCCGTAGCCGAGGTGCCGCTTGATGTTCTCCAGGACCACGATCGAGTCGTCGACGACCCGGCCGACGGCGATGGTCAGGGCGCCCAGCGTCAGCATGTTGAGCGACAGGTCGCGGGTCCACAGCACGATCAGGGCCAGGACCACGGAGAGCGGGATGCTCACCGCCGTGACGAGGGTGGAGCGCACCGACGCCAGGAAGACCAGGATGATCAGGACCGCGAAGAGCAGGCCGAGCGCGCCCTCGGTGGTCAGGCCGTCGATGGACTTGGCCACCGCCGGCCCCTGATCGCTGACGACGGTGATTCTCGCGCCGGAGCCGAGGCTCGCGCGCAGGCCGGGCAGCTTGTCCTCGACCGCGTTCGAGATCGCGACCGCGCTGCCGTCGTGGTCCATGGTGACGGCGACGGCGAGGCTGGGCCTTCCGTCGGTGCGGGTGATCGAGTCGGCCCTGGCGGGCTCCTGCTTCACCCCGGCCACGTCGCCGAGGCGGACCGGCTTCTTCGCGGCCGCGCCCTCGCCGGTGACGCTCAGGTCCTCGATCTGCTTCAGCGAGGTGAGGCCGCCGCCGACCTGGACGGTGCGGTTGGCGCCGCCCTCGTCGAAGGAGCCCGCGGGGACGGTGGCGCCGCCCGCCTGCAGGGCCTGGCCCAGGGCGGCGGGGGTGAGGCCCGCCCTGGCCAGCTTCGCCTCGTCGGGCGTGACGGTGACCTGGAGGTCCCGCACGCCGTTCACGGTGACCTGGCCGACGCCGGCGATGTTCTTCAGCTCCGGCACGACCGTCCGGTCCAGCCGGTCGGCGAGCGCCTGCTGGTCCTCGCCCGAGGTGACGGCGAGGACCACGGTCGGGATGTCGTCCGTGGAGCCCGCGACGACCTGCGGGTCCACGGCGTCCGGGAGCCGGACGCGGGCCCGGTTGACGGCCTGCTGGACGTCGGCGACGAGCTGCTTGGTGTCGTTGCCGTAGTCGAAGGAGGCCATGATCACGGCGTTGCCCTCGCTCGCCGTGGAGGTGACGCCCTTGATGCCGTCGACGGCCTTGAGGGTGTCCTCGACGGGCTCGACGACCTGCTTCTCGACCACGTCCGGGGACGCGCCCTGGTAGGGCGCCAGCACGGACACCACGGGAAGTTCGATGCTGGGCAGCAGCTGCTGCTTGAGCTGGGGGATCGCGATCGCCCCGAAAACGAGCGCGATGATCGAGATCAACCCGATCAGGGCCCGTTGCGCGAGGCTGAACCTGGACAGCCAGGACATGGTCAGGGTCTCTCTTCGGTGAGCTGAGGCGGCGGCACGGAGGCGGGTGGGCATCCGCCTCTACACCTTCGGGCATCGACGGACGGTGATCCGTAGGCCCCTGGTCCATTTCCGCGCGGGCGCCCTACTCCGGCCGCAGTACGCCCGGGTGCAGACCGCTCCACCCGTGGACGTACGGTCCGGGCACCGTCCCGCTCCACCCCGGGGACCGGGCTCAGCCGTCCGGCACGCGGGCTCGGCCGTCCGGTACGCGGGCTCACTCCGCCCGCGGACGCACCAGCCCCGACTCGTAGGCGATGACCACCAGTTGGGCGCGGTCGCGGGCGCCCAGCTTGGCCATGGCCCGGTTGACGTGGGTCTTGACCGTCAGCGGGCTGACCTCCAGCCGCTCGGCGATCTCGTCGTTGGAGTGCCCGCCCGCGACCAGCACCAGCACCTCGCGCTCCCGCACGGTCAGTGCCTCCAGCCGGGCGGAGCGGGCCGGGTCGCGGCCGTCGTCCCCGGCGTCGCCCTGCGCGAGGAAGCGGGCGATCAGCCCCTTGGTGGCCGCCGGGGACAGCAGCGCCTCACCGCCCGCCGCGACCCGGATGGCGGTGAGCAGTTCCTCGGGTTCGCTGCCCTTGCCGAGGAAGCCGGAGGCGCCCGCGCGCAGCGACCGCACCACGTAGTCGTCGACCTCGAAGGTGGTCAGGATGACCACCCGGACGTGCGCGAGGGCCGGATCGGCGCTGATCAGCCGGGTGGCCGCGAGGCCGTCGGTGCCGGGCATCCGGATGTCCATCAGCACCACGTCGGCGCGCTGCTCCCCGGCCAGCCGTACCGCCTCGGCGCCGTCGGACGCCTCGCCGACCACCTCCATGTCGGGCTCGGAGTCGACGAGCACGCGGAAGGCGCTGCGCAGCAGCGTCTGGTCGTCGGCGAGCAGGACACGGATCGTCATACGGGGTCCCCCGGGGCGCGGCTGCGGGTCTTGACCGGCAGGATCGCATGGACCCGGAAGCCCCCTCCGTAGCGGGGACCGGTGGTGAGGGTGCCGCCGAGGGCGGTGACCCGCTCCCTCATGCCGAGCAGTCCGTGGCCGCCTCCGGGCAGCGGGCCGTCGTCGTCGCCGGTCCCGTCGTCCAGGACGGTGATCTCGGCGTTGGGTCCGACCCGTACGACGCTGACCTCGGCCCGTGCCCGGGTGCCGGCGTGCTTCTGGACGTTGGTGAGCGCCTCCTGGATGACGCGGTAGGCGGCCAGGTCGACGGCGGCGGGCAGGGTGGTCCCGTGGTCGGAGCGGGCGACCTCGACCAGGAGGCCGGCGTTGCGGAAGGTGGCCACGAGGTCGTCGAGGCGGTGCAGGCCGGGGGCGGGTTCGGTGGGGGCCTCGGGGTCGCCGGACTGTCTGAGCAGCCCGACGGTGGCGCGCAGTTCGTTCAGCGCGTAGCGGCCGGCCTCCCGGACGTGGGCGAGGGCCTCCTTGGCCTGGTCGGGGCGCTTGTCCATGACATGGGCGGCGACCCCGGCCTGGACGTTCACGAGGGCGATGTGGTGGGCGACGACGTCGTGCAGGTCGCGGGCGATGCGCAGACGTTCCTCGGCGACGCGGCGGCGGGCCTCCTCCTCGCGGGTGCGTTCGGCCCGCTCCGCGCGCTCCCTGATGGCGTGCACGAAGGCGCGGCGGCTGCGGACGGCGTCGCCGCCGGCGGCGGCCATGCCGGTCCAGGCGAAGAGGGCGAGGTTCTCCTGGGCGTACCAGGGCAGGGGGCCGGCGAGCATCGCGGCGCCGGTCAGCACGGACATGGTGAGCAGGCCGAGGCGCCAGGTGGTGGGACGGTCGGTGGCCGCGGCGACGGTGTAGAGGGCGACCACGGCGGACATGGCGACGGGGGCGCGGGGGTCGCCGGTGAGGCACTCGACGAGGGAGACGGTGCCGGTGACGGCGAGCACCGTCCGCGGGGCGCGGCGGCGGAAGACGAGCGCGGCGGCGCCGACGGTCATCAGGAGCAGGCTCAGCAGGTCCGGCCTGCGCACGCCCCAGCTGACGCCGTTCTCGCCGTTCGGCCCGGCGAAGGAGCCGACCACCATGCACACCAGCACGCCCGCGGCCAGCGCCGCGTCCAGTGCCAGGGGGTGCGCCTTCAGCCGGCATCTGGCGCGGTCGAGTGTGCTCACGGGGGTCAACGGTAAGGGCAGCCCGGCACACCGGGAACCGCGGCCGGGAACGCGATGGACGCGCACCGGGGGCGCGCCCGCGCCTAGCCGGGCGCACGCCGGGGCACGGCTGCCGGGAGGAGGCGTGCGACGGGGGCGCGTTCGCGACGGCGGCGCGGGCGCGACGAGCGGCGCGGGCGAAGAGTTTCGCGGACGCCGCTCAGCCCGGGATCAGGCCGTCGTCGCTCAGGAGCTCCCGGACCTCCTCCAGGGTGGCGTCGGGGGAGGGCAGGATCAGCTCGGACGGCTCCAGGGAGTCGTCCGGCAGGGGCTCGCCCAGCTCACGGACGGTGGACAGCAGGGCCTGGAGGGTGCGGCGGAAGCCAGGGCCGTCGCCCTTCTCCATCTCGGCCAGGAGTTCGTCGTCCAGTTCGTTCAGGCCGGCGAGCTGGCCCTCGGCCAGCCTCACCTGCCCCTCCCCCATGATCCGTACGATCATGTCGCCCTCCTCGGCGTGGGCCCCGGCTGTCGGTGACGTGACGTGCTGCCTGGTGACGTACCGGCCAGTGACGTACTACCCGGTGACGTACCGCTGGTCGAGAACCTACTGCTTGTCGAAGCGGGGGGTGTCCTGCGGCTGCTGCTGGTTCTGCCCCTGGCCGGTGCCGCCCTCGATGGCCTGCTGGGGCGTGCCCCCGGCCAGCTCCGCCTTCATGCGCTGGAGCTCCAGCTCCACGTCCGAACCACCGGAGAGCCGGTCCAGCTCGGCCTGGATGTCGTCCTTGGCCATGCCGGACTGGTCGTCCAGGGCGCCGGACGCCAGCAGTTCGTCGATCGCGCCGGCGCGGGCCTGAAGCTGCGCCGTCTTGTCCTCGGCGCGCTGGATCGCGAGGCCGACGTCGCCCATCTCCTCGGAGATGCCGGAGAACGCCTCACCGATCCGGGTCTGTGCCTGGGCCGCGGTGTAGGTCGCCTTGATGGTCTCCTTCTTCGTACGGAAGGCGTCCACCTTGGCCTGGAGCCGCTGGGCCGCCAGGGTGAGCTTCTCCTCCTCGCCCTGGAGCGTCGCGTGCTGGGTCTCCAGGTCCGTCACCTGCTGCTGGAGCGCGGCACGGCGGGACAGCGCCTCGCGGGCCAGGTCCTCCCGGCCGAGCGCGAGCGCCTTGCGGCCCTGGTCCTCCAGCTTGGAGGACTGCTGCTGCAGCTGGTTCAGCTGGAGTTCGAGACGCTTGCGGGAGGTCGCCACGTCCGCGACGCCGCGGCGCACCTTCTGCAGCAGCTCCAGCTGCTTCTGGTACGAGTAGTCGAGGGTCTCGCGCGGGTCCTCGGCCCGGTCAAGGGCCTTGTTCGCCTTCGCGCGGAAGATCATCCCCATACGCTTCATGACACCGCTCATGGGCTTCGCGCGCCCCCTTCTGACGGACTCCGGCTCACAGATCCTGCGACAGAACCCACAGTACGGGCCCTGCCTCCATTACCGCACTGTCCGGGGACGGATGCGGTCATCCCCGAGGACGACTCCGTACGCTCCCTCTCCGGCGCGGGGAGTAGGTGATCCCCGGGTGCCGGCGACGGGCCGTGTGCGCGACGTCCGCTCTGTCCCCCTACAGACGTCCGGTGTTGCCGGATCGTTCCCCGCCGGACTGGGGCCCATGCGGGGGAAGCCCGTACCCTTGGGTTTTGTGTTCCGTAGCCGTGCCAAGGAAGAGAAGACCCCGGCCGCCGACAAGGCCCCGGTGAACTTCTCCAAGCAGACCCGTGACCCGCAGGCCCCGAAGGGCCGGCCCACGCCCAAGCGCAGTGAGGCCCAGTCCCAGCGCCGCAGCGTCGCCAACACGCCGACGACGCGCAAGGACGCCGCCAAGCGCCAGCGCGACGAGCGCCGTGCCGCCATGGAGCGGCAGCGTCAGGCGCTGGCCGGCGGCGACGAGCGGTACCTCCCGGCCCGCGACAAGGGGCCGGTGCGCAGGTTCGCGCGCGACTTCATCGACTCCCGGTTCAACATCGCGGAGTTCTTCCTGCCGATGGCCGTGGTCATCCTCGTGCTGAGCATGGTGCGGGTGGCTTCTCTGCAGAACATCGCGCTGCTGCTGTGGCTCGTGGTGATCGTCCTGATCGTGCTGGACTCGATCCTCAGCGCGGTCCGGCTGAGGAAGCGGCTCGCCGAGCGCTTCCCGGACCAGAACAGGCGGGGCGCCGTCGCCTACGCCCTGATGCGCTCGCTGCAGATTCGCCGGCTCCGGCTGCCGAAGCCGCAGGTCAAGCGCGGGGAACGGCCCTGAGCGCGACCGCTTTCACCGGGGGAGCCGCCGACGCGTGGCTGAACAAGCTGGGCGGACTGCGCGACATGGTGCGGCAGGAGCTGGTGGCCCGGCAGCTCGACGAGCAGGTGGCCGGGCGGTTCCCCGTCGGGCGGCGGCTTCGGGTGCTCGACGTGGGCATGGGCCAGGGGACGCAGGCGCTGCGGCTGGCGCGCGCCGGGCACCAGGTGACGGGGCTCGAACGGGACCGGACGATGATCTCCGTGGCCCGGGAGGCCCTGGCCGCCGAGCCGGAGGGCATCCGGGCGCGGATGCGGATCGTCGAGGGCGACGGCCAGGACACCGGGGTGCACTTCCTGCCCGGGAGCTTCGACGTCGTGCTGTGCCACGGCGTACTGATGTACGTCGAGGAGCCGGATCCGCTGCTGGCGGGACTGGCGCGGATGCTCGCGCCGGGCGGGCTGCTGTCGCTGCTGGTGCGCAACGGGGACGCGCTGGCACTGCGCCCCGGGCTGTCCGGTGACTGGGCGGGGGCGCTGGGCGCGTTCGACACGACGGCGTACCGCAACCGGCTGGGGCTCGACGTGCGCGCGGACCGGCTGGGCGACCTGACGGCGACGCTCGCCGGGATCGGGGCACCGCTGCACGCCTGGTACGGGGTGCGGGTCTTCACGGACACGGCGGCGGACGGCACCGAGCCCCCGGCCGACCCGACGGCGCTGCTGGCCGCCGAGGAACGCGCGGGGCGGACCGATCCGTACCGCGGCGTCGCGGCCCTGCTGCACCTGTGCGGCGTCCGCGGCTGAGCGGGTGCCGTGCCGACGGGACCTCACGGGCGAGACGGGACCTCACGGACGGTGAGACGGGACCTCACGGGCAGTGAGAAGGGGGCGGCCGTGGTGGCCGCCCCCTTTCCCGACGGGGCGTCTAGGATCCGGACGTCGAGGACTCGTCCGCGTGCAGGCTCATCGGCCCGTAGATCTCCGTGGCGTCCTCGAAGAGCCGCACCTGGTCGGCGCCGCCCTCGCGCAGGTCCTTCCAGTTCTCCCCGATCCAGGACTCGGCGTCGCCCTGCGTGGTGAACTCCTCGGGCTGCACCGCCGGCTGGACCTCCGTCCCGTCGGCCGTCTCGAACCGCCACGTCCATGCCACCATGTACGCCTCCCTGTGTGAGCACACTGCACAGTGGAAGCCGGATCTTGGTCCGGCTCCTTCCCGCACCCTATGCGCTGCGCGGGCCGCCCCGTCAGGAGGCCACGGCCCATCCACCCGGCCGGGACCCGCCACGAGGGACTCGGGCGGGCGGGAGGTGGGGGCAGCCTGGAAAATCGGGTGCGTGGACGTGACTCTCCTTGGCACCGGTGCCCCCGCAGGACTTCCCCGCCCCGACTGTCCCTGTGCGACCTGCGCGACGGCGCTCGGCGCCGACGCGCGGGCCGCGACCGCGTTGCTCGTGGACGGGGCGCTGCTGCTCGACCTGACACCCGGCGCGGCGTTCGCGGCCGCCCGGGCCGGGCATTCGCTGGCCGGCGTGGGGCAGGTGCTGCTGACACACCCGCACGACGGGCCCGCGGTCGAGGTGCCGGCCGGGCTGCCGCAGCCCGGCCGGGTGCCGGACGGGCGGGAGTTGGCGCTGCTGACGGGGCATCGGGTGCGCGCGGTGGCGCTGGACGCGCCCGGCACCGGGTACTCCGTGACCGGGCCGGACGGGCAGCGGCTGCTGTACCTGCCGCCGGGGGGCGCCCCGGCCGGGCTGGAGGAGGGGTCGGCGGAGACCTACGACATGGTCCTCGCGGACGTCGTGGGCCGCCCGGACGCCCTGGCCAGGCTGCGCGCCGTCGGGGCGGTGGGCCCGACCACCGACGTCGTCGCCGTGCACCTCGACCACGACGTGCCGCCCGGCCCGGAACTGCGGCGGCGGCTCGCCGCGGCGGGGGCGCGGGCGGTGCCGGACGGCACCACGCTGGTGGTGGGCGTGTACGAGGACGTACCCGACGTGCCCCGGCGCACGCTGGTGCTGGGCGGGGCCCGGTCGGGCAAGTCGGTGGAGGCCGAGCGGCGGCTGGAGTCCTTCCCCCGGGTGCTGTACGTGGCGACGGGCGGGTCCCGGGGCGGCGACACCGAGTGGGCGGCGCGGGTCGCCACGCACCGGGACCGGCGGCCGGCGTCGTGGCGCACCGTCGAGACCTGCGATCTGGTGCCGCTGCTGGAGCAGGACGGGCCGCCGCTGCTCATCGACTGCCTCTCCCTGTGGCTGACGGACGCCATGGACTCCGTGGGCGCCTGGGACGACGCCGAGTGGGCGGACGGCGGAGAACGGGCGCTGCGGGAGCGGGTGGCCGCGCTGACGGCGGCGGTCCGGGCGACACGGCGGACCGTGGTCGCCGTCTCCAACGAGGTGGGCTCGGGCATCGTGCCGGCCACGTCGTCGGGACGGCGCTACCGCGACGAACTCGGCCGCCTGAACGCCGCGTTCGCCGACGAGTGCGAGCACGTCCTGCTGGTGGTCGCGGGCCAGGCGCTCCCGCTGCGCGGCTGAAAGCGGTTCGGACGGGGAGGTCCGGGGACCGGGAGGCTCCAGGACCGAGAGGTTCCAGGACGGGGGACTTCCTGGACTGCGAGGTTCAAGGACCGGACACGGGAGGCGGCCAGGACACAGGGGGCGGCTCACAGGCAGCGGGACACAGGAGGCGGGCCCTGCCGGTTCAGGCCGTGTCCCGTCGGGCGACGACCCGGTAGGCGTTGGAGAAGGGGGTGCGGCGCAGCAGCGGGGCCAGGGCGTGGTCCACGGCCGCCACCGCGGCCACGAGCGGACCGGCCGCTCCGGTCAGGACCGCCCGCAGCAGGCACCGCGGACCGCCGGCCGGTTCGGGGTGCCAGGGAGCGTCCGCCGCGGGCAGCGCATGGGTGACGGCCAGGGCGAGGGCCGCCGCCAGGTCGTACGGGGTGTGGGGGCCGCGGCGGTCGACGACGAGGACCGTGCAGCCGCGCGCCTCCAGCTCCGCGCACAGGTTGCCCAGCGGCAGCAGATGCAGATGGCGCGGCTGGCCGTGGGACAGCCACCACCTGCCCAGCAGCAGGGCGAACGCGCTGCGCGGGTCGGGGAGTTCGATCAGCAGGTGCCCGCCCGGGCGCAGGGCGGCGAGGGCCGCGTCCAGCTCCGCGCGCGGGTCCGGGACGTGCGCGAGGTGCTGGAAGACGCTCACCACGTCGTAGCGGGCGCGCAGCCGGGCCACGAGGTGCGGGTCGGCCAGGTGGCCGACGTGCGCCTCCTCGATCCACCCGGCGTCGCGGGCCCGCACCACGCGCAGGGTGGGGTCCAGGCCGTCGAAGGACGTGTACGGGAAGACCTCGCGCGCCGCCCGCGGGAAGTGGGCGTGGCCCGTGCCGACGTCCAGCCAGCTCTCCGGCTCCCCCACGTTCCGCATCAGGTGCGCGACCGTGCGGTGCCGCCGGTCGCCCCGCGCGGCGGCGAGGACGCGTTCTGCCAGTCCCCGCGCGTCGTCCTCGCCGAAGTCCCGGTGGTAGAAGGCCAGTCCCGCCCCCGTGAGCCGTGGGTTCTGGAAGGCGTGCCCGCAGTCCCGGCACTGGTCGAGCACGAACGTGCCCGGCTTGTGCTGCATCAGGTCGGGCGCGCGCAGCCGGGTGCGCAGCCGCCCGGAGCCGCACCAGGGGCAGTCCGCGCGGCGCGGCTCGTGGAACCGGCCGGTGCCCTCGGCGAGTTCGGCGGCGTACGCGATGCGGCGCGGGTCGTAGTCGCGCGGGACGTACGGCAGAGGCGGCATGGGCGGCTCCCGGTGGGGCGCGAGGGGCGTACCGCAGGGATGTACGACAATCCGCTGCAAAAGGAACGTATGGGATCGGGATCTTGGGTGCAATCACGCGGTGGGGGTGTGCTGCCGATGTGGCGCCGCCCTGTTCGATCGCTGCCGGTACTGTTCGGCGAATGAGCTCGCTTAACCTCGACGACTTCACCGATCTGATCGAGCGTCCCGACGGCGGCGTGCGCCGTGACGCGGAGGACCGCCGGGAGCGTCGGACCGTGCCGCCCGGCGCGCTGGGCCGACTCGACGACCTGGGTGAGTGGCTGGCCGCGGCGCAGGGCGTGGTGCCGGTGCGGCCGGTCGAACAGCCGCGGGTGGTGCTGTTCGCCGGCGACCACGGAGTCGCCGGACTCGGCGTGTCGGCGCGGCCGGCGGGCAGTGCCGTGCACCTGGTGCGCGCGGTCCTGGAGGGCGGCCGGCCGGTGTCCGTGCTGGCGCGGCGGCTCGGCGTCCCGGTGCGGGTGGTGGACATGGCGCTGGACTGCGACCCCGAAACACTGCCCGGGGACGTCGTACGGCACCGGGTGCGGCGCGGCAGCGGGCGCATCGACGTGGAGGACGCGCTCACCCCGGAGGAGGCGGAGGCCGCGTTCCGGGCGGGGGTCGCGGTGGCCGACGAGGAGGCCGACTCCGGTACGGATCTGGTGGTCCTGGGCGATGTGAGCGTGGGCGGGACCACTCCGGCGGCCGTACTGGTCGCCGCGCTGTGCGGGACGGACGCCTCGGTGGTGACCGGGCGGGGCGGCGAGGCGATCGGCGACCTGGCGTGGATGCGCAAGTGCGCGGCGATCCGGGACGCACTGCGGCGGGCGCGGCCGGTCCTCGGGGACCAGTTGCAGCTGCTGGCGGCGGTGGGCGGGGCCGACCTCGCGGCGATGACCGGGTTCCTGCTCCAGTGCGCGGTGCGCAAGCTGCCGGTGATCCTGGACGGGGTGGTGTCGGCCGCGTGCGCGCTGGTGGGCCAGCGGGTGGCGTTCCGGGCGCCGGACTGGTGGCTCGCGGGGCACGGCAGCGGGGAGCCGGGGCAGGCGAAGGCGCTGGACCGAATGGCGCTGGAGCCGCTGCTGGAGCAGGGGCTGACCGTCGGCGAGGGGGCGGGAGCGCTGCTGGCGCTGCCCCTGGTGCAGAGCGCCGCCGCGCTGGCCGCCGAGCTTCCCGAGCGGGCCGAGGAGGCCGCGGAGCCGGAGAAGGGCGAGGCCGACGAAGCGGACGCGGCGGACGGGGCGACGAAGTAGGGCGGACGGCGGAGGGAAAAGAGCCGTTCGCCGCGGCGGCGCCCATATGATCGCTTCTTATGGGAGATGCCCGAATTGCCGTACGTGAGGAGCGGGCTCCGGCCGGCGTGACCGAGAGTGGCCGGCCGGCCCGCCCGTACGCGCGGCGGGCCGCCGCGTTCGCCGTCTGGTACCTGCGGGGCGTCGCGTTCGTCAACTTCCTCAGCGCGGTGTGGGTCTCCCTGGGCCAGGACGTGCGCCGGCACAACCAGGAGAACCTGTTCACGCCGTACCTGCTCACCGCGGGCTTCGCCTCCGGCGTGTTCGCCACGTTCCTCGCCATCACCATGCGCCGCCGCAAGCGGGCGTCCTGGATCCTGAACCTCGGGCTCAGCGGCCCGTTCCTGGCGCTGTTCGGCTTCGCCATGACCTTCCCGGAGATCCGCCGCAGCGCGCAGAACTGGATCTCCCTCGCCCTCACCGCCGCCTTCGTCGCCGCGCTGCTCGTGGGGCGGCGGGAGTTCTACGCCAAGGGCGACCGGTCCAACCCGAGGCTCGCCGCCGTCGTCGCGGTGGGCGGCCTGCTGGTGTCCTCGCTACTCGCCGCGCTGCTGGTGACGGCCACCAACCAGGCGCCGGACGCGGCCCGTTCGACGTTCGCCGAGCGCTGGCACTACGGCACGCTGCGGCTGGTCTCGGTCGCCGCCTCGGAGTCCCGTTTCCCCGGCATCGACACGCCCAACTGGGCGAACGTCGCCGTCAACGTGCTCTCCACGGCCCTGGTCCTCGCCGTCCTCTACGCCGCCTTCCGCTCCCGGCGCGCCGTCGACCCGCTCACCGAGGACGACGAGAAGCGGCTGCGGGAGCTGCTGGCGCGGCACGGTGAGCGGGACTCGCTCGGCTACTTCGCGCTGCGCCGGGAGAAGAGCGTGCTGTGGTCCCCGACCGGCAAGGCCGCCGTCGCCTACCGCGTGGTCGGCGGGGTGTCCCTGGCCTCGGGGGACCCGCTCGGAGACCCCGAGGCCTGGCCCGGCGCCATCGGGCCGTGGCTCGCCGAGGCGCGGGCGCACGGGTGGATCCCGGCCGTGATGGGGGCGAGCGAGGAGGCGGGGACCGTGTACGCGCGGCACGGCCTCGACGCCCTCGAACTGGGCGACGAGGCCGTGGTGGACGTCGCCGAGTTCACGCTGGAGGGCCGGGCCATGCGGACCGTGCGGCAGGCCTACAACCGGGTGCGGCGGGCCGGGTACACCGTGCGCGTCCGGCGGCACGAGGAGATCCCGGCCGGCGAGATGGCGTACCTGGTCGGGCGGGCGGACGACTGGCGGGACGGGGCCACCGAGCGCGGGTTCAGCATGGCGCTGGGCCGGCTCGGCGATCCGGAGGACGGGCGGTGCGTGATGCTCGAGTGCCGCGACGCCGAGGGCGAGCTGCGGGCCCTGCTCTCCTTCGTGCCGTGGGGGCCGCACGGGCTGTCACTCGACCTCATGCGCCGCGACCGCCACTGCGAGAACGGGCTGATGGAGTTCATGGTGCTGGAACTCCTGCGCCGCGCCCGGGAGATGGAGATCACGCAGGTTTCGCTCAACTTCGCCATGTTCCGTTCGGTCTTCGAACGTGGCGCCCGTCTGGGCGCCGGGCCGGTGCTGCGGCTGTGGCGCTCGCTGCTCAGCTTCTTCTCCCGCTGGTGGCAGATCGAGTCGCTGTACCGCGCCAACGCCAAGTACCGGCCCATCTGGGAACCGAGGTTCCTGCTCTTCGAGAAGAGCGGGGACCTGCTGCGCATCGGCCTCGCGTCGGCGCGCGCGGAGGGGTTCCTGACGGCCGGGCCGGGGACGCCGGGCCTGCCGAAGTGGCTGCACCGCGAGCACCTGGAGACGCACCGATGAGAGCCCTCGCCCGCTGGGTCCGCGCCGAATGGGGTCCGCTGTACGTCGCCGTACGCGGGCCGCTGCGGGAGCGGCGCCTGCGGGCGGTGCCCCTGACGGTGGGCGCGGTGTGCCTGACCGGGGTGCTC
Source organism: Streptomyces sp. NPDC096152 (assembly GCF_044763235.1). Taxonomy (NCBI): domain Bacteria; kingdom Bacillati; phylum Actinomycetota; class Actinomycetes; order Kitasatosporales; family Streptomycetaceae; genus Streptomyces; species Streptomyces sp. NPDC096152. The sequence goes on along the minus strand of NZ_JBIWFW010000001.1, from coordinate 834,294 downwards.
CATTTCGCGCAGACCCGTCCGTGGGGCCACGACGCCGTCCAGCACCTCGGGGCGGTCCGGGCCGCGGACCCGCTGTGGGTCGCGCTGCTGCGCACCCCGCTGTCGCTGTTCGTGCCGGCCCTGGACCTGCCGTGCTGGGGCGCGCTGGCGCAGATCCTGTGCGTGTTCGGCATGGCCGAGATCTGCCTGGGCCGGTGGCGGACGCTCGCCCTCGCCTACACCGCCACCCTCGCCGGCACCCTGTACGCGCGCATCGGCATCACCCTGGGGCCGCTCCGCCCGCTGGGGCTGCCGGCCACGGACGCGCAGGTGGTGGACGCCGGCCCGTCGGCGGCCGTGGTGGGGCTCGCGGTCTTCCTCGGCTGGCGCTATGGCGCGTACGTCACCGCGGGCACGGTCGTCGCGGCGATGGCGATCGAGGTGGCGGTGCGCGAGAACCTGGCCGGCAAGGAGCATCTCGCGGCGATCGCCGGGGTGGCGGCGCTGTGCGCGCTCTCGGCGGTGCGGCACCGGGCCCGCGGGGCCCGGCCCGGCGCCGCGCCGCGCCGGTCACGAGTGACCCGGGAGGCGGGTGACCTCCTCGTCCGGCTTGCCGCCGATCCAGTCCTGGAACCGGCGGCGGGGCCCGGCCCAGCGCCGGTCGTGGTGGTAGGCGCGCAGACTGGAGCGGGCCCGGGCGCGCGGGCGGCGGCGGTAGAAGTGCCGGGCCCAGGGCGAGCCGGGCCGGGCCAGCCGGACCGCGCCGACCAGCGCGATCGCGGGCACGACGATGCCGAGGACGGCCAGGCGGGCCTTGCCCTTGTAGAGCGCGACCAGCGAGAACAGGAAGTTGCCGACGACGGTCGCGATCACCGTGCCGCGGTTCTGCACTTCGTCCTGGGACAGGTCGTTGACGCCGAACGGCGCGAAGCCCGCGAGGACCAGCCCGACCAGGGCCACGGTGAGGACCACCACCTCCACGCTCTGCCGGCCGGCCTCGGTCCAGTAGACGTCGTCCAGGTGCAGGATGAGTGCGAACTCGTCCAGGACCAGCCCCGCGCCCATCCCGAAGAGGACCGCGAAGACGGCGGCGCCGACGCCCTGGCGGCCGCTGGCGACCGCGCCGAAGCCACCGACCACGATGAGGACGACGCCGGGGACGACGTGGTGGATGTGCAGACCGCCGGCCCGCACGTTGCCGAAGGGCCCCTTCCCGGCCCGGATGAGGCGGGTGACGGTCCGCGTCACGGCGAAGGTGAGGACGAAGGCGGTGAGGGCGAGGAGCAGGGGCAGCTTGCCGGGTTCGACGATGTTCCGCTCCAGCCAGTGCCCCATGGGGGCAGTCTGCCGCCTCCCCCGGTGGACCGCCCGCCCACCGGCGGCCGCCCGGCCCTGCCGTAGTCTGCCCGCGTGACCGAGCTCCCGCCGACCCCGCCGCTGCCCGGGCTCCGGTTCGCCTTCGGCACCCTCACCGTGCTGCCGGTCCGGGTGGCCCGCTGGGACCGCGAGGCCGCGCGCGCCGGGATGCTCTGCGCGCCGCTCGCCGGGATCGTGGTCGGCGCGGCCGCCGCCGCGCTCGGCCTGCTGCTGCTCCTCCTCGGCGCGGGCCCGCTGCTCGCCGCCGTCGCCACCGCCGCGGTGCCCGCCGCGCTCACCCGCGGGCTGCACCTCGACGGGCTCGCCGACACCGCCGACGGACTCGGCAGCGGCAAGCCCGCCGAGGACGCGCTGCGCATCATGAAGCAGTCCGACATCGGGCCGTTCGGGGTGATCACCCTGGTCCTCACCCTGCTGGCCCAGGTCGCCGCCCTCACCCAGGCCTACGGCGTCTCGTGGGCCCGGGGCGCGCTCGCCGCCGTCGTCGCGGCGACCGCCGCCCGGCTCGCGCTGACCCTGGCCGCGCGCGCCGGGGTGCCGGCCGCCCGTCCGGAGGGGCTCGGGGCCGCGGTCGCCGGGGTGGTGCCGCGGCGCGGGGCGCTGCTCGCCGCGCTGCTCGTGGTCGGCGCGGCCGCCGCCGGTGGCGCGCTGTCCGGGGCGTACGACGGGGTCCGGGCCGCGGGCGCGGTCGTCGCCGCCGTGGCCGCGGCCGAGCTGCTGCTGCGCCACTGCACGCGCCGCTTCGGGGGCGTGACCGGGGACGTCTTCGGCGGGCTCGCCGAGACCGCGGCCACCGCCGCCCTCGTGCTGCTGTCCCTGGGCTGACCCTCGACCGGGACGGACGGGACACTCCTGATACTCGTGGAGACCGCCGATTCGCCCGCGGCGAGGGGCAGTTGGCCCCGGGGCCCGGGCGGGGCGGACCTCCCGCCGGAGCCACGGCGGCGGCCCGGGCCCGCACAGGTGCGGACCGGAAGGTGTCCCCCGCGCCACCAGCGGGTGAACACCCGCAGGAACGATCGAACGCGTACCGCGCGTAGGCTCGTGCCGGTTGTTTACCCGACCAGGTAAAGACCGCACAGCAGGAGGGATCTAGGGTCGGTTGTCGGGCCCGGTCGACCCACCCGCATTCGGCCACACCACCTTTACAGGGAAGCGAGATTTCACCACCGTGACTGCTCTCACTCTCAGCACCGCCGCGGCGCCTGGCCTGCGGGCCGACGCGATCGTGATCGGTGTCGCCAAGGGCACCAAGGGCCCGGTCGTCGCACCGGGCGCCGAGGCCGTGGACACGGCGTACGACGGCGGGCTCGCCGGCGTCCTGGAGACCCTCGGTGCCTCCGGTGCCGAGGGCGAGGTGACGAAGGTTCCCGCGCCGTCCGGGTTCAAGGCCCCGCTCGTGGTTGCGGTCGGCCTCGGCGCCCAGCCGGAGAAGGACGCCGAGTACGGCGCCGAGGCGCTGCGCCGGGCCGCCGGCGCGGCCGCCCGCGCCCTGTCCGGCACGAAGAAGGCCGCCTTCGCCCTGCCGCTCGCGGACGCCGCCGACGCCGGCGTGATCGCAGAGGGCGCGCTGCTCGGCGCGTACTCCTTCGACACGTACAAGGAGAACGGCAAGGACGCCAGGAACGGCAAGGCGCCGCTGGCCGAGGCCGTCCTGCTCGGCGGCAGGCCCCGCGACAAGGCGTACAAGGCGGCCGTCGAGCGCGCCGCGGCCGTCGCCGAGGAGCTGAACCGGGCCCGCGACCTCGTCAACACCCCGCCCAACGACCTCAACCCGGCGTCGTTCGCCGCGATCGCCCAGGGCGCGGCCAAGGACCACGGCCTGAAGGTCCAGGTGCTCGACGAGAAGGCGCTCGCCAAGGGCGGCTACGGCGGCATCCTCGGGGTCGGCGCGGGCTCGGCGGCTGGACCGCGGCTGGTGAAGCTGTCGTACACCCACTCCAAGGCGAAGAAGCACCTGGCCCTCGTCGGCAAGGGCATCACCTACGACTCGGGCGGCATCTCGCTGAAGCCGGCCGGTCACAACGAGACGATGAAGTGCGACATGAGCGGTGCGGCCGCCGTGTTCGCCGCCGTCGTCGCGGCCGCCCGTCTCGGCCTGGAGGTCAACGTCACCGGCTGGCTGGCGCTGGCCGAGAACATGCCCTCCGGCACCGCCACCCGCCCGGGTGACGTGCTGCGCATGTACAGCGGGAAGACGGTGGAGGTGCTCAACACCGACGCCGAGGGCCGGCTCGTCCTCGCGGACGCGCTGTGGGCCGCCTCCCAGGAGAAGCCGGACGCGATCGTCGACGTGGCGACGCTGACCGGCGCGATGGTGCTGGCGCTCGGCAACCGCACCTTCGGGATCATGGCGAACGACGAGGCGTTCCGCTCCGCGATCCACGAGGCGGCCGAGGAGGTCGGCGAGGAGGCCTGGCCGATGCCGCTGCCGGAGCACCTGCGCAAGGGCATGGACTCCCCCACCGCCGACATCGCCAACATGGGCGAGCGCATGGGCGGCGGCCTGGTCGCCGGCCTGTTCCTGCGCGAGTTCATCGGCGAGGGCATCACCTGGGCCCACCTCGACATCGCGGGCCCGGCCTTCAACGAGCAGGGCCCCTTCGGGTACACGCCGAAGGGCGGCACGGGCAGCGGCGTGCGGACGCTGGTGCGGCTGGCGGAGCTGACCGCCGCGGGTGACCTCGGCTGAGGTTCGCCGTACGGTTCCGTCCGGCCCGTCGTGGGGCGGCCGCCGGGGACGCGGGAGCTGATCACGCAGTTCCCGCGCCCCTGCGGGCCGGACCGGCCGCCGCCCGCCGGGAGGGTGGGACGCATCACACTCCGGCCCGGCGTCTCGTTCACTCCCGACAAGTGCGAAGATGGGGCACGGCAGGACAGGGCCCCCACCACAGGGCCGAAGAAGAGCGGCCGGACACCAGCCGCCGACCGGTCAGTGCTGACCGGCGTGGCGCACATGCATGGAGGACGTGACGTGGCGAACGACGCCAGCACCGTTTTCGACCTAGTGATCCTCGGCGGTGGTAGCGGTGGTTACGCCGCGGCCCTGCGCGGGGCGCAGCTGGGCCTGGACGTCGCCCTGATCGAGAAGAGCAAGCTCGGCGGCACCTGCCTGCACAACGGCTGCATTCCCACCAAGGCCCTGCTGCACGCCGGCGAGATCGCCGACCAGGCGCGCGAGGCCGAGCAGTTCGGTGTCAAGGCCTCGTTCGAGGGCATCGACATCGCGGGCGTCCACAAGTACAAGGACGACGTCATCGCCGGCCTGTACAAGGGCCTGCAGGGCCTGGTCGCCTCCCGCAAGGTGACCTACATCGAGGGCGAGGGCCGGCTGTCCTCCCCGACCTCCGTCGACGTCAACGGCCGCCGCGTCCAGGGCCGTCACGTCCTCCTGGCGACCGGCTCCGTGCCGAAGTCGCTGCCGGGCCTGGAGATCGACGGCAACCGCGTCATCTCCTCCGACCACGCCCTCGTCCTGGACCGCGTGCCCAAGTCCGCGATCATCCTCGGCGGCGGTGTCATCGGTGTCGAGTTCGCCTCCGCGTGGAAGTCCTTCGGCGCGGACGTGACGGTCATCGAGGGTCTGAAGCACCTCGTCCCGGTCGAGGACGAGAACTCCTCCAAGCTTCTCGAGCGCGCCTTCCGCAAGCGCGGCATCAAGTTCAACCTGGGCACCTTCTTCCAGAAGGCCGAGTACACCCAGGACGGTGTCAAGGTCACCCTCGCCGACGGCAAGGAGTTCGAGGCCGAGGTCCTCCTCGTCGCCGTCGGCCGCGGCCCGGTCTCGCAGGGCCTGGGCTACGAGGAGGCCGGGGTCGCCATGGACCGCGGCTACGTCCTCGTCGACGAGTACATGCGCACCAACGTTCCGACCATCTCCGCCGTCGGCGACCTGGTTCCGACCCTCCAGCTCGCGCACGTCGGCTTCGCCGAGGGCATCCTGGTGGCGGAGCGTCTGGCCGGTCTGAAGACCGTCCCGATCGACTACGACGGTGTCCCGCGGGTGACGTACTGCCACCCGGAGGTCGCCTCCGTCGGCATCACCGAGGCCAAGGCCAAGGAGATCTACGGCGCGGACAAGGTCGTCGCTCTGAAGTACAACCTGGCGGGCAACGGCAAGAGCAAGATCCTCAAGACCGCGGGCGAGATCAAGCTCGTCCAGGTCAAGGACGGTGCCGTGGTCGGCGTCCACATGGTCGGTGACCGCATGGGCGAGCAGGTCGGCGAGGCCCAGCTGATCTACAACTGGGAGGCGCTGCCGGCCGAGGTCGCCCAGCTCATCCACGCCCACCCGACGCAGAACGAGGCGCTCGGCGAGGCCCACCTGGCCCTGGCCGGCAAGCCGCTTCACTCCCACGACTGACGCCCTCAGTCACCGGGCGCGACGACACAGACTTCCGCTTCCCCCCGGTTTCCGACTCCTCGGGAACCGGGCGGGGAACCCATCCGTAAGGAGCAACCGAAACCATGGCGGTTTCCGTAACCCTTCCGGCGCTCGGTGAGAGCGTCACCGAGGGCACTGTCACCCGCTGGCTGAAGGCCGAGGGCGAGCGCGTAGAGGCCGACGAGCCGCTGCTCGAGGTGTCGACCGACAAGGTCGACACCGAGATCCCGGCCCCCGCCTCCGGCGTGCTGGCCTCGATCAAGGTCGCCGAGGACGAGACGGTCGAGGTCGGCGCCGAGCTGGCGCTGATCGACGACGGCTCCGGCGCCCCCGCGGCCGCTCCGGCCCCCGCCGCCGCCGAGGCCCCGGCGGCCGAGCCCGAGCCGGCCCCGGCCGCCGCTCCGGCCGCCCCCTCCACCGAGCAGGCCGCCCCCGCTCCGGCCCCGACCGCCGAGGCCGCCGCCGGTGCCGGCTCCGCCGAGGGCACGGACGTGGTCCTGCCCGCGCTCGGCGAGTCCGTCACCGAGGGCACCGTCACCCGCTGGCTGAAGTCGGTCGGCGACTCCGTCGAGGCCGACGAGCCGCTGCTCGAGGTCTCCACGGACAAGGTCGACACCGAGATCCCGGCGCCCACCTCCGGTGTGCTGCTGGAGATCACGGTCGGCGAGGACGAGACCGCCGAGGTCGGCGCCAAGCTCGCCGTCATCGGCGCCCCGGGTGCCGCTCCCGCGGCCGCCGAGGCGCCCGCCGCCCCGGCCCCGGCTCCCGCCGCCCCGGCTCCGGCTCCCGCCGCCGAGGCCCCGGCCGCTCCGGCTGCCCCGGCCGCTCCGGCTGCTCCGGCCGCCGCCCAGGCCCCGGCTCCCGCGCCGGCCCCCGCCGCCCCCGCCCCGGCCCAGCCCGCGGCTCCGGCCCCGGCTCCGGCCGCGCCCGCCCCGGTCACCCCGGCCCCGGCTGCCGCTCCGGCCGCCGCCCAGGCGACCGACGAGGGCGCGTACGTGACCCCGCTGGTGCGCAAGCTCGCCGCCGAGAACGGCGTCGACCTGTCCACCGTCAAGGGCACCGGTGTCGGCGGCCGCATCCGCAAGCAGGACGTCATCGCCGCCGCCGAGGCCGCGAAGGCCGCCGCGGCCGCCCCGGTCGCCGCTCCGGCCGCCGCCGCGAAGAAGGCCCCGGTCCTGGAGGCCTCCCCGCTGCGCGGCCAGACCGTGAAGATGCCGCGGATCCGCAAGGTCATCGGCGACAACATGGTCAAGGCCCTGCACGAGCAGGCCCAGCTGTCCTCGGTGGTCGAGGTCGACGTCACCCGCCTGATGAAGCTGCGCGGCCGCGCGAAGGACTCCTTCGCCGCCCGCGAGGGCGTCAAGCTCTCCCCGATGCCGTTCTTCGTCAAGGCCGCCGCCCAGGCACTGAAGGCCCACCCGGCCATCAACGCCCGGATCAACGAGGCCGAGGGGACCATCACCTACTTCGACACCGAGAACGTCGGTATCGCGGTGGACTCCGAGAAGGGCCTGATGACCCCGGTCATCAAGAACGCCGGCGACCTGAACCTCGCCGGTATCGCCAAGGCCACCGCCGACCTGGCGGGCAAGGTCCGGGCCAGCAAGATCACGCCGGACGAGCTGTCCGGTGCGACCTTCACCATCAGCAACACCGGCTCGCGCGGCGCGCTGTTCGACACGATCATCGTGCCGCCGGGTCAGGTCGCGATCCTCGGCATCGGCGCCACCGTCAAGCGCCCGGCCGTCATCGAGACCGAGGAGGGCACGGTCATCGGCGTCCGCGACATGACCTACCTGACCCTCTCCTACGACCACCGCCTGGTGGACGGCGCCGACGCGGCCCGTTACCTGACGGCGGTCAAGGCGATCCTCGAGGCCGGCGAGTTCGAGGTCGAGCTCGGGCTCTGAGCCACCGACAGGTGACCGAGGCCTGCGGCGCCCCCGTCCGGAGTTTCCGGGCGGGGGCGCCGCCTTTGTCGGCCCCGGCGGCGTGTAAGCCTCGTCTCACCTGCGGGAAAGCGCCCCCGCGCGCCCTCCCCGCGCGGTCTCGCGGCCGTATTGTCTAAGCGTCAACGCCCCCGGGGGCCCTGGGCCCCTCCTTAAGGAGCCCTCATGACCGCGCCCGTCGTCCACTCGCTGCGCGAGCAGATCCGCGAGCACATCGTGGAGGGGATCGTCAGCGGGCGCTGGAAGCCGGGCGAGCGGATCGTCGAGCGGCGGATCGCGACCGAGCTGGAGGTCAGCCAGACGCCGGTGCGTGAGGCGCTGCGCGAGCTGGAGTCGCTGCGGCTGATCGAGTCGGCGCCGAACAAGGGCGTGCGGGTGCGCAATCTGAGCGCGGCCGACCTGGAGGAGAGCTACCCGGTCCGGGCCGGCCTGGAGGCCATCGCGGCGGAACTGGCGGCCGACCGGCTGGCCGAGGACTGCTCGGCCCTGGAGTCGCACGTCGCCGCCCTGTACGACGCGGACCGCCGGGCGGACGGCACGGCCCAGGTGCGGCACACCGTGGGCTTCCACCGGGAGCTGGTTCGCGCGGCCGGCAACTCGGTGCTGCTGCACACCTGGGAGGGCCTCGGCATCGAGGTGTTCACGGCGCTGTCCATCCGCTGGCTGGGCACGGTCCAGCAGTCGTACGCCGAGGAGCACCAGGAGCTGGTGGAGGCGTTCAAGCGGCGGGACCCGCGGATCGCCGAGCTGGTCAAGGCGCACGTGCTGGGCTGCGCGCCGCGGGCCTGACGCAGCCGAGCATCCTCGCGCTCACCTGCGGAAACAGTACAAAAACGCGGCACGCGGTGCCCACCGCCAAGGCACCGCGTGCCTACTTTCTCGTGATCAAGAGGTTTTCGACCTGAACCCTTTGATCGATCATCGATCAGGGAGTTAGAGTCACCGTCGGACTCCCACCGGAGGCCTCGCCCTGTCCTGCCAAAGACCAAGGGCACCCCCGAACCCTTACCGATGAGGGAACCCCCTTCGACTGAGGAAGGCGGCGACATGACCGACCCCAAAGCCATCCAGCCGAGCGCGCTCGACCAGCTCCCGGACCGTGACCCGGAGGAGACCGCCGAATGGCAGGCCTCCCTGGACGCGGTCGCCAAGGCGGCCGGGCCGCACCGTGCCGCGTACCTGATGCGCCGCACGCTGGAGCGCGCCGAGGGCGCCGGCATCGCGCTGCCGAAGCTCCTCGAGACGGACTACGTCAACACCATCCCCACCGCCGCCGAGCCGTCCGTGCCCGGTGACGAGGAGATGGAGCGGAGGATCACCGCCTGGAACCGCTGGAACGCGGCCGCGATGGTGACCCGCGGCAGCAAGCACGGCGTGGGCGGCCACATCGCCACCTTCGCCTCCGCGGCCTGGCTGTACGAGACCGGCTTCAACCACTTCTTCCAGGGCAAGGAGCGGGACGGCTCCGGCGACCAGCTCTACATCCAGGGCCACGCCTCCCCCGGCATCTACGCCCGCGCCTTCCTCGACGGCCGCCTGGACGAGACGCACCTGGACAACTTCCGCCAGGAGGCCGGCGGCAGCGGCCTGCCCTCGTACCCGCACCCGCGCCGCCTGCCCTGGCTGTGGGAGTTCCCCACCGTCTCCATGGGCCTGGGCCCGCTCTCGGCCATCTACCAGGCGCGCTTCAACCGGTACCTCACCAGCCGCGGCATCAAGGACGTCTCCACGTCGCACGTGTGGGCGTTCCTCGGCGACGGCGAGATGGACGAGCCGGAGTCGACGGCGGCCCTCGCGCTCGCCGCCCGTGAGGAGCTGGACAACCTCACCTTCGTCATCAACTGCAACCTGCAGCGCCTCGACGGCCCGGTCCGCGCCAACTTCAAGATCGTGCAGGAGCTGGAGGCCCAGTTCCGCGGCGCCGGCTGGAACGTCGTGAAGACGCTGTGGGGCACGGCCTGGGACGAGCTGTTCGCCCTCGACACCACGGGCGCGCTGGTCCGCCGCCTGCGCGAGGTGCCGGACGCCCAGGTCCAGACGTACCAGACCCGTGGCGCGGCCTACATCCGCGAGGACTTCTTCGGCAAGGACCCGGCGCTCGCCGAGATGGCGAAGCTGCTGAGCGACGACAAGATCCTCGAGTGCTTCCACCTCTCCCGCGGTGGTCACGAGGCCCGCAAGGTCTACGCCGCGTACAAGGCCGCCGTGGAGCACAAGGGCGCGCCGACCGTGATCCTGGCCCAGACGGTCAAGGGCCACACCCTCGGCGAGGGCTTCGCGTCGAAGAACGCCAACCACCAGATGAAGAAGCTGACGGTGGACGAGTTCAAGGCGATGCGCGACCTGCTCGAACTGCCCATCTCCGACAGCGCCTTCACCGACGGCCAGGTGCCGTACGGCCACCCCGGCGCCGACTCCCCCGAGGTCCGCTACCTCCAGGAGCGCCGCGCGGCCCTCGGCGGCCCGGCCCCGGCCCGCCGGGTGCACCCCGTCGCCCCGCTCCCCGCGCCCGCCGAGAAGGCGTTCGCGGCCTTCGACAAGGGCTCCGGCGCGCAGAACGTCGCCACCACGATGGCGTTCGTACGCCTGGTCAAGGACCTGGTCCGGGACAAGGAGACCGGGAAGCGCTGGGTGCCGATCGTCCCCGACGAGGCGCGCACCTTCGGCATGGAGTCGCTGTTCCCCTCGCTCGGCATCTACTCGCCCAAGGGCCAGACGTACGAGCCGGTCGACCGCGACCAGCTGATGTACTACAAGGAGGCCAAGAACGGCCAGATCCTCAACGAGGGGATCACCGAGGCCGGTTCGATGGCCGACTTCATCGCCGCGTCCACCGCGTACGCGACGCACGGCGAGACGATGATCCCGTTCTACATCTTCTACTCGATGTTCGGCTGGCAGCGCACCGCCGACCAGATGTGGCAGCTCGGCGACCAGCTCGGCCGCGGCTTCCTGGTCGGCGCCACGGCCGGCCGCACCACGCTGACCGGTGAGGGCCTCCAGCACGCCGACGGCCACTCCCCCGTCATCGCCGCGACCAACCCGGCGGCGCTGACCTACGACCCGGCCTTCGCGTACGAGGTCGCGGCCATCGTCAGGGACGGCCTGCGCCGCATGTACGGCGAGGCCGCGCCGGGCGAGGACCAGAACGTCTTCTACTACCTCACCGTCTACAACGAGCCGCTGCCGCAGCCCGCGAAGCCGGCCGGTCTCGGCATCGACGAGGGCATCGTCAAGGGCCTGTACCGCTTCAACACCGCCGAGTCGGCGGGCCTGACCGTCCCGGCGAACGCCCCGCGGATCCAGCTGCTGGGCTCCGGTACGGCGATCCACTGGGCGCTCAGGGCCCAGAGGCTGCTCGCCGAGGAGTGGGGCGTGGCCGCCGACGTGTGGTCCGCGACGTCCTGGAGCGAGCTGCGCCGGGACGCCCTGGACGCGGACGCCGCGCTGCTGCGGGGCGAGGAGCGGGTGCCGTTCGTCCGGCAGGCGCTCCAGGGCGCCGAGGGCCCGGTCCTCGCGGTCTCCGACTACATGCGCCAGGTCCCGGACCAGATCGCGCAGTGGGTCGAGCAGGACTGGTCCTCGCTGGGCGCCGACGGCTTCGGCCTGTCGGACACCCGTGAGGCCGCCCGCCGCCACTTCGGCGTCGACGCCGAGTCGATCGTCGTGGCGGCCCTGGCCCAGCTCGCCCGGCGCGGCGAGGTGAAGACCTCGGCGGTCAAGGAGGCCCGGGAGAAGTACGGCCTGTAGGAAGGCCTCCGGCCGGTCCCGTCGAACGGGCCGGCCGCGTCGAACGAAGGGGTACGGCGGGCGCCGTACTCCTTCGTCGTCCGCCCGCGCCCGGCCATCATGAAGCCATGCGTGCCGCCCGACTGATCAAGATGGTGCTGCTGCTGCAGTCCCGGCGCTCCATGACCGCCGCCGAGCTCGCCCGCGAACTGGAGGTGTCGGAGCGGACCGTCACACGGGACGCGCAGGCGCTGTCGGAGGCGGGGGTGCCGGTCTACGCGGACCGGGGGCGGGCCGGCGGGTACCGGCTGGTCGGCGGCTACCGTACGCGGCTGACCGGGCTGGCCCGTGGCGAGGCCGAGGCGCTCTTCCTGAGCGGGGTGCCGGGCGCGCTGCGCGAGATGGGGCTGGAGGACGCCGCCTCGGCCGCCCGGCTGAAGGTGTCCGCGGCGCTGCTGCCCTCCCTGCGGGACGCCTCACGGACCGCGGCCCAGCGCTTCCACTTGGACGCGCCCAACTGGTTCCGGGAGCCGCGGACGCCCGCGCTGCTGCCCGCGGTGGCGGACGCGGTGTGGGACGACCGGCGGATCGCCGCGCGCTACCGGCGCGGGCGGGAGGAGGTCGCCCGGGAGCTGGAGCCGTACGGGCTCGTGCTCAAGGCGGGCGTCTGGTACCTGTGCGCCCGGGTCGCCGGGCACGGCGCCTTCCGGGTGTACCGGATCGACCGGTTCACCGCCGTGGAGCCCGGCGAGGAGCGGTTCGAGCGGGACGGGGAGTTCGATCTGCCCGCCTTCTGGGAGGAGCGGGCGGGGCAGTTCGCGCGGTCGATCCTGCGCGCGGAGGTCGTGGTGCGGCTGTCCGCGGAGGGCGTACGGAGACTGCCCTACGCCGTCGACGCGCTCGCCGCCGGGGAGGCGCTGGCCTCCGCCGGCGACCCCGACGAGGACGGGCGGGTGACGGTGACCCTGCCGGTGGAGTCCGAGGAGGTCGCCCACACCCAGCTCACGGCGCTCGGGCCGGAGGTGGAGGTGGTGGCCCCGCCGGAGCTGCGGGAGCGCTTCGCGCGCGACGCGGCCCGGATCGCCGCGCTGTACCGCCCATAACAATCCGCCGCACTCCGCGTGCGCCCCCTGCCCGGCTGCCCGATGCTTGAACCCGTGATGGACGAGACGGAGTTCTGGGAGCTGATCGACGACACCCGCGAGGCCGCCGAGGGCGACCCCGAGGACCAGGCCGATCTGCTCGTCGAACGACTACTCGAACAGGACCCGGAGCAGGTCCTGGACTTCGCCCGTCACTTCGAGTCCCGCTACAACCGCGCCTACCACTGGGACCTGTGGGGCGCCGCCTGGGTGCTGCTGGACGGGGCGAGCGACGACGCGTTCGACTTCTTCCGGTGCTGGCTGATCGGCCAGGGCCGGGAGGTGTTCGAGGGAGCCCTGCACGATGCGGACGCGCTCGCCGACCTGCTCGCGGACTTCGACGAGGAGATCGACGGCGACGGCGAGGACCTCGGCTACGCGGCGGACGAGGCCTACGAACAGCTCACCGGGACCGTCGCCCCCGACCTCGGCATCCCGCCCGCCCCGGCGGAGCCGGAGGGCACGCCGCTCGACTTCGAGAACGACCGGGTGCTCGCCGAGCGGTACCCGAAGCTGTGGGACCGCTTCCGCGAGCCGGGGGCTTAGGTCCCGCCCCGGACCTCGCGAGGCGATTCCGAGACGCGACCGGGGCCGCAGGTCCCGAGCGGGAGCGCCGGTCCCGACAGCGGGGTGCGCAGGCCCCGAGCCGGGGACGCAGGTGGATCCGGAGCGCCGGTCCCAAGCCGGGCGCGCAGGCCGAGCCGGGGACGCAGTCCCAAGCCGGGAGCGCCGGTCCCGAGGCGGTCCTGAGGCGTGACCGGGGCGCAGGTCCCGGTGCGGGGGCGCGGCGGAAGCCGGTCCCGAGGAGCGCAGGGCAAGGGCTCTCGGCGGGTCGCGTCCGGCCCCGGAGGACGTGGGTTCCCGAGGACGTGGGTTCCCGAGGACGCGGGTTCCCGAGGACGCGGGTTCCCGAGGACGCGGGTTCCCGAGGACGCGGGTTCCCGAGGACGTGGGTTCCCGAGGACGTGGGTTTCTCAGGGCCTGCCCTGGAGCCGGGCCGCGGCCTGCCGGATCGCCGGGAGGCGATCGTTCAGCGCCGCGCCCGGGCAGTTGGTCATGTAGCCGTCCTTGTGCCCGGCGAGGGCGGGGAGCACGGCGGCGGTACCGGCCCGGTACCGGCTGTGGCCGTTGCTGGACACCAGCCGCACGCTGCTGCGCGGGTCGATGCCGGCCAGGCCCAGCTTCCAGGCGGCCAGCGCGGCGATAGCGTCGGTCATGGCCCGCGGGACCTCGGCCCCGGCGGTGAAGGTGCCGATGGCCGCGATGCCCGCGGTGCGGTGGTTGAAGCCCTGGGTGTGGGCGCCGGTGACGGCCCGGTCGACCCCGCCCGCCCGGCCCTCGAAGATCGTGCCGCACCGGTCGACGAGGAAGTTGTAGCCGATGTCGTCCCAGCGCCGGGCGCCGATCTGGCCCGCGTAGAGGTAGCGGATGATGCGCGGGCTGTCGGCGCAGGCGTAACCGTTGGGCGAGTCGGTGTGGTGGACGAAGACGGCGACCACCCTGTCGTCGTAGCGCGGCGGCGGCTGGTTGTGCCGGGCGGTGTCGTCCAGCCAGACCGACCGGGGCACGATGCGCGGCCGGGGCGCCGCGTGCGTGGAAGCGGCCGAGTGGGCGTCGGCCGACCGGGCGGGCTGGTCGGCACCGGCCGCCAGCGCCTCCGCGGACGCCGTCACCGCACGGTCCACCCCGGAGGCGCACAGCACCAGGGCGCCGGTGGCGGCGAGGCCGGGCAGGCAGCACAGCAGCACGACGGTCGCGCGGCGCGGTCGTCGCGGGCGCACCGGGTCCCACAGGGCCGTCCGGAACCACCGGCCCGTGCGAAGCCATCGATCTTTCAGACCTTTGGGGACTCTCCGCCTTTTACGTACTTTCCGGACTTCTTTGCCGAAAAAGCGCATGATCTCACTGTCGGCCCGATCCGGTCCGTCCGCGATGTGTGTTGTGCCACCCGGTGGAACCATCGTCCCGGTCCGAGACGTTTCCGGGGGTACACGTACACGTGGCCGGTTCCCGTTCCCGCGTACGCGTGGCTGATCGCAGGGCCCGTCCCCCACGTACTGAGGGGTCCGAGAGAAAGGCGGCGTGAGTGGACCTGCTCGACCTCCTGCTGTTGCTGGTCATCCTCGTCTACGCGGCCTCCGGCTACCGGCGCGGGCTGGTGGCCGGATGCGTCTCGCTGGCCGGGTTCGTGGGCGGCGCGGTCGTCGGCGTGTGGCTCCTGCCGTGGGTGATGCAGCTCGTCACCCGTGGTTCGGCGGCGGCCACGGTGACCGCCGTGCTCACGGTGCTGGTCCCGGCGGCGGCCGGGCACGAGCTGGGGGGGCGGCTGGCGGTACGCCTGCGGCGCGAGCTCGACCGGGCCGGCCGGGGGCCGCTCCGAGTGGCCGACGGGATCGGCGGGGCCGCGGCCAACTCGGTGGCCGTGCTGATCGTGGCCTGGGTGGCCGCCAGCGTCCTGGGCGCCTCCTCCTCCCCGGTGGTGACCACGGCGATCCGCGACTCGACCGTGCTGGGCGCCGTGCAGGATGCGATGCCCGACACCACGCCCGCCTGGTTCTCGCGCGCCACCTCCGCGCTCACCGAGGCGGGCTTCCCGCAGGTCTTCAACCCGTTCGAGAACGAGCCGGCGGCGGGCGTCGCCAAGCCCTCCGGCGACAGCGTGACGGCGAGCGCCACCAACGCCGCCCGGCTCAGCACCGTCAAGATCGAGGGTTCCTCGGGCAACCAGGGCCGCGAGGGCAGCGGCTTCGTGTACGCGCCGCAGCACGTGATGACCAACGCGCACGTGGTCGCGGGCATCGACGCCCCGTCCGTCCGGGTCGGCGGCGTCGGACGGTGGTACGAGTCGCGGGTGGTGCTCTTCGACCCGAACCGGGACGTGGCCGTGCTCTACGTCCCCCGGCTGCACGCCCCCGTGCTGCGCTTCGACGGGACCGCCGGGCACGGCGACACGGCGGTGGTCGCGGGCTATCCGCAGGGCGGCGACCTGAACCTCCAGGCGGCGACCGTCGCCGGCCGGATCCGGGCGACCGGCCAGAACATCTACAGCGACGCCACGGTCACCCGCGATATCTACTCGATCCGCTCCACCGTCCGCCCCGGCAACTCCGGCGGCCCGCTGCTGACCCCCGGAGGCCGGGTCTACGGCGTGGTCTTCGCCCGCTCGACCTCCGACGGCGAGAGGGGGTACGTGCTGACGGCCGCCGAGGTCGCCTCGGACGCCCGGCGAGCGGCGGACGCGACGGCCCCGGTGGACACCGGCGCGCTGGTCACGTCGTGAGCCCGTCCGGGCCCGGCAGCTCCAGGGCGCGCCCCATCAGCACGTCGTCGACGTACTCGCCGTCGAGCAGGAACTCCTGCGGCAGGACGCCCTCCACCACGAACCCCTCGGAGGCGTAGAGCGCGCGGGCGGGGGTGTTGTGCCCGAGGACCCGCAGGGTGATCCGCCGGGCGCCCTGCCGGCGCGCCTCCTGCTGCGCCGCCCGCAGCAGGGCCCGGCCGACCCCGGCGCCGCGCGCCTCTTCGGCGACGGCGAGCCCCTGGATCTGGCGGACGTGCGCGTTGCTGGCGAGGGGGGTCGGGAAGCCCAGCCGGATGTAGCCGACGAGGGTGCCGCCGAGCTCGGCGACGAGGTGGTCCCGGGGTCCGCACCGGTCGCCGAAGAACGGCGGATGAGGCTCGCGGGGGCGGCCCTGCACGGAGTGCAACGGGGACCAGGCGGCACGGTCGAGCCGGCCGAGGGTCTCCTCGTCGTCGAACCTGGCCTGTCGTATGGAGGGGTACGGAACCGGCATGAGGATCACCCTACGGCGGGGGCGGTACGGCCTACGGGAGATTTTCCGGGCGCAGGGGGCACGATGAGCCCATGGAACGTCAGCGAATCGCGGTGGCCGGGGCGTCCGGGCTGATCGGCAGGGCTCTGGTGCGGTCCCTGACCGCCGACGAGCACGAGGTGGTGCGCCTGGTGCGCCGAGCGGCCAAGAGCGCGGACGAGGTGTGCTGGGACCCCGGCGGGCAGTACGTGGACGCGGCCGGGCTGGCCGGCTGCGACGCCGTGGTCAACCTGGCGGGCGCGGGGGTGGGCGACCACCGCTGGACGGACGCGTACAAGAAGGAGATCCGCGACAGCCGGGTGCTCGGCACGGCGGCGCTCGCCGAGGCCGTCGCCTCCCTCGACACGCCCCCGCGGGTCTTCGTCAGCGGCAGCGCGATCGGCATCTACGGCGACACCGGCGACCGGACCGTCGACGAGGACGCGCCGCCCGGGGACGGCTTCCTGCCCTCGGTCTGCGTGGAGTGGGAGGAGGCCGCGGCGCCCGCGCAGGAGGCGGGGGTGCGGACGGTGTTCCCGCGCACCGGGCTGGTGGTGTCCGGTGAGGGCGGGGCGTGGGGGCGGCTGTTCCCGCTGTTCAAGGCCGGGCTGGGCGGGCGGATCGGCGACGGCCGGCAGTACTGGTCGTTCATCGCGCTGCACGACGAGGTGGCGGCGCTGCGGCACCTCATCGACACGGAGAGCCTGTCCGGGCCGGTCAACCTGACCGCGCCGAAGCCGCTGACGAACCGTGAGATCACCGCCGCGATGGGCCGGGTGCTGCACCGGCCGACGCTCTTCCCGGTGCCCGCGTCCGCGCTGCGGGTGGCCCTCGGGGAGATGGCCGGGGACGTGCTGAGCAGTCAACGGGTGGTGCCCAGGCGGCTGTTGGAGTCCGGGTTCACCTTCGCGTTCCCGGAGATCGAGGAGGCCGTCCGGGCGGCCCTGTGACGCCTGCGTTTCCTGCCGCCTTCCCCTCTGCGAGCCGATACGGACGTATGCGACCGCCGTGCGACCGTGCCCTGTCCATGCGCGACTGACCCTGACCGATCACGGCCCTAATGTCGACCTGAACTCGGGTATTCCTCAAGCCGGTTGGGGGCATCACTGCTCCACCGGTCGCGCAACCTCGAGGAGGGGCACGTGCTTGAGCCCGCGTACCAGGCGGATGTCGTCGTGGTGGGAGCCGGGGTCGCCGGCCTCTCGGCGGCGCATCGGCTGACCAGCGCAGGAGTAACGACCGCAGTCCTGGAGGCCGCCCCTTACGTGGGCGGCCGCATGTCGACGGAGAAGGTCGACGGCTTCCGGCTCGACCGGATCGGGCAGTTGCTGTCCACGTCGTATCCCGAACTGGACCTCAGTCCCGGGCTCGACGCGCTCGTGCTGCGCCCCTTCGCGCCCGGGGTGCTGCTGCACAGCGGCGGACGGCATCACCGGGCGGGCGCACCGGCGGGCGGGGGGAGCGCGAGGAGCGCACTTCATGCGGTGCGCGCCCTCGCGAGCGCCCCCCGGCCGCCGGCTCCGCCCCGGCTCCGGGCCGTCGGCCCCTTCCGGCCCGTCGCCGCCGTCCGGACCCGGACGGGCGCCCCGCTGGGCACCGCGGTGGACCAGGCCCGGCTCGGCCCGGCGCTCGCCCGGATCGCGGGCACCCCGGTGCAGCGTCTGCTGGCCCGGCCGGAGATGCCCGCCGGGCAGGCGCTGGCGGCACGCGGGCTGCCCGCCCGTACCGTCGACGGCTTCCTGCGGCCGCTGCTGGCCGCCCTGCTGTGCGACCCGGACCTCACCACGTCGAGCCGGTGCGCGGACCTGGCGCTGCGCGCCTTCGCGAGCGGCCGGCTGTGTCTGCCGGAGGGCGGCGCGGAGGTGCTGCCGGAGCTGCTCGCCCGGACGCTGCCGCCCGGGACCGTGCACACCGGCGTCCGCGCCACCTCGGTCTCCACCACGGCGGTCACCACCGCCGAGCACGGCGTGGTCCGCTGCCGCGCCGTGCTGCTCGCGACGGACGCGCGCGCCGCCGCCGAGCTGCTGCCCGGGCTGCGGGTGCCGGACTTCCACCCGGTGACGGTGGTGCACCACACGACGGACGAGCCTCCGGAGACGGGCGGGTACCTGCTGCTCGACGCGGACCGCGGCGGGCCGGTCTCCCACACGTCGGTGGTCAGCCGGGTCGACCCGGCCCGCGCGCCGGCCGGGCGGGCCCTGGTGTCCTCCACGGTCCTGGGCACTCCCCCGGCCGGGGTCGACACCGCCGTGCGCATCCACCTGTCCCGCCTCTACGGCACCTCGACGGCGCGCTGGGAGACCCTCGCCGTGCACCACACCGCCGAGGCCGTGCCCGCCATGCGCCCCCCGCACGACCTGCGGCGCCCGGTGCGGCTGCTGGCGGGCCTGTACGTGTGCGGCGACCATCGGGACACCAGCACGGTCCAGGGCGCCCTGCACTCGGCGCACCGGGCCGCGGCGGCGATCCTGGCCGACCTGGGAGCCGGCCGCTCGCTGCACCGGGCGGAACCGGCCTCGACACCCCCGAGGGCCGAGGCGGCCTGAACACCCCTGGGGCGGCGGCCGCGGACACCCCGGACCACATGGCGGCCGCCCCCTCACCCACCGGGGCCGCACCCAGGGCGCGGGGTCGCCCAGCGCCCCCACTCGCGCCCTCCCGCATGCGCCCACGCGCCCCAATGCCGCGCCCGCCACCGGGGCCCGGTCATTTCCGCCCCTCGGGACGCGGCGCCCGCCCGGTACTCCGCGCACCAAGCGCCCGAGCACCCGAACAGTCCACACCGGGCACCCCGCACTCGGGCACCCGACCAGCCCACACGAGGCACCCTGGCACCCCGCGACACCCGGCCAGCAGACGCCAGGCACCCCGCACCTCCCGCCCGGGCACCTCCCACCCGGGCACCTCGCACCCAGGCGCCGCGGCACGGCGATCGCCCACACCAGCCACCTCGCGCCCCGCGCCCCGGCACCCTCTCAGCCCACACGAGGAGGCACCCCGCACACCGCCACCCGCCCGGAACGCACCGGGCCCCGTGCCGCACGCGAGTGGTGTGCCTGTCGCCGGTCAGCCCAAGGCGGCCACCCTGTCCCGGTAGGTGCGTACCGGGGGCGCGTCCCGGTAGGGCTCCAGGCGGCGCTCGAAGTCGCGGACGTACTCGATTGCGCGGACCGAGCGCATCTCGGCCGCCTGGCCGGCCGCCTCGGCGCCGAGCTGGCAGGCCTGGTCGAGGTCGCCGAGGGCGAGGCGGGCGGTGGCGAGGACGACGCGGCAGAACAGGCGGCTGCGGGCGTGCGCCGGGGCGCGCAACTGGAGCGCGCGCTCCGCGTGCTGGGCGGCGGCGCGGTACTGCTGCAGGTCCCGGTGGCAGTGGCCGAACTCGTCGGCGAGCTGTGCCTCGTCGAAGAAGCGCGCCCAGTACGGCACCTCGTCACCGGGCCGGGCGGTCTCCAGGGCCCGCTCGGCCCGCACCAGGGAGGTGGTGCAGGCGCGCACCTCGCCGAGCACGCCGTGCCCGCGCGCCTCCGCGGCGTGCAGCAGCGCCTGCACGCCCGGCGCGGCGGAGCTGCCGAGCCCCTGCTGGGCGACGCGGGCCAGCTGGACGGCCTCCCGCCCGTGCCCGAGGTACACGGCCTGCCGGCTCATGGTGACCAGCACGTAGGCGCCGTAGGGCCGGTCCCCGGCGGTCTGGGACAGCCGTAGAGCCTGCACGAAGTAGCGCTGGGCGAGCCCGTGCGCGCCGATGTCGTACGAGGTCCAGCCGGCCAGCCGGGTCAGGTCGGCGGCCGCGCCGAACAGCCGGCGCCCGGTCTGCTCCCCGTAGGTGCCGCGCAGCATCGGCTCGCACTCGTGCTCCAGGTAGCGCACCAGTGCCTGGCGGGCGTGGCCGCCGCCGTACATGTCGTCCAGGCTGCGGAACAGCTCGCCGACCGAGCGCAGCGCCGAGATGTCCCCGGCGGTGACCCGCTGGCCGGGGCCGCGGTCGGCCTGGCCGCGCTGCCGGGGCATGAACGGCGCCGGCCGCTCGCCCCCGGCCGGCGGCCTGCCCACCGGGCGGCTCTGCGCGGGGACCCGGGCGCCGGGCACCTCCCCGCGCCCGACCCGCTCGTCGGCCCGCCCGATCAGCCAGTCCCGGCTGGGCACGACCAGCCCGGCGGGGGTGAAGGCGATCTTGCGGAGCTCGGCGTGGCTGCCGGAGTCCTTGCGCCACAGCCCGCTGACGATGTCGACGGCCTCCTCCGGGGTGGCGGCGAACTCCAGCCCCGCGTACACCGGGGCGCAGGCGTCCAGGCCGAGGTCCTGCGCGGTCAGGCGGCGGCCGAGGCGCCGGGTGAAGACCTCGGCGATGAGGGCCGGCGTGGTGCCGCGGGGCTGCTGCCCGCGCAGCCAGCGGGTGACCGACGTCTTGTCGTATCTCAGGTCCAGTCCGTGTTCGAGGCCGAGCTGGTCCACACGACGGGCCAGACCTGCGTTGGAGAATCCCGCTTCTGCGATGAGCGCGGCGAGCTGGCGGTTGGGAGTGCGCTGCGCGGGTCGTTCCGTCATCTGCGGTGCGGTCTCCTGCCTTTCGGGCCACGCAACGGCCGCTGCGGTGCCCGGATTGCCTGTGAGCAGCCCTTATGGCCTCGTGAACGGCGCGAATGTAGCGGAGCGTGAGCACGTGATCGCACACTTCGACCGGCATTCATCCGATCGTGTGAGGATTGACCCCGAGGCTGACGCGCGGCGGCCGGACGTACAGTTGCGTGGGCGCGTTTCGTGCCTTACGACCTTCCAGGGAGGCGCTTGCCGTGAGTGAGTTGCGGTTCGTCCGCATGGGATTCGGTGCCGAGGCCGTGGACTACCAGGTGGCCTGGGACGAACAGCGCCGGGTGCACGCCGCCCGGTTCGCGGACGAGATCCCCGACACCGTGCTCCTCCTGGAGCACCCGCCGGTCTACACGGCGGGCCGGCGCACGGAGGACAGCGAGCGGCCGCTGGACGGCACGCCCGTGATCGACGTGGACCGCGGCGGCAAGATCACCTGGCACGGACCGGGCCAGCTGGTCGGCTACCCCATCCAGAAGCTGCCCCGCCCGGTGGACGTGGTGGCGCACGTGCGGCGCCTGGAGGAGGCGCTCATCCGCACCTGCGCGGAGTTCGGCCTCGCGACCACCCGGGTCGAGGGCCGCAGCGGGGTGTGGGTGCTCGGCGACCCGGTGGAGCGGCGGCCCTCGCTCGGCGGGCTGTCCCTGGACTTCGACCCCCGCCTGACCGACGACGAGTTCGACCCTCGGCTCGACGGTCCTGAGTACGCCCCCTCCAACGCCGGCCAGCGGCGCGAGGACCGCAAGATCGCCGCGATCGGCATCCGCGTGGCCAAGGGCGTCACGATGCACGGCTTCTCGCTGAACGTGAACCCGGACAACGTCTGGTTCGACCGCATCATCCCCTGCGGGATCCGGGACGCCGGCGTCACCTCCCTGGCCAACGAGCTGGGCCGTGACATGCCGGTCGAGGAGGTGCTCCCGGTCGTCGAGCGGCACCTGCGCGACGTACTGGAGAACGCGGAGCCGAAGCCCCGGGAGATCGAGAAGACGCCCGTGGCGTGAGGGGGTCCGTGGAGGGGCCGACACCCACACAGGCATTCAAATCCACGGGCGTACCCTAGAGGGCGCCGAAGAATCAAACGCTAGGGAGCTGGTCGTGTCCGCAGTCGCACCCGACGGACGCAAGATGCTGCGCCTGGAGGTCCGCAACAGCCAGACCCCCATCGAGCGCAAGCCCGAGTGGATCAAGACCCGGGCGAAAATGGGTCCCGAGTACACGAAGATGCAGAACCTCGTGAAGAGCGAGGGCCTGCACACGGTCTGCCAGGAAGCCGGCTGCCCGAACATCTACGAGTGCTGGGAGGACCGCGAGGCGACCTTCCTCATCGGCGGCGACCAGTGCACCCGGCGCTGCGACTTCTGCCAGATCGACACGGGCAGGCCCGAGGCCCTCGACCGCGACGAGCCCCGCCGGGTGGGCGAGTCCGTGGTCACCATGGACCTCAACTACGCCACCATCACCGGCGTCGCCCGCGACGACCTGGAGGACGGCGGCGCCTGGCTGTACGCGGAGACCGTGCGGCAGATCCACCGGCAGACGGCGGACCGCGAGGCCGGCCGGACCAAGGTGGAGCTGCTCGCCCCCGACTTCAACGCGGTCCCGGAGCAGCTCGCGGAGGTCTTCTCCGCCCGCCCCGAGGTCTTCGCGCACAACGTCGAGACCGTGCCCCGGATCTTCAAGCGGATCCGCCCCGGCTTCCGCTACGAGCGCTCGCTGAAGGTCATCACCGAGGCCCGCGACTTCGGCCTGGTCACCAAGTCCAACCTGATCCTCGGCATGGGCGAGACCCGCGAGGAGGTCGGCGAGGCGCTCAGGCAGCTGCACGACGCGGGCTGCGAGCTGGTCACCATCACGCAGTACCTGCGGCCGAGCGTCCGCCACCACCCGGTGGAGCGCTGGGTGAAGCCGCAGGAGTTCGTCGAGCTGAAGGAGGAGGCCGAGCAGATCGGTTTCTCCGGCGTGATGTCGGGCCCGCTGGTGCGTTCGTCGTACCGTGCCGGGCGCCTGTACCAGATGGCCGTCGAGAAGCGGGGCAGCTTCGCCGCCACCCAGGCCGTCTGACCGTCCGTCACCCGCCCTGCCCCGTAAGGGAACGGGTAGCGTGTGAATTCGCGCACAAGAGCCTACCGCTCAGTAGTGGCCGATATGACGCGGTCCCGACCGTCGCCGCAGATGAGGGCGTCCGTCGGGGCCGCGTCAGTCTTTTGGCTCGCACCATCGGGGTTTCATCGGTGTTTGACCGGTCGGTCACGTCCTGGTAACACCAAACAGTGACGCTGGACTCACACCCCGTACACCGCGAGCCCTTACAAGGGGGGACCTCCACCATGCAGGCCGCGCCCGTTCGCGCCACCGCGATCCCGTCCTTCACCGACGCGCTGCGCGCCGTCGAGTCCCTGCTCATGAGCAGCGGCCAGCGCACCGCCCGCCGCAACGCCTGGACCTCCGTCCTGGAGGACCGCCGCCGCGCCAAGGACCGCGTCGAGACCCAGCGCTTCCTCGAGCAGGCCGGCTCCGGCCGCTCCTGACCCGTCCCGCGCCCTTCCCGGGGCACTGCCGTCGTCGGGCGCTCCCGGGGCCACGTAGACTTCGTGCCATGGCGAGGAAGGACAACGCAGCCGAGGCTGCCAATGCCGGGCGACTGAAGCAGATCGCTCTGACCTACAAGATGACCCGTAAGGCCGACAAGAAGATCGGTCTTGTACTCGCGGCTGTCGGCATCATCACCTTCGGTGTCTTCCTCGCGATCGGTTTCCTGATCGGGCACCCCGTCTACCTCGGCATCCTCGGGGTCCTGCTCGCCTTCCTGGCGACGGCGATCGTCTTCGGACGCCGGGCCGAGCGTGCCGCCTTCGGGCAGATGGAGGGCCAGCCGGGCGCCGCCGCGGCGGTGCTGGAGAACGTCGGGCGGGGCTGGACCACCACCCCGGCGGTGGCGATGAACCGCAACCAGGACGTGGTGCACCGCGCGGTCGGCAAGGCCGGCATCGTGCTGGTCGCCGAGGGCAACCCGAACCGGGTGAAGGGCCTGCTCGCCGCCGAGAAGAAGAAGATGGCCCGCATCGTGGCGGACGTCCCGGTGCACGATGTGATCGTCGGCACCGGCGAGGGCCAGGTCGAGCTGAAGAAGCTGCGCACCACCATGCTGAAGTTCCCGCGCGTGCTGACCGGCCCGCAGGTCACCGCCACCAACGACCGGCTGCGCGCCCTGGGCGACCTGATGAGCAACATGCCGCTGCCGAAGGGCCCGATGCCCAAGGGGATGCGGATGCCCAGGGGCGGCCCGAAGGCACGCTGACGTCACCACCCCCGTCGGACGTCACCACGTACGACGGACCTCACCGCATACGACGTGGGGGGCAACCAGAGCGCTCCGGTTGCCCCCCACGTCGTATGCGGGCACGTCGTATGCGGGCACGTCGTACACAGGGGCCCCTCCAGGGGGACCCTCTAGATCCGAACCTCGACCGTGCGGGCCAGCCGGTCGTGCAGGCCGCGGCCGTCGCGGTCCCAGACCAGGGCCGGGATCGCCAGGCACAGCAGGGCCGTGCGCAGCAGGGCGCGCGGCGGGTTCACCCGGCCGGTGTCCAGGGCGACCACGCGCAGCCCGAACAGGCGCTTGCCGGGGGTGGAGCCGATCGTGCCGACGGTGAGCGCGCCGAGCACGAAGAAGATCAGCAGCGCCCAGTTGCCGGTGCCCTGGTCATAGCCGTGGGTGATGAGACCGTATGCGATCAACAGGCACAGGCCCCAGTCGACGGCGACGGCGCCCAGCCGCCGCCCCGGGCGTGCGATCGAACCCGATCCCCGCTCCGGCAGACCCAGCTGTTCGCCCCGGTAACCGAAGTCGGCTCCGGCGTCCTCCGCGGCCGCGCGCGGCCCGGAGAGCCACGACCCGATTGCTTGCCTGTTGTCCACCCGTCCACGGTACTGCGACCCTGTACGTACGAGACACGGCGGGGTGACCACACCGTGACCGCACCCGAGCCGGTTAACTTCTGCGAAACAAATGAGTCACGCCCGAGAAATCACCCGTCCCTAGGGTCGAGTGCAGCGTGTGCCACCGCACTGGCCGCACGAACGATCTACCACCCCGGCGGGACGGTCGGGAGTAGGAGGAGCTGGATGTTCCAGAACGCCGACGAGGCCAAGAAGTTCATCGCGGACGAGGACGTCAAGTTCGTCGACGTCCGGTTCTGCGACCTGCCGGGCGTCATGCAGCACTTCACGGTGCCCGTTGAGGCGTTCGACCCGGACGAGGAACTCGCCTTCGACGGATCGTCGATCCGTGGTTTCCAGGCGATCCACGAGTCCGACATGGCCCTGCGCGCCGACCTGTCGACGGCCCGTGTCGACCCGTTCCGCCGGGACAAGACGCTCAACATCAACTTCTTCATCCACGACCCGATCACGGGCGAGCAGTACTCCCGTGACCCGCGCAACGTGGCGAAGAAGGCCGAGGCGTACCTCGCGTCCACCGGGATCGCCGACACCGCCTACTTCGGCCCCGAGGCCGAGTTCTACGTCTTCGACTCCGTCCGCTTCGAGACCAGCGCGAACGAGTCCTTCTACCACATCGACTCCGAGGCCGGCGCCTGGAACACCGGCGCCCTGGAGAACAACCGCGGCTACAAGGTCCGCTACAAGGGCGGTTACTTCCCGGTGGCCCCGGTCGACCACTTCGCCGACCTGCGCGCCGAGATCTCCCTGGAGCTGGACCGCGCCGGCCTGAAGGTCGAGCGTCAGCACCACGAGGTGGGCACCGCCGGCCAGGCGGAGATCAACTACAAGTTCAACACGCTGCTCGCCGCCGCCGACGACCTCATGCTCTTCAAGTACATCGTGAAGAACGTGGCCTGGCGCAACGGCAAGACCGCGACCTTCATGCCGAAGCCGATCTTCGGTGACAACGGCTCGGGCATGCACGTCCACCAGTCGCTGTGGACCAACGGCGACCCGCTGTTCTACGACGAGGCCGGCTACGCGGGCCTGTCGGACACCGCCCGCTACTACATCGGCGGCATCCTCAAGCACGCCCCGTCGCTCCTGGCCTTCACCAACCCGACGGTGAACTCCTACCACCGCCTGGTCCCGGGCTTCGAGGCCCCGATCAACCTGGTGTACTCGCAGCGCAACCGCTCCGCCGCGATGCGTATCCCGATCACCGGCTCGAACCCGAAGGCCAAGCGCGTCGAGTTCCGCGCCCCGGACTCCTCCGGCAACCCGTACCTGGCCTTCTCGGCCCTGCTGCTGGCGGGTCTGGACGGCATCAAGAACAAGATCGAGCCGGCCGAGCCGATCGACAAGGACCTCTACGAGCTGGCTCCCGAGGAGCACGCGAACGTGGCGCAGGTCCCGACCTCCCTCGGCGCCGTCCTCGACCGCCTCGAGGCCGACCACGAGTTCCTCCTCCAGGGCGACGTCTTCACGCCCGACCTGATCGAGACGTGGATCGACTACAAGCGCACGAACGAGATCGCCCCGCTGCAGCTGCGTCCGCACCCGCACGAGTTCGAGCTCTACTTCGACGTGTGATATCGCCCCAGGTCAGAGCGGGTAACCGCTCCCCTGGGCCGTCTGTGGGCCGTCGGCCGTGCTCTTCCTCCGCTGGAAGGGCACGGCCGACGGCCTGTTTCCGGACCTGCCGCCGCTTGTCGCCCCTGTCCGACCGATGGCGGAGCAAACCACAGGACAGCGGCGAACGGCACCCTTAAGATCATCCCCTGCTGATCAGTGAGCACAGGGGTGGTCGTGAGCAAGTTCTACCTGAACGTGTGCCTGCCGCCGACCGCTCTCAGGGACTTGCGCGCGGCGCTGGACGCCGTGATGGCGCCGTTCAACATCAACCTCCCTGATGGCGAGTGGAACCCGAACGGTGAATGGGACTGGTGGCGCATCGATGCCGACGACGGTTTCGCCGTCAGGCCGGAGTTCGATGGCGATCCGCGTCTGATCCACGAGCCGACCTATCCGGCCGGCCAACCGCGTGCGCGCCAGCCACTGCGCTGCGATGGCGGACCGCGGGGCCTGCTGGACTTCGAAGCCACCAAGGCCGGAGCCGTCGATGAGGCCCGAGCCCGGTGGCAGGCCGAGCAGCAGGACTTCGCACGTCTCGTCGCTGACCACCCTTCGGCCGAGCCGCTGAGCGCGTTCCTGGAACGGCACCGTGCGAACTCGGAGGGCTATCCCCGCGAGCAGGCTGTTGCAGACCACCATGCCCAGCCCTTGGTATGTGCGTTGAACCACCGTTCGGCCTGGGAGCGCAATCCGAACCTGGGCCTGTGGGTATTGGGGCCTGAAAGTGACCCGATCTCCCACTTCACCCGGGACATCCAACCGGACTTGGACAGCGCGGCGTCGTGGGCCCTTGCCTCTACCGCCTTGCTGACCCTGGACGGGCAGTGGATCGAGGCAGACCGGCCAGGACCGTTCACGAACGTCCTGCCCGGCGAGGAGCCCTTGGCCGCTTACGCCCGACAAACCACCGCGTACCTCGATGGGCTCCGTGAGGACTGCATCGTCGTTCGCCTACTGTGCCACTGCTGATCAGGCTCGGGCGAGCAATGCTCAAGACCTGTGGATCAGCCCCGGGCGGAACGCGGAGGGCGTACCTTCCCGAATGATCCTGTGATGGTCACCGAGTAGGCCCGCGTTGCAGCGCGGGTCGGGAAGGCACGCCCGTGCTCAGCGTAGTCACCGACGACGGCTCCACCCAGTCCGGCTCCCTGATCGACGAGATCGTCCGCGAGGGCGCCCGACGCATGCTGGCCGCCGCGCTGGAAGCGGAAGTCAACCAGTACATAACCGAATTGGCCGCGGACAAGGACGAGAACGGGCGGCGCCTGGTGGTCCGCAACGGCCACCACCGATCCCGGACCGTGGTCACCGCTGCCGGACCCGTCGAGGTCAGGGCCCCGCGGATCAACGACCGGCGCGTGGACGAGACGACCGGCGAGCGCAAGCGGTTCTCCTCGAAGATCCTGGCGCCGTGGTGCCGCAAGTCGCCGAAGATCCCCGAGGTACTGCCGCTGCTCTACCTGCACGGACTGTCGTCCGGGGACTTCGTGCCCGCGCTGGAGCAGTTCCTCGGCGGCACCGCTGGCCTGCCGTCGGCCACCGTGACCCGGCTGACCAGGCAGTGGAGCGACGACCACGCCGCCTTCCAGAACCGGGACCTGTCCGACCGCGACTACGTCTACGTGTGGGCCGACGGCGTGCACCCCAAGGTCCGCCTCGGCCAGGCCCACTCGTGCGTCCTGGTCCTGCTCGGCGTCCGCCTGGACGGCACCAAGGAGCTGATCGCTCTCGCCGAGGGCCTCCGTGAGTCGACTGAGTCGTGGGCCGACCTTCTGCGTGACTGCCGCCGCCGCGGGATGCGCGACCCCGAGCTGGTGGTCGGGGACGGCGCCATGGGCCTGTGGCGGGCACTCGCCGAGGTGTTCCCGGCCGCACGGCACCAAAGGTGTTGGGTTCACAAAACCCGCAACGTCACCAACTGCCTGCCCAAGTCCGCCCAGCCTGGCGCGACGAAGGCGATGCAGGAGATCTACAACGCCGAGGACCGTGGCCACGCCGAGCAGGCGATCGAGGCCTTCGTGCGCGCCTACGGCGCCAAGTTCCCCAAGGCCTTCGCGAAGATCACCGACGACCGGGACGAACTACTCGCGTTCTACGACTTCCCGGCCGAGCACTGGATCCACCTGCGGACCACGAACCCCATCGAGTCGACCTTCTCCACGGTCAAACTCCGCACCAAGGTCACCCGCGGCGCCGGCAGCCCGGCCGCGGCCCTCGCGATGGTGTTCAAGCTCGTCGAGTCCGCCCAGACCCGATGGCGCGCGATCACCGGCGCCCACCTGGTGCCGCTCGTCCGCGCCGGCGCGCACTTCGAAAACGGCGTCCTGGTCGAGCGGTCCGAGGTGGCAGCATGAACGACATGTTCGAGGCACTTGAAGCACTGACCGACCGCGATCCGGACCGCAGGGACGTCGCCGCCGACGTCCTCGGAGACCTCCTGCGCGGCGCCGCACTCGACGCTGACTCCGCTCGCCTGGTCGTCGGACGTCTGGTCAGCGTGGCCGTCAACGAGCCGGTGGCCAAGGTGCGCGAGTCAGCCCTGAACTCGGTCAGCGAGGCGTTCAACCACTACCGCCTGCCTCTGACCCTCGTCGAACCGGCGGCGGCAGCCATGCCGACGATGGAACGCCAACTCCTCGTCCACACGCTCTACATCCTCGGGGCCACCCACGACCCGCAGGCCTGGCCCCTGATCGAGCCATTCCTCCATCACCCCGACCCAGAGGTGTGCGAGGAGGCTCGGCTCGCAGCAGCCGAGATCACCGCCGTCGAGTCGGAGGGCCTCACCCACAACTCTTGACTATTGCTCGGCTCGGGCGTTGCCGCCGAACAGCAAGAAGAGCACGCGGGGGCGGGTGCTCTTCTTGCTTGTGCGGGGCGTCCGGCGGTGCGGCTGGTCAGAACGCCGGCTGTTGCTCGTGCAGGGACGGCGTGGCCGGGGACCGGGTCATTTCGATGTACCGAGCCTTGCTGGTGCGGCCCCAGTCGATGAGGACACCGCGGGCGGCGAGGGTGGGCTGAAGGCGCTTGAGGCGGTCGGAGAGGACCTTGCCGGTGGTCGGCCTTTGGGCACGGAGCGGCAGTCCTCGCCGCTGTAGAGGCCGGTGAGGCAGTGCAGCCACTCGGCGGACGTCATCCGCTGCTCTGCCCCCGACTCCAGACCGGCGGCGTGCTTCAGCACCGTCTGCGCCAGCAGGTCGCCTTCAATGACGTCGTCGTTGAGGTCGTCCAGGCTGGCCCGGTAGGCGTTGAGCACTCCGAGACCGGTCGCCGCGTCAAGTTGCGCGCACAGGTGGGCGAAGTCCGCCATGCGCAGGTCGGTCGGGATGTCAGCTTCCGCCGCCCTCACCTGAGCGGTGAGATCGAGGAGGGACCCGAGCACGACGGGGAGGGCTTCCGCGAACTCCGCCCACAGTTCCGCTTCGGTGCGCCGGGTGCGGGGTCGTTCCAGGCGCAGGGGCAGGAGGCGTTCGGCGAGGTCGGGGCGGATGACGCCGACGTCGATGCCGGTCAGGAGCAGGGGGCGCCGGCAGCGAGCGCGGACGACGTCGCCATCGGTGTAGAGGGCGCGTTTGATGGTCTCGGCGCCGGTGACGATGCAGCACATAAGGTCGGACAGGTCAGGGGCCAGGTGGGAGAGGTTGTCCAGGGCGGTGACCCATCCGGCGGCCACGGCCGCGATCAGGTTCTCCTCGTCCTTCGGAGCGCGGCGCAGGTCGCCGCTCATGCCCTCGATGACCCTCACGAGCATCCGTCCGCCGGTGGACTTGCCTGCCCCCTGGGGGCCGGTGAGGAAGGGGGCGGGGACGGGCACGGACGGCCCGAGGCAGCCGATCAGCCAAGCGATGGCCAGGCATTCGGTCTCCGCGCTTGCGAAGTTGCACAGCCTCAGCAGCAGATCGATGCCCTTGCCGTCGGTGTCCTTGGCCGGCAGGGGCAGTTCCCCGGTGAGCTGAGTACGGCGCCAGCACACCTCGCGAGGGACGGGGGTGAGGATGTCCCATCCGGTGGGGTGGATGCGGACGGACTTCCCGTCGTTGCGGCCCAGGTCGAGCCAGGTCGAGCCGTCGAATCCCGGAGCGACGCGGATGCACGACGACATGAAGCGGGTCTCTGAGATCGCAGCCCCGGTCGACCGCGCCAAAGCCGCGATTGACCTGATGGCGACGTATCAGGGGTGGGTGCTGGAGCTGTCCCGCATCCGTCGAGAGGCCATCGAGGAAGCGCAGGCGTCCGGCATGACTCAGGCTGAGATCGCCAAGAGTCTCGGTGTGAGCCGCGGGCGGGTCGGGCAACTCGCGTCCGCCGGCCCGCCCCCGGAGCGAGCGTTCTTCGGCACCGACTCGGTGACCGTCTCACTCGGCGGCAAGTACGAGGCCGGCAAGGGGCCCGACCAGAACCCGAGCGAGGTCGTGACACGGGAGGACCTCGACAACTTCGAGCACCTGCGCAAGTTGCTGAGCGGGATGAAGCTCGATGCCGAGTACGAGGTGATCCCCCCGACCGGAATCATCAACCTGAACCGCGACAACCACGTGGTTGTCTGCGGACCACGACTCTCCCCGATCATCGCGCAGGTACTTGAAGGGGACGACAACCTACGGTTCGCCAAGGATCAGGCGTGGCACCTGGTGGACCAGGCCGCGGGGACCACGTACCGGTCCCCGATGGATGAGGACGGCTCGGCGGGGGACGTTGGTTACCTGGGACGGCTTCCCCGTCTGGGTGGACGGGGGACGTTCCTGTACATCGCCGGAATCCACGCCATCGGCGCGAACGGAGTTGTGCACTACCTCGAAAACAATCTCGCAGAGCTGTACAAGGAGGTCCGCACGCGCCGGTTCTCCACACTCATCTCATGCCGTTACGACCCCAAGACACTCGATGTGCTGGAGAGTCGCCGAGTCACCCCGCTCTACCGACACGAGGGCTGATCATGCGCGTCAGTTTTGACACACGTCCGGGGGGAGCCAACCCGAACGAGGATTGGGTGGCCGGCACTCCGACGCTCGCCGTTGTGCTGGACGGACTCAGCACCGCGGGCCTGAACACGGGATGCCGTCACGGCGTCCCGTGGTACGTCGCGCACCTCGGCGGCCAAATCGTCTCTGCCCTCTCGACCGCGGACCGACCGCTTGCGGACGGGTTGGCCGATGCCATCGAACGCGTCGCGGAGTTGCACCCCGGGTGCGATCTCGGCAACCCGGGAACCCCGTCGGCCACAGTCGCGGTCCTGAGAGAGAACACCGAATCCCTTGACCATCTGGTTCTCGCGGACTCGCCCATCGTGTTCGATGGGGCCGATGGTATTTCGGTGATCACAGACCTCCGGGTGGACGACGTACTGCCCGATTTGAAGGCCGAAGTCGAGCAGTACGAGACCCATACCGACCAGCACAGAGAAGCTCTGCAGAAGCTCGTATCCGCACAGCGGCAAGTCCGCAACACGCCTGATGGGTATTGGGTGGCGGCGGCTGTTCCCGAAGCAGCAGAACATGCCCTGAGCGGCACGGTGCCCGGCGGCGAGGTGCGGGCCGCGGCTGTGATGTCCGACGGTGTATCGCGGCTCGTCACCGAGTACGGGATGGCCACGTGGTCCGAAGTGTTCGACGCGCTCAGGGCGGGCGGACCGTGCGAACTGATTGATACCGTCCGCAAGGTCGAGGCGACGGACCCCACCGGCCGCCGCTGGCCCCGGTACAAATCCGGCGACGACGCTACGGTCGCCTTCTGTCAGTGGTGATGGGG
This sequence comes from Streptomyces sp. NPDC096152, assembly GCF_044763235.1. Classification (NCBI taxonomy): domain Bacteria; kingdom Bacillati; phylum Actinomycetota; class Actinomycetes; order Kitasatosporales; family Streptomycetaceae; genus Streptomyces; species Streptomyces sp. NPDC096152. The sequence continues at coordinate 802,007 of NZ_JBIWFW010000001.1, read as the reverse complement.
ACGGCGAACGGGAGTCGGGCCGTCTCCGGGTCTCCCCGGGACGACCAACGGCCCTGAGCCCGTCTTGGAAGCTCTCCCATCGGAGCACGAGCGTCAGTAGCCGAACCGTTGCGCCGCCGCTCGCTCCGCTCACGGCGCGCAGGCTTCGAAGATCATGGCCCCAACGTCGTGCTTTAACGGGCAGGTCCACAGACTGCCCGACGCGCCGGAAGCTTACGGGGCCGCGATCACTCGCGCCAAGGCAGTTCCAACCCAAAGTCGCTACGCCGACCTTTGGTTTTGCTGCTTCGGCGAGTGGTTGGCCTGCTCGAAGCAGGCAGTAGCAGAGGTACCCGTTCTGCAACCGCCTTGGGAACCCGCCGGTAGTGCCCGTGGCGTTCCACAGGGAACAGTGACTGCTCAATATCCAAATCAGCCACGAAAGCCGACGAACCGGGAACAGGATATTTAACGTCATGGACCACGGCAGCGCACCCGCGAAGACTCATCGGGAGCGACATGGGCGCCAAATAGGCATGAAAATTTCTTCCTCCCAACCTATCAGAGTTCAACCCTCCCGTTTTTCCCTTAACGTACAACACCCTGTACATTTCACGTTCGGCACCAAAAGTCAGAATCGAAGTCTTGGCGCCAATCCTCCAGCAACTCACGGCGACGAATCGAAATCGATCGGGAATTACCTCATGAAGAAGCGATTCAGGCCGCCGGACGAGCGCATTGCAATTGCCGCGAAAAGGGCGCACATTGAACTCATCAGGCATGGCATGGAGGGGAAATTGACTGAAGCACTCCGAGTACCGGTCCGCAAGGAGCATGGACCTGTAGTGCGTGTCCAGGAGCCAGAAGAACTTGTAGAACTGTTCCTCAATGTCGCTATCTTTGGTCAAAATTATGGCCTTCTGCCCTGTCTCTAGACTGTGTCTCGCCGCCTGAAAGACCAAGGCCTCATCTGTTCCAAGCTTGTCGTTTACTCCCTTACGGGACAGCTTGGCCGCCCTCTCCCCGAACTCCTTCTGAGCCACGGCATAGGGAGTAACGGAGGCCTCACCCCCGGCCGAGAGGCGCGTTGCCTCCTCAACGATCCAGGGCATATTGATCACCCTCCTTCTAGCCCTAAGGAGAGATACGTAGTATGCGCCCGCAACCCGGTCGTGCTCCGCGAGCGTATGCATACCGACGATCTTTATGGGTGAGTCTTTCATCTGCATTGCCTTGAGGACCGGATGTTCAGGCCTCACCTTCAGCCAAGGCAAGAGCTCGGCCATCACCTCTACGGTGATCCTGAGCTTTCCAGGCTCCGCGAGCAAAGCCTCCCAGATACCAGTGGGCGCATCGTCCTCAAAGATGCTGTTGTCGCAGAAGAAGGCCACATCGCTCGCCTGTGCGATCGACTCGACCAAACTCTCCATCGGGACGGATTGAAGTCCGCCACCTTTGAAGGAAAGTCGTGGGACGAAGGTGGGTGCATTAAACTCGTCACCCGACACGTCAATCGTGTAATCCCGATTTTTCGGGCTATGTAGGTGATGTGCTGTGGCTGACATCTTGCCCATCCCGGCATGGTGGCGCTCAACAAGGGGACAGGTCAACCGAGTTCCTCTCACTGAGGAGAAGTGGTCGGCCGGCCTGCGTGCGGCCGAACAGACCGTGGACTGAGTTCACGACTGATCACGTGAGTCGCCAGGTGAGTGTCTAACTGCGTGACAACGCCGAGACACACCGGTGGACGAGCACGAACGTCGGCAGACGGTCAGCGCAGGTGGACGGCGCTTCGACCCTGGGCACACGCCCCGATCAAGTTGCTTCGCGACGAAGAGGTTTTCCTCAGGCTGGCGACAGCCGACGGTGGAGCCCGGGCCGTCTCTGGGTCATGCGAGGGTGCCCGAGGTGGACCAACAACGACAAGGGGCCCACGGCATCTGAGCAGTTCAGACCGTGGGTCTCGCTGGCCAGCGAGACCCTTGATAGGTAGACCGGCTACTGACCGCAGTTGCCGGGGCTTGCCGCGCCCGTTTGAGACTCCGCCACTCTCGATTACCGCACCGACGAGGCGCCTACAGGACTAGGAATTCGGCAGGTCACCTCGGACAAGGTGAACCCAATTCGATCGCACGCGTCCATCAGCGTCGAATTTCGGAATGAATCGAACCGCGCATCCGGTCAAATCGTCCCCATCGACGTTCTGATTGCGATTTTCTACGGCTGAGCCCGGGAAGAAGACATTGTTTGGGAACCGCGGGTGGGCAATAAAGCCGTAAGTTCCGCACCATGTTTTCACTATCCCTTCGGCCACGTCATCTCGTCGCGGCTCTTGGCCAACGTCCGCCGCATCAGATGGAGGACGGGCATAATCCAGAATTAGGTCGCATAGTTCCTGGATCTCAAGGTTAATAGTTGTACGTCTCAATTTCGCTATGTACCCAGGAAAATGACGCCACACCCGACATGCCTCAAAAGCGAAGAGCTGCGCGCTGACTCGCTTTGCCATGCGTATAGTTTGAAGGTCTCGAGCAGCACCATCGAAACCTGGGGAGGTAATGCAACGAATGTATTGGGAGAAACTTTCCAGCACCGCATCAAATAGGCGCAGGTCGGAGATCCCCCCACGAATCCCTTGATCTCCGATAGAAAATCCGGCGTGAGCTTTTTCGGCCGCTTCCGAGGCACGGTGCTCGTGATCGATCAAATATTCCGACCAGCGCCGCCAGGAGTCCACCAAGGACGTCAAGGTGATGAGCTTGATCCTGCCCTCAGCACGCTCCAAAGCCCATTCAAGGTACTGTTGACCTTCGCTAAATTCCTGTACCCAGATTAGGTACGACCCAAGTGTTTGTGCGGTCTCGGCGCTATTGAAGTACTTATGGGAAATTCGCGCATAGTCAACAGCTCTATGCGTCTCATGAGCCTTCCTCGCCAAGTGGCCCGAGAAGAAGTAAGCCACGACAGCCTCTGAAAGACCATCGTCGCTTCCCCTGGCCTTGCGCAGAGCCGCAACGTAAGCTGACGTCGCCGCATCAACGTTTCCCTGAGCGGATAGGATAAACCCTTGCACTCGGTCCACCTCCCAGAAGTCAGGGCTCATGGACCGAGCTTTCTCCACCAGAGCGAGGCTGTGCGAAAAGTCTCCTTCCTTTGACTCCAATAGGGCCCTTCTGAGTAGGTGTGCAACTGGCTCGTCATTGCGGGTACGTGTACGCACAACGCCGGGAGCGAGCTTTCTTGACTTTTCCTCATTGCGCCGACGTTCAGCCGATCGTCTGAATTCTAGCTCTTTCTCCAAAACGGCATTGACGGCAACGGGGTTCGGCGGGTTCACGCGCCTCAGGTAGGACTTAGCGGCCTCCGTAAGACTCACCCTGGAAACAAGCGAACCATCCGCATCGTTTTCGAGGCGAACCATCGAGCCATTTAGTAGCTCATGTATGGAACGACGCAGCGAATCGATGGAAACTTCGGTAAGAATCGCCAACTCGTCGAACGTGACGTCTCTTTCCAACGCAAACAATGCCAGAAGTATGCCTCGCGTGGCTTGTGTCATGCCCTCGTATACGGACCTCACACAGAAGTCCAAGAGCTCATCCTGATTCGCAAGTGCGAGGTTTGGCTGCTCGCCGGCCTCCACAGAGAGAATGTACCATCGAATAGCCAACGGGCTAAATCTGAGCCTCTTTACGACCTCCTTGACAGTGTTAGGCGCTAGACGTACCAACCGAGCAACATCTCTTGATCGCGCGAATTGACGGAAGAGATCAGAAGCGTCTTTCTCCCTCAAGGGACCGAGAGGGATTCGACGTTCGAACTGCCCCACGCCTACCCGACTCGTGAAAAGATAGTTGACACTATCGGGAAGCCGCTCGTAAAGGGCTACGACCTCTTCACCATCTACCGTTTCCAAGTTGTCTACGATCAGAAGGGTTTCGATGCCCTCCAAAGCGTCAGCAAGTTCTGCGATCCCGCCCCGAAAATCTGTGTCGAAGGCCTTCCCTAGCTGCCTCGCAGCTCCGGTAAGGTCCCTAATCGAGTTCACAATGCCGACAACGCCAGAGGCAGTTAGTCGTTCAGTCTTAAGTGAAACCCAAAGTATGCATTCGTACGGTGATTCAGGATCATCGACGAGTGTATAGGCGGCTTCCAACGCAGTCGCTGTCTTACCGATTCCTCCCTCCCCGGTGATTGTGAGCATCGACTCTCTTCGCCGAACAAGATGGGAAACTATTTTTTTGCAGTCCTCAGACCGACCAATCAGTCCTGTCTCGTCGTACTCCGGTAGCGGAAGGTTGTGAAGGATCCGGTCCGAACGTCGCCCCTGTGCCTCGAAAGCGGGCTCCCAGGTGGGATCCGCATCCAGGTGGTCCAAAATTGATTTGAGCGTAGTCCAGTATCGGGTCTGAAAACCTCTGCAGACGCTTACTGCAGTCTCAGGGTCACCGGCCTTCAGAGGACGCCCATGCATGACTCGATTTCTGATGGGAACGAGCGAATCCATGGACGGGGTATTTTGTTGCAATTCACGACCCAGCTCCGCAGGAAGGCTTTCGCGATGCCTATTCAGCACATCATAAGCCTCACGCATATCCAGGTATTGCACCGCAGTGACGGACTCTCCTGGCCCATCAGCTTCACGACGTAAGTTGGCCTTCTCGTAATTCGGCCCCAACGCGGATTCCTCGTCCATGTGATCGAGCACGTACCGGATGAGAAGATTCCGCATATCAGCTTCAACGGAGTCAACGAGGACGTAAAGTCGGGACCGCGTCATACGAGTGTGTGGAATCACCCAGTCTCCAAAGTTGGCGCCACCGAAGTTCCGATGTTGCCACCAACTAACGCGCATGTCACTGGAACGCGCGCATGTTCGTTGCAGCTGGAGATGCGGGCACGAGCTCTCGTTGAGGGGCAGGCCAAAGACTGGGGCATTCTTGGACAACAGGGCACATTCATTAGCGGGAGTGAGTGTCGGACTGTGTGACAACACCGCAGGCGGCCAACTTCTGCGGTTGGGGTGCACGCACCGCCGTGCCACAGCCGTGCCAGATGCAGAGGTCAGCAGCGGTCAACAACGGGTGGCTAGCAGGTTCATCCGTGTCCAGCCCTCGGCCGGCGAAGCCGCAGATCACCTACCCGAGGGCCCAGCCTCTCTCTCCTATTGCGGTGATCATGCCTACTTGCGGCGCCGGATGTACCAACCCACAGTCAGCACGACGAGGAGCGACAGCACAAACGCTCACGGTGAAAGCAGGAGCCGTCGATGGAGCCACAACCCTAGGGTTCTCCCAGGTCAGCATCCATGCTCGCAGCTTCCCAAGCTGAGGGCTCAGGCGCCGTCGGCATGTGCCGACCATCGCGGCTTGCTCTGGCCGACGGCGCTGGCACCCTGGCTGAGGCCGCTGGGGGCGCAGCGATACATCCGCGCGCCTGGTCTGTTGGGCCCGGCAGCGGGCGGTACACGTAAAGCCTCAGCTTGGGGAAGGCGCACTGGGCCCGCTAGCTATCTACCGGTTGTGAGCGACCGCTGGGCCGTCCCTGGGCCGTCCGAGGATGGTCAACAACTACCAAGAACAACAGACAGCGACGGCGTTCCTGCTGGTCAGAGCGACTCCGCGAACAAGGCTCCAAGGTAGCGGCGCCGCACCATCACTTCTTCGACGTGTGACAGACGCTGCGCCGCGCGGTGCGGTGCGACACTGAGGGCCGCCACCCGATCGACTCGGGTGGCGGCCCTCGGCACGTGCGTCGGGGCCTGTCCGTCAGCCCAGCCAGATCACCACGGCACCGCCCGTGCCGTAGTACCCGTTGCCGTAACCCCAGCAGCCGTTGTCGTAACCGCCCCAGTAGCCGTAGCCGCAGTCGTCGTCGTCCCACCAGCCACCGCGGTCGCAGTAGTGGTTGAAGCCGGTGGGCGCCTTTGCCGGGGCGGCCGCCGAGGCCGTGCCCGCGGTGCCGATGGCGGCGCCGCCGGCCAGCAGGATGCCGATGGCGGACGTGGCGAAGAGACGCCTCACGCGTGGTGCGTTCATCGATGTACCTTCTTTCCACCCTCGTGCGGAGCTTCGGAGGCACGGGACGGACTGCCGCGGCCGCGGCGGGAAGGGATGGCGCGGCCCTCGGTGCGATGCCACCGCCTGCGCGACCACGCTGTCGCTCCCCGGTCGAGGGGGATCTCGTCAGCGGCGGGCGTACCCCCGGTTGTCGACTCTCTCCGATTCACGCTAGCCGCCCCTCGACCGCGCAGCATCTTGGGCCGAACGAGGTACGCGGTCGCCGTGCAACCTTCGGCGCCATCCGACGTCCTACACAGCGGGGCTCTTCCCGGCCCGCTCCGCTGGACGAGAAAGGTGAACGGGGATGTCCGAACAGGACCACTGGGAGCGCGAGTTCGATCACCGGTGGGCGAACGCCGCCGAGCACAAGGAACCCTCCGCGCGGGCCCGGATGCTGGCCGCCCGCTGGAAGCACAGCCCGCCGGGACCGGTGCCCTTCCGCGCCGACCCGGGCCCGGTGGCGCCGCGCCGGTCGGCGTGGGTGTCGACGGTCGTGGTGCTCGGCTGCGTGGCTGCGGTGATCCTGCTCCTCGGGTACGCCCAGATGCGCACGGGGTACTAGCACAAAGGGACCTTTTGCCCCGGCCAGGGCCGTTCGGGACCCGCTCATGGGACACGGCAGGTGCACACTGGACAGCGGGACGAGTGCCTGACTGCGGGGTGGTGCAGATGCAGAGCCGCTTCCGGAGCGATCGGCGGCTGACCGTGCGCATGGGGGTCACGCTGTTCCTGCTCGGGCTGCTGTACGTGGCGTTCGTCGCCGCGCTGATCGTGTTGCTGAAGTCCTGGGTGCTGGTCGTGGTGATCGCGGCGGCCGTGCTCGCCGCCCAGTACTGGTTCTCCGACCGGATCGCGCTGTTCGCGATGCACGGCCGGGTCGTGGAGCGCGAGGAGTACCCGGAGCTGCACGCGGTGGTGGACCGGCTGTGCGCCATGGCGGACATGCCCAAGCCGGTGGTCGCCGTGTCCGACATGGAAATGCCGAACGCGTTCGCCACCGGACGGAACCCGGACAACGCGGTGGTGTGCGTGACCACCGGACTGCTGCGGCGGCTGGAGCCGGCGGAGCTGGAGGGCGTACTCGCGCACGAGTTGTCGCACGTCGCGCACAAGGACGTGGCCGTGATCACGATCGCGTCCTTCCTGGGCGTGATCGCGGGCCTGATCGTGCGGTTCGCCTTCTACTCGGAGCTGTTCGGCGGACGGGGGCGCAAGGACCAGAACACCCTGGTGGTGTTCGCCGCGGTGATGGGCGTCTCGGCGGCCGTGTACGCGATCAGCTTCCTGCTCATCCGGGCGCTGTCCCGGTACCGGGAGCTGGCCGCGGACCGGGCGGCGGCGCTGCTCACCGGCCGGCCCTCGGCGCTGGCCTCCGCGCTCACCAAGGTCACCGGGGACATCGCGCGGATCCCGACGAAGGACCTGAGGACCGCGCAGGCCTTCAACGCCTTCTACATCACCCCGGCGCTGGGCTCCGAACCGGGCCTGGCGCGGCTCTTCTCCACGCACCCGAGCCTGGACCAGCGGCTGGAGCAACTGGGCCGTATCTCGGCGGAGCTGGGTGAGGCCGCGACGCCCGGGAAGGCGGGCTGAGGATGGGGCTCCTGGACATCCTGCTCGGCCGTACGAAACCGGTCGCGCCCGATCTGGACCGCCTCTTCGCGCTCCCGTCGGCGGCGGTGACCCTCGAGGCCGCCGTCGGATTCACGCCGACCGGGCACGGCGCGGTCTGCTTCGCCACCGTCGAGGGCGCGGCCTTCGAGCAGACGCACCGCGAGGTTGAGGCCCTCCTGGACGCCGACGCCGGCCGGGCCGGCTCGCCCGTGGAGCTGACCCGCGACGCCTACGGCTACTCCTGGCTGGTCTCCCGCCGCACCCCGGACCAGCTCCCGGAACTCGTCAACGACCTGCACGCCGTGAACAGTTCGCTGGAGGCCGGCGGCTTCGGCCCCCAACTCCTCTGCTCCCTCACCGGCTTCACGGACGACACCGGCCGCAGACTCGCACTGGTGTACCTCTACAAGCGGGGTACCTACTATCCGTTCGCGCCGCTTCCCGGCGTCGGACAGCGGCGCGACAGCGCGCTGGAGCTCCAGGTGAAGGCGGCCCTCGCGGACGACCTGCGGATCGAGGAGGACCTCAGCCGCTGGTTCCCGGTGTGGGGCGCGCCCGGCCTGTGACGGAGGTCGGGACCGGCGGGGGTGGTTAGACGTCCGGGGCCGCCGGGACGACACCGGCGACGACGGCGGCTCCGAGGGCGGAGTGGTCGTCGGCGGTCTGGGCGGCGTAGGACAGTGCGAACTCGGCCACGGCCTGGTCGAAGGTGTCGGTGCCGCCGAGGTAGCCGGCGATGGCGATGCGGTCGCCGGAACGGGCGTGGCCGCGGGCCAGGGCGGTGCCGCACAGCCGGGCGTAGCCGACCAGCTCGCCGGGGCTCATCCCGGCGACGTCCGCGGAGCCCTTCATGTCGCGCAGCTGGCGCCAGTAGAAGGCGCGGCCCTGCGGCCCGCTCATCCAGCCGAGGAAGATGTCGCCGGCCGCCTGCAGCAGCCGCTGCCCGGCGACCACCCGGTGCCCGGGATGGACGTAGGCGCCGCTCGGCAGGTGCTCCTCGAGGATCGACTTCCGTGCCTCCTTGACCTGGAGGAACAGCGGATCGTCCGCGTCGCGTCCGGCGAGCAGCACGATGAAGCAGCGCAGGCCGACGCTGCCGACGCCGACGACCTTGCGGGCGGCGTCGACGAAGCGGTAGCGGTCGAGGAGGAGGCGCCGCTCCTCGGTGAGGGTGGAGCGGTAGTCGCTGAAGATCTTGCGCAGGGCGGCGGTGTCAGGGATGCCGGCCGGCTCGATGAGCGGCGGGTCGTGGATGATGCGCCGCTGCCCGTCGACCATCTCCGTGAGCTTCCCGAGGGCCTGCAGGCTGGTGCGGCGGCGGGCCCTGGTGAGGCTGGACTCCACGCGCCGGCGGCGCCGGGCGGAGCGGACCAGGGGCAGCAGGCTCTCGGCCTCGATGCGCTCGTACCAGACGGCGAGTTCGCCGAGCCCGGCCAGCCGTCGTACGGAGGTGCGGTACGCGGCCACGGCCTCCAGGGCGGCCCGGCGGGCCTTGGCGTCGGGGTGCCCGTTCTCGCGGGCGGCCACGGCCACGGACGCGGCGAGGCGTTTGACGTCCCATTCGAAGGGGCCGGGGAACGTCTCGTCGAAGTCGTTGAGGTCGAACAGCAGGGCGCGTTCCGGGGAGGCGTAGAGGCCGAAGTTGAGCAGATGCGCGTCCCCGCACAGCTGTACGGTCAGCCCGGTGTTCGGCCGCGCGGCCAGGTCGGCGGCCATCACGGCGGCGGCGCCGCGCAGGAAGGCCAACGGCGAGGCGGCCATCCGCCCGTACCGCACCGGCAGCAGTTCGGGCAGCCGGTCGCGTCCCTGCCGTTCGAGTACGGCGACGGGGTCGGGGCGGTCCGCGGAGGGGATCCAGGCGGCGTGCGCGGAGCGCCGCATGCGCTGCCGGGCGGCTCGGCCGGCTGCGGCGCGCTCGGCGGGCGTGGCGTGCGTGGACGGCGTGACGGGCGTGACGAAGGTGGTCATGGGGCGGCCTCGGGAGGCGCGGCCGATCCGGGGGCGAGGGCGGAGGCGCGGGTGGGGGCGGAGGCGCGGGCAGGGGCGGATGCGCAGGCGCGGGCAGGGGCGGGGGCGGGGGCGGCGACGGATGCTTGCGTCTGCGTCTGTGTCGGGACCTGCGACCGCGCCTGCGTCCGTACCCGTGCTCCGGTCCGCGTCGCCGCCGGTGCCGTCGCGCCCATGGGCCGCCGTATGCCCTGTGCGTCCATCCGCGCCTCCCGCTGCCGCTCCCGCCGGGGACGAAGTACGCCGCCCCCTGATCGCAGTGAAGGCGCGCGGGGGACGGACCGCATGCCGGATACGGCGAACGGGTGACCGGCGCGGGACGGGACGGGCAGGCCCGGGAGACGACGGGCAGGCCCGGGACACGACGGCAGCCGTGTGCGCCCAGCGCCGGCGGGCCGGGCATCGGGCCGGCGGGGGACCCGTTGTCAGTGCCGTCCGCGAAGATACGTCGGGAGGGCCGGAGCGGACGCGGACGGGTGGAGGTCGGAATGGGCGGCACGGGCGGTGTGGCCGCGGGACCCCGGTACATCGGCGTGGCGGAGCGGCGGGCGCGGCTGGCGCTGCGGCACCGGCTGACCACCGGGGCGCGCGCGGCGACGCCGGAGGAGGTGGCGGACGCCCTGGTGGCGCTGCACGGCACGGATCCCGCGACGGTGTTCCTGGGGGTGGGGGCCCGGCTGGCGGACCCGGTGAAGACGGTGCCGGAGACCGAGCGGGCGCTGTACGGGGACCACACACTGGTGCGCATGCACGGGATGCGGCACACCGTGTTCGTCCTCCCCACCGGTCTGACCGCCGTGGTGCACGCGTCCACGGGGCTGGCGGTGGCCGCCCGCGAACGCGCCTCTCTGCTCAAGGACATGGCGACGGCCGGGGCTCCGGACGCGGCCTGGCTGGCGGAGGTCGAGCGGTCGGCGCTGGCCGCGCTGGCCCGCCGCGGCCAGGCCACGGCCGCCGAACTGGCGCGCGACGAGCCACGGCTGCGGGAGCAGTTCGTGTACGCGCCCGGGAAGAGCTACGAGGGCGTGCACACCGTCTCGACGCGGCTGCTGCGCGTGCTGGGCGTGGAGGGGAAGGTGGTGCGGGGCCGGCCGCTCGGCTCCTGGACCTCCAGCCAGTTCCGCTGGGCCGTGGCGCCCGAGCACCCCGGACTGGACACCGCCGAGGCGCAGGCGGAACTGCTGCGCCGCTGGCTGACGGCCTGCGGCCCGGCGACCGAGGCGGACCTGAAGTGGTGGACGGGGTGGCGGGTGACCGAGGTCCGCAGAGCCCTGCGGGCGGTGAACGCGCAGGAGGTGACGGTGGACGAGGGCACGGCGTACGTGGTCGACGGCGACGTCGATCCGGTCGCCGAGCCCTCGGAGCCGTGGGCGGCGCTGCTGCCGGGCCTGGACCCGACGGCGATGGGCTGGCAGCAGCGGGACTGGTACCTCGCACCGGAACTGCGCCCCGCCCTGTTCGACCGCAGCGGCAACGTCGGCCCCACGGTGTGGTGGAACGGTCGTGTCGTCGGCGCCTGGGCGCAGCGCCCCGACGGCGAGATCACCTGGCGGGTCCTCGACCCGCAGGCGAGGACCCGCGAGGCCGAGGCGGCCGTCCGAGCAGAAGCGCACCGCCTGCACTCCTGGCTGGCCCCCACCAGAGTGACCCCCCGCTTCCGAACCCCTTTGGAGAGGGAACTGGCCTCCGGCTGAAGGCTGTTGCGTCCGGAACGGCCTATGGCAGTTGCTTCTTCTCCACGTAGTAGGAGTAGGCGAAGCCTCCGCCGTCCGAGCCGGTGACGTCGGCCGCGAAGCCGACGGGTCCGCCCCTGGACACAGTGAGGCTCTGCGGGAGATCCCGGGCAATCGCGGCGCGGAGGGAATGCCCCCGATGGTCGGACAACCCCGGGCGCCGGCCGAGTGGGCGGCGCCCGGGGGTGGGGCGGGAGTTCAGCGGTTGTAGCGGAGGAAGGCTCGGACCATGTGGCAGGTGGTGGCGGACGGGGGGTGTATGCCGAGGAGTTCGGCGGTGGTGCGGATCGTCTCGTCGGGGGCCTGGGTCGGGAGGTAGACGCCCGTGTCGAGCAGGGCGATGGCGAGGCGCATCGCCTTCAGGCGGCGGTTGTGCGTCACGTACCACTCGCGGGGCCGTCCCGGCGGCAGTGGCCGCTTCGGCACGGGGGCGTAGGGCGAGTCGAGCAGGACGGGGCGCTTCGCGGTGGACTGGGTCGGCAGCGGCTTCGGCTTCAGTGCGGCAGCGGGCACAGGCATCCTCCTGTCGCGGTCAGGGCGCCGGCCGGAACCCCCGGCGGCCACCCTCGAACACTGCTTCTATTCTACCGTCCGCCACTGACAAAAGCCCCTGGCCACAAGGGCTTTCGGGGCTGCTGTGACACCGGTGGAAGACGGGTTCAGGCGTACCGTGTGCGGCATGGAGATCTGGATCAACCCCGCCTGTTCGAAGTGCCGCAGCGCGATCGGCCTGCTCGACGCCGAGGGTGCCGAGTACACCGTGCGCCGCTACCTGGAGGACGTACCTACCGAGGACGAGATCCGGGAGGTGCTCACCCGGCTCGGGCTCGAACCGTGGGACATCACCCGCACCCAGGAGGACGCCGCGAAGGAGCTCGGCCTGAAGGACTGGCCGCGGGACGCGAGCGCGCGCGACCGGTGGGTGCGGGCGCTCGCCGAGCACCCGAAGCTGATCCAGCGTCCGATCATCACCGCCGACGACGGCACGGCCGTGGTGGCCCGCAGCGACGAGGCGGTCCGGGACGCTCTCGCGCGGGAGTGAGAGGGGGAAGGGGGGCGAGGCCCGTCGAGGCGGATGCTGTGACGCAGGTTACGCCGGGGAATCCGGTAACCGCTGAGTAACGACGTTCGGTATCTCGTACATACCGGCGTACGCTCCCCTACCTCTTCAGGAGGCGCGCATGTCGCGCAGGAGAAAACTCGGCACGAAGAAGAAGGTCGCGCTGCTCGTGAGCGCCGCGGCGGTGGCGGGCGGCGGGGCCTTCGCCATGGCGGCCACCTCGAACGCCGCCCAGCCGCAGTCCCCCCGGACGCTGTCCGCCCCGGACTCGACCGTCTGCCAGGGCCTCGCCACCGCCCTCGGCAACAACCAGAAGTTCATCGACGGTCAGAAGGCGAAGCCGGACGCGCAGTCGGCGGCCCGGATCGCCAACCGCGAGGCGGTCATCGAGCAGATCAAGGTCCAGCAGAAGGCGGCGGGCTGCACCGTTGGGGAGTCGGCTCAGGGCTCCCAGGGGGCGCAGAACGGCCAGCAGGCGGGACAGCAGGCCGGGCAGCAGAACGGTCAACAGGCCGGGCAGCAGAACGGCCAGCAGGCAGGTCAGCAGGGCGGTGGGGCGCAGCAGACCGCGCAGCCCTCACAGACCGCTCCCGCGGGAAACGGTGGCGGTGGCGCTGCGGCCTCCGGCCAGCAGGTCTGCAAGGGCTCCACCGTCACGCTCTCCGGGGAGGGCGGTGCCCCGGCGGCGTCCAGTAGCCAGTTCCCGGCGGGTACGACGCTGAAGGTCACCAACCTGGACAACAACAAGTCCACCACGGTGAAGGTCACGTCGGTCTCCGGCAGTTGTGTCCTGCTCAACAACGCGGCCTTCGAGCAGGTCCGGGAACCCGGCAAGTTCCTGATCCGGCGCGCGGTGATCGAGAAGGTGGGGTGACGCTCAGCCCGACAGGAAACCGCTGAGGCGTCGCCCCAGCCCGGCGGGCGCGGCCTGCGGCAGCGCGTGGTGCGAGACGTCCGGCAGTACGACGGTCTCGGCCTGCGGCAGCACCGCGCCCGCCGCGACCGCCACCCGGGAGGTGTCATGGGTCCTGCTGTTCCCGGCCAGGAGCAGCAGGACCGGCACCTCCAGACCCCGCAGTGCGTCCGGCTCCGGGCGCGGACCGGTCACCGGCTTCATTACGGAGGGGAAGCCGGCGGCCGCCTCCTGGAGCCGGATCCAATCGGGGTCGAGCGCCGCTCCGCCGGTCTCCCATTCCAGGAAGGCGCGGACGCGGCGGGGCGAGGGCCGCAGCAGCATGGGCAGCGCGTGGAGCAGGTACGCCGTCCTGAATCCGGCGAAGCACTGGGTCGGATCGAGGAGGAACAGGCGGCGTACCCGGGCGGGTGCGCGCAGGGCGTAGTGCAGGGCGATCCAGCCGCCGTAGGAGTGGCCGCCCAGATCCACCGTTCCGGTCCCGAGGCCGTCGAGGAGCGCGTCCACCCAGCCCACCAGGTCGGCGACCGTACGGGGGTGGCGGTCGCCGGCGGGGGCCGAGCGGCCCGGCGCACCGACGAGGTCGACGGCCAGCACCCGGTGCTCCCGGGCCAGTTCCGCGGCCTGGGCGTACCAGCCGGCGGAGGTCGCTCCGCCCCCGCCGGGCAGGAGGAGCACCGGGGGTGCGCCCTGCGGTCCGCACACATTGACCCAGGTCTCCCCGAAGGGGGTGGGGACGGCGACGCCCTCGCGCCCGGCGGGCCACTTCGCCATGACCTTGTCGTAGGCCGCGTGGAACCCGTCCATGTCGTATCCGGTCCGGCCGCCCATGGCATCCTCCCCTATCATCTCGCTCAGCGAGATGCTCGGTGAGCGAGATGATAGCCGGAGGGAGACGGGGATGCGGGCAGAAGGCCCCGAAATGGAGATCGTCCATCTGCTGCGGGCGACGACGGTGCAACTCGGCCTGCACAGCGCCCGGTTCGCGCAGCGCCACGGCATGCACCCCACCGACGTACGCGCGCTGATCGCCTTGATGGACGACCGGCGGGCCAGCGAGGAGACGACGGCCGGGCGGCTCGGTGCCGCGCTCGGCCTCAACTCGGCGGGCACGACCGCGCTGCTGGACCGCATGGAGCGGGCCGGCCATGTCCGGCGGGTGCGCGGCGCGGGCGACCGGCGCAGGGTGGTGGTCGAGGTGGACGAGCGGGCGGTCGCGCTCGGCCGGTCCTTCTTCGGGCCACTGATCGACCGGACGGCCGAACTCCTGCGAGGCTACGACGAGCGGGAACTGGCCGCGATCCGGGGCTTCCTGGCGGGAGTACGGGAAGCGGCGGCCGACGAGGACTGACGCGCCGCCCGCCCGACCACAAGCCGGCCTCCGCCCGCCCTCGCGGCACACCTCCGCCCGCCCGACCACAAGCCGGCCTCCGCCCGCCCTCGCGGCCCACCTCCGCCCGCCCTCGCGGCACACCTCCCCCGCCTGCCACCGGCCTCCGGCCGCCCTCACACCGCGCCCCGCGCCACGGCACGACCAGGTAACACGGGCTTCACAGCCGGGCAATGGGCGAGAAATCGCCCGTTGACAGGCTGCCCGGCGACAACCGCGGCGCCCCCGGTGCCGCAGCGCCGCAGCACCCGCACCCAGTGACACCCGAAGGATGTGGCCCGTGACCTTCAAGGCTGAGTACATCTGGATCGACGGCACCGAGCCGACGGCCAAGCTCCGTTCCAAGACGAAGATCCTGGGGGACGGCGCCAAGGGGGCCGAACTGCCGATCTGGGGCTTCGACGGGTCCTCCACCAACCAGGCCGAGGGGCACTCCTCGGACCGTGTGCTGAAGCCGGTCTTCTCCTGCCCGGACCCGATCCGCGGCGGTGACGACATCCTCGTACTGTGCGAGGTCCTGGACATCGACTTCGCCCCGCACTCCTCCAACACGCGCGCCGCGCTGGCCGAGGTCGCGGAGAGGTTTGCCGCGCAGGAGCCGGTCTTCGGCATCGAGCAGGAGTACACCTTCTTCGACGGCTCCCGTCCGCTGGGCTTCCCCGAGGGCGGTTTCCCGGCCCCGCAGGGCGGCTACTACTGCGGAGTCGGCGCCGACGAGATCTTCGGCCGCGAGATCGTCGAGGCCCACCTGGACAACTGCCTGAAGGCGGGTCTGGGCATCTCCGGCATCAACGCCGAGGTCATGCCCGGCCAGTGGGAGTTCCAGGTCGGCCCGCTGTCCCCGCTGGAGGTCGCCGACCAGCTGTGGGTGGCCCGCTGGCTGCTCTACCGCACCGCCGAGGACTTCGGTGTCTCCGCCACCCTCGAGCCCAAGCCGGTCAAGGGCGACTGGAACGGCGCGGGCGCGCACACCAACTTCTCCACGAAGGCGATGCGCGAAGGCCCCGAGGGCTACGCCGCGATCGTCACCGCGTGCGAGTCGCTCGGCGAGGGCTCCAAGCCGCTGGACCACGTCAAGAACTACGGCGCCGGCATCGACGACCGCCTGACGGGCCTGCACGAGACCGCCCCGTGGGACGAGTACTCCTACGGAGTCTCCGACCGCGGCGCCTCGGTCCGCATCCCCTGGCAGGTCGAGAAGGACGGCAGGGGCTACATCGAGGACCGCCGCCCGAACGCCAACGTCGACCCGTACGTGGTGACCCGGCTGCTCGTCGACACCTGCTGCGCCGCGCTGGAGAAGGCCGGACGGGTCTGACCGCCGCCGCACGGTTCCCGAGGGGCGTCCACCGACGAGGTGGGCGCCCCTCGCTGCTCGCCGGGAGCGGCACGGCGGCCGGGCGGCGTCCGAGCCGTGGAAGGAGGGTCCGGCCGGGGCGCGGTGTCTGCTTCAATGGGGGCATGGCCAGCATGCAGAAGTGCACCGCGACGGGTCGCCATGACCTCGAGCCCTTCTGGCCCTCCCGTCAGCACCACGACTTCGACCGGGTGTGTTGCCGCGCGACGACCGCGCGGGCCTTCTGAAGCCGTACACCCCGGCCCTCGGCCAGCGCGGAACGACGTACGTCCCCCGGCGCGCCCGATCACGAACTCGCGGCCGTCGCCTCTCCCGACGAACCTCTCGCGCGAAAGAGCTGACCTCTCATGGCGACCACTCGTTCCGTCTCCCCCGCCCCTCTCCCCGTCCCCGCCGCCTCCCCCCACACCCCCCGTCACCGGCTGCGCGCCGTCGACCGGGACGACGTCGTGGACGTCACGGAGCTGCTGCCGCCGGGCGCCACCTGGCTGCCCGCTCCGCAGCACACCGTGCCCGTCCTGCCGGGCCGGCCGCCGATGGTCGGCTACCTGGTGCTCGTCCCCGCCGACCAGCGGCCGCCGTTCCCGCCGGCGGCGGTGCCGGGCCAGGAGGAGGCCGCCGGGCCCGCCGGGCCTCCCGGGGACGGCGACCCGCTCGTCCGCATCGACACCGTGCGGCGCACCGCCGCGGTGGACGGCCGCGAACTCGACCTGACCTACCTGGAGTTCGAGCTGCTCGCCCACCTCGTCGCCCATCCCCACCGGGTGCACACCCGCGACCAGCTGGTGACCACGGTCTGGGGCTACGGCCATGTGGGCGACGGCCGCACCGTCGACGTCCACATCGCCCGGCTGCGCCGCAAGCTGGGCGCGGAGCACCGCGGGACGATCCGGACGGTGCGCCGCGTCGGCTACAAGTACGCCCCGCCGAAAGCGGGTTGACCCTCGCGGCGGCCCACGGAAGGCCTCCTCCCGGCCCGAAGGCGACCCTTCCCGGCCTGAACCCCACCAGGACCCCGGCCGGACCCCGGCCGGAACCCGGCCCGAATCCGTCCGTAAGGCCCCTCGCGGCCGGGCGGCGGCCGTCTGCTGACGGCAGATTCCCGTTCCGTGCCCCGGCCGGGGCGGGCAGAGTCACCGGCATGAGACTTCTGGTGCTGGGTGGTACGGAGTTCGCGGGACGGGCCGTCGTCGAGGCGGCGGCCGGGCGCGGCTGGGACGTGACGGTCCTGAACCGGGGGCGGCACGCGCCCGTTCCCGGGGCGCGGCCGCTGGTCGGCGACCGCACCGCGCCCGGCGGACTCGACGCCCTGGCCGAGGGCGAGTGGGACGCGGTCGTCGACACCTGGTCGGCGGCGCCCCGCGCCGTCCGGGACGCGGCGCGGCTCCTGCGCGGGCGCGCGCGGCGTTACCTGTACGTGTCGAGCTGCTCGGTGTACACCTGGGCCCCGCCCGCCGGGTACACCGAGGAGGCCGCCCTCGTCGAGGGCGCGGACGCCGGCGCGGAGCAGACCGACTACGCCCGGGACAAGCGGGGCGGCGAGCTGGCGGCTGTGGAGGCCTTCGGCGCGGACCGTTCGCTGCTGGTGCGCTGTGGGCTGCTCCTGGGGCCGTACGAGAACATCGGCCGTCTGCCCTGGTGGCTGAACCGGATCGCGCGGGGCGGTCCCGTTCTGGCGCCCGGCCCTCGCGGACTGCCGCTGCAGTACGTCGACGTCCGCGACCTCGCCGACTGGATCCTCGGCGCGGTGGAGCGGGAGCTGAGCGGGCCGTACAACCTGATGAGCCCGCAGGGGCACGCCACCATGGGCACCCTGCTGGACGCGTGCGTGGCGGCCACCGGCGCGGCCGCCGAGCTGCGCTGGACCGCCCCGGAGACCGTCCTCGGCGCGGGCATCGAGCCGTGGACCCAGCTGCCGGTGTGGGTGCCGCCGGACAGCGAGGGCCACGACGCGCTGCACGGCGCCGATGTCTCGCGGGCGGTCGCGACGGGCCTGCGCTGCCGCCCCGTCACCGAGACCGTGACCGACACCTGGCACTGGCTGCGCGCCATCGGCGGCACCGCCCCGCGGCGCCCGGACCGGCCCCCGGTCGGACTGGACCCGGAGGTGGAGGCGAAGGTGCTCGGCACGCCCGGTGAGATCAACACAACTGCTGGTGCAAAAGGGCCAGTTGAGGGTGAGGAGTTCATCGGATCCCCGAGGAATTCCCGCGACGGCTGAACACCACGGGGACGCCGTCCGTATGGAAGGGAGCCGCTTCACTCCTGTCGGGCGCCTCGATGCTGCCCCGCAAGGAAGTCAGAGGAGTTCCATGGGACGCAACACACGAAAACGCCGTACGCCGCTGGCCACCAAGGCCATTGCCGCATCGGCGGCCCTAGCGCTCGGTGGGGGCGGGCTGATCTGGGCGAACTTCTACGCATCTGCTCACGAGTCGAACAACGGCGGGTGGCAGAACCAGACGAAGGCCGCCTCCGCGCAGGTCGCGACGATCTCGTGCCCGGACGTCGGCCAGAAGCTGACCAACGTGCCGAACCGGGCCCGTACCGAGGTCGACGGCGAGCTGGCCACCCTGGACCGCCAGATCACCGACGCCTACCAGCGGCTGGCGACCACGCGGGACGCGCAGACGAGGGACGCGAGTTTCGTCCAGAACTCCATTCTGCAGCCGCTGAAGGACCGCCGGCAGGCGATCATCGACCGGATCCAGCTGGAGATCAACCGGGTCGGCGGCAGCGCGCCCGACAGCCTGGACACCCTCGCGGGGTGCACGGGCACGCCGGCGAACCAGACCACGGGCGGTCAACAGCAAGGCGACCAGCAGCAAGGCGGCCAGCAACAGGGCGGCCAGCAGCAAGGCGGCCAGCAACAGGGCGGCCAACAGCAAGGCGGTCAACAGCAAGGCGGCCAGCAGCAAGGCGGTCAACAGCAGGGCGGCCAGCAGCAGGGCAACGGCGGTCAGGCCGGCAACGGCCCCAACGCGGCCGACTTCGTCGACATCACCAAGGTCCAGCCGAACGTCCAGGCCAAGCCGCAGAAGACCGGCAACGCCTCGAACGGCGTCTTCATCACCCGCTGCGGGGTGAACGCCAACAAGAACCACAACACCGACAACGTGATCGTGGCGCCCGGCGTGAAGAACGGCGCGCACCACCTGCACGACTACGTCGGCAACCAGTCGAACGACGCCTTCGCCGACAACAACAAGTTCGCGGCGGCCCAGACGAGCTGCCAGAACCAGCAGGACAAGTCGTCGTACTACTGGCCGGTGCTGCGGGTGCAGGACGGCACGCAGGACTTCGACCAGAACAACGACGGCGGCGGCAAGGAAGGCAACGTCGGCAAGATCCTGGTGGCCACGCAGGCGCAGATCAAGTTCGTCGGCAGCCCGACGAGCAAGGTCGTGGCGATGCCGCAGTTCCTGCGCATCATCACCGGTGACGCCAAGACCACCACCAACGGCCTGGCGAACGCCAACGCGCACTGGAGCTGCACCGGCTTCGAGAACAAGGTGCAGCTCACGACGCAGTACCCGATCTGCCCGCAGGGCAGCAACGTGGTCCGCACCTTCGCCTTCCAGAGCTGCTGGGACGGCCAGAACGTCGACAGCGCCAACCACCGTACGCACGTGGCCTTCGCCGACGCCGGCGGCAACTGCCAGAACGGCTTCAAGGCGATCCCGCAGCTGACGATGCGCCTGGTCTACAGCGTTCCGCAGCCGGTGGTCCAGAACGGCCAGGTGAAGAACGCCTACGCGGTGGACGGCTTCCCGGAGCAGCTCCACAAGGCGGCCACCGACCACGACGACTTCATCAACGTGATGTCGCCGAACCTGATGAACAAGGTCGTCAACTGCATCAACAACGGGCAGCGGTGCGCGTGACGCACTGACCCGGTGACCCACTGAAGAGGGCCGGTGGCGGGATTCCCCGCCACCGGCCCTCGGTGTGTGTGCCCGGCGGTCAGCTCCCTTGACCGGTGCCGCCGTGGCCGCCGTGGCCGGCACCTCCGTGCGCGCCGTGGTCGGTGCCCATCTCCACGTTCCCGCCGAGGGTGCCGCGCAGCGCGGTGACCACGCCGTCGTCGCCGACCGCGACCCACTTGCGGCCGACGAGGTAGTAACCGCCGTAGTCCTTGGCCTCGTTGATCCACTCCCGCTGGCCGCGGTCGGTGGAGAAGGTGGCGAGGACGAACTTGCCGTCGGAGGTGACGCAGATCGCCTGCCGGATCGTGTCGGCGTCGGTCTGCATGTCCGGCTTGCACTTGACCTCGGCGGCCAGGCTCTCCAGGCTGCCGGTCGCCGTCGGCGGCACCTTCGCCGCCGCGTCGCCTCCGGATCCGCAGCCCGCCAGCACCAGTACCGCGGCTGCGGCGGCCCCCGCGAGCATCGGTCGGGTCACCCTCATCTGTTCCTCCGGTCGGTTCCGGCGTCCGTCACCTGCGGCACGAGGCAGAACATGCCGCACAGAGCCCCGGCGCGGGGCCCGCCCATCGATACGGCCGCGGCGCGCACCACGCTCAAATCCGCCGCGACCCGAGTCACCTGATGAACGGGTGTGCGAGAGTGTGCCGGTGAACCAGGACTGGGAAGACCGTGTGGCCGCCGCCTGGGCCGGCCTTGACGCCCGCACCGAGGACGAGGGCGCCGCGTTCCGCGCGGTGATCGACGGACTCGTCGCCGAGCTGCCCGACGACAGCCCCCTCGGCCCGTTCGAACGGGCCTGTGCCTTCGACTCGACCGGACACTCGGACCGGGCGGTGCCGCTCTACCGGGAGGCGCTGGCGCGCGGGCTCGACGGCTACCGAGGCCGGCGGGCCCGGATCCAACTGGCCAGCTCACTGCGGAACATCGGCCGGGCCGACGAGGGCATCGCGCTGCTCACCCCCGAACTGGAGGGTCCCTCGGACGAGTTGGACGACGCCGTACGGGCCTGCCTGGCCCTTTGCCTGTCCGGCGTCGGACGCGACCGCGAGGGCCTGTCCCTCGTCCTCGGCGCCCTCGCGCCCCATCTCCCCCGCTACCAGCGCTCGATGGCGAACTACGCCCGGATGCTGGTGGACCCCGCCTCGCAGGGCGGCGCCCGCACTCCCTGAGTGCGGACGGCGGTGACCATCCGACGATTCGCTCGTTCTGCTGAACGTGCAGTCACAGGATGTCGCCCCGCGTCCCTCGTCCGCCTCCTCCGGCCCGGCCGTCGACGTCGAGCAGGCCGAGGCCGCGCTCGTCGAGCACTACCCGCGGCTGGTCCGGCTCGCCTACCTGGTGCTCCCGCCCGGCCTCGGCCGGAAGCGGCGCGTCCTGACCGCGCACGCCCTCACCCAGCGCGCGCTGCCGCGCGGCCGGTCCTCGGGGTCCGTGATCCCGGCCCAGTCGGCGGGCCGGGACACCGACCCGGGCTACGCCTTCGTCCGCCTGCGGGTGGTCCGTTCGGCGCTGGAGGCGGGGCTGCCGCTGAGGCGGAGGCTGTGGCCGAAGCGCGCCCAGCTGCCGCCGCTGCTGCCCCAGGTGTGGGGGCTGCGGCTGTTCCCGCGCTCGGGCGGCGCCGACGAACTCGCCCTGGACCAGCGGCTGGCATCCCTGTCCGCCCCGGCCCGCGCCGCCTATGTGCTGCGCGGGCTGGAGCGGCTGCCGGACGGGGCGGTGCGTGAGCTGCTGACGGCCGCGGGCGTGTCCGACGCCGCCGGTGCGCTGCGCCAGGCGGAACGGGTCCCCGCGCAGTACCGGCTGCTCGACTCCCCCGAGTTCGACGCCTGTTCCCTGCAGGCCAGGCCCACCGACCTGGTGCGGCGCCGGCAGCACACCCGGGCCGCCCTCGCCGCGGCCGCCGCGCTCGCGGTGTGCGGCGCGCTGGTCGCGCTGCCCGGCGACGGCTGGGGCCCCGACGGTGCCGCCGCCCCGGCCTACGCACGCAACCCGTCCGCGGAGGCGGCCCTCGACCCGGCCAGGCTGACCAGGATCGCCCCCACGGCGTGGCGGACCTCCGCGCGCACCGACTTCTCCGTGTGGCCCGCGCGCGGCGACCGCTCCGGCGACACCGGGCTGCTGCGCCGCGCGCTCGCCGTGTGGGCCCGCCCCGGTGAGGGGGTACGCGTCTCGGCCACCCCCGGCACCCCCTCCGGCGGCCCCGCCGGACCCCCGCAGCTCCTGTACGCGGGTGACGTGGACGCGGCGCGCGTGGTGATCCTCTACGACGGCCTGCGCATCGTCCGCTACGCCGAGCCGATGGAATCCACCGCCGGGGCCGCGCTGGACTTCGCCCGGGTCGACGGCGCCACCGGCGCGGAGGCCGCCGCGGTGGTCCTCGGCCGCGCCGACGGCAACGTCCGCTATCTGACCGCGCCCTGGGTGAGGAAGGCGGCCGGGCGGGACCTGCTGAAGCCCGCCGTGCCCGCCACCCCCCTCACCCTGACGAACGGCGTCACGGCCCCGCTGGCCGGGCCCGCCCAGCAGGCGGGCGCCTGCACCTCGTGGCCCGCGCTCCAGCTGACCGACGGCTCCGGCGCACATCTGCTGAGCGACCTCGGCGAACTGGTCCCGGCCCGTCTCACCACGGGCCGCCCCGGCACCCCGCACGAGGTGTCCGGTCCGGCCGGACTGCACGCCTGGGCGCCCTTCGCCTGCTCCCTGGGTGCCGTCCGCGCGCAGGGCGTGCGCACGGTGAACGCGTGGCAGTACGCCGTGCAGCCGCTGCCCGACGCGAGCGGCTCGGCCACCTGGGTGTGCACCCGTGCCGAGACCTGGCGCGGCGACGGGACCCGGGCGCTGGCGCAGTTCCGCACCCCGGGCGGGGCGTACGGGGCGGTCGCGGCGAAGGCGGAGGACGTGCCGGCGTGCGGCGCCCGTGACCCGCAGGTGCTGGCCGGGGTGCTGTGGAAGTCGGGGGCGGGCACCTGGTACCTGCTCGCGGCGGGCGGCGCGGACACCGCGTCGATCAGCACGACCGGCGGGATCCGCGCGGCCTCGCAGGGCAACCTGCTCGCCGTACGCACCAGGCAGGGCACGCAGGCGGGTCTGCGGGGGACGCTGGAGGACGGAAGGACGGTCGGCGCCCTGCGCTGACGGCGCCCCCGCTTCCTGGCATGTGACAGAAGCACGTGAACATCGCGTTCGGGTTCGGTCCGTTCAAGGCCGGATTCGATCGGTAAGGTGTTCGCATGACTACCGGGGTTCGCCGCAGAATGGGAGTGGAGGAGCGGCGGCAGCAGTTGATCGGCGTCGCCCTCGAACTGTTCAGCCGCCGCTCGCCCGATGATGTCTCCATCGACGAGATAGCGGCCGCCGCGGGCATCTCGCGCCCGCTGGTCTACCACTACTTCCCCGGCAAACTCAGCCTGTACGAGGCCGCGTTGAAGCGCGCCTCGGAGGATCTGGCGGGCCGGTTCGTGGAGCCGCGCGAGGGTCCGCTCGGGGCCCGGCTGCTGCGCGTGATGCGCCGGTTCTTCGACTTCGTGGACGAGCACGGGCCCGGGTTCGCGGCCCTGATGCGCGGCGGACCGGCGGTCGGCTCGTCGACGACGAACGCCCTCATCGACTCCGTACGCCAGGCCGCCTATGACCAGATCCTTTCGCATCTGGACGTCACCGACCCGCCGGCGCGGCTGGAACTGGTCGTCCGCTCGTGGATCTCACTGGCCGAGTCGACCGCGCTGATCTGGCTGGACGGGCGGCGCATCCCGCGGGCCGAGCTGGAGGCGCAGTTGGTGCACGACTTCGGCGCGCTCGCGGCGGTCAGCGCCGCCTACGACCAGGAGATGGGGACGGTGGTACGCCGGATGCTCGCGGACGAGCCGGCCGACGGCCCGTTCGGCGATCTGATCGCCCGGCTGATCGCCCTCGCGTCCTGACGGCCCGGCCCTCGCCTCAGCCCTCGCTCTCGGACTTCCGGTACGACGGGTCGAGGTCGCGCACCTCGGCGGAGGCGTGCAGCGCCGTCCCGGGGGCGGGCTTCAGGTACTGGCGCAGCAGCTCCAGCGTGGTCTCGGCGAGCCGGGCCTTGGTCTCCTCCGTGCGCCCGGCCAGCAGCCCGATGCCGACGTGCACGACGGCGTGCCCCTCGTGGTCGAAGCCGACCACGGTGTCCTCGGCCGGGCGGAACTGCGTCTTGCAGGCCGGCGGCCGGGCGGCCGCGATCTCGACCGTGGCGGCGTGCAGCGCCCGCGCGAACCCGGGCCGGTCGAAGGCGTCGGCGAGCCCGCCGGAGTAGTCGACGGTGATCTGCGGCACGGGAACTCCTGTTGTATTTCGACGGCGTCCCGCTCACCCTAACCACGGCAGCGGAAAGGGGGCGGACCCGAAAGGTCCGCCCCCTCACCTGCCGGTCTGCCGTCAGGCGGTCCGGGTGAACACCGCGACCGTGCGCGCGGGCACGGTGAAGGTGCCGGAGCCCTTGGCGTAGGCCGCGGACTTCACGGTGGCGTCCGCGCCCGACGCCTGCACCGGGTGCAGGCGGTAGCCCGTACCGGCCAGGGCCGCGACGTGCTGCTCCTGCGTGCTGGGCGTCGCGTTGAACACGACGACCAGGTCACCGAGGCGCATGGTGATCACGCCGGGCGTCTCGTCCTCGCCGGACAGCGGGAAGGACAGCCGGGACTGCACCTGCGTGGCCGTGGCGAGGGAGAACGCCTTCTCCGTCGTACGGATCCGGAGCAGGTCCCGGTAGGCGGCCGAGGCGGCGTCGATCTGCGGGCAGCCCACCTTGACCGAACCCAGCAGCGGCTTGGCGTACGGCCACTTGGACTGGTTGTCGGCCGCCATGGGCAGACCGCGGCCGAAGCCGTTGCCGTCCGCGCAGTTCCAGTGGATGGCGTTGAACCAGTCGCCGCTGTCGAAGGAGTTGCGGTCCAGGGACTTGGAGCGCAGCAGGTCGGTGCCGGCCTGGGAGAGCGCCGGGCCCTGCGAGAGGGCCGCCGTGGCCATCGCCAGGACCTGCATCCGGGACCGGTCCGACGCCGGGGTGTCCTTCGGCAGCTTGTAGGCGAGCGCGTCGAACAGCGACTCGTTGTCGTGCGCGTCGACGTAGGCGAGGGCGTCGCCGGGGGCGTCCGCGTACCCCGCGGGCGCGCCGTTGTAGTCGACCTGAGCGCCGGTGACCTCCTTGCCGCCGGAGTCGGTGAAGCGGTACGCGGCCAGGTTGCCGCTCAGGCCCACCTTGATGAGGTCCTGGTAGTGCAGCAGGCGGGCCTTCTGCTCGTCCCTGGTGCCGTTGGCGGTGGAGGAGTTGGGGTCGGTGTAGAGCCCCGAGGCGAAGCCCTGGATTCCCGGGTCGGAGTCGAAGGGGCCGCCGCCGCGCACCGCGTCACGGGCCCGGTCGGAGAAGGTGGCGATGCCGGTGCCGGCCATGTTCTTCTGCGTGGCCTGCACGAAGCGGGCGTCGTCGGCGACCTCGCCGAAGTTCCAGCCCTCGCCGTAGAGGATGATCTTCTTTCCGTCGACGCCGTCCTTCTCCGGGGTCAGCGCGTCGAGCGCCTTGCGCACGGCGAGGATGTTGGCCTTCGGGTGGTGGCCCATGAGGTCGAAGCGGAAGCCGTCGACCTTGTACTCCTTGGCCCAGGTGACGATCGAGTCGACCACCAGCTTGCCCATCATCGCGTTCTCGGGCGCGGTGTTGGCGCAGCAGGTGCTGTTGGCCACGGAGCCGTCGGCGAGCAGCCGCTGGTAGTAGCCGGGCACGATCCGGTCGAGCACGGAGGTGTCCGCCTGCCCGGCGGCCGCGGTGTGGTTGTAGACCACGTCCATGACGACCCGCAGGCCGTCCTGGTTCAGCGACTTGACCATGCGGCGGAACTGGACCGTACGCGCCGTGCCGTCCGGGTCGGTGGCGTAGGAGCCCTCCGGGACCGTGTAGTGGTACGGGTCGTAGCCCCAGTTGTAGGCGTCCTTAGCGGCGATCTTCGCCACGCACTCCTGCTGCTTGTCGGAGTCCGCCGGGTAGGAGGCCAGGTCGCAGTCGGTGGTCGCCTGGTCGGCCTTCCGCTCCGGGATGGTGGCGATGTCGAAGGCGGGCAGCAGGTGCACGTAGGAGGTGCCGGCCTTGGCCAGCGCCCGCAGGTGCTTCGAGCCGTCGCTGTTCTTGTCGGTGAAGGCCAGGTAGCCGCCCTTGTCCTTGGCCGGGACGGTCTTGTCCGCGATCGAGAAGTCGCGGATGTGCAGCTCCTGGATCTGCGCGTCCCGCAGCGGTACGGCCTTGGGCTTGGCCAGGGAGGACCAGCCGCTCGGGGCGAGCGCGCGGTCGTCCAGGTCGGCGACGAGGCTGCGCTCGGAGTTCGCGGTGAGGGCGACGGAGTACGGGTCGGTGACCTTGTTGGTGACCACCTTGCGCACGCTCGGCGCCCAGACCTTCACGACGTAGCGGTAGGGCCTGCCCTTCCAGGACGCGGGGCCCGTCACGGACCACACGCCGGTGGTGCCGTCGCGGTGCATCGGCACGGTGGAGCCGCCGAGCTCCAGGGCGACGCTCTGCGCGGTCGGCGCCCACACGGACAGCGTGGGCCGTCCGTGGTGGAACACCGGGCCGAGCTGCGCCTTCGCCGCGGCGCCGCCGAACACGTCGTCGAGGACGCCGGCGAGCTGGACTCCGGTCGCGGCGAGCACCGCGCCGTTGGCCGCGCGCTGGGAGGCGACGAGCTGGCCGCGCAGGGCGGCGCGGACCCGGTCGCGGTCGCGCGGGTCGACGGACCAGGCGGTGTAGTCCTTCAGGTGCGGGAACTTCGCCTTCTGGGCGTCGGTGAGGCTGGTCTTCGTCAGCCTCAGCCAGCGCTCGTCGTCACTGGTCAGCGCCCCGTCCTTGACGGTGATCGAGCCGTCGTGGGAGGAGAGCAGCTGGGTGGAGGCGGCGCCGTCGACGCCGTTCCAGGCGATCGTGTCGCGGTCGATCCAGATCGCCTTGGACGTGCCGAGGTCCAGGGCGGCGGCGCTGCCCGTGGGCTGCGGCAGCAGGTACTTCTCCTGGCCGCTCACCTGCCACACCTCGTAGCCGTTGGCCTTGAGGTCGAGGGACTGGTCGGCGGGCAGGTCCTTCTGGTCGCCCTTGTGGACGATGTAGCTGAGGCTGGTGGCACCGTCGCTGAGCGGCACCTCGAAGACCGCGCCATAGGCGTCAGTCTTCACCGGCTTCAGGGGGTTCGACCAGTCGGTGGGGTTCGCGGCGCCGGTCCAGACGTGCAGGCCCCAGCCGTCGTAGTCCCCGTCGGCCCGGTGGTAGTGGATGACCGCCTTGCTCTTGTCCTGCGCCGGGTAGTCGGGGCGCTGGGTCTGGACGGTGTCCTTGCCCTGCTCGATCCAGACCTCACCCGTCTTGGTGACGTCGATGGACCGGTCGGCGGAGACGTCCTTGTTGCCGTCCTTGTCGATCACGAGGAAGCCGACGTTGGAGGCGCCGGGCTTCAGCTTGACGTAGGCGAAGGCGCCGTAGGCGTCGCGGCCGATGAAGGGGTGGCTGGCGGGCCAGGTGGTCGACTCGCCGTCGGCGAGGTCGCCCCAGGCGTACAGGCCCCAGTTCGCGTAGTCGCCGTCGGTGCGCTTGTAGTGGACGACCGCGTACTCGCGGGAGCTCGCCGTGGGGACCTCGGGAGCCGGCGGGGTGCCGGTGGTGGAGGCGGCCATGGCGCTCGCCGTGCGGCCGGCCGAGTCGATCACTACGGCCTTGTAGCGCAGGGCGGTCCCGGCCGGGACGTTCCTGCCGAGGGTCTGGGTGACCTTGTAGGGGGCGTGGTCGGCGGAGCCGAGCACTTGCCACGGGCCGTCGCCGACCTGCGCCGCGAAGACCACCCGGTTCAGCCGGCCGCCGGAGACGTCGGCGCTCGGCTCCACGGTGCCGGTGGCGCCGGCGGGCGGGGCCGTGAGGGTGAGGGTGGGCTTGCTCGCGGGTGCCTGGAGGCGGCCGGCGGCCTTGAGGACGACGGCGGAGCCGGCCGGGACGGTGAGGGTGACCTTGCGGTCGGCGCCGGAGGTCACGGTGGCCTTGGTGCCGTGGATCCCGTGGTAGGCCATGTCCGCCGAGCCGGCCGCGAAGGTCGCGGTCTTCGTCTCGCCGGCGTTGTTGAACGCGACGAGGTACTCGGTGCGGTCGGCGCCGGTGCTGGTGCGGGAGAAGGCGTAGACGCCCGCGCCGTCCGCCGCGTACCGCTCGGTCTGGACGCCGTCCGTCAGCGCCGGGTTGGCGCTGCGGAGCCGGGCCAGCTCGGCGATCTGCCGGTACAGGGGCGCCTTCGTGTCGTAGGCGTCGCTGGCGTGGGTGCGGTCGGTGCCGATCTCGTCGTCGTCGAGGTAGTCGGCGACCTTGGAGGCGAACATGGTCTGGCGGGCGTCCTTGTCGCCGCCCGAGCCGGTGAAGCCCTGCTCGTCGCCGTAGTAGACGACCGGGTTGCCCCGGCTGAGGAACATCAGCTCGTTGGCGAGCTTGTCCTTGGCGAGGAGTTCGGCGTCGGTCGCCTTCGGGTTGTCCTGCTTGAGGAAGTACCCGATGCGGCCCATGTCGTGGTTGCCGAGGAAGGTGACCTGTTCGTAGGCGTTGGCCTTGTCGGTCGTGTACTTGTAGTCGTCGCCGAAGACTCCGGCCAGCTTCCCGGCGCTGCCGCCCTGGGAGGCGTAGGTGCGGGCCGCGTCCTGGAAGGGGAAGTCGAGGGTGGCGTCGAGCCGGCCCCGGGTGACGTACGGGGAGGTGACCGAGGTGTCGGCGGAGTAGACCTCGCCGAACATGAAGAAGTTCCTACGGCCGTGCTCGGCGGCGTACTTGTCGAGCGCCGTCGCCCACTGGGTCCAGAACTCCATGTTCACGTGCTTGACGGTGTCGATGCGGAAGCCGTCGATGCCGAAGTCCTTCACCCAGCGCTGGTAGATCTTCTCCATGCCGCTGACGACCTCGGGACGCTCGGTCCACAGGTCGTCGAGGCCGGAGAAGTCGCCGTAGGTGGCGTTCTCGCCGGCGTAGGTGGAGTCGCCGCGGTTGTGGTACATCGTCGGGTCGTTGAGCCAGGACGGGACCTTGACGTCCTTCCTGTCGGCCGGGACGACCGGGGTGTACGGGAAGGACGAGGTGCCGACCGAGGG
Organism: Streptomyces sp. NPDC096152; assembly: GCF_044763235.1. NCBI lineage: Bacteria > Bacillati > Actinomycetota > Actinomycetes > Kitasatosporales > Streptomycetaceae > Streptomyces > Streptomyces sp. NPDC096152. The sequence goes on along the minus strand of NZ_JBIWFW010000001.1, from coordinate 772,843 downwards.
GAACCTCCTGGTCCCGTCGGCGTAGTCGGCGTCGTCGAAGGGCCGGCCGTCCTTGGTCAGGTACGGGAAGGCGCCCTTGGAGAGGTACTCGTGGGACTGGCCCTCGTAGTCCACGACGTCGGCGGTGTGGTTGGTGATGACGTCGAAGAAGACCTTCATGCCCTTGGCGTGCGCCTTGGAGATGAGGGCCGAGAGGTCGGCGTTGGTGCCGAAGTGCGGGTCGACCTTGGTGAAGTCGGTGATCCAGTAGCCGTGGTAGCCGGCCGAGGCGTCCTTGCCGGTGCCCTGCACGGGCTGGTTCTTGAAGATCGGCGCCATCCAGATGGCGGTGGTGCCGAGGCCCTTGATGTAGTCGAGCCGCTTGGTCAGGCCCTTGAGGTCGCCGCCCTGGTAGAACCCCTTGTCGGTGGGGTCGTAGCCGGTGCTGGTGCGGGAACCGGTCAGACCGCCGCGGTCGTTCGCGGTGTCACCGTTGGCGAAACGGTCCGGCATGACGAAGTAGAACTGCTCGCGCGTGTCGTCGTGCCGGGCGGGCGCGGCGGCGAGCCGCGCGTCCGACGGCGGCGCGGGCGGGGTGGCGGCCCGGGCGGCGACGGGCTGGACGAGGGCGGCGGCGAGCGACACGGCGGTGAGGACCGCGGCTCTTCTCCGGTGCGGGGTACGGCGCGAGCGGGGCGCCGGCCATCTCGGTATCACAGGCGTGAACTCCTTGCGATTACGGCTCAGGTGGGTCCGACTCCTGCGCGGCGGAAGGCCGCGTCGCCGGGCGCCCGCGTGACCGTACCGCCGACGAAAGGTTTACAGCAAGAGTCTTGAAACCGACGGCAAGAATTTTCACAACCGCGCCCCGGCGCCCGCGCGGACAGGGGGGATGTCCTGGGCGGACGCCGGGGCGTGGGGGTGCGGGCGCGTCAGCAGCCGGACTTTCCGGCGTAGATCGCGAGCGCGGTGTTGGCGCCCAGCGTGGCCGTGAACTGCCCACTGGAGTTCACGCTGACGCTGGTGTTGTTCTGCACGTTGCAGTACGTGCCCGCCGGCAGGGACGTCTGGTAGGTCCGGGTCAGCGAGCCGGTCTCGTGGTTGATGGCCACATAGCCCTTGCTGCCGCGCCCGAAGCCGATCGCGTTGTTCCCGTTGTCCCACCAGTTGGTGACCGACTGGCCGCGGGTGGCGTTGCGGAAGGCGACCATGGACTTGATCTCGGGCCAGGCGTGCTGGCACTTCCAGCCGTCCTGCCAGCAGGCGTTCACCGTACCGCCGTTGGGCGGGCCCGCGTCCGAGTCGGACCACTCGTAGCCGGAGTTGATGTCCGGGGCGCCGTAGGGCCAGGCGAGCATGAAGACGTTCGCCATGGTGTAGTTGGCGCCGTCCTTGTAGTTGAGCGTGGAGCCGTTGCGCTCGGTGTCGTGGTTGTCGACGAAGACGCCGGCCACCGAGCTGCTCATGTAGCCCCAGCCCTCGCCGAAGTTGTTCAGGTAGGCGAGCTTCTCACTGTTGAAGACCCGCTTGAGGTCGTAGGCGTAGCGGAACTCCTGGACGTCGCCGTTGCCGGTGTACTCGGTCGGCTGGACCGCCTCGTTCGCCCCGTAGATGACCTCCTGCTTCCAGTAGGCGTTCGGGTTGGTGAGGCGGGACTTGATGTTGGCGAGGTCGGCCGCGTCGATGTGCTTGGCCGCGTCGATCCGGAAGCCGTCGACGCCGAGGGAGAGCAGGTCGTTCATGTAGCCGGCGATGGTCTTGCGGACGTACTCCTCGCCGGTGTCGAGGTCGGCGAGGCCCACCAGTTCGCAGTGCTGGACGTTCCAGCGGTCCTGGTAGTTGCTGACCTGCGCGGTGCAGTCGTCGAAGTCGTAGATCGAGTACAGGCCGGGGTAGTCGTACTTGGAGTACGAGGAGCCGCCGGTACCGGTGCCGCTGCCCGCCGACATGTGGTTGATCACGGTGTCGACGACGACCTTCACGCCGGCCGCGTGGCAGGTGCCGACCATGTTCTGGAAGGCCGCGCGGTCCCCGAGCCGGCCGGCGATCCTGTAGCTCACGGGCTGGTACGAGGTCCACCACTGCGAGCCCTGTATGTGCTCGGCGGGCGGGGAGACCTGGACGTAGCCGTAACCCGCCGGGCCCAGGGTGCTGGTGCACTCCTTGGCGACGGAGGCGTACTTCCACTCGAAGAGAACTGCGGTGACGTCCTTGGTGCCGGGCGGGGAGGCCTGGGCGGTGCCGGCCGGGACGACGAGTGCGACCGTCGCGGCGGCCGCGAGGGCGAGGGCGCCGGAGAGCGTTCTGCTGGCCATGTGGGGGTCCTTCTCCGTTGAAGGATCTGCTGCCGGGGCCCTGGGGAGGCTCCGGGATCCCTTGAAGGGAATTGCTGCAAGCTTTCAACCACTTGCAGTGAGCAGACCGTACGAGCCCCGACCTCGGCGGTCAACCCCCTGGACATGCTCCTGTCACATAAGCGAAATAGGGCCGGTTTGCGGCGCGTTGGCGTGCGCGGACGCCTCCGGGACGCGCAACGGGGCCCGTCGTCCGCACCGGACGACGGGCCCCTGAAAGAAAGCGAAAGACTTGCGACGGCTCAGCCGGTGGTCCACCACACCGTGGTGTCGGCGGGCACCGTGGTCGCACCCTCGGCCTCCGTCACCTCACCGCTCGCGAGCAGGAGCCGGCCGTACGCCGGGACGGTCACCGGCCGGCCGGTGGTGTTCGCCACGCAGACGAACTCACCGCGGCGCAGGGCGAGAACGCCCTCGGGCGCCCGCAGCCACTCCACCGAGTCGCCCGCGCCCAGGTCGGTGTGGGCCCGGCGGAACGCGAGCGCGGAGCGGTACAGCTCCAGGGTCGAGCCGGGCACGCCCGCTTGCGCCTCCACGCTCAGCTCACTCCAGTTCCCCGGCTGCGGGAGCCAGCTGCCGCCGGCGCCGAAGCCGTAGGAGGAGCCGTCCCGCGTCCACGGGATCGGCACCCGGCAACCGTCGCGGAAGCCGTCCTGGCCCTCGCCCCGGAAGTACGCCGGGTCCTGGCGCACCTCGTCCGGCAGGTCCACCACGTCCGGCAGGCCGAGCTCCTCGCCCTGGTAGACGTACGCCGATCCGGGCAGCGCCAGCATCAGCAGCGTGGCCGCACGGGCCCGGCGCAGGCCGAGCTCCCGGTCGCCGGCGGTGCGGATCTGGGTGCCGAGGCCGGGCGGGTTGGCGAAGCGGGTGGCGTGCCGGGTCACGTCGTGGTTGGACAGCACCCAGGTGGCGGGGGCGCCGACCGGGCGCATCGACTCCAGGGTGCGGTCGATGACCTCGCGCAGCTCGGCCGCGTCCCAGGCGGTGCCCAGGTACTGGAAGTTGAAGGCCTGGTGCAGCTCGTCCGGGCGGACGTACAGGGCGGTGCGCTCGACGGTCGGCGTCCACGCCTCGGCGACGAAGATGCGCTCGCCCGCGTACTCGTCGAGGACCTTGCGCCACTGCCGGTACACGGCGTGCACGCCGTCCTGGTCGAAGAACGGCATGACATCGTTGCCCAGCAGCTTCAGCTGGTCGTGGGAGCCCAGGTCCGGCAGACCGTCCGCCTTGACCAGGCCGTGCGCCACGTCGATGCGGAAGCCGTCCACGCCCATGTCCAGCCAGAAGCGCAGGATGGAGCGGAACTCGTCGCCGACCGCCGGGTGCTCCCAGTTGAAGTCGGGCTGCTCCGGGGCGAAGAGGTGCAGGTACCACTCGCCGGGGGTGCCGTCCGGCTCGGTGACCCGGGTCCAGGACGGGCCGCCGAAGATGGACTCCCAGTCGTTGGGCGGGAGTTCGCCGTTCTTCCCCTTGCCGGGCCGGAAGTGGTAGCGCTCGCGCAGCGGCGAGCCCGGGCCCTCGGCGACCGCGCGCCGGAACCACTCGTGCTGGTCGGAGGAGTGGTTGGGCACCAGGTCGACGATGACGCGCAGGCCCAGCTCGTGGGCGTCGCGGATCAGCGCGTCGGCGTCCAGGAGGTTGCCGAACATCGGGTCGACGGCGCGGTAGTCGGCGACGTCGTAGCCGGCGTCGGCCTGCGGCGAGGCGTAGAAGGGGCTGAGCCACACGGCGTCGACGCCGAGGTCGCGCAGGTACGGCAGACGGGAGCGTACGCCCTCCAGGTCACCCATGCCGTCGCCGTTGCTGTCGGCGAAGCTGCGCGGGTAGACCTGGTAGATCACCGCGTCCCGCCACCAGTCGCGTCGCGTGGCGACGGTGGCGACGGCCGCTTCGGAGGTGGGGGTTCCGGCCGAGGAGTGCTGCTGGCTCATGGCGTCCTTGATGCGATGAGGGTCCCCCCTCCCGGGCGGGGCCGGGCGTGGGGAGTCGGGTCTGGGGGCGTGGGCGGAAGGGGATGAGGCGGCCGCGGTGCAAGCGGGGGCGTTGAGGCACCGCGGCCGCCGCCCGCGCGGGTCAGGCGCGCGGGAGCCTTCTCGGCTGGGGTCAGCCCTTGGTGCCGCCCGCGGTGAGGCCGGTGACGAGGTTCTTCTGCACGAGGTAGAAGAACGCGGAGACCGGTATCGCGATCAGCACCGCGGTGGCGGCCATCAGGTTGCGCTGGGCGTCGTGCTCACTGATGAAGCTCTGGAGGCCGACGGCGAGCGTGTACTTCTGGTCGTCCAGCATGAACGTCGTGGCGAAGGCGACCTCGCCGAACGCGGTGATGAAGCTGTAGAAGGCGGCGACGGCCAGGCCCGGCTTGGCGAGCGGCAGGATCAGCCGTGCGAACGTGCCGAAGGGCGTCAGCCCGTCGACGCGCCCCGCCTCGTCGATCTCGAACGGGATGGTGTCGAAGTAGCCCTTGAGCAGCCAGGCGCAGTAAGGCACCGCGGTCGTGCAGTACACGAGGACGAGACCGAAGTAGCTGTCGACGAGCTGCAGGTCGGCGAGGATCTGGTACATCGGCACCATGAGTACGGCCACCGGGAACATCTGGGTGACCAGGAGCACCCACATGAACTTCCGGTAGCCCGGGAAGCGCATGCGGGAGACCGCGTACCCGGTGGTCGCGGCGACCATGACGCCGAGGACCGTGGTGCCGAGCGAGACGATCAGCGAACTCTTCAGCCACTCGAAGAAGTTCGTGTGCTGCAGGACGAACGCGTAGTTGTCGAGCGTCATCTTGTCCCAGATGCCGCCGGGGTGCAGGTAGTCGTCCTTGTCCGGGCCGAGGGACAGGTACACCAGCCAGGCGACCGGGAACAGCGCGACGAGGCTGCCGGTGATCAGGATGCCGTGGGAGGCGAGGGAGCCGGCGAGGCCGCGCTGCTCGCGTCCGCGCACCTTGGGCGGCCGCGGGGCCGCGGAGTCCTGCTCGCTCACCGCGGCGGAGGTCTCGACTGTGGTCGTACTCATGGGAACTCCTGCCTCAGATCGCGAGCTGCTGCTCATTGCGGTTCAGCCAGCGGCGGTAGAACGAGGTGAAGACGATCAGAATGGCCAGCAGCAGGATGCCGTAGGCGGCCGACTGGGCGAAGTCACGCGGCTGCTGTCCGAAGCCCAGGTAGTAGGCCCACGTGACGAGGATCTGGGCGTCGGGGGCGCCGTTGGGTCCGAACAGCAGGAAGATGACGGCGAACTGGTTGAAGGTCCAGATGATGCCGAGCAGGACGACGGTGGAGCTGACCGACCGCAGGCCCGGGAGGGTGACGAAGCGGAACCGCTGCCAGGCGTTCGCGCCGTCCATCTCCGCGGCCTCGTAGAGCGAGGCGTCGATGGACTGCAGGCCGCCGAGGAGCGAGACCATCATGAACGGCACACCGCACCAGGTGTTGACCATGATCGCCGCGAACCGCTGCCAGAAGGTGTCCTCCAGCCACAGCGGTGTGGGCAGGTGCAGTGTGTCGAGGGCGGAGTTGATGACGCCGCCGTCGGCGAGCATGAAGCGCCAGCCGAAGACGGTGACGAAGGTGGGCACGGCCCACGGCAGGATCAGCATCAGCCGGTAGAAGGTGCGGCCGCGCAGCTTCTGGTTGAGCAGCAGGGCGAGGCCCAGACCGATGGCGTAGTGCAGGGCGACACACAGGGCCGTCCACACGATCGTCCAGATGAAGTGCGACCAGAAGCGGTCGTACGACGTCGCGCCGAACAGGATGTCCTTGTAGTTGGCGAGCCCGATGAACTTGTAGGTGGCGTCGATGTGGTTGACGCCGATCGTGCGGGCCGTGTTGAGGCTGTTGGCGTCGGTGAGCGTGAGGTACAGGCCGTACACCAGTGGGTACAGCACGAGGACGCCCAGGACGATCGCCACCGGGGCGATCATCACGTACGCGTACCAGTACTTCTGGTAGCTGTGCTTCAGGCGCCGGCCCAGCCCGGGCCGTGGCGCGCGGTCACCGCGGCGCTTGCCGGTGGCGCGGTCGATGGCGACTGTCATGTTCGACACCTTCTGGAATTTCTGCGGCTTCGGGAAGTGGCTGGGCACAGGCGGGTGGCCGCCGGATCCGCTCCCCCCCTCGGAGGACGGATCCGGCGGCCACACGGGCACTACTTGCTGAAGTCCGGGACCAGCTTGGCGATCGCGAGCTCAGCGTTGCTCAGACCCTTGTCCAGGGACTCCTTGCCACCGGCGATCTTGGGCAGCTCGGTGTCGAGCGGGCCCCACAGGGAGCTGTACTCGGGCAGCGCCGGGCGCGGCTGGGCGGCGGAGAGCACGCCCTGGTAGCCGGCGATGCCGGGGTCGGCCTTGACCTGCGCGGTGTAGGCGTCGTCACGGGTGGGCAGCGTGGAGTTCTTCAGGGCGATGGTCTCCTGGGACTTCGCCGAGGTCATGAACTTCACGAGCTTCAGGGCCGCGGCCTGGTGGGCCTTGTCCGAGCCGGCGTAGACCGAGAGGTTGTGGCCGCCGGTGGGGGCGCCCGCCTTGCCGGAGGAGCCGGCCGGGACGGTGGCGATGCCCAGGTTGGACTTGTCCGTGAAGGCCTTGCCCTTGTAGAAGTTCGTGATCTCCCACGGGCCCTGGATGATCGCGGCGACCTTGCCGTTGACGAACGCGTCCTGGATGTGGGCGTAGGCGTCCGCGGTGGTGTCGGCCTTGTGCAGGCCCTTGCCGGAGAACGTGCTCAGCCAGGTGCCGTACGCCTTCTTGGCGGGGGCCGAGTTCACGGTGATCTTCTTGGCGGCGGCGTCGACGGTGTCGGTGCCCTCGCCGTAGAGGAAGGACTGGGCGTAGTAGGCCTGGGTGGAGCCCCAGTAGCCGTCGACGCCGGTCTTGTCCTTGACCTTGGCGGCGTCGGACTTCAGCTCGTCCCAGGTCTTGGGGGCCTCGGTGATGCCGGCCTTCTTGAACAGGGCCTTGTTGTAGACGAGGGCGAGGGTGTCGGTGACCAGCGGCACGCCGTAGGTCTTGCCCTGGTACTGGGCCTGCTTCATCAGGCTGGGCTGGAACTTGGCCTGGTCCGCGAGGGCCTCGGTGCCGTCCAGCGGCAGGAAGTAACCCTTCTTGGCGAAGGCGGGGGTCCAGCCGACCTCGGAACGCAGGACGTCCGGGGCACCCTGGGAGCCGGCGGCCGTGTCGAACTTGTTCTGCGCCTGGTCGAAGGGCACGTCGACGTACTTGACCTTGATGTTCTTGTTGGCAGCCATGAACTGCTTCACCAGGGCCTGGTACGTCGGCGCCTCGTTGGTGGCGTTGGAGGTGTCCCACCAGGTGATGGTCACCGGGCCGTCCGACTTGTTGTCGCTGCCGCTGTCGCCTCCGCCGCACGCCGTCGCCGCGAGGGCGAGGGACGCCACGAGCGCGCTGGCCGCTATGCCACGCCGCATGAGTTCTCCTTGAGGGTGAAAGCCCGTGAACAGAGGGCGGTCCCGTCCGCCGCCTCTGCTGTCTTGCCGACTGCGCCGTTGCGGCGGCCGGGCGACCGTGAACGTAACAGCGATGTAAGCGCGGCGAAAGACCTTGCAGAAAAAAAGTGCAAGAGATCATGACGGTTATCCGCCCGTGACCTGACCGCGCCTGCCACGAGCTTGATTCCACGCCGCTCAGCGAGGTCCCGAAGCGGTGTGCAAGACTCTGCAAGCTCTTGCCATACCGTTGCGGCGGGGGGAACATCCCTTGCGTACCGGGGAGCCGACCAGAACACGAGGGAACGCGATGACGCAGCAGCCCGCAGCGAGCCGTGCGACGGGCCGTGCCAGGCGTCCTGTCGGTGGGCAACGCGAGATCCGACCGGTACAGTCACATCCTGTGACCACACGGCTTGCCGATATCGCCGCTCAAGCGGGGGTGAGCGAAGCGACCGTCAGCCGCGTCCTCAACGGGAAGCCGGGCGTCGCCTCCACCACCCGCCAGTCCGTGCTGGCCGCCCTCGACGTGCTGGGCTATGAGCGCCCGGTGCGTCTGCGGCAGCGCAGCGAGGGCCTGGTGGGCCTGATAACCCCCGAGCTGGAGAACCCGATATTCCCTGCCCTGGCGCAGGTCATCGGCCAGGCGCTGACCCGGCAGGGCTACACCCCGATCCTCGCCACCCAGACCCCGGGCGGGTCCACGGAGGACGAGCTGACCGAGATGCTGGTGGACCGCGGGGTCGCCGGGATCATCTACGTCTCCGGACTGCACGCGGACACCACCGCCGACACCCAGCGCTACGAGCAGCTGCGCGCCCAGGGCGTGCCGTTCGTGCTGGTGGACGGCTTCTCGCCCAAGGTGCAGGCGCCGTTCATATCCCCCGACGACCGGGCCGCGATGACCCTGGCCGTCACCCACCTCGTCTCCCTCGGCCACACCCGGATCGGGCTGGCCGTGGGGCCGAAGCGCTTCGTGCCGGTGCTGCGCAAGATCGAGGGCTTCGTCCGCGTCATGCAGGACCAGCTCGGCCTGTCTCCGGACGTGATCGAGTCCGTCTTCCTCCAGCACTCCCTGTACACGCTGGAGGGCGGTCAGGCCGCCGCCACGGCGCTGATGAACCGGGGCTGCACGGCGGTGGTGTGCGCCAGCGACATGATGGCCCTCGGGGCGATACGGGCGGCCCGGCAGCAGGGTCTCGAGGTGCCCCGGGACGTCTCGGTGGTCGGCTTCGACGACTCCCCGCTGATCGCGTTCACCGACCCGCCCCTGACGACGATCCGCAAGCCGGTGCCGGCCATGGGCCAGGCGGCGGTGCGCACCCTGCTGGAGGAGATCGGCGGGACCCCGGCCCCGCACAGCGAGTTCGTGTTCATGCCCGAGCTGGTGGTGCGCGGTTCGACGGCGTCGGCCCCCGGGGACCGCGCCCGGCCGTAGCCCCGCCGGGTGGACAACATGCGTCCTCGAACCGACCGCGGGATGATCGGTGGGGGTAGGCTTTTCTGGCAGACTCTGTGCCTATGGGTGACACGACCGTGACGCGACCGGGAGGGCCCGAGGAGGCCGTTCCGCACCCCGTCACGGATGCGCGGCAGGCGGACGTCCTGGGCCGGCTGCGCACGCCCGGCCGGCCCCGGCTCTGGTTCGAGATCCTGCTGATCGGGGTCAGTTACTGGACGTACTCGCTCATCCGCAACGCGGTGCCGGAGCAGAAGGCCGAGGCGCTGCGCAACGCGGACTGGATCTGGCGCGCCGAGCACCGCCTGGGCGTCGCCGTCGAGCAGTCCGTCAACCACGCCGTCGACGCCGTGAACTGGCTGATCGTCGGCATGAACTACTACTACGCGACCCTGCACTTCGTGGTCACGGTGGGTGTTCTGCTGTGGCTCTACCGCAGCCATCCCGGCCGCTACGCGGCGACCCGCCTGGTGCTGTTCGCGACGACCGGCATCGCCCTGCTCGGCTACTACCTGTATCCGCTGGCGCCGCCGCGCCTGATGAACGGCGGCCGTTTCGTGGACACGGTCCAGGTCCACCACACCTGGGGCTCGATGGCCTCCGGCGACCTGAAGCACATGTCGAACCAGTACGCCGCGATGCCGTCGATGCACATCGGCTGGTCCATGTGGTGCGGCCTGACCATCTTCGCCCTGGCCACCGTGCCCTGGGTCCGGGTCCTCGGCCTGGTCTACCCCGTGGCCACCCTCGTGGTCATCGTCGCCACCGCCAACCACTTCTGGCTGGACGCGGTGGGCGGCCTCCTGTGCCTGGGCGTCGGCTTCACCCTCGCCCGCCTCTGGTACGGCGCGCTGCCGTACGCCCTGCCCCGCAGCCCGGTTCCGCGCAAGGCGCTGCTGCCGACGAACGAGCGCGACGCCGCTCACATCCCGTAGAACAGCGTCTCCACCACGCTCCGGGCCCGCCGGGCGGTCCGCCGGTAGGCGTCCAGCATGTCTCCCACGTGCCCCGGCCCGTACCCCAGGTACCGGCCCACCGCCGCCAGCTCCCGCGGGTCCGAGGGGAAGGTGTCCCCCGCCCGGCCGCGCACCAGCATCACGGCGTTGCGCACCCGCGTCGCCAGCACCCACGCCTCGTCCAGGACGGACGCGTCCTCCTCCGACACCAGCCCCGCCTCCCGCGCGGCCGCCAGCGCCTGCCGGGTCCGCGTGGTGCGCAGTCCCGGCTCCCCCGCCCCGTGCCGCATCTGGAGCAGCTGCACCGTCCACTCCACGTCGGACAGCCCGCCCGGCCCGAGCTTGGTGTGCAGCTTGGGATCGGCGCCGCGCGGCAGCCGCTCGGACTCCATCCGCGCCTTCAGCCGCCGGATCTCCCGCGCCGCGTCCTCGTCCAGCCCGCGCGCCGGGTACCGCAGCGGATCGACCAGGTCGACGAAGCGCCGCCCGAGGTCCGCGTCCCCGGCGACCGGCTCGGCCCGCAGCAGCGCCTGCGACTCCCACACCAGGGACCAGCGCCGGTAGTAGGCCCCGTACGACGTCAGCGTCCGCACCGGCGGCCCGGTCTTGCCCTCGGGCCGCAGATCCGCGTCGATCAGCAGCGGCGGGTCCGCGCTCGGGATCTGCAGCAGCCGCCGCATCTCGGCGACGACCCGGTTCGCCGCCTGCGCGGCCTCCCGCTCGTCCACGCCCTCGCGCGGCTCGTGCACGAACAGCACGTCCGCGTCCGAGCCGTAGCCCAGCTCGTGCCCGCCGAACCGGCCCATGCCGATGACCGCGAACCGGGTCGGCAGCTCCTCGCCCCACCCCGCGTCCACGACCGCCCGCAGGGTGCCGGCCAGCGTCGCCGCGGTCAGGTCGGACACGGCTGAGCCCACCAGGTCCACGAGCGCGCCCTGGTCGGCCTCGGCGGGCTGCTCCTCGGTTCCGTAGGAGCCGACGATGTCGGCGGCGGCCGTACGGAACAGCTCGCGGCGCCGCACACCGCGCGCGGCGGTGACCGCCTGCTCGGCGTTGTCCGCGCGGCCCACGGCGGCCAGGATCTCCTGCTCCAGGTGGGCGCGCTCGCGGGGCTCCAGGCCGCCGCCGTCGCCGTCGCCGAGCAGGGCCACCGCCTCGGGCGCGCGCAGCAGCAGGTCGGGGGCGAGGCGGCCGGCCGACAGCACCCGCGCGAGGTTCTCCGCCGCGGCGCCCTCGTCCCGCAGCAGCCTCAGGTACCACGGGGTCTTGCCGAGCGCGTCGGAGACCTTGCGGAAGTTGAGCAGGCCCGCGTCGGGGTCGGCGGAGTCCGCGAACCAGCCGAGCAGCACGGGCAGCAGGGTGCGCTGGATGGCGGCCTTGCGGGTGACGCCGGAGGCCAGGGCCTCCAGGTGGCGCAGCGCGGCGGCGGGGTCGGCGTAGCCGAGGGCGACCAGGCGCTCGCGGGCCGCCTCGGGGCTGAGCCGGGCCTCGCCGGGGGCGAGCTGGGCGACCGCGTCGAGCAGCGGCCGGTAGAAGATCTTCTCGTGGAGCCGCCGTACGGCGCCGGCGTTGCGCCGCCACTCGCGGTTGAGCTCGGCGACCGGCTCGGTGCGCAGCCCCAGGGAGCGGCCGAGGCGGCGCAGGTCGGCCTCGTCCTCCGGGACCAGATGGGTGCGGCGCAGCCGGTGCAGCTGGATGCGGTGCTCCATGGAGCGCAGGAAGCGGTACGCCTCGTCGAGCTGCACGGCGTCCGCCCGGCCGACGTAGCCCCCGGCGGCCAGCGCCTTGAGGGCGTCGAGGGTGGTGCCGCTGCGCAGGGAGGCGTCCGCGCGGCCGTGCACCAGTTGCAGCAGCTGGACGGCGAACTCGACGTCCCGCAGGCCGCCCGGCCCGAGCTTGAGCTCCCGCTCGACCTCGGCGACGGGGATGTTCTCGACGACGCGGCGGCGCATCTTCTGCACGTCGGCGACGAAGTTCTCGCGTTCCGCGGCCTGCCAGACCAGCGGGTGCAGGGCGGCGACGTACTCCTCGCCGAGCGCGCGGTCGCCGGCCACCGGACGGGCCTTGAGCAGCGCCTGGAACTCCCAGGTCTTGGCCCACCGCTGGTAGTAGGCGACATGGCTGCTGAGCGTGCGCACCAGCGGGCCGTTGCGGCCCTCGGGCCGCAGGTTGGCGTCCACCGGCCAGATCGAACCCTCGACCGTCGTCTCGGAGCAGATCCGCATCAGGTGCGAGGCGAGCCGGGTCGCGGCGCGCAGCGCCTTGCCCTCGTCGGCGCCGTCCGCGGCCTCGCCGACGAAGATGACGTCGACGTCGGAGACGTAGTTCAGCTCGTGGCCGCCGCACTTGCCCATGGCGATCACCGCGAGCCGGCACAGCGAGGCGTCGTCGGGGGCTTCGGCCGTGGCGAGGCGGAGCGCGGCGCGCAGGGTGGCCGTGGCCAGGTCGGCGAGCTCGGCGGCAGTCTCGGCGACGGTGATGGTGCCGCACACGTCGCGGGCGGCGATGGACAGCAGGCAGCGCCGGTAGGCGACGCGCAGCGAGACGGGGTCGGTGGCGTCCGCGAGCCCGCGTTCGAACTCCTCCACGCCCGGGTGCAGGTCCCGCGGCTCGTAGGTGACGAGCGCCTGCCAGTCGCCGGCGTGCCGCGCGAGGTGGTCGCCGAGCGCGGCGGAGGCGCCGAGCACGCCGAGCAGCCGGTCGCGCAGCGGCTTGGCCGCTATCAGCGTGTCGAGCAGCTCGCGCCGGGCGGTGGGGGCCGGCTGGGCCTCCAGCAGCCGGACCAGGCCGCCGAGCGCGAGGTCGGGGTCGGCGGTCGCGCCGAGCGCCTCGAGGAGCACCGGGTCGTCGCGGACGGGGGCGAGTTCCGCGCTGTCCAGCAGCCGCTCGGCGGCGGAGGCATCGGTGAAGCCGTGCCGCAGCAGCCGTGTGAAGGTACTGCTCCTGCGCCCCGGCGCCGTCATCCCGGCCTCCCGTCGGATCCGTTCGTCCTGGCCAGAGCCTAACCGGAGTGGCCGCCACTGGCGCCGGTGGGAACCCGCACGAGTCCGGCCCGCCTGCGCGGGGACTGCCCTCCGGCGGCAGCAGTTCATCCGTTCTTCATCCACCGGGTTGGCCGGCGTGGGACACGGGAATTTTGGCGTGTGCATGCTCTGTCCGCACCGCCGCCCCCGCCCTTCCCCCACCGGAGGTTGATGTGTCCGGCAGTTCCGGCAAGTCCCTGTTCCACCGCGGCCGTACCGCCCTGGCGTCCGCCTTCGCCCTCGCGGCCGTCTCCGCGGGCCTGTGGACCGGCCTCGGCGGCTCCTCGTCCGCGCAGGCCGCGGCCGGAGTCCCGAACCCGGACCACGTGGTCGTGGTGGTCTTCGAGAACCACGCCTACAGCCAGGTGATCGGCTCCTCCAGCGCGCCGTACATCAACTCGCTCAAGTCCGGCGGCGCCAACCTGACCCAGTCGTACGGCCTGACCCACCCGAGCCAACCGAACTACTTCGCGCTGTTCTCCGGCTCCACCCAGGGCATCACGGACGACAGCTGCTACACCCCCGGCTTCTCCTCGGCCCCCAACCTCGCCTCCGAGCAGCTCGCGGCGGGCCGCACCTGGGCGAGCTACAACGAGTCACTGCCCAGCCAGGGCTCGACCACGTGCAGCAGCGGCACCTACGCCCGCAAGCACAACCCCTGGTTCGGCTTCGGCAACGTGCCGACGTCGTCCGCGTACACCTTCGCGCAGTTCCCGGCGGACTACTCCACGCTCCCCCAGATGTCCTTCGTGATCCCCAACCTGTGCAGCGACATGCACGACTGCTCGGTGTCGACCGGCGACACCTGGCTCAAGAACAACCTGGGCGCGTACGCCACGTGGGCCAGGACCCACAACAGTCTCCTCGTCGTCACCTTCGACGAGGACAACCGGCTCAGCGGCAACCGCATCCCGACCGTCCTCTACGGCCAGCCGGTGACGCCCGGGTCGAGCAGCTCCACCACGTACAACCACTACGACCTGCTGCGCACCCTGGAGGACACCCAGGGCCTGGCCGCGCACGCGGGCAACGCGGCCTCCGCCCAGGACATCACCGGCATCTGGGCGCCCTGACGTGTACGTAGCGGACAGCCGCGCGAGCGCCCCCGGCGCCGCCGTGCCGCCCGCGGACGGCGCCGTCCGGTCTCCCGCCGGTCGGCGCCGTGCCGCGGTCGCCCCCACGGTCCTCGCGCTCGGCACGGTCAGCCTGATCACGGACGTGTCCTCGGAGATGGTCACGGCGGTGCTGCCGCTGTACCTGGTGGCGGGGCTCGGCCTGACCCCGCTCGGCTTCGGCCTGCTGGACGGCGTCTACAACGGCTTCTCTGCGCTGGTCCGGCTGGCCGGGGGCCACCTGGCCGATCGGGGCGGGGGCCGCCACAAGTGGGTCGCGGGACTGGGCTACGGCCTCTCCGCGCTCTCCAGGCCGCTGCTGCTGGTGGCCCACACGGTGACACCGATCGGCCTGATCCTGGCCGCCGACCGCACGGGCAAGGGGCTGCGCACGGCACCCCGGGACGCGCTGATCTCGCTGGCGAGCACCCCGCGCACGCGCGGCCGCGCCTTCGGCGTGCACCGGGCCATGGACACGGCGGGCGCGCTGCTGGGCCCCCTGGTGGCGTTCGTCATCCTGCGCGTGACCGTGGACGGCTACGACGCGGTCTTCACGGTGAGCGCCTGCGTGGCCGCCGTCGGCGTACTGGTCCTGGTGCTGTTCGTACCGGGCGGGCAGGCCGGGCAGGCCGGGCAGGAAGCCGACCGGCCGGCCGGGGACGTGGCCGAGCGACCCGCCCGGGAAGTGGCCGGACATGTGGCCGGGCGACCGGCCGAGGATGCGACCGAGCGCGTGACCGAACTACCCGCCCGCGACGACGAACGCCCCACGCCACGCCCCGCACCCCGCCCCACCCTGCGCGCCGCGCTCGCCCTGCTCCGCCGCCGCGACCTGCGCCGGATCACGGTCTGCGCGCTGCTGCTGGGCCTGGCGACGGTCAGCGACTCCTTCGTCTACCTGCTCCTGCAACGGCGCCTCGGCGTCCCCGACCGCTGGTTCGCCCTGCTGCCGCTCGGCACGGCGGCGGCCTTCCTGCTGCTGGCGGTGCCCCTGGGGCGGCTGGCCGACAGGATCGGCCGCCGGCCCGTGTTCCTGGCGGGCCACGGGGCCCTGCTCCTCGCCTACGCCCTGCTGCTCACCTCCTCCTGGCACGGCAGCCGCGTGCCCGGCCTGCCCTGGGCGGTGCTCCTCCTGCACGGCGCCTTCTACGCGGCCACGGACGGCGTCCTGATGGCGGCGGCCTCGGAGAGCGTGCCGCGGGAGCTGCGCTCGTCGGGGCTGGCGCTGGTCCAGACGGGCCAGGCGCTGGCCCGGTTCGCGTGCTCGCTGGGCTTCGGGGCGGCCTGGACGCTGTGGGGCGACCGTGCGGCGCTCACGGCGTCGACGCTGGCGCTGGCCTCGGCGGTGTGCGCGGCCTTCGCCCTGACCCCGCGTCCGACCCGGGAGAACGCACGATGACCGAGCGCACGACGACGGCACGCACCCGCGTACTGATCCTGCTGACAGCCGCCGCCCTGCTGGCCGCCGTCGGGGCGGCATCCGTCCTGCACGCCTCGGCGCGGGCCGAGCGCCGGGACCGGACGCAGGCGGGCGGCCCCGCGGTGACCCCGGGAGAGGTGACGCTGACGGACCCCGGCCGCATGGTCTTCCGCAATCTGGCCTGGGGCCCGCAGCGCGACGAGCTGACCACGGTCCCGGCAGCCGACCCGGCCGGCCCGCGCACCGCCTCGGGCGTCAAGTGCCTTCGCTTCCACGCCGCTTCGGGCACCGGGGTGTGCCTGCAGGCGGTGCACGGTCCGGTCTCGGACACGTACCGCGCGGTGATCCTCGACGCGCGCCTGAGGGTGAGGGCCCGCTACGACGTCCCGGGCATCCCGTCCCGCGCCCGGGTCTCGCCGAGCGGCCACTTCGCGGCCTGGACGGCGTTCGTCGGCGGCGACAGTTACGCGGGCACGGACTTCTCCACCCGCGCGGCGATCGTGGACGTCCGCACGGGCCGGCTGATCCGGTCCCTGGAGAGCTTCCGGATCATCAGGGACGGCCGTACGTACGCGTCCCCCGAGGTGAACTTCTGGGGCGTGACGTTCGCCCGGGACGACCGGACCTTCTACGCGACGCTGGCGACGAAGGGGCGGACGTACCTGGTCCGAGGCGACCTGCGTACGCACACGGTCACCACGGTGCACCCGAACGTGGAGTGCCCGTCCCTCTCCCCCGACGGCACCCGCATCGCGTACAAGAAGCGGGTGCCGGGCCTCCCCAAGGACGCTCCCTGGCGGCTGTACGTCCTCGACCTGCGCACGATGCGGGAGACCCCGCTCGCGGAACCCAGAAGCGTCGACGACCAGGCGGTCTGGGAGACGCCCCGCACCCTCGTCTACGCCCTCCCCGGCGACTTCGGAGCCGACCTCTACGAAGTCCCGTCCGACGGAACCGGCCACCCACGGCGCATCAGCGAGGCGGCGGTGTCCCCGGCGTACACCGGCTCGTGACCCGCGCCGCCGTCCAGGATGCGGATGCCGTCGGCGGCGGTGATCCGTCTCGGCCGCTCCATCCAGTCGACGCCCTCGTACTCGTCCGGAGCGACCGCAGGTCGGTCAGGGCCTGCGGGCGTGGAAGGTGCGGCGGAGGTCGCTCACCCAGGCGTCGGGGTTCTCCCAGGGGATGAAGTGGCCGCCGTGGTCGTGGGCGTTGACGTTGACGTGGTTGAACCAACCGGCCTGCGGGCCGGTCTTGAACGCCCGGACGCGCTCGTCGGCGGTGTGGATGCCGGGCGGGTTCTCGTACGTGACGAAGGTGAGGCCGACCGGGGCCTGCACGACCGGGGTGCGGTCGTGGGCGGGGGCCCAGGGGTAGCGGTTGGCGTTGGCGTAGTAACGCATCGACGTGGCGATGGAGTTGTTCACCCAGTAGATCGTGGCGTGGGTGAGCAGGTCGTCCTTGGTGAAGACGGACTCGACGTCGCCGCCGTTGTCGCTCCAGGCGTTCCAGCGCTCCAGCAGCCAGGCGAGCAGTCCGGCGGGTGAGTCGCTCAGCCCGTGGGCCAGGGTGGCGCCGTCGAGCATGTGCACGGTGAGGTGGGACGCCGAGCGGTGGTCCAGCTCGATGACGCGGGCGCGGACGTCGGCGGGCTGGTCGTCGGTGAGGGGCCGGTTCCGGGCGAAGTCCCAGGCGCGCGGGCCGGTGAAGAAGTCGAGCGGCAGCCCGGAGCCGATGTGGATGCCGTACAGCTCGTCGGCGTACTTGTGGCCGAGCTGGCTGGAGACGATCCCGCCGATGTCGCAGCCCCCGGCGGCGTACTTCCCGTATCCCAGGGTCTCGGTCATCAGGGTGTGCCAGAGGTCGGAGACCTTCCAGAAGTTGACGTCCGGAAAGCCGGTGAGCGGGCCGGGGAAACCGAAGCCGGGCAGGGACGGCACGATGACGTCGAACGCGTCGGCGGGGTCGCCGCCGAACGCGGCCGGGTCGGCGAGCGGGTCGATCACCTTCGACCAGTGCCAGAACGTCCACGGCCAGCCGTGGGTGAGGATCAGCGGGATCGGGCGAGGGCCGCGGCCGGGCTTGCGCATGAAGTGCACCGGGACACCGGCGACGCTCACCCGGTAGTGCTCGTGGACGT
The DNA here is from genome assembly GCF_044763235.1 of Streptomyces sp. NPDC096152. Taxonomy (NCBI): domain Bacteria; kingdom Bacillati; phylum Actinomycetota; class Actinomycetes; order Kitasatosporales; family Streptomycetaceae; genus Streptomyces; species Streptomyces sp. NPDC096152. The sequence continues at coordinate 754,958 of NZ_JBIWFW010000001.1, read as the reverse complement.
TGATGGCGGCCTCGGCCTTGCGCCAGTCGTAGCCGTCCCGCCAGTAGGCGACCAGCTCGCGGAGGTAGCTGTCCGGGACGCCGTAGGACCAGTCGTCGTTCCCCTCGTCCAGCGGCGGGCGGGTCGATGTGAGACGGGCGCGCAGGTCGTCGAGGACCTCGTCGGACACGTGGATCGGGGTGGGCTCCAGCGGGAAGGCGGGCGGGGTGGTCATGGCGTGGTCCCTTCTGGACAGGGGGAAGCGGTGCCGTCAGCCTGTCGGGTGATCGGGCGGCGAGCCAGGCCATTTCGAGCAGTGCGCTCCAGCGCCGGACGGACCGAAAAGCGGCCCAGAGACGGCCCGGGACGGTGAGACGCGTGGGGGCCGACGGTCCGTGACCGTCGGCCCCATGCGCCGCATACGCGGGAAACCCGCCTCGACCTGCGCCTACAGCACCGGCAGGTTCTTCCGCAGTTCGAAAGCCGTCACCTCGGAGCGGTACTCCTCCCACTCCTGCTTCTTGTTGCGGAGGAAGAAGTCGAAGACGTGTTCGCCGAGGGTTTCGGCGACCAGGTCGCTGCGCTGCATGAGGGCCAGGGCCTCGCCGAGGTTCTGCGGGAGGGGCTCGATGCCCAGGGCCCGGCGCTCGGCGTCGGACAGGGCCCAGACGTCGTCCTCGGCGCCCGGCGGCAGCTCGTACCCCTCCTCGATGCCCTTCAGGCCCGCGGCGAGGAGGAGGGCGTAGGCGAGGTACGGGTTGGTGCCGGTGTCCAGGGAGCGGACCTCCACGCGCGCGGAGCCGGTCTTGCCCGGCTTGTACATGGGGACGCGGACCAGGGCCGAGCGGTTGTTGTGGCCCCAGCAGATGTACGAGGGGGCCTCGCCGCCCGCGCCGGCGGTGCGCTCGGAGCCGCCCCAGATGCGCTTGTAGGAGTTCACCCACTGGTTGGTGACCGCCGAGATCTCCGCCGCGTGGCGCAGCAGGCCCGCGATGAAGGAGCGGCCGACCTTGGAGAGCTGGTACTCGGCGCCGGACTCGTAGAACGCGTTCCGGTCACCCTCGAAGAGGGACAGATGGGTGTGCATGCCACTGCCGGGGAACTCCGAGAACGGCTTCGGCATGAAGGTCGCCTGCACGCCCTGCTCCAGCGCCACCTGCTTCATGACCAGGCGGAACGTCATGATGTTGTCCGCCGTGGACAGCGCGTCCGCGTACCGCAGGTCGATCTCCTGCTGGCCCGGGGCGCCCTCGTGGTGGGAGAACTCCACCGAGATGCCCATCGACTCCAGCATGGTGATCGCCTGGCGGCGGAAGTCCATGCCCACGTTCTGCGGGGTGTGGTCGAAGTAGCCGGAGTTGTCGGCCGGGGTCGGGCGGCTGCCGTCGACGGGCTTGTTCTTCAGCAGGAAGAACTCGATCTCGGGGTGGGTGTAGAAGGTGAAGCCCAGGTCGGAGGTCTTGGCCAGGGCGCGCTTGAGGACGTAGCGCGGGTCGGCGAAGGACGGGGAGCCGTCCGGCATCAGGATGTCGCAGAACATGCGGGCGGTGCCGGGGGCCTCGGCGCGCCAGGGCAGGATCTGGAACGTGGAGGGATCGGGCTTGGCGATCATGTCGGACTCGTAGACCCGCGCGAAGCCCTCGATGGCGGAGCCGTCGAAGCCGATGCCCTCGTCGAAGGCCTGCTCCAGCTCGGCGGGGGCCACGGCCACGGACTTCAGGAAGCCCAGCACGTCCGTGAACCACAGGCGTACGAACCGGATGTCGCGCTCCTCCAAGGTCCGGAGCACGAACTCCTGCTGCTTGTCCATCTTCCGCTTCCCCATCCTTGCTGGTCAGGCCGCCTGTCTCCCGTACCACAGGAGGCGGTAGGGCACCTGAGCATCCCACCACAACACCATTTCATGCGCGTTGCGGACCTTGATCGCCCGGCCGTCCACGGCGTGAACGCCCCGCGTACGGCAGGTGTACCGCTCCGCTGCCCATCTTGCCTGCTCGCACCGACATCCGTAATGGCCGACAACCACCCATAGTGATCGACACCACTCCTCCATAATTTGCATCTTAAATGCAAGTTTCAATAGCGTGCTGATCAGTCGAGCACGAGGAGTCCCGATGCTGTCCGAGCCGTCCGCAGCCACCGTCCGCGCCACCCTTCCCGCCGTCGGCGCGGCCATCGGCGAGATCACCGAGCGCTTCTACGCCGGCCTCTTCGCCGCCCACCCCGAACTGCTGCGCGACCTGTTCAACCGCGGCAACCAGGCCGCAGGCACCCAGCGCCAGGCGCTCGCCGGTTCCATCGCCGCCTTCGCCACGTACCTGGTGGAGCACCCCGACCAGCGGCCGGACGCCATGCTCAGCCGGATCGCCCACAAGCACGCCTCGCTGGGCATCGCCCCCGAGCAGTACGAGGTCGTGTACCAGCACCTCTTCGCCGCCATCGCCGACGTCCTCGGCGAGGCCGTCACCCCCGAGGTCGCGGCCGCCTGGACCGAGGTCTACTGGCTGATGGCGAACGCCCTCATCGCCATCGAGAAGCGGCTGTACGCGGAGAGCGGCAGCCGCGACTGGCGGGACTGGGAGGTCGTCGAGCGCGTCACCGAGACGGCCGATGTCGTCTCCTTCCGGCTCCGCCCCGTCGACGGCGGCCCGGTGGCCGACTTCCGGGCGGGCCAGTACGTCTCCGTCCGCGTCGAACTCGCCGACGGCGCCCGGCAGATCCGGCAGTACAGCCTCTCGGGGGCGCCGGGCTCGCCGGTCCGGCAGTTCAGCGTCAAGCGGGTGCTGGGCGAGACGACGCCCGACGGCGAGGTCTCCAACCACCTCCACGCGCGCGTGCGCGAGGGCGACGTCCTCCAGCTGTCGGAGGCGTACGGCGACCTGGTCCTCGACGACGCCGTCGACACGCCCCTGCTGCTCGCCTCCGCGGGCATCGGCGTCACCCCGATGGTCGCGATGCTGGCCCAGCTCGCGGAGACCGGGCAGCGCGCCCCGGTGACCGTGGTGCACGGCGACCGCTCCCCCGCCGACCACGCCCTGCGCAACGACCACGAGGCGTACGCGGCCAAGCTGCCGGAGGCGTCCGTGCACTTCTGGTACGAAGGGGGCGTCGAGGACGCCGGGCCGGGCGTCCGGACGGGTCTCGTGGACCTCTCCGAGGTCGACGTGGCACAGGGCACGCGCGCGTACCTGTGCGGTCCGCTGCCCTTCATGCGGGCGGTGCGGGCCCAGCTGATCGAGAAGGGTGTGGCCCCGGCGGACATCCACTACGAGGTGTTCGGGCCGGACCTCTGGCTCGCGCAGGGCTGAGACGGCAGACGGCCCGGGCCGGGGCGCCCCGAGCGTCCCGGCCCGGGCCGAGGCGTTCGCGGGCGGACGGCCCGGAGCGGGGCGTTCGCGGGCGGACGGCCCGGAGCGGGGCGTTCGCGGCCGACGGCCCGCGTCCGGGGCGAGGCGCGGGGGCCGAGCGGGCCGGGCCGAGGCGCGCGAGGTCGACCGGGCGGGGTCGGATGGACAGGGCCGGACGGGCGGGACGCAGAAGCGTGCGGCCGGACGGGTGCGGCCCATAGGCGTGAAGCCGAACGCGGGCGGGGCCCAGAGGCGTACTGCCGGACGGGCGAGAGGCCGGGAGCACGTGGGCGGAAGGGCCCCCGGCCGGAAAGCGTGCGGACGGGCGGGCCTGGGCGGGCACCCCTTCACGGGGCCCCTCACGTGGCGGCCCCGCCTCCCCTCACGGAGCCCTGGTGATCCCCAGCAGCAGCGGGCCGGTCGGTGCCGCGACCATGTCGGCCAGGGTGAGCGGGTCCAGCGAGGCGAAGAACGCCTCCTGGGCCCGGTGCAGGGCCCCCCGGAGCCGGCACGCCGCCTTCAGCGGGCACGGGGAGGTGCCCCCGCCCTCGCAGTCGACGACGTCACCCGCCCCCTCGAAGGCGCGCACCACGGCGCCGACCGACACCGTGCGCCCCTCCTCCGTGAGCGCGAGCCCCCCGCCCCGGCCGCGCCGGGCCGTGAGCAGCCCCCTGTGGGTCAGTTCGGCGACGACCTTCGCGGCATGGGTGTAGGGCACGTCCATGTCCGCCGCGACCTCCCGGGTCGTGGGGGTCGAGTCACCCGTGACGGCGAGCCGCATCAGGACGCGCAACGCCAGGTCGGTGGAGCGCAGCAGTCGCATCCGCCCAGCGTAAATAAATTGCATCGACGCTTCAACTTTCCGACGGCCCGCCCGGGCACGCACCGGCCGGCGGACAGGAAATTCGTATCTTCGGCCAGTCCCGCGCCCTCCCTGCATACACGGCCGCCCGCCCCACTACGATCAGCGGACCCGTTCCTCCGCCTCCCCAAAGGACTCGCCATGGGTTCCGCCAACAAGACCGGCGCCGAGCAGCGCAAGGCCCGCATAGAGGAGATGCGCCGTGCCGAGCGCTCCCGGGAGCGCCGCAACCGGATCCTGACCGTCGCGGCGAGCGTGGTCGTCGTCGCCGGTCTGGTCGTCGGCGGCGTGGTGCTCGTCCGCTCGCAGGGCGGGGACAAGAAGGACACCGCCGCGAGCGACGGGAAGAACCCGGGCGACAAGGGCCACTTCGCCGTCGGCAAGGACGGCGTGCGCGCCTGGACGGGCACGCTCTCCCGCACCCACGTCAACACGCCGGTCTCCTACCCGATGCACCCGCCGGTGGGCGGCAACCACAACCCGGTCTGGCTGAACTGCAACGGCGACGTCTACACCCAGCCGGTCAAGGACGAGAACGCCGTGCACTCGCTGGAGCACGGCGCGGTCTGGGTGACGTACACCGCCAAGGCCGCCAAGTCCGACGTGCAGGCGCTCGCGGCCAAGGTGAAGAAGACGCCGTACACGCTGATGAGCCCGTACGAGAACCAGGCGGCGCCGCTGATGCTGTCGGCCTGGGGACACCAGCTCGCCGTGAAGAGCGCCGACGACCCGGCCGTCGACAAGTTCTTCGCCGGCTACGTGCAGGGGAAGCAGACTCCCGAGCCGGGTGCCTCCTGCACCGGCGGGACGATGAAGTGAGCAAGCACGTCGGCTGGATCGCCGGGGCCGCCGCGGCCGTGCTGGTCGCGGCCGGGGCGATCACGTACGCGGTCGCCGAGGACGCGGGCTCGGACTCCGGCGGCGGGACGCCCGCCGCCGACTCCGCGGACGCCGGTTTCGCCCGGGACATGGCGGTCCACCACCAGCAGGCCGTCGAGATGTCGTACATCGTGCGCGACCGCACGAGCGACCCCGAAGTGCGCCGCCTCGCCTACGACATCGCGCAGACGCAGGCCAACCAGCGCGGGATGCTGCTGGGTTGGCTCGACCTGTGGGGGCTGCCGAAGGTGTCGGCGGATCCGCCGATGACCTGGATGGGCATGGGTGACATGGCCTCCGGCGAGGACGGCGCGCTGATGCCGGGCATGGCGACCGACGGCGAGATGAAGAAGCTGGGCGAACTGAACGGCAGGCGGGCCGAGGTCTTCTACCTCCAGCTGATGACGGACCACCACAAGGGTGGCGTCCACATGGCCGAGGGCTGCGCCGCCAAGTGCACGGTCGGCGTGGAGAAGAAGCTCGCGCAGGGCATGGTCGAGGCGCAGCAGTCCGACATCCGGCTCATGGCCGACATGCTCAGGAAGCGCGGCGCCACTCCCCGTTCGTAATACCGCCGCCCGGACGAAAGCCTCAATTCACCCAGAATGACGGTCTCTTGGGCTTCTCTTGGCCTGCCCATTCCCCTGGCATGAACGGTTCATCGAAAGAGTGAGCGCGTCGTGTGATCCTTCGGGGTCAAACCGCCGCGGCCTCTACGCGGATCACACCATGACCGACCACTCATTGCGTTACATGCGATCCGCATGGGGGTTCTATGAGATCCAATCGCGCCATGGTGCGCGCCTCTGTGAGCATGGCGGCGACGCTGCCGATGCTCGCCGGCGCGCTGGCGCTCGGCATACCCGCGGCGCACGCCACGGGCAACCCGGGCCGGGACGCGCTCGCGGGCACCAAGCCCTTGTGGGCCACGGCCAAGGCGGACAAGGGGGCGGCTTCCGACAGCGCCCTGGTCAGTGCCCGGGTCTTCCTGGCCGGCCGCGACGCCCGCGGCCTGGCCGACTACGCGAAGGCGGTCGCCGACCCGTCCTCCGCCGCGTACGGCAAGTACCTCAGCGCCAAGCAGGCGCAGGCGCGCTTCGGCGCGACCAAGGCCCAGGTGGCCGCGGTGAAGGGGTGGCTGAAGGCGGCGGGTATGAAGGTCACCGCCGTGACCCCGCACTACATCGCCGTCACGGGCGACGTGGCCGCCGCCGAGAAGGCGTTCGGCACCCAGCTCCACAACTACGCCAAGGGCTCGAAGACCTACCGCGCGCCGTCCTCGACGGCCTCGGCGCCCGAGGCGCTCAAGGGCGCCGTCCTGACCGTCACCGGCCTGGACAACGCCCCGCACAAGGCGAGCCACAAGGACCAGCTCCCGCCTCCGGACGCCGTGTTCAAGAACTCCGGGCCGTTCTCGTCGTACTACGGCTCGAACATCGCGAGCACGCTGCCGGACGCGTACGGCACGAAGATCCCGTACGCGGTCAAGGGCTACACGGGCAAGCAGCTGCGTGCCGCCTACGGCGCCGGCAAGTACACCGGCCAGGGCGTCCGCATCGCCATCACCGACGCGTACGCCTCGCCGACGATCGCCTACGACGCCGCCACCTACGCGAACAAGCACGGTGACGCCGCCTGGACGACCGGACAGCTGCGCCAGGTACTGCCGAAGAACTACACGAAGACCAAGGAGTGCGGGGCCGCGGGCTGGTACGGCGAGGAGACCCTCGACGTCGAGGCCGTGCACGCGGTCGCGCCCGCCGCGAACGTCACCTACGTGGGTGCCGCGTCCTGCTACGACGACGCTCTGCTCGACTCGCTGAGCAAGATCGTCGACGGTCACCTGGCCGACATCGTCTCCAACTCCTGGGGCGACATCGAGGCCAACCAGACGCCGGACCTCGCGGCCGCCTACGACCAGGTCTTCCAGTTCGGCGCGGTCGAGGGCATCGGCTTCTACTTCTCCTCCGGTGACAACGGCGACGAGGTCGCCCACACCGGTACGAAGCAGGTCGACACCCCGGCCAACTCGGCCTGGGTGACGGCGGTCGGCGGCACCTCGCTGGCGGTCGGCAAGGACAACACGTACCAGTGGGAGACCGGCTGGGGCACCGAGAAGGCCACGCTGTCCGCGGACGGCAAGAGCTGGACCAACTTCCCGGGCGCCTACACCTCCGGTGCGGGCGGCGGCACGAGCAGGACCGTGGCGCAGCCGTACTACCAGAAGGGCGTCGTCCCGAACGCGCTGGCCACGGCGAACAACGCCGCGGGCAACCGCGTCGTGCCGGACATCTCGGCGATCGCCGACCCGAACACCGGTTTCAAGGTCGGCCAGACGCAGACCTTCCCGGACGGCTCGCAGCAGTACAGCGAGTACCGGATCGGCGGCACCTCGCTGGCCGCTCCGGTGATCGCGGCCGTCCAGGCCCTCGCCCAAGAGGCGCGGGGCGGCAAGGCGATCGGCTTCGCCAACCCGACGATCTACGCCAAGTACGGCTCGAAGCTGTACCACGACGTGACGGACACCCCGACGGGTACCGAGCTCGCCGTGGCGCGCGTGGACTTCCTCAACGGGTTTGACGCCGCCGACGGTCTGGCCACTTCCGTCCGCAGCCTCGGCAAGGACAGCTCGCTCAAGGCCGTGAAGGGCTACGACGACGTCACCGGCGTGGGCACGCCCGCGAACGGCTACGTCGACTCCTACCGTCGCCACTGACCTCAGGTCAGCGGCTCGGCACGGCCGTGTGCCCGTCCCTCGTTCGCGAGGGGCGGGCACACGTGCGTGTCCGGGGGCGGGCGCACCTGCGTGTCAGGAGGCGGGCGCCCGTGCGCGCCCGGATCAGGTCGCGTCCGGACCGCTCGGGCCGTCGCCGACCCGGTACGCCTTCGTCCACGTCTCGCCGCACCGGCAGCGGGAGTGCTCGAGCAGCTCGCCGTCCTCGGAGACGCCGAAGCCGTCCTTGAGGCGTATGTGGACATGCTCAGCCATGGGGCCTCCTTTTCCTTTGTCCGGATATCAACCGATCCTCGCCTCTCGCCCCCGTTGATCGCAGTGCCCTGGGTCACGTCCGGACCAAAAGCCCCTGTGTCGCCGGTCACCCTCTCCCCACCCCATCGTGTCGCTCTGACGATTACACTGGACCCGTGCCTCCGTTGAACTTCTGGTCGATCTATCAGCATGGCTTCGCCCGCGTCGCCGCGTGCACGGGTCACACCGTTATCGCGGACCCGCACGCCAACGCCGAAGCGGTCCTGCGCCACGCACGCCGGTGCACCGAGGAGGGTGTCGCCGTCGCCGTCTTCCCGGAGATGGTGCTGTGCGGCTACTCCATCGAGGACCTGCTGCTCCAGGACGCGGTCCTCGACCAGGTCGAGGAGGCGCTCCGGGAGGTGGTGGCCGGGTCGGCGGAACTGCTGCCGGTCCTCGTCGTGGGCGCCCCGCTGCGCCACCGCAACCGGGTCTACAACTGCGCGGTGATCGTGCACCGCGGCCGGGTCCTCGGTGTCGTGCCCAAGTCGTACCCGCCGAACTACCGGGAGTTCTACGAGCGCCGGCAGATCGGCGACGGCGCCGACGAGCGCGGCGGGTCGATCCGTGTCGGCGGCGAGACCGTGCCGTTCGGCGTGGACCTGCTGTTCGCCGCCGGGGACGTTCCCGGCCTGGTGCTGCACGCGGAGATCTGCGAGGACATGTGGGTGCCGGTGCCGCCCAGCGCGGAGGCGGCCCTCGCCGGTGCGACCGTCCTCGTCAACCTCTCCGGCAGCCCGATCACGGTCGGGCGGGCCGAGGACCGCAAGCTGCTGTGCCGCTCGGCGTCCTCCCGCTGCCTCGCCGCGTACGTCTACGCGGCGGCCGGACTGGGCGAGTCGACCACCGACCTGTCCTGGGACGGCCAGGCCATGGTCTACGAGAACGGCGTGCTGCTCGCCGAGACCGAGCGGTTCCCGCTCGGCGACAGTCACGCGGTGGCCGACGTGGACCTCGACCTGCTGCGGCAGGAGCGGCAGCGGATGGGCACGTTCGACGACAACCGCCGTACGCACAAGGCGCGGACCGACGACTTCCGGACGGTCTCCTTCGAGCTCGATCCGCCGTCCACCGACCTGGGGCTGCGCCGCCGCCTGGAGCGCTTCCCGTTCGTTCCGGCCGACGCCGACCGCCTCGCCCAGGACTGCTACGAGGCCTACAACATCCAGGTCGCGGGCCTTCAGCAGCGACTCGCGGCGATCGGCGGCCCCAAGGTGGTCATCGGGGTGTCCGGCGGCCTGGACTCCACCCACGCGCTGATCGTCGCCGCGCGCGCGATGGACCGCGCGGGCCGTCCGCGCAGCGACATCCTGGCCTGGACCCTGCCCGGCTTCGCCACCAGCGACCACACCAAGGACAACGCCCACAAGCTGATGGAATCGCTCGGGGTCACCGCCGCCGAGCTGGACATCACGCCCACCGCGCGGCTGATGCTGCGGGAGATGGGCCACCCGTTCGCCTCCGGCGAGCCGGTGTACGACGTCACCTTCGAGAACGTGCAGGCGGGTCTGCGCACGGACTATCTCTTCCGGCTGGCCAACCAGCGCGGCGGCATCGTGCTCGGCACCGGTGACCTGTCGGAGCTGGCGCTCGGCTGGTCCACGTACGGCGTGGGCGACCAGATGAGCCACTACAACGTCAACTCGGGCGTGCCGAAGACACTGATCCAGCATCTGATCCGCTGGGTCATCAGCAGCGGCCAGTTCGGCGAGGAGACCGGCGGGACGCTCGCCGCGATCCTCGACACCGAGATCAGCCCGGAGCTGGTCCCGGGCGAGGAGATGCAGTCGACGGAGTCGAAGATCGGCCCGTACGCGCTGCACGACTTCACGCTCTTCCACGTGCTGCGGTACGGCTTCCGGCCGTCGAAGATCGCCTTCCTCGCGTGGCACGCCTGGCACGACCCGGAGGCCGGCGCCTGGCCGCCGAACTTCCCGGAGGCCAAGCGGGTGGCGTACGACCTGCCGGAGATCCGGCGCTGGCTGGAGGTCTTCTGCCGCCGCTTCTTCGCGTTCGCGCAGTTCAAGCGATCGGCCATGCCGAACGGGCCGAAGGTCTCGGCCGGCGGTTCGCTCTCCCCGCGCGGCGACTGGCGCGCACCGTCCGACAGCAACGCGCGGGCCTGGCTGCGGGACCTGGCCCGGTTCGACGTGCCGGAGGCATGACGCTCAATCAGCCGGCTCCCGGCCGTCGGAGTAGACCACCAGCGTCTGTTCCGGCCGCTCGGCCACGTGGAAGGCGGTGTAGGCGAATTCGACCACCCCGCGTCCCGGGCACCGTAGCCGTTTCCGCCCGCCGTGCCGGGCCTGCACGTCGTACTGCGGCCACCAGGCACGGACTTCCGGGCTGCCCGCGTTCAACTCGTCGATCAGCCGGGTGTATCGGGCATCGCCCGGGTGGCGTCCGGCCAGGGCCCTCAGCCGGGCCAGCAGGCCGCGTGCCTCGGGTTCCCAGTCGACCAGAACGGCCCGGGCGGCCGGTTCGAGGAACACCCAGCGGGCGAAGTTCGCCGGCCGGTCCGCCACCGCGCCGAGGTTCGGGAACAGCTCGTCTGCCGCCCGGTTGCGGCTGAGCACGTCATAGGTGCCGCCGATGATGTACGCCGGATTCGGCTGGAGCAGGAGCGGGACGGCCGCCACCTCGGCGGCGAGCGGCTCGGGCTCTTCGGCGTCGGCCGCGGCCGCGTGACCGGCGAGCTGGAAGAGATGACCGCGCTCGTACCGGTCGAGCCGCAGCGCCGACGCGAGGGCGTCGAGCACCTGGTCCGAGGCGCGCACGTCCCGGCCCTGCTCCAGGTACGTGTACCAGGTGGCGCTGATACCGGCGAGCAGCGCGAGTTCCTCCCTGCGCAGGCCCGGGGTCCGTCGTCGGCCGGTGTGGGGCAGGCCGACCTGGTCAGGGGTGATCCGCTCCCTGCGGCTGCGAAGGAAGGCGGCCAGCTCACTGCGCTGATTCGGCTGCGTCTGCACTGCGGATGGCACCTCGGGTTCCAGGATGAGCAGATTCTGGATACCAGGCTAACGAACTCACAGACTGGATCCCGAGCGGAAGGTCCAGCTCAGACGAGAGAGGCGGACATGGTGTCGGGAATCGACGGCAAGGTCGTGGCGATCACGGGAGCCAGCAGCGGCATCGGCGAGGCGACCGCGCTGCTGCTGGCCGAGCGGGGCGCGCGGCTCGTCCTGGGTGCGCGCCGGTCCGAGCGCCTGGCGGAGCTGGTGGCGCGGATCGAGAAGTCGGGTGGCACGGCCGTGCAGACCCGCACGGACGTGACGCGACGGGACGACCTGCACGCCCTGGTCGCACTGGCCGGCGAGCGTTTCGGCCGGCTCGATGTGCTGGTCAGCAACGCGGGGGCCGGCACGATCTCGCCTCTGGACGACCTGCGGGTCGACGAGTGGGACCAGATGGTCGACGTCAATGTGAAGGGTGTGCTGCACGGAATCGGCGCGGCGTTGCCGGTCTTCAGGGCCCAGGGCGCGGGCCACTTCGTCACCATCGCCTCCACGGCCGCGTTTCGCATCGTGCCGGCCATGGCGGTCTACGCCGGCACGAAGTTCGCGGTCCGCGCCATCTGCGAGGGCTTGCGCCAGGAGGCCGGCGACTCTCTGCGGGTGACCACCGTCTCGCCCGGCGCGGTAGGGACCGACTTCGCCGAGGCGTCGACGAATCCGCAGGTCCGCACACAGGTCACGGAGATGCGGGACCGGATCGCGATCCCGCCCGAGGCGATCGCCCGAGCCATCGCTTTCGCCATCGAGCAGCCTGCGACCGTCGATGTGAACGAGATCGTGGTCCGGCCCACCGCCCAGAACTGACCCCGCGCGGCTTCGACTGCCCCTGGGCCCTCAGTTCACCTCTTCAGCGAGGCGACGAAGGGGGCCCAGGAGGCGGCGCCGAGGATGACGGCGGGGCCGTCGGGCGCCTTGGAGTCCCGGACGGGGACGAGGCCGGGGGTGTTGTGGGCGACTTCGACGCACTCCCCGCCGTCACCGTTGCTGAAGCTGCTCTTGAACCAGAGCGCGTCACTCAAGTCGACCCGGTTGCTTGCCATTTCGGTAATCCCCTGCCGCTGCCTTGATGATCGTCAGGGACGCCTCCGGTGACAGCGCGACGGCCCAAGACCGTCTGGTGCGAACTGGCGTGAATATCCACGGAATTGTGGCCTCCACCACGGCGAAAGCGATCTTGACCTGGTGAGATCACCGGGTGCTCGGTCTACTCCTCCGCGTCCTGCCCTTCTGGGTCCGCGAGCCTCTGCTCATCGTGATCGGGTCCGTTCTCGGCCTGCGCATCATGTATCTCGCCGTCCACGGTCACGACCTGGTGGCGGCCGGACTCGGGTTGGTGTTCCTCGTGTTCACCGCGATACGCGTCAGCGCGGTGGTCCGGGCGCTTCGCGCGCGCCGGAGCCCGGGTCCGGTGGCCTCCGCGGACGGGGCGGTGGCCGATGCTGCCGTCCAGGCCCACCCCCAGGCCCGGGTTCAGCCCGGAGCCGGAGCCGGGCCGCGTCCCGGTCCGGACACTCCGGAGAAGGAGCCCAACGCGTGGGGCCAGGCCGTGTCGGCCGTGGCCGTGGTCGGGGCACTCGCGGGCGCGCTGTGGGTGGCCCCGCACGTGCTGCCGTCCGCCGACAACACGCAGCGTCCCGCTTCCTGTTCGGGCACGGACCACGAGGAGCTGCCGAAGGCCTACAAGAAGACGCCTCGCCCTGTCACCGGTGACGAGCTGTGCGAGGCGCTGAACCGGCCCGACCTGGCCAGGCTCCTCGGAACGCCCGGAGAGACCGCGAACTCGGCTTCCGGCACCAGCAATACCGCCGCCCTGACCGATGGGAAGGTCGCCGAGCCGGAGGCCGAGGTCAGGTTCGACACGTACACCGTGAACCTCTCGGCCACGTACAACGAGCTGTCGACCGCCCAGTACGTGAGGCTGATCGACATCGCGGGTGACAAGGTCGAGAAGGACGTCAAGACCGTCAAGGTGCTCGGCCGGCCCGCGGTCCTCTCCTCGGACCACACCATGAAGTTCGAGATCAACCTCGGCAGTGATCACAACAGCGGGCCGGTCGAGGAGGGACCCCTGGCCAGGACGCTGTCCGTGGCCCTCGACCGGAAGGACCGGGGCGGCTCCTACGACATCACCGTGTGGAGCACGTCCGGCGCCCTCCCGGACGACAGGGTTCTCCTCCACATCGCTGAGAAGGTTCTGCCGACGATCCCCGAGCGGAGTGCTCAGTGAGCCGTTCCGCAGCCACCCCGGGCGAGGCTGCACCGCACGGCGGGTACGGCGGTTCGAGCGTCGAGACGACCGCGCACGTCGTCGTTCAGCAACAGGACGGACATCACGTCCTTCCTTTCCGTGAGACCAGCGCTGCCAGAGCCTCGGGAGCGCCCGGCTGGTCCCGGATGCCGGGGAAGGCGTTGATGTCCACGATCAGTGGGGCACCGTGGCCGCGGTCGATGACGTCCACGCCGTAGACGTCGAGGGAGAAGACCTCTCCGACGCGGTGCACCAGGGCCGGCCATCCGGGCGGCAGGTCGTCGAGGGGAAGCGTTCGTGTGGGGCCGCGTCCCTCGGGGGAGAGTTCGGAGCGGCGCAGGCCGGCGAAGAACTGGTCGCCGATCGCCCAGAGCTTGTGGTCCCAGCCTTCGTTGGGGGTGAAATCCTGGACCACGACCGGCTCGTCCGGATGGGCGGCGGCCAAGTCCCGCAGGTGCGACGGGCTGTCCACGCGAGCCACCACGTCGTGCCGCCGGCTGTGGCGGCTCTTGACCACCGCCGGTCCGGACAGCGCCGGCCCGGACGCGAGCCCGGCCAGGGTGGTGAAGGTGCGCGTGGCCGCGAAGGGGAGGCCGGCACGCAGGGCCAGCGCGGCCATGGACGTGCGGTCCTGGCACAGCGCCGTCGCGGCGGCCGAGTTGATCACACAGGCGCGCCGTCGCTCCAGGTCCCGGGCGAGTGCGAGGGCATGGGGCGTACGCGCCTTCAGCAGGTAGACGTCGGCGAGCGGCTCGGGGACGGGCAGCGGCGTCCGCGGATCCAGCACGTCCACGTGGTGGTCGGGCGCGAGCAGGGCCGCGGTGAGGCTCAGTAGCGGGTGGCTGGGCTCAGAGGTGATCAGGACGATTCTCATGCCGTCCTGCCTGCCGTCATGGGGACCGGAACGGCGCCGAGCGGCGGCTGCGCGGTCGCGGCCGTGGTGGTCCCGCCCGCGCCGGCCGCCAGGGCGAGGACGGCTCTTGCCAGCCGTACCGGCGCATCGGGGACCTGGCGGAAGCTGGGGAAGTCGTTCACGTCCACGACCACGGGGCCGTCCGGTCCCAGCACCACGTCCACACCGTAGAGGTCGAGGCCGTAGACCACGCCGACCCGAGCGGCGATCTCGGCGATCTCGGGCAACAGCGGCACGTGGCGCTCCCGTACGGCGTGGTCCGGGTGGAGCGGGGAACGGCGCTCAGTGGCGTACAGCTCGCCGCCGACGCTGTACACCTTGATGTCGACGCCGGAGTTGGGCACGTACGGCTGCGCGATGAGCATGCCCTCCCCCGCCAGTTCGGGGAGCATCTCGGCGAGCCGGCGCGGAGAGGACACCAGGTGCACGGCCCGGCCTGAACTGCCGTCAGCCGGCTTGACCACGATCGGAAACTCCGACTCGGGTATCTCCAGCAGCAGTTCGGGCTGCGCGGCCGCGTAAGTGGCGGGCAGGGGCAGCCCATGGCTGAGGCCGATGACAGCCGCGAGCGCCTTGTCGCGCACGCCGCGTATCGCCCGGACGTCGTTGATCGTCGTCAGGCCGGCCGAGGCAGCCGCTTCGAGGAGGGTGAGGCCCGGACCGCCGGAGACGGTCTTGAGCACCCAGGCGTCATGGACGCTCGTCTGTACGGCCTCCGTCAGGTGCAGCAGGGAGCCGCCGGGACGCACCACGTCCACGTGGTGTCCCCACAAGGTGAGTTGGTGGATCACCTCGACCGGCATACCGTCTTGGCGATACTGCTCCTCCACCAGAAAGCAGAACTTCATCGTTCGTCCCCGTCACCGCCGGGCGGCCGCCTTACCGCCTGTCGTCCGGCAGTCCGTCATGTCGTGTGGCGTCACAGGATGTCATAACCGGGCGGCTACGCAGTCGTCCGCGGTCGCGGGGCATGCGGGCAGCGCCATGGCCGAGGATCCGGACGGTCAAGCGGAACGGGAGAGCTGTTCGCACACCCACGCAGGATCGGGGTTGACATGCGGCTGCCCGCCCACGACCACGGTCGGCACGGTCTCGTCGCCCTCGTTGGCCGCCCTCACCGCCGCAGCTCCGGCCGGGTCACGCCAGATGTTGACCCAGTGCAACTGGCGGGCGCGACGGCCCAACCGAAAGCGCAGGCGCAGACAGTAAGTACAGCCCGGCCGCCAGAAGACGACAGGCCGGCCGTCGGCCGCGCCGAGGCGTTGTGCTTCCACAGCTCCGATCGACCTCGGAAAAACGAGAGGCGAGTTCACGCCTGCGATCAGCACGAAAAGCAGCAGGGCGGCTACGGCGCCAAGGCTGCTCCCCTCGGAGGCCAGTCCGGCCGCAACGACTGAGCCACAGAGCACGAACGACAGCGGGAGGAGCCAAGCACGCATCACGAAGACGAAGGCTACCGCCCGACCGGAGCCGGCCCCCAGACCAGGCAGTGCGAACACATCGCGATCGACTGCCGCCCTTCTGCGCGGCATTGTGCGGCCTGTTGTCGCGGCCGGGGGGATGAAGTACCGTCACCCGACGTGAACACCGGATCGGCGCTGCGCCACACACGGATCGGCTACCCGGTGGGCGGCTGATCGCGCGGTGGGTGCGGACAGGGCACCCCGGTTCGGCACGCGGACCTCCCGACGCTCGTGCACCACGAGTCCGTTTCCCGTGCCGAGCGACAGCGAGGTCAGCGACATGACAGTCACGTTCAACCACACCATCATCGCCGCCAAGGACCGCTCCGAGTCTGCCGGGTTCTTCCGGGAGCTGTTGGAGCTTCCGGAGGCGCCCTCCTGGGGTCTGTTCACCAACATCCAGCTCAGCGACGGCGTGCTGCTTCAATTCGCCGAGCCGCCGGTGGAGATCCAGATGCAGCACTACGCGTTCCTGATCGACGACGAGCTGTTCGACCGGGCGTACCGGCGGCTGTGCGAGCGCGGCATCGAGCACTGGGCCGATCCGCAGATGCGGCGCCCCGGCGAGATCAACGACGAGCACGGCGGTCGAGGGGTGTACTTCAAGGACCCCGCCGGTCACGCGATCGAGCTGATCACCCGCCCGTACCTGTAGCCGACGGAGGGCCTGGCCGGGCGCCCGGAACGGGGCGCCCGGCCAGGCAGCCGTTCACCCGCCGTCGGTGGACCGGGGCGGGTCGGCGGAGGGGACGCAAGGGAGGCGGGGCCCCTCGCTCAGTGGTGCAGCACGCCCGACTGCTCGGGCACATGGGTCGCGACCACACGGCCGGCGTGGGCGGCCTCGCGGCGCCGGTCCACCAGGCGGGCGACGGCCGCCACCGCCAGGCCGAGCACCGCCAGCGCCGCCCCGGCCAGCGCGGGCGAGGTCACGCCGAAGCCCGCCGCCAGGGCGAGCCCGCCGATCCACGCGCCGCCCGCGTTCGCCAGGTTGAAGGCCGCCTGGTTGGCGGAGGAGGCGAGGGACGGGGCCGCCGTGGCCTTCTCCATGACCATGAGCTGGAGCGGGGAGCCCGTGACGAACGCGGCCATGCCGAGCAGCGCGACCCCCAGGGCCGCGCTCCACCCGGCCGTCATCAGCGCCGGGAAGAGCAGCAGGACGACCACCAGCGAGGCCAGGCCGCCGAACAGCGTGCCGCGCAGGGAGTGGTCCGCGAGGCGGCCGCCGAGCAGGTTGCCCGCCGTCGCGCCGACGCCGAACAGCGCCAGCAGCAGGGTCACGTCGGCGTGGCCGTAGCCGGCGGCGTCGGTGAGCATCGGCGTGATGTAGCTGTAGGCGGAGAAGAGGGCGCCGAAGCCCGCCACGGTGGTGGCGAGGGCCAGCCAGACCGGCAGCGGACGCAGGGCGGCCAGTTCGCCGCGCAGGCCGCTCGACGAGGCGTGCGTGTGGTCGTGCGGGATCAGCAGGGCCAGCGAGACGATCGCCGCCAGGCCGATCGCGCTCACCCCGAGGAAGGTGGCCCGCCAGCCGAGGTGCTGGCCCATGAGCGTGGCGACGGGGACGCCCGCGATGTTGGCGACGGTCAGGCCGAGGAACATCAGCGAGACGGAGCGGGCCTTGCGCTCCGGCGCCACCATGTTCGTCGCCACCACGGCGCCCACGCCGAAGAAGGCGCCGTGCGGCAGACCGCTCAGGAAGCGGGCGCCGAGCAGGGACTCGTACCCGGGGGCGAAGGCGGACAGCGCGTTGCCCGCGACGAACAGGGCCATGAGGCCGATCAGCACCGTGCGCCGGGACAGGCGCGCGGTGACGGCGGCCAGCAGCGGGGCGCCGACGACGACGCCCAGCGCGTACGCCGAGACCAGGTGGCCGGCGGTCGGGATCGAGATGTGCAGGTCGTCCGCGACGTCGGGCAGCAGCCCCATCATCACGAACTCGGTCGTACCGATGCCGAAGGCGCCCACGGCGAGGGCGAGCAGGGCCAGGGGCATGAGGGACCTTTCGTTGCAGTGTTCCGTACAGCGTAACGTCAATATGTTCACTGACGGAACAAAGCCTGCCAGGCCCGGTATTCCAGCGGGTTAAGACCCGGTTGCGGATCGGGGGACGTTCACCCGCGCCGCCACCGGAAGGTGGTCGCTGCCGGTGCGCGGCAGGGTCCAGGAGCCGATCGGCTCGACGCCCTTGACCATGATCTGGTCGATCCGCGCCATCGGGAACGACGCCGGCCAGCTGAACCCGAACCCGCTGCCCGCCGCGCCCTGCGTGGAGCGCATCTGGGAGGTGACCTCGTTGAGCGACCGGTCGTTCATGGTGCCGTTCAGGTCGCCGAGCAGGATCTTGCGGGGCAGCGGCTCGGCGGCGATGGCCTCGCCCAGCGCGTCGGCGCTCTTGTCGCGCTGCCGGGCGGTGAACCCGGCGTTCACCTTCACCCGCACCGACGGCATGTGCGCGACGTACACCGCGACGGGGCCGTACGGCGACGCCACGGTGGCGCGCATGGCCCGCGTCCAGCCCAGCTTGATGTCGACGCCCCGGACGTCGGCGAGCGGGTACCTGCTCCACAGCCCGACGGTGCCCTGCACCGAGTGGTACCGGTAGGTCCCGGCGAGCGCCTTCTCGTACACCGGGACCGCCGACGCCTTCAGCTCCTCCAGGGCGAGCACGTCGGCGCCGGAGGCGGCCACGTCGCGGGCGGTGCCGGCCGGATCGGGGTTGTCGGCGTTGACGTTGTGCGTGGCCACCGTGAGGTCGCCCCCGGTGGCCGTCTTGTCGGTGAGCAGGCCGCCGAAGAGGTTCACCCAGACCACCGCGGGCAGCAGGACCGCGATCAGCGCGGTCGCCGACCTGCGCACCAGGGCCAGGAGCAGCAGCACCGGGACGAGGAGCCCCAGCCACGGCAGGAAGGTCTCCGTGAGGCTGCCCAGGTTGCCCACGCGGTTGGGGATGCGCGAGTGCAGCAGCATCACCAGGGCGAGCACCAGCGCGACCGCGGCGGTCAGGACGCCCCGCCGCCAGATCCGCGGGTCGCCGCGCCAGCCGTCGAGCAACCGGTCCGCCAGGCGCCGAAGCCGGGAGCCCCGGTGCTCGGGCTCCGAGCCGCCGTTGTCCGTCTCCGTCATGTACGCCTGCTGCGCCATACCGCTGCCTCACCGCCTGCCGTGCACACCGTCACCCCCGGGTTACGACCCTAGGGGATGATCGGCTCCGTTCCGCCGTTCCATGACGGCCGTACGGGCACGAGGACGAACAAGTCGGCGCGGTGAGTTCCGGTGATCGGCGGATCGCCGCGGTCTGTGACGAAACGCGCACATCAGGCCGGGGAACTGACGGGTCGTAGCCCTTCGAGCAGGGAGTCCACGATCTGTTCCGCGAGGCCCTCGGGCAGGTCGGCGTCGGGCCGCATCACGGTGCGGACCAGCATCGGGCCGACGAAGAGGTCGTTCAGCAGGTCCACGTCGACGTCGGTGCGCAGTTCGCCGTTCTCCTGCCCCCGGCGCAGGATCTCGATCTGCAGCCTGCGCCGGGGCTCGACGACGGTGGCGTGGTAGGCGCACCAGATCTTCGGGCTGCTCTTCATCTGGGCGTAGACGTTGTGCAGGATCGCCGAGGAGCGGCTGACCAGTCCGCGCCGCCGCAACTGCTCCAGCAGGGCCACGAGGTCGTCGCGCAGGGAGGTGCCGGGCAGCGCGGGGTCGGCCGGTTCGGCCGCGCGCACCACGTCGACGAAGAGTTCCTCCTTGCCGCTCCAGCGGCGGTAGATGGTGGCCTTGCCGACACCCGCGGTGCGGGCGATGCGCTCGATGGAGAGTTCGGCGAGCGGCACGCCCTCCTCCAGGAGCTTCATCACGCCCTCCATGATGGCGCGCTCCACCGCTTCGCTCCGGGGTCGTCCCCGGACGGGAAGCTCGGAAGCGGCTCGGCTGTCGGCGAGGCTCACTGGGTCCGTCCTTTCGTCGCACTGAGGAGATTGTCCTACCGGGCGCTCGACCCCCCGTAGAGAACTGCTGTCCCCCCGTCGCGAAACTGCTCGCCCCCGTCGAGCCCTACTCGACCGCCGCCACCAACTCCTGCTCCTCCTCGCCCTCCTGCGGGGCGGCCGGCCGGCCCGGCAGGAACACGGCCACCACGACGGCGCCGATCAGCGCGACCACGGTGCCGCAGAGCGCGGTGACGTGCATGGCGTGCAGGAAGGCGTCGTTGGCCGGGCCGACCAGGGCCTCGCCGCGCGGGCCGAGCCTGGCGGCGACACCGAGGGTGGCCTCGATGGACTCGCCCGCGGTGTCCCGCAGGGCGGCCGGAAGCAGGCCGAGCTTGTCCTCGATGCCGTCGCGGTACGCCGCGGACAGCACCGAGCCGAGGACGGCGATGCCGAGGGCGCCGCCGACCTGGCGGAAGGTGTTGCTGAGCGCGGACGCCGAGCCGGCCTTCTCGCGCGGCAGGGCCTGCATGATCATCACGCTGGTCGGCGTCATGATGTGCGCCATGCCGGTGCCCATCAGGAAGAAGACGACCTCGAGCACCCAGATCGGCGTGTCCGCCTCGAGGCCGGCGAAGGCGGCCAGCATGCCGGCCAGGAGGACCAGGCCGGCCGTGGTGGTGGCCTTGTTGCCGAAGCGCTCGACGACCAGCCGGGCGCGCGGCGCGAAGATCATCTGCGCGGCGGCCAGCGGCAGCATCAGCAGGCCGGACTGCAGCGGCGAGTAGCCGCGCACGCTCTGGGTGTAGAAGACCGAGAAGAACGTCACGCCCATCAGCGCGAAGAAGACCAGCGCGATGGCGGTCATGGCGGCCGAGAAGACCTTGTTCTTGAAGTACGTCACGTCCAGGGACGGGTGGTCGCTGCGCCGCTCGAAGACCACGAACGCGGCGAGCACGACCAGACCCGAGAGGGTGGTCGCCAGCACGGTCGGGTTGGTGAAGTCGGCGAGCTCGCCGCCCTTGATGATGCCGTAGACGAGCAGGACCAGACCGACGACGGACAGGACGACGCCCACCGGGTCGACGCGGCCGGGCCGGGGGTCGCGGGAGTCGGGCACCAGCCAGACCATCAGCGCGAGCGCGAGGAGCACGATCGGCACGTTGATGAGGAAGACCGAGCCCCACCAGAAGTGGTCCAGGAGCAGACCGCCGGTGATCGGCCCTATGGCGATGGCGAGGCCGACGCCGCCGGCCCAGATGCCGATGGCCTTGGGCTGCTCGTCACGCTCGAAGACGTTCATCAGCACGGCGAGGGTGGCCGGCATGACGAAGGCGGCGCCGAGGGCCATCAGGGCGCGGAAGGCGATCAGCTGGGCCGGCGAGCCGGACTCGGCGGCCAGCGCGGAGCCGGCGCCGAAGATCACCAGACCGCCCAGCAGGACCTTCTTGCGGCCCACCCGGTCGCCGATGAGGCCCGCCGTGAACAGCAGGCCCGCGAAGACCAGGGTGTAGGCGTTTATCGCCCACTCCAGCTCGCTCTGCGTGGCTCCCAGTCCGACCGGCGCCGGGGTGGAGATCGTCTTGATGGCGACGTTCAGGATCGAGTTGTCGAGCACCACGATCAGCAGGCTCAGCATCAGGACGCCCAGGATCGCCCAGCGGCGCCGGTGCACCGCTTCCGGAATCCGGGAGGCAGGGGCGGCAGGAGTAGTCATGTTCACCAGCCTAGGCCATTTCCGATACGAGACCGTCTCGTATCGGAAATCCTTTACCGAGACCTTACACACCGAACCGTCACACACCGAACCGCCCGGCACCTCCGCACGACACGGGGACCGCCCGGGACGGCACGGGACTCCCACCGGGATCACACCGGGATCACACGGGGGTCCTCTGGCCCTGTCCGGCACGAGGTGCCACCATGGAGGGGATCCGGGGACGCCGTCAGGGCGCCTCGAGATGACTGAAGGAGCCGTAGCATGACGCAGCTTTCGGCTGCCCAGAAGCCCTCCGACGGCAGCAAGGCGCTGTACGGGGGCAAGGGCACGCGCCGCATCACGGTCCGCGACATCGCCGCCGCCAAGGAGCGCGGCGAGAAGTGGCCCATGCTCACCGCCTACGACGCGATGACCGCCTCCGTCTTCGACGAGGCCGGCATCCCGGTGATCCTGGTCGGCGACTCCGCCGGCAACTGCCATCTCGGGTACGAGTCGACGGTGCCCGTCACGCTCGACGAGATGACCATGCTGTCCGCCGCCGTGGTGCGCGGCACCAGCCGCTCCCTCGTCGTGGGCGACCTGCCCTTCGGCTCCTACCAGGAGGGCCCGGTGCAGGCGCTGCGCTCGGCGACCCGGCTGGTGAAGGAGGCCGGCGTAGGCGCCGTCAAGCTGGAGGGCGGCGAGCGCTCGCACGAGCAGATCCGGCTGCTGGTGGAGTCCGGCATCCCGGTGATGGCCCACATCGGCCTCACCCCGCAGTCGGTCAACGCCATGGGCTACCGCGTCCAGGGCCGCGGCGAGGAGGCGGCCGCGCAGTTGCTGCGCGACGCGAAGGCCGTGCAGGACGCGGGCGCCTTCGCGGTCGTGCTGGAGCTGGTGCCGGCCGAGCTCGCGGCCGAGGTGACGCGGGTGCTGCACATCCCCACGGTCGGGATCGGCGCCGGCCCGGACACCGACGCGCAGGTGCTGGTGTGGACCGACATGCTCGGGCTGACCGGCGGGCGGGTGCCGAAGTTCGTGAAGAAGTACGCCGACCTGCGCCAGGTCATGGGCAGCGCGGTGAAGGAGTTCGCCGAGGACGTCGTAGGCGGGACGTTCCCGCTGGAGGAGCACTCCGTCCACTGAGGTTTGCGCCAAGCCACTGCCGCACCACGGACAGCCCGCCGATCTTCCCCCGTCGGCGGGCTGTCCCGTTGTCTGGGGTGGCCGTCCCCCGGGGGCTGCGCCCCCGGACCCCCGTCGGCCTGAGCGGCCTCGTCCTCAAGCGCCGGACGGGCTGGATGGCGAGCTGTCGGTGTCTTGTCGGTGGGTGTCGGTGGTGTCGGTGGTCTGTCGGTGGTCTGTCGGTGGTCTGTCGGTGGTGGCTGACACCTTCGGGGCATGACGCGAATCGACAAGAACCCCGGCGGCGCGGACGGCGTCGTGACCGTGCGGGGGCTGGCCAAGCACTACGGCGGGACCAGGGCGCTGGACGGGGTGGACCTGGACGTGCGCGAGGGCACCGTGATGGGGGTGCTCGGGCCGAACGGGGCCGGCAAGACCACCCTCGTGCGGATCCTCTCCACCCTGCTGTCCCCGGACGCCGGACGGGCCACCGTGGCCGGCTACGACGTCGTACGGCAGCCCCGGCAGCTGCGCCGGGTGATCGGGCTGACCGGCCAGTACGCCTCCGTCGACGAGAAGCTCCCCGGCTGGGAGAACCTGTACATGATCGGCCGGCTGCTGGACCTGTCACGCAGGGACGCCCGCGCCCGCGCCGACGCGCTGCTGGAGCGGTTCTCCCTGACCGAGGCGGCCCGGCGGCCGGCGAGCACCTACTCCGGTGGTATGCGGCGGCGGCTCGACCTCGCCGCCTCGATGATCGGACGGCCCGCCGTGCTCTTCCTCGACGAGCCGACGACCGGACTCGACCCCCGGACCCGCAACGAGGTGTGGGACGAGGTCAAGGCCATGGTCGGGGACGGGGTGACCGTCCTGCTCACCACGCAGTACATGGAGGAGGCCGAGCAGCTGGCCTCCGAGCTGACCGTGGTCGACCGCGGCAGGGTCGTCGCGGGCGGCGGCATCGAGGAGCTGAAGGCTCGGGTCGGCGGGCGCTCTCTGCGCGTACGGCCGGCCGACCCGCTCCAGCTGCGTCCGCTGGCCGGGATGCTCGACGAGCTGGGCATTACCGGGCTGGCCACCACCACGGTCGACGCGGCCACCGGCTCCCTGCTGGTTCCGGTGCTCAGCGACGAGCAGCTGACCGCCGCGGTCGGCGCGGTCACCGCACGCGGCATCACCCTCTCCTCCATCACCACCGAACTGCCCAGCCTGGACGAGGTGTTCCTGTCCCTCACCGGCCACCGCGCCAGTGCCCCGCAGGACGCCCAACCCGCCGACGCCCGCGAGGAGGTCGCCGTATGAGCGCCGTCACCACATCCCCGGACCACCTGTCCGACCCGCGCATCCCGCTGCGCGCCCATCTGCGCCACACCGGGGCGCTCATCCGCCGCAATCTGCTGTGGATCCGGCAGGACCCGGAGTCGATGTTCGACGCGCTGCTGATGCCGATCGTCTTCACCCTGCTCTTCGTCTACGTCTTCGGCGGCTCGATCGGGCAGGCGCTGGGCGGCGGACAGGAGCGCTACGTGCAGTACGTCATCCCCGGCATGCTGGCGATGATGAGCATGACGCTGTCGCAGGGCGTCGGCACGGGCTTCAGCCAGGACTTCAACAGCGGTGTCATGGACCGTTTCCGGTCGCTGCCGATCGGGCGCGGCTCGGTGCTGTTCGCGAAGGTCGCGGTGGAGCTGGCGCGCATGCTGTTCGCGACGGCGGTGCTGATGGTCGTCGCCGTCCTGGTCGGCTTCCACATCACCCACTGGGCCGGTCTGTTCGCCACCGTGGGCCTGTCCGCGCTGTTCGCCTCCTCGATCATGTGGGTGTTCCTGACCCTCGGTGTCGTCCTGAAGAACGCCCAGTCCGTGCAGGCGATGGGGTTCCTGGTGCTGTTCCCGCTGCAGTTCGGCTCGTCGATCTTCGCGCCGACCAAGTCGATGCCGGGCTGGCTGCGGCACTTCACCGACTACAACCCGCTGTCCACGCTCGCGGACTCGGCACGCGGCCTGATGACCGGCGGCCCGGTCGCGCACGACCTGTGGGTGACCCTCGTCTGGTCGGTGCTGATCACGGCGGTGATGGCGCCGGTGGCGATCCACAAGTTCCGTACCAAGAGCTGACGTTCGGGTACGTCCTCGTCGTGACGCGTCAGAGGAGGGCGGCGGCCTCCCGCACGGAGAGGCCGCCGCCCTCCGCGTGGGCGGTCTCGTAGGCGTCGTCGCCGAGGACGGCCCGGACGCCCCGCACGGCCCGGTCGCGGACGTGGCGTTCCAGCGCGGTGGGGTGGTGGCGCGGCGGCAGCAGGGCGTCGGCGGCGCCGACGCAGCGCGCGGCGTCCCGGGCTCGGCCGCCCTCGTCCAGGCCGGCCAGGGCCACGGCGGCGATGGTCAGGTAGGCGGAGCGCATGGCGGGCGCGATGGCCTCGGACAGCGGGTCCTGGGCCCGTTCGAGCGCCCGGCGGGCCTTGTCGAGGGCGTCCTCGTGGCGCCCGTCGGCCGCGTCCAGCCAGGCTTCGGCGCCGAGGATGAAGCCGTCGAAGACGACGAAGTGGGCGATGGTGAAGTCCTCGCGCAGCAGCCGCAGGTGCTCGCGGCCCTCGGCGACGCGGCCGGTCATGCCCATCCGGCAGGCGAGGACGACCCGGGCGAGGGGCATCGCCTCGTTGTGTCCGCCGTCCCCCCGGTCGATCACCCCGCGCAGGATCGCCTCCCCCCGCTCGGTCTCGCCCGCCTCCAGCAGGGCGCTGCCGAGGCGGGCGCTGAGGACGTTCACCTGGGCGTGGGCGCCGAGGCGTTCCGCGTGCTCCACGGCGGCCTCGTAGTCGGCGGCGGCCGGCAGGTACCGGCCGGTCCGCTCCAGTGCCTCGCCCCGTGCGGAGAGTGCCTCGGCGGTGCCCCAGGCGTCGCCGAGGCGGCGGAAGATCTCCAGCGACTCCTCGGCGTCCCGGGCGGCGTCACCGGCCCAGTCGGTGCGGTTGGCCAGCAGGTTGGCCCGGAACTGGAGGGCGTTGGCCAGTTCGTGCTCGAACGCGGGGTTGCCGCGGCAGGTGCGGACGGCGGCGTCGACGACCGTGCGGAGCCGTTCCATGTCGCCGGTGAGCATCACGGCGAAGATCCACACCATGCCGGGGCTGCGGCAGGTCTGCGGGAGACCGGGCTCGTACACCTCGGTGATGACGCGCAGCTTCTCCTTGGCCTCGGGCCGTTCCCAGGCGTCCAGTTCGGTGTCCATGCAGGCGAGGTGGGCCAGATGGAGGCCGCGCCGGGCCTCGGCGAGCACCTCGCCGGTCATCGGCGGCGGGCTGTCCGTGCACCGCTGCCACACCGGGGCGGCGCGGCGGACCGGCTCGGTGAAGGGATCGGGCCCGAGGGCCATGACCTCGGCGCACCAGGTGCGGGCCTCGATGCGCACGTCCCGCATCTGCCAGTACACGACCAGGGACAGGACCAGGCACAGCGCCTCCTGCTCGTCACGCTCGGCGATGGCGTGCCGCAGGGCGGTGCGCAGGTTCTCGTACTCGAGCTCGAACCGTCCGACGGCGGCACGCTGCCGGGGTCCGCGCAGCAACGGGTCGGTGGTGCGGGCGAGTTCGCGGTAGTACGTCAGGTGGGCGCGCTCGGCCTCCCTGCGGCCGCCGGCCTCGTCGAGCCGTTCGCCGGCGTACTCGGCGACGGTCTCCAGGAGCCGGTAGCGCATCTCGCCGTCCGGCGCGGGGGCGGCCGTCACGAGGGACTTGTCGACGAGGGAGCCGAGGGCGTCGAAGGCGGCCGGTCCGCACACGGCCTCGGCGGCGGCGAGGCCGCAGCCGCCCGCGAAGACGGACAGCCGGCGCAGGACGTCCCGTTCGTCCTCGTCGAGCAGGTCCCAGGACCAGTCGACCACGGCCCGCAGGGTCTGCTGGCGGGGCAGGACGGTGCGGCTGCCGGAGGTGAGGAGGCGGAAGCGGTCGTCGAGGCGTTCGGCGATCTGGCGCGGGGTCAGCATCCGCAGCCGGGCGGCGGCGAGTTCGATGGCCAGCGGCAGGCCGTCCAGACGGCGGCAGATCTCGGCGCAGGCGGCCGCGGTGTCGTCGTCGGCGTCGACGCGGAATCCGGGCCGTACGGCCGCTCCCCGGTCGGCGAACAGCCGCAGCGCCACGGGGTCGGGCAGCGGCTCCACCGGCCGCAGCACCTCCCCGGGCACCCCGAGGGGTTCGCGGCTGGTGGCGAGCACGGTGAGGTGGGGGCAGCGGGCGAGCAGTTCCTCGGCCAGGCGGGCCGCCGCGCCGACGACGTGCTCGCAGTTGTCGAGGAGGATCAGCATCCGGCGCCGGGAGCAGTGCTCGACGAGCCGCTCGACGGGGCTGTCGTGCCGGTCGGCGACCGCGGCCCGCATCTCCTCGGCACCGGCGCCGTAGAGCACGGTCTCGCGGGCGCCGACGGCGGTGAGCACGGCCTCGGGTACGGCGTCCGGGTCGTCGACGGGAGCGAGCTCGGCCAGCCACACCCCGTCCCGCGGCGCGGGCCGGACGGCGTCGGCGGCCTCCTGCGACAGCCGGGTCTTCCCGGCCCCGCCCGGCCCGAGCAGGGTCACCAGCCGGGCGCCGACGAGGTCGGCCAGGATCGAGTCGATGTCGGCCTCCCGGCCGACGAACGAGGTGAGCCGGGCCCGCAGGTTGCCGGGGGACGGAGAGTCGCCGGCGGGAAGAGCCCCCTGGCCGCTTTCACCCCGCCCGTCGACGGACGCACCGGCGTCTGAGGCGGAACCCGTCACGGCCCGCTGAAGATCGCCGCGGACCCATGCTGCGGTGGGCACGCGCGAACCGTCGCCGCCCGCCTCGGACGGGGCCGGTCCCCCGGCCGCACGGCGCGCATCGAACGGAGCCGGTCCTCCAGGCGCACGGCCCGCGTCCCGGCCGCCGGGGACACGGCCTGCCTCACGCGCGGCCTCCGGCGCCCCCGCACCGCCCGGCGGCACGGCGTCCGTACGGCGCTCCCCCGGCGCAGGTGCGCCGAAGCCGTGCTCGCCCGGCACGTCCGAGCCGGCCGGCACGCCCGACCCGGCCGGCACGCCCCACCCGCCGGACCCGCTCGGTTCACCCGGCGCATTCGCCGCCTTCGGCTCAGACGGCACTCTCGACCCGCCCGGCACGCCGGACCCACCCGGCACCCCCGACCTGCCCGACCCACCGGGCACGCCCGACCTGCTCGACCCACCGGGCACGCCCGACCCGCCCGGCACATCCGGGTCGCCTGGCACGTTCGACCCACCAAGCACGCTCGACCCACCCGGCACGTTCGGCCCGCCCGGCCCGCCCGGCTCGCGTGTGTGCAGCAACTCCCGGTGCAGGGCGCGCAGTTCCGGGCCCGGGTCCGAGCCGAGGCGGTCCGCGAGGAGGCGGCGCAGGCGCTCGTACGCCGCCAGCGCCTCGGCCGTGCGGCCCGTGTCGCGCAGGGCGCTCAGGCGGAGGCACTGGAGGGGCTCGTCCAGGGGGTGGGTGCCACAGAGGGCGGTCAGCTCGGGCAGGGCCCGGTCGGCGCGGCCGAGGGCGAGGTCGGCGGTGAGCCGGGCGCGGCGCGCGTCCAGACGGCGGGTCTCCCAGCGGGCCGCCTCGGCGGTGCGGTCGGGCAGGTCGGCGAGGGCCGGGCCGCGCCACAGGGCGAGGGCGTCGTCGAGGGCGGCCGCCGCCTTGGCCGGGTCGCCGTCGGACAGCGCCCGCACGCCCTCGCCGGCCAGCCGCTCGAAGCGGTGCAGGTCGATGTCGTCGGCCGCGGCGGTGAGCCGGTAGCCGCCCTCGGCGGAGGCGACCGCGTCCGCGCCGAGCGCCCGGCGCAGCCGCCCGACCAGTGCCTGCAGGGCGCCCGTGGCGTCGGTGGGCGGGTCGCCGTCCCACACCTCGTCGACGAGGAAGCGCACCGGGACCGTACGGCCGGCCCGCAGGGCGAGCACGGTCAGCAGGGCACGCAGCCGCGCCCCGCCGACCGGGACGACGGTGCCGTCGGGACGGAGCGCCTGGGTGGTGCCGAGGATGCCGTAACGCACGGGAGCCATTGTCCCCGGGAACGCCGGGTCATCTCCTCCGGGTTTCCCGGTCTCCCCGGTCACGGGCGCACGACCGGCAGGAACCTCCAGCCCTCCACGGGACGTTCCCCCCACATCACCGGTACGGTCGACCCCGCCCCTCCGACCCACACCTCCAGGAGCCGTCCCGTATGACCAGCGTCACCAGCCGCCACAGCGACCGGCGGATCAGTCCCGTCTTCGTCGGGATCCTGGCCGTCACGGCGGTCACGGGATGGGCCACCTGGACCGGGTTCGCCCAGCAGCCGGGCGTGGCCGTCTTCCTCTTCGTGACGGCGGCCTGGATCGTCTCCCTGTGCCTGCACGAGTACGCGCACGCGCGCACCGCGCTGCACAGCGGCGACATCTCAGTCGGCGCCAAGGGCTACCTCACGCTGAACCCGCTGAAGTACACGCACGCCCTGCTGAGCATCGTGCTGCCCGTGCTGTTCCTGATCATGGGCGGGATCGGTCTGCCCGGCGGGGCGGTGTTCATCGAGGACCACCGGATCCGGGGCCGCTGGCGGCACAGTGTGATCTCGGCCGCGGGCCCGCTGACGAACGTGCTGTTCGCGGCGGTGTGCACGGCCCCGTTCTGGCTCGGCACGATGGACGACGTGCCCGCCGGCTTCCGGTACGCCCTCGCCTTCCTGGCGCTGCTCCAGGTCTCCGCCGCGATCCTGAACTTCCTGCCGGTGCCCGGCCTGGACGGCTACGGCGTGATCGAGCCCTGGCTGCCGTACAGCGTCAAGCGGCAGGTGGAGCCGTTCGCGCCGTTCGGCCTGCTGTTCGTCTTCGCGCTGCTGTGGGTGCCGTCGGTCAACGGCGCGTTCTTCGACGCGGTCGACGCGGTCCTGCGCGCGCTCGGGGTGAGTGACTTCGCGAGCTACTGCGGCCAGTCGCTGTACCGGGTCTGGAATGCGGCCCCGGACTTCTGCTCGGTCAGCCGGTGACCGACCGGTCGCGGGCTGCCCGGCCGCGGCGGACGTAGTACCAGGCCATGTTGGAGGACAGGCCCGCCAGCAGGACCCACACGATCCCCAGCCAGCTGCCCCGCACGAAGGAGACGACGGCCGCGGCCACGGAGAGCACGCAGACGATCAGGGCGTAGAGGGCGAGGCGCCGGGTCGGACCGGTCGTGGGCAGGGGAGGCATGGTCGGCTCCTGTCGGGGACACTGCTCGGAACGTCGCCGACCAGTGTCCCCCATCAGGTCATACGTCCGTGATGCGGAGTCCCGCGTGCGCCTTGTACCGGCGGTTGACGGAGATCAGGTTGGCGACCAGCGACTCCACCTGGTGGGCGTTGCGCAGCCGCCCGGCGAAGATGCCGCGCATCCCGGGGATGCGCCCGGCCAGCGCCTGGATCGTCTCGACGTCGGCCCGCTCCTCGCCGAGGACCATGACGTCGGTGTCGATCTCGTCGACCTCCGGGTCCTGGAGCAGCACCGCGGACAGGTGGTGGAAGGCGGCGGTCACCCGCGAGTCGGGCAGCAGCGCGGCGGCCTGCTCGGCGGCGCTGCCCTCCTCGGGCTTGAGGGCGTAGGCGCCCTTCTTGTCGAAGCCGAGCGGGTTGACGCAGTCCACGACGAGCTTGCCGGCGAGTTCCTCGCGCAGGGACTCCAGGGTCTTGCCGTGACCCTCCCAGGGCACGGCGACGATCACGATGTCGCTGCGCCGGGCGGTCTCGGCGTTGTCGGCGCCCTCGACGCCGTGGCCGATCTCCTCGGCAGCGGCCCGGGCGCGCTCGGCGGCGCGGGAGCCGATGATCACCTTCTGGCCGGCCCGGGCGAGGCGGTAGGCGAGGCCCTTGCCCTGCGGGCCGGTGCCGCCGAGCACGCCGACGACGAGCCCGGAGACGTCGGGGAGGTCCCACGGGTCCTTGGCGGGGGCCTTCGCGGGCTGCTGTGCACTGTCGCTGGAGGTCATGGGCCGACTCTACGTCCGTCCCGGCACGCCGACCGGTCCAGGGACTCCCTTTCGGATCTTGCCGTGGGCCGCGGCAGCGGCCACCCGCCGGAAGGTGATCGTCCGATACGGCCGGTCGTCCCCGGGTCGGGCGAATTCGGGGTGAACTCCACGTCACTCCTGCCCGGTTGCGGCAGGATGCGCTCGTATGGACGCCGTACGGGTCGCGTTGCTGCGCGAAGTGCTTGCCGGGACCGAGTGGCTGGGGGCCACCCGGCGGTTCGCCGGGGTGCTGCGGGGGTCCGTGGTGTCGCACGGCGGCGGGCTGCTGCTGGTCGGCACGCCCCGGTACGAGCCGTGGCACCTGGCGGCGCATCTCGTGGACGAGGCCGCCTGGTCGGGCACCCCGGAGCTGGCGCCGACGCTGGTACGGCACGGGGCGCGCCCCTCGGATCCGGCGCACCTGGCGGTCGGTCTCGGCCGGCTGGAGGCGGCCCGGCGTGGCGAGACGCTGCTGGTGGTCGCGCCGGACGGTCCGGGCGGCTGTCTGTGCGAGCGGATCCACGACGCCCGGCGGGCCGGGGCCACGGTGCTCGCCCTCGGCCCCGGTGACCGGGACCTGGCGGCGCTGGCCCACGAGTCACTGGCCGTGCCGGACGGCTCCGAGCTGGACCTGGACACCGTGCAGCACCTGGTCAGCGCGGCCGCCGGGGAGAACGCGCTGCCCGCGCCAAGGGGACGCGGCCGCCTCCGCGACCGCCTCTCCCGCCTGGCCGACTCCCTGACGGCCCCACCCCCGGCCCGCTGGTGACCCGCCGCGCGGCACGGTCACGTGGCGCGCGGCGGGCCGATCAGTCGTCGTCGGTGCTGCCGCCCGCCGGGGCGTCGTGCCAGCGGGGGTCGGTCTCCCATTCGACGTTGCGCTCGCGGGCGGTCTCCATCGCGTGCTGGGCCTCCGTACGGGAGGTGTACGGGCCGAACCGGTCCTTGGCGGGACACTCGGGTCCCTCCTCGACCTTCTTGTGCTCCAGGCAGTAGTACCACTCGCCCGGCTTTCCGGCGGTCCGCTTCTTGAACAGGGCCATGACCAGCTCCTCTCGCCAGGGACATGTTCCCCCATCGCCCCTGGATAGACTCGCTGACATGTCTGGCCAGTCGCTGCTCGTCCCGGGGGAACTGTCCCCCACCCGTTCCGTGCCCGGAAACATCCGCCGCCCCGAGTACGTCGGCCGGCCCGCGCCGAAGCCGTACACCGGGCCGGAGGTGCAGACGCCGGAGACCGTCGAGGCGATGCGGGTCGCCGGGCGGATCGCCGCGCAGGCGATGGAGGAGGCCGCCCGGCACATCGCGCCGGGTGTGACGACGGACGAGCTGGACCGGGTGGCGCACGAGTTCATGTGCGACCACGGCGCCTACCCCTCGACGCTCGGCTACCGGGGCTTCCCCAAGTCGCTGTGCACCTCCGTCAACGAGGTGATCTGCCACGGCATCCCGGACTCGACCGTGCTGCGGGACGGCGACATCGTCAACCTCGACGTGACCGCGTACATCGGCGGGGTGCACGGTGACAACAACGCCACCTACCTGGTCGGCGAGGTGGACGAGGAGAGCCGGCTGCTGGTCGAGCGCACCCGCGAGGCCCTCCACCGCGCGATCAAGGCGGTCCGGCCGGGCCGGCAGATCAACATCATCGGCCGGGTCATCGAGTCGTACGCCAAGCGCTTCGGATACGGCGTGGTGCGGGACTTCACCGGACACGGCATCAACTCGTCGTTCCACTCCGGCCTGATCGTCCCGCACTACGACAGCCCGCACGCGACGACGGTCATCCAGCCCGGGATGACCTTCACGATCGAGCCGATGCTGACGCTCGGCACCCACGAGTACGACGTCTGGGACGACGGCTGGACGGTCGTCACCAAGGACCGCAGGCGCACGGCGCAGTTCGAGCACACGCTGGTGGTGACGGACTCGGGGGCGGAGATCCTCACGCTGCCGTAGGCCGGTGCGCCCGCGACCGTCCCGGGATAGGATTTACCGACAGTATGTCGGCAACCTCATCGACCGGGAGAGCGCATGGCCCCCTTCTCCGCGGCCGTCCGGGCCGCCTCGCAGGAGCAGCACCGGGCGGCGGAGGCCTCGCCGTTCCTGGGCGACCTGCTCGGCGGCCGGCTCGGCGTCGAGGCCTTCGCGCGCTACACCGAGCAGCTCTGGTTCGTCTACGAGGCGCTGGAGATCGGCGCCGGGCCGCTGGCGTCGGACCCGGTGGCCGGGCCGTTCATACGGCCGGAGCTGATGCGCCTGGCGGCCCTGGAGCGGGATCTGGCCCACCTGCGGGGCCCCGGCTGGCGCTCGACCCTCGACGCGCTGCCGGCGACCCGGGTGTACGCGGACCGGATCGCGGAGTGCGCCCGCGCCTGGCCGGCCGGCTACGTCGCCCATCACTACACCCGCTACCTCGGGGACCTCTCCGGCGGCCAGATCATCCGCGACCGGGCGGAGCGGACCTGGGGGTTCCCGCGCAAGGGCGACGGGGTCCGCTTCTACGTCTTCGACCGGATCGACAGTCCGGCCGCGTTCAAGCGCGACTACCGGCACCGGCTGGACGAGGTCCGGGCGGACGACCTGGAGCGGCAGCGGATGGTCGCGGAGTGCCAGCGGTCCTTCGCGATGAACAGCGCCGTGCTCGCCGAACTCGGCGAGGAGTTCCCGCTGAGCGCGTAGCGGACCCCGGGCGGGAGCGCTTCCGCCGTGTGCGACCCACCGCGACCCGCTTCGGCCGGGTGCAACCCGGTTCGACCTGATGTGACGACGCGCCTAACGCTCCAGGACGACCCGTCCGCCGACCTCCACCCAGCCGCCCGGCTGCGGTGCCGTCAGGATCTGCGAGCCGGCGCCCTGGGTGATGTTGAGGGCGCGGCCCAGTTGTTCGGTGAGCAGCAGGGCGGCCGCGCCCGTCGCCTCGTCCTCGTCGATGCCGTCGTCGCGGCCCGGGAAGGCGCGGGCGCGCACCCGCCCGGCGGGCTCGTCCTCCCAGGCCCAGGCATACAGCCATTCGCCGGACGGGGGCACGGCCAGCGCGTCGACCTCGGCGGCCGTCGCGTAGCGGCGCAGGGTGCGCGGCGGCACCCACTCCGCCCGTGCCTCGATCCAGGAGAACTCCCCGTCGAGGCGGGCGCCGGCCACCCCGGCGGGCGTCACCACCTCGGGCACGTCCAGCAGCCAGGCCGCGCCCACGCAGGGGTGACCGGCGAAGGGCAGGCGCAGGGTGGGGGTGTAGATGTCGATGACACCGCGCTCGGGGTCGTCGACGAACACCGTCTCGCTGAAGCCGAGCTTCGCCGCGAGCTCCTGGCGTTCGTCCCGCTCCGGGACCGCAGAGCCGTCGCGGACGACGCCGAGCTCGTTGCCGTAGCCGCCCCGCGGTCCGCAGAACACGCGCAGCACGTCGTAGTCAGTCACCCGGAAATTGAAGCACCGGCGCCACCCGGGACGCTCCCTTGACTCCCCCTTTACCTACTCTTGGTGTCTACTTTCCCCTGTCGCGATCAAGCCGTGTCTGTGAGCTTTCCGTGCGAGCTGAATCACGGAGGGGGTGGGTTCCAGTGAGGTAAGCCTCAGGTAACTTAGGAAAGCCTCACCGAACCGTTCTCGTCTGGAGCCTGCATGCGAGCCGTCCGACTCTCCGTCGTCACCGCCGCCGCCACCGCGGCCGCCCTGACCTCCCTGACGGCCTGCACGCAGAAGAGCACGGCCGGGGACGGCGACCACGTGATCAACGTGACCGCGACCGACGACGCCTGCGAGGTGTCCAAGAAGCAGTTCCCGGCCGGCCACATAGAGCTCGACATCGAGAACAAGGGCTCGAAGGTCACCGAGGTCTACGTCCTCTTCCCGGACGACCGGGTCGTCGCCGAGCGCGAGAACATCGGTCCCGGCACCCGGCAGAAGGTCACCGCCGAGGTGAAGGCGGGCTCCTACCGGATCGCCTGCAAGCCCGGCATGAAGGGCAAGGGCATCCGCCAGGACGTCCGGGCGACCGGCGGCTCGACGGCCAAGCGCAACCCGGCGCTGGACAAGGCCGTCGCCGGCTACCGCGCCTATGTGCAGACGCAGGCCGACGAGACCCTGCCCCGGGTCGAGACCTTCACCAAGGCGGTCCAGGCCGGCGACCTCGAGGCCGCGAAGAAGGCGTACGCGCCCTCGCGGCTGGGCTGGGAGCGCACCGAGCCGGTCGCCGAGTCCTTCGGCGACATCGACCCGAAGGTCGACGTCCGCGAGGACGGCCTGGAGGGCGGCCAGAAGTGGACCGGCTGGCACCGCCTGGAGAAGGCGCTGTGGCAGGACAAGAAGATCGGCGCCGAGGAGAAGACCCTCGCCGGCCAGTTGGTCACCGACCTGAAGGACTGGCAGAAGCGGGTCGCCACCGCCGAGATCACCCCGACCTCCATGGCCAACGGTGCCAAGGAACTCCTCGACGAGGTCGCCACCGGCAAGGTCACCGGCGAGGAGGAGGCCTACTCGCACACCGACCTGGTCGACTTCAAGGGCAACGTCGAGGGCGCCCAGAAGGCCTACGAGCTGCTGAAGCCGGCGGCGCAGGCCAACGACCCGGCGCTGACCAAGGAGCTCGACAAGCAGTTCGCGGCGCTTGAGGCGCTGCTCGACAAGTACCGCGCCGGCAAGACGTCGTACGAGTTCGTCTCCTACGACAAGGTCGGCCAGGACGACCGCAAGGAGCTCTCGGACGCGGTGAACGCGCTCGCCGAGCCGCTGTCCAAGCTCGCCGCCACCGTCGTGAAGTGAGGGGACGCACGACCATGACGGACACCCAGGAAGCCACCACCGACAGCAAGCCCGCGAAGGCGCCCTCCCGGCGCGCCCTGATCGGCTGGGGCGGGGCCGGGCTCGCGCTCGGCGCCGCCGCGGCCGGTGGCGCGGCGGCGATGACCCGCGCCGGCCAGGACGCCGACCCGGTCGCCGCCGAGACGGGCGCCGCGGTGGAGTTCCACGGCGCGCACCAGGCCGGCATCGCCACCCCCGTGCAGGACCGGCTGCACTTCGCCGCGTTCGACGTGAAGACCGAGGACCGCGCCGAGTTCGTGCGGATGCTGAAGGAGTGGACGGCGGCCGCGCGGCGGATGACCGCCGGGAAGGCGGTCGGCGAGGGCGCGTACGGCGGGCTCGCCGAGGCGCCGCCGGACGACACCGGCGAGGCGCTCGGGCTCCGGCCGTCCCGGCTGACGCTGACCATCGGCTTCGGTCCGTCGCTGTTCGACAAGTTCGGGCTGGCGGACAAGCGGCCCGCGGCGCTGGTGGACCTGCCCAAGTTCCCCGGCGACAACCTGGACCGCTCGCGCACCGGCGGCTACCTGTGCGTGCAGGCCTGCGCGGACGACCCGCAGGTCGCCGTGCACGCGATCCGCAACCTGGCCCGCATCGGCTTCGGCAAGGTCGCCGTCCGCTGGTCCCAGCTCGGCTTCGGCAAGACCTCGTCCACGACCCCGCACGCCCAGACCCCGCGCAACCTCTTCGGGTTCAAGGACGGCACCCGCAACATCGCGGGCACCGAGCCGGACCGGCTGAGGAAGTTCGTGTGGGTGGGCGACGGCGACGGGCCGGACTGGATGACCGGAGGGTCGTACCTGGTCGCCCGGCGCATCCGCATGAACATCGAGACCTGGGACCGGACCTCGCTGCAGGAGCAGGAGGACGTCTTCGGCCGGGACAAGGGCGAGGGCGCCGCGGTCGGCAGGGCCAAGGAGCACGACGCGCCGTTCCTGAAGGCGATGAAGCCCGACGCGCACGTCCGGCTCGCGCACCCCGACTCCAACGACGGCATCACCATCCTGC
This sequence comes from Streptomyces sp. NPDC096152, assembly GCF_044763235.1. NCBI lineage: Bacteria > Bacillati > Actinomycetota > Actinomycetes > Kitasatosporales > Streptomycetaceae > Streptomyces > Streptomyces sp. NPDC096152. Next base: position 718,689 of record NZ_JBIWFW010000001.1, on the reverse strand, counting down.
GCCGGGGCTACTCCTTCACCGACGGCACCGACGGCCTCGGCCGCCTGGACGCCGGTCTGTTCTTCCTGGCCTACCAGCGCGACGTGCGCAAGGGATTCATCCCGCTCCAGCGCAGGCTGGCGGCGCACGACGCACTCAACGAGTACATCCAGCACGTGGGTTCGGCGGTCTTCGCGGTCCCGCCCGGCGTCCGTGACGCGGGCGACTGGTGGGGACGTACGCTGCTGTCCGAGGAGGCGTAGTCCGTGTTCTCCAACTATCTGATCGGTCTGCGCGAGGGGCTGGAGGCCAGCCTCGTCGTGTGCATCCTGATCGCCTACCTGGTCAAGACCGGCCGGCGCGACGCGCTCAAGCCCATCTGGGCCGGCATCACCATCGCCGTCGCCATCGCCATGGGCTTCGGCTGCGTCCTCGAATTCGGCTCGCAGGAGCTGACGTTCGAGGCGCAGGAGGCGCTCGGCGGCTCCCTGTCGATCGTCGCGGTCGGCCTGGTGACGTGGATGGTGTTCTGGATGCGGCGCACCGCCCGGCACCTGAAGTCCGAACTGCACGGCCGGCTCGACGCCGCCCTGGCGATGGGCACGGGCGCGCTCGTGGCCACGGCGTTCCTCGCCGTGGGCCGTGAGGGCCTGGAGACCGCCCTGTTCGTGTGGGCGTCGGTGCACGCGGCCTCCGACGGCACCCCGCGCCCGCTGATCGGGGTGGCGCTGGGCCTGGCCACCGCGGTCCTGCTGGGCTGGCTGTTCTACCGCGGCGCCCTGAGGATCAACCTCGCCAAGTTCTTCACCTGGACCGGCGCCATGCTGGTCGTGGTCGCGGCGGGCGTGCTCGCGTACGGCGTGCACGACCTCCAGGAGGCCGGCTGGATCCCGGGTCTGGGCAGCCTGGCCTTCGACATCAGCGACACCGTCCCGCCGGACAGCTGGTACGGCACCCTGCTGAAGGGCGTGTTCAACTTCCAGCCCGACCCGACGGTCCTCCAGGCCACCGTGTGGCTGGTGTACCTGGTCCCGACGCTGGCGCTGTTCTTCGCGCCGGCCGGTTCGGGCGCCGGGAAGCGGCAGCCGTCCACTCCCCCGGTGCACGACAAGGTCTGACGGGCCGTCCGGGGCGGTCGACGTGACGACGGCCCGGTCGGACTGGGTCGGTCGACGTGACGACGGCCCGGGCGCCGCCCTGGTCGGTCACGGTAAAGGGAACCCGGCACTCGCGTGCCTTCCCGCCCCGGTAGGGTTCGCCTCCGGGAAGCGGAAGGTGAAGGTAGCTGATGAGCAGGGTTCGCGGCTCTCGCAGGCTTCGCAGGCTCGGGCGGAAGGCGGTCCTGGCGGCCTCGGTGGCCGCCCTGGCGTGGACGGCGAGCGGGTGCGTGGTGGTGCACGGGGAACGCGAGGTGCTCCCGGCCGCCACCCGCGCGGAGGCCGAGAAGGCGCTCGGCCGGTTCACCGCCGCCTACAACGAGGCCGACAAGGCCTACGACGCCTCCCTGGACGCCCGCCACGTCACCGGGGCGCTCGCCGCCATCGACGCGGCCCGGCTGAAGGCCGGGCACGCCAACCACCCGGACGGCAACCCCGCGCACACGCCGCTGGAGCTGACCGACGCGAGGTTCACCATCCCCAAGAAGGCCGGCTGGCCGCGCTGGTTCCTCGCCGACGCCCGCGGCAACAAGGGCGGTGACGCGCGCTGGCTGCTGGTGTTCACCCGCGGCGGTCTCGCCGAGCCGTGGCGGGTGGCGTATCTGACGCTGGTGGCGCCCGGCGACGTACCGCGGTTCCGGCAGGACGCCGACGGCTGGGCCGAGGCCGTGCCCGCGGACTCCGCCGACGTGGCGGTCGCGCCGGGCGAGCTGAGCCGGGACTACGCGAGGTATCTGAGGAGCGGCGGGAACACCTTCACGGCGGGCCCGCACACCACCGGGTGGCGCACGGCGCGCGAGAAGGGCGCCACCCGGCCGGGTCTGGCCACGCAGTACATCGACGAGCCTCTGACGAGCGGCGACTACGCCCCGCTGGCCCTGCGCACCGCGGACGGCGGCGCGCTGGTGTTCTTCACCACGCACCACTACCAGAAGCAGACGGCCGCCGCGGGGGCCTCCGTGCCCGCGCAGAACAAGGACGTGCAGGCGCTGACCACCGGCGAGGTCAAGCAGTCGCTGACGATGGAGTTCGTCTCCAACGAGGTCGCGCTCGACCCGGGCCGGACCGCGGGCGGACCGCAGGTGTCGATGCTGGGGCGCGTCCAGGGGCTGACGGCGGCGCGGGGCGAGTAGCGCCGGGGCGAGGAGCGCACGCACGCCGCCCGGCCGCGGCTGAGCCGGTGGCGCCCAGGCCTCGCCCGAACTCCGCGGGGGTGAGTTGCGCCCGCACCCCGCCCAGGCCACGCGGCAGCAGGTAGCGCCAGTGTCCCGTCCGAGGCCCGCGGGGCGAGTGGGGCTCGTACCTCTCCGGGTAGCGCAGGGCCGGTGGCGCCGGTGTCCCGTCCGAGGCCCGCGGGGCGGGGCTCAGCGCCGCAGCGGCCAGGCCGAGCCCGCGTGGTCGGGCTCCTCGCCGGTGTGGCGGGCGCAGGCGTCGGTGAGGTCCTCCAGCAGGCTCAGCGGGTCGGGCAGTGCGTGCTCCGGGCCGCGCAGCCAGCGCACCCGCCGGCCGTCGTCGCCGGGCAGCCGGGCGGGCGGCACCAGGACGTAGGAGCCGCGGCAGTGCCAGCGCAGTCCCGGGTGCTCGTCCATCGTCTCCGGGTGGCAGTCCAGCTCGCACGGCCACCACTCGTCCTCGTCCTCGGGGGTGCCGCGGGTGAGGGTGAAGAACAGCATGCGGCCGTCGTCGCTCTCGGCCACCGGGCCGACCTCGACGCCGGCGGCGAGCAGCCGCGCGAGGGCCACCCGGCCGGCCTCCAGGGGGACGTCGAGGACGTCGTGCACCATGCCGGTCGCGGTGATGAAGTTGGCCTGTGGCTGGTTCCGGGCCCAGCGCTCGATCTGCGCGCGGTCGGTCGTGGACTGCGTCTGCCAGGCGAAGGACACCGGGTGCCGGGCGGGCGTGGGACAGCCGACGCGGTCGCAGGAGCAGCGGTAGCCGGCCGCCGGGTGCGCGGCGGGGGCCAGCGGCAGGCCCGCGGCCGCCGCGGCCAGCAGCAGTGCCTCCCGGCCGCCGTCGCCGGCGGTCTCCTTCGGGCGTCGCCCCCGCAGCCACTGGGAGAGCCTGCCCTGCCGGCCGGTGCGTCCGCCGAACTCCGCGCTCATCTATCCCCTCGCCTCGCTGCTGTGGTCACCATGCCCCATGGTCCCACCATCCTGCGCCCCCGGGGTCCGGAGCCCGGATCCGGGGTCCCCCGAAGGCGCCGGGGTCGCCGCGCGCGGCGACCCGGCCCGGCGCACCATGGGCACCAGACGCAGCACGCACCACTCACCACGCAGCACGCAGCACGCAGCACGCAGCACGCAGCCCACCCACCCACGACAACCTGCGGTACGTCCCCCGCAGCTCTGCGGCACCCGAGGAGCCCGCCTTGGCCCGTTCCCGCCGCGCCACACCCCGGCGCTATCTGATGTGCCCACCCGCGCACTACGACGTGACGTACTCCATCAACCCGTGGATGGACCCGGCCAAGCCGGTCGACTGTGCGCTGGCCCTCGCCCAGTGGGAGCATCTGCGCGAGGTGCACCGGTCGCTCGGCCACACCGTGGAGGAGCTGCCCTGCGAGCCCGGCCTGCCCGACATGGTGTTCACGGCGAACGGCGCCACGGTGGTCGACGGCCGGGTGTTCGGCGCCCGGTTCGCGCACCCGGAGCGGGAGCCGGAGGCCGAGGCCCACCTGGAGTGGTTCGCGGCGAACGGCTTCACCCACCTGCACGTGCCCGTGCACATCAACGAGGGCGAGGGCGACTTCGCGGTCACCGCCTCCTACGTGCTGGCGGGCCGGGGCTTTCGCACCAACCCGCTCTCGCACGGCGAGGCGCAGGAGTTCTTCGGCCGCCCGGTGATCGGCCTGGAACTGGTCGACCCCCGCTTCTACCACCTCGACCTGGCGCTCGCGGTGCTCGACGACGCGGCGGACGAGATCGCGTACTACCCGGCCGCCTTCTCCCCCGGCAGCCGGGAGGTGCTGCGGCGGCTCTTCCCCGGGGCGCTGGTCGCGACCGACGACGACGCCGCCGCGTTCGGCCTGAACGCGGTCTCCGACGGCCTGCGCGTGGTGCTGCCGCAGGCGGCGGCAGGACTGTGCGAAGCCCTGCGGGAACGGGGCTTCGAGCCGGTCGGCGTGGATGTGAGCGAACTCGTCAAGGGCGGCGGCGCCGTGAAGTGCTGCTCCCAGGAGCTACGCGTCTGAGGCTTCGGGCGGCCACCGGTCGCCCCAGTCGGTGTCCCGGGCCGTCTTGTACAGGTCGCCGTGGCGTTTGGTGACCGTCCGGCGGCTCAGCCGCTCGTCGGCCTCGCACAGGTCGAGGAGGACCTGGCCCTTGCGGATCTGGGGGCGCCGGACGACCCGGGCGGGGGCCGGCGACACCGGGAAGCGGGTGGCGGCGACGTAGCTGAACTTCTCGTCCTCGTAGGGCAGGGAGCCGCCCTTGACCTGCCGGTGCAGGGAGGAGCGGCTCACCCGCGCCGAGAAGTGGCACCAGTCCGTGCCGGGCACGATGGGGCAGGCGGCGCTGTGCGGGCAGGGCGCGGCGACCTGGAAGCCTGCCCCCAGCAGACGGTCGCGGGCCTCGATGACGCGGGCGTAGCCGTCGGGCGTGCCCGGCTCGACGACCACCACGGCCTGGGCGGCGGCCGCGGCCGCGTCGACCACGGCGGCGCGGTCGTCCCCGGTCAGCTCGCCGAGGACGTAGGAGACGGTGACGAGGTCGGTCGGGTCGAGGGCGAGCGCCGTGCCGATCCGGGCGCGCTGCCAGCGGGCCTCCCGCAGCGCCGGGTTGGCCTCGGCGATCTCCCGGCCGAGCGCCAGCGCGGGTTCGGCCCAGTCGAGCACCGTCACCGGACGCGGGCCGTCCCAGGTGGCGCTGACGGCCCAGGTGGCGGCGCCGGTCCCGCCGCCGACGTCCACATGGCCGGCGGGCCGCCATCCGGGGGCCGCGGCGGCGAACGCCGCCAGGGCAGCGCGTACGGCCTCGAAGGTGGCCGGCATCCGGTACGCGGCGTACGCGGCCACGTCCGCGCGGTCGCGCAGGATGGGGGCGTCGGTGGGGGTGCTCCCCCGGTAGTTGGCGATCAGCCGCTCGACGGCGCCCGCGGCCTGCCGGGGCGGGAGCCCGTCGAGCAGACCGGCGAGGGCGGCGCGAAGGGACTCGGCCGGGGACAGGGGGACGTTCACCCGCCGATTCTATGAGCCGCCGGGCACCCCACCGGACGCACCACCGCTCCCGCGGACGTCGGCCCCGGCGACACCGCCGCGACACCGGCGACCGCCCCGGCCACAACGGCCGCTCCCACGGACGACCATCGCGGGCGACACCACCGTGCGACGACCCCAGCGGCAACCACCGCCCACACGGACGCCCCCCGGCCACAACCGCGACCGCGACCGCTCCCCTAGGCCGCCCGCACCGCGCGTGCCACCCGGGTGGCCGCCGCCGCGCGGGGGCCGCTGTCCGGCGGCCGCCTGCGGGGGTGGACCGTGTTGGCGAGGAGCACCAGGAAGGTGTCCGTCGCCGGGTCAAGGACCAGGGAGGTGCCCGTGAAGCCCGTGTGCCCCGCCGCCCCGCGCCCCGCGAGCTCGCCCATGAACCACGGCTGGTCCACGGCGAAGCCGAGCCCCGGCGGGGTCAGCAGCAGTTCCACGAAGTCGGGGCCGAGGATCCGGGCGGGGCCGTACGCCCCGCCCGCCAGCAGGGTGCGGCAGAAGACGGCGAGGTCCCGCCCGGTCGAGAACAGGCCCGCGTGACCGGCCACGCCGCCCAGCGTCCAGGCGTTCTCGTCGTGGACCCCGCCGCGCAGCATCCCCCGGTCCGCCTTGGCCCAGGGCCGCCGCTGGTCCTCCGTGGCGGCGGCGCCCGGGCAGGGTCCGAAGCGGGTCGCCGTCATGCCCAGCGGGCGGGTGATGCCGTCGCGCACGAGGACGTCGAGGCCGCGCCCGGTCAGCCGCTCGAGGAGGTGCTGGAGCAGGAGGAAGTTGAGGTCCGAGTAGACGTACGTGCCGGGCGGGCCCACCGGCGCCTCCGCGCGCAGCAGCGCCGACCGGGAGGCGTCGTCGGGGCAGTCGTACAGCGGGAGTTCGGGGCGCAGCCCGGAGGTGTGGGTGAGCAGCTGCCGTACGGTGACGCCGTGCCGGGCGGCGGCCCCGAAGTCCGGCAGATACGCCCCCACGCGCGCGTCGATGCCGAGCGTGCCCCGCTCGATCTGCTGCACCGCGGCGACCGCCGTGAACAGCTTGGTGAGCGAGGCGAGGTCGAAGGGGGTGTCGACGGTCATCGGCACCCGTCGCTCGGGCGGCAGTTCGACGCCGCGGTCGGTCGCCGGGTCGTGGGCTGCGTACCGCACGGCCCAGCCCGCCGCCTCGGCCGCGGCGATCACCGGCCCGCGCCCGGCGACCACGACGGCACCGGCCGCCCAGGGGCGGTCCCCGGTGGTGAGTTCCTGGACCTCGTTGACGAGTTGCTTGAGTTCACCGGGGTCGAGTCCGGCGCGCTCCGGTGTGCCGGGACGCAGCTTCGGCGTGCTCAGCTCTCCTCCCCGGGGCTCTCGGCTCCGCGCGGGGAGGGCAGGGCCCCACCGCTCCCACGGGTGTTCCAGGGGCGGCACAGTCCCGCGAAGCAGGCCAGGGCCACCAGTGCCGCCGCCAGTTGCACCACGGCCATGGGGACGGCGGTGTGCTCCCCGGCGATGCCGACGAGGGGGGAGGCGACCGCGCCGATGAGGAAGGAGGTGGCGCCCAGCAGGGCGGACGCGGAGCCGGCGGAGTGCCGGGTGCGCGTCAGGGCCAGGGCCTGGGTGTTGGGCAGGGTGATGCCCATCGCGGACATCAGCACGAACAGCGCGGCGGCGACCGGGGCGAGGCCCGCCTCGCCGAGGACGCCGTACGCCATCAGCAGCAGGGCGGTCGCGGCCAGGACGATCAGGGTCAGGCCGACGGCCAGCACCCGGTCCAGGCGGACCCGGCCGACCAGCACCTTGCCGTTGATCTGGCCGGCCACGACCAGCCCGACCGAGTTGAGGCCGAACAGCAGGGCGAAGGTCTGCGGGGAGGCGCCGTAGATCTCCTGGATCACGAAGGGCGAGGCCGATATGTAGGCGAAGAGCGCGGCGAAGGCGAAGCCGCCCGCGAGCGTGTAGCCGGTGAAGACGCGGTCGGCGAGCAGCCGGCGCATGGCGCCGAGCGCCTCGCCGACGCCTCCGCCGTGCCGCCCGGCCGCAGGCAGCGTCTCCGGCAGCCGGGTGAGGACGGCCGCGCCGAGCAGCAGCCCGACGGCCGTGAGCACCACGAACACCCCCCGCCAGTCGGTCACCCGCAGGATCTGACCGCCGATCAGTGGGGCCACGATCGGGGCGACTCCGGAGATCAGCATGAGGCTGGAGAAGAATCGGGCCATGGCCACGCCGTCGTACAGGTCCCGGACGACCGCCCGCGCGATGACGATCCCGGCGGCGCCCGCCAGACCCTGCGCCAGCCGGAAGGCGACCAGGAACTCGACCGTGGGCGCGAAGGCGCACAGCGCGGTGGCGAGGACGTAGACGGCGAGGCCGGCGAGGAGCGGGCGGCGGCGGCCCCACCGGTCGCTCATCGGGCCGACCACGAGCTGCCCCAGCGCCATGCCGGCCAGACAGGCGGTGAGCGTGAGCTGGACGGTCGCGGCTGGCGCGTGCAGGGAGCGGGTGACCTCCGGCAGGGAGGGGAGGTACATGTCCATCGCCAGCGGGGGCGTGGCGGTCAGGCCGCCGAGGACCAGGGTGAGCAGCGGGCCGGTGCGGCGCCGCGCGCGCGTCGGTGGCCCCGAGGGCCCCGTCCTGGGTACGGCCGCCGGTGAGGCGTGCGGTGTCGAGGCCCCGCCCTCGGGCATGCGTCCCTCCCTCTTCATCGGATCCGCCACCTATGCTCTCAGCTCGTACACGGTGCCGAGCGTCACATGAGCGAGGGTGGGGTCCTTCGATGAGGGAGCCGAGGGCGGAGCAGAGGGTGCGCTGGGGAATCCTGGCGACGGGAGGGATCGCGGCGGCCTTCGCGGCGGACCTGGTGGACCTGCCGGACGCGGAGGTGGTGGCGGTCGCCTCGCGCGGCGAGGAGTCTGCCCGGGCCTTCGCGGAGCGGTTCGGGATCCCGCGGGCGTACGGCGGCTGGGAGGCGCTCGCCCGGGACGAGGACATCGATGTCGTCTACGTCGCCACCCCGCACGCGGCGCACCGGGCGGCGGCCGGGCTCTGCCTGGAGGCCGGGCGGAACGTGCTGTGCGAGAAGCCGTTCACGCTGAACCTGCGGGAGGCCGAGGAGCTGGTGACGCTGGCCCGGGAGCGCGGGCGCTTCCTGATGGAGGCCATGTGGATGTACTGCAACCCGCTCGTTCGGCGGCTGAAGGCGCTGGTCGACGACGGCGCGATCGGTGAGGTGCGCACCGTCCAGGCCGACTTCGGGCTCTCCGGGCCGTTCCCGCCCGCGCACCGGCTGCGGGACCCGCACCTCGGCGGCGGGGCGCTGCTCGACCTCGGCGTGTATCCGGTGTCGTTCGCGCAGCTGCTGCTGGGTGAGCCGGCGGACGTGACGGCGCGCGCGGTGCTCTCCCCCGAGGGCGTCGACCTGCAGACCGGGGCCCTGCTCTCCTGGGACGGCGGCGCCCTGGCGTCCGTCCACTGCTCCATCACCGGCGGTACGGCGACCTCCGCCTCGGTCACCGGCTCCCGGGGCCGCATCGACGTCCCGTCCGGCTTCTTCCACCCGGACCGCCTCGTCCTGCACCGCGACGGCCGGGAGCCGGAGGAGTTCGCCGCCGACCCGGCCGACGGCCCGCGCACCAGCCTGCGGCACGAGGCGCTGGAGGTGATGCGCGCACTGCGCGCGGGCGAGACCGAGTCACCGCTCGTGCCCCTGGACGGCACCCTGGCCGTGATGCGCACGCTGGACGCGGTGCGGGAGCGGATCGGGGTCCGCTATCCGGGGGAGGACGCGGAGCCGGTGCTCGTCTGAGGCCTTCCGGAGGTTCGCATCCGCGTGACGGACAGTGGATTCCGTATGACGGAGCACCCTCGTACGCTCCGGGGCATGACTGACAGGGATGCGAAGATCGCCGTGGTGACCGGCGCCGGTTCCGGGATCGGGCGGGCCGTGGCCGTGGAACTGGTGGGTGCGGGCTGGTCGGTGGCGCTGGCCGGGCGGCGCCCCGAGACGCTGACGGAGACGGCGGAGCTCGTGCCGGGGGCCGCCTGCCTCGCCGTGCGCACCGACGTGTCGCGGCCGGACGAGGTGGCCGCGCTGTTCTCGGCCACCGTGGAACGCTTCGGGCGGGTGGACCTGCTGTTCAACAACGCGGGGACGTTCGGGCCCGGCGGGGTGCCGGTCGAGGATCTGCCCTACGAGGCGTGGCGGCATGTGGTGGACACCAACCTCAACGGGGCGTTCCTGTGCGCGCAGGCGGCGTACCGGCGGATGAAGGAACAGGACCCGCAGGGCGGCCGGATCATCAACAACGGCTCCGTCTCGGCGCACGCGCCCCGGCCGCACTCGGCGCCGTACACCGCCACCAAGCACGCGCTGACGGGGCTGACCAAGTCGCTGTCGCTGGACGGGCGGCCGTACCGGATCGCGGCCGGGCAGATCGACATCGGCAACGCGGCCACCGGCATGACGGCCGGGATGCGGACCGGCGCACTCCAGGCCAACGGGGAGGTCGTCCCGGAACCGGTGATGGACGTCGCCGACGTGGCCCGCACGGTGCGGCACATGGCGGAGCTGCCGCTGGAGGCGAACGTGCAGTTCGCGACGGTGCTGGCGACGGGCATGCCGTACGTCGGGCGGGGCTGACCGGTACCGCGCCCGGCCCCCGAAAGGCAATCCACACAAGCGGAATCATGAACTCCGCACCATCTGGGCCTATAGCGGGCTTATGCTCTTCATCTCCTCCACAACAGCTTCACAGTTGGAGGAGCACGCTTCCGCCGACGGTGCCGAGAGCCACACCAAGGGGGGAGGCGGCAGCCGTTCCACGGCACCGGCTGGGGGTGGACCCCGCCGCGGGACCGCGGGGTGCGCAACGGTGCGCGGAACGGCTGCCGCCCATTTCGGCGGTCAGCGCCGGTGCCGGCCCCCTGAGTCCTTGCCTCCGAGGTCCTTGCCCAAGGAGTCCTCGCGCCCGGAGCCCTTGCCTCCGAAGTCCCTGCCCCCGGAGTCCTTGCGCCCGGAGCCCTTGCCCCCGGAGTCCGCCCCGGCCGTCGCCGGCCTGAGCCGGCGGCGCAGCGCCCACACCCCGCCGGCCAGCAGCACGACCGTTCCGCCCGCCCCTTCGAGCAGCCGCCAGGCCGAGGGCTTGCCCACCGCCATGCCGGGCGCCCCGGCAGCGGCCCGCACGGACTTCCGGACGGCTTCGGCGCCCGCGCGGGCCCCGCCCTCGCTCAGCGGGCCGACCAGCGCGCCCACCGCCCGCGTCGAGGACCCCTGCGCGAAACCCCAGTCGAGCAGGGCGGCGGTCTCCTCGTAGACGCCGTTGCCGCCGCTGCCGGGGTGCATCACGGTGACGAGCAGGGTGCGCCCGCCCCGGGTGGCCGCGCCGGTGAAGGTGTTGCCGGCGTCGCTGGTGTAGCCGTTCTTCACCCCGATCAGGCCGTCGTACGTCCGCAGACCCCACGAGCCGGTCAGCAGACGGTCGGTGTTCTGGATCTGGAACGTCTTGTTCCCGCCGGCCGGGAAGGCGGCGGTCCGCGTGCCGCAGTAGGCGCGGAAGTCGGCGTCCTTCAGCCCGTGCCGGGCGAACAGCGTCAGGTCGTACGCGGAGGAGAGCTGGCCCGGATGGTCGAAGCCGTCGGGGCTGACCACGCGGGTGTCCAGGGCCTGCAGGTCGGCGGCCCTGGCCTGCATCTCGGCGACCGTCTTCGCCACGCCGCCGTTCATGTGGGCGAGCACGTGCACCGCGTCGTTGCCCGAGCGCAGGAACACGCCCTGCCACAACTGCTCGACGGTGTACGTGATCCCGGGCCTGATACCGACGAGGCTGGAGCCCAGCGGGATGTCGGCGAGGTCGGCGGCGGTGACGGTGTGCCGCTCGGCACGGTCGAACTTCCTCAGCACCGTGTCGGCGAACAGCATCTTCAGCGTGGAGGCGGGAGCCAGGCGCCGGTGCGCGCGGTAGGAGGCGAGCACCTCGCCCGTGTCCGCGTCGGCGACGAGCCAGGAGCGGGCGGTGAGTCCCTTCGGCAGGTCGGTGGCGCCGTTCACCTGCACCCCGTCGCGGGCGAGCCGCTCTCCGCCGACGGCGGGGGTGGTGGCGGGGGCCGCGGCGTGGGCCGGGGCGGCCGCGGCGACCGGTGGGGTGGCCGCGGCGAGGGCGACGGCGAACAGGGATCGCCGGGACGGACGGGCGGGGGCCGGACGGGGGAACCGAGACGAATCACGCACGTCGGGACCGTACAGAGTCAGCCCGCGCCCGTGCACAGAGGGGCCTCAAAGCCCTATCAAAGGATCATCAAAGCCACGTTCCGTTCGGGTGCCGTCACGCCGGGGCTCGGCCCGCGCTCCGGCCGGGCCCCGCCCGAGTCCCGCCCGGGGTTCCGTCCGGGGCATGTCCCGTTTGATCCAGGTGCATTGCCCCGTAGGCCCTAGGCCTGCCCGGTCTCGAACCGGGAGATCCGCCCGTCGTCGGCGACGACGAAGCTCCACCGGGTGCGCATCTCGCCCCAGGTGTCGTTGCTGTAGCGGGCGAGGAGCGCGCGGCCGCCCCGGGACTCGTTGTCGACCTCCATGTGGCCGTGCGTGGAGAAGATCTCCTGCTCGATCCACTCGGCGAGGTCGCGGTCGGAACCGTCGTCCGACATGGTCGCGCCGGGCGCGAGGAGCTGCATGAAGCCCTCGCGGTCGTGGCCGTTGACGGCGGTGACGAAGGCACGGACGGCCGGGTCGCTCAGTTTGGCGGTCGAAATCGTCATGTCGGTCAGGTTCACACCGCCCCCGGCCCCCCGCCACCCGAACGGCGCCCCAGGACGGGCCCGGGGGCCGGTGCGGGTGCGACGGTGGGAACGCGGAAGGACGCGCCCCACTGTCCACGCACCGTCCGCCCGAAGGCCCGCCTGTCTGCATGAATGCGTTCTCCGTCCGCCCACCTGTCCGCCAGCCCGTCTGTCCGCCTGGGGAGTCACCGTGACCTGTTACGACCGACGCGATCTCGGCCTGCTGCTGCTCCGACTGGGCACCGGCGGCGTGCTGGCCGCGCACGGCGCGCAGAAGCTGTTCGGCTGGTTCGGCGGCGGCGGCATCGAGGGGACCGGCCAGTTCATGGAGTCCGTCGGCTACCGGCCCGGCCGGGCGAGCGCCACCGCGGCGGGACTGGCGGAGGCGGGCGGCGGCCTGCTGCTGGCGCTGGGACTCGCGACCCCCGCGGCGGGCGCGTCGGCGGCCGGCGCGATGGCGGGGGCCGCGGCGGTGCACGCGCCCAACGGATTCTTCGCCCAGAGCGGCGGCTACGAGTACGCGGCCACCCTCGGCCTGACCTCCGCCGGGCTCGCCGTGTCGGGCCCCGGCCGCCTCTCCCTGGACCACGCCCTGGGTCACGCGGTCGACCGCGGCTGGATGGTGCCGGCGGCGTTCGCGACGGTGGCCGCGGCGACGGCGGTGGTCGTGGGCACCCGCAACCGGCGGCTGCGCAGGCAGCGGGAGGGCGAACAGGAGGTGCTGTTCGAGGAGGACCTGATGGAGTAGGCGCGGCCGGGCGCGACCGCCTGGCACGCTGAGAGCATGGCTGATCAGCACTCGCCGGGGGCGGCGCATACGGACGTGTGGGACTCCATCGACGACCTGTGGAAGTGGCTGGACGGCGAGAGTCCTTACGGCGGCCGCGAGGGGCTTCTGCTGCGCATGCTGAAGCTGTCGGAGGAGGTCGGCGAGGTCGCCGAGGCGGTGATCGGCGCAACGGGCCACAATCCCCGCAAGGGCACGACCCACACGTGGGACGACGTCCAGGCGGAACTCTGCGACGTGGCGATCACGGCCCTGGTCGCCCTGCGCACCCTGACCCCGGAGACCCGCGAGGTGTTCACGCGACACCTGGCGCGGGTGACGGCTCGGTCACTGGGGACGGGCGCCGACCGCTGAGGCCGCGCAGCGTCGCGCAGGAAGAGCCCACCCACGCGGAGCAATGAACAGGCGTGCCACTGTCGCTCGACGTGATCGCGCGGGTGCTTGGGCGAGAAACGCCCCGGTTCGGCGCCCTCGCCGCGGTGTCCGAAAAGGCTCCGCCGCAGGCGGGCGGTCTTGCGGCGGTCGCCCATCCCTTCACTGTCGCGATTCGATCGCGGTTTGGTGCAGCGGGGCCTGGTGTGACGTTCCTCGGACCAGGAACTCCACACTGCGACGACGGCGCTGGGGCTCGATCTTCTGCCCCCGAACGGAATGTCACATCGGCAGTGGCTGGAGTCGATCAGCCAGAGGATGGCTGGGGCGTAGCAATGGGATCAGCACTCGATCTCGGCCCAGACCGTCTTGGCCGGCCCGGTTCGGTGCCGACGCCCCAGCGGGCGTTGAGAGCGTCGACCAGGAGGAGGGGGCAGACGAGTCGGGCTGTACGCCGGGTTCTGTTCCGGAGGGTCCTCGCGGGCCCTCCGGCGACGGCCATCCATCTAGGGCCGGTGTTGCCACCGGCCTCGTGCGGTCCACCCGCGGACTCGGGCGGGCAGCCCTCGAATGTCCGCGCAGAGCGCTTTTCACGGCGCTCCTTTTGACCTTGCTCCGGGTGGGGTTTACCTAGCTGCCCAGGTCACCCTGGGCACTGGTGGTCTCTTACACCACCGTTTCACCCTTACCGAGGGCCGAAGCCCCCGGCGGTCTGCTTTCTGTGGCACTGTCCCGCGGGTCACCCCGGGTGGCCGTTAGCCACCACCCTGCCCTGTGGAGCCCGGACGTTCCTCGGGAAGCCCCCTGAAGGACTCCACGCGGCCGCCCGCCCGGCTCGTCTGCCGTGTCGACCATGGTACCGGGCGCCTGGGGTGCCCGATCGCCCCGTCAGAGGAAGTCCGCCGTGTCCAGATCGAAGGCGAAGGGGTCGGGGAGGGCGAGCGGCTTGCCGAAGGGACGGGTGCACAGCTCGGGGTAGTCGTCGCCCCTCGGCTCGCTGAACAGGGTGATCGAGGCGGCATCCCGGTCGACGAGCAGGTAGAGCGGGATCCCGGCGCGGGCGTAGCACCGGCGCTTGGCCTCGCGGTCGGCCTCCGGCTTCGTGGAGGTCACCTCCAGCACCATGGCGACGCCGTCGCAGGGCATCCATGGGTCGGCACCCCGGTAGAGGCGCAGCGCCCTGGGCGCGAAGGTGCCGTCCGGGATCACATGATTCTTCGGGCAGTGTCCTCCACTGATCAACTTCAAGCCCTTGTTCCCGGAGAACTGCATGTCGGTAAGGGACCGCCCGTACACCTGCCTCACGATCAGCTCGATGTAGTCCTCGTGCTCCCCGTCCGGCGGCGGTGTCACGACGATCTCCCCCTCGATCAGTTCGGCCCGGAAGCCTGCCGGGGTGTCGAGGGACAGGAAGATCTCCAGCAGTCCCTCGGCCGGCGTGGTGGGCTCGTGCGCCACGGCAGTCATGTCACGCCCCTCCTTCGGTCGCTCGCCAGACTGGGACATCCCAAGATCACCTGTCCATGAGATCGGGAACCGTTCCCTCGATCGTGGCACACGATCGCGGCCCGCGTCCGGGATGAAACGAAGGGGACGAACGGGAGACGTACGAGCGCCGTCCGGCTCGTCGGGAGCTCACGCGGGTGTGAAGCGCAGGGTCGCCGTGACCGGGTCGGCCCGGGTGAGACGTACGCGCAGGTCCTCGCCCAGCGGGAGGGGGGTGCCGGGGCTCTCGACGGGGGCCACGACGGGTGGGGAGGTCAGTTGCACGGTGCCGGTGGTGGGGTGCCGCTCCTCCACGTCGATGACGCAGGCGTCGAACACGTCGCCGGTACGGTCCGCCAGCAGCGCGGCCTCCAGCGCGCGCAGGCAGTCCTGTTCGGCGGCGTCCGCGCGCCGGGTGCCCTCGGCCATCTCCGCGGGCAGCGCGTCCAGCGCGGCGAGCACCCAGTCGGGCGGGTCCTGGCCGGCTGCGGCGGCGAGACAGATCTCGGTGGCGTACCGGTCGGCGAGGCGGTGCAGCGGGGCGGTGCAGTGGGCGTAGGGGGCGGCGACGGCGGCGTGGGTGGTGAGCTCCGGCAGCCTGCCGTCCCGGAAGACGGTGTGGCCCGCGCCGCGCAGCAGGGTCGTGCACTCCTGGAGGAAGGCCGCGTGCGGCGGCCGGTGCGGGTCGAGGGAGCGGACGAGGTCCGCGTAGGAGACGTGGTGCGGCCAGTCGATGCGCAGGGCGTGCGCGGTGCGGCGCAGCCGGCCGACCGCGCCGTCGGGGGCGGCGGGCAGGGTGCGCAGCACGCCCGTCCCCTGCCTCAGCATCAGCTCGGCCGCCGCCATGCCGGGCAGCAGGGAGAGCTGGGCGTACCGGCGCTCGACGGCGGGCGGCACGCGGTAGGCGACCCGGTACTCGGAGCCGTACGCGGCGATCTCCTGCTCGGGCAGGGTGAGCGAGATGCCGCCGCGCTCGGCCTCCAGCCCCTCGCACAGCCGCCCGACCTCCGCCAGCAGCGCGAGGGGCTCCTCGGCGGTCCCGGCGTCGATCGCGTGCTGGACCTCGGCGGGGGCGAGCCGTGCGCGGCTGCGCACCAGCGCGCGCCGGAGGTCGACGGCGAGGACCCGGCCGTCCGCGTCCAGGTCCAGCGTCCACAGGACGGCCGGGCGGGTCCGTCCGGGCAGCAGGCTCGCCGCGCCCTCGCCGAGGACGGCCGGGTGCAGCGGGACGTTCCCGTCGGGGAAGCACAGCGTGATGACCCTGCGGTGCGTCTCGGCGTCCACCGGGCCGGACGGTACGACGAAGGCGGCGACGTCCGCGACGGCGTACCGCACGCGGTGGCCGGTGCCCCTCCTGGACAGGTGCACGGCCCGGCCGAGGGTGGTGGCGCCGGGCCGGGTGAGGGTGAAGAAGGGCACGTCGGTGGCGTCTTCGCGGGGTGCGCGGGCTGCGAGCGCTTCCAGCCCTGCGAGCGCTGCGAGGGGGAGGGCGGGGTCCCGTGCCGCCCGTTCGGCCTCGGCCAGGACCTCGGGCGGGAAGCCGCCGGGCACCCCAGGCGCGGTGCGCAGCGCGGCGAGCGCGGCCCTCAGGGGCGCTCCGGGAGCGCCGGTCACGCGGATGCGGCGGCGGGACATACAGCGAGCGTAGGCCGGGGGTGCCCGGGCGGCACGCCGTACGCTGGCGCGGAGTCCCACAGAAGGAGTGACCCCGTGCTTGTCCTGCTGCCGCCGTCCGAAGGCAAGGCCTCCTCCGGGCGTGGCGCCCCCCTGCGGCCGGAGGCGCTGTCGCTGCCGGGGCTCGCCACCGCCCGGGAGGCCGTCCTCGGCGAACTGGTCGAGCTGTGCACGGGCGACGAGGACAAGGCCCGCGAGGTGCTCGGGCTGAGCGAGGGCCTGCGCGGCGAGGTCGCCAAGAACGCGGAGCTGCGCACGGCGGGCGCGCGCCCCGCCGGGGAGATCTACACCGGGGTGCTCTACGACGCCCTCGGCCTGGCCTCCCTCGACACGGCCGCCAAGCAGCGCGCGGCGCGGTCGCTGCTGGTGTTCTCGGGGCTGTGGGGTGCCGTCCGGGTGACCGACCGGATCCCGTCCTACCGCTGCTCGATGGGGGTGCGGTTGCCGGGGATCGGGGCGCTGGGAGCGTACTGGCACGCGCCGATGGCCTCGGTGCTGCCCGAGGCGGCCGGCGGCGGGCTGGTGCTGGACCTGCGGTCCTCCGCCTACGCGGCCGCCTGGAAGCCGAAGGGTGAGGTCGCCGGCCGGACGGCGACCGTGCGGGTGCTGCACGCGCAGATGGTGGACGGCGTGGAGAAGCGGTCGGTCGTCAGCCACTTCAACAAGGCGACCAAGGGCCGGATCGTCCGCGGCCTGCTGACCGAGGGGGCCGCTCCGAAGGACCCGGCCGAGCTGGTCGAGGCGCTGCACGACCTCGGGTACGCGGTGGAGGCGGAGCCGCCCGCGAAGGCGGGGAGGCCGTGGGCGCTGGACGTGGTGGTGACGGAGATCCACTGACACGGCTGACACCTTAGGCGCGTTGCAGCATATGCAACGACCTTTGCGCAGGATGAAGGGCATGGGCAGGATACGGCCATGCCCTCCCCCGCGCCCGCGCCGTTCTCCGTGCTCGATCTCGCCCCCGTCGTGCCCGTGGTCGTCCTCGACGACGCCGCCGACGCGGTGCCGCTGGCCCGGGCGCTGGTGGCCGGCGGGCTGCCCGCGATCGAGGTGACGCTGCGGACGCCGGCCGCGCTCGACGGGATACGGGCCGTCGCCGGCGCGGTGCCGGGCGCGGTGGTGGGCGCGGGCACGGTCATCTCGCCGGGCCAGGTGCCGGACTGCGTGGCGGCCGGGGCACGGTTCCTGGTGAGCCCCGGCTGGACGGACGCCCTGCTGGACGCGATGCGGGCGTCCGGGGTGCCGTTCCTGCCGGGGGTGTCGACGACGACCGAGGTGGTGGCGCTGCTGGAGCGCGGGGTGCGGGAGATGAAGTTCTTCCCGGCCCAGGCGGCCGGTGGCACCGCCTATCTGAAGTCCCTGTCCGGCCCGCTCCCCCAGGCCCGCTTCTGCCCGACCGGGGGCATCGGCCCGGACACCGCGCCTGCGTATCTGGCGCTGCCCAACGTCGGCTGTGTCGGCGGGAGTTGGATGCTGCCGCCGGACGCGGTGGCCGCGCGGGACTGGTCCCGGATCGAGCGGCTGGCCCGCGAGGCGGCGGGGCTCAGCGCAGGTGCGAGGTGTCGTTGAGCAGCCGGACGCTCGCGTTGCCGTCCGCGTAGTACGCCACCGCCGACAGCGAGGCCGCCGACAGCTCCATGCGGAACAGCGACTCGGGCGGGGCGCCGAGGGCCAGGCGGACGAACGTCTTGATCGGGGTGACGTGCGTGACGAGCAGGACCGTACGGCCGGCGTGGGCGGCGACCAGCTTGTCGCGGGTGGCGGCGATCCGGACGGCGGTCGCGGCGAAGCTCTCGCCGCCGCCGGTGGGTTCGGCCTCCGGGGAGGCCAGCCAGGCGTTCAGGTCGTCCGGGTGGCGCTCGCGGACCTCCGCGAAGGTGAGCCCCTCCCAGGCGCCGAAATCCGTCTCGCGCAGGCCCTCTTCGACGGTGACGCCGAGGCCGAGTCGGGCGGCGACGATGCCGGCGGTCTCGCGGGTGCGGGCCAGGGGCGAGGAGACGACGGCCTGGATCGTGCCGCGCCGGGCGAGGGCCGCCGCGACCCGCTCGGCCTGCTCCCGGCCCACGGCGGAGAGGGAGGGGTCGGTCCCGCCGCTTCCGGAGAACCGCTTCTGCGGGGTCAGCGGGGTCTCGCCGTGCCGCAGCAGGACGAAGGTGGCGGGAGCGCCGAGATCCGCGGGCGCCCACCCGGGCGAGGCGACGACCCGCGCGGCCCTGACATCGGCGCCGGCGGGGGTGGGGGCGGCGGGTTCGACGCCCGGCCCGCTGGCGGCACGAGCCCCGGCGCCCGCGGGGGTGGCGGCGGGTTCGGCATGTACGTCGGCCGCTGCGCGGGCCCCGGCATCCCCGCCGGTGACGGCACGAGCCCCGGCGCCCGCGGGGGTGGCGGCGGCGGGTTCGGCATGTACGTCGGCCGCTGCTCGGGCCCCGGCATCCCCGCCGGTGACGGCACGAGCCCCGGCATCCGCACCGGCGACGGGCGCACCGGTGCCGGGTGACGTCCCCGTGTCCATCGCCTCGTTGGCCAGGCGGTCGGCCTGCTTGTTCTGGTCGCGCGGGATCCACTCGTAGGTGACCCGGTCGGGCGGGAAGACCCGGGCCGCCTCCGTGGCCAGCGGTCTGAGGCCGGGGTGCTTGATCTTCCAGCGGCCCGACATCTGCTCCACGACGAGCTTGGAGTCCATGCGGACGTGCACCCGTGCCGCGGGGTCCAGTTCGCGGGCGGCGCGCAGGCCGGCCAGCAGGCCCCGGTACTCGGCCACGTTGTTCGTGGTGGTGCCCAGGTACTCGGAGGCCCGCGCCAGCGTCTCCCCCGTCGCCGCGTCGGTCACCACGGCCCCGTAACCCGCGGGCCCGGGGTTGCCCCGCGACCCGCCGTCCGCCTCGACGATGAACTCCCGCACGCCGTACCGCTCCCTACCGGCCCTACCGCCCTACCGCCCGACCACCGACCGCGCGCCCGGCTACAGGCCGGACTCGGCGGTGCGCACCAGGATCCGGCGGCAGTTCTCGCAGCGTACGACCGTGTCGGGGGCGGCCGCGCGGATCTCGCTCAGCTCGGTGATGGCGAGCTCCTGGCGGCAGCCCTGGCAGGTGCGCTGGTACAGCTTCGCCGCGCCGATGCCGCCCTGCTGCGCGCGGAGCTTGTCGTACAGCTTGAGCAGGTCCGCGGGGACGGAGCCGGCGACGACCTCCCGCTCCTTGGTCACGGACGCCGCCTCGCCGTCGATCTCCTCGAAGGCCGCGTCCCGGCGCCCGGTCGCGTCGTCGATCTTGGACTGCACGGAGCCGACCCGCTCGGTCAGCTCGGCGACCCGCTCCTGCGCGGACTCGCGGCGCTCCATGACCTCCAGGACGACGTCCTCCAGGTCGCCCTGGCGCTTGGCGAGCGAGGCGATCTCGTGCTGGAGGTTCGACAGGTCCTTCGGCGAGGTGACGGCGCCGGAGTCGAGGCGCCGCTGGTCGCGGGCGGCGCGCTGGCGCACCTGGTCCACGTCCTGCTCGGCCTTGGTCTGCTCGCGGGCGGTGTCGCTCTCCTCGGTCTGCGCGGCCACCAGCAGGTCGCGCAGTTGCGTCAGATCCTTCGTCAGCGACTCGATCTCGGCGTGCTCGGGCAGGGACTTCCGCTTGTGCGCGAGCTGCTGCAGGCGGACGTCGAGGGCCTGGACGTCGAGCAGTCGGATCTGGTCGGCGGGCGCGGCATTCAGTTGGGGGCTCCCGGGGCATTCGAAGGGGTGCGCGAAGCGCTCGTTGGAAGGGTGGTGGCGGGCGACGGGCGGGCGGTGGCGATGGATGCCGCGTGGGCGGTCCAGGGGTCGGTGACCGTGGCGGAGACGTGCACGCGCAGGTCCCATCCGTGCCGGTCGGAGATTTCGTCGAGCTGGGTTGCGGCCAGCTCGCACCAGGGCCACTCGGTGGCCCAGTGCGCCGCGTCGAGCAGCGCGAGGGGGCTGTGGGCGGAGGCCGCCATGAACTCGGAGGCCGGGTGGTGGCGCAGGTCCGCGGTGAGGAAGGCGTCGGCGCCGGCGGCCCGTACGGCGTCGAAGAGGCTGTCGCCGGAGCCGCCGCTGACGGCGACCGTGCGGACGAGGGCCTCCGGGTCGCCGGCGACGCGGATGCCCTGCGCGGTGGCGGGCAGCCGCTCGGCCGCGCGCGCGGCGAACTCGCGGACGGTCAGCGGGTGGTCCAGCGCGCAGACGCGGCCCAGGCCGCGGCGGCCCTCCGGGTCGGTGGTGTCGGGCACCAGGGGCCGTACGACCCGCAGGTCCAGCGCGCCCGCGAGGGCGTCGGAGACGCCCGGGTCGGCGGTGTCCGCGTTGGTGTGCGCGACGTGCAGCGCGATGTCGTGCTTGATGAGGGTGTGCACCACGCGGCCCTTGAAGGTGGAGGCCGCGACCGTCGTCGTACCGCGCAGGTAGAGCGGGTGGTGGGTGACCAGCAGGTCCGCGCCCAGCTTCACCGCCTCGTCGACGATCTCCTGGACGGGGTCGACGGCGAACAGGACCCGGGTGACCTCCTGGTCGGGGTCGCCCACGACGGTGCCGACCGCGTCCCAGGACTCGGCCCGCTCGGCGGGCCACAGGTTCTCCAGCGCGGCGATGACTTCAGACAGACGGGGCACGGGTGCAAGGCTACCTGGCCGATCTCCGCGGCTGAACCGGTGCCGTCGCCCCGGCCCGGGGCGCGCGCGTCCAGCACACACGTCTCCACCCCCTCAGCAGAATCGCTTCTGCTCCACACTTATGTGTGAAGCCGCCGCCCGCCGCTCCTGCCGCCGCACCGACGAAAACTAGCGTCGTCACCGGAGGTGACCGACGATGACGGCCTGTGCCATCGAACCCACGGCGGACAACGAGCACGGCGGTACGCCGCAGGCAGGCTGCACGATCACGGCGGACGGAGCCTACGCGGCCCGGCTCGCGCGCAGCGGCGACTCCCTTTACCCGGAGCGCTGGACCCTGGACGGCCCCGAGCCCTACACGGTGCTGCTGCCCGGCGACCAGCCCGAGGAGGCCGGTACGGAGGTGCAGCCGATGGCCGACGGCCGGGTCCTCATCCGGCGGCCGACGGCCGGGCGGCACGCCTTCTCCCTGCTGTATCCGACCGGCCCCGGCACCGGCGAGCTGCCGCTCGGCGCGGTCGAGTGCCCGGAGGACACCGGCCTGCGGCTGCTGCCCCCTGCGCCCGACGGCGAGCGGGCCTACGCGCTCGCCGTCGGCCGGCGTTCCACGGCGGTGTGGCTGGTGGTGGGCGGCGCCCTGGGTCCCGAGCTGGTGGCCGAGGTGCCGGGGCACTGCTCGGGCGGGGTCTGGCTGGACCGCGCGGGACGGATGCTGGCCCTGGACCGGGAGGTCCTGGGGCGGACCAAGACGGTCGTGGTGGACCTCGGGCGCGACGGCGCGGTGTCGCCCCTGCTGCAGATCACGGCCGACAGCGACGACCGGCTGCTGCTCGCCGACCCGGACAGCGGGCTGCTGCTGATCCGCTCGGACGCGCCCTCTCCCGGGGAGGAACGGCTGGGCTGGGGCGTCCTCGGCAGCACCCTGCCGGTGCGCTTCCCGGAGTGCCTGCGGCTGCCGGACTGCGTGGTGACCCCGTTCGCCATCCAGCCGGGGCAGGTACTGACGCCGGAGCAGTGCGGGGTGGCGCTGCGCTGTGACGGCGCCCTCGGCAGCTGGGTCGGCGTGTGGCGCCCCGCCGGGCGGCGGGTGGTCCATCTGCCCGCGCCCGAGGGGTGGTTGACCGGGGCCGGGCTGTGGACCGCGGACGGGGCGCTGCGACTGCCGTACGCGACCGAGGCGGTGCCCTGCGGGGTGGCCGCGTGGGAGGCACCGCTGGGGCAGGCGTCGCCGCACCCGGCGGCGCGGGAGGGCTCCGCGGGCGGGGATGGGGAGCCGTCCGGCGCCGGGGAGCCGTCCGGTGGGGGCCTCCCGGACGCAGGGGAGCCCTCCGATGCCGGGGCCGGCGAAGGCGCCGGGGCGGGCGCCGCGCGGACGTCGGCCTCGGGCGACGGGACGGGCCCTTGTCCGGGCGGAGAACCGGACGCCGAACCCGCAGCGGCGGCGCGACCGCTGCCGCCGGAACCTGTCGCGCCCCGCCCGGTGCCGTTGCGGGAGGCGCCTCTGACGGACCGTATGGCGAGCAGGTAACGAAGTCGTGCCGGTCGGCGTGGCCGCCTGGATTTCGCCCGAGGTGTGCCGGTTAGACTCGCCCGGCTGTACGAAAGATGATGTTGACGGGGTGAATTCTTCCGATGAACGACGCCAGCACGAACCAGCCGCTGCCCGACGAGGGCGCCCAGGAGGCCACCGGTCACGGCAGGCACCGCGGTCCGGTCTCGTCCCAGGACGGCGAGACGGCCCCCAGCGGCCGCCACCGCAAGCCCGGCGGGGAGGTCCGAGCGGCCGCCTGACGGTGGACAGCGGACAGCAGACGGCGAAGGGTCCCGGACTTCCTGGAAGTCCGGGACCCTTCGCCGTTGTCGCGCTGTGCGCGGCGCGGGCCGAGGACCTCGACGGACGCGAACTTCTCCACCCTCCGGCGCGGCCCGCCCTGGTGACGAAGGCTGACGGTCCCTCCGGCGGTTGTGGCGTACCACCTCCGGGCGGTTCAGGTGTGTTCGACGGCGGTGTCGTCGAGGACGGGCGCGTCGTCCCGCTCGATTGCGCTCACGGCGACCCGCACGGCCCCCTTCTGCCGCCACATGCGGATGCGCAGGGTCTCGCCCGGGTACACCACCCCGGCGAAGCGCGTGGTGTACGAGCGGACCCGGGTCACGTCACCGCCGAGCAGGGTGTCGACGACGGCCTTCAGTGTCATGCCGTAGGTGCACAGCCCGTGCAGGATGGGCCGGTCGAACCCGGCGAGCCGCGCGAAGTCGGGGTCGGCGTGCAGCGGGTTGCAGTCGCCGCTCAGCCGGTAGAGGAGGGCCTGGTCCTCGCGGATCGGCCGCTCGACGGTCCGGTCCGGTGCGCCGGTGGGTTCCGCCAGGCGGGTGGAGGGGCCGCGGTCGCCGCCCCAGCCACCCTCCCCGCTGACGAAGATCCGGGCGTCGCTGGTCCACAGCGGCCCGTCGGCGTCGGTGACCTCGGTGCGCAGGACGAGGACGGCCGCCCTGCCCTTGTCGTGGACGGCGACGATCCGGCTGGTGGCGGTCGCCGTGCCACGCGCGGGGAGGGGCCGGTGCACGGTCAGCGCCTGGCCGCCGTGCAGCACCCGGGCGAGTTCGACCTCGACACCGGGCATGGACAGACCACTGATCACGCCGGGTGAGCCGCCCCCGGCGACGGTGGCGAAGCTCGGCAGGACGTGCAGCCTGGACTCCAGGGTGTAGCGCAGTTCGCCGGGGTCGGTGGCGGGGACGCCCGCGCCGATGCCGAGGTGGTAGAGCTGGACGTCCTTGGGAGTCCAGGAGATCTCGCCGGTCCGGGGCTCGGCGGCGAGGGCCTTGGCTGCGTCGATGGGCATGGGGCTCCTGACGGTCTCAAGACCCCGGCGCTGCCGTCCGCACCGTCGGCCGCACCGAGGTCGTCACGATGCCGCGGAACCCGACACTTCTAGAACGCGTTCCAGTCGGCGCCCTCTGTATAGCCCAGAGCCCGCCGGTTGTGAAGGCTGCTGACACCGCGTCAGGTAAATGGCGGGACGGTCCGGTCGGCCGTGACATTTGTCCTGCCGGAGAGGGGACAAGCGCATCTGCCGGGCGGGGCCCGGGACCTCGTAGCGTCGTGGTCATGGCGAAGAGGGACGGGCCGCAGCCGGGCGGGACACCGCGGGCCCTCGGTGCGATCCTCGTGCCGACCGCCTGGCTGCTCGCGTTTCGGTTCGTACGCCGCCCTGTCGTACCGCCGCGGCGCGGGCATTGTCTGACATCGGGGAAATTCGGGGAAATCCGGGGGAAGAGGACATGTCCTGGACGTGTGGCATCGCAGAGCAGAGGGAGAAGTCGCGGTCGACGCTGCGGCGAATGCGGGAGGGGCGGCGCCGCCGCGCGGAGGAGAAGCGGCGTCTCATGGCCGAGTGGCGGGCAGAACGCAAGGCCGGCAGGGCCGCCGAGAACCCGGGCCCGCCGCCCAACGGCTTCAGCCTGCTGCCGTGGCTGCTGATGGGAATGGGCGCCCTCTCCAACATCTTCCGGGGCCAGACGCCCAACCCGTGGATCGGTGCCCTGGGTCTGCTCGTCTTCAACTCCCTCTACGTGCACATCGCCTTCCGCGCCTTCCACCCACGCTGCCGCAACGCGGCGTCGACGCGGGTCGCCCTCGGCCTGCTGGCGGCGGCCGCCTGCGCGCTGGCGGCCGGCTACGGCGGCAACTGGCAGTTGTTCTTCCCACTGCTGGGCCTGGCGACGGGCGCCGTGCTGCGCGGCCCGCACCTGCGCTACGCCGGTCTGGCGGTGGCCGCGCTCGCCGGTGGGGTCAGCTGCGCCCGTGACGGCTGGGACGGAATCGGCATCGCGTACGCGACCTGGATCTCCACCATGGTGACGGCGGCGATCCTGTCCCTCTCCGAGGCGGTACGGGAACTGCGCGCCGCCCGCGGGGAGTTGGCCCGGCGCGCGGTGGAGCAGGAGCGGCTGCGCTT
Organism: Streptomyces sp. NPDC096152; assembly: GCF_044763235.1. NCBI lineage: Bacteria > Bacillati > Actinomycetota > Actinomycetes > Kitasatosporales > Streptomycetaceae > Streptomyces > Streptomyces sp. NPDC096152. The sequence goes on along the minus strand of NZ_JBIWFW010000001.1, from coordinate 693,709 downwards.
CTCCCGCGACCTGCACGACCTGCTCGGGCACACCCTGTCGGTGATCGTGGTGAAGTCGGAGGCGGCCCGGCGGCTCGCGCCGCGCGACATGGGGGCGGCGCTGACGCAGATCACGGACATCGAGTCCGTGGGTCGGCAGGCGCTCACCGAGATCCGCGAGGCCGTCACCGGCTACCGCGAGGGCAGCCTCAGCACCGAACTGGACCGGGCCCGTTCGGCGTTGACCGCGGCCGGCATCGAGCCCGTCGTGCGCCGGTCGGGGCCGCCGCTGACGCCGCAGACCGAGGCCCTGCTGAGCTGGGTGGTGCGGGAGGCGGTCACCAACGCCGTACGCCACAGTGGCGCGGCCCGCTGCGAGATCACCGTCGACGGCACGCCCGAACGCGTCCGGCTCGAAGCCGCCGACGACGGCGGGGGCGACGGCACCCCCGCCCCCGCCTCCACCTCCGCCCCGGCCCCGGCTCCGCCGGGCATCGGCGGCACCGGTCTGAAGGGCCTGACCGAGCGCCTCGCGGCGGCGGGCGGCTCCCTGCGGGCCGGCCCGTCGCCGCGCGGCGGCTTCACGGTCACCGCCGAACTCCCGGTGGACGCGGCGAACTTCACGGGGCCCGAGGAACAATTCGTTTGGTCCAGGGGGCCGGAGGAGCGACTGGCCCGGTCCACGGAGCCGGCGGAGCAACTCGCCCGGCCCACGCTCCACAGCGCCCGGCGCGAGGTGACTCCCAGCACCGGCCGTCACTCCGCACGACCGGACGACGGCATCGGCTCGGGTCCGCTCCCTACCCTTGACTCGTGAACGAGATGCCCCGGGACCACCGGCCCGCCCAGCCCGTCCGCATCCTGCTCGCCGAGGACCAGGGGATGATGCGCGGCGCCCTCGCCCTCCTGCTCGGCATGGAGGAGGACATGGAGGTCGTCGCCCAGGTCTCGGCGGGCGACGCGATCGTGGACGCCGCGCGGGTCCACCGGCCCGATGTGGCCCTGCTGGACATCGAACTGCCGGGCAGGAGCGGCCTGGACGCGGCCGCCGACCTGCGTGAGCAGGTGCCCGACTGCCGGGTGGTGATCCTGACCACCTTCGGCCGGCCCGGCTATCTGCGCCGCGCCATGGAGGCGGGCGCGGCGGGCTTCCTGGTCAAGGACGGCCCGGTGGAGGAACTGGCCGCCACCGTCCGCCGGGTGCTCACCGGCGAGACGGTGGTCGACCCGGCACTCGCCGCGGCCGCCCTCAGCGCCGGGCCCAACCCGCTCACCGGCCGGGAGTGCGACGTGCTGAAGGCCTCGGCGGACGGCGCGACGGTCGGCGACATCGCCGCCCGGCTGCACCTGTCGGAGTCCACCGTCCGCAACTACCTGTCCGCCGCGATCGGCAAGACCGGCACCCGCAATCGCATGGAGGCGATGCGGGAGGCACGGCAGCAGGGGTGGCTGTAGGGAGCCGTGGGCGGACGCCGACGGGGCGTTCGGACCCGCCGCCCCGGTCCCCGTGCCCGGGACCGCACCGCCGCCGGAGGCCCCGGCGCCGGACGGGACGGCGCCGCCGCCGTGCGGCCCCCCGGCACCCGATCGGGGCCGGCCCGCCCCCGCGCACGGTGGTGCGGTGGGAAGGGCCGGAGTGGACGCCGGGGTGGCGCGTCCTGGGCTCAGTCGATGATCGCGTTCCGCAGAGCGGTCACGTCGCAGGGGACCTGGACCCGGGCCTGAGCCTGGGCCGACGCCGCGGGCAGCGCCACCAGGCACAGCCCGAGGCCGAGCGCGGCGGACACACCGCACGGGCGCACCTAGGACTTCATGGACGGGCTTCCTTGTCTGTCGAGGACGCGAGCACGGCCGCGAGCTCACAGCGCCGACTCAGGCACATGGGGTGATCGGCCGGCCGCAAAGGTCATGGGTATCCCGTGCGGATACGACCCGCACGGCGGGACGTCCGTACGGCCGAACGCCGCACGACGTACCGCCGAAGAGCTGACGCAGCGTCAGGACATTGCGGAACGGTCAAGAAATCGTTAGTACGCCAAAGCATCGGAATAGGCGCCCGGACGTACGGGGTTCACCGAGGGCTACCCGCACGGTTGATCACCGACCCCTCTCCCCGGCCCGGAGGCCCCACTTCATGACGCTCACGACGACCGACCGGCCCGCGCTGAGCGCGAGCGGGGCACTCGTCCCCGTACTCGCCTTCGCGGGCATCGTTGTCGCGGTGATGCAGACCCTGCTCGTCCCGGTCATCAAGGACCTGCCGCAACTGCTGGACACCGCGCCCAGCAACGCGACCTGGGTGCTGACCTCGACCCTGCTCTCGGGCGCGGTGGCCACGCCGATCATGGGCCGCCTGGGCGACCTGTACGGCAAGCGGCGGATGCTGATCGCGAGCCTCGCGGTGATGGTGGTGGGCGCGCTGGTCAGCGCGTTCACCAGCACCCTGCTGCCCATGATCGTCGGCCGTACGCTCCAGGGCTTCGCGATGGGCGCCATCCCGCTCGGCATCGGCCTGATGCGGGACATGCTGCCGCGCGAGCGGCTCGGCTCGGCGATGGCGCTGATGAGCTCCTCGATCGGCGTCGGCGGCGGCCTCGCGCTGCCCGCGGCGGCCCTGGTCGCCCAGCACGCGAACTGGCACGCCCTCTTCTACGGCGCCGCCGGCCTCGGTGTGCTCTCCATCGTCCTGACCCTCCTCGTCGTACCCGAGTCCCCGATGCGCGCCCGGGGCTCCTTCGACCTGCTCGGCGCGCTCGGCCTGTCCGCCGGGCTCGTCCTGCTCCTGCTGCCCGTCACCAAGGGCAGCGACTGGGGCTGGTCCTCCGGCAGGACGCTCGGCATGTTCGCCGCCGCCCTCGCCGTACTGCTGCTGTGGGGCGTGCTGGAGCTGCGCCTCAAGGCCCCGCTGGTAGACCTGCGCACCACCGCCCGCCGCGAGGTGCTGCTGACCAACCTCGCCTCGATCATGGTCGGCGTCAGCTTCTACGTCGTCTCGCTCGTCCTGCCCCAGCTGCTCCAGCTCCCCGAGGCCACCGGCTACGGCCTGGGCCGGTCGATGGTGGAGGCGGGTCTGTGCGTGGCCCCCCTGGGCCTGACGATGATGTTCACGGCGCCGCTCTACGCCCGCCTGTCCACCCGCTACGGCCCCAAGCTGACCCTGATCCTCGGTCTGCTGGTCATCGCGGCCGGCTACGGCGGCGGCCTCGGCCTGATGGACGCGGCCTGGCAGACGGTGGTCACCTCGGTGGTCCTCGGCGCGGGCATCGGCCTCGCGTACTCGTCCCTGCCCGCCCTCATCGTCGGCGCGGTCCCGGCCTCCGAGACCGGCGCGGCCAACGGCCTCAACACCCTGATGCGGTCCATCGGCACCTCGGTGTCGAGCGCCGTGATCGGCATGGTGCTGGCGAACACCGCGCACCCCGTCGGCGGCGTGGCGGTCCCGACGATGCACGGCTTCCGCGTCTCCTTCCTGATCGCGACGGCCGCCGTGGCCCTCGGCCTGGTCCTGGCCCTGTGCCTGCCGAGCCCGAACCGGTCGGCGCGGCCGCAGCTGCGGGCGAGCAGCGAGGAGGACGCCAACCTGGAACGCGCGCAGGAGGTGCTGCGCGGCTTCCGCGGGCGGGTCCTGGGCGCCGACGGGGCGCCGGTCCCGCGCGCCAAGGTCACGCTGATCGACCGCCGCGGCCGCCAGGCGGGGGCCACGCTCTCCGCGGCGGACGGCAGCTACGCCCTCGCCGTCCCGGCCGAGGGCCCCTACGTGCTGGCCGCCCGCGCCACCGGGCACGGCCCGCACGCCTCCTCGGCGACCCACACCGGCGACGACCGCCCGGTCGACCTGGACCTGTCCCTGCCGGGCGAGACGGTCACCGCGTGAGCGCCCGCGCCTGAGACCCACACCACCCGCACCCTCCGTCGCCCCGCCGGCAGAGGGTGCGGCAGCATGGGGCACCTCACGCACGTACGACCGGAAGGACCCCCATGCCCGCGGCACCCAAGCCGGACACCCTGGCCGCGTTCGAGGCCGCCAAGGGGTTCATGCCCACCGACGAGGGGCTCGCGCTGTACGCGGCCGCCGTGGAGGCCGGACGGCTCGGGCTGCCGCTGCTGGAGGTCGGCACCTACTGCGGGCGCTCCACGATCCTGCTGGCCGACGCGGCCCGGCAGTCCGGGGTCACCGCGCTCACCGTCGACCACCACCGCGGCAGCGAGGAGCAGCAGCCCGGCTGGGAGTACCACGACCCGGAGACGGTCGACCCGGAGATCGGCCTGATGGACACGCTGCCCACGTTCCGGCGCACCCTGCACCGGGCGGGCCTGGAGGAGCACGTGGTGGCGCTGGTCGGCCGCTCGCCGCAGATCGCCGCGTTCTGGAACACCCCGCTCGGCCTGGTGTTCGTCGACGGCGGCCACACCGACGAGCACGCCGCCGCCGACTACGAGGGCTGGGCGCCCCATGTCGCCGAGGGCGGCCTCCTCGTCATCCACGACGTGTTCCCGGACCCGGCGGACGAGTTCACCGGCCAGGCCCCGTACCGCGTCTACCTCCGGGCCCTGGAGTCGGCCGAGTTCACCGAGCTCCCGGCGACCGGCTCGCTGCGCGTCCTGCGGCGAACGCGGGAGCCGGTCCGCACCTCCTGAGCCTTCCCCCCGGCCGCGCCCCGCCCCTATGGGGCCCCGGTTTCGCACCGCACGGGGCCCGGGTGACCGGCTCGCACCGGACGCGGGACCCCGGTTTCGCACCGCACGGGGCCCCGGGTGACCGGCTCGCACCGGACGCGGGACCGCGATCCCGCGCCAGCCCTCCGGCACCGGACGCGGGGCCCCGATCCCGCGCCAGCCCCCGGGTGACCGGCTCGGGCCGTGTGCACCGTGGCCGGCCGCTAGGGTGGCTGACGTGTCGTACCTAGGCCCGGACTTCGATCCCCCGCAGCCCCGCCGCTCCCGGCGCGCGCCCCTGATCGTCGCGCTCGCCGCGCTGGTGCCCGGCGGGCTGCTCGGCTGGGTCGTGTACGAGGCGGTGGGCAAGGACGGTTCCGGGGGCGGCGCGGACCGGGCCGGCGCGCGACCGGCCACGAGCGCTCCCCCGCCAGCCCCGGCCTCCTCCCCCGGCGACGACTCCAAGCAGCCGGGCGCCTCCCCGACGCCGTCGCGGAGCGCGGAGCCCTCCGCCTCCGCGCCCGCCGCCTCCGGCTCCCTCAAGGGCAAGGTCGTCGTCATCGACCCGGGGCACAACCCCGGCAACTTCCGGCACACCGGCGAGATCAACCGTCAGGTGGACATCGGCACCAACCGCAAGGAGTGCGACACCACGGGCACGTCCACCAACTCCGGCTACACCGAGGCCCGGTTCAGCCTGGATCTCGCGCACCGGCTGCGCGCACTGCTCCAGCAGCAGGGCGCCACGGTGAAGCTGACGCACGACGGGGACTCCCCGGCCTGGGGCCCGTGCGTGGACGAGCGGGCACGGATCGGCAACGCCGCGCACGCGGACGCGGCGATCTCCCTGCACGCCGACGGCGCCGCCGCGGGCGACCGCGGCTTCCACGTCATCCTCCCCGCGTCCGTGCACGCCGGCCGTGCCGACACCCGCCCGATCGCCGCCGCCTCGCGCGACCTCGGCGAGCGGGTCGCGGGCAACTTCGTTCGTGTCACGGGGAACGCGCCGTCCAACTACATCGGCGGCGGCACCGGACTCGTCACACGGAAGGACCTGGGCGGTCTCAATCTGTCAACGGTTCCGAAGGTGTTCATCGAGTGCGGCAACATGCGCGATAGCAAGGACGCGGCGCTGCTGACCAGCGGCGCCTGGCGGCAGAAGGCGGCGCAGGGGATCTCTGAGGGAATCGTGAGTTTCCTGCGCGGGTCGTGACCGGGGCGCTGATCCCGGCGGACACCCTCTCGGGACGGACGATAGTGTCGTCCCTACGATGAGGGGCCACCCCCGCGCTTCGCACCGGGGCCTGACGGCGACCCGGTGACGGCGACGCCTCTACCGACGACGAGACGACCTGTGAAGGACCTGAAGTGAATATCCGCTCCCTCACTCGAGGCGACGGCGTGGTGATCGGAGCAGCGGTGTTGCTGTTCATCGCGTCGTTCCTCGACTTGTACGACACGAGCTTCGTCAGCAGCGGCAACGCCTGGGACGGACTCGGTCTGGGCCTGGGCACCTACATGGGCGGAGTCGTCGGCGCCGCGCTGATCGTCGTCAACCGCTGCCTGCCGCAGCCCCGCAAGGTGGCGGGCCTGGACCTGGGCACGGTCGGGGCGGCCTTCACGATCCTCGTGGCGTGGACCCTGTTCTGGCAGCTGGTGGACACCCCCGGCTCGATCAGCGCCGGCGCGGGCCTCATCCTCGGCTTCGTCGCGGCCCTGGTCCTGGCCGGTGCCGCCGTCGCCACCCCGCTGGTCCCCGCCCTCCAGGCCGCGCTCGTCCCGGCCCCCAAGCCCGCCGCGCCGCAGCCCTACGGGGCGCAGCCGCAGGGCGGTTACGGCTACCCGGGCGCCCAGCAGCAGCCCTTCGGCGGCCAGCCGCAGCAGACCCAGCCCTTCGGAGGGCAGCCGCAGCAGCAGGCCCCTCAGCCGGCCGCGCCCTTCTCGCCGTTCTGGTTCGCGGTGCCGGCCCCGCGTCCGCTGTTCGCGGAGGACGGCTCGTCGCAGATCGCCGAACTGGCGCCGGGTGTGTGGTACTTGGCGGTGGAGCAGCGCGGCCAGGGCCTGCTGGCCGAGATGCAGGACGGCCGCCGCGGTGTCCTGCAGGACGCGTCCAGCATCCAGCGCGGCTGAGTCCTTCCGCCGTCGGCACGGCACCACGGCCCCTCGCCCTTCCGGGCGGGGGGCCGTCGCCGTACCGTCGCGGGGCGTTTGCACAACTGACCTATGTCGTCGACAAGTCGAAGGGGACATGGAACTCGGGCCGTCCCCGGACCCGGGCACGCCGCGGGTCCGGGCCGAGCTCGACCCTGAGGCGGCCCGCCCCGGCGCCGAAGGTTTCAATCAGGCCACCGGGGCCAGAAGGAAGCCATGTCCCCTTATCACAGCGGTTCCAACTCCGCCGGAAGAGTCATCGCGATGATCGCGGACGTGCTGGCCTTCATCCTCGGCCTGTGGATCCTGATGTATCTGCTGGACGCCAACCGGGCCAACGAACTGGTCCAGTTCGTCCACAACGCGGCCGACGTGCTGGCCGGCTGGTCACGTGACCTGTTCACCTTCAACGAGGCATGGGCCCGGGTCGTCGCCGGCTACGGCCTGGCCGCGGTGGTCTACCTGTTCGTGGGGCACGCCATCGCCGGCCGTATGCGCGGCTGACCCGTCAGCCGCAGCAGTCCGGGTCCAGCCCCCTCGGCAGCCGGTCGGCGCTGAAGACGGTGCAGGTGGCCTCGTCTCCGCCGAGCGCGGCGACGGCGAGGAGGAGGGACCCGGCGGTCCACGTGGTGAGCTCCCGCGGCCAGATCGCGGCGTCCTCGAAGACGTAGCCCGTCCAGTACAGGCCGGTCTCCGGATCGCGCAGGTGCTGGATGGACTTGAGGACGTCCAGGGCGCGGTCGGACTCCCCCACCGCCCAGAGCGTCAGGGCCAGTTCGGCGGACTCGCCACCGGTCACCCACGGGTTGGGCACCACGCAGCGCACCCCGAGTCCGGGCACCACGAAGCGGTCCCAGCCGGACTCTATGCGCTCCTTGGCCTCCACGCCGGTGAGCGCGCCGCCCAGCACCGGGTAGTACCAGTCCATCGAGTAGCGGTCCTTGTCCAGGAACCGCTCCGGGTGCCGGCGGATCGCGTGCCGCAACGCGCCGACCGCCAACTCCCAGTCCGGCTGCGGCTCTTCCCGCTGCTCGGCGATGGCGAGCGCGCAGCACAGCGCGTGGTGGATCGAGGAACTGCCGGTCAGCAGCGCGTCCGCCGTGGCCGTGCCGTCGTCCTCCCGCTTCCAGCCGATCTGGCCGCCCGGCTGCTGCGTGCTCAGCACGAACTCGACCGCCGCGTAGACCACCGGCCACATCCGGTCCAGGAACGCGTCGTCGCCGGTGGACAGGTAGTGGTGCCACACCCCGACGGCCGGGTAGGCGACGAAGTTCGTCTCGCGGCCCCGGTCGGTGACGTCGTCGTGGGCTCCGTCGGCGTACGCCGCGTACCAGGAGCCGTCCGCCTGCTGGTGCCGCGCCAGCCAGGTGTAGGCCCGCTCGGCCGCCTCGTGCTCGCCCGCCGCGTCCAGCGCCATCGCCGCCTCGACGTGGTCCCACGGGTCGAGGTGGTGCCCGCGGAACCACGGGATCGCCCCGTCCTCCCGCTGCACGGCGAGGATGCCGCGCACCGTCGCGGCGGCCTCCTCCGCGGTGAGGACTCCGGGCAGGACCAGGTGTTCCGTGCGGGGAGTGGTCACTTGGCGGCCGCCCGGGGGAGGTGGGGCTTGGTCGCGTACGCCACGAAGCTCTTGCCGATCAGCGGGTTCAGCGCCTGCTCGGCGACCCGCGTGGCCAGCGGCTTCTTCATGATGTCCCAGACCAGCAGCTTGTGGTACGCCCGCACCGGCAGGGCCTTGTCGTTGTCGACGCCGAAGGCGCACTTCAGCCACCAGTACGGCGAGTGCAGCGCGTGCGCGTGGTGCGAGCCGTACGGCCTGAGGCCCGCTCCCCGCATCTTGGCGAGCAGTTCGTCGGCCTTGTAGATGCGGATGTGGCCGCCCTCGACCTCGTGGTAGGCGTCGGACAGGGCCCAGCAGACCTTCTCCGGGCCGTAGCGCGGGACGGTGACCGCGATCCGGCCGCCCGGCCTCAGCACCCGCACCATCTCGGCGAGTACGCCCTTGTCGTCCGGGATGTGCTCCATCACCTCGGAGATGATGACGACGTCGAAGGACTCGTCCGGGAAGGGCAGCGCGAGGGCGTCGCCCTCCATCGCCGTCGCGGTCGCGCCCGCAGGGGCCTCGCCCGCCTCCTTCATCGCGGCGAACCACTTGGCGACCTCGCGGATCTCCTCGCCGTTCCGGTCGAGGGCCACGACCTGGGCGCCGCGCCGGTAGCACTCGAACGCGTGCCGTCCGGCACCGCAGCCGAGATCCAGGACGCGGTCGCCCGGGGCGAGCGGGAACCGGGAGAAGTCGACGGTCAGCACGTGCTCCTGCTTTCGCGGTTGGAATCGACGTCGGTCATCTGGGGTGCGGCGCCTCTCACTTGGCCGCCTCCACCGCGGCCTGCGCCTCGGCTCCGGCCGCCACGGCGGTGGCCCCCGGGCGGGCGGCCAGGGCAGCCGGTTCGCGGCCCGTCGCCACGGCAGCCGGTTCGGCCTCCGCCGCGACGGCTGCCGCCGAGCCGCTTCCGGTCGTGGCCGCGCCGACCGCGACGGCCGTGGACCGCGCCCGGGCGGGGGCGTCGGCCGTGGACCGCGACGGGGCGGGGGCGTCGGCCCGGGCCGCGGCGATGGCCTCCCGGTACCGGGCCACGGTGCCTTCGGCGGCCCGCGCCCAGGTGAAGTGGCGCAGCACCCGCTCGCGCCCGGCCCGGCCCAGCCGGTCCCGCAGCTCCGCGTCCTCCAGCAGCCGGCTCAGCGCGGCGGCCAGCGCGCCCGCGTCCGCGGGCGGCACCGCCAGGCACGTCTCGCCGTCGCGGCCGGCGACCTCGGGGATGGCGCCGCCGGTTGTGGCGACCAGCGGGGTGCCGGTGGCCATCGCCTCCGCCGCCGGCAGGGAGAACCCCTCGTACAACGACGGCACGCACGCGACCTCGGCCGAGCGGACCAGGTCGACCAGTTCGGCGTCCGAGATGCCCTTGACGAACTCGACGGCGCCCTCCAGGCCGTACCGCTCGACCGCCTGCGCGACCGGTCCCTCGGTGGGCCGCTTGCCGACGACGACGAGGTGCGCCGCGGGGTGTTCGGTACGGACCTTGGCGAGCGCCTCGACGAGGAAGACCAGGCCCTTCAGCGGCACGTCCGCGCTGGACGTCGTCACGATCCGGCCCGGCACCCGCGGCACCGAGGGGTCGGGGGAGAACAGGTCGGTGTCGGCGCCGATGTGGACGACGTGGACGCGGTCCTCGCGCACCCCGAGGTGGTCGACGATCTCCTGGCGGGAGGTGCCGGAGACGGTGAGCACGGAGGGCAGGCGGCGGGCGACGCGCTTCTGCATCCGGGTGAAGGCGTACCAGCGGCGCACGGACCAGCCCCGCTGCCACCCCTCGGCGGCGTCCAGCTCCAGTTGCCGGTCGACGGTGATGGGGTGGTGGACCGTGGTCACCAGCGGCGCGCCGACATCGCCCAACAGCCCGTATCCGAGCGTCTGGTTGTCGTGCACGACGTCGAACTCGCCGCGCCGGGCTCGCAGATGGCGGCGGGCGCGGAGCGAGAAGGTCAGCGGCTCGGGGAAGCCGCCCGTCCACATCGTCGCGACCTCCAGCGCGTCGATCCAGTCGCGGTACTCCTCGCGCTTCGGGGTGCGGAAGGGGTCCGGCTGGCGGTAGAGGTCCAGGCTCGGCAGCTCGGTCAGGCGCAGGCCGTCGAGGCCCTCGTCGAGCACGGGGTAGGGCTGGGAGCCGATCACCTCCACCCGGTGGCCGAGGCGGGCCAGCTCGCGCGAGAGGTGGCGCACGTAGACGCCCTGCCCGCCGCAGAACGGGTTCCCCTTGTAGGTGAGGAGCGCGATGTCGAGCGGTCGCTCGCCGTCCGCGGCCGGGTCCTCCCGGGGACCCGCCTGACTGGCCTCAGCGGTCACTCTGGGCCCCCTTCTTCCTGCATTGTCCCGCGAGATTACGCCGGGACGCTAATCTAGAACAAGTTTCAGACTTGATCGTCCAGGAGGCTCCGAATCTACCGGCAGGTAGCCGCGCTGTGAGAAGTGGATCAGGTGATTCATGCCACGGCCGGCGCCCCTGCCCTGCTGTCCGATCACTCGCCCTCACCGACTGTCACGGAACGGTGCCCATGCCTGCGGAAGCCAAGGGGGAAGCCCGTACCGCGCGGACCTCCCCCGGTCCCCACTCCGTCCGAGCGGACGGTCCCCCGCCGTCTCCCCTGACCGAGCGGCAGGAGGCGCGGCGCCGCCGCATCCTGCACGCGAGCGCCCAGTTGGCGGGCCGGGGCGGCTTCGACGCGGTGCAGATGCGGGAGGTCGCCGAGTCCTCGCAGGTGGCGCTCGGCACGCTCTACCGCTACTTCCCCTCCAAGGTGCACCTGCTGGTCGCCACGATGCAGGACCAGTTGGAGCACATGCACGGCACGCTGCGCAAGAAGCCGCCGGCGGGCGAGACGGCGGCCGAACGGGTGGCGGAGACCCTGATGCGGGCCTTCCGCGCGCTCCAGCGCGAGCCGCACCTGGCCGACGCCATGGTCCGCGCGCTCACCTTCGCCGACCGCAGCGTGAGCCCCGAGGTGGACCAGGTCTCCCGGCAGACCACGGCGATCATCCTGGACGCGATGGGCCTGGACAGCCCGGCCCCCGAACAGCTCGCCGCGGTCCGGGTGATCGAGCACACCTGGCACTCGGCGCTGATCACCTGGCTGTCGGGCCGGGCCTCCATCGCCCAGGTGCGGACGGACATCGAGACGGTCTGCCGTCTGATCGACCTGACGGCTCCGGCGGAGGACGCCTAGAGCCCGTCCGACGGGCCTCCCGGCCGCCCCTCCCCCCTTACCGCTGACGGCGCGTCCGCCCCCCGCCCGCCGTCCGCACCGGGAGGAACGGCCTGCCCGCCCAACTCCGGGGCTGGGGAAGCCTGTTCTCCGGTGACCACCCGCTCCCGCGGATCACCCCGCACATCGCCCGTCACATCGGCCCGCACAGTCACCCCGCGCGAGGACCGGACGACGCCACCGCGACCGACCCCTTCGGTGCGGTGTGGCGGCGGGCACGCGGGCCGGCTCCCCAGCACACAGGCCCCTCTCGGGGCCCCGCTACCTGCGGGTAGAGTGGCCGCGTCGTCATCACACCCGTACGAGGGGAAGCCGGTGCAATTCCGGCGCTGACCCGCAACCGTGAGCCGCCCGTGGGGCGGTGAGCCGGACTGCCCCGGGCGGACGTGACCGGCTCACGTGCGTCGGCGGTCCGCCGGCACACGGCACCGTCGAGGTTACGGAGCCGAGCCGCCCGGGGTGTCCCGTGCTGTCCGGCTCTCTTCAGGGAGAGGCAGCAGCCGATCATGAACGTTCGCCGCAACGCCGCGGCTCTGGCCGCCATAGCCGTGATCGGCACCGCGGCACCCGCCGTCGCCGCACCGTCCCCGTCGCCCAAGCCGGCGATCCCGTCGGGGCTCTACGGCAGCACCGACCCGACCTACGACGGCGTCTGGCGCCAGTCGCTCGCGCTGCTCGCCCAGCACACCGTGGGCGTGCGGCCCGCGGCGAAGGCGGTGGACTGGCTGACCGGGCAGCAGTGCGCGAACGGCGCGTTCGCCGCGTTCCGCGCCACGCCCGAGAAGGCCTGCGACGCCAAGGTGATGGTGGACACCAACAGCACGGCCGCCGCCGTCCAGGCGCTCGCCGCGCTCGGCGGCCACGACGACGTGACCGGCAAGGCGGTGGCCTGGCTGAAGTCCGTGCAGAACAAGGACGGCGGCTGGGGATACACCCCCGGCGGCCCCAGCGACACCAACTCCACCTCCGTCGTGGTCGGCGCGCTCACCGCCGCCGGCCAGAAGCCCGCGGCCGTCGAGAAGGACGGCCGGTCCGCCTACGACGCCCTCCTGAAGCTCGCCCTGCCGTGCGGCGGCGACGGGGCCGGCGCCTTCGCCTACCAGCCCGACAAGAAGGGCAAGCTCGCCGCCAACGCGGACGCGACCGCCGCCGGGGTGGTCGGCGCCCTCGGCCAGGGCTTCGCGGCGAAGGCCGCGGCCACGGCGGGCACGGCCGCCCACTGCACGGGCTCCGGCAGCGCGACGCCGGAGCGCGCCGCCGCCAACGGCGCGTCCTACCTCGCGGGCGCCGTCGCCAAGGACGGCTACCTGACCTCCGTGCTCCCCGGCTCCACCGACCAGCCCGACTACGGCAACACCGCCGACGCGGTCGTCGCGCTCGCCGCGCAGGGCGGGGCCGGGCAGGCGCAGAAGCCGCTGCGGTGGCTGGAGGGGCACTTCGAGGCGTGGGCCAAGCAGAGCGGCCCCGCCGCCTACGCCCAGCTGGTCTTCGCGGCCCACGCGACGGGCACCGACCCGCGCGCCTTCGGCGGCGTGAACCTGGTCGACCGGCTCAACGCCGCGGGCCCGGCGCCGCAGTCGGCCGAGCACAAGTCCACGCACGCCGACCGCAAGAGCGACGCGGGGTACGGCGTGTGGTGGTTCGTCGGCGTCTGCCTGGTCGCGGGCATCGGCGTCGGCTTCCTGCTCAGCGGCCGCCGGAAGAAGCAGCAGCCGTGACCCGCCGGGTCCGCGTGCGGGCCGTCCTGCTCCTGGCCGCGTTCCTGCTCCCGGCGGGCGCCGGTCAGGCGCAGGCCGCGGGCTACCGCTACTGGTCCTTCTGGGAGCGGGACGGCGGCCACTGGTCGTACGCCACACAGGGGCCGTCCACGGCGCGCCCCGCCGACGGCGACGTCCAGGGCTTCCGGTTCGCGGTGAGCGAGGACTCGCGGAACGCGAAGCAGCCGCGCGGCACGGCCGACTTCGCCACGATCTGCGCGCGGACCCCGGCCCGGCACGACGGCAAGCGGGTGGCCCTGGTGCTGGACTTCGGCACCAGGGCGGACGCCCCGTCCGGCGAGACCCCGCCGGGCCCGCGCACGGCCTGCGCGCGGGTGTCCCCGGACGCGACGACGGCCGAGGCCCTGGCCGCGGTGGCGGGGCCGCTGCGGTACGACACCAACGCCCTGCTGTGCGCGATCGCCGGATATCCCCGGCAGGGTTGCGGCGAGCAGGTCACGACCGCGGGGAAGGACGCGGGCGCGGGCGCCGCCCCGGGCTCGTCCTCGGCCTCCTCCGCGTCCCCGTTCTCGTCGCGGAAGTCGTCCGGTGACGGCCCGTCGGTGGGGCTGCTCGCCGGCGCGGCGGGCGTGGCGGCCCTGGCCGTGGCGGCGGTGTGGCAGGCGCGCCGGCGCAGGCATGGGTAGCGACGGCCCCGGGCGCGGGCCGTCGCGCGGTACGCCCTCCAGGCTCGCGGTCCACCCGGGGGCCTGGTGGCTGTGGTCGCTGGCCCTCGGCACCGCCGCCACCCGCACCACCAACCCCCTCCTGCTCACCCTCCTCCTGACGGTGTCCGGGTACGTCGTGGTGACCTGCCGCCCGGACACCCCCTCCGCCCGCTCCTACCCCGCCTTCGTCAAGCTGGCCCTGGCGGTCCTGCTGGTCCGCCTCGCCTTCGCCACCCTGCTCGGCTCCCCGATCCCGGGCACGCACGTGATCGTCACACTGCCCGAAGTCCCGCTGCCGCACTGGGCGCAGGGCATCCGCCTCGGCGGCCGGGTCACCGCCGAGGCCCTGGTCTTCGCGCTCTACGACGGCCTGAAGCTGGCGGCCCTGCTGGTGTGCGTCGGCGCTGCGAACGCCCTCGCCGCCCCCGCCCGCCTGCTGAAGTCCCTGCCGGGCGCGCTGTACGAGACCGGCGTCGCCGTGGTCGTCGCGCTGACCTTCGCCCCGCACCTCGTCGCCGACGTCCGCCGGCTGCGCGCCGCGCGCCGGCTGCGGGGCCGCCCGGACCGCGGAGTCCGGGGTCTGCTGCACGTGGGACTGCCGGTACTGGAGGGCGCGCTGGAGCGCTCCGTCGCCCTCGCCGCCGCGATGGACGCCCGCGGTTACGGCCGTACCGCCGAGGTGGCGCCCTCCGTCCGGCGTACCACGGCCGCCCTCACCCTCGGCGGGCTGCTCGGCGTCTGCGCCGGAACGTACGGGCTGCTCACTGCCGAGGGCGGCACCTACGGCCTCCCCGTCCTGTTCGCCGGGGTCGCCGCCGCGCTGGCGGGTCTGTGGCTCGGCGGCCGCCGTTCGCCGCGCACGCGCTACCGTCCCGACACCTGGAACCCGCGCTCCCTGCTGGTGGCCTCATCCGGTGCGGCGGTCGCGGCGCTGCTGTTCCTGGCCGCGGCGCGGGATCCCGGCGCGCTGCACCCCGGTGTGGTCCCGCTCGTCGCCCCGGCCCTCCCGCTGTGGCCCGCGGCGGCCGTACTCCTGGGCCTGCTCCCCGCGTTCCTGGCCCCCGCCGCCCCCGTGGCTCCCGCGCCGGGCCGGGGAGCCGCACCCCGCCGCGCCGCCACCGACCGTCCCTCCGCACCGTCGACCCCCGCCGCCGAGGAGCCCTCATGATCCGCTTCGAGGACGTCTCCGTGACGTACGACGGCGCCGCCGAACCGACCGTCCGGGGCGTCGACTTCGAGGTGCCGGAAGGCGAACTCGTGCTGCTCGTCGGGCCGTCCGGGGTGGGCAAGTCCACCGTCCTCGGCGCGGTGAGCGGCCTCGTCCCGCACTTCACGGGCGGCACTCTGCGCGGCCGCGTCACGGTGGCCGGGCGCGACACCCGCACCCACAAGCCGCGCGAACTCGCCGACGTCGTCGGCACCGTCGGCCAGGACCCGCTGTCCCACTTCGTGACGGACACGGTGGAGGACGAACTCGCCTACGGCATGGAGTCGTTGGGGCTCGCCCCGAACGTCATGCGGCGCCGGGTGGAGGAGACGCTCGACCTGCTGGGCCTGGCCGGCCTGCGCGACCGCCCTCTGGCCACCCTCTCCGGCGGGCAGCAGCAGCGGGTCGCGATCGGCTCGGTGCTCACCCCGCACCCGAGGGTGCTGGTCCTCGACGAGCCGACCTCGGCGCTCGACCCGGCCGCGGCGGAGGAGGTCCTCGCCGTGCTCCAGCGCCTGGTGCACGACCTCGGCACCACGGTCCTCATGGCCGAACACCGCCTGGAGCGCGTCGTCCAGTACGCCGACCAGGTCGTCCTGCTGCCCTCCCCGGGTGCCGCGCCCGTCCTCGGCGCCCCGGCGGACGTCATGGCCGTCTCCCCCGTCTTCCCCCCGGTCGTGGACCTCGGCCGGCTGGCGGGCTGGGCCCCCCTCCCCCTGACGGTCCGCGACGCCCGCCGCCGCGCCGCCCCCCTGCGCGACCGCCTGGCCCACCACGTCCCGCGCTCCGCGCCTCCGCCTCTCACCCATCCGCCGGCCGGCCCGGGAGTCACGGGCGCCTCGGCCCCCACGCCCGAAGCGCCCCCTGCCTCCGCGAGTCCGGCCCCGACACGACCGACCGACGGCACCGGGACGGCCGACACCGCGACCCGCGCCGACGCGTCACCCACACGCACGACCGGCACCGCCGGGGCGGCCACCGACCCGCCCTCCGGGCACCCGGCTTCAGGCAGCGCGTCCCGGCCCGCCGCCCCTCGCTCCCCCGGCGTCCTCCGGCGCCTGTTCCGGCGGGCCGTGCCCGGCGTCACGCCGGAGCACCCGACCGCCGGTGCCGGTGCCGACGGCGCCCCCGCCGCCGAGACCGCCGCCTCTGTCGCCGACGTGCGCTCGCTCGCCGTCCGGCGGGGCCGCGTGGACGCGCTCCGGCACGTGGACCTGACCGTCGCGCCGGGCGAGACCATCGCCCTCATGGGCCGCAACGGCGCCGGCAAGTCAACGCTCCTCGGGTCGCTGGTCGGCCTGGTCGAGCCGTCCGCCGGGCGGGTCCGGGTCGGCGGGGCGCCCCCGCACCGCACCCCGCCCCGCGAGTTGGTCCGCCGCGTCGGCCTGGTCCCGCAGGAGCCGCGCGACCTGCTCTACGCCGACACGGTCGCCGCCGAGTGCGCCGCCGCCGACCGGGACGCCGGGGCCCCGCCGGGCACCTGCCGGTCCCTGGTCTCGGAGCTGCTGCCCGGCATCACGGACGGCACCCACCCCCGTGACCTCTCCGAGGGCCAGCGGCTCACGCTCGCCCTGGCCGTCGTCCTCACCGCCCGGCCGCCCCTGCTGCTGCTCGACGAGCCGACCCGCGGTCTCGACTACTCGGCGAAGGCCCGCCTGGTCGCCGTCCTGCGCGCCCTGGCCGCCGAGGACCACGCCATCGTGCTCGCCACGCACGACGTGGAACTCGCCGCCGAGCTGGCCCACCGGGTGGTCCTGCTCGCCGACGGAGAGGTGATCGCGGACGGCCCGACGGCGGACGTGGTGGTCTCCTCCCCGTCCTTCGCACCGCAGGTTACGAAGATCCTGGCGCCGCAGCCGTGGCTGACCACGGCCCAGGTGCGCGAGGCCCTCGCATGACCGCCGAAGAGCGCGAAGCCCCTCGCGCGACCGCCGCACAGCGCCGAAGCCGTACCGAGACCGACTCGCGGCACGAAGGCCACACCGAGACGAACCCGCGGCACGAAGGCCACACCGGGACCGACCCGCGGCACGAAGGCCGTACCGAGACCGACCCGCGCCGCGAAGCCCCTCGCACGACCGGCCCACGGCGCGAAGGCGGCCCCCACGCCACCGGCCCGCGGCGCCGGGTGCGGGCCGTCCGCCTCGGCCCCCGTTCGCTCGCCGCCCTCGTCCTGGTGGGCGCCGTGGGGGTCGTCGGCTTCGGCTGGCCCTTCCTCGCCCCGCCCAGCTCGCAGCTCGGCGCGCACGCGCAGGACGCGCCCTGGCTGTTCGCGGGCCTGCTGGTCCTCCTCGTCGCCGTCGTGGCCGCGACGATCTCCGAGTCGGGGCTCGGCCCGAAGGCGGTCGCCATGCTCGGCGTGCTCGCCGCGACCGGCGCGGCCCTGCGCCCGATCGGGGCCGGGACCGCCGGCATCGAGCCCATGTTCTTCCTGATGGTGCTGAGCGGGCGCGTCCTCGGACCGGGCTTCGGGTTCGTGCTCGGCTCCGTCACGATGTTCGCCTCGGCCCTGCTCACCGGCGGAGTGGGGCCGTGGATGCCGTTCCAGATGCTGGCCATGGGGTGGTTCACCATGGGCGCGGGCCTGCTGCCGGGCCCCGAACGCCTGCGCGGCCGCGCCGAACTGGCGCTGCTGGCTCTCTACGGCTTCCTCGCCGCGTTCGCGTACGGCACGGTCATGAACCTCGCGGGCTGGCCCTTCATGGGTGCCCTCGCCTCCTCCATCGCCTTCGACCCGCACGCCGCCGTCCCCGCCAACCTGGCCCGCTTCCTCGCGTACTGCCTGGCCACCTCGCTCGGCTGGGACCTGGGCCGCGCCGTGGTCACCGTCGTACTGACCCTCACCCTCGGCCCCGCGCTGCTCCGCGCCCTGCGCCGCGCCACCCGCCGCGCCGCTTTCGAGGCCCCGGTCACATTCGACGCACCCGCTCCGTGAGTCCGCGTACGCGTACGGCGACGGCCTCCGTGAGCCCGCCCACGTGACGCGGATCACCTACGATCCCGGGCCGTAGTTCCCGCGCGCGACCCGCGCGCCCGGACACCCCCGCTGACCTGCGCATTGCGACGTAGCTCACACGACGGACCTTCGCCCCAGATGCGACGACAACTAGTAAAAGGGATGTTTGCGGACGGATTTCCCACCTGCTTGTCTGAACGACGTCGCAAGGCGCCACGGGCCCCACGGGTCACGGCACCGACGCACGCCCCACCGCGCACCGCGTGGTGACGGAACTGCACGCGACCCCCACCGTCCCCGACGCAAGAGGTTCTCCGTGTCCGTCTCCTTCATCCGCCGCATCGCCACCCCGAAGAAGTCCCTCACCACCGCCGCCGTGGCCGCCGCCGCCGTCGGCATGGCCCTGACCGCGGCCCCCGCCCAGGCCGCCCCCGCCAACTCGGCCGGTCAGGCGCAGGCGATCGCGCACCAGATGATCCCGGACTCCTCCCAGTACAACGCGTTCAGCAAGATCGTGGAGCGCGAGAGCAACTGGAACGTCTCCGCGACCAACTCCTCCTCCGGCGCCTACGGCCTGGTCCAGGCCCTGCCGGCCTCCAAGATGTCCACGGCCGGCTCCGACTGGAAGACCAACGCCCAGACCCAGATCAAGTGGGGCCTGGACTACATGAACTCCCGCTACGGCAGCCCGTCCGCCGCCTGGAACTTCTGGCAGGCCAACGGCTGGTACTGAGCCGCACCCGCGGTCTGAGCCACCTCACGGCAGCCATGGAGGCGGCGGCCCCCTGATCCCCGGGGCCGTCGCCTTCGCCGCACCCACACCAAGCGGAACGCGGCATCCCCCGGGCCCGGCACCCCCGAGAACGCGGCGTACCCCGGGCCCGGCACCCGCACCACACCGCACGCGGCGCACGCCAGGCCAGGCACCCCCGCGCCCAGGGCGCCGGGCCCGGCGAGCCCTCCGGCCGGCCACCGACCGCTCTGCTTTGCTGGCGCCATGATCGCAGCTCAGCCCCCGGACCGGCCACCGGGACCGCCGCCGGCCCCACCCCCGGACGACCCCGAGGCGCGCGGACTGCGTCTCGGGGCCGTGCTGTTGGGCCTGACGGTGGTCAGCGGCCTGATCGACGCCGTCGGTTATCTGGGCCTCGGCCACGTCTTCACGGCGAACATGACCGGCAACGTGGTGGTCCTGGGCTTCGCCGCCGCCGGAGCCCCTGGCTTCTCGATCCGCCACACCCTGACCTCCCTGCTGTGCTTCCTGGCCGGTGCCACGGCGGGCGGCCGGATCGCGGTGCGCTTCGGCGGCGGCTCACGCCGCACCTGGGCCCGGGTGACGCTCACCGCCGAGACCGTGCTGGTCGGCGCCGCGGCGGCGGTGGCGTTCGCCGAGCCGGACGCGAACGGCACGACGTACGCCCTCATCGCCCTCACCGCCTTCGCGATGGGCCTGCGCAACGCCACGGTCCGCAAGCTGCACGTCGCCGACCTGACGACGACCGTCCTGACGATGACCCTGACCGGCCTCGCCTCCGAATCCCGCATCGGGGGCGGCGACGGCCGGCGCTCCCCCCGCCGCGCCGCCGCCGTGGCGGCGATGGCGGCGGGCGCCCTGCTCGGCGCCTGGCTGGTCACCCACCACAACCTGGCCACGCCCCTCCTCCTCGCAGCACTGGCGGCGGGCACGCTGGCGCTGGTGACATCGGGCCGCGAGTGAACCTCGCGTGCGCCGACGAGGCGACCGCAGCGACACTGAAGCTGCCGGCAGTGGCCCTCCCGCCAACATGCCGCTCCACAGCGGGAGATGAGCGACAGAGGCCCCTGCTATGGTGCGCCGATGTCATCGATCAAGCAGTTCCAAGTCACCTTCGACTGCGCGGAACCCGCGCGTCTCGCCGGTTTCTGGTGCGAGGTGCTGGGATACGTCGTACCGCCGGTCCCGAAGGGGTTCGCCACTTGGGAGGACTACCACCGGTCACTGCCGCCTGAGGATCAGGTCGTCTACTTCGCCTGCAGTGATCCCTCGGGTGTGGGCCCGCGCCTGCTCTTCCAGCGCGTTCCCGAAGGGAAGATCGTCAAGAATCGGGTGCATCTCGACGTGCGGGCCGGCACCGGACTCGTGGGTGCGGAGCGCCTCGCCACACTGGAGGCCGAATGCGCACGACTGGTCGCGCTCGGCGCGGTACACGTACGAACGCTGCTCGCCGACGACGACAACGAGTCGTGCATCCTGATGCAGGACATCGAGGGCAACGAGTTCTGCCTCGACTGAGCATCCTCCACGACGGCGAGATCCGGGGGGGGAGCCGCCTCCCTCGGGCCTCCCTTCAAGGTGGTCTCCGTGCGGGGGGGGGAAGTCATCCTGTGAGGGCGAGGTCGTGAAGTCGGGCGATGCCGATCATCGCGGCCCATCGGGGCCGGCCCTACTCGGGGGGAACGCGGGGCGCATGCGGGCCTGCAAGGCTCGTTCGACGTCTACCGCTTCGCGAGCGACCCGGCCATCGTCTACACCGAGGGTTACGGCAGTGGGCATCCGACCGCGAATCCGGACACCGTCAAGGACTGCTCGCTCCGTTACCCGGCGCCTTCGCCGCCTTCCTCTCCTGGGCGTCCACGCGCGCCGAATGATCGTCCCGGTGGTCCGAAGGTGCCGTCCGCGCATCTGTACCAATCACCCGGGACTTCGGCGTGCCGCGCCCCTCGCCACTGATGGAACCCGTTACTACCTCCTCGGTAGTTCCTGATGAGCCGTCAGAGCCGTGGGAGTCGCTCATGCCCTGTCCAGCGCTGCCCGACGGGTTCGACCTCACCGATCCCGATCTGCTGCACCAGCGTGTGCCCCTTCCGGAGTTCGCCGAGCTGCGCCGGACGGAACCGGTCCGCTGGATCGAGCAGCCGCACGGCGTGGCCGGTTTCGCCGACGACGGCTACTGGGCCGTGACGCGGCACGCGGACGTCAGGTACGTCTCCACGCGTCCCGAGCTCTTCTCGTCCTCCCTCAACACCGCCATCATCCGCTTCAGCGAGCGCATCGAGCGCGAGGCGATCGACGCCCAGCGGCTGATCCTGCTCAACATGGACCCGCCGGAGCACACCCGGGTCCGGCAGATCGTGCAGCGCGGTTTCACCCCGGGCGCGATCCGGGCGCTGGAGGACCGGCTGCGCGCCCGGGCACGGGCGATCGTGGAGCGGGCGCGAGCGCTGCCCGGCCCCTTCGACTTCGTCACGGAGGTCGCCCGCGAACTGCCGCTCCAGACCATCGCGGAGCTCATCGGCGTGCCGCAGGAGGACCGGGCGAGGATCTTCGAGTGGTCGAACAGGATGATCGCCTACGACGATCCGGAGTACGCGCTCACGGAGGAGGCCGGGGCGGAGTCGGCCGCGGCGATCATCGCGTACGCGAAGAACATGGCCGCCGACCGCAAGCGGTGCCCCGCCGAGGACATCGTCACCACGCTGGTGGCCGCGGAGCACGAGGGCAACCTCGGCTCCGACGAGTTCGGCTTCTTCGTGCTGATGCTGGCCGTCGCGGGGAACGAGACGACGCGCAACGCCATCGCCCACGGCATGCACGCCTTCCTCACCCACCCCGGGCAGTGGGAGCTGTTCCGGCGGGAACGGCCCGCGACGACCGCCGAGGAGATCGTGCGGTGGGCGACGCCGGTGGTGTCCCTCCAGCGGACGGCGGCCGAGGACACGGAACTCGGCGGCCGGCGGATCAGGAAGGGCGACCGGGTCGGCCTCTTCTACGCCTCGGCCAACCACGACCCGGAGGTCTTCGACGCCCCGGACGTCTTCGACATCACCCGCGATCCCAACCCGCACCTCGGCTTCGGCGGCGGAGGACCGCACTACTGCCTGGGCAGGTCCCTGGCCGTCCTGGAGATCGACCTCATCTTCCGGGCGATCGCCGACGCGATGCCCGGCCTGCGGATGACCGCCGCTCCGCGCCGCCTGCGCTCGGCCTGGCTCAACGGCGTGAAGGAACTCCGGGTCGCCACCGTCTGAGCGCCCGGGACGACCGCCCGCCCCGGAGCCCCGACCCGGAGCCCCGCCCCGGATCCCGTCCCCGGAGCCCCGCCCCGCCGACCCGCCTCCGACGGACCCGGGACCAACCGCCGCGCCCCTCGGCACGTCATGGCATGTGGAACAGTGTCCCCTGGCGTCCAATGGAAGAGCGGTGACCGTGGCTTCTGCGCACCTCACGTCCGTACCCGCCGGACGGACGGCCAGCAGCCGGAAGGGAAGGTTCCGACTCTTCTGCCACCGCCACCGGGTGCCGCTGCTGGCCACCGTGCCCACCCTTCCGCTGTACGTGCTGTGGGCCACGGTGCTGGCCACGGGCGGCGGGGACCTGGCGGCGCAGAACGCCTGGGCGGGGTTCGCCGCGCGCCACCCCTCCTCCGCGTACAACCTCTTCTGGTACGGCGGGATGCACACCGCCAACTACAGTTTGCTGTCACCGCAGTTGATGGCCTGGGCGGGCGTGCGGACGGTCACGGTCGCATCCGGGCTCGCGGCCTCCTGGTGCGCGGCCCGCCTCCTGGAAAGCACGCGGATCGAGCGGCCCGTGTGGGCGGCCCTCCTGGCGTCCGCCGCGCTGTGGTGCGACGTCGCCTCCGGCCGCACCACGTTCGCACTCGGGGTGGCGATCGGCCTCGCCGCGTGTCTCGCCGTCTCCGGACGCCGTGACCGCCCGGGCCTGGCGGCGGTCCTCAGTGCCCTGGCCACGATGGCGAGCCCCGTGGCGGGGCTGTTCCTCGTGGTCGCGGGGGCCGGTTGCCTGCTGAGCCGGCGGTACCGCTGGGGCGCGGCCCTCGTCGTGCCCCCGGCCGTCGTGGTCGGCCTGACGACGGCGCTGTTCCCGTTCCAGGGCGAACAGCCCATGTTCGCGGGCCGGATCTGGCCGCCCGCCCTGTTCGGCCTCGCCGTGTTCGTGCTCGCCCCGCGCGACTGGCGGGTGCTGCGGCGGGGGGCGGCCGTCTACTCTGCCGGGGTCGTCCTCACGTATCTGATCCCCTCGCCGGTCGGCACGAACGTAGAGCGGCTCGCGGAGCTGATGGCACCCGCCGTGCTGCTCGCGGCGGCCATGGCACCGCGGCTGTCGCCCGTCCGGCGCACCGCCCTGGCCGTGGCGCTCGCCCTGTCGGTGAACTGGGTGACCCAGAAGACCGTCGACGACCTGCGGGTCTCCACCACGGTGCCGGCCTGGGCGGCCGACACGGACGGCGTCGTGGCCGCCCTGGAACGGCTGGGGGCGGACCGGACCCGGGTGGAGGTGGTGCCGGCCCGCGACCACCGCGAGGCCAGCGGCCTGGCCCCCCACGTCAATTCCGCCCGGGGCTGGAACCGGCAACTGGACGTCGAGCGCGGACGGCTCTTCTACGACGGCTCGTTCTCCCCCACCGCCTACCGGGCCTGGCTCGACGACGCGGCCGTCGGGTTCGTGGTCCTGCACGACGGCCGGCCCGACGGGCCGGCGGCGCGGGAGGCCGCCTTCGTCCGCGGCGGTTCCCCCTGGCTGGAGCCGGTCTGGCGCGACGCCCACTGGCGGGTCTACCGCGTGCGGGACGCGGCCCCCCTCGTCTCGCCGCCGGCGACGGTCGTGCGCTTCGACGACGCCGAACTGGTGGTCCGCGTCGGGCGTCCGGGCCCGGTGACCGTGCGCGTCGCCTATTCGCCGTGGCTGTGGCCGGACAAGGGCTGCCTGGAGCGGCAGGGCCGGTGGACCAGGCTCAACGCACCCGCGGCGGGCGAGTACCGGCTGTCCTCCCGCTACCGCCTTCCGTGGCCCGGACGGTGCTAGGCGCGTATCGAGACGCATGCGTCGGTCTCCGAGAGCGCGCCGGCAGCATCCGGCCTTCCCGGGGCCCGCGTTGCCCGGCGGGGCGGGGGCCGGGGAGCCTCCGCGGAAAATGGGTTGGGCCGGGTGCCGCCCGCTGGTAGCGTGCGGAACACCGTGACAGGCCGCTAGGAGGTGAGACCCGTGAACGCTGTTCTCAAGTGGGTGCTCCCCCTTTCCCGCACGGTGCGCGAGTGACGTAGGTGTCCTCGGGAGTGCCTCGACCGACAAGGCATTCCTGAAAGGCCATCACCATGGACACATCGCATTTCTCTTCGGGCACCGGGGAGCACCCGGTGACGATCGCACGGGTCTCGCCGACGCACTGGCTCGCCGTCGAGGACGACCGGGAGGTCGGGCGCGGCGACGCTGTGCGCAGGCCCGACGGGCGGATGTTCGTCAGCGTCGACGCGTGGCAGGGCGCGGTCTTCGACCGGCTCGCCGCCGCGATGGTGGCGGACCTGCCGACGCCGCTGTACGTGGTGGTCGGCGAGACCGACCGCGAGGTCAGGGCCGGTTGGGAGCGGGCCGGCTTCACGACAGGGCGCCGTGAGCGGGAGTACGCCGTACCCACCGACCCGCGGGTCACCGGGCTCGACGCGGTGCGACCGCCGTCGGCTGTGACGATCGTGCCCGCCGGCGAGGCGCGGGAGGACCCGCTGCGCGTGCTGGACCGGGCGATTCGCGACGAGGTCGAGGCCACGGTCGGCTGGCGGACGATGCCGGCCGAGGTGCTGCCCCGCCCTGCCGGGGTCACGGTCGTGGACCCGTCGAAGTACGCGGTCGCGGAACTGTCCGGTCACTACGTGGGGCTGATCCGGGTGGCGCTGGTCCCCCGAAGGCCGCGGATCGGGCTGATCGCGGTCCTGGCCGATGAACGGCGCCAGGGCATCGCGCGGGCGCTGCTGGCCGAGGCGCTGGGTTCGCTGCACCGCTCCGGCGCCGGTACGGCATGGGCCGAGGTGGACGAATCCAATGCCGCGGCCGCAGCGCTCTTCGAGGGCGTGGGCGCCCGGCGCACGGGCGTGAATCTGGAGTTGGTGCGCCTCTGAGACGCCGCCATATCCCAGCGCATCCCCGCTTTTCACCGTCATCGACTCAAAGGAACGAGTGATTTTGCCGAAAACATCGGGCGGTCTCGAGATGGAGGGAACCGTCGTGGAATGTCTGCGCAACGCCACCTTCACGGTGGAGCTGCACAACGGGCACAAGGTGCTCGCGCACATCAGCGGGAAGATCCGGAAGAACTACATCAAGATCCTCCCGTACGACCGGGTGCTCGTGGAGCTGAGCCCCTACGACCTCACCCGGGGCCGGATCATCTACCGCTACCGCACGTGAGCGTGAGCATCCCGCCTCGGTGGAGGCCGTCCCCCCAGGTCGTGTCCGCAAAGTCGGTGACAGATGACGGTGAGCCGGTACTGCCTCGCCCGCGCCGCCTGCCCGGTCCTGGCCGTGCCGCCCTCACAGGGAAGGAGTTCGAGACGGTTCCGCCAGGCGCCTGAGGTTTTCGGGGCTCAGCCGTTCACGTCGTGACCGCGGACTCGCGATCGGGCTCCTCCGGGCGGCGTTGCGCCGCCGTCGGCAGAGTGAGGACCATGGTGAGGCCGCCGCCGGGAGTGTCCTCGGCGTTGAGGGTTCCGCCGACGGCTTCCGCGAAGCCTCGGGCCACCGCGAGGCCGAGTCCGACGCCGGCGCCGCGGGGAGAGTCGCCGTAGCGCTGGAACGGTTCGAAGATGCGGGACTTGGCCTCGTCCGGGACACCGCGCCCGCGGTCCACGACCCGGACCTCCAATCGGTCGGCGATCGCGCTGGCCGAGACCAGGACCCTTTCCCCGGGCAGGCTGTACTTGACCGCGTTTTCCACCAGGTTGGCGACCGAGCGTTCCAGCAGGCCGCGGTCCACGTCGACCATGGGAAGGGTTTCCGGGATGTCGAGGTCGACGCTGTCCTCGGGTACGCCTCCCAGCGCCATCGGGATCACCTCATCCAGGTCGGTCTCGCGGATGATCGGCGTGACCGTGCCGGTCTGCAGGCGGGACATGTCGAGCAGATTGCCGACGAGGTGGTCCAGGCGGTCCGCGCCCTCCTCGATCGCCACCAGGAGCTCCGCCTGGTCTGCCTCGGACCATTCCACGTCGTCCGACCGCAGCGAGGTGACCGCCGCCTTGATGCCGGCCAGCGGGGTGCGCAGATCGTGGCTGACGGCGGCCAGCAAGGCGGTGCGGATGCGGTTGCCCTCGGCCAGCTCCTTCGCCTCGTCCGCCTGCTGCCGCAGGCGCTGGCGGTCCAGTACGACGGCGGCCTGGGCGGCGAAGGCGCCCAGTACGCGGCGGTCCTCGGCGGGCAGGACGCGGCCGGAGAGGGCGAGGGACATGTGGTCGCCGACCGGGACGTCGACGTCCGCATCGTCGGGGGAAGCACAGGGCCGCGGACCGATGCTGCCGGCACAGGTCCAGGGCGCAGTGTCGCATTCGCGTTCCAGCAGGGCCGCGGACTCCATGGCGAACGTCTCGCGGACCCGTTCGAGCAGTGCTTGCAGAGTCATCCCACCGCGCAGAACGTCACCGGCGAGGAAGGAAAGGATCTCCGACTCGGCGCGCAGCCTGGCAGCCTGGTGGGTACGGCGGGCGGCCAGGTCGACGACGGAGGCCACCGACACGGCCACGCCCACGAAGATCGCCAAGGCGAGGATGTTCTTCGGGTCCGCGATGGTGAGGCGGTGTACCGGCCGCGTGAAGTACCAGTTCAGCAGGATGGAACCGAATGCCGCCGAGGCCAGCGCCGGAAGCAGGCCACCCAGCAGTGCCGCAGCCACCGTCAGCGTCAGGAACAACAGCATGTCGTTCGTGAGGCCGAGGTCGGTACTGATGTGGGTGAGCAGCAGCGTCAGGAGCACCGGGCCGCCGATGCCCGCGGACCAGCCCCACAGGATGCGCGAGCGTCCCAGCCGCGCGCCGCGCGCGATGGGCAGTCCGCGGCCCTTGCCCGCCTCGTCGTGGGTGATCAGGTGAACGTCGAGGTCGGGGCCGGAGTTCCGGGCGACTGTGGCGCCGACGCCGGGCCCGAAGACGTACTGCCAGCCCTTGCGGCGGGAGACGCCGAGGACGATCTGGGTGGCGTTGACGCCGCGCGCGAAGTCGAGCAGCGCGACGGGGATGTCGTCGCCGACGACGTGGTGGAAGGTGCCGCCGAGGTCCTCCACGAGGGTTCGCTGGACGGTGAGTTCCTTCGGGGACGCGGCGGTGAGGCCGTCGCTGCGGGATATGTAGACGGCCAGTACCTCGCCGCCGGCGCCCTTCTCCGCCAGGCGTGCGGCGCGGCGGATGAGCGTACGGCCCTCCGGGCCGCCGGTCAGGCCCACGACGATCCGCTCGCGGGAGCCCCAGATCTTGGAGACCTGGTGCTCGCTGCGGTACTCGGTCAGGTACTCGTCGACCCGGTCGGCCACCCAGAGGAGCGCCAACTCGCGCAGGGCGGTGAGGTTGCCGGGGCGGAAGTAGTTGGACAGGGCCGCATCCACCTTGTCCGACTTGTAGATGTTGCCGTGCGCCATACGGCGGCGCAGGGCCTGCGGGGACATGTCGACCAGTTCGATCTGGTCGGCTCGCCGTACGACCTCGTCGGGCACGGTCTCCTGCTGCCGGATGCCGGTGATCGACTCCACCACGTCACCGAGCGACTCCAGGTGCTGGATGTTGACCGTTGAAATGACGTCGATGCCGGCCGCCAGCAGTTCTTCCACGTCCTGCCAGCGCTTGGCGTTGCGCGAGCCGGGGATGTTCGTGTGCGGCAGTTCGTCGACGAGGGCCACCTGGGGGCGGCGGGCGAGGACGGCGTCCACGTCCATCTCGGTGAAGAGGCTGCCCCGGTACTCGATCTCCTTGCGCGGCACCTGCTCCAAGCCGTGCAGCATCACCTCGGTGCGCGGACGGTGGTGGTGCTCCACGAAGGCCACCACGCAGTCGGTGCCCCGCTCGATGCGGCGGTGCCCCTCGGACAGCATCGCGTACGTCTTGCCGACGCCGGGAGCCGCGCCGAGGTAGATCCGGAGCTTGCCGCGTGCCATGTCGTCCCTCGGTCAGGCTTCGAAGCGGTAGCCCATGCCGGGCTCGGTGATCAGGTAGCGAGGGTGGGAGGGGTCCCTCTCCAGTTTCCGCCGCAGCTGGGCCATGTAGACCCGAAGGTAGTTGCTCTTGTTGGACTGCGAGATGCCCCAGACCTCCCGAAGGAGGTGCTTCTGAGTGATCAACTGACCCGGATGGGTAATCAAGATCTCCAGCAGGTGCCACTCGGTCGGGGTGAGCCGCACGTCCTGTCCGCCCCGGACGGCCCTCTTGGCGAGCAGGTCGATGCTGAAGTACTCCGTCTCGACCAGCGCGGTCTCCGGCGTGAGCGGGGCTTCCTCCGTACGGCGGACGGCAGCTCGCAGCCGGGCCAGCAGTTCGTCCATGCTGAACGGTTTGGTGATGTAGTCGTCAGCGCCGGCGTCGAGCGCGGCCACCTTCTCGTCGGACGTGCGCCGGGCGGAGAGCACCAGGATTGGCGTGCGGGTCCAGCCGCGCAGGGCCTTGATGACATCGACGCCGTCCATGTCGGGCAGACCGAGGTCCACGAACACCACGTCGGGCTGACGCGCGGCAGCAAGTCGCAGGGCCGTGGTCCCGTCGGGGGCGGCATCCACGCCGTAGTGACGTGCCTGCAAGTTGATCACGAGGGCCCGAACGAGCTGCGGGTCGTCCTCCACCAGGAGCACCCGGGTCATGGTGTGCGCCTTTCCTGTCGTACGTGGGACGTGGGTGTGGGATGCGCTGCCGTCGCCCTCGGTGGCTGCATAACGGCGGGAGCCGGCCAGGCCGGGATCGCCCCCGGCCTGCCGACTCCCGCCTGTACCTCATGGCCATCAGCTCTTGGCCACGAGGTCTCTGAGCGCGATGTTGAGTTCGAGGACGTTCACGCGGGGTTCGCCGATGAAGCCGAGCGTGCGGCCCTCGATGTGCTCGTCCACAAGCCTCTGCACCTCGGCGACCGGGAGGCCGCTCCTTTCGGCGACGCGGTGGACCTGAAGCTCGGCGTACTGCGGGGAGATGTCGGGATCGAGGCCGGAGCCGGAGGAGGTGACCGCGTCGGCAGGCACCTGCGAGGGCTCGACCGTGTGGCCGGGAACCGAGTTCTCCTCGACGACCGCGGCCTTGGCCTCCTCGACCTGCTTGACGAGGTCCTCGTTGTCGGCCGAGAGGTTGGTCGCGCCGGACAGCAGCAGCTTGTACTGGGTGTTCACGCTGTTCCTACCCAGGCCGTTCGCCGGGCGGCCCTGGAACCACTTCAGGTCGGGCTCCGGGGTCACCTGCCCCTTCTTCAGCGGCAGGTCGTACGCCTGCCCGATCAAAGACGAGCCGACGACCTTGCCGTCTGCCGTGATCTGCGAGCCGTTCGCCGTGCTGTGAAACAGCCCCTGGGCGATGCCCGTGATGACCAGCGGGTAGATGACGCCCGTGACCAAGGTCAGCACGAGGAGGGCACGCAGTCCCGCCCCGAGCAGCCGGGCGGTGTTGGTCACTGAGTTGTTCATGGCGATCAGCCGATCCCGGGGATGAGGGAGATGAGCAGGTCGATGATCTTGATGCCGGCGAAGGGCGCGATCAGGCCGCCGATGCCGTAGATCCCGAGGTTGCGGCGCAGCATCTTGTCGGCGCTCACTGGCCGGTACTGGACGCCCTTCAGGGACAGGGGCACCAGCGCGATGATGATCAGCGCGTTGAAGATCACCGCGGACAGGATCGCGGAGTCCGGCGAGGACAGGTTCATGATGTTGAGCTTGTCCAGGCCCGGGTAGACCGCCGCGAACAGCGCCGGGATGATCGCGAAGTACTTGGCGACGTCGTTGGCGATGGAGAACGTCGTGAGCGCGCCCCGGGTGATCAGCAACTGCTTGCCGATCTCGACGATCTCGATGAGCTTGGTCGGATTGGAATCGAGGTCGACCATGTTGCCGGCCTCCTTGGCGGCCGACGTACCGGTGTTCATCGCCACGCCGACGTCGGCCTGCGCCAGGGCCGGGGCGTCGTTGGTGCCGTCGCCGGTCATCGCGACGAGCTTGCCACCGGCCTGCTCGCGCTTGATGAGGGCCATCTTGTCCTCGGGGGTGGCTTCGGCGAGGAAGTCGTCGACACCTGCCTCCTCGGCGATCGCCCTGGCCGTGAGCGGGTTGTCACCAGTGATCATGACGGTCTTGATGCCCATGCGGCGCAGTTCGGCGAACCGCTCCCGCATACCGTCCTTGACGACGTCCTTGAGGTGGAGGACACCCAGCACGCGGGCGCCCCGGTCGTCGTGGACAGCCACCAGCAGGGGCGTGCCGCCCGCCTCGGCGATCCGGTCGGCCGTCTCGTCCGCGTCCTCGGCGATCTCACCGCCCTGCTCCCGCACCCAGGCGGTGACCGAGCCGGCGGCGCCCTTGCGGATCCTGCGCCCGTCGACGTCCACGCCGGACATGCGGGTCTGTGCGGTGAAGGCGATCCACTCGGCGTGGGCCAGTTCGCCCTGGTGGCGTTCGCGCAGCCCGTACTTCTCCTTCGCCAGGACGACGATCGAGCGACCCTCGGGGGTCTCGTCGGCCAGCGAGGAGAGCTGGGCCGCGTCGGCGACCTCGGCCTCGGTGGTACCGCGCACCGGCACGAACTCGGACGCCTGGCGGTTGCCGAGAGTGATCGTGCCCGTCTTGTCCAGCAGCAGGGTCGAGACGTCGCCGGCGGCCTCGACCGCGCGGCCGGACATGGCCAGGACGTTGCGCTGGACCAGCCGGTCCATGCCCGCGATGCCGATCGCCGACAGGAGCGCGCCGATGGTGGTCGGGATGAGGCACACCAGCAGGGCGACCAGCACCACCATCGTCAGACGGGTGCCCGCGTAGTCCGCGAACGGCGGCAGGGTGGCCACCGCGAGCAGGAAGACGATCGTGAGCGAGGCCAGCAGGATGTTCAGCGCGATCTCGTTCGGCGTCTTCTGCCGTGCGGCGCCCTCGACCAGGCTGATCATCCGGTCGATGAAGGTCTCGCCCGGCTTTGTCGTGATGCGGATGACGATACGGTCGGAAAGGACCTTCGTTCCGCCGGTGACAGCGGAGCGGTCGCCGCCGGACTCGCGGATCACCGGAGCCGACTCACCGGTGATCGCCGACTCGTCGACGCTGGCTACGCCCTCGACGACGTCTCCGTCGCCGGGGATGGCATCGCCCGCCTCGCAGACCACCAGGTCACCGATCCTCAGCTCCGTACCCGGCACCCGCTCCTCACGGTCGTCCACGAGCCGGCGGGCAATCGTGTCGGTCTTGGCCCTGCGCAGGGTGTCGGCCTGCGCCTTGCCACGGCCCTCGGCGACCGCCTCCGCCAGGTTGGCGAAGACCACGGTCAGCCACAGCCACGCGCTGATCGCCCAGCCGAACCAGTCTCCTGGGTCCTTGAAGGAGAACACCGTGGTCAGGACCGAGCCGACCCACACCACGAACATCACGGGCGACTTGACCAGCACCCGCGGGTCCAGCTTGCGGAACGCGTCCGGCAGCGACGTGACCAGCTGCCCGGCGTCGAACAGGCCCGCGCCGACGCGGCCCTCGGCGGGCTTGCGGCCGGTGGGGACGTCGCTGTGCGGCGCCCGGGTCGGGGTGGACGTGGGCATCGAGTCCTCTTGCTTCTGGATGCGAGCGGTCATGACGCCAGTCCCTCGGCGAGCGGTCCCAGCGCGAGGGCCGGGAAGTAGGTCAAACCGGTGATGATCAGAATCACGCCCACCAGAAGGCCGGTGAACAGCGGCTTCTCGGTGCGCAACGTGCCCGCGGTGACCGGGACGGGCTTCTGCTCGGCGAGCGAGCCGGCGAGCGCCAGCACGAACACCATCGGCAGGAAGCGGCCGAGGATCATGGCGAGACCGATCGTGGTGTTGAACCACTGCGTGTCCGCGTTCAGACCGGCGAAGGCCGAGCCGTTGTTGTTGGCGCCGGAGGTGTAGGCGTACAGGATCTCGGAGAATCCGTGCGCTCCGGAGTTGGTCATCGAGTGGGCCGGTGTGGGCAGGGCCATCGCGACGCCGGTGAAGACGAGCACCAGCGCCGGGGTGATCAGGATGTAGATCGCGGCCAGCTTGATCTCACGGGAGCCGATCTTCTTGCCCAGGTACTCGGGGGTGCGGCCGACCATCAGGCCGGCGATGAACACCGCGATCACGGCCATGATCAGGATGCCGTAGAGACCGGAGCCTGTGCCGCCGGGCGCGATCTCGCCCAGCATCATGCTCAGCATCGTGATTCCGCCACCGAGGCCGGTGAAGGAAGAGTGGAAGGAGTCGACCGCACCCGTCGAGGTGAGCGTGGTCGAGACCGCGAAGATCGACGAGGAGCCCACCCCGAAGCGGACTTCCTTGCCCTCCATCGCCCCGCCGGCGATCTGCAGCGCCGGGCCGTGGTGGGCGAACTCCGTCCACATCATCAGAGCCACGAAGCCGACCCAGACGGAGGCCATGGTCGCCAGGATCGCGTACCCCTGCTTCACGCTCCCGACCATCACACCGAACGTGCGGGTCAGGGAGAACGGGATCACCAGGATCAGGAAGATCTCGAACAGGTTGGTGAAGGTCGTCGGGTTCTCGAAGGGGTGGGCCGAGTTGGCGTTGAAGTAACCGCCGCCGTTCGTGCCCAGCTCCTTGATGGCCTCCTGCGAGGCCACCGCGCCGCCGTTCCACTGCTGCGAGCCGCCCATGAACTGGCCGACCTCGTGGATGCCGGAGAAGTTCTGGAGCGCACCGCACGCCACGAGCACGATCGCGGCGAGGAAGGCACCCGGCAGCAGGATTCGGGTCACCCCGCGCACCATGTCCGACCAGAAGTTGCCCAGCTCACCCGTGCGCGAACGGGCGAAGCCGCGCACCAGCGCGACCGCGACCGCGATGCCCACGGCAGCCGAGACGAAGTTCTGCACGGCCAGCCCGGTGGTCTGCACGACGTGACCCATGGCCTGCTCGCCGTAGTACGACTGCCAGTTCGTGTTGGTGACGAAGGACGCCGCGGTGTTGAACGCCTGGTCCGGGTCGATGGCCCGGAAGCCCAGGGAACCGGGCAGCACGCCCTGGATCCGCTGCAGCAGGTAGAGGAAGAGGACGCCGACCGCGGAGAAGGCCAGGACGCCGCGCAGGTACGCGGTCCAACGCATCTCCGTGTCCGGTTCGACGCCGATGCCCTTGTAGATCCATTTCTCGACGCGCCAGTGCTGGTCGGAGGAGTAGACCTTGGCCATGTAGGTGCCGAGAGGGACGTAGGCGAGCGCCAGCGCGCCGATCAGGGCGAGCAGCTGGAGCAGGCCCGCGGGCACGGGACCCATGTCTCCCGCTGCGGTGGCAGCTGATGTCACCGTCAGAACCTCTCCGGGAAGATCAGGGCAAGGACGAGATAGCCGAGCAGGACGATGGCCACGACCAGGCCGACTACGTTCTCAACGGTCACAGCTTCGTCACCCCCTTGGCGATGAGGGCCACCAGCGCGAAGACCGCGATCGTGGTGACGACGAGGGCCGCATCGGCCATCGTGAGCTCCTGGTATGAGGTTCGGGGAACAGCGGACGCTTAGAGGAAACCGCCTCTCTGGCCGGATCCGGTTGTCTGTTGACGGCTCTCTTACGGCAACACCCATACGTTTGACGGGACTCATACGGCCCGTGATGACCGCGGGTCCCGGCTGGCCGGCGGTGCGCATCCCCTGGCGCAGGCGCACCGTGTGTACGGACGCTCTGGAGGCCGCACGGCAATACGCAGCTGTCTCCTTCCGCCTGAACCTGCGGGACACCCCCGGCCGCCGACCGGGCTGGACGCGTGTGTCCTCACCGCCAACCCGCTGATCCGGCACGAACTCCATATGGCGTACAGCACTCCGTCGAGCGCGGCACGCACGCTTCGCCGAGGGGTGCTCCGGTTGGCCCAGTTGCCGTGCCCCCCGGCGGATTGAGTCAGGAGCGTGGGAAGGCGGCGGGAAGGGTGAGCGTCACCGAGAACTCCCGCCCGTTGTCACCGGCCGTCTCCAGCGTGCCGCCCATCGCCTCCGTGAGGTCCCGGGAGAGCCGTTGCGTCAGGCTGCCCGCGCGAGGAGCGCCGCCGGGGCCGCCGGCCAGGCGGACGCGTAGCCGGCCGTCGAGAGCGTCGGCGGTCAGCGTCGGCGGCCGTTCCGGCGGACTGTGGCGCAGTGCGTCGGCCGCGAGGGCGGTCAGCACCCGGGTGAGCAGGGCGGCGTCGGCGATCACGTCGGGCTGCTGTTCAGGCAGCCGGACCTCGATGGTGCGGCCTCCCGGCCCCAGGTCGTCCAGCACGGCGGTCACCACCTCGTCGAGGCCGACCGGGCGCAGGTAGAGGTCGAGGGCACCGCCGTGCAGCCGGTCGAGGTCGGCGAGGTCGGCGACGAGCTGCACGGCTCGACGAACCGACGCCCGGGCCGTGTCCATGTCGTGCCGGGCAAGGGCTTCTTCCGCCGAGCGCAGCCGCTCACTCAGGTCACGGCCGGCCGCCTGGATCAGCGAGGCCCGGGTGCGTTCGGCGGCGGCGAGGGTGTCCGACTCGGCGGCGTGCCGGGCGAGTCTGCCTTGCAGATGCGCCATGCCGAGCTCGGCCGCGCACGCGCCCAGGACGCGCTGGTCGTCGGTGGCCAGAGCACCCCGGGCCACCAGCGTGAGATCGTCACTGACGGGGCTCTCGACATCTGCTTCGTACGGCTGCTCCGGCGCGTCCGCACCGGCGTCGGCGACCACGTACCAGCGGGGGCCGGGTGCTGCCTCGGTGTCGCGTTCGAGCAGGCTCACGCCGGTCAGGCCGAAGGTTTCACGCACTTGTTCGATGAGGGACGGCAGGTCCTGGCCGCGCATCATGGCGGTCGCCAGCCGGCTCAGCGCCCACGCCTCCCACGTGGCGCGTACGGCCTGTCGGGTACGCCGGGCTGCCGCGTCGGCGGCAGCACCGACCAGGGCGGCTGTGACGACGAAGCCCACCAGCGTGAGGACTTCGCCGCCCTGCCCGACCAGCAGCGAGTGAACGGGCACGGTGAAGTAGTAGTCCGCGAGGAACGCCGCCGCGACCGCCGTGACCAGTGCCGGGACCAGCCCTCCGACCAGGGCCGTACCGACGACGATGAGAAGGTAGACCACCAGCGCCCCGGACAGGGCGAGCCGGCTGGCGGGCGCGGTCAGGATCAGGGTCAGTGCCGGCAGCAGCAGTGCCGCCCCGACCAGGGCGGACCAGAACCGGCGTGGCCCGGCGCCTCTTCCCGGCCCCGGCTTCCGCGCCGTGAAGGCGGAGCGGGCCGCCGCCTCGTGAGTGACCACATGCACGTCGATGGGCCCCGAACCGCGTATCGTGCGGTGTCCCACACCGGCGTCCAGCAGCAGCGACAGCCGCCCGCGGCGGCTGGCGCCGAGCACGATCTGCGTAACGTTCTCGGCCCGCGCGAACTGGAGCAGCGCCTCCACCACCGACTCGCCGGTCGTCTGGTGATACGTACCGCCCAGCGACTCCACCAAGGCCCGCTGAGCCGCGAGGGCCGCCGGATCGGCGTGGGTGAGCCCGTCGGCCGGCACGACGTGCAGCGTCAGCAGTTCGCTGCCCGGAGTACGCGCTGCGATCCGGGCGGCCCGGCGGATCAACGTCTCGCCTTCCGGGCCACCGGTCAGACCCACCATGATCCGCTCGCGGGTCTCCCAGGGCGCGGCAATGCCATGCTCGGCGCGGTAGCGCTGCAGGCCCTCCTCCACCCGGTCGGCGAGCCAGAGCAGGGCCAGTTCGCGCAGCGCGATGAGATTGCCCACCCGGAAGTAGTGGGTGAGGGCGGCCTCGATACGGTCCGGCGGATAGATGTCGCCGTGCGCCATACGGCGGCGCAGGACCTCGGGCGGCAGGTCCACCAGCTCGATCTGGTCAGCCCGGCGGGCCACCTCGTCCGGCAGTGTCTCTCGCTGACGCGCTCCGGTGATCTGCCGGACCACGTCGTTGAGCGATTCCAGGTGCTGCACGTTGAGGGTGGTGACGACATCGATGCCGCCGTCCAGCACCTCCTCCACGTCCTGCCACCGCTTGGCGTTGCGGATCCCGGCGCCGGCGACGTTGGTATGTGCCAGCTCGTCCACCAGCGCGACCTGGGGACGGCGGGCCAGGAGCGCATCGAGATCCATCTCGGTGAACCGGGCCCCCCGGTAGGCCACCGTGCGCCGGGGCACCGTCTCCAGGCCGTCGGCCAGGGCCGCGGTCGGCCGCCGGCCGTGCGGCTCGACGAACCCCGCGACCACGTCGACACCGGAGGCACGCAGCCGCTGGCCCTCCTCCAGCATGGCGTACGTCTTGCCCACGCCCGGAGCCGCCCCCAGATAGATCCGCAACCGTCCACGCGCCATCCGCGGGCTCCCGCCGGCTCCTCGCGCTCCCTCTCGGGGCGCCTTCCCTCCATGGTGTACCCGTAGCACCGACATCAGAGCCACCGCCCGACGACGACTACGCCGCCACGCCCCCTGAGTGCTGTGGCCGGTGTGCGGCTGCTTGACCAGGGGGGCGGGTCCGTCTGACAGCCGCCAGATTCAAGGGGCCTTGCGGGCGGTGAGGGCCGGCCCTAGGAGGCCGGCCGGTGTGCGGCGAGCGCGGCGGCGCCCGCTCCGGCCTCCGGTTCCGTCACCGGAGCGGGCGCCGCTGCCGCGCGCGGCCCCGACAGGACGTAGGTCAGCGCGAAGCCG
Organism: Streptomyces sp. NPDC096152; assembly: GCF_044763235.1. Classification (NCBI taxonomy): domain Bacteria; kingdom Bacillati; phylum Actinomycetota; class Actinomycetes; order Kitasatosporales; family Streptomycetaceae; genus Streptomyces; species Streptomyces sp. NPDC096152. Next base: position 656,923 of record NZ_JBIWFW010000001.1, on the reverse strand, counting down.
GTCGCGACGACCGCCGCGCCGCCGACCGCGTCCAGGACCCAGTGGTTGGCGGTCGCCACGATCGCGGAGACGGTGAACAGGGGGTGGAGCAGGCCCAGCACCTTCATCCACCACCTCGGCGCGACGACCGCGATCACGATGCCGCACCACAGGGACCAGCCGAAGTGGAGCGACGGCATCGCGGCGTACTGGTTGGTGAGGGCGGTCATCGCGCCGTAGTCCGGCTTGGCGAAGTCCTGGACGCCGTGCACGGTGTCGATGAAGCCGAAGCCCGGCATGAGCCGGGGCGGGGCCAGCGGGTAGAGCCAGAAGCCGAGCAGGCCGAGGAGGGTGGCGAAGCCCAGCGCGGTGCGTGCCCAGCGGTAGTCCACCGGCCGGCGGACGTAGAGCACGGCGAGGATGCTCAGCGGCACCACGAAGTGGAAGCTCTCGTAGTAGAAGCTGAGGAAGCGCTCCAGCCACGGCAGCCCCGCCACCGTGTGGTTGGCCCAGTGCTCGATGTCGATGAACAGGGCCCGTTCGAGGGAGTGGATCTGGTGGCCGTGCGCCTCGGCGGTGGCCCGGTCGCCCTGGACGGTCAGCCGCACCGAGGAGTAGGCGGCGTAGGTGACGCGGATGAGCAGCAGTTCCAGCAGCAGGTTCGGGCGGGTGAGGACCCGGCGCAGGAACGGTACGAGGGGGACGTGCCGCAGGCGCGCGGGGACCGGGGCCGCGTACTCCGTGGGGACGGGCACGCGGTAGTGCTCGTCCGCGCGGGACAGGAACGGCACGACGGTCGCGGCGGCGAGCGCGGCCAGCAGTACGACGTCGTCGCGCAGCGGGTTCATGACCGGCACGTTCGGCAGCATCATCTTCGCCGGGAGCGTCATGACCAGCACCACGGCCACCGGCCACACGTACCGGTCGGAGGCGCGTGTGCCGACCCGGCCGACGACCGCGAGCAGCACCCACAGGAGCTGGTGCTGCCAGGCGGTGGGCGACACGGCCACGGCCGCGCAGCCGGTGATCGCGACCGCGAGCAGGAGCTGTCCGTCCCGGGCGTAGCGCACGGCGCGGCGCACGCCGAGCGCGGCGACGGCCGCGCCGAGCACCAGGAACAGGGCTATCTCCACCGGGCCGGTCAGGCCGAGGCGCAGCAGGGCGCCGTGCAGCGACTGGTTGGCGAGGCCGTCGGCGCGGCCGCCGAGTCCGACGCCCGCCATGTGGTGGACCCAGTAGGTGTACGAGTCGTGCGGCATCGCGGCCCAGGCGAGCGCGGTGCACGCGCCGAAGGTGAAGCCGGTGGACGCGGCCGCGCGGCGGCGGTCGGTGAACCACAGCAGCGGCGCGAACAGCAGCACGGTGGGCTGGAGCGCTGCGGCGAGGCCGATCAGGGCGCCGCCGGCCCGCTGCCCGCGCACCACGAAGCAGCCGAGCAGCACGAGCAGGACCGGGATGATGCTGGTCTGGCCGAGCCAGAGCGTGTTGCGCACCGGCAGCGACAGCATGAGCAGGCTGATCGCGACGGGCGCGGCCAGCAGCGAGCTGCGCCGGCTGACCGGCTGGGGCAGGGCGCGGGCGGCGACCAGGCCGAGCGCGGCCACCAGCAGCAGCGTGCCGAAGGTCCAGCCCCAGCCGAGGGCCTGTTCGGCGGCCCTGGTCAGCGGCTTGAGGACCAGACCGCTGAACGGGGTGCCGGTGAACCGGGTCGAGTCGTAGAGGGACCCGGTGACGTGCAGGACGCCGTGCGGCCCGACCCAGGTCTCCAGGTCCGTCAGCCGGTCCCCGCGCGGGCTGGCGAGGACGACGGTCATCTGCCGTACGGCGAGGACCGCGGCGATCAGCCAGAGGCCCAGCCGGGCCGCGTGCAGGCGGTCCCTGGTCGCGCCGGTGGCCGCTGCCCCGAGTACCCCCGCCGCCTGCCCGCTGTGCTCCGCATTCGCCACGCCCCGTCGGCCTCCCGCCCCACCTGCCCCGCGCATCGCGCCCTTGGCGTGCGCCGGGATCCCTGGGCGAACCCTATGAGGCTCGCCCCCCTCCGGAAAGAGACGCAGGCCATCCCCGCTTCACCTGACGTCCGCTCCCCTTTTATCCGGGTGACGATAGTGCGGGGGCGGTGCGGTTCCCGCGGTGGGGCGCGAGAAGCATCACAGGCGTACGGCCGGAAAGTGCCCGGGCAGCGGGCGGAAGTGCCTGCATATCCCACATTTATGTGCAGCATGCAACGACTTCCACACGGTCCGTAAGGTGCACAATCCCCCGTATGGTCGTTTTGGGCCCGCCGTGAGCGGGTCGTTTCCGGCCCGCACGTCAGCGCCGTCGCGTGGGTCGCGTCCCTGTCCCCGTCGAGAGGTAGGCGAGCGAACCCTTGTCGGCTGCCACAGTCGCTGCTCCCCCGTCCCAGTCCGTTTCCAGGAATCAAGAAGCCACCGTCATCGACCCGGCCCTCGTCAAGCGCGCCGTGAAGGCCGCCGCGCTGGGCAACGCGATGGAATGGTTCGACTTCGGTGTCTACAGCTACATCGCGGTGACCCTGGGCAAGGTCTTCTTCCCGTCCGGGAACCCGACGGCGCAGCTGCTGTCCACGTTCGGCGCCTTCGCCGCGGCCTTCCTGGTCCGCCCGCTCGGCGGCATGGTCTTCGGCCCGCTCGGCGACCGCATCGGGCGGCAGAAGGTCCTGGCCACCACCATGATCATGATGGCGGTCGGCACCTTCGCGATCGGCCTGATCCCGTCGTACGCGACGATCGGCGTGGGGGCCCCGCTGCTCCTGCTGGCCGCCCGGCTGGTGCAGGGCTTCTCCACCGGCGGCGAGTACGCGGGCGCGACCACCTTCATCGCCGAGTACGCCCCCGACAAGAAGCGCGGCTTCCTCGGCAGCTGGCTGGAGTTCGGCACGCTCGTCGGCTACGTCGGCGGCGCGGGCCTGGTGACCCTGATGACGGCCCTGCTGTCCACCGAGGACCTGACCTCGTGGGGCTGGCGGATCCCGTTCCTGATCGCCGGTCCGATGGGCATCATCGGCCTCTACCTGCGGCTGCGCCTCGAGGAGACCCCGGCGTTCGCCGCGGAGGCCGAGAAGGCGGAGTCGCACCGCCCGAAGGTACCGCTGCGCGAGATGGTCGCGGGCCAGTGGAAGCCGCTGCTGCTGTGCATGGCCCTGGTGCTGATCTACAACGTCACGGACTACATGCTGCTGTCGTACATGCCGAGCTACCTCACCAGTGAGCTCAGGTACGACGAGACGCACGGCCTGCTGGTGGTGCTCGGCGTGATGGTCCTGATGATGATCGTGCAGCCCTTCGCCGGTGCGCTGAGCGACCGGATCGGCCGCCGCCCGATGATCGCGGCCGGCTGCGCGGGCTTCCTGTTCCTGTCGGTTCCGGCCCTGCTGCTGATCCGCCAGGGCAGCCTGCTGGCGGTCGCGCTGGGCATGGGCGCCCTGGGCCTGCTGCTGGTCTGCTTCACCGCGGCCATGCCGGCGGCGCTCCCGGCCCTGTTCCCGACCCGGGTCCGCTACGGCTCCCTGTCGATCGGCTTCAACATCTCGGTGTCCCTGTTCGGCGGTACGACCCCGCTGGTGGTGACCGCGCTGATCGGCGCGACGGGCAACGTGATGATGCCCGCCTACTACATGATGGCGGCGTCGCTGATCGGTGGTGCGGCGGTGTGGTTCATGGCCGAGTCGGCCGGCCGCCCGCTGCCGGGCTCCGCCCCCGCGGTGGAGCGCGCCGAGGACACCTCCGGCACGGAGGCCGGTGCCGCGAAGGCCGCCGGCGCCAAGAAGGACGCCCCGAAGGGCGCCCCGAAGGACGCCGTCCGGCGCTGACCGCGCCAGCGGCCCGCACGGGGCCGCCCGGAGGTCCTCACCTCCCCTGGAACCACGCCCTCCGTCCCACCGTCTGATCCCCTGGCGGTCACGGGACGGGGGGCGTTGGTCCATGGAGAAGCTCGGAATCGATGCGGTCGGCTTGCTGCGACGTGCCAGGGCCCGCATGCGCGGGCACGGGCACCTGCGCGTGCTGACGGTCGTACTGGCCCTGCTGGGCGTCCAGCTCGCCTCGCTCGTCGCCCCCGCCTACGCGTGCGGCTGCGGCGCCATGGTGACGGACCCCGACCGCCGGATCGCGGTCGGCCGTGAGGTGTCCGCCGTCCGCTGGGACGGGCGGCAGGAGCAGATCGTGATGCGCCTGACCGTCACCGGGAACGCCGGCCGGGCCGCGTGGATCATGCCGGTCCCGCACCGGGCGACCGTCCGGCTGGGCGACCCGGCGCTCTTCGACCAGCTCGCCGCCGCCTCCGCCCCCGCGCACCGCGCCCGCTACCACTTCTGGCCGCGGCAGGGCGACTGGCCCTTCGACTCCGGCGACGGCGTGGGCGCGGCCCCGCCGGGCGCGGCCGGCGGAGGCGGCGTCGGGGTGGTGGGGCGCCAGCGGCTCGGCCCGTTCGACGTCGCCCGCCTGACCGCGACCGACCCCGACGCGCTCGCCGGCTGGCTCCACTCCCACGGCTTCACGCTGCCCGACCGCCTGGACCGCGCCCTCAAGCCCTACGTGGAGCGGCGCTGGGAGTACGTGGCGATCCGCCTGACGCCGCGGGACGGCAGCGGGCCCACGGCCCTGAACGGCACCCTCGATCCGCTGCACCTCACCTTCGCGGCCGACGCCCCGGTCTATCCGATGCGCCTGTCCCGGCTGGCCCGCAGCCCGCAGTCGCTCTCCCTGTTCGTCCTGGCCGCCCACCGCATGGAACCGGCCACCACGATCGGCGGCAACCCCTGGCGCGTCGGCTTCGCCGGCCGGCTGACGACGGCCTCCGGCCCGCTCGCCGAACTGTCCCGGGGCGCGCCCTACCTCACCGTCGTCGACCAGGAGTTCCCGCTCCCGGCCCGTATCTCCGGCGACCACTCCCTGCGCCGTACGGCCACCGACACGCCGTATCGAGAGGTGGTCTACGCGGACCGGCTGCGCGAGGTGGCCGGTGTCCCGGCGTGGCTGCTGACCACGGGCGGCGGTGCCGCGCTCGCCGTGGCCGCCGCGTCGCTGTACGCGGTACGGCGCTCCCGGCGCCCGGCGCCGCCTCCGCCGCCGGTGCCGGCTCCTCCTCCGATCGGCTGAAAATCACTGACATCAACGCTCTCGTACGGCTATATTCGTTAGCGAAGCTACTTAGATTATCTAACTAGTCGCACGAAAGGCTCTGTGCATGAGCGACTCGCAGCTCTGGGACGACGTCGACGCCTACTTCACCGCGCTGCTCTCCCCCGAGGACGAGGCACTGCGGGCCGCGCTGCGCGACAGCGACGCGGAGGGCCTGCCACACATCAACGTCGCGCCGAACCAGGGCAAGCTGCTGCACCTCCTCGCCCAGATCCAGGGCGCCCGCACCATCCTGGAGATCGGCACGCTCGGCGGTTACAGCACGATCTGGCTCGCCCGCGCGCTCCCCGCCGACGGCCGCCTGGTCACGCTGGAGTACGACGCCCACCACGCCGACGTCGCCCGCCGCAACCTCGCCCACGCCGGCGTCGACCGGATCGCCGAGGTGCGGGTGGGCCCGGCCCTGGAGTCGCTGCCCAAGCTCGCCGACGAGAACCCGCCCCCCTTCGACCTGGTCTTCATCGACGCCGACAAGGTCAACAACCCGCACTACGTGGAGTGGGCCCTGAAGCTGACCCGCGCGGGCAGCCTGATCATCCTGGACAACGTCGTGCGGGGCGGCCGCGTGACCGACCCCGCGAGCACCGACCCGAGCGTGCGCGGCACCCGGGCCGCGCTCGAACTCATCGCCACGCACCCGCGACTGCAGGGCACGGCGATCCAGACGGTGGGCAGCAAGGGCTACGACGGCTTCGCGCTGGCCCGGGTGGTGGCGTAACTCCTGGCGAGTGTCGGCGCGGCCCCTGCCGGGCCGCGGCGTGGTCGCTGCCGGATGGTGGCGTGGTCGCTGCCGGACGGCGCCACCGGCCCTCGCGGCGGCGGCCCGGGGCCCGCCCGGGCGTCACACCTCGTGGAAGAAGCCGACGTTGACGCTGCGTGGGCCGGTGCGGTCCTGGATGACGATCTCGCCGGCGCCGCCCCGGGGCAGCCCGACGCTCCCGCCGTAGGCGAGGGCCTGGGCGTACTCGCCGATCACGAGTCTGACCTCGGAGGACGGGTCCGCCTGGGAGCCGCGCAGCCAGGTGACCTGCCAGCCGCCGTCGGGACCGCACTGGAACTCCAGGTGCACCCGGGAGACGAACAGCCAGTCCTCGGGCGTCACCAGCCGGCACACGGCCCGGTCCCGGCCCACCCGCAGCACGGCGCCCGGTTCGCTGGGCGCGTCGGCCATGAGCATGCCGGCCGTGGCACCCTCGTCCGCGCCGGAGACGGTGGCCATGGTCAGTTCGAGCACGTGCGCTCCTCGTGTTTCGGGGCGCCCGAGCCGCTTCCTCGTGCTCAGCCGCGCCAATGCCGTTGGCGGAGCGACTGGTTGGCGCACCGCGGCGGCATGATAAATCGCCCGGCCCGGGCCCGTCCGGCACAATGGACGCATGACCGAGCGAAAGCCACCCGGTGTGCCGTTCGAGTCCTGGGTCGACAAGCAGATCCGTGACGCGCAGGCGCGCGGCGAGTTCGACCGGCTGCCGGGGACGGGCAAGCCGCTGCCCGGCGACACCTCCTACGAGGAACTGTGGTGGGTCAAGCGCAAGATGGCCAGCGAGGGCCTGTCGGTCCTGCCGCCGTCGCTCGCCCTGCGCAAGGAGGCCGAGGACGCGCTCGCGGCCGCCCGTGCGGCCCCTTCGGAGCGGATCGTCCGGAAGATCCTCACGGACATCAACGCCAAGATCCTCGACATGATGCTCAAGCCGCCGCCCGGCCCCCCGCTCGGCCTCAAGCGGTACGACGTCGAGGAGGTCGTCCAGGAGTGGCGTGAGCGGCGCGGGGGCCGGGCGGTGCGGTAGAGGCGACGGGCGGGGCGAGTGCCGCGCCCGGGTGCCCGAACGGCGGGGGTGCGGCGTTCTGCCTCCGCCGCCTGCCTCCGCCGCTCGGGTTCGTCGGATTCTCAGAGGTGCATCAGCCGGTCGGCCAGTTCGCGGTAGTCGCGCAGGGCGAGCCGGAGTCGCTCGGTGTCGGGGGTGGTACCGGACGTGCCCTCGCCGCCGGAGCGCCAGGCGGCGCGCAGGGTGCTGCGCCGCTCGTCGAGGGCCTCCGTGAAGCGGGCCGCGAGCTCCTCGACCAGCCGGTCCGCCTCCTGGACGGCGTGCTGCGGCCTGTCCACGAACCCGGTGACCGTCTCCCGCAGCCGCGCGCCGATCTTGTCGCACTCGTCACCGGGGAGGAGCGGGGAGACGGTGCCCTCGGCGCCGTGCGCGCCGTGCGCGCCGGTGGTGCCGTGCAGGCCGGTCGCGCCGTGCGTGCCCGTCGCGCCGGTCGCGCCGGTCGCTGTCGTCGTCGTAGTCGTGGTCGTCGAGGGGGAGAAGTCGTCCTCCCGTCCCGGCCGGGCCTCGCGGGCGGCCGCCGTGGAGCCCCGGCCCGCGACGGCGTCCATGCCGTCCACGTCCACGCCGCTCGCCGCGGTCCCGTCCGACGCCGTACGACCGCCGGTCACAGTGTCGTGGCCGGGCGCGGTGTGCCCGCCGAGCGCCGTGCCCTTGCCGGGCACGGTGTCGTGGCCGGAGGCAGTGTGCCCGCCGAGTGCCGTGTCCTGGCCGGTCGCGGCTCCCCGCCGGGGGCCCGCGTCACCGGCCGCCGTACCGAGCGGCTCCTCCCCGGCCGCCCCGGGCCGGCCCATGGCCGTCTCCCCGCCGGTCGCCGCGCCGCGGCCGGTAACAGGCTCCTCACGGTTCAGCCCCGCACGGCCCACGGAGGGCTCCTCACGATTCAGCCCCGCACGGCCCACGGAGGGCTCCTCACGGCTCGGAACCCCACGAACCGCGGCCGTCTCCGCCTCCGCGGCGGTCGTCGCGCCCCGGCCGTCCGCCGTCTCCCTCCCGGCCGTCCCGCCCTCCGGCAGGCGCTCCCCCTTCGAAAGACGCTCCCCCTTCGGCAGGCGCTCCGCATCCCTGTCCGGTGTCAGATCGGTCATCTCGTTCAGCTCTCCTTCGTCCGATGCCTGTTGAGGGCCCACGGAAGGTGGGCGCCGCCCTTGGTGCGGGCCGGGGCGTGACGGTCGCCGGCACCGGTCGTGTCACGGTGCGGACGGCCGGTGTCGCCGCCGGTGGTGGAGAGCAGTTCCTCGAACAGCGCGCGGGCCTCGACCAGGGCCTCGCGCAGTTCCTCGGTGCTCGCGCGGCGTTCCTGCGGACCGTCCACCGGCGCCTGCACGGCGCGGTGCACGCGCCGGTAGCCGTGCACGTGCGAGGCGTGGTGCACCGACAGCGCGGCGAACTGCTCCTCGTACTGCCCGCCGTCCGGGTAGCCCCGGTGACCGGCCAGTTCGGAGACCAGGCGGTCCGCCTCGGCCACCGCTTCCCGCGGCGAGTCGACGAACCGCTCCTGCACGGCCGTCCAGCGCGCCTCGAACCGCTCGCGGTCGGCCGGCTCCAGCGGCCGCAGCCGCAGGTCGCCGTGGCGCTCCACCCGGGCGGCGAGCTCGCGCTCGGCGGCCTGCGTGTCGCCGTCGTGCCGGGCCACGGTCCGCTCGTACTCCGGTCCGAAGCGCCGTTTCAGGTTCCGTCCGCCGTGCGGACCCCGGGCACGCACGGCAAGGACGCCCGCCACCACGGCGACGGCCGCCACGATCACGATCAAAGCGATGATCAAACCTGTGGACATGATGCCTTCCGGGTGTGTTCGGCCCAACTGGCCGGTTCTTCGATCGGATTGCCCGGAAGACAGTCGACAAACGGTCCCGAGCGGGCGGCCCGGGCGGAAGCCGCGCTTATTCGGTTGCCGACCCGGCAGCTCCGCTGCCGACAATGGCGCCCATGAGCTGGACCGTGAGCCCGGAACCCCATGACTCCCCCGTCGCCGCCGCGCTGTGGCGGGCGTACTACACGGAGGTCAGCGACCGCTGGTACCTGCTGCACGAGGGGCGCCGCACGGACCCCGGGGAGCTGGAGCGGGAGATCGCCGCACGGTCCGGCGCGGACCTCGCGCCGCCCGGCGGCCGGCTGCTGGTCGCGCGCCACGACGGCGTGCCGGCCGGTACGGCGGGCGTCCGGCTGCTGGACGCCTCGACCGCCGAACTGACCCGGGTCTTCCTGTACGAGGAGATGCGCGGCAAGGGCGGCGCGGCCGTCCTGGTGGCCGCGGCCGAGGACGCGGCCCGCGCGTTCGGCGCCGGGCGGATGATCCTCGACACCCGCGGCGACCTGGTCGAGGCCCGCGCCCTGTACGCGCGCCTCGGCTACCGGGAGACCGCGCCGCACAACGACGACCGGTACGCCGAACACTGGTTCACCAAGCCGCTGATCTGACGGGCTCCCGGACCTCCCCCGCTCAGGGGAGCCGGGTCACCGCCCGTACGTCGTGCGGCCGCTCGGAGTCGGAGCCGCACATCTCGTCGGTCAGCTCCCTCACCAGCTGCACCAGATCGGTCGGCCGGTCCGGTCCCCACCAGTCGCCGAGCAGCGCGGCGAGGGACTCCTCGCGAGTGGCGGCGAGCCGTTCGGCGGCCTCGCGGCCCCGGTCGGTCAGGACGAGGTCGAGGCCCCGCCGCTCGCCCAGCCTCCGCTCCTCGATCTGGCGGACGGCGCCGAGGATGACACCGAGCGGGACGGGGCTGCGCTCGGCGAGCTCGGCCGGCTCGACCCAGCCGTACTTCTTGATCCGCAGCAGCAGCCAACTGGACGCGGGCTGGAGGTCGTAGCCCGCCCGCTCGGTGATCTCACGGTAGATCTCGCGCCGCCCCTCACGGGTGCCCAGCACGGACAGGGCCCGGCACACCTCGTCGTACGACGACCGCTCGACCGGGTTGGTGGCGAGGGTCTCCGTGACGTCCGGTGCCGTGACCGAACCGCGCAGCTTGTCCTCCTTCAGGAACCACGAGAGCAGGAAGCCGAGGAGGGCCACGGGAGCGGCGTAGAGGAAGACGTCGGTGATGGCGGAGGCGTAGGCGTGCAGGGCCGCCGGGCGCAGCGCGGGCGGCAGGGCGGCGATGCCGCGCGGGTCGGACGCGAGGGCGTCCGGGGAGGCCCCGGCCGGCAGCCGCAGGCCCGCGAAGGCGGCGGCGAGCTTGTCACCGAGGCGGCTCGCGAAGACCGCGCCGAAGATGGCGACACCGAAGGAGGCGCCGATGGAGCGGAAGAAGGTGGCGCCGGAGGTGGCGACACCGAGATCCTCGTAGCCGACGGCGTTCTGCACGATGAGGACCAGCACCTGCATGACCAGGCCGAGTCCCAGACCGAAGACGAAGAAGGAGCCGCTCATCGCGGCGGTGGAGCTGTGCTCGTCGAGCCGGTGGAGCAGCAGCAGGCCGATCGTGGTGACGGCGGTGCCCGCGATGGGGAACACCTTCCAGCGGCCGGTGCGGCTGACGATCTGCCCGGAACCGGTGGAGGCCAGCAGCATGCCGAACACCATGGGCAGCATGTGCACGCCGGACATGGTGGGCGAGACGCCCCGCACGACCTGGAGGAAGGTCGGCAGGTAGGTCATCGCGCCGAACATGGCGAAGCCGACGATGAAGCTGATGACCGCCGACAGGGTGAAGGTGCGGACGCGGAAGAGTTTCAGCGGCAGCACCGGCTCGGCCGCCCGGCGCTCCACGGCCACGAACAGGCAGGCGAGGACGACGCCCAGCAGCGCGAGGCCGACGACCTGCGGCGAACCCCAGCCCCAGGTGGTGCCGCCGAGTGAGGCGACCAGGACGAGGCAGGTGGCGACCGAGGCGATGAGGACGGTGCCGAGGTAGTCGATGACGTGGCGCTGGGCCTTGCGGGGGATGTGCAGGGCGGCGGCGATCACGGCGAGGGCGACGACGCCGACGGGGAGGTTGACGTAGAAGACCCAGCGCCAGGTCAGATGCTCGGTGAACAGTCCGCCGAGCAGCGGGCCGAGCACGCTGGTCGCGCCGAACACCGCGCCGAACAGCCCTTGGTAGCGGCCGCGTTCGCGGGGCGAGACGACGTCGCCGACGATCGCCATCGACAGCACCATCAGCCCGCCGCCGCCGAGGCCCTGCAGAGCGCGGAAGGCGATCAGCTGCGGCATGTTCTGCGCCATGCCGCACAGCGCGGAGCCGATCAGGAAGACGACGATCGCGGTCTGGAACAGCTTCTTGCGCCCGTACTGGTCACCGAGCTTGCCCCACAGCGGGGTCGCGGCGGTCGAGGCCAGCAGGTAGGCGGTGACCACCCAGGACAGGTGCTCCAGTCCGCCGAGGTCGCTGACGATGGTGGGCAGTGCCGTCGAGACGATGGTCTGGTCGAGCGCGGCCAGCAGCATGCCGAGGAGCAGGGCGCCGATCGACACCAGCACGTTGCCGGAGACGTGCTCGGCGACGGCGGCGCCGTGCGGCGGCGGTGGGGGTGAGGGACGTACGTCCCGCACCTCGCCGGCGGCTCCCGGCACACCGTGCGCATCCCCGGCCATGTGGACCTCCCGAGGCTCTCGTGACCTCTCCCATCGTCAGTGGTGTGTCCCGTTATGGCCTGTCGAGTCCTGTTGGACGCGGCCATTCCGGGGGCTTCGGGAAGACCGCCCTGAGGGGAGGCGGGACAAGCCCGAGCGGCAGACGGGAGAACTCGGGCGGCCACCACCCGCCGCACACCGGCGACCCGCGGGCCTTGGCGGAGAGGCCGGGACCCCGAGAGACAGTCGGGGGAAAGCGGGACGGCCACCCCGCTACACGCAAGCGGCCCCGCCCGAGGCGGAGACGCCGGAACCCGACGCGCAGACGGACGGACGGGCACAGGGGCAGACGGGCAGACGGACGGGCCAAGGCCGCACGCCCCCGCCCAGCGCAAGCGGGCCCCGCCCGACGCGGAACCGCCGGGACCCCACGCGCAGACGCGATGACCGGGAGGGACACCCCGCCCCGCGCGAGCGCCCCCGTCAACCGATGTGCAGCCGCACCGCACCGTCGCCCGCCGGCTCCACCCGTACCTCGGTGAGGTCGCGCACCAGCGCGTCCGGGCGGTGGAGGCCGGCGCGCGGGCCGACGCCGATCACCCGCATCCCCGCGGCGCGTCCCGCCGCGATGCCCGCGCCGGAGTCCTCGAAGACCACGCAGTCGGCGGGGTCGACCCCGAGTTCCGCGGCGCCCTTCAGGAAGCCCTCGGGGTCGGGCTTGCTGGCCCCGACGGACTCGGCGGTGACGCGCACGTCGGGCAGCGGAAGGCCGGCGGCGGCCATGCGGGCGGTGGACAGCGGCGCGTCGGCGGAGGTCACGAGCGCATGCGGCACGCCCCCGTCCCGCAGCGCGGCGAGGAAGGCGGGGGCGCCGGGAATCGTGACGACGCCGTCCATGTCGGAGGTCTCGGCGGCGAGCATCCGGGCGTTGTCGGCGAGGTTCTGCTCCACCGGCCGGTCCGGCAGCAGCAGCGCCATCGAGGCGTGCCCCTGGCGGCCGTGGACGACCTTCATCACCTCGTCGCCGTCCAGCCCGTGCCGATCCGCCCAGCGGCGCCAGATCCGTTCCACGACGGCGTCGGAATTGACGAGGGTGCCGTCCATGTCCAGCAGGCAGGCGCGGGCGGTGAGCACGGCGGTGGCCGTCATCGGCAGCTCCAGGGCGCGGCAGGGAAGGTGGGGGCCGGGGAAACGGGCCCCGAGGGACAAGGCGGCCCCGCCCGCCGGTCAGGGGAAACGGGCGGGAGCCACTTTGTTTCTCCACGGTACAAAATAGATCCCGCCTCCCGCCACCGGCTTCGGCAAGCCTTCACACGCTGTTCAGCTCAGCCCGCCACGGCCTCGTACAGGCTCCACACCCCGAGACCGGTCATCAGCACGGCCGCGATCTTGGTGATGAGCGTCAGCGGCACCCGCTTCATCAGCGCCTTTCCGCCGACGATGCCCAGGGCGGCGACCGCCCACAGGCCCAGCACCGCACCCAGGCCGACCGACAGCGGATCGTCGTAGCGGGCCGCCAGATTCGCCGTCATGATCTGCGTCAAGTCACCGAACTCGGCGACGAGGATGAGCATGAACCCGGTCCCGGCGACCTTCCAGAAGGACTGGTCCCCGGGCCGCCGGACCTCCTCCTCGCCGTCGCCCTTCTTCAGCAGCAGCATCGCCGCGCCGCCCAGGAAGAGCACGCCGGTCAGCGCGTGCACGATCCGCTGCGGCAGCAGCGTCAGCACGCTGCCGGCCGCGACGGCGAGCGTGACGTGCAGCAGGAAGGCGGCGGCGACACCGGCGAAGACGTACGAGGCGCGGTAGCGGGTGCCGAGGACGAGTCCGGCGAGGGCCGTCTTGTCCGGCAGCTCGGCCAGGAAGACGACGCCGAAGACGAGCGCCAGGACGGTGATGCTGATCAAAATTCCTCAATCGGTCGGGGCTGCCCCGCCGAGAGTGCTGTGACCTGCGATGAGACACCTCGGCACGGCAGCACACGGGGCTCCCGCGCCGCACGGCACGGGGGTGCACTGCTGGCCGAAGGTCTCGCTGGCCGGCCCCGTGGTCCGAGGCCTGCCTCCGGGCGCCGGCTCAGGCGAGCTGAGCAGTATGTCGACGGTCCGGCGAAGAGCTACTCCCCTTCAACGCCGTCCATCGTACGGGACGCCCCGGCGGCCCCCAAGGGGCCGTAAGTCTCGTCACACCCCTTGTTGTGTCATGCACGCGTCATTAGCTTCTTACCGAACGCACACCTCTCCGCAACACGGTGCCGCGAGCATTCCCCTGCTCGTGCACCAACACCCCACACCCCCACAGGAGTTGGCATGCCCAAGCTCTACGCGCGTCGACGGCTGAGCATACTCGCGGCGCTCACCGGTCTCCTCGGCACCGTCGGCCTCCTCAACGGCCCGAACGCCTCCGCCGCCCTCCCCACCCCGGTCAGCGCCTCCACCGCCCGCACCTACCTCGCCTCGCTCACCGTGGCGACCGAGAACCGCACCGGCTACAGCCGCGACCTGTTCCCGCTCTGGATCACCATCAGCGGCACCTGCAACACCCGCGAGACGGTCCTCAAGCGCGACGGCACGAACGTCGTCACCGACTCCTCCTGCGCGGCCACCAGCGGCAGCTGGTACTCCCCCTACGACGGCGCCACCTGGACCGCCGCCTCCGACCTGGACATCGACCACCTGGTCCCGCTGGCCGAGGCGTGGGACTCCGGCGCCAGCAAGTGGACCACCTCCCGGCGCCAGGCCTTCGCCAACGACCTGACCCGGCCCCAGCTCCTCGCCGTCACCGACAACGTCAACCAGGCCAAGGGCGACCAGGACCCGGCCACCTGGGTCCCGTCCCGCTCGGCCTACCTGTGCACCTACGTCCGCGCCTGGGTGCAGGTGAAGTACTACTACGACCTCTCCGTCGACTCGGCCGAGAAGAGCGCGCTGCAGGGCTACCTCGCCAACTGCTGACCGTCTGGATCTCCCCGCCGGCCTCCGTCGTTCCGTACCGTACGGGGCGACGGAGGAAGGGAAGACCATGGACGAACTGCGCCTGGGACCACTGCTGAGGTACACCGACGGCTCGTCCGCGACCGTCTGGGTCGAGACGAGCCGCCCCTGCGCGGCCGAGGTCCGCTGCGCCGACGGCGCCGGCGGCACCGCCCGCACGTTCCAGATCGAGGGCCACCACTACGCCCTCGTCCCGGTGACCGGCCTCACGCCCGGCAGCACCACGCCCTACGAGGTCCTCCTCGACGGCACGCGGGTGTGGCCGCTGCCCGGCACACCCTTCCCGCCCTCCGTCATCCGCACCTCCACCGGCACCGAGACCCCCGGGGAGCTGCGCGTCGCCTTCGGCTCCTGCCGCTGGGCCGCCCCGCCCGCCGACGGCAGGGACAAGGTCGGCCCGGACGCCCTGGACACCCTGGCCGCGCGGATCGCAGCCGCCCCCGAGGGCGAACGCCCCGACGTCCTGCTGCTCCTGGGCGACCAGGTGTACGCCGACGAGACCTCCGACGAGACCCGGCAGTGGCTCGCCGCCCGCCGGGACCTGTCCGATCCGCCGGGCGGCGAGGTGGCGGACTACGAGGAGTACACCCGCCTCTACGACGAGTCCTGGCTGGACCCGGAGGTGCGCTGGCTGCTGTCCACCGTGCCCAGCTGCATGATCTTCGACGACCACGACGTCATCGACGACTGGAACACCTCCGCGGCCTGGCTGGCCGACATGCGCGACACCGACTGGTGGCAGGAGCGGCTGCTGAGCGGCCTGACGTCGTACTGGGTGTACCAGCACCTGGGCAACCTCTCCCCCGGCGAGCTGGCCTCCGACCCGGTCTACGCGGCCGTACGGTCCACCCCCGACGCCACCGACGTCCTGCGCGCCTTCGCGACCAAGGCCGACACCGACCCGGCCTCCGTCCGCTGGAGCTACCGGCGCGACTTCGGCCGGGTGCGGGTGCTGATGGTGGACTCGCGGGCGGCCCGGGTACTGACCGAGGACAGCCGCTCCATGCTCCATCCGGCCGAGGCGCGGTGGCTGCGCGAACAGGCGCTGGCCGAGCCCGGCTCCTGCGACCACCTGCTCATCGGGACCTCGCTGCCCTGGCTGCTGCCGCACCTGGTGCACGACGCCGAGACGTGGAACGCGGCGCTGTGCCGGGGCGAGCGGGGGGCGCGCTGGGCGCGGTACGGGGAGCGGCTGCGGCGGGGCGCCGACCTGGAGCACTGGGCCGCGTTCCCGGAGTCCTTCGCGGAGCTGGCGGACCTGATCGCCGAGGCCGGGTCGGGGCCCGAGGCGCCCGCGACGGTGTGCGTGCTGTCCGGGGACGTCCACCACGCCTATGTCGCCGAACCGAAGTGGCCCGCCACCGCCGGGCACGGCGGCCCCGGCGCCCGGGTCCTGCAGCTCACCTGCTCCCCCGTCCACAACTCGGTGCCCCTGTCGATACGGCTCGGCTTCCGCTTCGGATGGAGCGCGGTCGCCCGCGCCCTCGGCCGCCGGCTGGCCCGGCACGGACGCTGCCCACGGCCGCCGGTCAGCTGGCGCAGGACGGGCGGACCCTGGTTCGGCAACCAGCTGATGACCCTGACCCTGCGCGGCCGTTCGGCACGACTGCGGCTGGAACGGGCGCGGGCGGGACGGGACGGGCGGCCCCTGCTGGAGAAGGTCGCGGAGTCCGAGCTGACCCGGTGATCCCCTCGGCCTCTCCGGCCCCTCCGGCCCCTCCGGCCTCGTCGACTGCCGCGGCGTCGCCCGGCTCCCGGGCGTGATCGGAGCGCGCGTCCTCGGCCTCCTCGGCGCGCCAGGCGGCGCGAGGGCACCCAAGGCAGACGGAACCGTCCCGGCCGGTGAAAAGGCCGTGCCGAAGTCACGAGCCCCCCGTGAACCTTCTGTCACACCTTCGGCGTACGCTGTATGGCTGTTCACAGGCCGCCCCTGCCGCTCCCCCGCGACGTCGCGGCACGGCACGGTCCGGTCCACGGGGGGCGACACGGGGGGTATTGGGTGCTGGAGAGTCTGGCGAGCGTGGGGTCGGTCACCGGCACTCCGTGGATCTACGTCGTGGTGGCGCTCTCCGTCCTGCTCGACGTCTTCCTGCCCGTCCTGCCCAGCGGTGTCCTGATCGTCACGGCGGCCACGGCGGCGGCAGCGGGCTCGGGCGCGGCGACGGGCCACGTCCCGCACAACGTGCCCGACATCCTCGCCCTGACCCTCTGCGCGGCCACGGCGTCGGTGCTGGGCGACCTGGTGGCGTACCGGCTGGCCTGGCGCGGCGGCGAGCGTCTGGACCGCGCGATATCCCGTTCCCGCCGCCTGAGCACGGCGCAGGAACGACTCGGCACGGCCCTGTCCCGGGGCGGCGGAGCCCTGGTGGTGCTCGCCCGTTTCGCTCCCGCCGGCCGCTCGGTCGTCTCCTTCGGCGCCGGCGCCACGCACCGCCGCGTCCGCGACTTCCTCCCCTGGTCCGCACTGGCCGGCCTGTCCTGGGCCACGTACAGCGTCGCCCTCGGCTACTTCGGCACCCGGTGGCTGGGCGCGGCCTGGCTGGCGACGGCGGTGTCGGTGGCGGCACTGTTCGCGGCGGGCGCGGGCGCGACCTACCTCATGCGCCGCGAGCCGAAGCCGGCGCGGGCGGCGTAGCCGCACCGCGGAGGACCCGCGGCTACGCCGCCCCGGACCGGCCCGGTGACGCGGCGCGCCCCCGCACCTCCAGGCTCGCCAGCAGCTCCGCCGTCGCCTCGGTGATCGCGTCGACCGCGTGGTCGAAGACCTCCCGGTTGTGCGCGGCGGGCGCCCGGAACCCGGAGACCTTCCGCACGAACTGCAGCGCGGCGGCGCGGATCTCCTCCTCCGTGGCCTCCTCGGGCAACGCGGGCGGACGCAGTGTCTTGATGCTCCGGCACATGCCCCCCAGTCTCCCTCCCCGGCCCCGGAGGGAATACCTCCGCCTCTCCGGAAATTGCCGGGACATGACCACCGTGGAGATCACCTACATCGGCGGGCCGACCGCCGTCGTGGAGCTCGCCGGCCTGCGCCTGCTCACCGACCCCACCTTCGACGCGCCCGGGGAGTACCCCATCGGCTCCCGCGCGCTGGTGAAGACCGCCGCCCCGGCCCTCACGCCCGCCGACGTCGGCCCGGTGGACGCCGTACTGCTCTCCCACGACCAGCACCCGGACAACCTCGACGGCGCCGGCCGCGCCTACCTGTCCGGCACCTCGCTGACCCTGTCCACGGCGTCCGCACAGGCCCGTCTCGGCGTCCCCGTGCGGGCCCTGCCCGCGTGGCAGCACGCCGACCTCCCGCGCCCCGGCGGCGGCACCCTGCGCGTCACCGCCGTCCCCGCCCTGCACGGACCGGCCGGCTCCGAGCCCCTGGTCGGCGAGGTCACCGGCTTCGTCCTGTCCGGCGAGGGCCTGCCCAAGGTCTACGTCAGCGGCGACAACGCCTCCCTGGAGCTGGTCCGGGAGATCGCCGACCGCGAGGGCCCGTTCGACGTGGCGCTGCTGTTCGCGGGCGCCGCCCGCACCCCGCTCGTCCCGGACGCCACGCTGACCCTCACCAGCGAGCAGGCGGCCGAGGCCGCGCGGATCCTCGGCGCCCGTCACGTCGTCCCGCTGCACTTCGAGCACTGGGGGCATTTCACGGAGGACGGGGCGGCCCTGACGAAGGCGTTCGCCGACGCGGGGCTGACCGAGCGCCTGCACCTGCTCACGCCGGGCGCGTCGGTCAGGCTGTAGGCGCGGCGCGGGCGTACGGCCGTGAGCCTGGCGCGACCGTACGCCCGGTCACCGACCCGGCGGGCCCGTCGGGGCCCAACCGATCCGCCCGATCCACCCGACCGCGCCCCACGCACCCGGCGCGGCTGTCATGATCGTCACCGAGGCGGCCACCGCCCTGGGGCCGACCGACGAGAGGACAGTCCCTCATGGCGAACGACGAACTCACCGTGGCCGTCCTGGGCCCCGGCGGCGTGGGCGGCCTGCTCGCCGCGCTGCTGGCCCGGGCCGGGCACCGGGTGATCTGCCTGGCCGGCGCCGACACCGTCCGCGCCCTGCGCGACACCGGACTCCGGGTCCGCAGCGGGCGGTTCGGCGACTTCACCGCCCGCGTGGCGGCGGACACGGAGTTGCGCGAACCGGTCGACGCGTGCCTGATCACCGTCAAGCACACTGCGCTGGGCCCGGCGCTCCACCGCGTCCCGGGCCGGGCGCTCGGCGACGGACTGCTCGTGCCGTTCCTCAACGGCGTCGAGCACCCCGCGCAACTGCGCCTCCGTCACCGCCCGGACCGGGTGGCCCCGGCCGTGATCCGGGTCGAGTCGACCCGTGTGTCCCCTGGGGTGATCGAACACGGCAGCCCCTTCGCGGAGATCGACCTGACCGGCGCGACGGTGCCGCGCGACCGCCTCGACACGCTCGCCGCCGCCCTCCGGGCCGCGGGCCCGGACACCCGGGTGCTGGACGACGAGGCGGCCACCCTGTGGGCGAAGATGTCCTTCCTCGCCCCGTTCGCCCTGCTGACGACCCGTCACCAGCTGCCGCTCGGGGACGTACGCGCCCAGCACCGCGAGGAGTTGACGGCCCTGGTCGAGGAGACGGCCGCGGTCAGCCGCGCCTGCGGCGGGCCGTCCGACCCGGCCCGGGCGCTCGCCCGCTACGACGCCTTCCCGCCGCACATGAAGTCGTCCATGCAGCGCGACGCCGAGGCCGGACGCCCCCTGGAACTGGACGCGATCGGCGGCGCCCTGCTCCGCGCCGCCGACCGTCACGGCATACCCGTGCCCGTGACGGCCCGCCTGGTGGCGGAGTTGCGGGCCGCCGGGCACTGACGGCGATACGCCGGGCCGGTCAGCCGGCGAGGTCGAGGCGCCAGTCGTTCGAGGTGATCGGGTTCCCCTTCGGATACTCGAAGCCGACCGGCCCGAGCAGGGTGAACCCGGCGCGGCGGCAGACGGCGTTGGAGGCGGCGTGGTCCGTCTTCGGGAAGGCGTGCAGCCACCGGTGCCGGCCGGCTGCCCGCGCCTCCTCGGCGACGGCCCGCGCCGCCCGCACCGCGAACCCCCGCCCCTGGAAGCCGGGCGACACCGCCCAGCCGGTCTCCCAGACCGTCCCGTCCGCCCACGGGCGCTCCCAGAACCCGATCGCCCCGACCGTCTCCCCGCCGCCCGTCCGCACCACCCGGTACATCCGCCCCGACTCCAGCGCGATGTAGCGCCGGTGGCGCGCGGCGAGCTGCTCCTCGGTCTCGGGACCGCCCAGATGCGCGGTCATCTCGGGGCTGTTGTGCAGCCGCAGCAGCCACAGGTCGTCGTCGCCCCAGGGCTCCAGCCGTACCCGCGTCCGGTCCGTCCCGTCGGTCTCGTCCATGCCCGCCACCGTAGGGGGAGGGTCTGACAACGGCCTTGGCTCCGCCCCCACTCGTTCGCGTGAACCCCCGATTGGAACTCGCCACCTGAATTCGAACAGGCGTAGCATTGCGCCGTGGCTACGACCTACGACTTCCCCAGTGACCTGCGCGCCGGTCAGGAGGAGCTGCATCAGGTCAGGTCCGAGCTGTCGGCCCTGCTCAAGCGGCTTCCCTGGTCGGTGGAACCGCTCGACGGCTTCAGCGACGACGGCGGCTGGCGCAAGGTGGAGCGCCCGGCCTCCCCGGGCTGGACGGCCGACGAACAGGCCGAGGTCGAGAAGCTCCGCCGGCGGGAGCACGAACTCGCGGTGTTCGTCAGCACGCACCGCTACTGGTCCGAGCTCACCGGCCAGGACCGCGTGCAGGCGCGCTCCCGGCTCAAGCACGCCCACGAGTCCCCGCAGGACCCGGAAGAAGCATGATCTACCACGTCGTACCGCTCACCGAGTGGACCCGCTCCCCCGACCGCCCCTACGCGCCCGCCTCCCTCGCCGAGGACGGCTTCGTGCACTGCTCCCCCGACGAGCGCACGACGCTAGCCGTCGTCAACGCCTTCTACCGGGCCGCGCCGCGCCCTCTGCTGGCGCTCGTCCTCGACGAGGAGCGGCTCGCCGCCCGGCTGGAGTGGGAGCGGGCCGCGCCCGCCCCACCGCCGGGCGTACCCGAGGAAACGGAGTTCCCGCATGTCTTCGGCCCCCTGAACCGGGACGCCGTGACCCACCTGCTGGAAGTGCGCTTCGACGACGAGAACCGGGCCGTCGGCCTGCGCCCCACCGGGTGACGACGCCCGCTCCCCGGTACACGAAAGGGCCCAGCTCCTCCGGGTCGCCACCCGTCGGCCTGGGCCCTGCTCGCGTCGTACAACCGGTGGGCGCGGACGGTTTCGAACCGCCGACATCCTGCTTGTAAGGCAGGCGCTCTACCCCTGAGCTACGCACCCGCGACGAGCCGACAGCCTACCTTGTCGGGGGCGCACACCTCCAAACCCGTTTCCGCGGAACGAGGCGGACCGATGACGGGAGTGTCGTGGTGCGGGCGGCGAACTGACCGGGCCGTGTTTTCGTCCTTTGGGGGTGGGAGAATGTCTCCACGCAGGGCGGACCACGGCACGGGAGAGGGATGTGACGGCGACACCGGCGACACCTCGGCAGCCGCACTCGCCGTACGGACGGCCACGGCCCCGGCCCCGGCGCACCCCCGCGGCCGTCCGGGACGTTCTCACGCTGGTGGGGCTGCCGGTGCTGGCCGCGCTCGTGCTGCCGGCCGCGTTCGCCGGGGGCGGCACCCGGCGCTGGTTCGGGGGGCGGGCCGAGAGCCAGCGGGCCGAGGCGCAGGCGGCCAAGGACGCCGCCGCGGCCGCGTTCTACGAGCTGGACACGGCCCAGCGGGATCTGCGGATCTCCATAGAGACGATCACGGCGGTCGACTCCTCCCCCGCCGCCCGCCGCGCGGTCGCCGACTTCGAGGCGCTGGGCAGGCGCATCGACGAGGCCAGCGGGCGCTACATCCAGGCGGTCGACGCGCAGGACCTGGACCGGGACGACCTGGAGGCGGCCACCGCCGCGCGGGCGCGCGCCGAGCTGACCGCCGCCCGGGAGGAGCTGGTCCGGGTCAAGCAGGAGCTGGACCGTTTCGCCGACGGTCTGGGGCCGCTGCTCGGCAAGGCCGAGACCCAGCTGGCCCGTCTCGCGCCCGCCGTGGAGCGGGCGCGGCAGGCGCTGCTCGCGGCGAGCAACGCCCTGGACGCGGTCCGCGAGTCGGGGCTCGCGGCGGACGATCTCGCCGCCCGGCTGGCCGCCCTCTCGCCCGAGCTGACCCGGCTGAACCAGGGGGCGGGGCAGCACGGTGTGCCGCAGACGCTGGAGCGTGCCGAGCGGGTGGCGCGGGACGCGGAGGCGGTGCGGGCCGAGGCGCTGCGGCTGCCGGAGCGGGCCGCCGAGACGGACCACCGGCTGGTCTCGCTGCGCACCCGGGCGCAGGCGCTGACCACGCGCGCCGGGCAGGTCGATCCCGTGCTCAGCGAGCTGCGGCGGCGGTTCACGGCCGCCTGCTGGCAGGATCTGCAGCATGTGCCGGAGCAGGCCGCGGAGAACGTCCGGCAGGCCGAGCTGAAGCTGAAGGAGGCGCGGGCGGCGCGCGACGCGCAGCGCTGGGCGGACGCCACCGCGCTGTTGTCGACGGTGCGGGCGCTGCTGAACACCACCGACGAGGCCGTGTCGGCCGCCGGGGAGCGCCTGAAGCGGCTGAACGCCGTGCAGAAGGACCCGCACGCGGAGATCGAGCGGACCCGGTTCGCGATCCGGGACGCCCAGCGGCTGGCGATGACGGGCCGGTCGGCGCCCGACCCGCGGCACGCCCGCCCGCTGGACGACGCGGTGGCCCGGCTGGAGCGGGCGATCGCGGGCCTGGAGGGCCGGCACCCCGACTACTGGCACTTCCTGACCGAGACCGAGGCGGTGCGCCGGGCGGCGGCCGGGGTGGTCGCGCGGATCCGGGAGGAGCGGGGAGCCGGTCGCTGAGGCCCGGCTCCCGGCCCCCGGGGAACACCGCTCAGGTGCGGTAGGCGTAGAACGCGGCGTTCGGGTAGGACGCGACGAGGCTCGCCACCGACCTGTTGTAGGTGTTGGTGGAGTGGTACGTCACGTACGGCACGCCCTGCGGGCTGCGGTAGGTGACGATCATGGTGTGGTCCTTGGACCCGTCCCTGTTGAAGTCCATCTGCACGACGTCACCGAGGTCGGCCTGGTAGACGTTGGCGAGGCTGGTGGCCCGCTTGGACGACAGGGCGAACCAGGAGAACTCGTTGACTCCGACGAACGAGTCCGACTGGATCTCGGAGTTGCCGAACCACTTGTGGAAGTCGCTGGTGTAGCCGGGGACGTGCTTCCAGCCGCCCGCCTTCAGGGACTGGCTGACGAAGTTGGTGCAGTCGCCGCCGGCCCCGTGTCCGTTGAAGTCCGGGTAGTCGGCGTTGTAGTTGCTCCAGTACTTCTTCGCGTACGCGACCATGGCCTTGTAGTCGTAGCCGGTGGCGGAGAAGTTCTTGGCCCTGGCCGGGGCGGGCCACGCGGTGGACGCGCGGGTGGCCTCGGGCGGGCCGTCGTCGGCGGCGGTGTCCGGGGCGGCGACGGCCGGCTTGGCCACCTGGTTCACCGCGAGGTAGCCGCTGTCGGTGTCGCGGATGCCGGTGAGCTGCCAGTCGCCGTTGCGGTCGGCCCTGAACGTCAGCTCGTGGTGGGCCTGGAAGCCGGTGGTCTTCGGCTCGGTGCCCTTGACCTTCTCGTAGGTCAGCGTCGTGGTCTCGGTGACGGCGACCTTGGCGCTGCGGCCCTTCACCTGGGTGGCGTCCAGGGTGACGCCGGTGCTGGCCGCGCTGTACTTCTCGCCCAGCCGGGCGAGGCGGGACTTGCGGCCGCGCAGCTCGGCGAGCGCGGAGCTCTCCTGGTGCGACTGCGTGCCGGACAGCCGGACCCTGCCGGAGAAGCCGGACGTCTGCTGCTTGTCGTCCCCGCCCTTGGCCTGGTCCACCAGGGCGTTGGTGCGGTCGGTGAAGACCGCGTCGGCCAGTCGCTGGAAGGTGGCCTTGGTCGCCGGGTCCACCGTCGGGTCGTCGGTGACCGCCGCGCCGGCGCTCCAGTTGGGCACCAGGGCCACGCCGGCGACCACCGAGGCTGCGGCCGCCGCGATGATGGTCGTGCGGCTCCGCTTACGGCTCAATCTTCTCGATTTCAATGATGTTCCCCTCTACGCCGGTACGCCTACCGGGCAATCGCATCTTCGCACGGGTCGTGCGACGGTTGTGAAGAGGGGATGCGCAAGTGGAATCAGACTGTTTCAGGCGTCACTTGACCACCGCCAGGGGTCACCTCACCACCGTCGGGGGTCACTTGACCACGGTGGACCAGTCCGGGGACTGTGCCGGGTCCAGGCTGCGCAGCCGTTGCAGGGTCTCGGGCTTCTGCACGTCCAGCCAGTCGGCGAGTTCCCGGAAGGACACGCACTTCACGCCCTTCTTGGTGCACACGTTCTTGACGACCTGGTCGATGGCCTTCATGTAGATGCCGCCGTTCCAGTCCTCGAAGTGGTTGCCGACGAACAGCGGTGCCCGGCTGCCGTAGTAGACGCGGTTGAAGCCGGCCATGTAGCTGTCGACGGTCTGCTGCTCCCACTCGGGGTACTTGACCGGGTCGCCCTTGGTCTCGCCCTCGGACTGGTTGTAGAGGAAGTTGAAGTCCATGGACAGGCCCTGGTACTTGCCCGACTCGTACGGCAGCATCTGCAGCGGGAAGTCCCAGACGCCGCTCTTCTTCGACGGCCATATCTGGAAGTCGCCCGGGGAGCTGGCGTCGTAGCGCCAGCCGTAACCCTTCATCGCCTTCAGCAGGTTGGGCTGGCCCTCGAGGCAGGGCGCGCGGCCGCCGGTGACCTCCTTGCGGAAGTCGAAGGGCAGCGGGGCGATGTCGGAGAAGCCCGTGTTGGTCTTCCACTTCTCCACGAAGTCGTAGAACTGGTCGATCTCGCTCTTCCACTCCTCGACGCTCCAGTCGCCGCCGCCCTTGGCGCCGCAGAAGTGGCCGTTGAAGTGGGTGCCGATCTCGTTGCCGTCCTCGTAGGCGGCGCGCAGCTGCTCCAGGGTGGTGCGGATGTGCTCGTCGGTGGCGTAGCTGATCGCCGCCGAGCCCGGCGGGTGCTGGGGCGGGTGGTAGAGGTCCTTCTTGCTCTTGGGCAGCAGATAGATGCCCGTGAGGAAGAAGGTCATGTGGGCGTCGTACTGCTTGGCCAGTTCCCGGTAGTGGGAGAAGAGGCCGTCGTCGCCCTGGAGGGCGCCGTCCCAGGAGAAGACGACGAACTGGGGCGGCTTCTCACCCGGTTTGAGCGGTACGGGCTTCAACTCGCCCTTCTGCGGCCCGGTGTACGAGGTCGAGCCGTCCCCGAGCACCTTGGTCCTGCCGTCCCACTTGGGTTCCTTGGGTGCTGCCTTGGCGGCGTCCTTGGAGCCGCCCTTGCTCCCGGCGGACGCGGTCGGCGCGGTGGAGTCGGGGCGGGTCAGTGCCAGGAAGCCCGCCACGACGGACGCGACGACCAGGAGGGCGGCCAGGGTCACGAACTCGGGGCGGGCGGTGCGACGGGGCGCGCGGGCCTTGCGGCGGCGGCCGGACTGCGACTTCATGGGCGGCTCAATCTGCGTGGGTGGTCATCGGTGCGGGTGCGGGGCGGCCGGGCCGCGCGGGGTCAGCCGAGCGGGTCCATGGCTCCGGCCCAGATGCCGTAGGGGACGCTGTCGGCGGGTGGGCCGGCGATCCCCTTCAGGGGCAGTGGTTCGAGGCTCTTGGCCAGGTCGATGCGGTAGACGACGACGGCCGTCGACACGGACTTCGCGGTGCCGACGTACCAGGCGGCGGTGTCGCCCTCGGTGGTGCCCGCCTTTCCGCTCACCGGGGTGGTGGCGGGCGCGGCGGCGGGGTGGGCGGCGCGGAAGGAGTCGCCGAGCGCCTGGGTGACCTCTGCGGCGACCTGGGCGCCGACGGCGCGGTTGCGGGCCGGTGTCTCCAGCCGCACGGTGGAGCCGTTGCGGGTGATACGGCGCACCGAGTACGGCTCGGTGTGCATTCCCCCGGCGGCGAAGGTGGCGTAGCCGTTGGCCATGCGGATCGCGCTCGGTGTGGAGGTGCCCAGGGACAGGCCGGGCACCTGCGGGCCGAGGCTGGAGGGGAGCAGTCCGGCCGCCAGGGCGGTCTGCTTGACCTTGTCCAGGCCGGTGTCCATGCCCAGTTGCATGAAGGGCGTGTTGACCGACTCCGCGAGTGCCTTGCGCAGGCTGATGCGTCCCCAGGACTTGTTGCCGTCGTTGTGCGCGGCGACCTTGCGGCCGCTGCGGTCCCAGTAGGGGCCCTCGGGGGTGGTGACGGGCACCGCGTCGCCGCCGTCGTAGACGCTCTCCGGGTCGACCTGTTCGCGGGGGGCGTCGCGCCGCTTGGTGACGCCGTGTTCGAGGCCGGCCGCGTACACGAAGGGCAGGAAGGCCGAACCGGCCGGGACAGTGGTCGCGTTGGACTCGTTGTAGCCCTGGGTGCGGTGGTCGGGGCCGCCGTAGACGGCGAGGATCCGGCCGTCGGTGGCGACCGAGGCGGCGCCGTAGTGGGCGGACTTCGCCTTCCCCGCGTCGTCCGCCTCGGCCTTCTTGCGGGCCTTGGTGACGGCGTCGGTGAGGGCGGTCTCCCGCTTGCGGTCGAAGGTCGTGTAGATCTGGTAGCCGCCCAGGTCGAACTTCTTGTCGGAGAGGCCGCCGGCCTTCTTCGCGTAGCCGGCGGCCAGTTCGACGAGGTAGTCGCTCTGCTCACCGGTGTCGTAGAGCGGGTTGGTCTTGAGCGGCTCGGGGAAGGTGCGGTACTTGGCGCGCTCGGCCGGCGACAGTTTGCCGATCTTCACCATGCGGTCGAGGATCCAGTTCCAGCGCTCGACCGCGCGGGCGTGGTTGGCCGCGTTGAGGGTCGGGTCGTAGAGGCCGGCGCCCTTGAGCAGGGAGGCGAGGAAGGCGGCTTCCCCGGCGTTGAGCTTGCTGACGTCCTTGCCGTAGTAGGCCTGGGCGGCGCGCTGGATTCCGTAGGTGCCGCGGCCGAACCAGCTGGTGTTGAGGTATCCCTCGAGGATCTTGTCCTTGCTCATCTTGTTGTCGAGCTTCAGGGCGATCATGGCCTCGGTGAATTTCCGCCCGACCGACTGGTTCTGGGTCAGATAGACGTTCTTCACGTACTGCTGGGTAATGGTGGAGCCGCCCTGGGTGTCGCCCTCGCCGACCGTGCGCCACAAGGCGCGGGTGATGCCCTTGAAGGAGATGCCGGGGTCGCTGTAGAAGCTCTCGTTCTCGGCGGCCAGCACCGCCCAGCGGACGTCCTCGGGTATGTCCTTCAGCGGCATCGCCTGGCGCTGCACCCAGCCGGTACGGGCCATCGGCGTGCCGTCCGACCAGAAGTAGACGTTGTCCTGCTGGGTGGCGTACGTGTTCAGGTTCTGGGGTATGTCGGTGGCGGCGTAGGCGACGACCAGGAACGCCCCGGTGAGGCCGGCGGCCGCCAGCCACGCGCCCAGCCACTGCCGCCAGGTGGGCAGCCAGCGGCGCCAGTCGGTGCGGCCGGGGCGCGGGTACAGGGGCTTCAGCCGGCGGGCGTAGGGCGCGAGCCGCTGGGCGTACGGGGTGAGGCGCCGGGCGTAGGGGGCCAGGAGCCGGGTGAGCGGCGCGAGGCGCCGGGCGGCGGCGGAGGTGAGCCGGGTGACGGCCGGGGGCAGCGCCGGGCCGCGGCGCCCGGTGCGGCGGGCGGCGCGTCCACGCGCCTCCCCGCGGCTGACGACGCGCAGTTGCATGGTGGCGTCCGGGGGCACGGCCTCATCGGAGTCGGCGCCGCCCGCGCGCCGGGCGGCGGCGTTCGCCTTCCGCAACGCGTCGACGTTCAGCTGCATGGTGGCGTCCGGCTTCAGCGCGTCGCCGACCTTCAGCTGCATGGTCTCGTCCGGCGGCAGCGCGGCCCCGGCTCGGCCCTCTCCCCCGCCGTCCGCACGGCGCTGACCCCGTTTCGGCACCCCCCGTCGCGCACGCGCACGACGGCCTTCCTCCGCGGGGCCCGCCCCCTGCCCATCCATGGTCACGGATGAGTCTCCCTCCGCACTCGGTCTTGCTCGCGCGGGTGGACACGGCCGCCGCGAACGCGGCCGCCGGCCCCCTCATCCCCAGCCGTCTCGCGGCTCTCGCGGCCATACAAAATTATCAGCGATCTTTTCAATTTCTCCGCACGAGAACTGGACAGAAACCAACACATAAGAAACGAGCATCTCTGTGTGTCCGATCACGCCCGCTAATCTGACCCCATGCCTCGCTACGAGTACCGCTGCCGGACCTGCGGCGACACCTTCGAACTGAGCCGTCCCATGGCGGAGTCCGCCGCCCCGGCGGCCTGCCCCGCGGGCCACGACGACACCGTGAAACTGCTCTCCACGGTCGCGGTCGGCGGCTCGGCGTCCGCCCCGTCGCCCGCTCCCCGGGCCGGCGGCGGCTCGGGCGGCTGCTGCGGCGGGGGCTGCTGCGGCTGAGGCCGCGGCACCCCGGCGGACCGGAGCCACGGCGACCCGCCGGACCGGAGCCACGGCACCCCGGCGGGCGTCAGCGGCGGCGCGCCAGCGACAGCCCGGCCGTGGTCGTGACCGGCACGCTGTCCACCCGGTCGTCCGCCGCCACGCGCGCGGGCAGTTCCCCGGCGGCGGCGTCCACCACGAGCAGGGCGCCGCGCCGGGCTCTCGGTACCAGTTCGTCCCAGGACGCGACGGGGTCCGCGTCCGCGCCCACGACCACCAGGTCGAGGTGCGGCTCGTCGGGCAGGGCGCGCAGCGTCGCCAGGGCGTCCGGGCCGGTCACCGTCAGCAGCGTCCCGTCGGGCGGCAGCTCACCCTCCAGGCACCGGGCCGGCAGTCCGGCGAGGGTCCCCACCTCCACGATCCGCGACGCGCCCGTCAGCCGGGCCAGGAACGCCAGCAGCCCGGCCCGTTCCCGCACCGCCTGCGGGCCCGGGAACAGCGGCCACGGCGTGTGCGTGGCGTCGTCGAGCATCCGCCGGGCGGGGTCCTCGGGGTTGCCCTGCTCGTCCCGGTGCTCCCGCAGTTCCCCGGTGAGCCGTGTGCCGCCGCCGTCCATCACCTGACCCCCTCGCCGTTCCGGTCCGACCACCACCGTAGACCGCGACGAACATCAACTGTTGGCCAATGCCTCACAAACCACCGACGGGTCCCTGGCGCGCCGTGCGCACGAACTCGCGGGCGATGCGCTCCCCGGCCAGGACCCCCCGCTCCGGCAGGGCGCGGATCGCGGGAGCGGACCAGTCGGTGTCGGCCAGCTCGCCGTGGCCCGGCCGCCAGCCCCGGTCCACGGCCAGCAGCAGATCGGCGTCGAGGAGGGAGTCGCCCGCGCCGAGGGTGAGCTCGGCGCCGGTGCGGCGGGCAAGCTCGCGCACGGCGGCGCTCTTGGTCAGCGGCTTGGGCACGGCGTAGATCTTGCGGCCCTGGAGGGAGACCGTCCAGCCGCGGTTCTCCGCCCACGCGGCCAGCTCCTTCACCCACTCCTCGGGCAGCAGTTCGCGCTCCACGACGAGATAGGCGAACAGGTCCTCGGCGACGCGGTGCTTGCGCAGCCAGACCGGGTCGGCGGTCCGCTCCAGGTGCTCCCGCACCTCGGCCAGGGGCGCGCACTCGCCGGCCAGCCGCTCGGTCACCTGCCGGTGCCAGTCGGGATCCGACACCCCGTCCACCAGCAGATGGCCGCCGTTGGCGCAGATCGCGTAGGTCGGCGCCGGACCCGGCAGGTTGATGCGCAGGTACTGCTTGCGGGTCCGGGTCGTGGTCGGCACGAACAGCGCCGTGTCGGCGAGGTCGGTGAGCAGCTGCGCCGCCGTCTCCGTCATGTAGGACAGCGGCCGGCTCTCGTGCACCTCCACGCACAGCAGCCGGGGCGCCCGGGCGTCCGGCATGGTCAGCGCGAGGGCCGCCGCGGAGTAGATGAGCGTACGGTCGAGGTCGCTCGCCACCAGCACCGGCATCAGAGGGCCACCGCCCGTCCGTCGGCGCCGGTCGCCCCGCGCGTGTACTTCGGATGGATCAACCCCACGCAGGTGTACGGAAGTTCGCCGACCTCCTCGACGGGCACCCCGCGCTGCTCGGCGAGCAGCCGTACGTGGTCCAGGTCCGCGCCGGCCCCGGCCCGCGCCAGGATCTTCCACGGCACCCGGCGCAGCAGCACCCGTGTGGTCTCGCCGACGCCGGGCTTGACGAGGTTCACGTCGTGGATGCCGTACTCCTCGCTGATGCGCTCCACCGCCGCCCAGCCCTCCCAGGTCGGGGTGCGGTCGGCGGCCAGCAGTTCCTTGACGGCGGTGCCGACGCCGTCCGCGACCTCGGCGAAGCGGGCGGAGACCGCGTCGAGGAAGGCCGTGGAGACGTCCGCGCCGGCGAGTTCGCGGTAGAACTTCGCGCCGTGGAAGTCGTGCGGGCCCACCAGGTCGGCGCGCAGCACGGTGCGCGAGATCAGGCCCGACACGGTGGAGTTGAGGCAGGCGGAGGGGATGAGGAAGTCCTCGCGGGTGCCGTACGTCCGCACGCACGAGCCCGGGTCGGCGAGCACCGCGATCTCCGGGTCGAAGCCCGTGACGCCCTCGCGTCGCTCGAACTCCTCGATGGCGTCGGCCAGTTCCCGGGCGATGGCGCCCTTGCCGGTCCAGCCGTCGACGAAGACGACGTCGGCGGGGTCGTGCCGGTCGGCCAGCCAGCGCAGGGCGTTGGCGTCGATGCCGCGCCCGCGCACGATGGAGACGGCGTAGTGGGGCAGGTCCAGGCCGTGCCGGAACGCGGCCCAGCGGCGCATCAGCACGCCGACCGGGGTGCCCGCGCGGGCGAGCGAGACCAGGACGGGGCGCGGGGACCGCTCGGCGAGCACGGTCTCGGTGACCACGCCCACGGCCTGGGCGAGACGGGCCGCCGAGGACTCCAGGGCGGTGTGGAAGAGCCGCTGGTACCGCTCGCTGGGCTGGTACTCCACGGGGAGCGACTCCGCGTAGTGCGCGCCGCCGCTCTGGATGGCCTCCTCGCGCTCCTCGGTCGGCGCCTCCAGCGTCACCTCCGAGAGGTCCCGCAGCAGCCAGCCGACCTCCTCGGGCGCATACGAGGAGAAGGCGGGGCCGCGGAGGGGCTCGGACAGCATGGGGGGCCTTTCGGAGGCATGCGGGGCGTGGCGGGCGTCCGGTTCCGGCGCCCCGGGGACGTACGACGGCACGACGGCGAGCAGCACGTGCGGGGTGTGCGCGGCGAGCTGGGCGAGCAGTCCGTCGGCCGCGTGCAGCGCGGGGCTGTCGGCGACCGAGTCGACGACGGCGACGACGGCGTCGAAGCCGCCGCCCGCGACGTTGTAGGCGTAGCGCTCGCCGGGGCCGTCGGCCGGGTGGTCGTGCGCCGGGAAGACCAGGCGGGTGCGGATCGCGTAGCCGGGGTCGTCGACGGCGAGGACGGGCGAGCGGGTGGTGGTGGAGTAGCGCACCTCGGCGCCGACGGCCCGCTCCAGCTCGCGGGCGAGCCGCAGCGGCGCGTACATCAGCTCCTCGAAGCCGAGGACGAGCACCCGGCGGGCGGGCGCGGGCAGCGACTCGGCGATCCGCGCGGCCATCGCGGGCAGCGCCTGCTCCAGCCGGTCCCGGTGCGCGGCCGTGAATCCGTGCCGCCCCCCGTCGGGCACCTCCCGGGGCCAGCACAGCTCGACCCGGACCGCCCCGCGGCGGGTGCGCTGCGCGGGGAGCGCCGCCGGTTCCGCCCCGGCGACGAGGGCCGGGCCCGATGCCGGGCCGCCCACTCCGGGACCGTCCCCCGCGGGCGCGGGCCGCTTCGCCGGGGACCCGCACGACTCCGGTCCCTCCGGCCCCGCCCGGCCGGGCGCGGTCGTCCTCGTGCCCGCCCCCGGCGACTGCGCCTGCCGCTGCGGACGCGTCGCGGCCTCGTGCCGGGCTACCAGCTCCTGCCCCTTCTCCAGTACGCCCTGCGGGAGCCGTACCGTTCCCGAGGCGGCGGCCACCAGGTCCACCCGGGCCCCGACCTCGTCGGCGAACTCGGCCAGGCGGTCCATGTCCGCGGCGGAGCGCATGTCGACCAGGGCGACCACCACGTACCGCCGCCGCGGATGGCGGGCGTGCAGGTCGCGGATGGTGTTCAGGACCGTGTTGCCGGTGGAGAACTCGTCGTCGACGAGGACCAGCGGGCCGTCCCCGGCCAGCAGCGCCGGATCCTCCGGCAGCAGCAGGTGGGAGGTGGCGTGCGAGTGGGACTCCTCGAAGCCGCCCGCCGGGGCGACTCCGGCCACCGGGCGCCGGGTGGAGTGCAGGTAGGGCGCGGGGCCGAGCCCGTCGGCGACCGAGTGGCCGAGCCCGGTGGCGGTCTCCGCGTACCCGAGCACGACCGCCGCCGCGGCCTCCTCGGCGCCCAGCAGCGCGCGCACCCGCCGGCCGAGGGCGAATCCGTGGTCGTACACCACGGACGGCGACTGCGGGACGTGCTTGCCGAGCACGTTGGAGACGAGCAGGTGCGCGCGCTTGGGGTTGCGGCGCAGCGCGAGCCCGAGCAGGCCGGTCAGTCCGTCGTCGCCGACGAGTTCGACCCCGAGCCGCTCGGCGACCCAGGTGCCGGACCAGACCCCGTTGTTGACTGCGTTGTTCATGCGTTCCCTGTGGTGAGGCGTGTGTCAGCCGGGTATTCCGGCGGCGAGCAGTTCCACGAACCCGACGTCCTCCCTGGCGACGCCGAACACCTCGGCGCGCAGCAGGGTCCGCTCGGCCCAGGCGCGGTGCGGCTTCACCTCGTTCATCTTGTTCGTGTACGCCGACCTCATGACACCCCCGCCTCCGAGCTCCGGCCGCAGGATGTCCGCCGCGTCGCTGAACTCCTCGTGGCTGACGACCGACAGGGCGTGCACGGGGAGCACGTGCGAGGGGTGGATGCAGGTCTTGCCGAGCAGTCCGTTGGCCTGGTCGAGGGAGATCTCCCGCAGCAGCCCGTCCATGGCGTGCTCGATCAGTCTCTCGCGCAGCTCGACCGCCTGCACCTCAAGGAAGGGGCTCTGCCGCAACTGCGGCTTGAACATGCGCTCCGATGCCCGGAAGTACTCCCACACCGGCCCGGTCACCGTGAACCCGGTGCCGTCGGCGCGCCCCAGCATGTTCACCACGTCGGCGATCACGGAGGCGACGACCTGGACGTCGTAGGCGGTCATGTCGGGCGCCCGGCGCAGGCCGTAGGAGGAGCAGAAGTCGGTGACGCCGAGGCGCAGCGCGAGCACCCGGTCGCGGTACTTGTCGACCGCGCGGAAGATGCCCTCCAGGGTCTCCACGCGCGACTCCCGGTACAGCAGCTCCGGCGACTCCAGCACCGGCATGGCGAACAGCCGCCGCCCAATGGCCGCCGCGGCGCCCTGGAGCGCCTCCAGGAAGGGGACTCCGCGCTCCTCGGTGAACTTCGGCAGGACGAAACCGGACAGCAGCTCCACGGTGGGACCGAGGCGGCGGACCAGGTCGGGGATCTGCTCCGGGGTCCGCACGCGGATGAACAGCAGCGGGAGGTCGGTGTCCGCGCGGGCGGCCAGGTCGGCGAACTGGCGGACGAGGTTCTCCTCGCCCTCCACCACGTCCGCGTCGCCGATCGAGTCCTCCAGGCACAGCACCATCGAGACCACACCCCGACCGGCCTGCTTGACGATGTCGTCGGCGAGCCTGGGCCGGGTGGCCGGGCTGTAGAGCGTGGCGCCCAGGGCCGTGGAGAGCAGCCTGGCCGGGGAGTCGGCGGTGAACGCGACCGGCTCCCGGTGGAAGAGGCGCCGGCGCACCTCAGGGGCGATGTGCCCGAAATGACGCATGAATCTCCCCCGTGGTGACGTGAGTCGTGTGTGAAAGGTGGCGAAGTGTGGCCGGTAATAGTACGTAGAAAGCCATGTCGGGGGTTCCCGCAGGGCATGAATTCCTGGTAACCGGGCCCTGTCGACGACTGTTCGACGGGGGTCGTGTACCCGGTCGGCTTCGGGCCACCCCCGCGTTGTCGTGACCAGGACCGAGAGGGCAGGATGACCGCATGACGCACGCGATGCTGAAGGGGTCGAACGTCCCGCTGGAGGCCACCACGGTACGCGCCGTGCTGCGCTGGACTCCCGGGCAGGGGATTCCGGACGTCGACGCCTCGGCGCTGCTCCTCGGCCTCGACGGCCGGGTGCGCTCCGACGAGGACTTCGTCTTCTACAACCAGCCCCGGCACCCCTCGGGGAAGGTCTGGCGGCTGGGCAAGAAGCGCGTCGCCGAGCATCTGACCGACACGATCCAGACGGACCTCGGCGGGGTCGAGTCCGGTGTCGGGCGGATTCTGCTGGTGGCCTCGGCCGACGGGGTCGCCTTCGACCGGGTGCGTTCGCTGTGCATCCTGCTGTACGACGCGGCCGTCGCCGACGCGGAGCCGCTGGCCTCCTTCGAGATCAAGCCGGAGACAGGCCAGGAGACCGCGCTGATCTGCGGCGAGCTGTACCGGCGGGGCGAGGGCTGGAAGTTCCGGGCACTCGGCGAGGGCTACTCGAACGGGCTGAAGGGGCTCGCCACCGACTTCGGCATCTCGGTGGACGAGTCGGAGGAGTCGGACGCGCCGGAGCAGCCGGGCCCGCAGCCGCTCCCGCCCACGGCCGCCCAGCCGCTGCCGCCGGAGCAGCCGACGTACGCCCGTCCCCCGCAGCAGCCCCCGGCGACCGCGGCCGCACAGCCGGCCTACGGCTATCCGGAGCCCGCGTACGGCTACCCGCAGCAGCCCGCGCCCGCCGTCATCGCGGGGGCTCCGTCGGGCTACGGCTATCCCCAGCCGGTGACGACCGCGCCCGACCCGGATTTCCGGCTGCCGCCGCAGGGCCCGCAGTTCATCGGCCGCTGAGCCCGCCGCGCCGGCCGGGCGGGCCCGCGGCCCACGGCGGGACGGTCACCTGTCGGCCGTCGACTTGTAGCCGCGCCCCCACTGCAGCCCCCAGCCGTAGAGCCGGTCCAGCTCGGCCTGGAAGCCGTAGACGAACTTGACCTCGCGGCGGACGACCAGTTCGCCCTTCACGTTCTCGATCAGCACCACCGCGCACGACCGTGCCTGGGGGTGCCGCTCGTCGAGGCCGATCTCGATGCGCGGGCCGTTGCTCGGGTACAGGGTGACGATCGCATGGGTGCGGTCGAACGCTGGTGTCTGGTCGTAGATGTAGACGAAGACCAGGAGCCGCTTGATGGCGTCCCGGTGGTCGAGATTGACGTAGATCGTCTCGCCGGACGCGGACCCGAACCGGTCGTCGCCGCTGAGTTTCACGTACGGCGGTGAGTTCACGTCCCCCAGGAAGCCGCCGAGCGGCTGGACGACCCCCTTGGTGCCGTCGGCGAGCTCGTACAGGCAGCCGAGGTCGAGGTCGACGTTCACCATGCTCTGGCTGTGCCCCATCACCTCCGGCGGCTTGAGCGCCTTGAAGGGGTGCCGCAGCAGGCTCTCGCGGGCGGAGCCGCCGATGTCGGAGGTCCGCATCCGCCAGGTCAGGTTGACGCGCAGATGCCCGGTGGCCGCGCCCTGTTTGGTCAGCGACACCTGATGGTGCCGTTTGGTCAGCTCGATCGCGTTGGTCGCCGCGCTGCCCGAGTCGAAGTCGGCCACGCGCCCGCCCAGCAGCCCGTCGAAGAACCCCATGTCCTGCCCGCCCCCACCTTCACCCGCACATCGGCCCCGCACACATGCCGCGGGGCGGCCCGAGGACGTGTCCCCGTCGGCCGCCCCGCACAGAGCGTTCCCTCACCGGGAGGGCGGTCACACCCCGGAGGAGACCTCAGTCTTCTCGTCCGAGCCGGCCGCCTTTCCCCCGCCGTCCGCGAGCGCGCGGTTGCGGCGCACGGAGGACCAGAACGACCAGGCGATCAGCACCACGCCGACGAGGCCGGTGATCACCTCGTTGATCTGGTACTGGATGGTGACCATGAGGATCACGGCCAGCGCGCCGATCGCGTAGTGCGCGCCGTGCTCCAGGTAGACGTAGTCGTCGAGGGTGCCCTGGCGGACCAGGTAGACGGTGAGCGACCGGACGTACATGGCGCCGATGCCGAGGCCGAGGGCCATCAGGACGATGTCGTTGGTGATGGCGAAGGCGCCGATCACGCCGTCGAAGGAGAAGGACGCGTCCAGGACCTCCAGGTAGAGGAACATGAAGAACGCGGCCTGGCCGGCCAGGACGACCGCCGAGCGTTTCTTGCCGGTGCGCGCGGCCTCTTCCTCCTCCTCGTGCTCCCGCTCCTCCTCTTCCTCCAGCTTGTCCTCGAAGTAGCCGGAGAGACCGCCGACGATCATGTACGTGATCAGACCGGCGATGCCGGCGATCAGTACCGTCTGGGCCTTGTCGACGTGCGCGCCGCCGTGCTGGTGGGCGTGGGTGGCGAAGGTGAAGGAGGTGATCAGCAGGACGATCAGGGAGATGCAGACCGACAGCATGTCGACCTTGCCGAGCTTGGCCAGGGGCCGCTCGATCCAGCGCAGCCACTGGATGTCCCGGTCCTCGAAGATGAAGTCGAGGAAGATCATCAGCAGGAACATGCCACCGAACGCGGCGATCGCCGGGTGGGCGTCGGTCACCAGCTCCTGGTAGCGGACCTTGTTGTTCAGCGCCAGGTCGACGGCCTCGATCGGGCCCATCTTGGCGCTGATGGCGACGATCACGACCGGGAAGACCAGCCGCATGCCGAAGACGGCGATGAGCACGCCGACCGTGAGGAAGATCTTCTGCCAGAAGGCGTTCATCTTCTTCAGGATTCCGGCGTTGACCACCGCGTTGTCGAACGACAGCGAGATCTCGAGGACGGAGAGGATCGCCACGATGCCGAAGGCCTCCCACCCCCCGTAGAAGACCGCAGCGACCAGACCGAGCGCGGTGACCGCGAACGACCAGCCGAAGGTTTTCAGAAGCACTGGCTACCCCATCGTGTGTTGGGGGTCCCTCCCAGACGAATCTGGGGGAGGGTCTCCCCCGCGCCGTACCCGGCTTTACCCAACATTGACCCCGAGTCTAGAGGCGGAACCGCCGTCCGAGGGAGCTGGGGCCGCCCCGGACCGGAACCCGCGGCCCCGCGCGGCCGCCCCCGGAGAGCGGGGGCGCACCTCGGGCGCGGCGCGGCTCAGGAGACGTTGACCCCGAAGTCCAGGGCGATCCCCCGCAGTCCGGACGCGTACCCCTGGCCCACGGCGCGGAACTTCCACTCGCCCTGGTAGCGGTAGAGCTCGCCGAAGATCATGGCGGTCTCGGTGGAGGCGTCCTCGCTCAGGTCGTAGCGTGCGAGCTCCTGGCCGTCGGCCTGGTTGACCACGCGGATGAACGCGTTGCTGACCTGGCCGAAGGTCTGGCCGCGCTCGTCGGCCATGTGGATCGAGACCGGGAAGATGATCTTCTCGCACTGCGGCGGCACCTGGGCCAGGTCCACCAGGATCGACTCGTCGTCGCCCTCGCCCTCACCGGTGAGGTTGTCGCCGGTGTGCTCCACGGAGCCCTCGGGGCTCTTGAGCTGGTTGTAGAACACGAAATACTCGTCGCCCAGCACCCGGTTGGTACCGCCGCACAGCAGCGCGCTGGCGTCCAGGTCGAAGGGTGCTCCGGTGGTGGAGCGCGCGTCCCAGCCGAGCCCGACCATGACGTTCGTCAGGTTGGGTGCGGCCTTGGAGAGGGAGACATTGCCCCCCTTGGCGAGCGTGACGCCCATGATGCTGGTCCTCCCCGAGATGGTGCTGCTGTGGTTGTCCTGCGCGTCCGGCGCCGCACGCAAACCGTGCGACGCCGGACAGATGCGGTTTCGTGCCTCAGGCGCTCACGCCTCAGACGTTGACCCCGAAGTCCTGGGCGATGCCGCGCAGGCCCGAGGCGTACCCCTGGCCGATGGCGCGGAACTTCCACTCCGCGCCGTGGCGGTAGAGCTCGCCGAACACCATGGCGGTCTCGGTGGAGGCGTCCTCGCTCAGGTCGTAGCGCGCGATCTCCTGGCCGCCGGCCTGGTTCACGACGCGGATGAACGCGTTGCGCACCTGACCGAAGGACTGCTGGCGGTTCTCGGCGTCGTAGATGGAGACCGGGAAGACGATCTTCTCGACGTCGGCCGGCACCCCCGCGAGGTTGATCTTGATCTGCTCGTCGTCGCCCTCGCCCTCACCGGTGATGTTGTCGCCGGTGTGCTCCACGGAGCCGTCGGGGCTCTTGAGGTTGTTGAAGAAGACGAAGTGCTGGTCGCTGGCGACCTTCCCGGAGTTGTTCAGCAGCAGCGCGCTGGCGTCCAGGTCGAAGTCGGTACCGGTCGTGGTACGGACGTCCCACCCCAGGCCGACGACGACGGCCGTCAGTCCCGGGGCCTCCTTCGTCAGCGATACGTTGCCGCCCTTGCTGAGGCTGACTCCCACGAGTCCTCCATTGGTGTCCGGGGGCGGGGAGCCCCGTCGTGCATCGGATAGGGGATCAACGTGTCGATCCTAGTGACGGGTTCCCGCACCCCGCAGGCCCTGGAGCCGACGGATCAAAGGTGTCGGATCACAGGGTGCCGAGCGCCTTCACGTAGTCGTTCAGGTCGCGCGCGTCCGGCAGTCCGTTGACCACGGTCCACCGCACGACGCCCTCCTTGTCGATGATGAAGGTCCCGCGCACGGCGCAACCCTTGTCCTCGTCGAAGACGCCGTAGTCGCGCGAAGTGTTGCCGTGCGGCCAGAAGTCGCTCAGCAGGGGGTACTCCAGGCCCTCCTGCTCGGCGAAGACGCGCAGGGTGTGGATGGAGTCGTTGGAGACCGCGAGGAGCTGCGTGCCGTCGTTGACGAACGTCGGCAGGTTGTCGCGCAGGGCGCACAGCTCGCCGGTGCACACGCCGGTGAAGGCGAACGGGTAGAAGAGCAGCACCACGCTCTTCTCGCCGCGGTAGTCGGACAGGCGCACGGTCCTGCCGTGGTTGTCCTTGAGCTCGAAGTCGGGGGCCTTGTCGCCGACCTGGATCGCCATCGTCCTGGAATCCCTTCGGTGGGGCTGTTCGGGTGGGTCCACCCTACGCAGCGATCACCGGGAGCAGGCGGACGGGCCGGGCACGGGCCGGCCCGTCCGGCGTGCGGGGGCCGCGGCCCGAGCGGGCCGCGGCGGGGGTCCGGGGACGCCGGACCCCCTGGACGGTCACTTCTTGGACTTCGCGGCCTTCGGCGTCGCCAGCCTCGATCCGCTCCAGTCCTTGCCCACGCTGACGCTCTTGCTGGCCGTCAGACCCGCCGTGGTCGCGGCCTCCGAGATTTCGCTCGGCTCCACGTAGCCCGAACGGCCGGTCTTCGGCGTGAGGAGCAGGATGGCCCCGCCCTCCTCGATGTACGTGGTGGCGTCCACCAGCGCATCGGTCAGATCGCCGTCGTCGTCGCGGAACCACAGCACCACGGCGTCGGCCACGTCGTCGTAGTCCTCGTCGACGAGCTCGGTGCCGACGGCTTCCTCGATGGTCTCGCGGAGCTCCTGGTCGACGTCGTCGTCGTAGCCGATCTCCTGGACCACCTGCCCGGGCTGGAAGCCCAGCCTGACGGCCGGGTTAGTCCGCTCCTCCGCGTGGTCCGCGGTCGCGCTCACGGGTTGCCTCCTGATGGTGTTGCGTTATTGGGTCTTCAGCCACGCGCGTGCGCGAAGCATTGGCCGTAGTCCACACGGGCGGGCCGGATCGCGCAAGTACCCGGCGGTTCGGACCGCCGAAACGGTGACGATCCCGGCTGTGTCGCCGCAACTCCTGACACGGTATCGCGATCAGCGGTGACACACACCACACCCCTCTGCCCGGTTTGCGCCCTTGAGAACCCGGCGCGGATGGCCCATAGGACAGGAGTTCCCCGATTACCCCTCGGTAGAGATGACGTTTGCCTCTCGCGAGGTACACGATGGGGAACGGTGCAGGCACAGGCAGAGAAACCCCAGAATAGGGCAGCGAAACCCCCGAAAGACCAAGAAAAGTCGCCCTCTGACAGGTAAGGAACAGCGTGGCTTCCGGATCCGATCGAAACCCGATCATCATTGGCGGCCTTCCGAGTCAGGTTCCTGACTTCGATCCCGAAGAGACCCAGGAGTGGCTCGACTCGCTCGACGCCGCCGTCGACGAGCGGGGCCGCGAGCGGGCTCGCTATCTCATGCTCCGGCTGATCGAGCGCGCCCGGGAGAAGCGCGTCGCCGTGCCGGAGATGCGCAGCTCGGACTACGTCAACACGATCCCGACCAAGAGCGAGCCGTTCTTCCCGGGCAACGAGGAGATCGAGCGCAGAATCCTCAACGCGACACGCTGGAACGCCGCGGTGATGGTCTCCCGCGCCCAGCGCCCGGGCATCGGCGTCGGCGGCCACATCGCCACCTTCGCCTCCTCCGCCTCACTCTACGACGTCGGCTTCAACCACTTCTTCCGGGGCAAGGACGAGGGCGACGGCGGCGACCAGGTCTTCTTCCAGGGGCACGCCTCGCCGGGCATCTACGCGCGCGCGTTCATGCTGGACCGCCTGAGCGAGCGGCACCTCGACGGCTTCCGGCAGGAGAAGTCCAAGGCTCCCTTCGCGCTGTCCAGCTACCCGCACCCGCGTTCGATGCCGGACTTCTGGGAGTTCCCCACGGTCTCCATGGGCCTCGGCCCGATCGGCGCGATCTACCAGGCCCGGATGAACCGCTACATGCAGGCGCGCGGCATCGCGGACACCTCCCGCTCGCACGTGTGGGCCTTCCTCGGCGACGGCGAGATGGACGAGCCGGAGTCGCTCGGACAGCTGTCCATCGCCGCCCGCGAGGGCCTGGACAACCTGACCTTCGTGGTCAACTGCAACCTCCAGCGCCTGGACGGCCCGGTGCGCGGCAACGGCAAGATCATCCAGGAGCTGGAGTCGGTCTTCCGGGGCGCCGGCTGGAACGTGATCAAACTGATCTGGGACCGCACCTGGGACCCGCTGCTGGCGCAGGACCGGGACGGCATCCTGGTCAACAAGATGAACATCACGCCGGACGGCGCGTTCCAGACCTACGCCACCGAGTCCGGCGCCTACATCCGCGAGCACTTCTTCGGCGACGACCACCGGCTGCGCGCGATGGTCGAGAACATGACCGACGACCAGATCCTGCACCTGGGCCGCGGCGGTCACGACCACCGCAAGATCTACGCCGCGTTCAAGGCGGCCGTCGAGCACAAGGGCCAGCCGACGGTCATCCTGGCCAAGACGATCAAGGGCTGGACGCTCGGCCCGAACTTCGAGGGCCGCAACGCCACCCACCAGATGAAGAAGCTGACGGTCGACGACCTCAAGCGCTTCCGGGACCGGCTGCACCTGCCCATCCCCGACCGGGACCTGGAGTCCGGCGCGCCGCCGTACTACCACCCCGGCCGGGACTCGGAGGAGATCCAGTACATGCACGACCGGCGCAAGTCGCACGGCGGGTACGTCCCGACGCGTGTCGTGCGCTCCAAGCCGCTGACCCTGCCGGACGACAAGACGTACGCGTCCGTGAAGAAGGGTTCGGGCCAGCAGTCCATCGCGACGACCATGGCCTTCGTCCGGCTTCTGAAGGACCTCATGCGGGACAAGGAGCTCGGCAGGCGGTTCGTCCTGATCGCGCCGGACGAGTACCGCACCTTCGGCATGGACTCGTTCTTCCCGAGTGCGAAGATCTACAACCCGCTCGGTCAGCAGTACGAGTCCGTCGACCGCGACCTGCTGCTGGCGTACAAGGAGTCGCCGACCGGGCAGATGCTGCACGACGGCATCTCCGAGGCGGGCTGCACGGCATCGCTGATCGCGGCGGGCTCGGCGTACGCCACGCACGGCGAGCCGCTGATCCCGGTGTACGTCTTCTACTCGATGTTCGGTTTCCAGCGCACCGGCGACCAGTTCTGGCAGATGGCCGACCAGTTGTCACGCGGTTTCGTCCTGGGTGCGACCGCCGGACGCACGACCCTGACCGGTGAGGGTCTGCAGCACGCGGACGGCCACTCGCAGCTGCTCGCCTCGACCAACCCGGCGTGCGTGGCGTACGACCCGGCGTACGGCTACGAGATCGCGCACATCGTGCAGGACGGCCTGCGCCGGATGTACGGCGGCGACGAGGAGCACCCGCACGGCGAGGACGTCTTCTACTACCTCACCGTCTACAACGAGCCGATCCAGCAGCCGGCCGAGCCGGCCGGCGTCGACGTCGAGGGCATCCTCAAGGGCGTCCACCGGATCGGCGTGGGCACCGCGGGCGAGATCCCGGCGCAGATCATGGCCTCGGGCGTGGCCGTCCCGTGGGCCCTCGAGGCGCAGCGGATCCTCGCCGAGGAGTGGAACGTGAGGGCCGACGTCTGGTCGGCGACCTCCTGGAACGAGCTGCGGCGCGAGGCCGTGGCGTGTGAGGAGCACAATCTGCTGCACCCGGAGGAGGAGCAGCGGGTGCCCTGGGTGACGCGGAAGCTGAGCGGGGCCGAGGGGCCGTTCGTGGCCGTGTCCGACTGGATGCGGTCGGTGCCGGACCAGATCGCGCGGTGGGTGCCCGGGACGTACCAGTCGCTGGGCGCCGACGGCTTCGGCTTCGCGGACACCCGCGGGGCGGCGCGGCGGTTCTTCCACATCGACGCGGAGTCGGTCGTGGTGGCCGTGCTGACGGAGCTGGCGCGCGAGGGGAAGGTCGACCGCTCGGTGCTCAAGCAGGCCGTGGACCGCTACCGGCTGCTCGACGTGACGGCGGCGGACCCCGGTACGGCGGGAGGCGACGCGTAGGAGGTTTCCGGCGGGACCGGCCCGGGGCCGGGGCGCGGCGCGCGCCCCGGCCCCGGGCCGCCGGACGGGCGGTGGGGCCGACGGCTCCGCCGCCCTTGCCAGTGTTCGTTTCCTTACGATGCGGCCATGGAGCAAGACTCGGCGCAGGCCCGTTGGGAACGGCGCACGCAGCGACCCCTGCTGGCCCTCGCGGTGGCGTTCGCCGCCGCCTACGCGGTGCCGATCGTGGACAGCGCGGCGAGCCGGTCCGTGACGACCGCGTGCACGGTCGTGGAGTGGGTGGTGTGGGGGGCGTTCGCCGTGGACTACCTGGTGCGGCTCTCGCTGACCGGGCGGCGCCGGGAGTTCGTCCGCCGCAACTGGCTGGACCTGTGCGCGGTGGTGCTGCCGCTGCTCCAGCCGCTGCGGCTGCTGCGGGTGGTGGCGACGGTGCTGCTCGTCGGACGGCGGGCGCGGCTGGCCGAGCAGGTCCGGCTGACGACGTACGTGGCCGGGGCCGTGGTGGGGCTGCTGATGTTCGGTTCGCTGGCCGTGCTGTCGGTGGAGCGGGACTCGCCGAACGGGAACATCAAGACGCTGGGTGACGCGGTGTGGTGGTCGTTCACCACCATGACGACCGTGGGATACGGGGACCACGCGCCCACGACCGGGCTCGGCCGGATGCTGGCCGTCGGGCTGATGCTGTCCGGGATCGCCCTGCTGGGTGTGGTGACCGCGAACATCGCCGCCTGGTTCATCTCCCGGTTCGAGAAGGACGACGTGGAGGAACGGCGTCAGACGGCGGCGATCGAGCGGCTG
Organism: Streptomyces sp. NPDC096152; assembly: GCF_044763235.1. NCBI lineage: Bacteria > Bacillati > Actinomycetota > Actinomycetes > Kitasatosporales > Streptomycetaceae > Streptomyces > Streptomyces sp. NPDC096152. The sequence goes on along the minus strand of NZ_JBIWFW010000001.1, from coordinate 613,916 downwards.
GCCGAGGAGGTGCGGGAGCTGCGGGCGCATGTGGCCGCGCTGACCACGCAGGTGGGCCCCCGGCCGACCGCCGGGGGCCCGTCCCGCACCGCGCCCGGGTCAGAACATGCCGCTGCCCGGGCCGGCCGCTCCGGCGAGCCAGAGGATCGCCAGAAGCGTGTCGATGGCGCCCAGAACGAGGGCGACCAGGGCCGGTACCGAACGGTCTCCCGTCCAGCTGCGGCCCATCGCGAGCCAGCCGCAGACGACCGCCGCCGGGCCGAGGATGATCCCCAGCACGAAGAATCCGGCGATCGCGCAGACGACTCCGATGATTCCGAGCGTCGCGCGATCCGGCCCGTTCCGTGACCACGTACGGCTACGTGAACGGGGGTGCCCGCGCGTTCCGTGTCCGAAGCCCGCCATCATCAACTCCTCGAACCCCTGGCCGAGTTGGTGTTCCGAAGGGGTTCACGGAATCGGGTACCCCGGTTCCGCCGGGCAAGTCACCCACTTCTCGCGCTTCTTCGCGGGCTCCGGCCGAGGGGGATTCCGCTGCCTGCGCGCTGCCCCCCTCCGGCAGCGCGCCGCAGCCGGTCGCCCTCCCTCCCCTGCGGAGGACATGACCCACTGTGACCCGCGGCGCGCGGCCGGGGCGAGCGGTCTTCGGCGGAGTCACCCTGATGGGGGAACCGGGCCGATCCGCCCCGCGGGGACCGGCCCGGACCGGCCGTCAGACGTGGCCGACGCCCGCGCCCGCCTCGGCGTTCTCGCCGCGCTTGGTGAGCAGCGCGACCAGGACCGCCACGGCCGCGACCCCGGCGGCGACCAGGGAGGCGAGGCTCATCCCGGAGACGAACGTGTCGTGCGCGACCGACGTGATCTTCACGGCGAACGCCTCGGGCGTGCCCTGGGGCACCGGGGCGACACCGACCTGGACCGCCTCGGAGGCCTGGTCGAGCTGGGCCGGGGTGAGCGGCGGGAGTCCGGCGTCCTTCCAGTTGCCCGCGAGGTCGTTGTCGACCTTGGAGGCCATCACGGCGCCGAGCACGGCGGTGCCGAGGCTGCCGCCGATCTGCATCGCGGCCTGCTGAAGACCGCCGGCCACACCGGAGAGCTCCATGGGCGCGTTGCCCACGATGACCTCCGTGGCGCCGACCATGACCGGCGCGAGGCCGAAGCCGAGCAGGGCGAACCAGAGCGACATGGTGGCGCTGCCGGTGTCCGCTTTGAGCGTGGACATGCCGTACATGGCGACCGCGGTGGCGACCATGCCTCCGGCGAGCGGGATGCGCGGGCCGAGCTTGGTGATCGCGAAGCCCGCGAGCGGGGAGCCGACGATCATCATGCCGGTGAGCGGCAGCAGGTGCAGACCGGCGTCGATCGGGCTCATGCCGTGCACGTTCTGCAGGTAGAAGGTGACGAAGAACAGGCCGCCCATGAAGGCGATGGCCATCAGGACCATCAGGACCACGCCCGCGGACAGCGGGACGGAGCGGAACAGCGTGAGCGGGACGAGCGGCTCGCTCACCCGTGTCTCCCAGAAGGAGAACAGGGCGAAGCCCAGGACGGACACACCGAGGAACGCCCAGGTCCGGCCGTCGCCCCAGCCCCATGCCGGCGCCTTGATGAGCGCCCAGACCAGGCAGAACATCGCGCCGGACAGCAGGGCGATGCCGAGGAGGTCGAAGGAGCGCGGCGCCTTGGCCGCGCGGTGGTCGGTCAGGATCAGCAGGCCCAGGAGCAGGGCGAGGGCGCCGACCGGCACGTTGATGAAGAACACCGACTGCCAGTTGACGTGCTCGACGAGGACACCTCCGAGGATCGGGCCGCCCGCGGTGGAGGCGCCGATGACCATGCCCCAGATGCCGATGGCCATGTTGAGCTTCTCGGCCGGGAAGGTGGCCCGCAGCAGGCCCAGCGCGGCCGGCATCAGCAGCGCGCCGAACAGGCCCTGGAAGACGCGGAAGGTGACGACGGCGGCGATGCTGTGGGACAGGCCGATGGCCCCCGAGGCGGCGGCGAAGCCGGTCACGCCGATGAGGAACGTCTGCCGGTGCCCGAAGCGGTCGCCGAGCTTGCCCGCGGTGATCAGCGCGACCGCGAGGGCGAGGAAGTAGGCGTTGGTGATCCACTGCACGTCGGCGAAGCTGGCGTGCAGGTCCTTCGCGATCGCCGGGTTGGCGATCGCCACGATGGTGCCGTCGAGGGCCACCATCATGACCCCTACGGCGACGGTGATCAGGGTGAACCACGGGTGGCCGCGCAGTCCCCCGGCCGGAACGGGGTCCGACGGGGCGGCCGGCGCCCGGTCCCCCGGTCCCGTCGTGTCGATGGTGGTCTGACTAGTCATGCGTTCGAGGCTAATGTCAGCGACTGACAGTTGACAAACGAGTTCACTAGTCGGTTACTGACATGTCACCCCCGTATAGGCTGAACAGGGGAAACACTGGGACTCCGAGATCCGGGAGACGCATGGAGAGGGCGGGGACCGCCGAGGCGGCACCGCGGCCGGGACTGCGCGAGCGCAAGAAGCGGCGCACCCGGGACGCGCTGCTGCGCGCCGCGCTCGAACTGTTCACCACCCAGGGGTACGAGCGGACCACGGTCGACGAGATCGCCGAGGCGGTCGACGTCTCGCAGCGCACCTTCTTCCGCTACTTCGCCGGCAAGGAGGAGGTCGCCTTCGCCGTGCAGGAGATGGTGGAGGCCCACTTCGTCGAGTCGCTGCGCACCCGCCCGCCCGGGGAGGCCCCGCTGGAGGCGCTGCGCGGGGCCGTGCTGGAGGGCTGGGACACGATCAGCGACGCGGTCGGGGCGGTCGTGCCGGTGGAGCTGTACCTGCGCATGTTCCGGGTGATCGAGTCGACGCCCGTCCTGCTCGCCGCGCACCTGCGCCGCTCGGCGGAGACCGAGGAGCAGATCGCGCGGCTGCTCGCCGAGCGCGAGGGGCTCGACGTGGCCGCCGATCCGCGGCCGCGGCTGGCGGTGGCCGTCTTCGGAGCGGTGATGAGGGTCACGGGCCGCCAGTGGAGCACGCGCGAGGACGCCGGACTGGAGGCGATCCGGGCGCTCACGGCCGCGTACCTCGACCAGGTGGGACCCGCACTGACCGGGAACTGGCGTACGACCGGCCGACCTTGACGCGGGGTCCGCTCCACCGATCTTGAACTGGTGCACGGATGACCGATCTTGGACTGATGTACGGACTGAGAAGCTTGTCACTCCGGCCCAAACGTGATCCCCGTCACTGGATTCACGCGAGACCCTCCCGTTCTCCTAGTGTGTCCTTCCAGTGACTTCCCTCGACACCTCCCCGCCCCTGAACGTCTGGCGTGCGCTGCTCGCCCTGGCCGTGGTCTTCGTGATGCTCGCGACCACCGGCTGGACCGCCGTGCGCAGCCACCGCGGGAGCGCCGCCGTCCAGGCCTCCGTCTCCGCCTGGGAGCACGGGCGCCTGCACGGCCACCGGCTGCCGGACCCGGAGGCGTCATCGGCCCGGCTCACCCGGTTCTTCGCGTCACTGACCGCCCGGGACGGCGCGCGGCTCGCCCACCGCTATCCGCTCGCGGTCGGAAACATGAACGGCGCTCCGGTGCGGCTGCGCTACCAGGCGAACCGGGAGGCACTGCGCCAGGCGCGCGCGGACGAGCTGGCCCGGATGCACGACGCCCGGCTCACCTCGGCCGGACAGCAGGACGCGGGCCGCCGGATGCACCGCTACACCGCGCTGCTCGACCAGGGCCGGCAGATCCTCGCCTTCGACCCCGAAGGGTCGGGCCGGGTCGCCGAGGTCTTCGGCGATCTGCAGCGGGCCGACCGGGTCTCCGTCATCGTCCCCGGCGTCGACACCGACCTGCTCTCCTTCCAGAAGAGCTACCGCCCCTACTCGGCGCCGGTCGGCATGGCGAAGTCGCTCTACCGCGCCGAGCGCACGGCGCGGCCCGGGACGCGTACGGCGGTGATCGCCTGGGCCGACTACACCGCCCCGAGCGGGCTCGGCGTCGACGCGGCCACCGCGATGCGCGCCGAGGAGGGCGCCGTCCGGCTGAACGCGCTGCTGCGCGGACTGCCCGGCCGCTCGCCGGTGGCGCTGTTCTGCCACAGCTACGGCTCGGTGGTGTGCGGGGTGGCCGCGCGCTCACTGCCGCAGCGGGTGTCCGACGTGGCGGTGGCCGCCAGCCCCGGTATGCGGGTCCGCGACGCCGCGCAGCTGCGCACCTCCGCCCGGGTCTGGGCGATGCGCGACGCCACCGACTGGATCCAGGACGTGCCGTACCTGGAGCTCGGCGGACTCGGCCACGGCGCCGACCCGGTCTCCTCGGCCTTCGGCGCGCGGGTGCTGTCGGCGCACGGGGCCGTGGGACACGCCGGCTACTTCGAGCCGGGCACCGCCAGCCTGACCAACTTCGCCGAGATCGGGGTCGGGGCGTACGACTCGGTGCGCTGCGCCCGTGACGACGACGGGTGCCGGGCCGATCTGCCCGGCACGGCGAAGGCCGGACGCGCGTAGAGACAGCAGGAACTGCGGTCCGCGCGAGGAGGGACGAAGACGCTCGTGCCGCCTACGATGAGCCGCATGGGTGACGTGCTGGCCGGATTTCATGCTGCCTGGGAGTTCGAGTCCGATTCCGTGCTCATCCGCTACGAACGGGGGATTCGAACACCGAAACTCTTCCAGGTACTCGGTGAGCGCCGGATCCCGCTGGCCGCCCTCGCGGACGTGACGCTCACCCCGGGCAGACGCGGGACCGTGGTGCTGCGCGCCGAACCCAGAGCGGGCGCCGACCCGCTGATGGAGGCGGCCGCGGGACAGCTCAAGGAGGGCTGCGACCCCTACCGGCTGGTGCTGCCCGCCGAGCGCGAGACGCTCGCCGAGTACTACGCCGACGAACTGCGCGCGCACCTCACCGGCGCCGGTCCCGCCGAGCGCCATCTGGTGGCCGCGCCCGAGACGCCGCTGCGGTTCAAGGCGTACGACGGGAAGGCGTCCTTCGACGGCACGGCCGTGCGGTACCGGTGGTCGTGGACCGGGGCGTCGTCGGAGAAGTGGAAGGCCGGCGACCAGAGCTTCCCGGTCACCGGCCTGGGCGGGGTGGAGTGGCGCTCCCCCGAGGTCTTCGAGGGACATCTGCGGCTGCTGCCCCGCGACGGGGGCGCCGCGCCGCCCCCGCAGCCGGACCGGGATCCGGCAGCGGTGGTGTTCGGGCTCGGATACGGCCCGGTGCACGAGTCGCTGCCGTTCGCCGCGGCGGTGCTGGCGGCGGTGCGGGCGAACGGGCCGGCCACCCCGGCCCCGGTGCCGGTCCCGGCGGGGCGCCGCGATCCGGCCGACATCGCCGAGCGGATCCGGCACCTCGGCGAGCTGCACCGGGCGGGGCTGGTGACGGACGAGGAGTTCTCGCTGAAGAAGGCGGAGCTGCTCTCGGAGCTGTAGCTCCGCCTCCGCCTCCTGCGGCCCCCGGCCTGCTCCCGGCCGCTCGAACCGGCTGCTCCCGGCTACTCCCGGCCGCTCGAACCGGCTACTCCCGGCCGCTCGACGCGAACGACATGTCCGGGTAGCGGGTGCCCACGACCTTCGCCGCGATCGGCTCCAGCAGCGCCAGCTCCTCGCCGGTCAGGACGATCCGGGTCGCCGCCACGTTCTCCTCCACCCGGTGCGGCTTGCGGGTGCCCGGGATCTGGACGACCGGCAGCCCGTGCACGGCGGACCGCTGCTGCACCCAGGCCAGCGCGACCTGCGCCGGCGAGACGCCGTGCGCCTCGGCGACGGCGCGGACCGGCTCCAGCAGGGCCGCGTTCGCCGTGGCGTTCTCGCCCTGGAAGCGGGGCATCGTCCGGCGGAAGTCGTCGCTCGTCAGCTCCTTCGCGGCGTCGGTGAAGCCGCCGGTCAGGAAGCCGCGGCCGAGCGGCGAGTACGGCACCAGGGCCACGCCCAGCTCACGGGCCGCCGGCACGACGTGCGCCTCGATGTCCCGGCTGAACAGCGACCACTCCGACTGCACGGCGGCGATCGGGTGCACGTCCTGCGCCGCCCGCAGCTCGTCGGCCGTGACCTCGCTCAGGCCCAGGTGCTTGACCTTGCCCTCGCGGACCAGCTCGGCCATGGTCCCGACGCTCTCCTCGATCGGGACCCGCACATCGCGCCGGTGCATGTAGTACAGGTCGATCACGTCGACGCCGAGGCGCTTCAGGCTCGCCTCCACGGCCTGGCGGATGTACGGCGGGTCGTTGCGGATGATCCGCTTCGTCGGCTCGTCCGGCGGGATCGTCAGGGCGAACTTGGTGGCGATCACGACCTCGTCCCGGTGCGCGGTGAAGAACGGCGACAGGAACCGCTCGTTCTCGCCCGCGCCGTACGCGTCCGCCGTGTCGAAGAGCGTGACGCCCAGTTCCAGGGCCCGCTCCAGGGTGGCGCGCGACTCCCCGGCGTCCGACGGCCCGTAGGCGAAGCTCATGCCCATGCAGCCGAGGCCCTGGACACCCACCTCCGGTCCGTGGTCGCCGAGCCGTACCGTCGGGATCCTGCTGTCGCTCATGGAGTCCTCTCCGCTGTGTGCGGACGTCCGGCGTCCGCGTAGAAACCGATCTTCCGGTCCAGTACCGCGACCGTGTCCTGGAGTTCGGCGATCCGGGCCAGGACGTCCCGGCGGGTGGCCTGGAGCAGCTCGAAGCGCTCGGCGTAGGTGCTCTCGCCCGCGCGCACCAGCTCGGCGTACCGGACCATGTCGGCGACCGGCATACCGGTCAGCCGGAGCTTGCCGACGAGGTCGAGCCAGTCCAGGTCGCGGTTGGTGTAGCGGCGCTGGCCGGTGTGCGAGCGGTCGACGTGGGCCATCAGCCCGATCCGCTCGTACCAGCGCAGGGTGTGGGCCGTCAGGCCGGTGAGGGCGACGACCTCGCTGATCGTGTAGCCGTCCTGCCCGTCGGGGCGGGGGTGCCGCGGGCGCGGGGCGGCGCAGAGGTCGCCCCCGTCGGCGGCCGGCTCCGCGCCCTCCCCGGTCGCCTCGCGGGCCGCGGCCGTGGTCTGCATCACCGTCATGGCCTCCACGCTAAAACCTTGGAGCGCACTCGAAGCAAGCGAAACCGGTGAGAAAAGCACAGGACGCGCCGCCGCCGCGGTGGCTACCGTGCGGCCCATGAGTCTCGTACGACGTGCCCTGCCCGAGGACGCCGGCGAAGTGCTGCGGCTGCGCCAGGTGATGCTCGACTCCGTGTTCACGGCCGACGGGTCCACCGGCTGGCACGCCGAGTCCCTGCCCGCCCTGCGGGTCCGGCTGGCCGAGCCGGACGGCGACTTCGTGGCCTTCGTCGTCGACCACCCGGAGCGCCCGGGGGCGCTGGCCGCGCTGGCGGCGGGGGCGCTGGAGTACCGGATCGGGCGGGCGGAGAACCCGCGCGGCCGGGTGGGGCACGTCTTCAGCGTGGCGACCGACCCGGACGTCCGGCGCCGCGGGTACGCGCGCGGGTGCATGGAGAGCCTGCTGGACTGGTTCCGCGAGCGCGACGCCCGGCAGGTCGACCTGAACGCGTCGGCCGAGGCGGAGCCGCTGTACGCCTCGCTGGGCTTCGTGCGCAAGCCCGACCCCTCGATGCGCCTGGCGCTGTGAGCCGCATAGGCTCGGCGTCATGTCGTTGAACAGCTTGGCGTCGATCGAGAACTGGCCGGTTCCCACCGCCGCGGCGGGTGTCGTACGGGCCGACGGGACGGTCCTCGGGACCCACGGCCCGGCCGGGCGGCGCCTCCCGCTCGCCTCGGTCACCAAGCCGCTCGCCGCCTACGCGGTGCTCGTGGCGTACGAGGAGGGGGCGATCGAGTTCGACGAGCCGGCCGGGCCGCCCGGAGCGACGGTCCGCCATCTGCTCGCGCACACCTCGGGCCTGGCCTTCGACGAACACCGGGTGACGGCCCCGCCCGGGGAGCGGCGGCTGTACTCCAACGCCGGGTTCGAGCAGCTCGGGGACCATGTCGCCAAGGCGACGGACATCCCCTTCGCCGAGTACCTGCGCCAGGCGGTGCTGGAACCGCTGGGCATGACGGCGACGACGCTGGACGGCTCCCCGGCGAAGGACGGCGTCTCCACGGTCGACGACCTCCTCCGCTTCGCCGCCGAGATCCAGGCGCCACGGCTGCTGGACCCGCGGACGGTCGCGGAGGCGATGACGGTGCAGTACCCGGGCACCAAGGGCGTCCTGCCGGGCTACGGCCACCGGAACCCGAACGACTGGGGCCTCGGCTTCGAGATCCGCGACGCCAAGTCCCCGCACTGGACCGGCGCTTCGTCCTCCCCGCGCACCTTCGGTCACTTCGGCCAGTCCGGCACGTTCCTGTGGATCGACCCGGACGCGCGGGCGGCCTGCGTGGCGCTGACGGACCGGGCGTTCGGGCCGTGGGCGGTCGAGGCGTGGCCGCCGTTCACGGACGCGGTCCTGGCCGAGCTGCGCTAGTGCCGGGCGTCGCGAGCCGGTGAACCTTTCCTAGGCCCGCGCCGCCATCTCCCAGGCGAGCAGCTCGGCGTCGGTCTCGGCGTCCGCCTCCAGGTCCTTCGCGTCCGTGATGCGGGCCGCGTCCCCCGGGCCCAACCGCTCGCCGCCGAGCCGCACTTCGCCGCGTACGACGTGGACGTACACGTATGCCCCGTCCGGCACCGCCGTCCGCTCGCCCGCCGACAGCCGCCGGACGTGGAGCATGGCGGCCGCCTCCGGCACCGCGTACGGCGTGGAGTCGGCGATGCCGTGGACGATCTCGTAGCAGGGGTCGCCGCCGGGCTCCAGCGGGGCCAGCCACATCTGCACGAAGGAAAGCGGCGCCGTGCCGTCGTTGCGCTCCACGTGGCGGACGCCGCCCGCGGAGCTGAGCCGCTGCACGTCGCCGGGGCGGACCACCGTCTCGTGGCCCGTGGAGTCCCGGTGGGTCAGCTCGCCCTCGACCACCCAGGTGACGATCTCGGTGTGGCTGTGCGGGTGCTCGTCGAACCCGGCGCCGGGCGCGAGGCGTTCCTCGTTGCAGGCGATCACCGCGCCGAAGCGGAGGTTGTCCGGGTCGTAGTGCGGGCCGAAGGAGAAGGCGTGCCAGGACTCGATCCCGGCCGCCGCCTCACCGCCCTCGAAGCGCTCTGCCGCGCGCCGTACATCCATCACGCACCCAACGGTATCCCCGCGTCCCGGACCTCCGTGGTGACCCGGCGGCACGCGCCCGAGTCCCGATAAGGCAGTCTTGTCCCCGTGCCCGAACCCGAATCAAGCAAGCCCGGCCCCGCCGCGCACGGCATCCATACGCACGCCGCGACCCTGAGGCGGCTGGAGAAGTCCTCCGGATCTCTCGCCGCCCAGGCCATCGCGCGCATGGACGAGACGCTGCCGTGGTACCGGGCCATGCCCCCGGAGAACCGTTCCTGGATCGGGCTGGTCGCCCAGGCGGGCATCGCCGCCTTCACCGAGTGGTTCCGGCACCCCGACGCCCCGCAGGCGATCTCCACCGATGTCTTCGGGACCGCGCCGCGGGAGCTGACCCGGGCGATCACGCTGCGGCAGACCGTGGAGATGGTGCGCACCACGATCGAGGTCATGGAGTCCGCCATCGACGAGGTGGCGGCTCCCGGGGACGAGTCGGTGCTGCGGGAGGCGCTGCTGGTCTACGCCCGCGAGATCGCCTTCGCCACCGCCCAGGTCTACGCCCAGGCCGCCGAGGCACGCGGCGCCTGGGACGCCCGGCTGGAGTCCCTCGTCGTCAACGCCGTCCTGTCGGGCGAGGCGGACGAGGGGGCCGTCTCGCGCGCCGCCGCCCTCGGCTGGAACTCCCCGGAACACGTGTGCGTGGTGCTGGGCACCGCCCCGGACGGCGACTCCGAGCTGACCGTCGAGGCCATCCGGCGGGCCGCCCGTCACGCCAAGCTCCAGGTCCTCACGGGCGTGCTCGGCGACCGGCTGGTCGTCATCGCGGGCGGCAGCGACAACCCGCTCGCCGTCGCCAAGTCGCTGATCGGCCCGTACGCCGCCGGCCCCGTCGTGGCCGGCCCGATCGTGGCCGACCTGCTGGCCGCGACCCGGTCCGCGCAGGCCGCGGCGGCCGGGCTGAAGGCATGCTCGGCCTGGCAGGACGCACCGCGGCCGGTGCTGGCGGACGATCTCCTGCCGGAGCGCGCGATCGCCGGTGATCCGAGCGCCCGCGAGCAGCTGGTGGAGGAGATCTACAGACCGCTGGAGGAGGCCGGCTCCGCACTGCTGGAAACGCTCAGCGTCTATCTGGAGCAGGCGAGCAGTCTGGAAGGCGCGGCCCGGATGCTCTTCGTTCACCCGAACACCGTGCGCTACCGGCTCCGACGTGTGACTGACGTCACCGGCTGGTCACCCTCCGATGTACGATCCGCCTTCACACTGAGGATCGCGCTGATCCTGGGGCGTCTGGCCGATGGAGATCCTCAGGCCTAAGGTTTTGTCGGAGGCCCACAAAACCCCTTCGTGTTCTTCGTCCCTGTCCCCACGGGCGGCCGTGCCCGTCCCCAAGAGAGAGTGTGAGAGTGCTCGTACTCGTCGCTCCCGGCCAGGGCGCCCAGACGCCCGGCTTCCTGACCCCCTGGCTCGAACTCCCCGGTGCCGCCGACCGCGTGGCCGCCTGGTCGGACGCCATCGGACTGGACCTCGCCCGTTACGGCACCCAGGCCGACGCGGACGAGATCCGCGACACGGCCGTCGCCCAGCCGCTGCTGGTCGCCGCCGGACTCCTGTCGGCCGCGGCACTCGGTGACATCTCGCCGGGCGCGGTCGCCGGCCACAGCGTCGGCGAGATCACCGCCGCCGCCTTCGCGGGCGTCCTCGACGACGTCTCCGCGCTGACCCTGGTGCGCAAGCGGGGTCTGGCCATGGCCGAGGCCGCGGCGATCACCGAGACCGGGATGTCGGCGCTGCTCGGCGGCGACCCCGAGGTGTCCGTCGCGCACCTGGAGAAGCTGGGCCTGACCCCGGCGAACATCAACGGCGCGGGCCAGATCGTCGCCGCGGGCACGCTGGAGCAGCTCGCCGCGCTGGCCGAGGACAAGCCCGAGGGGGTGCGCAAGGTCGTCCCGCTGAAGGTGGCCGGCGCCTTCCACACGCGCCACATGGCCCCCGCGGTCGACCGGCTGGCCGAGGCCGCCCGGCAGCTCACCCCGGACGACCCGAAGGTCGCCTACGTCTCCAACAAGGACGGCGGGGCCGTCGCCACCGGCGCCGAGGTGCTCGACCGCCTGGTGGGCCAGGTCGCCAACCCGGTCCGCTGGGACCTGTGCATGGAGACCTTCAAGGGGCTCGGTGCCACCGCGCTCGTCGAGGTGTGCCCCGGCGGCACGCTCACCGGTCTCGCCAAGCGCGCGCTGCCCGGCGTGAAGACGCTGGCGCTGAAGTCCCCCGACGACCTCGACGCGGCCCGCGAGCTCATCGCCGAGCACACCCGCGCCTGACGCCCTAAGGAGCCGACCGATCATGTCGAAGATCAAGCCCAGCAAGGGTGCCCCGTACGCGCGCATCCTGGGCGTGGGCGGCTACCGCCCGACGCGGGTGGTGCCCAACGAGGTGATCCTCGAGACGATCGACTCGTCCGACGAGTGGATCCGTTCGCGCTCCGGCATCGAGACCCGGCACTGGGCGTCGCCGGAGGAGACCGTCGCGGCCATGTCGGTCGAGGCCGCCGGCAAGGCGATCGCGGACGCCGGGATCGACGCCGAGCAGATCGGCGCCGTCGTCGTCTCGACCGTCTCGCACTTCAGCCAGACCCCGGCCGTCGCCACCGAGATCGCCTACAAGCTGGGCACGGACAAGGCCGCCGCCTTCGACATCTCGGCCGGCTGCGCGGGCTTCGGCTACGGCCTCACCCTCGCCAAGGGCATGATCGTCGAGGGCTCGGCGGAGTACGTGCTGGTCATCGGCGTCGAGCGGCTGAGCGATCTGACCGACCTGGAGGACCGGGCCACGGCCTTCCTGTTCGGCGACGGCGCGGGCGCGGTCGTGGTGGGCCCCTCGCAGGAGCCCGCGATCGGCCCGACCGTGTGGGGCTCCGAGGGCGACAAGTCCGAGACGATCAAGCAGACCGTCCCGTGGGACCGCTTCAGGATCGGCGACGTGTCCGAGCTGTCGCTGGACAGCGAGGGCAACGTCAAGTTCCCCGCGATCACGCAGGAGGGCCAGGCGGTGTTCCGCTGGGCCGTGTTCGAGATGGCGAAGGTCGCGCAGCAGGCGCTGGACGCGGCCGGGATCAGCCCGGACGACCTGGACGTCTTCATCCCGCACCAGGCCAATGTGCGGATCATCGACTCGATGGTGAAGACCCTGAAACTGCCGGAGCACGTCACGGTCGCCCGTGACATCCGCACCACCGGCAACACCTCGGCCGCCTCGATCCCGCTCGCGATGGAGCGGCTCCTGGCGACCGGGGAGGCGAAGAGCGGCGACACCGCGCTCGTCATCGGCTTCGGGGCGGGTCTCGTCTACGCCGCGACGGTCGTTACCCTCCCCTAGGCACTCCGTGCCGGATCATGCGTCCGGTACGGACACGCACCAACCTGCCGCTGCCGCGGCGGGCGCCACACCATCTGGATATCTACGAAGGAGCGCCGACATGGCCGCCACTCAGGAAGAGATCGTCGCCGGTCTCGCGGAGATCGTGAACGAGATCGCCGGGATCCCCACCGAGGACGTCCAGCTGGACAAGTCCTTCACCGACGACCTGGACGTCGACTCGCTGTCCATGGTCGAGGTCGTCGTCGCCGCCGAAGAGCGCTTCGACGTCAAGATCCCGGACGAGGACGTCAAGAACCTCAAGACGGTCGGCGACGCGACCGACTACATCCTCAAGCACCAGGGCTGATCGACCGATCACCTGGGCTGAGACCCCAGGCCCCGGCCGGTCTCCCGGCCGGCGCCTCGGGCCACCTGCCCCGCCACCCGGCGGTGGCGCCGCTGAATCCTCGTATCCGTTGGAGAAAGAATTCCCGTGAGCCCGACCAATCGCACCGTGGTCGTCACCGGTATCGGCGCAACCACACCGCTGGGTGGCGACGCGGCCTCCACCTGGGAGGGTCTGGTCGCCGGTCGTTCCGGCGTCAAGGCCCTGGACCAGGAGTGGGCCGCGGAGCAGGCCGTCCGCATCGCCGCCCCCGTCGCCGTGGAGCCCACCGAGGTCATCCCGCGGCCGCAGGCGCGCCGTCTGGACCGCTCCGCGCAGTTCGCGCTGATCGCCGCCCAGGAGGCCTGGAAGGACGCCGGCTTCGACGGCCGGGCCGGTGAGGACCCGGCCATCGACCCGGACCGGCTCGGCGCGGTCATCGCCTCCGGCATCGGCGGCGTGACGACCCTGCTGGACCAGTACGACGTGCTCAAGGAGAAGGGCGTCCGCCGCGTCTCCCCGCACACCGTGCCCATGCTGATGCCGAACAGCCCGTCCGCGAACGTGGGCCTGCTGGTGGGCGCCCGTGCGGGCGTGCACACGCCGGTCTCCGCCTGCGCGTCGGGCGCCGAGGCCATCGGCTACGCCATCGAGATGATCCGCACCGGCCGCGCCGACGTCGTCGTCGCGGGTGGCACGGAGGCGGCGATCCACCCGCTGCCCATCGCCGCGTTCGGCAACATGATGGCGATGTCCAAGAACAACGACGACCCGCAGGGCGCCTCGCGTCCCTACGACGTGGCCCGCGACGGCTTCGTCATGGGCGAGGGCGCCGGCGTGATCGTCCTGGAGTCCGCCGAACACGCCGCCAAGCGCGGCGCCCGCGTCTACGCGGAGGCGGTCGGCCAGGGCATCTCCGCCGACAGCCACGACATCGTGCAGCCGGAGCCCGAGGGCCGCGGCATCTCGCACGCCCTGCAGAACCTGCTGGAGCGCACCGGCCTGGACCCGGCCGAGATCGTGCACGTCAACGCGCACGCCACCTCGACGCCGGCCGGTGACATCGCCGAGCTGAAGGCGCTGCGCAAGGTCTTCGGCGACGACGCCGACCACATGGCGGTCTCCGCGACCAAGTCGATGACCGGTCACCTGCTCGGTGGCGCGGGCGGCGTGGAGTCCGTGGCGACCGTGCTGGCCCTGTACCACCGGGTCGCGCCGCCGACCATCAACGTCGAGAACATCGACCCCGAGGCCGAGGCGAACGCGGACGTGGTCCGCGGCGAGGCGCGGAAGCTGCCCGTGGAGGGACGGATCGCCGCGCTGAACGACTCGTTCGGGTTCGGCGGCCACAACGTGGTGCTCGCGTTCCGCACGGTCTGAGACACATCCCCGCACGCGGAAGGGCCCCCACCGGACGGTGGGGGCCCTTCCGCGTGTCCCGGGGGATCACACCACCTGGTGCAGCCAGCGGACCGGCGCGCCCTCGCCGGCGTACCGGAACGGCTCCAGCTCGTCGTCCCAGGGCTTGCCCAGGAGCTTGGCGATCTCCGCCTCCAGGTCCGTCTCACCGTGCTGGGACCGCGTCAGCGCGGCGCGCAGCCGGTCCTCGGGGATCAGGATGTCGCCGTGGATGCCGGTGACGGCGTGGAAGATGCCGAGGTCGGGGGTGCAGCTGTAGCGCTCGCCCTCGGCGGTGGGGCAGGGTTCGGCGGTCACCTCGAAGCGCAGCAGGTGCCAGCCGCGCAGCGCGGAGGCGAGCTTGGACGCGGTGCCGGCCTGGCCCTGCCAGGAGAACTCCGAACGCCAGGTGCCGGGCGCGGCGGGCTGCCGGATCCAGTCGAGGTTGACGCGCGTGCCGAGCACCCCGGCGACGGCCCACTCGACGTGCGGGCACAGCGCGCGCGGCGCGGAGTGCACGTACAGAACTCCACGTGTCGTCACCTGGACCTCCGGGCTGAGCGGGACGTGTTGCGGGCGGGCGGACGGCGGCGGCCTGAGGGCCACGTTGATGGCGAGGCTACCGTGCGGCGGCGCAAGGAGTGTGACGTACCGTCGGTCCGGGGGCCGGGAAACGTCCGCCATTCACCCGGGGGGACGCTTGTACGGGTGCGTGTCGCGGCGCCGGGAACCCCGGCGCGTTGTCATGAGTGGAGAGCACCGCACGCCGACCGAGGGGACCACCAGGGATGCGGAAGCGAAGCGACCGTACGCGGGCCTGCCTCGCCGTCGTGGCGGCGGCGGTCCTGACGGCCGCGGGATGCGACGCCGGCGGTGGCGCCTCGGGGGCGGGGGACGGCACGAAGGCGGGCCGTCCGTCGTCGCGGCCGGTCCCGGTGTGGGACCGCAGCCCGGACTCGATGGCCGCGGTCGGCGACTCCATCACCCGCGGCTTCGACGCCTGCGCGGTGCTGTCCGACTGCCCCGAGTCGTCCTGGGCGACGGGCAGCGACGCGGCGGTGGACAGCCTGGCCGTACGGCTGCTCGGGGTGACCGGGGCGGCGCGGCGGAGCTGGAACTACGCGGTGACGGGCGCCCGGATGTCCGACCTGCCCGGCCAGGTCACCGAGGCGGTGCGGCGCAGGCCCGAGCTGCTGACCGTGATGGCCGGGGCGAACGACGCCTGCCGGGTCTCCACCGCCGCGATGACGCCGGTCGCGGACTTCCGGGCCTCGTTCCAGGACGCGATGGACCGCCTGCGCGCGGCGCTGCCGAAGACGCAGGTGTACGTCGCCAGTGTGCCGAACCTGAAGCGGCTGTGGTCGGAGGGCCGGACCAACCCGCTGGGCAAGCAGGTGTGGAGGCTGGGCATCTGCCCGTCGATGCTGGGCGACGCGGACGCGCTGGACGCGGCGGCGGTGCGGCGGCGGGACCGGGTGCAGGCCCGGGTGGAGGCGTACAACGCGGTGCTGCGGGACGTCTGCGCCAAGGACCGCCGGTGCCGCTTCGACGGCAACGCGGTCTTCGACTTCCGCTTCGGCACGGAGCAGCTGAGCCAGTGGGACTGGTTCCACCCGAGCCGGAACGGGCAGGCCCGGCTGGCCGAGATCGCCTACCGCACGGTCACCGCGAGGGAGCCTGTGGCCTAGGGTTTTCCACATGACTGAACTTTTCGGCACACTTTCCGACGGCACCCCGGTGCACCGCTGGACCCTGGAGCGGGGCGGAGCGCGGGTGCGGGTGCTGTCGTACGGGGGGATCGTGCAGTCGGTCGAGATCCCGGACCGGGACGGCCGCCCGGCGGACGTGGTGCTGGGCTTCCCCGGCCTCGACGGCTATCTGGACCACCCGGGGCCGTACTTCGGCGCCCTGGTCGGCCGGTACGCGAACCGGATCGCCGGTGGCCGCTTCGCCCTGGACGGGCGCACCCACACGCTCGCCCGCAACGACGGGGACAACTCGCTGCACGGCGGGGAGCGCGGCTTCGACAAGCGCGTGTGGGAGGTGACCCCGGTCGCGCACGGCGTGCGCCTGAGCCGGGTCAGCCCGCACGGCGAGGAGGGCTTCCCGGGCCGGCTGGAGGTCACGGCGACGTACACCCTCGACGAGTCGGGCGCGCTGCGCATCGCCTACGAGGCGGTCACGGACGCGCCGACCGTCGTCAACCTGACGAACCACTCCTACTGGAACCTGAGCGGCTCGGGCGACACCGCCGGCCACGCGCTGCGGCTCGCCGCCTCCCGCTACACGCCGGTCGGCGCCGGGCTGATCCCGGCCGGCGGACCCCGGGAGGTGGCGGGGACGCGCTTCGACTTCCGGCAGGGCCGCGGGGCCGGCTCCGGCTACGACCACAACTTCGTCCTCGACAAGGGCGTCACCAAGGCGGCGCCCGAGGAGGTCGCGGAGCTGCACGACCCGGCGTCCGGGCGGGTCCTGACGGTGGCGACGACCGAACCCGGCATCCAGGTCTACACCGCCGACCACCTCGGCGCCCCCTTCGCCCCGGGTGCGGGCATCGCCCTGGAGACCCAGCACTTCCCGGACTCCCCGAACCGGCCGGAGTTCCCGAGCACCGAGCTGCGGCCCGGCGAGGTGTACCGCTCGGAGACGGTGTACGGCTTCGGGGTGCGCGCGGCCGGCCGCGCCCGACGCACGAGCGCATGACCCACCGGCGCCTGACCCACGGGCAGCCCCGGTCCGGGTGTCAGGTCCCGAACCGGGGCTGCCCGTGGGCGGACTTGTCCCGGATCAGACGTTAATCGCCGCACCGGCCCGGCGTCCGGCGATCGGGCTCCGCGCCGCAACCTCGTACGAACCCTTCACACGCACCCACGAGTTCGCCTCCTCGTCACCGGCCGTGCAGGCCTGGCCCCGACGGCTCTTGGCAGCCTGCCCCTGCGTGGTCCACAGCTCCGGACACCGTCTGCGTACGGCCGATCCCGTGCAGACTGGGCACAAGAGGGGAGTAAGCATGGTGACCACCGACCGGCCCTTGGCTCTCATCGACGTCGACGGCGTTCTCAACCCCTATGACGCATCGGTCTGCCCGTCCGGCTACACCGAATACGAGCTCTTCGAAGGGGAACTGGTACGCGTCAACGTCGGCCACGGGGCCTTGCTCCGCCGCCTGATCCCCCACTTCGAGCTGGTCTGGGCGACCAGCTGGGGGCACGACGCCAACCGCCTCCTCGCACCGCTTCTGACGCTGCCCGAGCTGCCCGTCACCGAATTCCCCGCACACACCGGCGGTCGCTACGACAAGTTCCCCACCATCGCTGACGCCGTCGGGGACCGCGCCTCCGCCTGGGCCGATGACCTGCACAGCAGCAGCGCCCACGCCTGGGCAGCGCGTCGCCGAGCGTCTACACGACTGATCCCCGTCGATCCCGCGGTCGGCCTTGCCGAAGAACACATCCACCAGTTCCTCCGGTTCGCCGACGAGCTCAACCACGCCGGTTGACGCGGATCGGGGACGGCCGCCGACACCGATCTCGGCAGCCCTGGTGTGCGCCACGACACGACCTTGCGAAGGCAACACATCTGCTCGTCGGAGTCGCGAACGCGGCGTCAGAAGCCGACCAGTCCGATGCTCGCCGACCAGTGACGGGCGTGTTGCCGTCCGCGCCGTAGCGGCGGGGTGACGTGGGCTCAGTGGTCCGTCCCGGCCTCCGCCTCGCTGTCGGCGGCGGCCTCCCGCTCCTCCGCGGCGCCGTCGGTGATCTCCTCCCCCAGCAGGTCGCGGGCGAGCAGGGTCGCGCCCGCGACCGCGCCCGGCATCAGCAGCACCGCGAGGAACGGGACCAGGAAGGCGAGGGCCAGCGGTGTGCCGAAGCCCCAGACCAGCGTGCGGCGGGAGCGCAGCAGGGCGAGGCGGGCGCGCAGGTCGACGCCCCGGCGCTGAAGGGCGACGGAGGCCAGTTCCTCGGTGAGGAAGAAGCCCGTGACGAAGAAGCCGATCACCGGGATCACGGTCTGGCCGACGAAGGGCAGGAAGCCGAGGGCGAACAGCAGGATCCCCCACACCGCGGCGCGGACGACGATACGGAGGCTGTCGCGGGCCGAGATCCACAGTTCGCGCCAGAGCGGCAGGCCCGACTCCGGTGCGGTGCCGTCGGGCGAGACGTCGCGGTCGACCGTCTCGGAGAGGTTCTCGTAGAAGGGCTGGCCGACCAGCAGGGTGACCGCGGTGAAGGTGACCACCGCGAGGAGCAGGCCGAGGGCGAAGAGCACGGCGGTGAGGAAGCCGCGGAAGAGGCCGGGCCAGGGACCCGGCCAGCCGTCGGCGAAGGGGGTGGCCCAGGTGACGGCGTCCTCGCCCCACAGGGCGAGCGCGACGAGCGCCGCCGCGTAGAGGACCAGGGTGATCAGGCCCGGAAGCAGGCCGAAGCCGTACGACTTTCCGTGCCGGGCCATCCAGCGCTGGCCGTCCACGAGATACCGGAAACCCGCCCCAAGATCGCGCATGGGCGGAACTTTACCGAGGCGCTCCGGCACCGGGCCGGCCGGTGTCACGACCGTCGCCCAACCGTCTCCGGTCCGTGGCCGGCCGTATCCGCCCTGTGCCCGGCCGTTGCCCCAACACCCCTTCCGGCGGCGCGGTTGAGTCGATCGGGGGCGCCTCGCCGTACCGGAACAGGGAACCCCCCACGGTGTCAGCAGCGGCAGCGGTCAGGTTGAGGAGAGCGGATGACCCAGGAGATCCACGGCGCCGTCGCCGACGGCTACGAGCCGGTGCGGGAGGAGTTCGCCGCCTTCGTGGCGGAGGAACGCGCGGACTACGAGGGGCAGTTGTGCGCCTACGTGCACGGACGCAAGGTCGTCGACCTGTGGGCCGGGGCGGCGGACGACGGCGGCTCGCTGTACGGGGTGCACTCGTCGACCAAGGGCGCCGCCCATCTCGTGGCCGCCCTGCTCGTACAGGACGGCACGCTGGAGCTGGACCGCAAAGTGACGTACTACTGGCCGGAGTTCGGGGCCGAGGGCAAGGGGTCGGTGACCCTGCGCGACCTGATCACGCACCGGGCGGGACTGGTCGGCACCGACAGCGGGTTCACGCTCGCCGAGCTGGCCGACGACCGGGTGGTCGCCGAACGCCTCGCCGACCAGCGGCCGTTCTGGCGGCCCGGCACCGCGTTCGGCTGCCACGCCCTGGTCATCGGCGCGCTCACCGGTGAGGTCGTGCGGCGCGCGACCGGCCGGACGATCCAGGAGCTGCACGAGGAACGGGTCCGCGCCCCGTACGGCCTGGACTTCTTCCTCGGCCTGCCCGCCTCGCAGGAACTCCGCTTCCGCACCACGCAGCCGATGGCGCCGACCCCGAAGCAGCGGGCGCTGCTGGAGGAGCTGCCCGGCGGCCCGCACTCGCTCTCCTCCATAGCCTTCAACCGCCAGGGGCCCGAACCGACCGACCTGGAGACCCTGCCCAACGAGCGCGTGATCCGCTCCCGTGGCCCGGCCTCGATCGGCGGGGTGGCCTCCGCGCGCGGGCTGGCCGGGCTGTACGCGGCGGCGATCAGCGAGGTCGACGGGAAGGCGCCGCTGCTGAAGCCGGACACGGTCGCGGAGTTCGGGCAGTTGCACTCCGCCGGGTACGACCTGGTGGCCCGGCGCCACAGGTCGTACGGGCTGGGCTTCCAGGCGACGGCGGACACCTGGCATCCGTTCCTGGGCGCCGGCGCCATCGGGCACAGCGGCGCGGCCGGCTCACAGGCCTTCGCCGACCCGGCGAGCGGCCTCGCCTACGGCTACACCCGCCGCCGGTTCGCCTTCCCCGGCGGCGCGGCCCCGGAGAACGACAGGCTGGCCCGCGCGGCGCACCGGGCGGCCCTCACCGGGTGAGGGCCGCGCCACCGCTTCGGGGCCCGGCGGCCGTCAGGGCCGGACGGCCGTCAGGGCCGACCCGGCCGTCCAGGCCCGGCGATCGTGAGCCCGGGGGTCCTCAGGGCCCGGCGATCGTCAGGCCCTGGCGATCGTCAGAGCTTGACGATCATCTTTCCGGTGTTGTCGCCGCGCAGGACGCCGAGGAAGGCCTCCAGGGTGTTCTCGACGCCCTCGACCACCGTCTCGCGGTACTTCAGCTCGCCGGAGCGGACCCAGGGGCCGACCTCTCCCACGAACTGGGGCTGGAGGTCGTAGTGGTCGCCGACGAGGAAGCCCTCGATGCGGCCGCGGGTCTGGATCAGGCGGGCGAGGTTGCGCGGGCCGGGGGCGGGCTCGGTGTTGTTGTAGACCGAGATCATCCCGCAGACCGCGATCCGGCCGCCCTGGTTGAGGGAGCCGATGGCAGCCTCCAGGTGGTCGCCGCCGACGTTGTCGAAGTAGACGTCGATCCCGTCGGGGGCGGCGGCGCGCAGCTGCTCGGCGACCGGGCCCTTCTTGTAGTTGAAGGCGGCGTCGAAGCCGTACTCCTCGACCAGGAGCTTGACCTTGTCGTCGGAGCCGGCGGAGCCGATCACGCGTGAGGCGCCCTTGAGCCGGGCGATCTGGCCGACCTGGCTGCCCACGGCGCCCGCCGCGCCCGAGACGAACACGACGTCGCCCTCCTTGAAGGCGGCGGTGCGCAGCAGGCCCGCGTAGGCGGTGAGGCCGGTCATGCCGAGCACGCCGAGGTACGTCGACAGGGGCGCGGCCTCGGGGTCGACCTTGACGGCGTGCTGGGCGTCCACGGCGGCGTACTCGCGCCAGCCGCCGAAGTGCAGCACGTGGTCGCCGACGGCGATCCCCTCGGCGCGGGAGGCGACGACCTCGCCGACCGCGCCGCCCTGCATGACCTTGCCCAGCTCGAACGGGGCGACGTACGACTTGGCCGCCGACATCCTGCCGCGCATATAGGGGTCCACGGAGAGGTACTCGTTCCGTACGAGGACCTGGCCCTCGCGCGGCTGCGGGAGCTCGGCCTCGACCAGGGCGAAGTCCTCCGGCTTCGGCCACCCGACCGGGCGGCTGAGCAGGTGCCATTCACGGCTGACGGCGGGGAGCGTGGGGGTGTCGGACATGGTGCGCCTCTCCTCGGTGCGGACGGCAAATGCTTCAGTACCTGAAACAACCATGCTCCTTAATATTTCAGGATGTCAAGCAAGGGGGTATTCTCACGACCATGGCCACACCACCGAAGACCCGCCGCCCCGACGCGCTGACCATGGAGGTCGTCGAACTCATCGGGGACGTCGTGGCCCGGTTCTACGAGGACTACGAGGAAGCCGCCGGGGAGCACGCGCTGACGGGGCCCCAGGCGCGGCTGCTGAGCCTGCTGTCGCTGGAGCCGCTGCCGATGCGCAGGCTGGCGCAGAAGCTGAAGTGCGAGCCGTCCAACGTCACCGGGATCGTGGACCGGCTGGAGGCGCGGGGGCTGGCGGAGCGGCGGCCGGACCCGGCCGACCGGCGGGTGAAGGTGGCGGCGGCGACGGAGGAGGGCCTCCGGGTCGCCCGTGACCTGCGCGAGGGGCTGCGCTTCGCGCGCGAGCCGCTGGCCGGGCTCTCCGACGAGGAGCGCCTGTCGCTGCGGAACCTGCTGCGCCGGATGCTGGAGGTCTGAGCCGGGCGGGGCGGGGTCAGGCGGAACCGGCCCGGGGAAGCCGCTTCAGGCCCGGCTTCAGGGTCGGCCTCAGGCCGCGGGAGCGGCCGGGACCGTCCGGCCCCTCAGGAACACCACCACAGGATCCGCTTGCACGTCTTCGTCGGCGACGGCTGCGGGCTCGGGTCCGACGAGGTCGGCCCGCTGGTCGGGGTCGCCGTGGGCTGCGGCGCCGACGTGGTCGCCGGGGCCGCCGTCGCGCCCGTGCCGGATGTCGCCGTGACCGACTGCCGCGGGTCGCCCGTCGCACTCGCGTCGGGCTTCGGCTTCTCGGACTTGGCGGTCTTCGACGACGACGGCGAGGCCGACGCGTCCGGCGACGCCGTGCCCGCACCCGCCCCGGCGCCCGCGGTGCCGCCCGTCGGCCGGGCGGTCCCGCTCTTGCCGTCGGACGCGCCGCCGTCCGCCGCGTCGCCCCCGGCCGCCGCCGGTTCCGTGTGGGAGAAGCCCGGCAGGCCCGGCGCGTCGACCCCGAGTTCGGCCAGCCCCAGCCCGCTCGCCGCCAGCACGAGACCTGCGGTGATCACCACGGTCCGCCGCCTGCGCCTGCGGTGCGCGGCGGCCTTGCGGTCGCGGCGGCTCGCGGCCGCGCCGGCCGGGCCCTCGTCGTCGCGCCCGCGCGCCCTGCGTCCCGCCCGGCCCTGCTCCCGGCGCCGGGCCGCCCGCCCCTGCGGCTCGCCGTGGTCGTCGTCGTAGCCGTCGTCGTAGCCGTCATCGTCGGCGCCGTAGCCGTCGTCGGCGTCGTAGCCGTCGTCGGCGTCGTTCCCGGCGTCGTCCGGGTCGTCCTCGGCGCGGACCCCGGCATCGCCCTCGGGGTGCGCGAAGCCACCGTTCGCGTGCGGCTGTTCGGAGGTGTGCGCCGCCGGGCGCTCGCCGGACGCCGGCGCGTACGCGGCGAGGTTCTGGGCGGGTGCGCCGCACCCCGGGCAGGCGAGGGCGCCGTTCAGGTGCCGTCGGCACGGGTGGCAGTAGTCCATGACGCGGGAAGACTAAGTTCCCGGTAGATAACGTTCCTAGGCACCTCTGTGAAGGTTCTGTGGGAGACCGGAAGAGCTCCGGGCAGGCTTGCCGAAACCGTTACCGGTACGCCCCATTGACACCCCCCTCGCCGCCTCCTTACTGTCACGCCAGCATTTCGAACAGGTGACGAAATATCGAACAGCTGAGAGGCAACCGCCGTGCGTATCACCGGAATCAGCACACACGTGGTCGGGACGCCGTGGCGCAACCTGACGTACGTACAGGTGCACACGGACGAGGGGATCACGGGAGTCGGCGAGACCCGGATGCTGGGCCACACCGACGCGCTGATCGGCTACCTGCGGGAGGCCGAGGCCAATCACGTTCTCGGATCCGACCCGTTCGCGGTCGAGGACCTCGTCCGCCGGATGAAGTACGGCGACTACGGCCGTGCGGGTGAGATCGTGATGTCCGGCATCGCGGTCGTGGAGATGGCGTGCTGGGACATCAAGGGCAAGGCCCTCGGCGTCCCCGTCTGGCAGCTGCTCGGCGGCAGCGTCACCGACCGGGTGAAGGCGTACGCCAACGGCTGGTACACCACCGAACGGACCCCGGAGGCCTACCACAAGGCCGCCCAGGAGGTCGTCGCCCGCGGCTACCGGGCCCTGAAGATCGACCCCTTCGGCACCGGGCACTTCGAGCTCGACCACGAGCAGACTCTGTACTCCGTGTCGCTCATCGAGGCCGTCCGGGACGCCATCGGCCCGGAGGCCGAGCTGATGCTGGAGATGCACGGCCGCTTCTCCCCCGCCACCGCCGTCCGGCTGGCCAGGGAGATGGCCCCCTTCAAGCCGGCCTGGCTGGAGGAGCCGGTCCCGCCGGAGAACCTCAAGGCCCTGGAGAAGGTCGCCGCCAAGGTGGACATCCCGGTCGCCACCGGTGAGCGCATCCACGACCGCATCGAGTTCCGCGAGCTGTTCGAGAGCCAGTCCGTGGACATCATCCAGCCCGACGTCGGCCACATCGGCGGCATCTGGGAGACCCGGAAGCTGGCCGCCACCGCCGAGACCCACTACATGCTGGTGGCCCCGCACAACGTGGGCGGCCCGGTGCTCACCGCGGCCTCGCTGCAAGTCGGCTTCACCTCCCCGAACTTCAAGATCCTGGAGCACTTCAACGACTTCGCGGACGCGGAGATCAAGAAGGTGGTCAAGGGCGCCCCGCAGGTCGTCGACGGCTACTTCCACCTCTCCGACGCGCCGGGCCTCGGCGTCGAGCTGGACACCGACGCGGCCGCCGAGTTCCCGCAGCAGCAGGCCCGGTTCGACCTGTGGGCCGAGGGCTGGGAGCAGCGCAGGCCGAAGGGGTCGCGGTGAGCACCGCCGTCGTCGTCCTGGGGCCGGGCGAGCACCGGCTCGCGGACCACACCCCGCGCGACCCCGGACCGGGCGAGGCGCTGGTCGCCGTGCACGCCGTCGGGATCTGCGGCAGCGACCGCGAGGTGTACCAGGGCAACCGGCCCGAGGGGTACGTCCGTTACCCGCTGACCCCGGGCCACGAGTGGTCCGGCACGGTGCGCGCGGTCGGCGCCGGGGTGCCGGCGGACCTGGTGGGCCGCAAGGTCGTCGGCGAGGGCTTCCGCAACTGCCAGGTCTGCGACCGCTGCCACGCGGGCGAGACGACCCTGTGCACGGCCGGGTACGAGGAGACGGGCTTCACCCAGCCGGGCGCGATGGCCGGGACCCTCACGCTGCCGGCCCGGCTGCTGCACGTCCTGCCCGGGGACGCCGATCTGACCGCGGCCGCCCTCCTGGAGCCGGCCGCCTGTGTCGCGGCCGCCGCGATCAGGGCGAACGCCCGGCCCGGCGAGCGGGTGGCCGTGGTCGGCACCGGCACCCTCGGGATGTTCGCCGTGCAGTTCCTGAAGGCCGGCTCCCCCGCCGAGCTGCTGGTCGTCGGCACCCGTACCGACCGGGAGGCGCTGTCCCGGCGGTTCGGGGCCACCGACTTCCGCACCAGGGATCGGGAACTCCCGGACGACATCGACGTGGTGATCGAGACCGCCGGGTCGGCGGACGCGGCGCGGCTGGCCGCCTCCCTGGTCAGGCGGGGCGGGCGGCTGGTCCTGACGGGCATCCCGGCGCCGGGCGCCGAGGGGCTCGACCCGACCGACCTGGTGGTGCGGCAGCTGGAGGTGCACACCGTCTTCGGGGCACCGCCGGCCGCCTGGGCGCACGCGGTGCGGATGTTCGGGGCCGGACTGCTCGATCCGCTGCCGCTCGTCACCCACGAGCTGCCGCTCGCCGGGTTCTCGCGGGCCATCGAGCTGGTCGGGTCCGGCGACCCGGAGGTCGGCAAGGTCCTGCTCCGCCCCTAGCTCCCTCCTCCCCAAGCCCCTTTCCGCCCCTGGCCGTACGCCGGTCACGGCGCGACCTGACGGCGCCCTGACCGGCGTACGCACCCTGCTCGACGCACACCCAGAGACGCGAACCTTGTACGAAATATCGAACATGAAGGACGACTCGTGACCGACGCTTCCGCCACGGCAGCCCGCAGGCCCGGTGAACCGGCGCTTGCCGCGCTCGGCCTGGGCGCCCCCGTCCCCGACCCCGCCGACGCCTCGCCCCACACCTTCCCCGGCGGAGGCCGCTGGCGCACCGAGGTCCCCTCGTGCGAGGGGCCCGAGGCACTGGCGGTGGTCCTGAAGGAGTCCTCGCGGCTGGACGTGCCGATCCACCGGATCAGTCAGGGCAGCGGTGTGTGGATGCTGACCGACGCCGAGATCACCGAGATGGTCGAGGCCACCGCCGAACGCGACATCGAGCTGTGCCTGTTCACCGGCCCGCGCGGCACCTGGGACATCGGCGGCTCGGTGCGCTCCGACTCGCGCGGCGCGGGACTCAGGGCGCGCGGCCACGACGCCGTCGCCGGGTGCGTCGAGGACGCCGTACGGGCCACGGAGCTGGGCGTGAAGTGCCTGCTGGTGGCCGACGAGGGCGTGCTGTGGACGCTGCACCGGGCGCGCGCGACGGGCATCGTCCCGGCCGACACCACGCTCAAGGTGTCCGCGCTGATCGGGCCGGTGAACCCGGCGTCGTACGCGGTCTTCGAGCGGCTGGGCGCGGACTCCGTCAACGTGCCCAGCGACCTGACGCCCGATCACCTCACGGAGATCCGCCGGGTCTCCGCCGCCCCCATGGACATGTACATCGAGGCCCCCGACGATCTCGGCGGCTATGTGCGGATGTACGAGGTCGCCGAGCTCATCCGGCGCGGCGCACCGCTCTATCTGAAGTTCGGGCTGTCCAAGGCGCCCGGGATCTACCCCTACGGACACCATCTGCGGGAGCTGACCCTGGCCACCGCCCGGGAGCGGGTGCGGCGCGGCCGGCTCGCCCTGGACCTGCTCGCCCGGCACGGCGCGGACGGCGGCATGGCGCCGCTCGGCTCGCGGCTGCCGGGCGCGCTGAAGCGGTTCGACATCCCGTCATAACGTTCCGGAAAAGCGGCTTCACACAAGCCCACAGAGCCGCGCACAATCCCACACAACCCTTCTCGGTCGCCCATCCCCGCACTGCCCCGGAGCGTCCTCGCCCCGCCAGACCGAGCCGTGCACACACATCAAGGATGATGATCATGCGCAACCGCAGAGCCGCCCTCGCCGCGACAGCCGCAGCCGCCTCCCTCGCCCTGACCCTGTCCGCCTGCGGGCAGAACAGCCAGGGCGGCAGCAAGGAGGACAAGGGGAGCGCCAAGGGGGGCACCATCGGCATCGCGATGCCGACCAAGTCCTCCGAGCGCTGGATCGCCGACGGCAAGAACGTCGTCAAGGACCTGCAGTCCAAGGGGTACAAGACCAAGCTGGTCTACGGCGAGGACGACCCGGACACGCAGGTCTCCCAGATCGAGAACCTGATCACCCAGGGCGTCAAGGGCCTGATCGTCGCGGCCATCGACAACAAGTCCCTGAACAACGTGCTCCAGGAGGCCGCGGACGCCCACATCCCGGTCATCTCCTACGACCGGCTGATCCTCGGCAGCAAGAACGTCGACTACTACGCCTCCTTCGACAACGAGAAGGTCGGCCGACTCCAGGCCGGCTACATCGTCGACAAGCTCGGCCTGAAGAACGGCAAGGGCCCCTTCAACATCGAGCTGTTCGCCGGTTCCAACGACGACAACAACACCAAGTACTTCTTCAACGGCGCGATGAGCGTCCTCAAGCCGTACATCGACAGCAAGAAGCTGGTCGTCCGCTCCGGCCAGACCGCGCTGAACCAGGTCACCACCCTGCGCTGGGACGGCGCCACCGCCCAGAAGCGCATGGACGACATCCTCACCTCCGCCTACAAGAGCCAGCGGGTCGACGCGGTCCTGTCGCCCTACGACGGCATCTCCATCGGCATCCTGTCGGCGCTGAAGTCGGACGGCTACGGCTCCAAGAGCAAGCCGCTGCCGGTCCTCACCGGTCAGGACGCCGAGCTGGCCTCGGTGAAGTCGATCATGGCCGGCCAGCAGACGCAGACCGTCTACAAGGACACCCGCAAGCTCGCCGAGGTCGCCTCGACGATGGTGGACGACGTGCTGAACGGCAAGAAGCCGCAGGTCAACGACACCAAGACCTACGACAACGGCACCAAGGTCGTGCCCGCCTACCTGCTCCAGCCGGTGAGCGTCGACAAGGCCAACTACGAAGAGGTCCTGGTCAAGGGCGGCTACTACACCCAGGCCGAGCTCAGGTAACCCCGCCGCAGCCCACCGACCGCACACGACTGGAAGGCACGACCATGGCGGGACCCGTCCTGGAGATGCGCTCGATCGTCAAGACCTTTCCCGGTGTCAAGGCACTGTCGGACGTCACACTGACGGTCCGTCAGGGCGAGGTCCACGCCATCTGCGGGGAGAACGGCGCCGGAAAGTCCACCTTGATGAAGGTGCTCTCCGGCGTCCATCCGCACGGCACCTACGAGGGCGAGATCCTCTTCGACTCGGAGGTCTGCCACTTCAAGGACATCCGGGCGAGCGAGCACCGCGGCATCGTCATCATCCACCAGGAGCTGGCGCTGGTGCCGTATCTCTCCATCGCCGAGAACATCTTCCTCGGCAACGAACACGCCACGCGCGGGTTCATCAACTGGAACGACACCCTCAGGCACGCCACCGAACTGCTGCGCCGCGTCGGCCTGGACGAGCACCCGGAGACCCGGGTCGCCGACATCGGCGTGGGCAAGCAGCAGCTGGTGGAGATCGCCAAGGCGCTGTCCAAGCAGGTGAAGCTGCTCATCCTGGACGAGCCGACCGCGGCCCTCAACGACGAGGACAGCGGCAAACTCCTCGACCTCATCCTGGAGTTGAAGAAGCAGGGCATCACCTCGATCATCATCTCCCACAAGCTCAACGAGATCCGCAGGGTCGCCGACTCGGTGACCATCCTGCGCGACGGCCGCACCATCGAGACGCTGGACGTGAAGGCGCCCGGGACCACCGAGGAGCGGATCATCTCCGGCATGGTCGGCCGCGACCTCGACCACCGGTTCCCCGAGCGCACCCCGCACCATCCGGAGGAGGGCGCGGCCCCGGCGCTGGAGATCCGCGGCTGGACCGTGCTCCACCCGATCGACCGGCAGCGCAAGGTCGTCGACGACGTGTCGATCGAGGTGCGGCGCGGGGAGATCGTCGGCATCGCGGGCCTGATGGGCGCCGGCCGCACCGAGTTGGCGATGAACGTCTTCGGGCGCGCCTACGGCCGCTACGCGGGCGGCACGGTCCTCAAGGACGGCAGGGAGATCCGTACGAAGACCGTCGCCGAGGCGGTCGGCCACGGGATCGCCTACGTCACCGAGGACCGCAAGCACTACGGCCTCAACCTCATGGACACCATCCACCGGAACATCTCGCTGACCGCGCTGCGGAAGGTCGCCCGCCGGGGCGTGGTCGACGAGCACGAGGAGCGGCAGGTCGCCGAGGGCTACCGCACGTCCATGAACATCAAGGCGCCGACCGTCTTCGAGCCGGTGGGCAAGCTGTCCGGCGGCAACCAGCAGAAGGTCGTCCTCAGCAAGTGGATCTTCGCGGGTCCGGACGTGCTGATCCTGGACGAGCCCACGCGCGGCATCGACGTGGGCGCCAAGTACGAGATCTACACGGTCATCGACCAGCTGGCCGCCCAGGGCAAGGCGGTCGTCTTCATCTCCTCCGAGCTGCCCGAGCTGCTCGGCATGTGCGACCGCATCTACACGATGGCCGCCGGACGGCTGACCGGTGAGGTGCCGCGGGCCGAGGCCACGCAGGAAGTGCTGATGCGTCGGATGACGAAGGACACCCAGGACAAAGAGGTATCGCGATGAGCACGGATGTCACCGCCAAGAGCCCGGCCCCGGCGCCGCCGGGCGGCAGCGGACCGGCGGCGGGCGGGGGCCTGCTCCGGCTGATGCTGGACGGCCTGCGCCG
This sequence comes from Streptomyces sp. NPDC096152, assembly GCF_044763235.1. NCBI lineage: Bacteria > Bacillati > Actinomycetota > Actinomycetes > Kitasatosporales > Streptomycetaceae > Streptomyces > Streptomyces sp. NPDC096152. Next base: position 584,658 of record NZ_JBIWFW010000001.1, on the reverse strand, counting down.
CAACATGCGCCAGTACGGGATGCTGCTCGCACTCGGCCTGATCGTCGTCCTCTTCGCCGTCTGGACGGACGGAGACCTGCTGCTGCCGCGCAACGTCTCCAACCTGGTGCTGCAGAACAGCTACATCCTGATCCTCGCGATCGGCATGATGCTGGTGATCATCGCCGGGCACATCGACCTGTCGGTCGGCTCGCTCACCGCGTTCGTGGGCGCGTTCGCCGCCGTGCTGACGGTCCAGCACGGGATGACCTGGCCGCTCGCCGTGGTGCTGTGCCTGCTGGTGGGCGCGATCGCGGGCTCCGTGCAGGGCTTCCTGATCGCGTATCTCGGCATACCGTCGTTCATCGTCACCCTCGCCGGAATGCTGCTCTTCCGCGGCCTGACGGAGATCCTGCTCCAGGGGCAGACCCTCGGCCCGTTCCCGGACGGCCTGCAGAACCTCGGCAACGGTTTCCTGCCGGAGGTCGGCCCGACCACCAACTACCACAACCTCACCCTGCTCCTCGGCCTCGTGCTGATGGCGGCCGTGGTGTGGCAGGAGGTGCGCGACCGGCGCCGGCAGCGGGAGTTCTCCCTCGCCGTGCTGCCCGGACGGCTGTTCGCGCTGAAGCTGGTCGCCCTGGTCGCCGCGATCCTCACCCTCACCCTGCTGCTCGCCAGCTACAAGGGCGCGCCGGTCGTCCTCATCATCCTGGGCGCCCTGGTGGTGGGGTACGGCTACGTGATGCGCAACGCCGTCTTCGGCCGCCACATCTACGCCATCGGCGGCAACCTGCCGGCGGCGAAGCTGTCCGGCGTCAAGGACAAGCGGGTCACCTTCCAGGTCTTCCTGAACATGGGCGTGCTCGCGGCCCTGGCGGGTCTGGTGGTCGCCGCCCGGCTGAACGCGGCCTCGCCGAAGGCGGGCGTCAACTTCGAACTCGAGGCGATCGCCTCGTCGTTCATCGGCGGCGCGTCCATGAGCGGCGGTGTGGGCACCGTCCTCGGCGCGATCATCGGCGGTCTCGTGCTCGGTGTCCTCAACAACGGCATGAACCTCCTCAGCGTCGGCACCGACTGGCAGCAGGTCATCAAGGGCCTGGCGCTGCTGGTGGCGGTCGGCTTCGACGTGTGGAACAAGCGCAAGTCCGGTGCGTGAGCGGCGCGGGTCCCGCCGTCCGGCGGGACCCGGCCTTGCGCACCCGTGTTGAACGGCGTCCCCCGCCCCTGCGTATGTAAGGGCGGCCCGTGCTCCCCCGCACGGGCCACCCGAAGACGACGGGCCCGGCTGCCCCCCGGCCGGGCCCGCCCCATACGGAGGTTCCATGACCGGCAACGTCACCTCGCTGTTCCGCGGCAACGCGGCCCACAGCCCGTCGATGGCGGCGCTGGCGCGAGAGGGCGACGGAGCCGGACCGGTGGACTTCTGCATTCCGTGCAACCCGTACTTCCCCACCCCCGAGATGTTCGAGGAGATGGCGGCCCGGCTGCGGGACATCGTCACGTACTACCCGAGCAGCGCGGACACCATCGCGGCCGAGCTGTGCGGCCTGCTCCAACTGCCGCCCCAGTGCGTGGCCATGGGCAACGGCTCGACCGAGCTGATCACCTGGCTCGACCACCTGATGGTCCGCGAGTCCCTCGCGATCCCCGTGCCCACCTTCGGCCGCTGGACCGACCAGCCCATGGAGACCGGCAAGCGGGTGGACATGTTCCCGCTCCAGGAGTCCAGTGGGTTCGCCCTGGACCTCGCGCAGTACGCCGAGTTCATCCGCAAGCGGGGCACCCGGGTCGCGGTGATCTGCAACCCGAACAACCCCGACGGGGGCTTCCTGCACCGGCAGAACGTGGTGCAGTTCATGGACGCCATGGCCGATCTGGACCTCGTCGTCGTCGACGAGTCGTTCCTGGAGTTCGCCGACGCCGAGGCCGAACCCAGTGTGGTCCAGGAGGCGATGCTGCGCCCCAACGTGGTCGTGCTGCGCAGCCTCGGCAAGAACTTCGGACTGCACGGCGTCCGCTTCGGCTACCTGGTCGCCAACCCGGCGCTGGCGGGCCGGGTCCGGGCGATGCTGCCGAAGTGGAACCTCAACTCCTTCGCCGAGCACGTGGTGTTCATGCTGAGGGAGAACGGCGCGGAGTACCAGCAGAGCCTCCAGCAGGTGCGCCGCGACCGGCTGGAGATGGCCAGCCACCTCTCCGCGCTGCCCGGTCTGACGGTCTACCCGTCGCAGGGCAACTTCCTCTTCGTGCGCCTGCCCGTGGGCGCCGAGGGAACCGTGGTCCGCGACCGGCTGCTCACCGAGCACCGGATCCTGGTCCGCGAGTGCGGCAACAAGATCGGTTCGTCCAGCCGCTTCCTGCGTCTCGTGGTGCGCCCCCAGGTGGACGTGCGTCGCCTGGTGTCCGGCCTGGAGTCGGTGCTCTACGGGGCCAGGAGGGGAGCCGCCGTATCCGAGCTGGGTACCGGGACCACCTACAGCTCGGGTACGGCGGCGGTGGACCGCCTGATGAACGAGACCAACGGGGCCGGTGTACCGGAGCTGGCCGATCGGGCCGCCGCGGCCGGCGCCTCCCCGGGGATCGCCGCCGCCCCGGCCCCCGGCACCGGCATGCCGCTCCCCGCCGCCGCGTCCACCGCGTCGTCCGCGCAGACGCCCGGCGGGATGCCGATGCCGGCGGCGGCCCGCCCCATCCCCCAGCCACCGGCCCCGAGCCCGGCCCCCGCTTCGATGCCGGCTCCGATGCCGATGCCGGCTCCGGCTCCGGCTCCGGCTCCGGCTCCGATGCAGCCCCTGGCCCCCGCGGCGGCCCAGCAGATGCCGGGCCCGATGGGCGCACCGGTGCCTTCCCCGATGCCGATGCCGATGCCGATGCCGGTGCCGCCGCCGATGCAGGTGCCGGCTCCGGCTCCGGCTCCGCTGCCGGCTCCGGTGCCCGCCGCGACCGGCCCCACCCCGCCGGGCGTGCCGGCCCGAGGCGGCCTCACCGCGGCCCAGGTACGCGGCATGACCGCCCCGCCCCCCGGCCTGACCCCGGCTCCCGCCACCGGCTGGCCCAGCCCGCAGAACTGGCCGAACGCGGCGGGGATGGGGCAGGCGGGGTAGCCGGTGCGCCGACGGCGACAAGTGCCGAGGGCGTGGGCGCCCGCTGACGGGCGCGGCGCCGCGGTGCGGGTCCCGGCGGGAAGGCCCGGGTCAGGGCTCGGGCCGGTCAGGTCCTGAGCAGCGCGGCCGTCACGGTCGCCAGGTAGGCGGGGTCGGCCTGCACGGAACCCGGTACGGCGTGGGCCAGTTGGGCGTGGCCCACGTAGCTGGTGTAGGCGAGGAGACCGCGCCGACGGGCCTCCGACGTCGGGAAGCCGAGCAGTTCGAAGAGGTGGGCGAGGTAGCCGACCCGGCGCTCGGTGACGCGGGCGAGCGCCGCCGCGACCCCGGGGTGGTCGGCGGCGGCGAGCAGCCGCACTTCCAGGGGGTCCTCGGCGGACGAGGCGGTCGCGCCGCGCAGGAGCGCGCCGAGCCGGGCGGCGGGGTCGGGCTCGGCGGCCTCCATGCCCTGGATGATCCGCTCGGTGGACAACTCCTCCCAGCGGGCGAGGGCCGCCGCGACGAGCGCGTCCCGGTTGGCGAAGTGCCAGTAGAAGCTGCCCTTGGTGGTGCCCAGACGGACCGCGAGCGGTTCCACGGCGATCCCGGCGAGGCCGCGCTCGGCGAGCGCGGTCAGGGCCGCGTCCGCCCAGTCGTCGGCGGTGAGTCGCTTGCGGGTGGACCGCTTCGGAGGGGACGGCTGCTCGTGCATGCCTCCATACGCTACCGTACGGTTCAACATACGCTGCCGTATGGAGGTGGGGCATGCCCACGCTACGAAACGTTCACGAGCGGATCGTCCAGGCCCCGGCCGAGACCGTCGGTGCCCTCGTCGACCGGCTCTCCGCACCGGACGACCCGCTGTTCCCCACTCCGGTCTGGCCCGCGATGGTCCTCGACCGCCCCCTCGGCGTCGGCGCCGACGGCGGCCACGGCAGGATCCGTTACCGGGTCACCGCCTACGAACCCGGGCGGTCCGTCCGCTTCGACACGACCGAGGACGGCCTCGGCACCGGCTACCACCGGCTCGACGTCGAACCCCTCGGCCCCGGCCGCTGCCGGATCTCCCACGTCCTCGAAGTGTCCATGAGCGTGGGCAAGTTCGCCTTCTTCAAGACGGCGATCGAGCCGGTGCACGACACCATGGTCGAGGAGATCCTCGACAACGCCGAGCGGGCCGCCCTCGGCATCCTGCCGCACCCGCCGGCCCGCCGGCCGCGGCGCGCCCTGCTGGTCAACCGGCTCCTGTGGGTCCGGGCGACCGGGTCGCCGGTCCCGGCGAACGCCCGGCTGCTCCACGGCGCCTTCGAGCGGCCCGACTTCACCGACGCCTGGAGCATGCCGCTCGCCCCTGGCATGCCCCGCGACCCACGGGCCTGGCGGCACGTCCTGCCCTTCACCGAGCGGGGCGCCGAGGACCACGAGCTCATGCTCGGCGAGGACGCGCCCCATCTGGACTTCCGCGCCTCGATCCTGGTCGACGACGACTCCGTGACACTCGCCACCGCCGTACGGCTGCACACCCCGCGCGGTCGGCTCTACTTCGCGGTGGCGCGCCGCTTCCACCCCTACATGGCCCGCCGCGCGCTCCGCCGGGCGCACCGCCGCGTCGCGTTCGCGGCCCGGCCCTCCGGGGAGCGGAACGCGCGACCCACGCCCCCGCCACTCGGGTGACCCTGGTCAGTCGCGGCGGTGCCGGCCCCGCAGATCCACCTCGGCCCGTACGGTCTTGCCCGGTGGGTCGCGGTCGACCACCTCGCCCTCACCCCCGCCACCGTCCACGTCCGTGACTCCAAGGACCGGCAGGGTCCTCGGTTCGCCGTCTCCCCCGCGGCCTGGGGCGACTTCCTGGGCCTCGCCGCCGCTAGCTGAGGTACTCCACCGTCACCGGCGCGGTGTTGTCCGTCTGGTTGGGGTCGGTGGCCGGGTCCGAGGTCACCGTGACGCTGCCGCGGGCGCCGTCCACGCGGCGGTCGATACGCACCCGCATCCCGGTGCCTGGCGCCGCCGGGCCGGGGCACAGGACGGAGCCGTCCCCCGACGGGTTCCGGTAGCAGTAGGGGATGTCGCTCTCGTGCTCCCCGGGGCCCACCTCGACCAGGGTGAGGCCGCGCGGGAGGACCACGCGCATCGTGGTACGCCCGCCGGCGCCCCAGTCGTCGCCCTTGGGGTAGGGCACGGTGAGGTCGACCACCTGGCCGACCCGGCCGCGGATGGTGAAGCCGACGGCCTCCACCTCGTGCACCCGGGTGGTCGCGAAGCGCACCCCGTCACTGTCGGCCTCCTCGCTGTGCCGCGGGTCGCCGATCTCCTCGAAAGCGCGGCCGTCGACCGGCCGCAGCCGCAGCGGCCGGCCGGTGCCGTGCGGGGCCGAGGCGGGGACGGCGGCCAGGGCGAACACGTCGGTGGTGCGGTACACGGTGAATCCCAGGTGTCCGCTGTGCGCGTCGTCGTCGGCCGTGGCGACCACCGGAGCGTCCGTCTCGAAGGCCGTCCCCGCCGCCAGCGGCCCCGGGAAGTCGCACTGGGCGCTGATGCGCTTGCCGACCGTGTCGTAGCGGCAGTTCCGGTACCGCTCGGCGAAGGTGGCCCCCTCGGCGGTCAGCACGACGCTGACACCGCCCGGGACGCCGATGTCCCCCTTGTTGCCGAAGGCCGGGACGATCCCCACCTTCGCTCCAGGACGCACACCGGTGAGCGCGGGATAGCGCTGCCGCGCCGTCAGGACGGGATCGCCGACGATCACCCGGGTGGTGTGCCGGACGGTGGGCGTGTGCGCGGCCCGCGCGGTCATCGTGACCGTCGCGGTGGCGCCCCGGACCGCGCCGGGAGCAGGCCGCAGATTGAACGGAGTGAACGCCCACTGTGTTCCGCCGGGTGGCTTGCACCGCACGCGGAGACCCGTACGGACGCATCCCCACGCCTTGCTCACCCAGTCGATCTCGGCCTTTCCGGCCAGGGACGACAGGTCGATCGTCACCTCGGGACTGAGGCTCGGGCCCGGGGCCGAGGCGGGCGGCGCGGTGGACGACTCCAGGTCGATCCCGAACTCGGCGGCGTAGGGCGGCTTCCCGGTGGTCCCGTAGCGGGGGAGGTAGTAGACGTTCGGCGCGGACCGGACGGTGAGGACGCCCGGCCCGGAGGGCGTCGGGGCCGCGGGCGCGGACGCGACCCGTATCGGGGCGGGATTCGAGGGTGCGGGACTCGTGCGACCGGCGTCGGCACCGCCCGCGCGCCGCCCGTCGCCGCCGTTCACCACGAGCGCCAGGACCACCGCAAGCACGACGAGCGCGGCACCTCCCCCGGCCAGGTGCCGCCACACCCCGTTCCTCAACCAGCGACTCATATGAGGTAAGACACTCCACGCGTGACCTGGGTTGCGCCGAGGGCGGGTGAGGAACCGCCCGGTGCGCCCCGGCCTCTGCCCCCGGTTCCCCCGCGGACGCCGCTACCCGAGGTACTCCACGGTCACCGGGGCCGTGTTGTTCTCCTGGTCCGGGTCGACGGCCGGGTCGGACGCCACCGAGATGCTGCCGCGCGCTCCCTCGACGCGCCTGTCGATGCGCACCCGGAGGAAGGTGCCGCCGACCTCCGGACCGGGGCAGGCGACGGGGCCGCCCTTCTTCGGGCCGGGGGCGCAGTAGAGGAAGTCGCCGGAGTGGCTCTCCGGGTCCACGGGGACCAGGCTGACGCCCTCCGGGAGGGTCACCCACATCGTCGGGTTGCCGACCGCGCTGCGCCCGTAGCTCCTCGGGTACGGCACCTGGGTGTCGACCACCTGGCCCAGCTTGCCCTTGATGGCGAAGCCGACGGGTTCGAGGTCGTTGAGCCGGGTGGTCTCGAAGTCCAGTGCGGCCGTGCCCACTTGGGCGGCGTCCAGCCGGACGCCGGTGAACCGGGTCCCGTCGACGGGGCGGCGCAGCCGCAACGGGGCACCGCTGCCGCGGGGAGCCGACGCGGGCAGCCGTGACCGGTGGTCGAGGTCGCCGGTGCGCCACACGCCGTAGCCGACGCTGCCGCTGCGCGCCGCGCGGTCGGCCACGGCGGTGAACGGGCCGGTGGCCTCGTACGCCGTCCCCGCGCGCAGCGGCCCGGGGAAGTCGCACTGGGCCTTGGTCGCACCCTTCGGCCTGTCGTAGCGGCAGTTGCCGTACCGGAGCGGCAGCGTCGCGTCCGAAACCGACACCAGGACGCTGATGCCGCCGTCGACGTCGGTGTCCCCCTTGTTGCCGAAGGCCGGCGTGAGCCGCACCTCGCCGCCGGGGCGCACCCCGGTCACCGTCCCGGAGTTCTGCCGCGCGGTCAGGAACGGCGAGCCCACGATCACGCGGGTGGTGTGACGGACGGTGGGGGCGTTGGCGCTGCGCACGGTGATCGTGACGTTTCCGGCCGGGCCGCGTCCCGCCGCGGGTGCGGGCTTCACGTTGAAGGGGACGAGGAGCGCCCCCTCCCCGAAGTCGATGTCGTGCAGCGAGCAGGTGACGCGGACGCCCGAACGGACGCACCCGTAGCCCTTGTTGACGCCCCAGATCTCCGTCTTCCCGAGAAGGGCGGCCAGGTCGAAGGTCACCCGGATCCTCCGGACCGCTCCTCGGGCCGCGCCGGGTGAGGCCGCCGTGGCTCCCAGGTCGACCTGGTACTGGATCGGCAGGGGTGCCCGGCCGGAGCGGGTGTACCGCGGCACGTAGTAAGTGTTCGGCGCGGACCGGATCCTCAGGGCTCCGGCGGCTTCCCCGTCCGGCGCGGCGGACCGGCCGGAATCGGGCCGCAGTGCGGCGAGAAGACCCGCCCCGGCCGCCACCAGCGCCACGGCGCACACCACCGCCGTGTACCACCACGTCCTGGTTCTCCACCGACCGCCCATGTGAGGGGAGATGCCCGGGGACGCGGCAGGGTTGCCTGCCGGAGGGGGCGGCCCGCGACCGCGCCGCCCCCTCCGGCCGCCGGGTCAGGACTTCGGGCACTCCTTCCACGCCAGGTGGTAGACCGTGCTGATGTCGCCGTCCGTGGAGTCCATGGTCATGAAGCTGACCTTGCCGGGCGCGCTGGTGCCCGCGTTGACTCTCAGTTCGGTGTTGATGTTGAAGTTGCGCAGCACTCCGCAGGGGGCCCACACCAGTTGGGCCCAGTCGGTGCTGTCGGTGGCCTGCCAGTCGTCGTTGTACGGGCCGCTGAACGGGTGGCTCTTGACCGCGGTGTTCGGGGACCCCTGGAAGTAGTACGAGGCCTTCTGGGTGGCGTTCGCGCCGGACTGGAGCGAGGCGAAGCCGCGGTAGTCGGCGCTGGCGATGGCGTAGGTGAAGCCCTGCGGGACGTGCACGATCAGGTTGAGCTGGCAGTTCTTGCGGAACGCGGTGGGGTCGGAGTTGCCCCCGGCCTGGGCGAGGTACTCGCTGTAGGTGACCGTGAAGGCGGTGTTGTCCGGGGACACGGCGACGGCGGCCGTGCCCTGCGGACAGCCGGAGCCGTTCACGGTGGCGACATCGATGACGATCTTGTCCGGCGGCGGGTCGGTGACCACCGGGGACGAGGGGTGCGCGGGCAGCGCGGAGGTCAGGAGCGCGGCGACCGCGCCGCTCAAGAGCAGTCCACCAGCCATGGTTCTCCCATCCGTTCGGTCCGTGGGGGGTGCTGGGACGTGAACTAGCGCGTCCATGCCAAGCGCAGGCACGGGCGTGCCCCCGCCCATGGAGAAACCATGGATGCGCTGTGAAGGCGGGGAGCGGTCGCATCGTACGCATCCGGTCAGGGGGCGCGTAGGTCGCTGTCCGGCCATTCACGCCCCGTGCTCCGCGCCGTCCGGCCGCCCCGCGACCCCCAGGTGGCCGTGGCGGGCCCCGGACCCGTGGAGAATGGCCGGGCCCGCGCCCCGTAAGATCGCCGCCCGGGAGGCAATACCTTTGGCGCTCAGCAGACGTTCCTTCAGCGCCCTCGCCGGCACCGCCGCGCTCGGACTGGCCCTGGGCGGCAGCGGCGGCCCGGGGGCACCCGCGGCCTACGCCGCGCGCTCCGTCCCCACGGGGCCCCCGCCCCCCGAGCCGCACGCGGACGGGCAGCCGCACACCGTCGGCTTCGACCACTACTCCCTGCTGGTGGACGGCAGGCGGCTGGTGCTGTGGTCCGGCGAGATGCACCCCTTCCGGCTGCCGAGCCCGTCCCTGTGGCGGGACGTGCTGCAGAAGATGCGGGCGCACGGCCACAACGCCGTCAGCATCTACGTGGCGTGGAACTACCACTCCCCCGCGCCGGACCGGTACGACTTCACCGGCGTGCGCGACCTGGACCTGTTCCTGCGCACGGCCGCCGAGACCGGCCTCTACGTCGTGGTGCGCCCCGGCCCCTACATCAACGCCGAGGTCGACGGCGGCGGCTTCCCCGGCTGGCTGACGGCCGCGCCGGGCACCGCCCGGACCGCCGACCCGGCCTATCTGCGGCACGTCGACGCGTGGCTGACCCACGTCGACGCCATCGTGTCCCGGCACCTGTACACCCGGGGCACCGGCACGGTGCTGCTCTACCAGATCGAGAACGAGTACGACTCCCACGTCGACGAGCCGGCCGGCCGCGACTACATGGCGCACCTGTACCGGAAGGTACGCCGCGACGGCATCGACGTGCCGCTCTTCCACAACGACAAGGGCCGCAACGGCCACTGGGTCCCCGGCTCCTTCGACACCGGCGGGGAGAAGGGGCGTTGGCTGTACGGCTTCGACGGCTACCCCTCGCCTTCCCGGACCCCGCCCGACTGGGGGCACTTCGGGACCGGCGGCAGGACCGGCGGGGCGACCGCCAGCCCGCACACGCCGGGCTTCGTGCCCGAGTTCGGCGGTGGCTGGTTCGACCCGTGGGGCGGGGTCTTCTTCCAGGGCAAGGGGTACGCCGAGGCGCGGCGCACCCGGGACGCGGCCTACGAACGCCGCTTCTACCTGACCAACCTCGCCAACGGCATCACCCTGCACAACGTCTACATGAGCTTCGGCGGCACCTCCTGGGGCTGGCTGCCCGCGCCGGTCGTCTACACGTCGTACGACTACGGGGCGGCCCTCGACGAGGGGCGGCAGCCCACCGGCAAGCTGGTGCCGATGCACCAGATCGGGCACATGCTGCAGCGCGTCCCCGACTTCGCCAAACTGGACCGGGCGCCCGAGGTGAAGGCGGCCGGGCTCACCACGTACCACCTGACCAACCCGGACACCGGCGCCCACGTCCACATCCTGCGCAACGACCACGACAAGGACGTCACCTCGACGCTGCCCGTGGGCGGCACCGACCTGCCGGTCACCGTGCCCGCCCGGGACGCCCGGCTGATGGTCGCCGGGCTGTCGCTGGGGCAGCGCAGGTTGCGCTACTCCACCGCGCAGCCGATGCTGCTGATGTCCGCCGGGCGGCAGGACATCGCCGTGTTCACCGGCTGGAGCGGGGAGATGGTGAGCCTGGCCCTGGAGGCCGCCGAGGAGCCGCTGGTCACCCGGCTGGACCCGGACGTCGCCTACGTCTACGACCAGGGTCTGATGCGGGTGACCGCTCCCCTCGGCGGCGGTCGGCTGCTGCGGATGCTGGTGCAGGGCGACGGGGAGAACCGGCCGCTGCTGCTGCTCTTCGCCGACGAGGCGGCCTCCGTGCGCCTGTGGCCGCGCGACACCCCGTCGGGCTCCCTGCTGGTGTACGGCCCCGAACTGCTGCGCACCGCCGCGCTGCGCGACATGACGGCGCACCTCACCGGCGACACCGTCGAGGCCGCCGGTCTGGAGGTGTGGGGGCCGCGCGGCATCGAGCGGGTGGTGTGGAACGGCACCGCGCTGCGGACCTCGGTCAGCGGCTCCGCGAGCCTGTGCACCACGGCGCCGCTGCCCGGGGTGCCGAAGGTGGAGCTGCCCGCGCTGGACGGCTGGCGGGCGCGCACCGAGAACCCGGAGTCCGGGCCGAACTTCGACGACTCGGGGTGGCGGCTCGCCGACAAGTCGGCCTCGTACAGCACCACCGAGGTCCCGAAGGGGCAGCCGGTGCTCTTCGCCGACGACTACGGCTTCCACTACGGGGACGTCTGGTACCGGGGCACCTTCACCGACTCCACCGGTGTCGAGGCCGTCGAGCTCGCCTACAGCACCGGCACCCAGGGCCTGCTGATGGCCTGGCTGGACGGGGAGCCGCTCGGCACGCACCGGATGCCCGTGCCGGACAGCAGGACGATCCGCAAGGGCAGTTGGGCCGACACGGCGGTCCTCCCGGTCCGGCCGGAACGGCGCTCGCCCGGCCGGCACGTGCTGTCGGTCCTGGTCCGGCGGATGCAACACGACCAGGACGGCAGGGCCCAGGACACGCACAAGGCGGCGCGCGGCCTGACCGCGGTCTCCTTCACCGGCGCGTCCCCGAAGGTGCGGTGGCGCATCCAGGGCGAGGCCGCGCCCGACCCGGTGCGCGGGCCGATGAACAACGGCGGGCTGTTCGGGGAGCGGGAGGGCTGGCACCTGCCGGGCTTCCCGGACCGCGACTGGGAGTCGGTGGACTTCCCGCGGGCCGAGCGGCGCCAGGGCGTGACCTGGTACCGGACCACCTTCCCGCTGGCCGTGCCGCCGGGGGTCGACGCCTCGATCGGGCTGGTCCTGGAGGACGACCCGTCCCGCGCCTACCGCGCGCAGATCTTCCTGAACGGCTGGAACATGGGCCAGTACGTCAACGACGTGGGCCCGCAGCACACCTTCGTACTGCCGAACGGAATCCTGCGCACCCGGGGCACCAACACGCTGGCCCTGGCGGTCCTGTCCGAGTTCACCACGCTGTCGGGACCGGGCCGGGCGCGGCTGACGCTGCTCGGCGCCGCGGCGGGCGGGGTGCCGGTGACACCGGTGGCCTCGCCCGGGCGGTGAGCGGCGGGACGCGGCCGCGTCAGGCGGCGCGGTCGAAGTCGGCCGGTACGCCCTCACCGGTGCACCGGCCGTCTCCGCGCACCCGCTTTTCCCGGGCCCGCAGGAGGGCCCAGAGCAGCGCCCACACCGGGACCAGGCACCAGGGCAGCGGCCACCCGGCCCGCCACCAGCCGGCCGCCGGAGCGAAGACGGCGTCGACCGCCGCGGCGGCCATGGCGACGGCCAGCGTCCATCACAGCAGGCCCCCCGCCCACCGCACGGCCGTGCCGATCCGGTGTCCGCTCGCGCGTCTGCCGGGATGGTTCATGACGGGATCCCCCCACGGGACGGGGCGGCGACCGTACGGGTGTGACGGCGCTCACCTTCGGTCGCAAGTGTGCAGCAAGTGAACTTCGGTGCACAGACAGCTGACGGGCGGAGTCGAGCACCACGGTCGTCCCTGGTCGAACAACGGTCGTCGGATCGCATGACGCGAACACTTCCGGCCGCGTAGGCTCGGACGACCTGCCTCGGCACAGGCAGCGGAAGGGGTGACGGCGATGGCGTTCGCGGGCGCGCGCGGTACGGCGGCCCGGCTCGCCGGGGCGCTGCGGCGACGGCGGTCCGTCCGCGCCCGGGAGGCGTCGGGCATGCGTGCCCTGACGGCCCACCTCGTCACCGCACTGGGCGCCCGCCCCCACCCTCCGGCCGGAGTTCGCGAGTTGTGCCACGCCCTGTGCGAGGAGATGGCCGCCCGCCGCGGCGGCCGTCCCGTGGAACTGCGCTTCGAGCGCATCCCGGACGACATCGAAGTCACCGGGCTGTGGGTGGAGTTCCAGGAGTTCGACCTGGTCATCGTCGAGGAGCGGGCCGAGGCCGTGCAGCAACTGGTGATCCTGGGCCATGAGTTGTGGCATCTGCACGCCGGGCACCGGCATCTCCACCCCACGCGCGCCGCGGCCGCCCGGGCGCTGGCCGGGGAGCCCGGCGGGCGCGGCCCCGGGCTCTGGCCGAGACTCTCCGCCGCGGTGGAGCAGGGCGGCACGCCCGTGGCCGCCCGCGACGGCTCACGCGAGCGCGACGAGGCCGAGGCCGACGACTTCGGCCACCGCCTGGCGACCGCCTTCCGGCCCCACCTCACCGCGCCGGACACCGGCCGGCCCCTCGACCCCCTCCAGCGCACCCTCGGGTACCGCGGCCGCCCGGCCGGCGGACGAGGGATCGGTGGCGCCGGGCTCGGCACCGGCGGCGGGCGCGGAGGTGACGCCGTACTCGAGACCGGCGGCGGGCGCGGAGGTGACCCCCGGTGACGCCCGTGTCCGCGCCGGCCGCGTTCGACCTGGCCGCGTTCGACCTGGCCGCGTTCGACCCGGCCGCGCTGGCCGGACGGTTCTCCATCTCCTTCTGGATCCCCACGGCGGTGCTGACCGCCGCCCTGGCGATCAAGCTGCCCACCATCATCCGGCTGTGGAAGGACCCGCTGCTGCGGGCGGTCGGCGGGCTGCTGCTCCTCGCCTGCGCGGTGTTCGTGTTCGTGGCACCGCCGACGATCGCCTGGACCAACCGGGTCACCGGAGTGCCCAACATCGCCGCGCCATGGGTGTATTCGCTGCTCACCGCGTTCTGCGGCTCGTGTCTGCTGCTGATCATCGCCTGGCGCAACGGCCTGTCGGACCGCTCGGCCGCGACCCGCCGCGCCCGGCGCTGGGTCGTCTCGGCCTACGCGGGCGTGATCGTCGCGCTATGGGTGCTGTTCGCCCTCGCCGACACCCCCGTGGAACGGCTGCGGGACCTGGACACCTACTACGCCGGTACGCCGTTCATGCGCGAGGAGATCCTGCTCTACCTGATCGCGCACGCGGTGGCGGTCCTCATCACCGGGCGGCTGATCTGGAACTGGGTGCGCACGGACGGGCTCGACGCCTGGCTGCGGTGGGGGCTGAAGTCCCTCGGCGTCGGCTACGGACTGAACCTGATCTTCGACGCCTCCAAGCTCACCGCCGTCGTGACCCGCTGGACCGGACACGACCTGGACTGGCTCAGCACCGCTCTCGCGCCGCCGGTCGCCTGCCTGTCGGCCATCCTGATCGCGGTCGGCTTCATCCTGCCGCACGCCGGGCAGTTCCTGCAGCAACGCTGGCGCGTCCGGCTCGCCCACCACGAACTGCGGCACCTGTACGCGCTGACCCGGACCGTGGGCGGCGGCGGGGTGCCGGTGGGGCTGTGGGCCAGCCCGGAGCTGCGGCTGACCCGGCGCGAGACGTTCATCCGGGACGTGCTGCTGCCGCTCGCCCGCCGCATCGACGAGGATCTGCGCCGCCGGGCGTACGACGCCGCACTCGCCCTCGGGTACGCGCCCGACGCGGCACGGGCGGCCGCCGCCGCGGTGGCGATCCTGGACGCCGCCGACGCCCGCGCCCGGGGCCCGGAGAGCGACGGCGCCGCGGGCCCGGACCCGACCGACCTGCTCCGGGAGATCGGGCCGGTCTCCCGCGCCCTCGGCCACCCCGACCGCCTGGCACGCGTCCGCGCCCGCGCCGCCGGCCCGGCACCGGGCCGGCCCGCCGCCCCCGGCACGGCGGCCGGGGAACCGGGAACGGGCGGCCCGGTGCCCTCGGCACACGAGCGGGCGGGCGACCGGGCCGTCAGCTCCTGAACGGAGGCTGGGGCAGGCTCAGCCCCTGAACGGAGGCTGGGGCAGGCTCAGCCCCTGAACGGAGGCTGGGGCAGGCTCAGCCCCTGAACGGGAGTCTGGGGCAGGCTCAGCCCCTGAACGGCGGCTGGGTCAGGCCCTCGCCGGCGCCTGGGAGGACCAGGAGCGAGCCCGCCAGGGCGGGGGGTGCGGGCAGGCCGGTGCGGGCCGTGGTGACGTAGAGGTCGGTCAGGCCGGTGCCGCCGAAGGCGCATGCCGTCGGGCGCGGCACGGGCAGTTCGACCACGCGGTCCAGCGTGCCGTCGGGCGCGTACCGGCGGACCGCGCCGCCGTCCCACAGGGCCACCCAGACACAGCCGTCGGCGTCGACGGTGAGGCCGTCCGGGAACCCGGCGCCCTCCTCCACCACCGCGAACCGCCGCCGGTCCGAGACCCGTTCACCGTCGTGGTCGAAGACGTCGATCCGGCGGGTCGGCGAGTCGACGTAGTACATCAGCCGCCCGTCGGGGCTCCAGCCGGTGCCGTTGCTCACCGCCACGTCGTCGAGCACCACCTCGGCGGAGCCGTCGCCGGTGAGGCGGGACAGCGTGCCGCCGCCCGGGGCCTCGTCGTAGCGCATGGTGCCCGCCCACAGGGAGCCGTCGGGCGCGACGGCGGCGTCGTTGCCGCGGCGGCCCGGGACCGGGTCGCGGTGCAGCCAGCGGAAGGTACCGTCGGGGTCCAGCAGGCCCACGCCGTCCCGCAGGTTCAGCACCAGCCCGCCCCCGGCGCGCGGCTTGGCCGCGCCCACGTGCTGGCCGGTCGTGCGCACCGAGCGCCGGCCCGATCCGGGGTCGTAGGTGTGCACCCGGGCGCCGAGGATGTCCACCCAGATCAGCCGCCCGGCCGCCGGGTCCCAGGTCGGTCCCTCGCCGAGCAGCGCCTCGGCGCGTACCGCCACCTCCCAGGTCATGCGGCGCTCCGGTGGCCGAGGCGCTCCGACAGCTCGGCTGCGCCCTTCGCGGCGAGCTGCTCCAGCTCCGCGCGGCGCTCCTCGCTCCAGCGGATCATGGGCACGGAGATGGACAGGGCGGCCACCACCTGGCCGGCGCGGTCGCGCACCGGGGCGGCCACGCAGCTGACGTCCGGGTTGGACTCGCGGCTCTCCACGGCGATGCCCCGCCGCCGGATCTCGCCCAGGGCCTCGTGCAGGGCGGCCGGGTCGGTGATGCTGTTGGGGGTCATGGCGGCCAGTTCGGCGTCGTCGGGGACGCGGGCGGCCAGTTCCTGTTCGGGAAGGGAGGCGAGCAGCATCTTGCCGACCGAGGTGCAGTGCGCCGGCAGCCTGCGGCCGGCCGCCGACACCATGCGCACCGCGTGTGTGGAGTCCACCTTGGCGATGTAGATGACGTCGGTGTCCTCCAGGATCGCCACGTGCACCGTCTCGTCGCAGGTCTCGGCGACCGAGCGGGCGACCTGCTGGCCCTCCGCGGCGAGGTCGAGCTGCTCGGCGTAGCGGCTGCCGAGCTGATACGGGCGCACGCCGAGGCGATAGCGTCCCGGCTGCCCGGCCAGCGGGACGATGTACTGGCGGGCCGCGAGCGTCGTGACCAGCTCGTGCACAGTGGTGCGCGGGAGCTGGAGCCTGCGCACGATGTCGGGGGCGGAGAGCGTGCCGTCCCCGTCGAGGAAGAGCTCGAGGATGTCGAGAGCCCGGGTCACAGCGGGTACGAGACGTCCCACAACCGGCCCCCTCCCTTGAATCCAGGCCTATGTTCGAAATCTCAACAGGCGGTCGGCATGACGAACACAGGCTAGTCACAGTGGGGGACCCGGGCAATGGGCCGGAGGGCACGGACCCGGGCGGGGGGCGGGGGCGGCGTGGGTGACGATGGGGGCATGTCCTCCGGAACCCGCCCCACCGGCCCCGCCGGCTCCTTCGGCCCGCTCGGCTTTCAGCTGGTGCTGCTGCGCCGCATGGCCGACCACAATCCGGACCTGGTCGAGGACGCCCGCCACCGGCTCGGCGTGTCCCTCACCGAGATGCGCGAGGCCAACAAGCGGTGGCAGGCCATGGCCCGTTCACCGCGGTCGAGGTCCGCCGCCGCCCGGTACCGCTCGGTCCTCGGCAGCCCCGAGTCGGTGGCGGTCCGCCGGATCGGCGACCTGGACTGCGAAGCCCGGCGGTGGGCCGTGCCGCTCTGGCCGGATCTGCGCTTCGAGGTGCTGTCCGGGCCGGACGGCCGGGTCTGGAACGAGTGGCTGGTGCGCGCCCCGGGCGCCCCGGCACCCCGCCTGCGCACGCTGGAGGACCTCGCCCCCTGGTCCTGCACGGTCGACGAGGCGGCCCGCGCCTTCGCCCCCGCCCGCCCGCTGGAGGGCACCGCCCCCACGCGCTGGGGACTGGCGTTCACCGCCCCGGACGCGGAGGGCGCGCCGCGCGAGGTCGTGGCGGAGTTCACCTGGGGGCTGCTGCAGCGGACCCGGGTCAGCGGGTAGCGGCCTCCAGCGTCGCCCGCACCACCCGCGGCAGCGAGTCCGGGTGCAGGAACAGGAACAGGTTCGGCTCGACCAGCTCCAGCTCCATCACCCGGGGCTCGCCGTCCTCC
Source organism: Streptomyces sp. NPDC096152 (assembly GCF_044763235.1). Classification (NCBI taxonomy): domain Bacteria; kingdom Bacillati; phylum Actinomycetota; class Actinomycetes; order Kitasatosporales; family Streptomycetaceae; genus Streptomyces; species Streptomyces sp. NPDC096152. Next base: position 567,506 of record NZ_JBIWFW010000001.1, on the reverse strand, counting down.
CCGTCCACCAGGTCGACGCGGGCGTAGAGCAGTTCGGGCGCGCCGGGCACGGCGGCCAGCGCGCGTTCGGCGGTGGCGAGTTCGGCCGGGGTCGGAGTCCAGGGCCGGAGTTCGGGGTGGGCGACCTTCTTGTGGTCGTAGGGCGTGCCGGGGGCGAGGACGGCGCCCTTGCGGCTGGCGTGCAGCAGCCGGCCGCCGAAGAACTGCAGCGCCCGCTCGCCGGTGACGTCGATTCCCTGGAGATAGGGCTGCACCATCGCGGTGAACCCCTCGGCGTGCATCCGCGCGAGCTGCCGTACGGCGGTGTCCCGCTCGGCGGGCGTGTACCGGGCGGCGAACCGGGCGCCGGCCCCGGAGGTGGGCTTGACGACGTACTCGTGGTCGTCCGGGAGGCCGGCCGCCTCGCCGGGGGCCATGTACCGGGTGGGGACGGTGGGCACCCCGGCCGCGGCGAGCTGCCCCAGGTAGCGCTTGTCGGTGTTCCACCGCACGACCTCCGGCGGATTGGCGAGCCGGGTGAGCGTGCCGCACCGCTCGGCCCAGGCCAGGAAGTCGGCGGTCCGCCAGCTGTAGTCCCAGGTCGACCGGATGAGGGCGAGGTCGAATCCGGCCCAGTCGGCCTCCGGGTCGTCCCACTCCACGGCCGCCGCCTCCGCCCCGGCCGCCGCGAACGCCTCCACCAGCGCGGGCAGGTCGGGGTCGGCACTGACCTCGGGTCCGGGCCGGCAGGTCACGAGCGCGATGCGGGGCACGACGGGCTCCCCCTCTTTTCGTACGGCGGCGCGGTGCGGCCGGGTGCGGTGCGGTCCGTCCCGTGCGGTCCGGTGCGGTGCTGATCGCCTCGCAGGCTAACAACCGGCGGGGCGGGGGCAGCGGGCGGTGGGCGCAGGGCGAGGGGGTGCCGGGCGGCCGAGGGGGCGGGGTCTGGTGTAGGAACGGGGGTGGGCGCCGGACTCGCGGTGCGCCGCGGTGTGGGCCTGGTGGTGCCTGGTGGTGCCCGGTGGTGCCCGGTGGTGCCTGGTGGTGCCTGGTGGTGCCTGGTGGTGTCGTCCCCGAGCGTGTGAGGAGTCCTCGCGTGTCCTCCCTCTTTCCGGCCCTGGCGGGCAGTCCGGGCGAGCGGGTCGCCCTGCGGTTCGGCGACCGGACGCTGACGTACCGGGACCTCGCGTCCGCCGCGGGGGCCACGGCCGCCCGGATCCGGGAGGCCGGGCGGGTCGCCGTGTGGGCGACCCCGGCGCCGGAGACCGCGGTCGCGGTCGTCGGCGCGCTGCTCGCCGGGGTGCCCGCCGTACCGCTCAACCCGAAATCCGGGGAGAAGGAGCTCGGGCACATCGTGTCCGACAGCGCGCCCACTACGGTGCTGGCGGCGGCCGGTGACGACCTGCCCGCCGCCCTCGCCGGCCTGGCGCGCCTCGACGTGGACATCGACGGCGCCCTCGGCCACGGCGGCGGGTCCGCGCCGGAGGACCGCGCCGCCGACGGCGACCCCGCCCTCGTCGTCTACACCTCCGGCACCACCGGCCCGCCCAAGGGCGCCGTCCTCTCCCGCCGGGCCGTCGCCGTCACCCTGGACGCCCTCGCCGACGCCTGGCAGTGGACCGGCGCGGACGTGCTGGTCCACGCGCTGCCGCTGTTCCACGTGCACGGGCTGGTCCTCGGCGTCCTCGGACCACTGCGCCGCGGCGGGTCCGTACGGCACCTGGGCCGGTTCACCACGGAGGGCGTGGCGCGGGAACTGGGCGACGGGGCGACCATGCTCTTCGGCGTGCCGACCATGTACCACCGCATCGCGGAGGCGCTGCCCGGCGACCCGGAGCTGGCCCGGGCGCTCGCCGGGGCGCGGCTGCTGGTCTCCGGTTCCGCCGCGCTGCCCGTGCATGACCACGAGCGGATCGCCGCCGCGACCGGGCGGCGGGTCATCGAGCGGTACGGCATGACCGAGACGCTCATGAACACCAGCGTGCGGGCGGACGGGGAACCCCGCGCGGGCACCGTCGGGGTGCCGCTGCCGGGGGTGGAGCTGCGGCTCGTCGAGGACGACGGCACGCCTGTCGCGTCGTACGACGGGGAGAGCGTCGGCGAGATCCAGGTGCGCGGTCCGAACCTGTTCACCGAGTACCTGAACCGGCCGGACGCGACGGCCGCCGCCTTCACCGCCGACGGCTGGTTCCGCACCGGCGACATGGCGGTGCGCGACCCGGACGGCTACGTCCGCATCGTCGGTCGCAGGGCCACCGACCTGATCAAGAGCGGCGGGTACAAGATCGGCGCGGGCGAGATCGAGAACGCGCTCCTGGAGCACCCCGGGGTGCGCGAGGCCGCCGTCACCGGGGAGCCCGACGCCGACCTCGGCGAGCGGATCGTCGCCTGGATCGTTCCGGCCGACCCTCAGGCGCCGCCCTCCGCACGGGAGTTGGCGGACCATGTGGCGGGCCGGCTCGCCCCGCACAAGCGGCCCCGGGTGGTGCGCCTGCTCGACTCCCTGCCCCGCAACGACATGGGGAAGATCATGAAGCGGGCGCTGACCCAGGGCTGAGCGGCTCCCCGCCCGGCAGGCCGTGGCCCCCTCGCCGCCGACGAGTCGGTGAGGCGGGCGAGTTGGCCGAAACCGGCGGTTGACGCCGTGGCGCGTTTTTGCGGACGGCGTATCTGCGGGATCATCTGCTCCCGGGACGACACCGGCACCGTCCGTAACAGCGGAGACGCTCACAGACAGCACCACGGGGGCACGATGGAAGGCTTGGTCGACTTCAGGACCGCCGACGGCACCGTGGTCCGGGTCGAGACCCCGGACGACGAGTACGGCTCCCGGCTGGTCGCCCGCGGCGACGACGGCGCGCTCCAGGCGACCCGGACCTTCGAGGGCGCGCTGGACGGAGTGCGGGCGGCCGCCGAGTCCGCGCTGCGCGTCTTCCGGGACGGCTCGCTCAAACCGGACTCGGTCGACATCGAGTTCGGCGTGAAACTCACCGCGGAGGCCGGCGCCCTGATCGCGAAGAGCGCGGTCGAGGGCCAGCTCGTGGTCAAGCTCTCCTGGTCCCCCGGGCGGTCCGACGGCTCCCCGGAGACCCCGCCCGGCTCATGACGAGCGCTGCCTGGCACGCCAGGATCGGCTGCGGGCGGGAGACGGGCGCCGGGTTCCTCGTCACCGACTGCCATGTGCTGACCTGCGCCCATGTGGTGGCGCACGGGGACACGGACGCGGTCAGCGTGACCTTCGCCCACGGCTCGGCCGGCGCCGAGGAGCGGACGGCCCGCGTGGTGGGGCACGGCGGCTGGGCCGGCCGCGCCACCGACCCCGGCGACCTCGCCGTACTGGAACTGGACCGCCCCGTGCCCATGAAGCCGGCCGAGTTCGCCGCGCCCTCCGACGCGTACGGCGACCCCCCGCGCCGGCTGGTCGCGTACGGCTTCCCCAAGCGCTACGACGAGGGCACCCTCGCCGAATACCGCGCCACCGCGACCCAGTTGATCGCCGGGGAGTGGGTGCAGCTGGAGGCGTGGGCCGCGCACGGCCAGCCGCTGGCGCCCGGCTTCAGCGGCGCGGCGGTGACGCTCGCCGACACCGGCCAGGTCGTCGGCATGGTGTCCGCCGCCGCGCGCGGCCCCGACGTCCGCAACGGCCGGATGCTGCCCGCGCAGGTCATGGCCCGCTACTGGCCGCGGCTGGGCGAGCTGATCCCGACGCCGTATTTCGGCCGCGCGGACAAGGAGCGGCTGCGCGCGCTCATCGACGCGGTGTCCCGGCAGGGCGCCCCGGCCTGCCCTCCCGAGCGGCTCTACCGCGAGGCCGTCGGCCCGCTCGGCCCGGAACCGCCCGCGCACGGTTTCCGCTCGCTGTGGGACGCGGCCTGGTACCTGCTGTCCGAGGTGCCCGACCCGGCCGCGGTGACCCGGTTCGCCCTGCGCCTGGCCGACTTCGCCGAGGACGGGCCGACCCGGTACGCGCTGCGCGCCTGGCCGCACACCGACCGCGCCCCGGCCCGGGCGGCGCGGCCCGCCGCACGGCCCGGCTGGTCCCCCATCCTCGTCGAGATCGCGCCCAGCGGTCTGGGCGACGACCGCTTCCTGGTCGAGGTGTCCGCCTACACCGACCGGCACCGCCGCGTGGTGGGCTCGCGCACCCTGCCGATGCGCGGCGTGCGCGGCTACGCCCTGGAGCGCATCGACGAGGCCTACCGCGAACTGGACCCGGACGCACGGGAGCTGATCGCCTTCGTACTGCCGCGCCGCTGGCTCAACACGGATGTGGCGCACTGGCAGCGCAGCGCCGACGACGACAGTCCGCTCGGCTCCTTCGCGCCGGTCGTCGTGCTGGACCTGGAGCGGCGGCGCAGCGGCGGGCTCCAGCACAAGCTGGTGCGCAAGTGGCGGCAGCTCGACGACCGGCAGTCGGCCCGGCTGCACCGGGTCGGCTGCGGCGCTCTCGGCCAGGACCCGGTGAAACTGACCGTGGGGCTGCGCCGGCACGACGCCGACATCGTCGGGTTCGGCACCCCGCCGCGCGCCGACGGCACCCGGCGGCTGTTCACCGCGAGCCTGAACGCCGCCGTGCCCGTGCTGCTGTGGCCCCGCTCCGGCTGCCGCGGCGGCCCGGCGCACGCGGACTGTCGGGGCGCGGAGTTCCTCGACCGCCTGGCCGAGCACCTGGCGGACCTGCCGCCGAGCGAACTGCCCTCCTACGTCCACGAGCTGCGGGAGGCCGCGTACGCCTCCGACGGCCCCGAACCGCACTGGGCGCACGACCTGGCACTGCTGTGGGAGGACCCCCGCTGCCTGCCCGACCCCGTCGCCTACCAGCACTCGCCCGTCGGCTGAGCCACGGCGACCCTAGGGAGAACGCATGTCCTTGTGGCCCGTGTACACCGGCGCGAGCGCGCCCCACGACGGCATCGGCCGGCTTCCCGCGCCGCCGCCCTGGCGGGACTTCGACGGCGGCCCGGTCCTGCCCACGCCCACCGAGGACACCGACCGGGCGGCAGCCTCGCCCGACCGCCGCCACCGCGCCCGCTCCTACCGCCCCGGCGACGAGACGGTCCAGCTCGTCAACGCCGCGCTCTATCTGCGCCGTCCGCTGCTGGTCACCGGCCCGCCGGGCAGCGGCAAGTCGAGCCTGGCCTACGCGGTGGCCCGGGAGCTGCGGCTCGGCCCGGTGCTGCGCTGGAACGTCACCAGCCGCACCACCCTGCGCGACGGCCTCTACCAGTACGACCCGCTCTCCCGCCTGTACGCCGCCGGTCGCGCGGCCGCCCGCGAACTGCCCCCGGACGGCGACCTCCAGGACCATCTGCGTCTCGGCCCGCTGGGCACCGCGCTGCTGCCCTACGGCCGCCCGCGCGCCCTGCTCATCGACGAGATCGACAAGAGCGACCTCGATCTGCCCAACGACCTGCTGAACGTGCTGGAGGAGGGTCAGTACGAGATCCCGGAGCTGGTCCGCGCCGCCCGCCACACCCCGGCCGCGGAGGTGATGGCCGACGGCACGGACGAACGGGTGACGGTCTCCCGGGGCCGCGTCCGCTGCCGGGCGTTCCCGTTCGTGGTGCTCACCAGCAACGGCGAACGCGAGTTCCCGCCGGCCTTCCTGCGCCGCTGTGTCCGCCTGGAGCTGCACCAGCCGCGCGACGCCCATCTGGAGAGCATCGTCCGCGCCCACCTGGGCGAGCCCGGCCCGTACGCCCGTGAGCTCATCGACCGCTTCCTGGCCCGCGGGACGGAGGGCGAGCTGGCCACGGACCAGTTGCTCAACGCGATCTACCTGACCGGCGCCGCCGGTGCCGAGGCGGGCTCGCTGGACGAGCTGGCGGAGCGGGTCATGCCGTATCTCAGCCGTACCCGGGACGACGCGGATGCCTTCTGACGACGGGTCGCCGGGGGGTGTGGCCCGGCTGGCCGACCTGCTCGCCGAGACCAGGGGCGGCCACCGGCCGACATCGGTGGAACTGGCGGAGGTCCTGTGGCTGGCGGGACACCTGCGCAGCCCCGAGCCGCCGAAGCCGGCGGATTCCGAACGGACCGCGGACCACGACCCGTTCCCGCACCCTCCCGAGAGCGAACCGGGCCCGGCGCTCCCGCCGGACGGCCCCCCGCGGCCGCCCGCCGACCGTCCGCAACGGCAGGCCGGCCGGCGCGTCCCGCTCAGCCTGCCCGGCGCCCGGGACCGCCCCGGCGCCCACCGGGCGCTGCTCGCCCCCGCTCCCCCGATGCTGTCCCACCCGCTGGCGCTCCAGCGCGCCCTGCGTCCGCTCAAGCGCCTGGTGCCCGCCCCCCACGGCCGGGAGGTCGACGAGGAGGCGACCGCACACCGCATCGCCCGGCTCGGCGCCCACCCCCGCTGCTGGCTGCCCGTGCTGCGCCCCGCCACCGAACGCTGGCTCACCCTGCACCTCGTGTACGACGCCGGACCGACGATGCCCGTGTGGCGCCCGCTGATCCGCGAACTGCACACCGCTCTGGGCCAGTCCGGGGTGTTCCGCACGGTGGAACTGCACCGGCTGGCGGCCGACGGCACCGTCCGGCACGGCAGCGCGCCGCCGCTGCACACCGCCGGGCGCGGCGCCGCCCTCGTGGTCAGCGACTGCATGGGCGCGCAGTGGCGGGAGGGCCCGGAGGGGAGCCGCTGGTACCGCACCCTGCGGCGCTGGGCGGCCGCGATGCCGGTCGCGGTGGTCCAGCCGCTGCCGGAGCGCCTGTGGCGGACGACCGCCCTGCCGACCGTGCCGGCCCGGCTGTCGGCACCCGGGCGCGCGGCCCCCAACACGGCCTGCGCCGTGGACTCCTACGGGTCCGGGGAGCTGCCCGCCGGAGTCCTGCCGCTGCCCGTCCTGGAGGCGTCGGCGCCCTGGCTGGCGCACTGGGCGGAGCTGGTGGGGTCCGCGGCGCGGGTCGCGCTGCCGGGTGCGGTGGGGCTGCTGGGCGCCGCGCCGCCGCCCGCGCCCGTCGACGAGGAGGGCCGCGGCGACGTGGCCCGGCTGTCCCCGGAGGAGCTGGTGCTGCGCTTCCGCTCCATCGCCTCGCCGCAGGCCTTCCGGCTCGCCGGTCATCTGGCCGTGGGCAGGCCGGAGTTGCCGGTCATGCGGCTGGTCCAGGCGGCCATCGAGGACGCCCCGCGCCCGCAGCACCTGGCCGAGGTGATCCTCAGCGGGGTCCTGACCACCGCGGACGGCCCGCCGGGGTCGTACGCGTTCCGCCCCGGCGTGCGCGAGGTCCTGCTGCGCACCCTGCCGCGCACGGACCGCTCCCGTACGGCGGAACTGCTGGCCCGGGTGGGCGCGGTGATCGACGCGCGCGCCGGGGTGCGGGCCGGCGAACTGCGGGTGCTGGCGCCGGGCGGCGGGCAGGACGCGGCCGGGGAGCCGATCGCCGCCGTGCGGCGGCGGAGCGTACGGCGGCTCGGCGGCACGGACCCGGAAGACGCCCGCGAGCTGATCGGGGGGCGGTTCCGGCTGGTCGACCGGCGGGGCGCCGGCGAGCGGGTGTGGGAGGCGGTGGACGAGCGGACCGGCCGCCCGGTGGTGGTGCACCTGTACCCGGAGCAGGCGTCCGCGGAGCGGTTCCTGCGCCAGGCCCGGGAGCTGGCCGCGGTCGACGGCCCGCACGTGGTGCCGGTGACGGCGTACGGCGTCGAGGGCGACACCCCCTATCTCGTCGCGGAGTTCGTGGACGGGGTGACGCTGACGGAGCTGGAGGCCGGCAGCGGGCCCGGGGTCTGCTTCCGGGTCTTCGCCCGGCTGGCGTGCCAGACCGTCGCGGGGCTCCAGGCGCTGCACGCACGTGGTCTGGTGCGCGGTCAGGCGGGCGCGGACGGGCTGCTGCTGCGGCCGGACGGCACCGTCGTGCTCAGCCGGTTCGCGCTGGGCGAGGAGTCCGAGGGCATGAGCCCGGCGCGGGACTTCCGCGTCCTGGACCGGCTGTTGCGCCGGCTGCTCCCCACCGTGCGGGCGCCCCGGGAGTTCGCGCTGCTGGCCCAGCTCGACGGCCGCCGGCTGACCGCCCGGTCCGCGGCGGCCCTGCTGGACTCCGCCCAGCACGCCGACCGGCTGCGCTTCACCCTGCTCGGGCGGCCCGCCGTCTCCTTCGGCGGACGGCTCCCGGCCGGTCCGCGCCCCGAGTCCCCCGAGGCCTGGGCACTGCTGTGCGTGCTGCTGCTGCGGCACGGACGGCGGGTGACCTGGCACGAACTGGCCCACGGCATCTGGCCCGACCCGCCCGCGCCCACCGGCCCCGCGACCCGCGAACGCGTCGGCCGCCTCGCCGAGGAGCTGGTGCGGCACCTCGGCCCCGGCACCCTCGCCGCGCTCCCCGACGGCTACGCCCTGCACACCGCCGGCGGCTACCTCGACGTCGTGCACTGCGAGGAACTCCTCGCCCGCCGCCGCCGTACGCCGTGGCAGGACCTGCGGGCCCGGCGCGCCCTGACCCAGGAGGCCCTCGGCCTCTTCCGCGGCGACCCCCTCGACGGGGTCCCGGGCCCCTTCGCGGAGGCCACCCGCGTCCGGCTGCGCTCCCTGCACCGGTCGCTCACCGCCGGATCCGAGGACCTGGAACCGGCGGAGACCGGCCCGCCGGGCGGGGACCGCGCCCGCTCCGTGATCGCGTTCGAGTCCGACGCCCTGCCCGGCCGGCCGCTGCTGCGCGACGCCCTCGTCCGCACCGTCACCGGGCTGGTGGCCCGGGGCGGTCTCGACCCCGGCCGGTGTGCGGTCCTCGGCCGCCGCAACGGCTGTGTCGTCGTCGCCGAGCCCTGCGTGTCCGTCCTGCCCCTGCTGGTCGCCGTACTCCGCCCGCTCCCCGGGGCGGGCGCCGCGACCGCCGGAGTCCCGCGGCTGCGGGTGTCGTTCTGGCGGGCCCCCTGGACCGGCGATCCCGACCTGTCCGTCCTGTCCCGCTCGGCGCGGTCGGCGGTGCGGCGGGTCACCGAGGACGCGGTGGTCGTCGTGTCCCCGGCGCTGTACGAGGAGTTCGCCCGCAGCTCCGCCGCGCCCGGCTTCCCGTCCTTCCGGCCGCTGTACGGGGGCACCCCCGAGGACCCGCCGCTCGCCTGGTGCCTCCCGCTGCGCGGGGCGGCCGGGCCGGAGGGCGGCGACCTGGTGCGCGGCCCCTTCGGCACCGGCGACCCCGCCGGGCTCGATCACCGCGTCCCGGGCGGCACCGCCCTCGTGCACGCCCCGCCCAGCGGCCCGCCGACGCTGCTGGACCCGGCCCGGCCGCGCGGCGAGCGCGCGCCGCGGGTCACGACGTACTACGAGGTCGACCTCACCACCCACCGCGCCACCCACGAGGTGTCCCTGCCGAGTTCGGGCAAGGGCGCCTTCCGGGCGACGGTCGAGCTGTCCTGGCACGTCGACGATCCGGTGGCCGTGGTCCACGGCCGGCCCTCCGGCGTCGGCGCCCGGCTGCTGAGCCGCTTCGTCGACGAGGCGTCACGCATCACCCGCCGCTACCCCGTCCGGCACGCGAGCGCCGCCCAGCGCGCCGCGCAGAACGCGGTGCGCCAATGGCCGGTGCCCGGGCTCGCCGTGACGTGCGCGGTCCGGCTGACCTCGGAGCGGCAGGCCCTGCTGCAACCCCAGCGGCCGGACACCGGCCGCTCGCCGTGACCCCGGCCGCCCCGGCAGCACCACGGCCACCGTCACCGGGACGGCCGAATACCCCGTTCAGCGGCGCCCCGCCCGGCCCCCTCCAGAAGGCGCCCGGGCCCCGTTCCCCCGCACGATGCCAGGGAGGCCCCGACCGCCGGCGGCCCTCACGGTCCGTGCTCTCGGGAGGATCTGCCATGACCGCCAATCTGGAGCAGTTGCGCCGCTGCCATTTCGCCGTCGATCTGGGAGCGGCCCGGACCCGTGTGTACGTCAAGGGCTCGGGGCTGGTCGTGGACCAGCCCTCGGTCGCCGCGATGAACACCCGCAACGGCGCGCTGATCGCCGTGGGCGAGTTCGCGGAGAAGATGACGGGCCGCACCCCCGACTACATCCGCGTGATGCGCCCGGTCTCCGGCGGCACCGTCGTCGACATCGAGATGGCGCAGCGGATGTTGCGGCAGCTGCTCGGCGACCGGCTGCGCCGGTCGCTGCGCCGCCGGCCCCGGCTGCGGGCGGCGGCCTGCACCCCGCACGACGCCGATCCGCTCGCCCAGCGGGCCACGATCGAGACGCTCGTCGGACTCGGCGCCCGCCGCGTGGAACTCGTCGACACCCTGATCGCCGCCGCCGTCGGCTGCGGGCTGCCCGTGGAACAGCCAGAGGCCACCATGATCATGGTGTGCGGGGCCGCGGCCACCCAGGTGGCCGTCCTCTCCCTCGGCTCGATCGTCACCGCCCAGCGCATCCCCGTGGGCGGCGAGGCGGTCGACCACGCGATCGTGCAGCACCTGCGCCACGAGCACGCGCTGATGCTGCCCAGCCAGTCGGTACGGCCCCTGCAACTGGCCCTGTCCGGCAACGGCCTCACCGCCCACGGCCCGGAGTCCACGGAGATCCACGGGCGGGACGTCGCCACGGGGCTCGCCCGCTCCGTGCGGGTGGACACCGCCGCCGTACGGGACGCCATCCAGACACCGCTGACGGCGGTGCTCGACGGCATCGGCAGGGTGCTGCGGGAGTGCCCGCCGGACCTGGTGGCCGACCTCGCCGACCGCGGGATCATGATGGTCGGCGGCTCAGCGCTGCTCCCGGGCCTCGACCAGATGCTGCGCGAGGCGACCGGCGTGCCGGTGCACATCGCCGAACGCCCCGACGTGTGCGCCGTACAGGGCCTGGGCGAGATGCTGGAGGGCAGGATCGAGCCCCTGGTCCTGGACCCCCTGAGCGCCTGAGGCCGCCCCGGGCACCCTCGCCCGTACGGCCGTCGCCGTGCGACGCGCGGGCCGGGCCCGGGCCCGGCCCGGTCAGCCGCCGAACCAGCAGCGGACCGTGGTGCCCGTCTCGCCGGTGTGGACGCGGACCAGGTCGGCGACGAGGTTGACCAGCAGCAGGCCGCGGCCGCCGCGCTGGTCGCGGGAGGCCGGCCGGCGGCCGGCCAGCGGGTCGGTCAGGCGGCCGCGGTCCCGCACCTCGCACAGCACCCGTCCGCCCTCCGCCCACACCCGCAGCTCTCCCGAACCCCCGCCGTGCACCACGCTGTTGGTGGTCAGCTCGGCGACGGCCAGGGCCAGGTCCGCCAGCCGGGTGCCCGCGAGACCGTGCCGCGCGCCCTCGGCGGTGGCGACGTGCCGGGCCAGCGGCAGCGTCGGAGCGGCGAAGTCGAGGACGGGCGCGTCCGGCGCGGGCGGCAGCGGCTCGTTGCGGCGCGCGACGACCTGTTCGGGGGCGTAGGCGGCGCTCTCCCGCCACTCGTCGGTGCCGGCCGGGATCACGACGGGGTGGGTGGCGTGGGCGTCGGCGAGGGCCCGCCCGTCGAGGCGCACGGCGTCGTACGGGCACAGGATGGTCGCCTCGCGGCCCCGGAACGCCAGGTTGATCAGCGCCTCGTGCTGGGCGCAGGCCGGGTACTCGTCGGGCGTGCGCCCGGCCCAGACCGGCTCGCCGATGATCCGCACCCGGCGTCCGGGGCGCTGGGCGTCGGCGAAGGCGTGCAGCACCCCGGGGAGGATCCGGCCGGGGTTGCGCCCGGCCTCCCGCATGTCCAGCAGCCGTACCCCGGCCGCGTCCGCGCCCAGCTCCGCCTCGATCAGCCGCAGCCGCTCGCCGGGCACGGCCACCGCCACCGGCTCGCCGGACTCCAGCCCGGCCCGCACGAAGGGCACCGTCCCGGCGAGGTACTCCCGCTCGCTCCGGTAGAACAGCGCGGGATGGACGAAGGCGCCGGCCCGGGCGGTGCCGGTCGGGGCGCCGGTCACGGCGTCTCATCCCCGGTCTCCGGCGGATCCGGGCAGAACGTCCGCGGCGTCCGCCGCGGCGGGGGCGGCGGACGGCGAGCGGGGTCCGGGATGTCCACACCGTCTCCCTAGCTGTTCCTGGACACCTGAAGGTGTGACCCAGTATGCGCGCGTCGCCGGGGACCCGCGGGTCCCGCGGGTCCGCTGTGGTGAGGATCCCCCGTCCTCTCCCCGCCCTCGCCCGTCCTCTCCCCGCCCTCTCGCGTCCTCTCCTGTCCTCGTGCGTCCGCGCCGCACGCGTCAGCGGTGCGCCCGCGTCCTCGTGCCCTCCGTCGCGGGCCGGGGAGGGCACGCGGTGCGGAATCGCGCCCTCCTCGTGGCGGTTAGTCCCCCCCGGAAAGGGGCAGGCGACCAGTGCACCGCCGCCCGGCGGCGGCGGGGGACGCGGCGTCACGAGGACGCGCGAGGAGGACGGTCGGGGAGACGACAAGGCGGGGACATGGCCTCAACGGCATCACCACCGCTCACGCGGCGGACGCACATCCTGGTCGACACTCTGGTCATCGACGTCCGCAGAGAGGCGGACGGCCGGGCCGTGCTCACCCCGCGCGGGGAGCTGGTCCACGGCTGCGCGGGCATCCTGAGCAGAGCCCTGGCCGGTGTGTCCCCGGGTTCGTCCCGGATCGACCTGGACATGGCCAGGGTGACCTTCATGGACACCGCGGCGCTGCAGTTCCTGGACACCCTCGACGCGTACGGCCGCCGGCACGCGGTCCCGGTGACGGCCACCGGCTGGACCGGCCAGCCCCGCCGGATCCTCGAACTGGCGGGCCTGGACACCACCGACCCGCTGAACCCCACGGAACGCCCGGCCCGGCCGCGGTCCACGCCCCCGGTCTCCTCCGTGGTGGCCGCGGAGCGGACGGAGCAGCTCCTGCTGCTGCGCCAGGAGCTCGACCAGTTGCGCGAGGCCCTCCGCACCCGCCCGGTGATCGACCAGGCGCGGGGCATCCTGATGGCCGCCCACGGCTGCACGTCCCGCCAGGCCTGGGACATCCTGCGGGAGGTCTCCCAACGGTCCAACACCAAGCTGCGCGCGGTGGCCGCGATGATCACCGCCGGCACTCAGCCGGACGCTCCCCCGCCGCCGGAGGAGATCCGCACGGCGCTGCGGGTCGCGATCGAGTCCTGCCGTCCCTGATGTGCGGGCGGTTCACCCGTCCGCCGTACGCGGGGCAATCACATCGGGTGAAAGGGGGACGCCCCGCGGAGCGGCGTCCCCCGCTTCTGCGTCGCCGCAGCTAGAAACGCTTCTGCACGCGTAGCGTGCGGTGGGGCGGGTGGGACTCGAACCCACGGCCGACGGATTATGAGTCCGCTGCTCTAACCGGCTGAGCTACCGCCCCGTAACGGCGCGTCGCGTACATGTGTGCGCGCCGTCTGCCGCAGCATAGCCGCTCATACGATCTCCTGCTTCGCCATGGTCGGCTTCCTGCGGCCCCTCATGACCTTGAGGACTTCACCGTGGGTCCGGCGGTTCCCGCGGGCATGAGGACGACATGAAAAAGGACCCCGAAGGGCCCTCGTTCGACATGCTCCCCCGACTGGACTCGAACCAGTAACCTGCCGGTTAACAGCCGGCTGCTCTGCCAATTGAGCTACGGAGGACCGAGCTCCCCCGACTGGACTCGAACCAGTAACCTGCCGGTTAACAGCCGGCTGCTCTGCCAATTGAGCTACGGAGGAATGCCTCGTTGCATCGAACGCACCTACCTGGGTATTCGCCAGAGGGCGCGCGCTCGCTGCGACACATACATTAGCGCAAGCAGGGGGGTGCTCCGCCAATCGGTATCCCCGGGCTTGGACCACGACGCAAGGGAAGGGTGGCCGCCATGCGTTACCGGCTCACGTTCATCGCCGGGCTCGCTCTGGGTTACGTGCTGGGCACGAGGGCCGGACGTGAGCGCTACGAGCAGCTGAAGAAGTCCGCCCGCCAGGTCGCGCAGAACCCGGCGGTGCGCAACACCGCGGAGTCGGCGGCACAACAGGGCCGTCAGTTCGCGGGCAAGGCGTACCACGCGGTGAGCGAGAAGGTCGGCGACCGCATGCCCGAGTCGGTGACCCAGCGCGTGCACTCCCTGCGCGGGCGCCACACCAACGGCAACCGCCCCGACGACTGGGGCACCAGCGACACGTAGCGCCCACGACGCCTCGACCGACGGGCCGCTCCCGGCACACGGGGGCGGCCCGTCGAGACGTACGTCACAGCCGCGCCCCGCACCCCGCGGCACCCCGCGGCACCGACCCGGCGCGGTCACCCCTCGCGGTGCGGCAGAATTTTCGCCATGGGGATAGTCGCCGGGCTGGACAGTTCGCCCGATTTCACTCGCATCGTGGTCTGCGACACGGACTCGGGGGCCGTGCTCAGGCAGGGCTATGCGCCGCATCCGGTGGAGAGCCCCGAGGGCGGACGGCCCGCCGACGTCGATCCGCAGGCGTGGCTGCTGTCGCTCGGCGAGGCGGCCGGCGGCGGACTGCTGGAGGGCGTGCAGGCCATCGGCGTGTCCGCGCAGCAGAACGCGCTGATCCCGCTGGACGCGCAGGGCAACACCGTGCGGCCCGCGCTGGTCGGCGGCGACCGGCGGGCCCAGGTGGCGGCCGCCGACCTGATCGACGCGCTCGGCGGGCGCGAGGCGTGGGCGCAGGCGGTGGGGTCGGTGCCGCAGGCCGCGCAGCCGGTGACCAAGCTGCGCTGGCTCGCCAGGAACGAGCCCGACGCCGCCCGGCGCATCGCCGGCCTGCTGCAGGCGCACGACTGGCTGGTGTGGCAGCTCCTCGGGCGGCCGGCCCGCCGGACCACGGACCGCGGTGGTGCGTCCGGGACCGGCTACTGGTCCGCGGCGACCGGCGCCTACCGGGCCGACCTGGTCGAGCTGGCGCTCGGTCAGCAGGTCTCGCTGCCCGAGGTGATCGGGCCCGCCGAGGCGGCCGGCACGACGCCGGAGGGCCTGCTGATCTCGGCCGGGACCGGGGAGACGATGGCCGCCGCCTTCGGGCTCGGGCTGGGTCTCGGCGACGCGGTGGTGTCGCTCGGCGCCTCCGGGTCGGTGATGGCCGTGCATCCCGAGGCGCTCGTCGACCAGAGCGGAATGATCACCTCGCTCGCCGACGCCACCGGTATGCACCTGCCGGTCGTCACCACGCTCAACGCCGTACGGACCCTGCGCGGCACCGCCGAACTGCTCGGCCTGCCCGACCTGGAGAGCCTGTCCGACCTGGCGATGAAGTCCACGCCGGGGTCCCACGGGCTCGTCCTGCTCCCCTATCTGGAGGGCGAGCGCACGCCGAACCTGCCGCACACGGCCGGCACGCTGGCGGGCCTGAGACGGGAGTCGATGAAGCCGGAGCACCTGGCGCGGGCCGCCTTCGAGGGCATGTTGTGCGGGCTCGCGGACGCGCTCGACGTGCTGCGCGGCCGGGGCGTGGAGGTGCGCCGGATCTTCCTGCTCGGGCCGGCCGCCGAGCTGTCCGCCGTACAGGCGGCGGCGCCCCCGCTGTTCGGGACGCAGGTCGTGGTGCCGCAGCCGGCGGACTACGCCGCGGTCGGCGCCGCCCGGCAGGCCGCCTGGGCGCTCGGCGTCTCCCAGGGCGCCCTCGACCCGCGCACCCCGCCGGCCTGGCAGGGCGCGGTCGCCCAGGTCCTGGAGCCCGGCGACGACCTGGCGGTGGGCCAGGCGGTGCGCCAGCAGTACGTGTCGGTGCGCGAGCAGACCCACCCCGGCGCACTCCGGTCGTGAACCCGGGGCGGCCCGGGGACTCGTGCCGGGCGCGAGGGCCGGGGCTCGGGTTGGGCCCGGGGACTTGGGCTGGGCTCCGGGCTCGGGCTGGGCTCCGGGCTCGGGCCGCGGAGGCTCGGGCGGACGGGACGGTCACCCGTACGGGGACGTTTCCCCCCGCGGGGGTCACCCGTTCAGGGGCCCAGCGGAAACCGGAGACCTAGGGCCAATGGCTGACGGGCCGTCGGTCGTTGGCCCGCTGTCGGGTTAATCGGTTGGGGTAACACGGGTGGAGTGTCCGACGATAGGGGCCAGGGGACGTCGACCACTCCCCACCGCCGACTCCGAGAGACCCAGCGTGCTCATACGACTTCTGCGGACCTATCTCAGGCCGTACCGAAAACCCATCGCCGTACTGGTGCTGCTGCAGTTCGTGCAGACCTGCGCCACCCTCTACCTGCCCACCCTGAACGCCCACATCATCGACGAGGGCGTCGTGAAGGGCGACACCGGTTACATCCTCACGTACGGCGCCCTGATGATCGGCATCTCGCTGGCGCAGGTCGTCTGCAACATCGGTGCCGTCTACTACGGCGCCCGGACCGCGGCGGCGCTCGGCCGGGACGTGCGCGCCGCCGTCTTCGACCGGGTGCAGTCCTTCTCCGCGCGCGAGGTCGGCCACTTCGGCGCGCCCTCCCTCATCACCCGGACCACCAACGACGTCCAGCAGGTGCAGATGCTGGCGCTGATGACGTTCACCCTGATGGTGTCGGCGCCCATCATGTGCGTGGGCGGCATCGTGATGGCGCTGGGCCTGGACGTGCCGCTGTCCGCCGTGCTGGTCGCGGTCGTTCCCGTGCTCGGCGTCTGCGTCACCCTGATCGTGCGCCGGCTGCGCCCGCTGTACCGCTCCATGCAGGTGCGCCTGGACACGGTGAACCGGGTGCTGCGCGAGCAGATCACCGGCAACCGGGTGATCCGGGCCTTCGTCCGCGACGACTACGAGAAGGACCGCTTCCGCCGGGCCAACACCGACCTCACCGACATGTCGCTGGCCACCGGGCGACTGCTCGCGCTGATGTTCCCGATCGTCATGACGGTGGTGAACCTGTCGTCCATCGCCGTGGTGTGGTTCGGCGCGCACCGCATCGACAGCGGCGGGATGCAGATCGGCGACCTGACCGCGTTCCTCGCCTATCTGATGCAGATCGTGATGTCCGTGATGATGGCGACCTTCATGTTCATGATGGTGCCGCGCGCGGAGGTGTGCGCCGAGCGCGTCCAGGAGGTCCTCGGCACCGAGTCCAGCGTGGTGCCGCCGCTCGCCCCGGTCACCGAGCTGCGCCGGCACGGCCATCTGGAGATCCGTGCGGGCGGCTTCCGCTATCCGGGGGCCGAGGAGCCCGTGCTGCGCGCCGTCGACCTGGTGGCCCGGCCCGGTGAGACGACGGCCGTCATCGGCTCGACCGGCAGCGGCAAGTCCACGCTGCTGGGGCTGGTGCCCCGCCTGTTCGACGCCACCGAGGGCGAGGTCCTCGTCGACGGGGTGGACGTGCGGACCGTCGATCCCGAACTGCTGGCCCGGACCGTCGGGCTGGTGCCGCAGAAGCCGTACCTGTTCGCCGGCACCGTGGCGACCAACCTGCGCTACGGCAATCCGGACGCCACGGACGAGGAACTGTGGCACGCGCTGGAGGTTGCGCAGGCCAAGGACTTCGTGACCGCGCTGGAGGGCGGCCTCGAGGCGCCGATCGCGCAGGGCGGCACCAACGTCTCCGGCGGCCAGCGCCAGCGCCTGGCCATCGCCCGCACCCTGGTGCAGCGCCCGGAGATCTACCTCTTCGACGACTCCTTCTCCGCCCTCGACTACGCCACCGACGCGGCGCTGCGGGCGGCCCTGGCCGAGGAGACGGCGGAGGCGACCGTCGTCATCGTCGCCCAGCGCGTGGCCACCATCCGGGACGCCGACCGGATCGTCGTCCTGGACGAGGGACGGGTCGTCGGCACCGGCCGCCACCACGAACTGATGGCGGACAACGAGACCTACCGGGAGATCGTCCTCTCCCAGCTGACGGAAGCGGAGGCTGCCTGATGGCCGGGCCGATGGGGCGGATGATGGCCGGGGGCGGCCCCGACAACCGCTCGATGGACTTCAGGAAGTCGGGCGCACGGCTCATCGCCCGGTTCCGACCCGAACGGGTCACGATCTACGGGCTGGTCCTGTGCGTGGTCCTCAGCGTCACCCTGAGCGTGATCGGCCCGAAGATCCTCGGCCGGGCGACCGACCTGGTCTTCGGGGGGATCGTCGGACGGCGGATGCCGTCCGGGCCGACCAAGGAGCAGGTCCTCGACTCCATGCGGCAGCGGGGCCAGGGCGCCGTCGCCGACATGCTGAAGGGCACGGACTTCACCCCCGGCAAGGGCATCGACTTCGGCGCCGTAGGGAACGTGCTGCTGCTCGCGCTCGGCACGTTCCTCCTCGCCGGCCTGCTGATGGCGGTGGCGACCCGGCTGGTGAACCGGTCGGTCAACCGGACCATGTTCCGGATGCGCGAGGACGTCCAGGCGAAGCTGTCGCGGCTGCCGCTGTCGTACTTCGACAAGCGGCAGCGCGGCGAGGTGCTCAGCCGGGCCACCAACGACATCGACAACATCGGGCAGACGCTCCAGCAGTCGATGGGGCAGCTCATCAACTCGCTGCTGACCATCATCGGCGTGCTCGTGATGATGTTCTACGTCTCCTGGCTGCTCGCGCTGGTCGCCCTGGTGACGGTGCCGCTGTCGTTCGTCGTCGCCACCCGCATCGGCAAGCGGTCGCAGCCGCAGTTCGTGCAGCAGTGGCGCTCCACCGGCAAGCTCAACGCCCACATCGAGGAGATGTACACCGGGCACACCCTGGTGAAGGTGTTCGGGCGGCAGGAGGAGTCGGCGCGGCAGTTCGCCGAGCAGAACGAGGCGCTGTACGAGGCCGGGTTCCGGGCGCAGTTCAACAGCGGGATCATGCAGCCGCTGATGATGTTCGTGTCGAACCTGAACTACGTGCTGGTCGCGGTCGTCGGCGGGCTGCGGGTCGCCTCGGGCGCCCTGTCCATCGGTGACGTGCAGGCCTTCATCCAGTACTCGCGGCAGTTCTCGATGCCGCTGACGCAGGTCGCCTCGATGGCGAACCTGGTGCAGTCGGGCGTCGCCTCGGCCGAGCGGGTCTTCGAACTCCTGGACGCGGAGGAGCAGGAGGCGGACCCGGTGCCGGCCACGCGGCCGGAGGAACTGCGCGGACGGGTCGCGCTGGAGCACGTCTCCTTCCGCTACGACCCCGACAAGCCGCTGATCGAGGACCTGTCCCTGAAGGCGGAGCCCGGCCACACCGTCGCGATCGTCGGCCCGACCGGCGCGGGCAAGACCACCCTGGTCAACCTGCTCATGCGGTTCTACGAGGTGTCCGGCGGGCGCATCACCCTCGACGGCGTCGATGTCGCGCGGATGTCCCGGGACGAACTGCGCTCCGCGATCGGCATGGTGCTCCAGGACACCTGGCTGTTCGGCGGCACGATCGCGGAGAACATCGCCTACGGCGCCTCCCGCGAGGTCACCCGCGGGGAGATCGAGGAGGCGGCGCGGGCCGCGCACGCGGACCGGTTCGTCCGCACCCTGCCCGACGGCTACGACACCGTGATCGACGACGAGGGCTCCGGGGTGAGCGCGGGCGAGAAGCAGCTCATCACCATCGCGCGGGCGTTCCTGTCCGACCCGGTGATCCTGGTCCTCGACGAGGCGACCAGTTCCGTCGACACCCGTACCGAGGTGCTCATCCAGAAGGCGATGGCCAAACTCCAGCACGGCAGGACGTCGTTCGTCATCGCGCACCGGCTCTCCACGATCCGGGACGCGGACACGATCCTCGTCATGGAGAACGGGTCCATCGTCGAACAGGGCGCGCACGACGAACTGCTGGCCGCCGACGGGGCCTACGCACGGCTGTACAAGGCCCAGTTCGCGCAGGCGGTCGCCGAGGTCGACTAGGACCGGCCCGGGCCGTCACGTCCGGAGCCGGACGCCCCGGGCTGCCGTGGTGGCGGGGCTGGGGCGGTCCGGTGGCCGTGGGCCGCGCGAGCCCTTGCGCGGCCCACGGCCACCGGGCGTGTGGGGAGCGCGCCCCTCCGACGGCGACCCCAGGCAGCCCGGGGGTGGGTGCGGCTGTATTTCGGTGGCGGGTGCGGCGCCGCTCGGACATGATCGCGCGCATGCCCTCAACGGTGACGAACATTGCGATCGACTGTGCGAACGCCTACCGGCTGGCACGGTTCTGGGCCGATGTGACCGGCCACCCCCTGGACCCCGGGGACGGCCCGGGGGACGAGGAGACCGAGATCATGCTTCCGGGCGGCCCGGCCCTGCACTTCAACCAGGTCCCGGAGCCCAAGTCGGCCAAGAACAGACTCCATCTGTGTCTGCGTCCCGACACCTCCCGGGACGCCGAGGTCCAGCGGCTGACGGAGCTGGGCGCCTCCCTCGTCGCCGACCGCCGCAGACCCGACGGCTGGGGCTGGGTCGTTCTCGCCGACCCGGAAGGCAACGAGTTCTGCGTGCTGCTCGCCGAATCCGAGCGGGCCGCTCTGTCCTCGTGACGCCGACCTTCGCCCCTGGATTCGGCGTCAGCCCCGCGACGGGTGCCGCTGCGCCGACGCGTCCACGCCCAGGCGTTCTCCGTGCGGCGGCCGGGTGCCCTCCCGCGTGGTGAGTGGGCACCCGGCCGCGTGCGTCCGTAGCCGGCCCGGGGCCGCTTGCCCGGCGTGAGGGGCCCCGGTCAGTCCAGGTAGCCGCGGAGCTGGTCGGCGAAGGCGTGGTCGCGCAGCTTGCCGAGGGTCTTGGACTCGATCTGGCGGATCCGCTCCCGCGTCACGCCGAAGATGCGCCCTATCTCCTCCAGGGTGCGCGGACGGCCGTCGACGAGGCCGTAGCGGAGCTGGACCACCTTCCGCTCCCGCTCCCCGAGCGTCGACAGCACGGCCTCCAGGTGCTCCCGGAGCAGCAGGAACGCGGCCGACTCCACGGGTGAGGCGGCGTCGCCGTCCTCGATGAGGTCGCCGAGGGCGACATCGTCCTCCTCGCCGACCGGCGCGTGCAGGGAGACCGGCTCCTGGGCCAGCCGCAGCACCTCCCTGACCCGCTCGGGCGGCAGGTCGAGGTGGGCGGCGACCTCCTCCGGGGTGGGCTCGTAGCCCTGTTCCTGGAGCATCCGGCGCTGGACGCGGACGACACGGTTGATGAGTTCGACGACGTGGACCGGGACGCGGATGGTGCGGGCCTGGTCGGCGAGGGCGCGGGACATCGCCTGGCGGATCCACCAGGTGGCGTAGGTGGAGAACTTGTAGCCGCGGGCGTAGTCGAACTTCTCCACCGCCCGGATCAGGCCGAGGTTGCCCTCCTGCACCAGGTCGAGCATGGTCAGGCCGCGGCCGATGTACCGCTTGGCGACGGAGACGACGAGCCGCAGGTTCGCCTCGATCAGGCGGCGCTTGGCCATCCGGCCCAGCACCACGAGCCGGTCCAGGTCGAGCGCGAGCCGGCTGTCCAGGTCCGGGGTGCTGCCCAGCTTCTCCTCCGCGAACAGCCCGGCCTCCACCCGGCGGGCCAGTTCGACCTCCTCGGCCGCGGTGAGCAGCGGGATCCGGCCGATCTCGCGCAGGTACTGGCGGAAGAGGTCCGAGGAGGGGCTACCGGTCTCGGTGCGGGTCGGGGCCGGTGCGGCGGGCTCGGCCGGCTCGGCGGCCCCGGCGCCCTCCAGGGCTTCGGCGGGCGGTTCCTCCAGCTCGCCGGCGGGCGGTTCCCCGGGTCCGGCGGGATCCGCGGCCGGGCCGTCCGGCTCCGCCTCCGAGTGGAGCGTGACCCGGTCCTGCGGGGGTACGGCGGCGACCGCGAGGCCACCGGCGACGTCGGTCTGGGCGAGGGTCTGGGTCTGCACGGGGGCGACCTCCAGGATGATCGCTGCCAGGGGGAGCGGCAGCGGTACTCGGGGGGCGGAGTCGGCGGCCACGCCGCTGTCCGTCCCGTACGCGATGAGTGGAACCGCGGGGGTGTAGGACCCGTGGGGGACGGATCGGCCGCGCTCCGAGGACTCAGGCACCGGACCCAGTGTGGGGTACGACACATCACTGCCACGAGGGGCGTGCGGTGACTTTTTGCGATCGTCCCGTGACCGCGCGATTACGGGGACGGCGAACACGGATGCCCTCGCGCGTACTGATCTGGCAAGATCCCCGGGTGTCCGCATCCTTGTACGAAAGCCATGTGACGGTCCGCTGCGACAGCTCCGCCGACTCCGAGCGGCTCACCGGCTGGGCGGCCGCGGCCGGCCTGAAGCTCACCCGCATCGAACTGGCCCGCGGGCGGATGCGGTCGCAGCCCATGCTGACCCTGACGGGCGCGAGGAGCTACGACGCGGCCAGGACGCAGGCCGAGAGCGTCGCGGCGCGACTGCGGGCGGACGGGTTCGCGCCGGTGCGGGTGAAGACGGAGTCGGCGCCGTGGGCGCCGGAGGTGCCGGCCGAACCGTGCGGCGGGGCACAGTACTTCGAGCACCATGTGAAGCTGCGGCCGGCCGCGGGCACCGATCTGGACGCGCTGGCCGCCCGGGTGGTGCCGCACGGCGCGCACCTGTCCTGGAACGCGCGGCGGGCCCTCGGCGACGGCCGGCACGAGCGGTTCGTGACCGTGCCCGGGGAGGAGGTCACCCAGCGCCTGGTCTTCGACCCGGCCATGAAGCAGTACCCCAACGCCTACCGCGCCACCGACCCGGCCCGCACCGACGCCTGGCGCAGGGCCCGGCGGCGGGTCGTGCACGGGGCCACGCCCGCGCTGTCGCTCGCCTGGAAGATGATGTGGCTGATCAACGACGCCTACGCGCAGGGCAAGGACCTGTACGACGCGGTTCTGCTGGCCGAGCGGCACCCGCTGCCCTACGAGCTGCTGCGCCAGGTGTTCGAGCTGTCGGGCGAGTGGCCCTACCCGGACCGGAAGTCCGTCACCCTCGACGACGTGGTGGAGATGCTGGGGTACGTCGAGTGGAACCACTTCGTGGCGGAGTACCCGCAGCACCGGGACGACGAGCAGATGTTCGTCGACCGGCTGGTCCGTGCCGTCGCCCCGACCTTCGAGGGCGGGTCACAGGGCGTCGGTGCCGTGCACCCTTAGCGCCTGGTCGTACTGCTGGAGCACCCACAACTCGTTCTGCACGGCGGCCAGTTCGGCCGGGTCGCCGCCGGCGCCCAGGCGGGTGAGCCGGGACTGGATGTCGCGGACCCGGCGCTCCACCGCGCGGCGGCGCACGGTGACCAGCTGGGCGCCCGCGTAGACCTCGTCCGCCCCCTTCGCTCCCCTGGGCATCATGATCGCCTCGACGGCCAGCTCCGTGACCATCGCGCGGACGCTGTCGTCGGGGGCCAGCTCCCGGACCCGCACGAGGTACTCCTGGGGGTCCTGGACGCCGTACTCCGCGCCGCCCGCGTCCAGGACGGCCTGGCGTACGGCGGCGTAGGGCGGGGCGGTGAACTCGTCGACGCCGTACGCGTCGAAGGCCGGGGAGACCAGCTCGGGGCGCTGGAGGGCGAGCTTCAGCAGCTCGCGCTCGGTGGCGTGCACGGGGTTGCGCAGGTGCAGGGCGGGACCGCGGGCCGGGGACGCGGCGGCGGCGTACCGCTGCGGGGAGCGCTGCTGCTGCCGGTCCGGCGCCTGGCCCCGGCCGCCCTCGCGCGCCCAACGGGCCAGCTGCGCCACCCGCTTGACCACGAACTGGGTGTCGAGGATGCCGAGCATCCCGGCGAGCTGCACCGCGACCTCGTGCTGGGCGCCGCTGTTCTTGATCCGCGCCACGATCGGCGCCGCCTCGTCCAGCGCGGCCGCGCGGCCCGCGGGGGTGTCGAGGTCGTAGCGGGCCACGATCTGGCGCAGCGCGAACTCGAACAGCGGGGTGCGCGGCTCGGCCAGGTCGGCGACCGCCTCGTCGCCCTTGGCCAGGCGGAGTTCGCAGGGGTCCATGCCGTCCGGGGCGATCGCGATGTAGGTCTCGGCGGCGAACTTCTGGTCGTCCTCGAAGGCGCGCAGGGCGGCCTTCTGGCCGGCGGCGTCCCCGTCGAAGGTGAAGATCACGCGGGCCGAGCCGTTGTCCATCAGCAGCCGGCGCAGGATCTTGATGTGGTCGCCGCCGAAGGCCGTGCCGCAGGTCGCGATCGCGGTGGGCACACCGGCGAGGTGGCAGGCCATGACGTCGGTGTAGCCCTCGACGACGACGGCGCGGCTGGACTTGGCGATCTCCTTCTTGGCCAGGTCGATGCCGTAGAGGACCTGGGACTTGCGGTAGATCGCGGTATCGGGGGTGTTGAGGTACTTGGGGCCGCTGTCGGCCTCGTAGAGCTTGCGGGCGCCGAAGCCCACCACCTCGCCGCCGATGTCGCGGATCGGCCACATCAGGCGGCCGCGGAAGCGGTCGATCGGGCCGCGGCGGCCCTCCTGGGACAGGCCGGAGAGCAGGAGCTCCTTGTCGGTGAAGCCCTTGCCGCGCAGGAAGCGGGTGAGGTGGTCCCAGCCCTGCGGGCTGTAGCCGACGCCGAAGTGCTGGGCGGCGGCCTGGTCGAAGCCGCGCTCGGCGAGGAAGACCCGGCCGGTCTCGGCCTCGGCGCCGGTGGCGAGCTGCTCGGCGTACCACTCGGCGGCCAGTTTGTGCGCCTCGACCAGGCGGATGCGCTCGCCGCGCTGATGGGAGGGGTTGTACCCGCCCTCCTCGTACCGCAGGGTGATGCCGGCCTGGCCGGCCAGACGCTCGACCGCCTCCGAGAAGGTGAGGTGGTCGATCTTCATCACGAACGTGATGGTGTCGCCGCCCTCCTGGCAGCCGAAGCAGTGGAAGAGCCCCTTGCTCGGGCTGACCTGGAAGGACGGGGACTTCTCGTCGTGGAACGGGCACAGGCCCTTCAGGTTGCCGCCGCCCGCGTTCCGCAGCTGGAGGTACTCGGACACCACGGCGTCGATCGGGACCGCGTCCCGTACCGCCTTCACGTCCTCGTCGTTGATCCGTCCTGCCACGCGTGAATTCTACGGGGCGGGACGGACACTCCCCGCGCTACGGGACCAGGCTCTCCAGCGGGACGTGCGGGTCTGCGAGCGCCTCGGTGTCCACGGGCGCCTTGGCGCGGATCAGCCGCTGCACGGTCTCTGTGACGTCCCACACATTCACGTTCATCCCGGCGAGGACCCGGCCCTCCTTCATCCAGAACGCGATGAACTCGCGCTTCCCGGCGTCCCCGCGGATCACCACCTCGTCGTACGACCCCGGGGGCGCCCAGCCGGAGTACTCCATGCCCAGGTCGTACTGGTCGGAGAAGAAGTAGGGCACGCGGTCGTAGGTGACGTCCTTGCCGAGCATCGCGCGGGCCGCGGCCGGTCCGCCGTTGAGCGCGTTGGCCCAGTGCTCGACGCGCAGCCGGGTGTCGAAGAGGGGATGCGGGAAGGCGGCGACGTCCCCGGCGGCGTGGATGTCGGGGTCGGAGGTGCGCAGCCGCTCGTCGACGACGATGCCGCCGCCGTGCTCGCGGCCGGCGATGTCCAGGCCCGCGGCCTCGGCGAGCGAGACGCGGGGCGCGGCGCCGATCGCGGCGAGCACGTCGTGGCAGGGGTGCTCCTCGCCGTCGTCGGTGCGGGCGGCCAGCACCATGCCGTCCTGCCCGACGATCTCGGTGAGCCGGGCGCCGAAGTGGAAACGGACGCCGCGCTCGCGGTGCAGCTCGGCGAAGAGCTGCCCGAGCTCGGGGCCGAGCACGGCGTGCAGGGGCGTGGCGGACGGCTCGACGACGGTGACCTCGGCGCCGTACTCGCGGGCCGCCGCGGCGACCTCCAGGCCGATCCAGCCTGCGCCCGCGATGACCAGGTGGCCGTTGTCCCGTCCGAGGTGGGCCAGGACGCCCTTGAGGCGCTCGGCGTGGGCGAGGCGGCGCAGGTGGTGGACGCCCGCGAGGCCGGTGCCGGGGATGTCCAGGCGGCGCGGCTCGGCGCCGGTGGCCAGCAGCAGCTTGTCGTAGCGCACATGGGTGCCGTCGTCGCCGTAGTGGACGGTCTTCGCGGCGCGGTCGATCGCCACGACCGTCTGGCCGAGGTGCAGCTCGACGTCGTTGCGCGCGTACCAGGCGGGCTCGTGGACGAAGACGCTGTCGCGCTCGTCCTTGCCGAGCAGGTAGCCCTTGGACAGCGGCGGCCGTTCGTAGGGGTGGTCGCGCTCGTCGCAGATGAGGATCACGCGGCCGCTGAAGCCCTCCGCGCGGAGGGTCTCGGCCGCCTTCGCGCCGGCGAGACCGCCTCCGACGATGACGAATGTCTGATCCGCGTCGACCACTTGATGCCTCCTCGTAACGGTGCCGCCATCTGCGAGCGTCCCGCACGGAGCGTGATGCGGGAAGAGGGAGTGACCCGATCAGGCCACGGAGGGTCACCTTCGGGACCCCTGGATCACCTGGGTCCCGTGCGTACCTGCGGGGCCCTCGCCAGTGTCATATGTGCCCCGTCAGACGGGCGTGAAGCGAACGGGCCGAGGCGTCGGTGAGGGAGGCGATCTGGTCGACGACGACGCGCTTGCGGGCGCGGTCGTCGCCCGCCTGGTCGAACAGGGCGCGGAACTGCGGGTCGAGGCCGTCGGGGGCGCGGGCGGTGAGGGCCTCGGCCAGCTCGGCGACCACGATCCGCTGGTCCGCGCGGAGCCGCTCCTGCTCGGCGCGCTGCATCACGTACCGGTCGGCGACCGCCTTGAGGACGGCGCACTCCATGCGGGCGGCGCGCGGGACGACGAGCTCGGCCCCGTACCGCGTGAGGCGGCCGCTGCCGTACTCCTCCCGGGTGGCGCCCTCGGCGGCCAGGCAGAAGCGGCCGATGAGCTGGCTGGTGGCGTCCTTCAGGCGGGCCTGGGCGACCGCCGAGCCGTCGTAGCCGTGCGGCCACCACTCCTGGTCCAGGAGGCGGTCCAGGGCCTCCGCGAGCTCCTCGGTGTCGGTGTCCGCGGGCACGTACCGCCCGACGGCGACCCCGAAGACCGCCTGCCGCTCCGGCTCGGCGTGCAGGCAGTTGGGGTCGATGTGGCCGGCGTGCAGGCCGTCCTCCACGTCGTGCACCGAGTACGCCACGTCGTCCGACCAGTCCATGACCTGCGCCTCGAAGCACGTGCGCGTGCCGGGGGCCTCCTTGCGGATCCAGTCGAAGACGGGCCGGTCCTCCTCGTAGACACCGAACTTGCCGGACGCCGGGTCGGTGGGGTGGGCGCCGCGCGGCCAGGGGTACTTGGTGGCGGCGTCGAGGGTGGCCCGGGTGAGGTTGAGGCCGACGCTGACGAGGCTGTCGGTCTCCGGGTCGCGGACGAACCGCTTGGGTTCGATGCGGGTGAGCAGCCGCAGCGACTGGGCGTTGCCCTCGAAGCCGCCGCAGTCGCGCGCGAACTCGTTGAGCGCCTGTTCGCCGTTGTGCCCGAAGGGCGGGTGGCCCAGGTCGTGGGAGAGGCAGGCCGCCTCCACCAGGTCGGGGTCGCAGCCGAGGGCGGCGCCCAGCTCGCGGCCGACCTGGGCGCACTCCAGCGAATGGGTGAGCCGGGTGCGGGGGCTGGCGTCCCAGACCTGGCTGCGCGTCCCCGGGGTGACCACCTGCGTCTTGCCCGCCAGGCGCCGCAGGGCGGCGGAGTGCAGCACGCGCGCGCGGTCGCGCTGGAAGGCGGTGCGGCCGGGCCGCTTGTCGGGCTCGGCGGCCCAGCGCTCGACGGCCGACGCCTCGTAGCCGACGGGCGGTACGTGGTTCTCGTAGGTCTGTGGTTCCGTCTCGTACGTCCGCGGTGCCCCGGGAGCGATGCCTTCCATGTCTCGACAGTAAGCGCAGGCAGTGACATTCGGGACGTCAGCGTCCGTTTCCCGTGGCGCTTCAGGCCGAGGCGAGCGCGGGTCCGGCCGTGGTCTCCGGCGCGGCGAGGACCTGGTCGTAGCGGTGCAGGACCAGGCGGGCCATCGCCGGGTGGTCGCCGAGCGGGGCGGCGGCGATCCCGGGCGCGGCCTCGGCGCACTGGGTGGCGAAGCGGCCGGGGGCGGTGAAGCAGGAGGCGACGGCGACGCGGTGGCGGCCCCGGGCGGCCAGGGCGCGCAGGGCGTCCGGGACGGTCGGCGTGGCGGCGGAGGCGTAGGCGGCGACGACGGGCACGCCGAGACGCTCGGCCAGCAGCCGGGCTGTGGTGCGGGTGTCGGCCGCGGACTCGGGGTCGTGGGAGCCGGCCGCGGCGAGGACCACCCCGCTCGCGCGCCGGGCGGCGCCGCCCGCGCCCGGACGCCACCCGGCCTCCACCAGCCGGTCGTGGAGGGTCTCCACGAGCAGCGGGTGCGGGCCGAGCGGGGCGGCCACGCGTGCGTGTGCCGGGGCGGCCGCCGCCGTCTCGGGGATGTCCCGCTTGACGTGGTGGCCGCGACTGAGCAGCAGCGGCACCAGTACGGCCGGGGCGCCCGCCAGGTCCGCGAGGGTGTCCGGGAGCAGCGGCTCGTTCAGTTCGATGTGGCCGAGGCGCACGGGCAGCCCGGGGCGCAGGTCGCGGACCCGGTCCATGAGGGCCCGTACGGTGGTCAGCGCGCGCGGGTCGCGGCTGCCGTGCGCCACGAGGACGAGGGCGGGCGGCCCGGGGCGGCGCCTGCCGTCGAGCGCGACCAGGCCGAGCCGGCCGGCCAGGTGCCTGCTGATGCTGTTCATGATCTGCGCCGTGCTGTCGAGGTGGACACCGCCGGGCGGGGGGCCGCCGGGGCGCTGGAAGGACTCGTCGCGAGGAGGGTTCGACGCCGTCATGCAGGGATTCTCCCGGCCGCGGATTGCGCCGCCGTTGCGTGACCGTGACAGGTGTTTTCCAGGCGATCACCGGGCGGCGCGAGAGGGTGTGAGGCGGTGCGGGGGCGCATTTCGGGGCGTACGGGCGTCGGTGTCCGCCGTGCGCGGGCTGTTGCGAAGGTGGTGCGCGGAAGGCGAACCGGGGTGCCGCGCGCCGCGTCCTCCATGATCGGGGCAGGCCCGAGCGGGCCGCCCGGGGAGGGGACGTCCGATGCGCCGACCGAAGCCGCCACGACCGCGCCTGCCGCGCACTCGGGGAGGGCGGCGGCGCCTGGTGCAGGCGCTGGTGGCCGGATGCGTGCTGGCACTGCTTCCGGCGACCTGGATGTACACGGTGACCGGCGACCGCCTGCGCACCACGGCGGACGTGCCGCGCACCGAGGTCGCCGTCGTGTTCGGGGCCGGTCTGTGGGACGGCGAGCCGTCGCCGTACCTGGCGCACCGCCTGGACGCGGCGGCGGAGCTGTACCGCGCGGGCCGGATCAGGGCCGTCCTGGTCACCGGCGACAACAGCCGCGACGACTACGACGAGCCGGACGCCATGCGGGCGTACCTCACTCGGCACGGCGTCCCCGGCACCCGGGTGGTGACCGACTACGCCGGCTTCGACACCTGGGACTCCTGCGTGCGCGCGAGGAAGATCTTCGGGGTGCGCCGGGCGGTGCTGATCAGCCAGGCGTTCCACATCCGCCGGGCCGTCGCCCTGTGCGACGCGGCGGGCGTCGACTCCTGGGGCGTCGGCGTGCAGGAGAAGCACGACGTGACCTGGTACTACGGCGGCACCCGCGAGGTCTTCGCGGCGGGCAAGGCGGCCCTGGACGTGCTGTTCCAGCCCGATCCGAGGTTCCTCGGGCCGAAGGAGCCGGGGGTGGCCCGCGCCCTGGCCGACGGCCGCTGACCTCCACCTCACGGCGGGCGGGGGCGGACGGGGAGGTCACCGTCCCGGCCGTGTAACAGGGGGCCGCCCGGGTCCGTAACACGCCCGACGCACGCTGGGCGGCATGCAGACCTCCGCGACGCCCACGCACTGCCCGTACTGCGCCCTGCAGTGCGGGATGAATCTCACGCCCGTCCCCGGCGGTGGCGTCGAGGTGACCGAGCGCGCGGACTTCCCGGTCAACCGGGGGGCGTTGTGCGGCAAGGGCCGTACGGCGCCGGCGGTGCTCTCCTCCCGGGTGCGGCTGACATCCCCGCTGGTGCGCTCCGGCGACGGCACCCTCACACCCGCGACCTGGGAGGAGGCCCTGGACCGGATCGCCGAGGGGCTCTCCCGGGCGCGCACCGCGCACGGTCCGGACGCCTGCGGGGTGTTCGGCGGGGGCGGTCTGACCAACGAGAAGGCGTACGCGCTCGGCAAGTTCGCCCGGGTGGTGCTCGGCACCTCGCAGATCGACTACAACGGCCGCTTCTGCATGTCGTCGGCGGCGGCCGCCGGGACGAGGGCGTTCGGGCTGGACCGCGGGCTGCCGTTCCCTCTGGAGGACATCCCGAGGACGGGCTGTGTGATCCTGGTCGGCTCCAACCCGGCGGAGACGATGCCGCCGTCGCTGCGGTACTTCAACGAGCTGCGCGAGAACGGCGGCACGCTCGTCGTCGTCGATCCGCGCCGCACCCGGACCGCCGAGCAGGCCGACCTCCATCTGGCCCCCCGTCCGGGCACCGACCTCGCGCTGGCGCTTGGCCTGCTGCACCTGGTCGTCGCCGAGGGCCGCGCCGACGAGGCGTACATCCGCGAGCGCACCACCGGCTGGGAGGAGGCGCGGGCCGCGGCCATGGCGCACTGGCCGGAGCACGTGGAGCGGATCACCGGGGTGCCGGTCCCGCAACTGCGCGAGGCGGTACGGCTGTTCTGCGAGCCGGAGGCCGCGATGGTGCTCACCGCGCGCGGTCCCGAGCAGCAGTCCAAGGGCACCGACACCGTGGGCGCGTGGATCAACCTGTGCCTGGCGACCGGGCGCGCGGGCCGCCCGTTGTCCGGGTACGGCTGCCTGACCGGGCAGGGCAACGGGCAGGGCGGACGCGAACACGGCCAGAAGGCCGACCAGTTGCCCGGCTACCGCAAGCTGACCGACCCGGCGGCGCGGCGGCACGTGGCCGAGGTGTGGGGCGTGGACCCGGACACGCTGCCGGGTCCGGGGCGCAGCGCGTACGAACTGCTGGACGCGCTCGGCACGGACATCCGCACGCTGCTGCTGATGGGGTCCAACCCGGTGGTCTCGGCGCCCCGCGCCGCCCATGTGGAGGAGCGGCTGCGGTCGCTGGACTTCCTGGCGGTGTGCGACGTGGTGCTGTCCGAGACGGCGGCCCTCGCGGACGTCGTCCTGCCGGTCACGCAGTGGGCCGAGGAGACGGGCACGACGACCAGCCTGGAGGGGCGGGTGCTGCTGCGGGGGCGCGCGCTCACCCCGCCGGACGGGGTCCGCAGCGACCTGGAGGTGCTGCACGAACTCGCGGCGCGCCTCGGGGTGGAGAAGGGCTTCCCGACCGACCCCGAGGAGGTCTTCGAGGAGCTCCGCCGGGCCAGCGCGGGCGGTCCGGCGGACTACTCCGGGATCACCTACCGCAGGCTGGCGGACGAGAACGGCGTGTTCTGGCCCTGCCCCGCGCCGGCCGGGGACGCGGAGTACATGGAGGGCGCGGAGGAGGCGAACGGCGGCGGGGGCGGAGGAGGCGCCACGCTCGCCACCATGTCCACCGGCGCCTCCACCGCCACGTCCACCGCGTCCACCGCCTCCGTGGCGGACGGCGAGGACGCCTGCCTGGACGTCGTCGCGGACGACCCGGCGCGCGACGACGCCGCCGTCGCTCCCCCGCCGCTCGAAGCCCTTTCCGGCGCCCACCGGTCCGACGCCTCGACCGGCCTCCCCGGCCCCGGCACCCACCGGCCCGACGCCCCGTCCCGCGTCACCGAGCCCGGAGCCCGCCCCCGTACCCCGCGGCCCGCGATGCACCCCGGCACCCACCGGCGCGACGCCCCGTCCGGCGCCCCCGGGCCGGAGCACCCCGGCACTCCCCGACTGTTCCTCGACCGGTTCGCCACCGACGACGGGCGGGCCCGGTTCGCGGCCGTGTCGCACCGGCCGGCCGCGGAGGAACCGGACGACGACTACCCGGTGCTGCTGACGACCGGGCGGGTGGTGGCCCAGTACCAGTCCGGCGCCCAGACCCGGCGGGTGGACGAGCTGAACGCCGCCGCGCCCGGCCCGTTCGTCGAACTGCACCCGCGGCTGGCGGCGCGGCTCGGGGCGGCCGAGGGCGACCCGGTCGCGGTCGTCTCACGGCGCGGGCGGGCGGTGGCCCCCGCCCGGATCACCAGCGGCATCCGGCCGGACACGGTGTTCATGCCCTTCCACTGGGCGGGCGAGGGACGCGTGAACACCCTGACCAACCCGGCGCTCGACCCGGCTTCGCGGATGCCGGAGTTCAAGGTGTGCGCCGTACGGTTGGAGGCCGTGAAGGCCCGGGCGACAGAAGACAGCTGACAGCCCGTCAGCTGCGGATCCGCCAGTCACCGCCCTCGATCCGCCTCCCGCCCGCCCGCAGCCGTGCCGCGACGGGCGGCGCGGCGACGTACACCCAGGCCTGCACCACCAGGCCGTCGCTCGCGCGGACGACCCCCCGCTCCACCCGTTCGTACAGGTTCCGCGCGTCGCCGGGCGCGTACTCCTCCAGCCCGTCCAGGACGGCCAGCAACTCCCGGTACTCCCCGGGCCGTGCGGTGACGAGCTCGCCGTGCACCACGCCGCCCGACTCGTCGACGGCGTACGGATAACCGGGCCCCTCGTAGAGAACGGATCCGGTCAGCCTGCCGGGCTCCGCGGAGCTGGTGCGGCCGCGCAGAAACCGGTCGTGGTTGGTCTCACCTGGGCGAAGAGTGCCGTAGACGAAGAACGGGAGAGTCACAGAAACGATTCTCTCCCCTCACACATCCCCCCGCCTGCGCTATGGACATGACATGTCATGGCCCCTTAAATCTCAGTCATCACCAGCGCCACCCCCACGCGCCCGAGGGCGCCCGCGCTCAAGGAGAACGATGAGTCGGACACGGCACTCCCGAGGCTCCCGTCTCGCCACGGCCGGCACAGCCGCCACCGCAGCCACCCTGCTGGCCGCCGCACTCTCCCCCGCCGCGCACGCGGACGACAGACCGACCCGGTCCACCGCGATCCAGAACGCCGCCTCCGCGCTCGCGGACCACGCCACCACCCTGGGCCTCACCGCGGCCCAGGACACCACCGTACGGGACGTGGTCGTCGACAAGGACGGCACCCAGCACGTCCGCTACGACCGGACGTACAAGCAACTCCCGGTCCTCGGCGGTGACTTCGTGGTCCACCTGGCCCCCGACGGCGCCTACCGCAGCGCCAACCGGGCCACCAGGAGCGCCATCTCCCTCCAGAGCGTCACCCCGACGGTGGGCGCGCCCAAGGCCGCCGACCTCGCGGTGAACGCGCTGCGCGCCGCGAACCTCGGCGAGACCCTGCGCCGGGTCACGGCCAAGCCCCACCTCCTCGTCGACGCCCTGCACGGCACCCCGCGCCTGGCCTGGCGCACCGACGCCGTCGGGCAGGACTCCCGCGGCAACCCGGTCGCCCGTACGGTGCTGACCGACGCGCGCACCGGCGCGCAGATCGACAGCTGGGACAGCATCGAGACGGCCACCGGCGACGGCAAGGGGCTCTACAGCGGCACGGTGCCGCTGGAGACCACCCTGTCGGGATCGACGTACCAGCTGAAGGACCCGACGCGCGGCAACACGTACACCGGTGACGCCGCGAACAAGACCGACCTCTGCTTCCTCGGCATCTGCTTCCAGCGCGCCCCCGCGACGCTGTTCACGGACGCCGACAACCACTGGGGCACGGGCACGACGGCGGACCGGGCTTCGGCGGCCGTGGACGCGCAGTATGGCACCAACGCGACCTGGGACTACTACAAGAACGTCCACGGCCGCAACGGCATCGCGGGCGACGGCAAGGGCTCGTACAACCGCGTCCACTACGGCAACAACTACAACAACGCCTTCTGGGACGACAGCTGCTTCTGCATGACGTACGGCGACGGCGACGGCAGCACGTTCGGGCCGCTGGTGGCCCTGGACGTGGCCGGGCACGAGATGTCGCACGGCGTGACGTCGAAGACCGCGGCGCTGACCTACTCGGGCGAGTCGGGCGGCCTGAACGAGGCCACCTCGGACATCTTCGGCACCCTGGTGGAGTGGTACGCCAACAACTCCTCCGACCCCGGTGACTACCTCATCGGCGAGGAGATCGTCCGCTCGGGCTTCGGCAAGGCGGCGCTGCGGTTCATGGACAAGCCGTCCAAGGACGGCAACTCGGCCGACTGCTGGAGCAGTTCGGTGGGCAACCTCGACGTCCACTACTCCTCCGGCGTCGCCAATCACTTCGCCTACCTGCTCTCCGAGGGCAGCGGCGCGAAGACGATCAACGGCGTCAGCTACGACTCCCCGACCTGCAACGGGTCCTCGGTCACCGGCATCGGCAGGGACAAGCTGGGCAAGATCTGGTATCGCGCCCTGACCGTCTACATGACGTCGTCCACGAACTACGCGGGCGCGCGCACCGCGACGCTCAACGCGGCGAAGGACCTCTACGGCGCCGGCAGCGCGGAGTACAACGCGGTGGCGGCGGCCTGGAGCGCGGTCAACGTCGGCTGATCCGGCACGACGCACCACTCCCGTGCACAGGACGCACCACTCCCGTGTGCACGACGTACCGCCCCTGAGCGGGCGACGCACCACCCCGCGTGAAGGAGGCCGGCCCCGGTGGGGCCGGCCTCTCGCGCGTGTACGGCATCGGGGTGAGCGCCACGGAGGCGGCCCGGCGTACCACGGCGGACCGCTCACCCGTTCACCCCCGTGGCCCGCACCCTTCGGGATGTTTTCGACGGGCCGTCAGCATGACAGCCGTGACCTGCCCAAACTTGCTCCGCCCGGGCCCTCCGGCCGCCTCATGGACACCCATTCATCCTACTTTCTGACTCTTTGTCGAAAGGCGAGCCCGCCCCGGGGCGGCTTATCTCGGAAGGGCAGGGGCGCGACCGACACGGCGGCACACGGAGATGCCGCGGGCCGCGACCCCACCGCAGAGCTCGGAGGAGCACCGATGCGACGACCCGCCCGTCCGCTGACCGGGGCCGCGCTCGCCGTAGCCGCCGCGAGCGGCCTCGCCGCGCCCGCGTACGCCGCGGACACCGCCGGCCTGGAGGTGTACCCGTCCTCGGTGGTGCCGGGCGGTCAGGTCACCGTGAACACGAAGGCGTGCGGCGAGAAGGCCACCGCGGCGGGCGACGCCAGCGCGGTCGGCGCCGGACCCTTCACGCTGGCGCCCAGCGCGCACGAGGGCGACGCCATCGGCCAGTTCCGGGTGCCGGAGAGCGCCCAGCAGGGGACGTACGAGATCGTCGTGCGGTGCGCCGAGGGCGGCAAGGAGGTCAGGGGCGACCTGGTGGTCACGCTGACCGCGGTGCGCGGGCAGGTGCTGCCCCGAGGAAGTGTGAAGACGGGGGTCGGCGGCGCGCTGGGCCCCGACCCCGTGCAGTCCGCGGCCGGCGTGGCGGCTCTCGCCGTCGCCGCCGCGGGCGGTACCTGGCTCCTGCATCGCCGGGCGAGAGGCGACGGGATCTGACGGGCGCCCTCCGCTGTCCGTCCGCCGGTACCGCACGCCCCTCCCCCTCCGGGTCCGACGCCCCTCGTGGCCCGGAGGGGGCGGGGCACCGAGTCCGGAAGAGAGTACGTATGCGCAGGATAGGCAACACCTCCATAGCCACCGTCACCGTGGCCGCCCTCTGCGGCGGCGCCTGGCTGCTGCACGGCGCCGGGCACGCCCCGCCCCAGCCCTCCGTGGCCGAGGGCCTGCCCGACCCCGGCGAGGCGCGGCTCACGGCCCCCGCGCTGCCGCCGTCCCCGCCGGACCGCATCCGCATCCCCTCGATCCGGGTGAACGCCCCGCTGATGGGCCTCCGCCTCACCAGCTCCGGCAGCCTCGACGTCCCGCCCGCCGGGCAGAAGAACCTCGCCGGCTGG
The DNA here is from genome assembly GCF_044763235.1 of Streptomyces sp. NPDC096152. Lineage (NCBI taxonomy): Bacteria > Bacillati > Actinomycetota > Actinomycetes > Kitasatosporales > Streptomycetaceae > Streptomyces > Streptomyces sp. NPDC096152. The sequence continues at coordinate 531,985 of NZ_JBIWFW010000001.1, read as the reverse complement.
TACGAGGCCGGCACCACCCCGGGCGAGACCGGCACCGCGATCGTCGCCGGCCACGTCGACAACATCGAGGGACCGGCCGTCTTCTACGACCTCGGCGCCCTGAAGAAGGGCAGCGCCATCGAGGTGGACCGGCGGGACGGCTCCGTGGCCCGCTTCACCGTGGACGCGGTCGAGGTCTACGCGGCGAAGAACTTCCCCGACGGCAAGGTGTACGGCGCCGCGAAGCGCCCCGAGCTGCGGGTGATCACCTGCGGCGGCGGCTACTCGCGGACCACCGGCTACCAGGGCAACGTGGTCGTCTTCGCCCATCTGACCGGCAGCAGCTGACCGGGAGCCGCCGACCGGCCCGCGGCCACCCGGCCCGTCGAGGCCGGAGCCCGGTCTTCCGGGGGTCGGGCCCCTACGCCACCCACTGCTCGTACGCCAGGTTCGCCACCAGCGCGAACACCACCGTCAGCAGCACCACGCGGACGAAGCCGCTGCCCTTCTTCAGCGCGGTGCGCGCGCCCAGGGTGCCGCCCGCCAGGTTGAACACGGCCATCAGCGCGGCCAGTTGCCACAGGACCGTGCCCTGCCAGGCGAAGGTGGCCAGGGCGCCCGCGTTGGTGCAGCAGTTGACGATCTTGGCCGTGGCGGAGGCGGTCACCAGGTCGAGGTGCAGGACCGCGGTGAGCGCCAGCACCAGGAAGGTGCCGGTGCCGGGGCCGACGAAGCCGTCGTAGAAGCCGATGCCGAGACCCGCGAGGCCGATCGCGGCCAGCACCTGGCGGCGGGTGGCCGGGCCGGGCGCGGGGGCGGTGCCGAACGCGGGCCGCAGGATCACGAAGGCCGCGACCGCGAGCAGCACCACCATGATCAGCGGCTTGAGGACCTCGGTGCTCATCCCGGCCGCGAAGAAGGCGCCCGCGCCGGAGCCGGCGAGCGCCGCGAGACCGATGCGGACGGCGGTGCGCACGTCGACGGGCGCGCGGCGGGCGTACGTCACGGCCGCGCCCGTGGTGCCGACGATGCCGACCGCCTTGTTGGTGCCGAGCGCGTACGCGGCCGGGGTACCGCCGGGCAGCCCGAGCAGCAGCGCGGGCAGCAGCAGGAGCCCGCCGCCGCCGACCACGGCGTCGATCCACCCGGCCGCGAGGGCGGCGAGGCACAGCAGGGCGACCACGGTCGGCGATATCTGGGGCATGATCGCGACCCTAGAGACGCGATACGTGCGCCGTCCACGCACCTGAGGGACTTCAGAGCTTCGCCGCCCGCGCACCCCGCAGCATCCTCCCGGCCCGCACACACACCTCACGGCACCGCCCGGGACCGCCCGCGCCCACCTCACAGCACCGTCCCGCCCCGCCCGCGCACCCCTCACACCTGATCCCCGCTCCCGCTGAGGGCAGCGTTCCCCGGGGGAAACAGACGTGATGCGGCCGGGTAACGTCGACGCCGCACGCTGCGGTGCATGACCTCGAATACGCGTGTGGTGGTGATCGGCGCCGGACTCGCGGGTGTGACGCTCGCCCGGCGGCTGGCCGAGCTCGGCACGCCCGCGCTGCTCGTCGGCGAGGAGGAGCACCGCCCGTACAACCGGGTCCTGCTCGCCGAGGTGCTGGCCGGCCGGTACGCCCCCGAGGTGATCGCCCTTCCGGCGCCCGCCGGTCTGGTCCGCGCCCGGGTCACCGGCATCGACCGCACCGCACGGCGGCTGCGGTGCGCGGACGGCACGGAGATCGCATACGACAGGCTGGTCCTGGCGACCGGCTCCAACCCCGTACTGCCGCCGCTGCGCGGCCTGTTCACCACCGGTCGGCACGAACTGCCCGAGGGCGTGCACGCGTTCCGGACCATGGACGACTGCCTCGGCCTGTCCAAGGCGGTCCGGCCGGGGGTGCGGGCCGTCGTCATCGGCGGCGGGCTGCTCGGGGTGTCCGCCGCGCGGGCGCTGGCGTTGCGCGGCGCCCAGGTGGTGCTCGCCCAGCAGGCCGAGCGGCTGATGGAACGCCAACTGGACCCCGAGGCGTCACGGCTGGTGCTGCGGCACCTGACGGACCTGGGCGTGGAGGTCCACACCGAGTGCCGGGTGCGGGACGTGCGCTGCGCCGGCGGCGCGGTCCGCTCGGTGGAGATGGCCGACGGCTACGCCCTCGACGCCGACCTCGTCGTCCTGGCCTGCGGTGTCCACCCGCGGGTGGGGCTCGCCGAGGACGCCGGGCTCGCGGTGCGCAAGGGCGTCCTCGTCGACGACGCGCTGCGGACGTCCGACCCGCGCATCCACGCCGTCGGCGACTGCGCCCAGCACGACGGAACGGTGTACGGCCTCGCCGCGCCCGCGATCGAACAGGCGTACGCGCTCGCCGAGTCGCTGGCCGGGGACACGGACGGCCCGGCCGCCCGCTACACCGGCACCCGCTCCCTGACCCGGCTCACCCTGACCGGGCGGGACGCGCCCTTCGACCTCGCCGCCTTCGGCGAGACCGAGCCGCTGCCCGGCGACGACGTGGTGCGGCTCGCCGACGCCACCCGCGGGACCTACCGCAAGGTCGTCGTCCGCGACGACCGCCTGGTCGGCGGGGTCCTCGTCGGCGAACTCGGCACCGTCGGCGCGCTCGCCCGCGCCTGGGAGGGGGCGGAGCCGCTCCCCTCGGACGGCGGCCCCCTGCTCCATCTGCTCACCAACGACGGAGGCTCCTGATGTCCACGACGGCCGCCCGGCCCCGCCCCACGATCGTGCTCGTCGGCCACGGCATGGTCGGCCAGCGCTTCCTCGAAGCGCTCGCCGAGCGCGGCCTGACCGCCACGCACCGCGTGGTCGTGCTGTGCGAGGAGCCACGGCCCGCGTACGACCGCGTGCAGCTGACCTCGTACTTCTCGGGGAAGACCCCCGAGGACCTCTCCATGACCGACATGGGGTTCATCGGGGACCACGGCATCGAGCTGTACGTTGGCGATCCGGCGGAGACGGTCGACCGCGAGGCGCGCAGGGTGACCGCCCGCTCGGGGCTCGTCGTCGACTACGACGTCCTCGTGCTGGCCACCGGCTCCTACCCCTTCGTTCCACCCGTCCCCCACAAGGACGCCGAGGGCTGCTTCGTCTACCGCACGATCGAGGACCTGCTCGCGATCGAGGAGTACGCGCGGACCCGCGCCACGACCGGCGCGGTGGTCGGCGGCGGCCTGCTCGGACTGGAGGCGGCCGGTGCGCTGAAGGGCCTCGGGCTCACCAGCCACATCGTCGAGTTCGCGCCGCGCCTGATGCCGGTGCAGGTGGACGAGGGCGGTGGCGCGGCTCTGCTGCGCACCATCGAGGACATGGGCCTGTCCGTCCACACCGGGGTCGGCACGCAGGAGATCGTCGTCGGCGAGGACGGCGCGGTCACCGGCATGAAGCTGTCGGACGGCTCCGAACTCGCCACCGACATGGTGGTGTTCAGCGCGGGTGTCCGCCCCCGCGACCAGCTCGCCCGGGACTGCGGGCTGGCGGTCGGCGAGCGCGGCGGCATCACCGTCGACGAGCAGTGCCGCACGGTCACCGACCCGCACGTGTTCGCGATCGGCGAGTGCGCGCTGGCGTCGGACGGCCGGGTGTACGGCCTGGTGGCCCCCGGCTACGAGCAGGCGGAGACGGCGGCCGCGGCCATCGCCGAGGACGAGGCCTCCTTCACCGGCGCCGACCTGTCCACGAAGCTCAAGCTGCTCGGCGTCGACGTCGCCTCCTTCGGCGACGCGCACGGCAGCACCGAGGGCTGCCTGGACGTCGTCTACTCCGACTCCCGGGCGGGCCTGTACAAGAAGCTGGTCGTCGGCCGGGACGGCACGCTGCTCGGCGGCATCCTGGTCGGCGACGCGGAGGCCTACGGCACGTTGCGCGCGCTCACCGGCTCGGTGCCGCCGATCTCGCCGGAGCAGCTGGTCCTCCCGGCGGGCGCGGGCGCCCCGGCCCAGCTGGGCCCGTCCGCGCTGCCGGACGAGGCGGTGATCTGCTCCTGCCACAACGTCACCAAGGGAGCCGTCCGCGGCGCGGTCGCCGAGCACCGGTGCACCACCGTGCCGGCGGTCAAGAAGTGCACCAAGGCCGGTACGGGCTGCGGCAGTTGCGTCAAGGTGCTCACCCAGCTGGTCAACGACGAGCTGGAGGCGAGCGGCGTCGAGATCGACAAGGGGCTGTGCGGCTGCTTCCCGCAGACCCGCGAGGAGCTCTACGAGATCGTCCTCGCCCTGCGCGTCACCTCCTACCAGGACCTGCTGGACCGCTACGGCCGTGAGGGCGCCCGGGGCGGCGACGGCTGCGAGACCTGCAAGCCGGCCGTCGCCTCGGTCATCGCCTCGCTCGCCCCGGCGATCGGCGCCGACGGCTACGTCCTGGACGGCGAGCAGGCCGCGCTCCAGGACACCAACGACCACTTCCTCGCCAACCTCCAGAAGAACGGCTCGTACTCGGTGGTGCCGCGCATCCCCGGCGGCGAGATCGCCCCGGAGAAGCTGATCGTGCTCGGCGAGGTAGCCCGGGACTTCGGTCTCTACACCAAGATCACCGGCGGTCAGCGCATCGACCTGTTCGGGGCGCGGGTGGAGCAACTGCCGCTGATCTGGGCCCGGCTGGTCGACGCGGGCTTCGAGTCCGGCCACGCCTACGGCAAGTCGCTGCGCACGGTGAAGTCCTGCGTCGGGCAGACCTGGTGCCGCTACGGCGTCCAGGACTCCGTGCGGATGGCGATCGACCTGGAGCTGCGCTACCGCGGACTCAGGTCGCCGCACAAGCTCAAGTCGGCGGTCTCCGGCTGCGCCCGCGAGTGCGCGGAGGCGCAGTCCAAGGACTTCGGCGTGATCGCCACCGCGAGCGGCTGGAACCTGTACGTCGGCGGCAACGGCGGCGCCACCCCGCGCCACGCGGACCTGCTCGCGCAGGACCTGTCCGACGCCGAACTGGTCCGGCTGATCGACCGGTTCCTGATGTTCTACGTCCGCACCGCCGACCGCCTGGAGCGCACCTCGGTGTGGCTGGAGCGGATCCCGGGCGGCCTAGACCATGTGCGGGACGTGGTGGTGCACGACTCGCTGGGCATCTGCGGGGAGCTGGAGTCGCTGATGGCCGCCCATGTGGCGCACTACCGCGACGAGTGGGCCGAGACCATCGAGGACCCCGGGAAGCTCGCCCGGTTCGTGTCCTTCGTCAACGCCCCCGACACCCCGGACCCGGTCGTCGGCTTCGTCCCCGAGCGCGACCAGATCAAGCCCGACCTGCCGCTGCTCTCCATCGGCAGGCGCCCTGCCCACGACGTCCTGGAAGGAAGCGCCCAGCGATGACCCTGGCCCCAGAGACCACCGACCTGAAGGTCCGGCTCCGGCTCGACGCCGGCTGGCTCACCGTCTGCGACCTGAGCACGCTGCTCCCCGGCCGCGGGGTGGCGGCCCTGCTGCCGGACGGTCGCCAGGCGGCCCTGTTCCGCGACCGCTCGGGCCGGCTGTACGGCATCGACAACCGCGACCCGTTCACCGGCGCCGCGGTCCTCTCCCGCGGCCTGACCGGCACCCACCGGGGGCGCCCGTTCGTCGCCTCCCCCCTGCTCAAGCAGCGTTTCGACCTGCTCTCCGGCCAGTGCCTTGACGACGAGGGGGTACGGGTGACGGCGTACGAGGTGCGCGCCGGCTGACGCCCGGCACGACGTCGACGCACGCCGAAGGGGCGGCACCCCCGCACAGGGTGCCGCCCCTTCCTTTCGCAGGCCGGAGTCCTCGTCGCGTCGGTCTTGAGGGTCGGGGACAACGACGAGGACCCCGGAGTCTCTACCGGTGGTCGCTGCCCTCGGCGGTCACCGCGGCGCGGCCGGCCTCCAGGCGGGCCACCGGGATGCGGAAGGGCGAGCAGGAGACGTAGTCCAGGCCCACCTCGTGGAAGAAGTGGACGGACTCCGGGTCACCGCCGTGCTCGCCGCAGACGCCGAGCTTCAGGTCGGGGCGGGTCTCCCGGCCGGCCTTCGCGGCGGACTTCACCAGGGAGCCGACGCCGTCCTTGTCGATGGTCTCGAACGGCGACACCCCGAAGATGCCCTTCTCCAGGTACGCGGTGAAGAACGAGGCCTCCACGTCGTCCCGGCTGAAGCCCCACACCGTCTGGGTGAGGTCGTTGGTGCCGAAGGAGAAGAACTCGGCCGCCTCGGCGATCTGGCCGGCGGTCAGCGCGGCGCGCGGCAGCTCGATCATCGTGCCGATCGCCAGCTTCAGCTCCGTGCCGGTCGCCGCCTGCACCTCGGCGATGACCTGGTCGGCCTCCTCGCGCACGATCTCCAGCTCCTGGACCGTGCCGACGAGCGGGATCATGACCTCGGCGCGCGGGTCGCCCTTGGCGGCCTTGCGCTCGGCGGCGGCCTCCGCGATGGCGCGGACCTGCATGGTGAACAGACCGGGCACCACCAGGCCGAGGCGTACGCCGCGCAGGCCCAGCATCGGGTTCTGCTCGTGCAGGCGGTGCACCGCCTGGAGCAGGCGCAGCTCGTTCTCGTGCGGCTCCTGGCGGGACTCCGCCAGCGCCACGCGGACCGACAGCTCGGTGATGTCGGGCAGGAACTCGTGCAGCGGCGGGTCGAGCAGGCGGATGGTGACCGGGAGGCCGTCCATCGCCTCGAACAGCTCGACGAAGTCCTGCTTCTGCAGCGGCAGGAGCTGCTTGAGGGACTCCTCGCGCTCGTCCTCGGTGTCGGCGAGGATCAGGCGCTCGACCATCTCGCGCCGGTCGCCGAGGAACATGTGCTCGGTGCGGCACAGGCCGATGCCCTGGGCGCCGAAGCGGCGGGCGCGCAGCGCGTCCTCGGCGTTGTCGGCGTTGGCGCGCACCCGCAGCCGGCGCTTGCGGTCGGCGAAGGCCATCATCCGGTGCACGGCCTCGACCAGCTCGTCGGCGTCGTCGGCACCCGGGTGCATCCGGCCCTCGAAGTACTCCACGACCGGCGACGGCACGACCGGGACCTCGCCCAGGTAGACCTTGCCCGTGGAGCCGTCGATGGAGATGACGTCGCCCTCCTCGACGACGTGCCCGCCGGGCACGATCATCCGGCGGCGCTTGGTGTCGACCTCCAGCTCCTCGGCGCCGCAGACACAGGTCTTGCCCATGCCGCGGGCCACCACGGCCGCGTGGGAGGTCTTGCCGCCGCGGGAGGTGAGGATGCCCTCGGCCGCGATCATGCCGTCCAGGTCGTCGGGGTTGGTCTCGCGGCGGACCAGGATGACCTTCTCGCCGGAGCGGGACCACTTCACCGCGGTGTAGGAGTCGAAGACGGCCTTGCCGACCGCCGCGCCCGGCGAGGCGGCGATGCCCCGGCCGACCTGCTCGACCTTCGCGCCGTCGTCGAACCGCGGGAACATCAGCTGCGCGAGCTGGGCGCCGGAGACGCGCTGGAGCGCCTCGGCCTCGTCGATCAGGCCCTGGTCCACCAGCTGGGTCGCGATGCGGAAGGCGGCGCCCGCCGTGCGCTTGCCGACGCGGGTCTGCAGCATCCACAGCTGGCCGCGCTCGATGGTGAACTCGATGTCGCAGAGGTCCCGGTAGTGGTTCTCCAGGGTCTCCATGATCTGCATGAGCTGGTCGTACGACTTCTTGTCGATCTGCTCCAGCTCCGCCAGCGGGACGGTGTTGCGGATGCCCGCCACCACGTCCTCGCCCTGGGCGTTCTGGAGGTAGTCGCCGTACACGCCCTGGTGGCCGGAGGCGGGGTCGCGGGTGAAGGCGACGCCGGTGCCGGAGTCCGGGCCGAGGTTGCCGAACACCATCGAGCAGACGTTGACGGCGGTGCCGAGGTCGTGCGGGATGCGCTCCTGACGGCGGTAGAGCTTGGCGCGCTCGCCGTTCCAGGAGTCGAAGACCGCCTTGATGGCGAGGTCCATCTGCTCGCGCGGGTCCTGCGGGAAGTCCCGGCCGGCCTCGGTCTTGACGATCTTCTTGAACCGGGTGACCAGCTTCTTCAGGTCGGCCGCGTCCAGCTCGGTGTCGACGGTGACCTTCTTGGCCTCCTTGGCCTTCTCCAGCGCGTCCTCGAAGAGTTCGCCGTCGACGCCGAGGACGGTCTTGCCGAACATCTGGATGAGGCGGCGGTAGGAGTCCCAGGCGAACCGGTCGTCGCCGGCCTGCTTGGCCAGGCCCTGCACGGACTTGTCGGAGAGGCCGATGTTCAGGACGGTGTCCATCATGCCGGGCATGGAGAACTTCGCCCCGGAGCGGACCGACACGAGGAGGGGGTTGTCGGGCTGGCCGAGCTTCTTGCCCATCTTCTGCTCGAGGGCGTCGAGGTGCGCACTCACCTCGTCACGCAGTGCCGCCGGCTCCTCGCCGCTGTCGAGGTAGACCTTGCAGGCCTCGGTGGTGATGGTGAAGCCCGGCGGGACGGGGAGGCCCAGGTTCGTCATCTCGGCGAGGTTCGCGCCCTTGCCGCCCAGCAGGTCCTTGAGGTCCTTGTTGCCCTCGGTGAAGTCGTAGACGAACTTCACCCCCTCAACGCTGGTGCCCTGCCCGGCTACCTGGGGATCTTTGTTTTCCGACACGGGTCTCGACTCCTCGAGGACGCGGTGGCTGCCCTGACGGCGAGGAACATACCCAGATCGAAGGCGCCTGGGTACGTCCACTCGCGCGTCATGTGCCTGTAACCGATCGTCAGCCAGCAGATCGAAAGTCAAGGCAGGGCACAGAGTCAGGGCCCGATGTTTTCACTTCTTGAACGCACCATGGCCGATGGCCCTGCTTTACTGCTCGCATGAGCGGGTTGTACTTCGAGTGAGTTCGATCGATGAACGATCAAAGGGTGGCACTGAGTGCCACTCCTTGGAGAAGTGCAGCCGCTCAAGATCCGCTCATCTGAGCGCAACCCTTATCAGGGGTGGCGAGAATCACGCTTTCACACGGACGCGGATTTCACCATCCGGACGCGCGTACGGACAGGTGCCGGGGGAGGAAACCCGCGGGTCACACGCCGGTGCGGGCGGGGCGGCGCCGACCCGGGCGGACCGCTCACACGCCGGTACGGGCGGGGCGGCACGGACCCGGGCGGACCGCTCACACGCCGAGCGCGAGCAGCCGCTCCTCCGCCCGGTCCGGCGCGTACAGGTGCTCCACGACCAGCGCCCCGGCCCCCACCAGCCCCGCCCGCTCGCCGAGCCGCGAGGTCACCACGTCAAGATGGGCCGTGGAGCGCGGCAGCGCCCGCTGGTACAGCAGCTCCCGTACGCCGGTCACGAAGGGCGTGCCGGCCAGGTCGCCCGCGATCATCAGCACCCCGGGGTTGAGCAGGGTGACCACCGTGGCCAGCACGTCCCCGACCAGGCGCCCGGCCTCGCGTGCGAGCGCGGTGGCCCGAGGGTGCCCGGCCGCCAGCAGGTCCCGCACGTCCGAGCCGGAGGCGGCCGGCACCCCGGCCTCCGCGAGCCGCCGCGCCACGGCGCCGCCGCTCGCGACGGCGGCGAGGCAGCCGTGGGACCCGCACCGGCACAGCGCCTCGGCGCCCACCCGGATGTGCCCGATGTCGCCCGCGCCCCCGTCGACGCCCCGGTAGATCGAGCCGCCGACCACGACGCCCGCGCCGATTCCGGTGGACACCTTGACCAGCACGAAGGCCGAGCAGTCGGGGTATCCGGTGCGCTGTTCGCCGTACGCCCGGAGGTTGGCGTCGTTGTCGACGAGCACCGGCACCGGCGGGGCGCCCGTGTGCTCGGTGAAGGCCCGGGCCAGGCGGCCTCTTATGTCGTAGCCGTCCCAGCCCGGCATGATCGGCGGCTGCACCACCCGGCCGGTCTCGCTGTCCACCGGCCCCGGCACCGCGAGGCCGATGCCGCACACCTCGTCGGGCCGGTGGCCGGCCCCGCGCAGCAACTCGGCGAACCATGAGCCGAGTTCGCCGAGCACCGCATCCGGGCCGTCCTCGACGACCAGGGTGCCGCCGTGCTCGGCGAGGATCTCGCCGGTGAGCGACAGCACGGCGGCGCGCGCGTGCCGTGTGTCGAGGTCGGCGGCGAGGACGACCGCGTGGGCGTCGTCGAACTCCAGGGTGATGGACGGGCGTCCGCCCAGCGGGGAGTCGACGGGGCCGCCCGCGCCCTCGCGCAGCCAGCCCGCGCGGAACAGACGGTCCAGCCGCTGGCCCACGGTCGCCCGGGACAGACCGGTGGCCTGCTGGAGCGCGCCGCGCGTGGTGGCCCGGCCGCTGCGCACGAGTTCGAGCAGGTCGCCGGCGCCGACCTGATTCCGTGCCGTGCTCCGTCCCGTCATGCGCACCCCCTTGTGTTTCCCAACCCTGCATTACATATTGGGTTTTGCGTGTTAAATAGACGTAACTCTACGGTGGCCATGACCGAACCGGTCGGGCCGGACGTCTTTCGGGGAGCCCCGAGTGGATCGCACCGCCCAACTCACCGCCCGCCACGACGGGCACACCGCGCCCGCCGTCGCATACGATCCCCCCTCCGTCCCGGATCCGCTGCACGTCAGGGCCGCCCGGGTGCTGGAGGACAACTGGACGGGCGGCTCCACGGTCCCCTCGCGCGGGCTGTATCCGCACCAGTGGTCCTGGGACTCCGCGTTCATCGCCGTCGGCCTGCGGCACATCTCCCCGTTACGGGCCCAGACGGAGCTGGAGACGCTGCTGGACGCCCAGTGGGGCGACGGGCGGATCCCGCACATCGTCTTCAACCCCTCCGTGCCCCTCGACGCCTACTTCCCGAGCCCCGACTTCTGGCGCTCGTCGACTGCCGGGCGCGCCGCGGGCGCCCCGCGCACCGTACAGACCTCGGGCATCGTGCAGCCACCGGTGCACGCGCTGGCGGCCTGGCTGGTGCACTGCGCCGACCCGGGGCTGTCCCGCGCCCGCGGCTTCCTGGCCCGGGCGCACCCGCGGCTCGCGGCCTGGCACCGCTATCTGCTGCACCGACGCGACCTGGGCGGCGGCGGGCTCGCCTCCGTCGTGCACCCCTGGGAGCAGGGCATGGACAACAGCCCCTGCTGGGACGCCCCGCTCTCCCGGGTCACCCCGGCCCCGGCCCGCTCCTTCCGCCGCGCCGACCTCGACCACGGCGCCCCGGAGGACCGGCCGACCGACCTGGACTACGGGCGGTACGTGCGGCTGGCGGCGGACTACCGGAACCGGGCCTACACCGACGGGGCGGGCGCCTTCGCGGTCGAGGACCCGGCGTTCAACGCCCTGCTGATCGCCTCGGAACACGCGCTGGCGCGGATCGCCCGCGAACTGGGCGCGACCGGCACGGCCCGGCACGCGCGCGCCGAGCGGCTGACCGCGGCGCTGATCGGGCGGCTGTGGGACCCGGCCGAGGGCATCTTCCTCTGCCGGGACGTGCGCACCGGGCGGCCGATCCCCGAGCGCGGTGTGTCCGGCCTCGTCCCCCTGCTGCTGCCGGACCTGCCCCGCGAGGTCGCCGCCGCGCTGGTGCGCACCCTGCGCGGGCCGCACTTCGGGCTGGGCACCAGCACCCGCCTCGTCCCGAGCTACGACCTGCTCGGCGAGGCCTTCGACCCGCACCGCTACTGGCGGGGGCCGGCCTGGTTCAACACGTGCTGGCTGGTGGAGCGCGGGCTGCGGGTGCACGGCGAGCGGGAGACGGCCGACGCGCTGCGGGACGCGGCCCTGCGCACCGCGGACACGACCGGCTTCGCGGAGTACGTCGACCCGTACACCGGCGAGGCCTGCGGGGCGCTCGGCTTCGGCTGGACCGCCGCGCTCACGCTCGACCTGCTGCACGAGCCCCTGGGACACGCCGTGTCCCCCACGGGCACCGGCACGTTCGGCAGGCAAGACGAGGCAGCCCAGGACGTCAAGGGAGGGGACCGGGGATGACGGACCGGCATCATCTGCTCGTGCACGGCACGACGTTCGCCGCCGTGGGCGACGGCGGGGACATCAGCGGCGTACGTGGCGGCAGCTCCCCGGACGGGCTGTTCGTGCGCGACGCCCGGCATCTGAGCCGCTGGCAGCTCACCGTCGACGGGGCGGTCCCGCAGGCGCTGGCGCCGGTCGGGGACGGGGACGCCGCGCGCTGCGTGCTGGTGCCGCGCGGCGGGCGCAGCGAGCCGCCGGCGTACACGCTCTTCCGCGAACAGGCCGTCGCCGACAGCGCGTTCGTGGAGTGCCTGCGGGTGACCAGCAACCGCCCGGTGGCCACGACGGTCCGCCTCGCGGTCACCGCCGACGCCGACTTCGCCGACCAGTTCGAGCTGCGCGCCGACCACCGCACCTACGCCAAGACCGGCATCGTGCGCTCCCGTCAGATCCTGGTCGACGGGGTGGAGTTCCGCTACCGGCGCGGCGAGTGGCGGTCCTGCACGACGGTGACCGCCGACCCCGCCCCGGACGGCGTGGAGGAGACCGGCACCGGCGCCCGCCGCCTGGTGTGGACGCTGGAGCTGGCACCGCACGGCACGGCGGAGCTGACGCTGCGGGTGATGGCCCGGCCGCACGGGGACCGGCGGGCCGTGCGGGTGCCGCGCTCCCCCTCCGCCGTCACCGAGCAACTCCGATCCCTGGAGGGCGCGTTCGTGGAGGGCGTGGCCTTCCCGACCGGCTGGCCGGAGCTGGCGGCGGCCTGCGCCCGCGGCCTCGCGGACCTGGCCGCGCTCCAGGTCCCGGCGGCCGGTCCCGACGGCGAGGAGCTGCGGGTGCCGGCCGCCGGAGCCCCCTGGTTCCTCACCCTGCTGGGCCGCGACGCCCTGCTCACCTCGCTGTTCGTGCTGCCCCACCACCCCCGGCCGGCCGCCGCCACGCTGCTCGCCCTGGCCGCCACCCAGGCCGGGGAGACCAGCACGCGGTCGGTCGCCCAGCCGGGGAAGATCGTGCACGAGGTGCGACAGGGGGAGCTGGCGCACTTCGGCCAGGTGCCGTTCGGGCGGTACTACGGCTCGGTCGACGCCACCCCGCTGTTCCTCGTCCTGCTGGGCGCGTACGTGGAGCGGACCGGCGACACGGCGCTGGCCCGCCGCCTGGAACCGCACGCCCGCGCCGCGATCGGCTGGATGCTGGACCACGGCGGACTGACCTCGCGCGGCTACCTCGTCTACCGCGCCGACCGGGGCGGCCTCGCCAACCAGAACTGGAAGGACTCCCCCGGCGCCATCTGCTCGGCCGACGGCACCCGCGCCTCCGGCCCGGTGATGGCGGCGGGGGCCCAGGGGTACGCGTACGACGCGCTGCGCCGCACCGCCTGGATCGCGCGCACGGCGTGGGAGGACGAGGTCTACGCGGCGCTGCTCGAACAGGCGGCCGGTGATCTGCGGGACCGCTTCCAGCGGGACTTCTGGATGCCGGACCGGTCATTCCCGGCGCTGGCGCTGGACGGCCAGGGCCGCCAGGTGGACGCGCTGGCCTCGGACGCCGGGCATCTGCTGTGGTCGGGGCTGCTGGACAAGGAGTACGGGGAGGCCGTGGGGCGCAGGCTGCTGGAGCCGGACTTCTTCTCCGGCTGGGGCGTACGGACACTGGCGGCCGGGCAGCCCGCGTACCACCCGCTGTCGTACCACCGCGGCTCGGTGTGGCCGCACGACAACGCGCTGATCGCGCTGGGGCTCGCCCGTTACGGCCTGCACGACGAGGCGCGCACCGTCGCCCACGGCCTGGTCGACGCGGCGACCGCCACCGGCCACCGGCTCCCCGAGGTGCTCGCGGGCTACGGCCGCGACACGCACGCCGAACCGGTCCCCTACCCGCACGCCTGCGTCCGCGAGTCCCGCTCGGCCTCGGCCCCCCTGGCCCTGCTCACGGCGGTGGGAGGCGCGTAGGTGTCACGGTCGGCCGGTCGTTTGCCGGGTGTTTGCCGAGTGCCGTGAACAGGGGCGGCGGGCAGGCCGTACGGGAGTGCGGCGGGCCCCTCCTCCCCAGCGTGGCCCGCCGCTTCGCCACGTCGCACGGAAGGACCTCCGGGGTGCCTCAGCACACGAGTACACGCCAGTCATCGGGTACGGCCGGGGCGGGCGAGGCCGAAGTCCTGCCACCGGAAGGGCCACCGACGGCCGGGAAACCGGAGCACGGGAAACCGGAGGGCGGAAACCCGGCGGGCGGGGCGCCCGATACCCGGGCGCCGGAAGCGGAGGCGACCGAAGAAGCGGCAGCGGCCGCGACGACCGACGCGGCCGGGAAAGCCGAAACGGCCGTGACGGCGGGGGCGCCCCAGGCGACCGGAGCGACCGGGCCGGAAGCGGAGACGACCGAAGCGACCAGGCCGGAAGCGGAGACGACCGAAGACAAGACCGCCGCGGCGGCGACCGGAGACGAGGCCGCTGCCCCGGCGACCGGGGACGAGGCTGCTGCCCCAGCGACCGGGGACGAGGCTGCTGCCTCGTCGACCGGAGACGTGACCGTCGCCCCGGCGACCGGCGACAAGACCGCTGCCCCGTCGACCGAAGACAAGGTCGCCGCAGCGGGCGACGCGGCCGGAAGGACGCCCGCCCCGAGCGGCGAAGCCCAGGGCGAGCCCGTCGCGGCCGACGCCGCGGAAGACCGACCCGCCCCGGCCGACGGACCGGACGGCGGGCGGCTCGTGGCCGACGGAACCGAAGGCGAGCCCGCCCCGGGCGGCGAAGTCCGGAGCGAGCCCGTCGCGGCCGAAGCCGCGGAAGACGGAGCGGCCCCGGCCGACGCAGCCGAAGGCGTACCCGGCCCGGCCGACGCCTCCCCCGCTCCCAGCCCCCTCCGCTTCCTGCGCGCGCTCCGGCCCCGGGCCGTCCGGCGGGCCTGGGTTGGGTGGAAGGCCGGGCATCCGGTGGCCGCCCGGGGGCTCTCCGTAGCGCTCACCGGACTGGCCCTGGCCGTGGTCCTCGTCGCACTGCTGCTGCCGAACAAGAGGGAGCAGTTCCGGATCGCGGAGTTCACCCGTATCCCGGTGGAGGCGCTGCTCGGCGCCGCCTTGCTGATCGCGCTGCCGCGGCGGGCGCGGACGGTCGTGGCGGCGCTCGGCGGGGTGGCGCTCGGCGTGCTGACGGTGCTGAACCTGACCGACATCGAGTTCAACCAGTACCTCGGCCGCAGCTTCAACGTGATCCTGGACTGGCAGCTCCTCGACGACGCCCAGTCCTACCTGGTCGACACGATGGGCCGGACGGTGGCGCTGCTCGCGACCGGCGGCTTGGTCGTCCTGGTGCTCGCCGTGCTGGCGCTGATGGCCCTGGCGGTCGTCCGCGTCGGCACCTGGCTGGGGCGTCACCGGGCCCGCTCCACCCGCGGGCTGCTGCTGCTCTGCGCGCTCTGGATGACCTGCGCGTCCCTGAACCTGGAGGTCCGCGGGGTCCCGCTGGCCGCCGAGCACACGGTGGCGATGCTCAAGTACCACGGGCAGGCGCTGCGTTCGACGATCCGGGACGAGCGGGAGTTCGCGAGGACGGCGCGGGCGGACGCGTTCGGCGGCACCCCGGGCAGCGAGCTGGTGCCCGACCTGCGCGGCAAGGACATGATCTTCACGTTCATCGAGAGCTACGGCCGCAGCGCCGTGGAGGACCCGATCATGGCGCCCGGTGTCGACCGCACGCTCGACACCAGTACCCAGGCTCTCGCCAAGGCGGGCTTCCACGCCAAGAGCGGCTGGCTGACGTCGGCGACGTACGGCGGCGGGAGCTGGCTCGGGCACTCCACGTTCATGTCGGGCCTGTGGATCGACAACCAGTACCGCTACCGCACGGTGACCGCCGGGAACCACCTCACCCTCACCGACGCCTTCAAGAAGACCGGCGCCTGGGAAACGGTCGGGGTCATGCCGGGAGTGCAGAAGGGCTGGCCGGAGGCGAAGTGGTACGGCCTGGACAAGGTCTACAACGCCTTCCAGCTGGGCTACAGGGGACCGAAGTTCAGCTGGTCCACCATGCCCGACCAGTACGCCCTGGAGTCCTTCCAGCGCCTGGAGCACGGACGTAAGCGCGACAAGCCGCTGATGGGGTTCGTCATCCTGACCTCCAGCCACCAGCCCTGGGCGCCCATCCCGAAGACGGTCGGCTGGGACCAGCTCGGCGACGGCTCGGTCTACAAGGGCATCGAGGCGGCGGGCACCAGGCCGGCGGACATCATCACCGACCCCACCCGCTCCCGCGAGGAGTACGGCAAGTCCGTCCAGTACTCGGTGACCGCCCTCACCCAGTGGCTGGAGCGGTACGGCAACGAGAACACCGTGCTGGTCTTCCTCGGCGACCACCAGCCCATCGCCCGGGTCAGCGGCGACCACGCCAGCCGGGACGTGCCCTGCGCGATCGTCGCCAAGGACCCGAAGGTGCTGCGGAAGATCGCCGGCTGGGGCTGGTCGGACGGGCTGCGCCCCGCGCACGACGCCCCGGTGTGGAAGATGAGCGCCTTCCGCGACCGGTTCCTGACGGCGTACGGCTCCACGCCGCACCCGACGAAGCGCTGACCGCGCCGGACCCGGCAGGGGGGGGCTGGGCCGCCGGCCGGTTCGGCCCCCGATGCTCGGCCCCGTGAGTGCTCGGCCTCGTAGGGGGTTCAGCCCCCGGACGTGTCCAGCTCGGCGTCCTCGGAGACGCCCGCGCAGTCGTAGGGGTCCTTCAGCCAGCCGTCCGGCAGCACCACGCGGTTGTTGCCCGACGTGCGGCCGCGGGGCCCGTCGGCGCCGGTGGGCCAGGACTGGCCGAGGTCGAGCTCGTCCAGGCCGGCGCGCAGCTCGGCCAGGGAGGAGGTGACGGCGAGCCGCTTGCGCATCTCGGAGCCGACCGCGAAGCCCTTGAGGTACCAGGCGACGTGCTTGCGGAAGTCGATGACGCCCCGTGACTCGTCGCCGATCCACTCGCCGAGGAGCGTGGCGTGCCGGACCATGACGTCGGCGACCTCGCGCAGCGTGGGCCGTGCGACGTCCTGCGTACGCCCCTCGAAGGCGGCCACCAGGTCGGCGAACAGCCACGGACGCCCCAGGCACCCGCGGCCGACGACCACGCCGTCGCAGCCGGTCTCCCGGACCATCCGCACCGCGTCCTCGGCCGACCAGATGTCGCCGTTGCCCAGCACCGGGATCTCCGGGACGTGCTCCTTCAGGCGGGCGATCGCCTCCCAGTCCGCGGTGCCGCCGTAGTGCTGGGCGGCGGTGCGGCCGTGCAGCGCGATGGCGGTCACGCCCTCCTCGACCGCGATCCGGCCGGCGTCGAGGTACGTGATGTGGTCGTCGTCGATGCCCTTGCGCATCTTCATCGTGACGGGCAGGTCACCGGCGCCGCTGACCGCCTCGCGCAGGATCGCCCGCAGCAGGTTCCGCTTGTACGGGAGCGCGGAGCCGCCGCCCTTGCGGGTGACCTTCGGCACCGGGCAGCCGAAGTTGAGGTCGATGTGGTCGGCGAGGTCCTCCTCCGCGATCATGCGGACGGCCTTGCCGACGGTGGCCGGGTCGACGCCGTACAGCTGGATCGAGCGCGGCTTCTCGGTCGCGTCGAAGTGGATCAGCTGCATGGTCTTCTCGTTGCGCTCGACCAGGGCGCGGGTGGTGATCATCTCGCTGACGAACAGCCCCTTGCCGCCGCTGAACTCCCGGCACAGGGTGCGGAAGGGCGCGTTGGTGATCCCGGCCATCGGTGCGAGCACGACGGGCGGCCGCACCGTGTGCGGGCCGATCTGCAACGGGGACACGGGGGTGGTGGTCGGCGTGGACATTGCTCCATTGTCCCGTACGCCGGCGGATGCTCCCCCCGGCCTGTGGACAACCGGGCGGGCACCGGGCAAAGATCATGTATCAGTCATTAGTTAACCGCACTATTGAATCGCGTACCATGGCCCCCATGCCCGAGCTCAGCCACCGACGACGGCTGCTGGTGCTCGCGATCTGCTGCATGAGCCTGCTGATCGTGAGCCTGGACAACACCGTCCTGAACGTCGCCCTGCCCTCGATGCAGCGCGAGCTGCGCGCCACCACCTCCGGCCTGCAGTGGACCATCGATGCGTACACCCTGGTCCTGGCCTCGCTGCTGATGCTCGCGGGCTCCACCGCGGACCGGATCGGCCGCCGGCGCGTGTTCACAGCGGGCCTGGTCGTGTTCGGCGCCGGCTCGCTGCTGTGCTCCCTCGCGCCCGATCTGGAGCTGCTGGTCGTCTTCCGCATGGTCCAGGCGGTCGGCGGCTCGATGCTCAACCCGGTCGCCATGTCGATCATCACCAACACCTTCACCGACGCGCGCGAGCGCGCCCGCGCGATCGGCGCCTGGGGCGCCGTGATCGGCATATCCATGGCCGCCGGTCCGCTGGTGGGCGGGTTGCTGGTGGAGTCGGTCGGCTGGCGCTCGATCTTCTGGGTCAACCTGCCGGTGGCACTCGCCGCGCTGCTGCTCACCCTGCGCTTCGTCCCCGAGTCGCGGGCGCCGAAGCCCCGCCGCCCCGACCCGGTCGGGCAGGTGCTGGTGATCGCCCTGTTCGGCTCGCTGACCTACGCGATCATCGAGGCGCCGGACGCCGGCCCCGGCACCGTGCTGCCCTTCGCGGCCGTGGCGCTCGCGGCCCTGCTCGCCCTGCTGTGGTACGAGCCGCGCCGCGCCGAACCCCTCATCGACCTGCGCTTCTTCCACTCCGCGCCGTTCAGCGGGGCCACCGGGATCGCGGTCAGCGCGTTCGCGGCGCTCGGCGGCTTCCTGTTCCTGTCCACGCTGTACCTGCAGAACGTGCGCGGCCTGGACGCCCTGCACGCGGGCCTGTGGATGCTGCCCATGGCCGTGCCGACGTTCCTGTGCGCGCCGCTGTCCGGACGGCTGGTCGGCAGCCGGGGGCCGCGGCTGCCGCTGCTGGTCGCGGGGTGCGCGATGACCGCGAGCGCGGTGCTCTTCGCGGCCTTCGAGGCCGAGACGTCGAACGTGGCGCTCTTCGTCGGCTACGTCCTGTTCGGCATCGGCTTCGGCTTCGTCAACGCGCCCATCACCAACACGGCGGTCTCCGGTATGCCGCGTGCGCAGGCCGGGGTCGCCGCGGCGGTCGCCTCGACGAGCCGGCAGCTCGGGCAGACGCTCGGGGTCGCGGTGGTCGGGGCGCTGCTGGCCGCGGGCGTGGGCTCGTCCTCGTACGCGGACACGTTCGTGACGGCCGCGCGGCCGGGCTGGTGGGTCCTGGTGGCGTGCGGGGCGGCGGTCCTGGCACTGGGCGCGGTGACCTCCGGACGCTGGGCCAGGCACACCGCCGAGCGGACGGCCCGGCGCCTGGAGTCGGCGGAGATCCGGCAGACGACCGGCGTCTCGGCGTAGCCGCACCGGCGTCTCGGCGTAGCCGCACCGGCGTCTCGGCGTAGCCGCACCGGCGTCTCGGCGTATCCGCGCCGACGTCGCGGCGCCCCGGGAGCCCGGCGACCGGCAACCGGCAACCGGCAACCGGCAACCGGCAACCGGCAACCGGCAACCGGCAACCGGCGACCAGGCATGGCGAGGGTCCGGCGCCCCGGCGCGGCAAGCAGACCGACACACCGGCGCGGCGCGACCGGCGGCCGGGCGTGGCAGGGGCCCAGCGCCCGGCACACCCCCGGCCCCGGTGGCGCGGGCCGCGAGTCCAGTGGAGCGGGTCACCTCGCCGAGGCGATGGCGTGCAGTTTCTCCAGGCGCTCGCGTGTCTCCTCGTCGGCCGGTGCGTACGTGACCATGCGCGGGCCGACGTCCGGGCTCAGCCACAGGTCGGTGTGGTCGACGACGAGGCGGCCGACGTGGGTGTTGCGGAACTCCTTGCGCTTGGTGCGGGCGCCGACCACCTCGTGCCGGTCCCAGGCTGCGCGGAAGTCCGCCGACTCCGTGCGCAGCCGCTTGAGCAGCATCTTCCAGGCGGGCTCGCCGAGATGCCCGGCCATCGCGGCGCGGAAGCGGGCGGCCATGAGCCGGGTGGTCTCCTCCAGGTGCACGATCGAGGAGCGCCACTCCTCGTTCGTGTACGAAAGGATCATGCAGTTGCGGTCCTCCGGCGGCACCGCGTCCAGGTCGCACAGCAGCAGGGAGTACGTGCGGTTGTAGGCGAGGATGTCGTAGCGGCTGTTCTGCAGGCACGCCGGCATGGGTTCGAGCTGCTCCAGGATGGCGCGCAGGGCCGGGGTGACCGAGGGGCACGTGGTCGCCGGGGTCGGGTCCGTGGCGCCCGCGAGCTGGAAGAGGTGGGCCCGCTCGCTGGGGTCGAGCAGCAGGGTGCGGGCGAGGGCGTCGAGCACCTGCACGGAGACCTGGATGTCGCGGGCCTGTTCGAGCCAGGTGTACCAGGTGACGCCGACGGCGGAGAGGTGCGCGACCTCCTCGCGGCGCAGCCCCGGCGTGCGGCGCCGGCTGCCGCGCGGCAGGCCGACCCGCTCGGGGCTGATGTGCTCGCGGCGGTGCCGCAGGAAGGCGGCGAGTTCGTGCCGCCGGATCGCCGAGGCGGCCGCCTCCGGGGGGCGAGGGGCCTGGGCTTCACGTACCGGCGTCTCCTGGGCCATGGTCGTCATGGTTCCACAGTGCCCGCACCCTGAGCCTGTTTCCAGGTACTCCCGCTACCAGGACAAGAAGACTCTGGTACCACCCTGAGGGCGGGCGCAGGCTCGTGACCGTGACGACCGAAACCATCTCCTCACGCACCGTCCGGTCACCCGTGGCACCACCCGCGCTCGGCGGACTCGGACTGTTCACGGTGCTGCTGGCCGCGGCACTGCCTCTGATCGACTTCTTCATCGTCAACGTCGCCCTGCCCACCATCGGCCGGGACCTCGGGGCGGGCGAGTCCGTCCTGGAACTCGTCGTCGCCGGGTACGGGGTGGCATACGCGGTCCTGCTCGTCCTCGGCGGCCGGCTCGGCGACCTGTTCGGCCGCCGCCGCCTCTTCCTCTGCGGCATGGCGGCCTTCGGCCTGACCTCGCTGGCGTGCGGGCTCGCCCCGGACGCCTGGTCGCTGGTCGCGGCCCGCGTGGCGCAGGGCGCGGCGGCCGCCGCGATGCTGCCGCAGGTGCTCGCCACGATCCAGGCGGCCACCTCGGGCCCCCGCCGGGCCCGGGCGATGGGCCTGTACGGCGCGACGGCGGGCCTGTCCATGGTGGCCGGGCAGATCCTCGGCGGCGTCCTCGTCGCCGCCGACGTCGCGGGCACCGGCTGGCGCTCGGTGTTCCTGGTGAACGTGCCGTTCGTGATCGCGGGCCTGATGCTGGGGGCCCGGGCCGTCCCTGAGACCCGCTCCCCGCACCCGGAGCCGGTGGACGGTCCCGGCACCGTCCTGCTGGCGGCGTCCCTGCTGGCGCTGCTGGTCCCGCTGACCGAGGGCCGCGCGGCGGGCTGGCCGCTGTGGACCTGGATGTCGCTGGCGGCGTTCCCGGGCCTGGCGGCCGCGTTCTACGCGGTGGAGCGCCGGGCGGACCGGCAGGGCCGTACGCCGCTGGTGCCGCCGAGCCTGTTCGCGCTCACCTCGCTGCGGCGCGGGCTGGTGATCATCGTGCCGTTCTCCATCGGGTTCAGCGGCTTCATGTTCGTGGTCGCGGTGGCCCTGCAGCGCGGGGCGGGGCTCGGTCCGGTCCCGGCGGGGCTGACGCTGGCCCCCATGGCGGTCGTGTTCTTCTTCGTCTCGCTCGCCGGGCCGCGGCTGGTCGCCCGGTACGGCACCCGCGTGGTGACCGCGGGCGCGCTGATCCAGGCGGTGGGTGTGGGACTGCTGGCGCTGGCCGCCTGGCGGGACTGGCCGGACCTGGGGCCGGCCGCACTGCTTCCCGGCGCGGCGGTGGCCGGCGCGGGCCAGGCGCTCCAGCTGCCGGTGCTCTTCCGGATCGTCCTCTCCGAGGTGCCGGCCGCGCGGGCCGGTGTCGGCAGCGGGGTGATGGTCACCACTCAGCAGTCGTCGCTGGCGCTGGGCGTGGCCACGCTGGGCACCCTGTTCCTCTCCCTGGTCCCGGGCCTGGGGATGCGGGACGCGCTGGTGGCGACGCTCCTCGTCCAGCTCGTGGGCGTGGCACTGACGGCGCTGCTGAGCCTGCGCCTGCCGCGCACCGTGGGGTAGCTCCGGGGGCCGGGGGGCCGCGGGGGGGTCCGCCGGGCGCCGGGCGGACCCCACCGCGGCCCGAGGGACGCGGGGGCGGATGACCACCGGCGGGCCGGTCACCCGCCCCCGTGCCCGCGGTCCCGTGACCGCGCGGTCAGGTCCGCAGCCCCCGCAGGACCAGGTCCAGCACCGCCTCGAACTCGGCCTCGATGCCCGCCTGTTCCCACTCCGGCGCGTAGCACGGGTCGTGGAAGCGGCCCGTGGCGTGGAAGAGGGCGCGGGCCGTGGCGGCCGGGTCGGCCGCGGTGAAGGTGCCGGCGTCGGCGCCCGCGGCGACGATCCGGGTCAGCTGGGCGGTGAGGTCGGCGAGGTGCTCACCGACCGCCGCGCCGTTCTCGCCGACCAGGACCGAGTAGGTGGCGAACAGCTCGGGGTCGTCGCCCGCCTTGCGGCGCTTGGCCTCGAACAGGGTCGCGAACCAGTCCCGCAGCCGTGCCTCGGGGTCACGGTCCCCGTCGGCCGCGATGTCGGCCAGCGCCTCGGAGGTGCGGTCCAGCCATCGCTTCGTCACCGCCTCCCGCAGCGCCGCCTTGGTGCGGAAGTGGCGGTAGACACTGCCGTGGCTGACGCCGAGCGCGCGGGCCACGTCCACCACGGTGGCCTTCGCCGGGCCGTGGCGGCGCAGCACCTCCTCGGTGGCTTCGAGGATGCGTTCGGCGGTCAGGGTCTCGGCGGTGGTGGCCATGGCATAGACCGTACCCGGCGCCCGGGTCAGCGCTCGCTGTCGAGGTGTGCCATCTGCGCCTCGGGGTAGCGGGCGCCCGCGGCGGCGTCGGCCGGCACGGCCTCCTCGATCGCCCTGAGGTCGCCCTCGTCCAGGGTCACGTCCAGCGCGCCGAGCGCCTCGGTGAGCCGCTGCCGGCTGCGGGCGCCGATCAGCGGCACGATGTCCTCGCCGCGGGAGAGCACCCAGGCGATGGCGATCTGCGCGACCGTCACGCCCTTCTGCTCGGCGACCTTGCGCAGCGCCTCGACGAGGTTCAGGTTGTGCTGGAGGTTCTCGCCCTGGAAACGCGGGGAGTGGGCCCGGAAGTCGTGCGCGGCGAGCTGCCGGTCGCGGCCGAAGTGCCCGGAGATCAGGCCGCGGGAGAGCACGCCGTACGCCGTGATGCCGATGCCCAGTTCGCGGGTGGTGGGCAGGATGCGGTCCTCGACGCCGCGCGAGATGAGCGAGTACTCGATCTGCAGGTCCGCGATGGGCGCGGTGGCGGCGGCCCGCCGAACGGTCTCGGCGCCGACCTCGCTCAGGCCGATGTGGCGTACGTACCCCTTCTCGACCAGTTCCGCGATCGCGCCGACGGTCTCCTCGATCGGCACGTCCGGGTCGAGGCGCGCGAGCCGGTACACGTCGATGTGGTCGACGCCGAGCCGCTGGAGCGAGTAGGCGGCGAAGTTCTTCACTGCGGCCGGCCGGCCGTCGACTCCGGTCCAGCCGCCGTCCGGGTCGCGCAGGGCGCCGAACTTGACGCTGAGCAGCGCCTGTTCGCGCAGGGCCGCGGGGGCGGTCCGCAGGGCCTCGCCGATCAGCATCTCGTTGTGGCCCATGGCGTAGAAGTCGCCGGTGTCGAGCAGGGTCACGCCTGCCTCCAGGGCGGCGTGGACGGTGGCGACGGACTCGGTCCGGTCCGCGTCGCCGTACAGCGCGGACATGCCCATGCAGCCGAGGCCGAGGGCGGAGACCTGGGGTCCGGTGGTTCCGAGGGGGCGGGTCTGGATCGTCATGCCTCCACCTTGGCATAACGAATGACAGATTTCAATATCTGTCATTCGTCACTTGTCAGTATCCGGCCGCCCCGTCGGCGACGAAGATCGTCGGCGCCGCCGCATTCGACACGGTCCGCCCCGGCTCGGAGAATGGATGTTGTCGGCGAGCAGTCACCCCGGCGGCGCCTGCCGCCGGCCACGCGGCATCCCATGCGCCGCCGCAGGAGGCGCGCCATGACCATCCGCATCGCCACCTTCAACGCCGAGAACCTGTTCCGCCGCCCCCAGGCCTTCGGTCTCCCGGACGACGCCCACCGCAAGGAAGTCCTCGACGACTTCGACGAGTTGGTCTCCCTGCTCGGCAAGGCGGACTACCAGGAGGCGGACAAGGCGCGGATCGCCGCGCTCGTCAAGAAGCACCGGGCCTACGACCTCGATCCGCACGACCCGCCGCCCATCTACGTCAACCAGACCCGGGGCGGCGCCGCGGCGCTCTTCCGCAGGAGCGGCGACCCGCACGATCCGGAGATCCGCGTCGTCGCCAAGGGCCGCGGCACCTGGGCCGGTTGGGCCGAGCTCGTGCGTGACGACCTCGACTGGGCCGCCGTGAAGAACACCGGCCGGGTGATCGCCGAGATCGACGCCGACGTCCTGCTCACCGTCGAGGTGGAGGACCGCCTCACCCTGGACCGCTTCAACACGCAGGTCCTGGGCGGGGTGCTGGGCAGGCAGCCCTACCCCTTCAACATGCTGATCGACGGCAACGACAGCCGCGGCATCGACGTCGGCATCCTCAGCCGGCACCCGATCCGGTCCGTCCGCCCGCACATCTTCGACACCAGTCCGGAGCACCCGGGCGGGCCCGTGTTCAGCCGCGACTGCCCCGAGTTCGAGGTCGAACTGGACGGGGCGCCCCTGTGGGTCCTCGGCAACCACTTCAAGAGCAAGGCCGGCGACGACCCGGAGCTGCGCCTGGCCCAGGCGGAGCAGGTCGCGAGGATCTACCGGGCCGCGGCCGAGCGGTCCCCGAACGTGCTGGTCGCCGGGGACCTCAACGACTTCCTGGACAGCCCGCCGATCAGGACGCTGACGAACGCCGGCCTGCGGGACGCCATGAGCCACCCCGCCTACCGGGGCGACCCCGGCACCCACGGCTCGGGCACCAGGCCGAGCGACAAGCTCGACTACCTGCTGTTCCCGCCGCCGCTGTGGGACCGGGTGCAGCACGTGGGCGTGGAGCGGCGCGGGGTCTGGGCGCCGCCGGCCATCAAGTCCTTCGACACGGTGACGTCGAAGGCCGACGAGGCCTCCGACCACGCCGCCCTGTACGCGGACCTCGACCTGTGACCGGGTGCGCGGACCTCGACCTGTGACCGGCAGCGCCGTCGCGGACGATCACGGACCGGCCGCGGCGGGCTCGCTCCGGCTGCGGCCGGGGCGCCGACGCGCGAGTGCCGGGCCCCCCGGAAGGGACCCGGCACCGGCGGGACGAGCGGCGGGCGGCCTCAGCAGCCGAGCAGGCGGCTCGCGAGGTAGCCCTCGATCTGGTCCAGCGACACGCGCTCCTGCTTCATCGAGTCACGCTCGCGGACGGTGACCGCGTTGTCCTCGAGGGTGTCGAAGTCGACGGTCACGCAGAACGGCGTGCCGATCTCGTCCTGGCGGCGGTAGCGGCGGCCGATGGCGCCGGCGTCGTCGAACTCGATGTTCCAGTTCTGGCGCAGGGCCTGGGCGAGGCCCTTGGCCTTCGGGGACAGCTCCGGGTTGCGGGACAGCGGCAGCACCGCGACCTTCACCGGGGCCAGGCGGTGGTCCAGGCGCAGCACGGTGCGCTTCTCCATCTTGCCCTTGGCGTTGGGCGCCTCGTCCTCGACATGGGCGTCGAGCAGGAAGGCGAGCATCGCGCGGCCGACACCGGCGGCGGGCTCGATGACGTACGGCGTCCAGCGCTCGCCGGCCTCCTGGTCGAAGTAGGAGAGGTCCTGGCCGGAGGCCTTGGCGTGCGCGCCGAGGTCGTAGTCGGTGCGGTTGGCCACACCCTCCAGCTCGCCCCACTCGTTGCCGCCGAACTGGAAGCGGTACTCGATGTCGGCGGTGCGCTTGGAGTAGTGGGAGAGCTTCTCCTTCGGGTGCTCGTACCAGCGCATGTTCTCCTCACGGAGGCCCAGGCCGGTGTACCAGTTCCAGCGCTGCTCCATCCAGTACTCCTGCCACTTCTCGTCCTCGCCCGGCTTGACGAAGAACTCCATCTCCATCTGCTCGAACTCGCGGGTGCGGAAGATGAAGTTGCCGGGCGTGATCTCGTTGCGGAAGGACTTGCCCATCTGCGCGATGCCGAACGGCGGCTTGCGGCGCGAGGTGGTCTGCACCTGGGCGAAGTTGGTGAAGATGCCCTGGGCGGTCTCGGGGCGCAGGTAGGCGACGGAGCCGGAGTCCTGGGTCGGGCCGAGGTGGGTGGACAGCAGGCCCGAGAACTGCTTGGGCTCGGTGAACTGGCCCTTGTTGCCGCAGTTGGGGCAGTTGACGTCCGCGAGGCCGTTCTCCGGGACGCGGCCGTGCTTGGCCTCGTAGGCCTCCTCCAGGTGGTCCGCGCGGAACCGCTTGTGACACGCGGTGCACTCGGTGAGCGGGTCCGTGAAGGTGGCGACGTGACCGGAGGCGACCCAGACCTCGGAGGCAAGGATCACGGACGAGTCGATACCGACCACGTCCTCGCGCGACGTCACCATGTAGCGCCACCACTGGCGCTTGAGGTTCTCCTTGAGCTCGACACCCAGGGGCCCGTAGTCCCACGCGGCGCGCTGGCCGCCGTAGATCTCACTGCAGGGGAATACGAAGCCACGGCGCTTGCTCAGGCTGACGATGGTGTCGATCTTGTCGGCGGCCACGGTGCTCTCTTCATTACGACGACGGGCGACGAAGCGAGACGCTTCAGAGCGAATGCTTCAGCGTACCGGCGGGGGCTCCCCCTCAATCAAATCGGTGCCGGGTGCGGGCGGAATGCGGGCCTCCGGCGGGGCTCCGACCCGGCTTGTTGACAACGGTTTCCATGTTTGATGAAAATGACTGTCATGAACGTACGACGACGCCTCATATCCGGGACCGCGGCCGCGGCGGCCACCGCCCTCGGCCTCGGAGCCCTCTCCGCCTGCTCGACCGCGGGCGCCGCGGGCGGCACCGGCAAGTTCGACGTCGTCGCGTCGTTCTATCCGATGGCCTTCCTCGCCGAGCAGATCGGCGGGCGCCACGCGCACGTCACCACGCTCACCCAGCCCGGCCAGGAGCCGCACGACCTGGACATCAGCGCCCGGCAGACCGCTCAGCTCCAGGACTCCGACGCGGTGCTCTACCTCAAGGGGCTTCAGCCGTCCGTCGACGACGCCGTCGCGCAGTCGGAGATCGGAACGAAGATCGACGCCACCTCGCTGACCACGCTGGAGGAGCACGGCACCGAGGTCGGCGGCCACGCCGGGGCCCACGACACGCACGGCGGCGAGGAGTCCGGCGCCAAGGACCCGCACGTCTGGCTCGACCCGGTGCGCTACGCGCGCATCGCCGAGGGCGTGGGCAGCGCCTTCGAGAAGGCCGACCCGGACCACGCGGCCGACTACCGCGAGAACACCGCCGCCCTGGTGAAGAGGCTGAAGGCACTCGACACCCGGTACGCCACCGGGCTCAGGAACACCAGGACCAGGGTCTTCCTCACCACCCACGCCGCCTTCGGCTACCTCGCCGAGCGCTACGGCCTGACCGAGGAGGCCGTCAGCGGCCTCGACCCCGAGTCGGAGCCCAGCGCGGCGCGGGTCAAGGACCTGGAGCGGATCGCGAAGGCCGACGGGGTCACCACGGTCTTCTACGAGACGCTCGTCAACGACGGCACCGCCCGGACCGTCGCCCGGGACGCGCGGCTGCGGACGGACGTCCTCGACCCGGTCGAAGGCATCACCGGCAAGTCCCGCGGCCGTGACTACATCCAGGTCATGGACGCCAACCTCCAGGCCCTGCGCAAGGCCCTGGGCACCAAGTGACCGTGAGGGAGGACGTCATGGACGTCACGAACGCCGTGGACGAGCCCGTCGTAGCGCTGCGCGGCGTCCGCGCCGAACTGGGGTCGCGCCCCGTGCTGCGCGGCATCGACCTCACCGTGCGCCGCGGCGAGGTCGTCGCGCTGCTCGGCGCGAACGGCTCCGGCAAGTCGACGGCCGTGCGCAGCGCCATCGGCCAGGTGCCGGTCGGCGCGGGCGAGATCGAGCTGTTCGGCACCTCGCTGCGCCGCTTCCGCGACTGGGCGTGCGTGGGGTACGTCCCGCAGCGCACCAGCGCCGCGGGCGGGGTGCCGTCCACCGTCACCGAGGTCGTCTCCTCGGGGCGGCTCTCCCGCACCCGCTTCGGCGTCTTCCGCAAGGCCGACCACACGGCCGTACGGCGTGCCCTGGAGCAGGTCGGCATGGCGGACCGCGCCAGGGACTCGGTGCACGCCCTCTCCGGGGGCCAGCACCAGCGGGTGCTGATCGCCCGCGCGCTGGCCGCCGAACCCGAACTGCTGATCATGGACGAGCCGATGGCCGGCGTCGACCTGGCCAGCCAGGAGGTGCTCGCGCGCACCCTGCGGGAGCAGGTCGCGGCGGGGGCGACGGTGCTGCTCGTCCTGCACGAGCTGGGTCCCCTGGAGCCCCTGATCGACCGGGCCGTCGTCCTGCGCGACGGCTGCGTCCTGCACGACGGGCCGCCGCCGAAGGCGGTCGGCCAGCACGCCCTGCCCGGCCACGACCACGTACACCCGCACGACGCCCCGGGCGCCGATCCGATCCGGACGGGACTGCTGAGCTGATGGACCTCCTGAACTACGACTTCATGCAGCGGGCGCTGCTCGCCGCCGTCCTGGTCGGCATCACCGCCCCCGCAATCGGCATCTACCTCGTGCAGCGCCGCCAGGCCCTGATGGGCGACGGCATCGGCCATGTGGCGATGACCGGCGTCGGCCTCGGCTTCCTGCTGTCCGCCTCCCCGGTGTGGATGGCGACGGCCGTCTCGGTGCTCGGCGCGGTGCTGATGGAGCTGATCCGCTGGTACGGCAGGACCCGCGGCGACATCGCCCTGGCGATGCTCTTCTACGGCGGCATGGCCGGCGGCGTGCTGCTCGTCAACCTCGCCCCGGGCGGCTCCAACGCGAACCTGATGTCGTCCCTCTTCGGCTCGCTGTCGACGGTCTCGCGGTCCGACGTGAAGGCGATCTGCCTGCTCGCCGCCTTCGTCGTGGTGGTCACCGTGGGCCTGCGCCGCCAGCTCTTCGCGGTCAGCCAGGACGAGGAGTTCGCGCGGGTGACCGGCCTGCCGGTGCGCGCCCTGAACCTGCTCACGGCCGTCACGGCGGCGGTCACGGTGTCGGTGGCGATGCGGGTGGTCGGACTGCTGCTGGTGTCGGCGCTGATGGTCGTCCCGGTGGCCGCCGCCCAGCAGCTCAGCCGCGGCTTCGCGGCCACCTTCGCCATCTCCGTCGGCATCGGCGTCGTCGTCGCGATCGGCGGCACGGTCACCTCCTTCTACCAGGACGTCCCGCCCGGCGCGACGATCGTGCTGCTGACCATCGCGGCCTTCGTCGCGCTGACGGCGCTGGCCGCACCGCTGGCCCGGCGGCGCGCGCGGGGGCTCGGCGACGGGCGGCCCGCCGGGGATCCGGCGGAGTGCGCGATTCCGGCCACCCGGGGCGCCGCGGACGAGGTCGGCGTCTGACCGCGCGCGGTGCGGGCTGGCACAATGGCCCGGCAGGCGCACACGTGGCCGTGCGGGAGCCGACGGGGCGCGCCGGCGCGAGGCGCACCCCGCAGGCGAACGGGCCATCGAGAAGGAGGCACCCGGTGACGACCGCAGGACCGCCCGTGAAGGGCCGCGCCACCCGGCAGCGTGCCGCTGTCGCGGCGGCCCTCGACGAGGTCGACGAGTTCCGCAGCGCGCAGGACCTCCACGACATGCTCAAGCACAAGGGCGACTCGGTCGGGCTCACCACCGTCTACCGCACCCTGCAGTCCCTCGCCGAGGCCGGCGAGGTCGACGTGCTGCGCACCTCCGAGGGCGAGTCGGTCTACCGCCGCTGCTCGACGGGCGAGCACCACCACCACCTCGTCTGCCGCGTCTGCGGCAAGGCCGTCGAGGTGGAGGGGCCGGCCGTGGAGAAGTGGGCCGAGGCGATCGCCGCGGAGCACGGCTACGTCAACGTCGCCCACACCGTGGAGATCTTCGGCACCTGCGCGGAGTGCGCGGCGTCCGGCACCTGAACCCGGCGCCTCACGCCCGGGTCAGGTGGCGGTCCAGGATCTCCCGCAGCCGGTCGACGTCGGCGGGGTTCGCGAGGCCCCGCTTGGGCAGGACCGTGAAGCAGCTGGCGTTCTTGTCGTCGCTGAAGGTCACGAAGATCTCCGGGGTCTCCCGGTAGCGGGGCTGGGCGGCCCAGCCGACCGACGAGGAGCTGTGGTCGGTGGCCACCGTCACGCCCGCGTCCGACACGGTGACGCGGTACGCGCCGTTGCGTGCGGCGAGCTTCAGGAACTGGCGGGCCTGCAGCCACGGCGCGGCGACCAGCAGCAGTGCGAAGCACGGGGCCCAGATCAGCGGAAACCAGTGGACGCCCCCGCCGGTCAGCGCCTGGGCGGCCTCGAGGGCGAAGACGACGGCCGCCAGGACGACCAGTAGTTTCTGTCTCCGCGCCGCCCGCCCGATCCGGCTGCGCTGGCGCAGCGCGGCCGTGAAGTCCTTCACCGTCGGCCGGTACTCCAGCTCGACCCCGTCCTGCACGGCATCCCGCCCCATGTCCATGACCATGAGGCGGGATCGTAGCGGCAGTGATCAACTGTCTTCGCTGCGGCCCTCCATGGCCAGCAGTTCCTCGTTCGGGATCGCGCCGCCGAAGCGCCGGTCGCGGGAGGCGAACTCGAGGCACGCCCGCCACAGGTCGCGCCGGTCGAAGTCCGGCCACAGCACGTCCTGGAAGACCATCTCGGCGTAGGCGCTCTGCCAGAGCAGGTAGTTGGAGGTGCGCTGCTCGCCGCTCGGGCGCAGGAACAGGTCCACGTCCGGCATGTCCGGGTAGTACAGGTACTTCGCGAGGGTCTTCTCGTTGACCTTCGACGGGTCGAGACGGCCCGCCTTCACGTCCTCGGCGAGCGCCTGGGCGGCGTCGGCGATCTCGGCCCGGCCGCCGTAGTTCATGCAGAAGTACAGGGTGAGCCGGTCGTTGTCCTTGGTCTGCTCCTGGGCGGTCTGGAGCTCCTTGGCGACCGACTTCCACAGCTTGGGCATACGGCCCACCCAGCGCACCCGGATGCCCAGTTCGTCGAGCTGGTCGCGGGTCTTGCGGATGAAGTCGCGGTTGAAGTTCATCAGGAAGCGGACCTCTTCGGGCGAGCGCTTCCAGTTCTCCGTGGAGAAGGCGTACAGGGAGATGTTGCGGACGCCGATCTCGACCGCGCCCTGGAGCACGTCCAGCACGCGCTCGGCGCCCACCTTGTGGCCCTCGGTGCGGGGCAGGCCGCGCTCCTTGGCCCAGCGGCCGTTGCCGTCCATGACGATCGCCACGTGCTCGGGGACCAGCTCGCCGGGCAGCTTCGGCGGGCGGGCACCGGACGGGTGCGGCTCCGGCGCCTTGTACTCGCGGCGCCGGCGTCCCAGGAACCCGCTTACCACCATGTGTCTCTCGTCTCCTTCGTCTCAGGACGTCGTGCTGTTCAGGACTTCTCCACGTAGCGCAGGGAGCGCAGCCCGCGCTCCAGGTGCCAGTGCAGATAGGCGGACACCAGCCCGCTGCCCTCCCGGACGTGCCGCGCCTCGCAGGCGTCCGCGGTCTCCCAGTCTCCCGTGAGCAGCGCGCCCAGCAGTTCCAGGGTCTGCGGTGAGGGTACGACGCTGCCGGGCACCCTGCAGTCGACGCAGAGCGAGCCGCCCGACGCCACCGAGAAGAACCGGTTCGGACCGGGCATTCCGCACTTGGCGCAGTCCCCGAAGCTCGGGGCGTAGCCGTTGACGGCCAGCGAGCGGAGCAGGAAGGCGTCGAGCACCAGGTGCGGGGCGTGCTCGCCGCGGGCGAGGGTGCGCAGCGCGCCGACGAGCAGCAGGTACTGCTGCACGGCCGGCTCGCCCTCGTGGTCGGTGAACCGCTCGGCGGTCTCCAGCATGGCCGTACCGGCGGTGTAGCGGGCGTAGTCCGCCACGATCCCGCCGCCGTAGGGGGCGATGGTCTCGCTCTGCGTGCACAGCGGCAGCCCGCGGCCCACCAGCTCGCTCCCCCGCGCGAAGAACTGCACGTCGACGTGGGAGAACGGCTCCAGCCGGGCGCCGAACTTGGACTTGGTCCGCCGCACCCCGCGCGCCACCGCCCGCACCCGTCCGTGCCCGCGCGTGAGCAGCGTGATGATCCGGTCCGCCTCGCCGAGCTTCTGGGTGCGCAGCACGATGCCGTCGTCGCGGAACAGACTCATGGCCCCATTGTCGCGTACGGGGTCGGCGTGGTGTCGCGTACGGGGTCAGCGTGGGCGGTCGGGGTGACGTATGACGTCCCAGGGCGCGAGGTTCCACGGGCTGGCCCGGTTCCCCGGGTCCAGCAGGGAGCGCAGATGGGCGTCCGCGACGGCCTGCGAGGCGGGGAGACCGGCGCCGTCGGAGGCGCCGACGGCGCCGCTACGGCCCCTGAGGTCGTCCCGCCACACCTTCCGCCCCAGCAGATAGTGGTCGGCGTACTCCCGCCAGGAACCGTACGTCCCCGCGACCGACGGCACGATGTTCTTGAGCGCCGTCCACGCGTCGGCCTCGGTGATCAGCCCGGCGGCGAACCCCCGGCGGGAGATGTCGGCGTACAGGGCGGCGTCCCAGGCCAGCGGCGCGACGCCGAGCAGCCGGTGCGCCCGCGCGCGGTAGCCGGCGCCCGCCAGCCAGTCGAGCCGGTCGGCCAGCTCCCGGTGGGTGGTGATCTCCCACTGGTCGGCCAGCCACCGCCGGGAACTGTCGTCGTCGATCCGCCGCAGCGGGTAGAGCGTGGTCCGCGAGGCCTCCGGGCCACGGCTCACCGGCGCGCTCAACGAGACCATCCACAGCTGGTGCCGGGTGAGCGGGACCGGGTAGCGGCGACTGGCCCGCGGCCTCCTCCACCTCGACAGCCGCGACATGTTCAGCAAGGTCGACACGTTCCACGAACCCATGCGCCCGCACCCTACGGCAGGAGCCTCCCGGCCGGGGAGGACACTCGGCTCACGGCACCTCGCCGCGGCTGCGGGCGTTGGTGTAGGCCGTGGCCGCGCTGAGCCGCTCGGCAGGGGTCGCGGCCCGCACCAGCTCCGGCGCGCAGTCCCACTCCCGGCCGCCGCCGAGGGGGCGCAGCTGCACGTACGGCCCCTCGTGGCCCATGACGACACCGACCCGGCCCGTGCCGGTGTCCATGGCGTACGAGCCGACCGGCGGACGGACCGGGCTCACCGCAGCACCGCGACGAGCCGGGCGGCCGTCTCCACCGAGCAGCGCCCCAACTCGACCAGCGGGCAGGGCGCCTCACGGGCGAGCCCGGCCGGGTCCAGCCCCAGGGAGGGCAGGGTGATTCCGGCCTTTTCGAGTGCGGTCCGCAATTCGGTGAGGGTTTCCTCCGCCTCCCGCACGCAGACCGCCGAGTGGACCGGGTTCCTTACTGCCACTGTTCGCTCCCTTTCCTGTTTCACGCTTCGTGTCTCCAGGGTGACTTTCCGCGTCTACGCTCGGAAAGGGGTGCAGGCCCTACAAGAGCGAGGCAGCGCAAGGGGGTTGGCCATGGCCAACGGTTCACGTCAGGCGGCGTGGGAGTTCTTCGGCGCGGAACTCAAGCGGCGACGGGAGGACGCCGGGCTGACCCAGGTCGAGTTGGGGGCCCGGGTCTTCGTCTCCGGCGGCTATATCGGCCAGTTCGAACAGGCCATCCGGAAACCCCAGTTGGACGTGGCCCGGCGAATCGACGAGGTACTGCAAACCGACGGTATTTTCGAGCGGTTGTGCAGGAAGCTGATTGACGATCCGCGGTACGCGGATTACTTCGCGAGAGCGGCGGAGCTGGAAACGCTGGCGACGGAGATCTGCGAGTTCGCGCCCGCTCTGGTGCCGGGGCTGTTGCAGACGAGGGCGTACGCCTGGGCGGTCACGGTGGCGATGAACCCCTTCGCGGCGGACGCGTACATCGAGGAGAAGGTGTCCGGCCGTCTGGAACGCGCCCGCATCCTCAAGGACGCCACTCGTCCCCTGTACTGGGTGGTCCTGCACGAGAACGCACTGCGCATTCCGGTCGGCGGGCCGGGGGCCATGGCGGAGCAACTGGGCCACATCGCGCGGCTTGCACGGGAGCGGACGGTGCGGGTGCAGGTGCTGCCTTACACGGCGGCGGCGTACGCCCTCATGAACGGGATGCTGGTGCTCATGGAGTTCGACGAAGCCCCGCCAACCGCCTATACAGAAGCTGTGTATTCGGGGAATCTGCTGGACGATCCGGCCGTGGTCAAGCGTTCCCGCGCGGCATACGATCAGATCAGGGCCGCCGCGCTGTCGCCTGAGGCGTCCCTGGCCCTGATCGAATCGGCGGCGGAGGACTTCGGACGATGCGCGAGTACGACCTGAGCAACGCCCGCTGGCGCAAGAGCAGCCACAGCGACGGCAACGGCGGCAGCTGCGTAGAGGCCGCATACGACTTCCCCGGCGCCGCCCGCTGGCGCAAGAGCAGCTACAGCGGCGGCAGCGGCGGCGAGTCATGCGTGGAGGCCGCCGACGGAGCCCCCGGAGTCGTCCCCGTCCGGGACAGCAAGGTGCCGGACGGTGCCGTGCTGGTGGTCGCGGGTCCGGCATGGGCGGAGTTCGTCGGGGCGGTGGGGACCGCGCGTCTGTGACGTGTTCCGGCCCGGCGGGGCGGCTATACAAGTCCTCATGACTCTTCCCACCCCGCTGACCGGTGTCGTCCCGCCCGTGTGCACGCCCCTGACCCCCGACCGCGAGGTGGACGTGCCCTCGCTGCTCCGGCTGGTCGACCATCTGGTGGAGGGCGGGGTGCACGGGCTGTTCCTGCTCGGGTCGACGTCCGAGGCGGCCTTCCTGACGGACGGGCAGCGGCGGCAGGTGGTGGAGGCGGTCGTCGCGCACATGGGCGGGCAGTTGCCCGTCCTGGCCGGGGCGATCGACATGACCACCGCGCGGGTGCTGGAGCACGTCGCGGCGGTCACTGCGGCGGGTGCGCAGGCGGTCGTCGTCACGGCACCGTTCTACGCCCGCGCCGCCCACCCGGCGGAGATCGCCCGCCACTACCGCCGGATCGCGGCCGGCAGCCCGGTCCCGGTCCTCGCCTACGACATCCCGGTGTCGGTGCCCGCCCGGCTTCCGGCCGCCCTGGTCCTGGAGCTGGCGGCCGAGGGCGTCCTGGCGGGGCTGAAGGACTCCAGCGGCGATCTGGGGGGCTTCCGGGAGGTCGTCACGGGCGCCCGTACCGACCCGGCGACCGCCGCCTTCAGCGTGCTCACCGGCTCCGAGCTGATCACGGACGCCGCCCTCGCGATGGGCGCGGACGGGGCGGTGCCGGGCCTGGCCAACGTCGACCCGCACGGCTACGTACGCCTCTACCGCCTCGCCCGCGCGGGCGACTGGGACGGCGCCCGTGCCGAACAGGAACGCCTGTGTGCGCTGTTCGGCATGACCCGCGCCGGCGACCCCGTCCGCATGGGCCCGGGCTCCTCGGCCCTCGGCGCCTTCAAGGCGGCGCTGCACCTGCGGGGCGTCATCGACTGCCCGGCCACGGCGGATCCGCAGATCCCGCTGTCACCGGAGGAGACGGAGCAGGTGGGCAAACACCTGGCGGCTGCCGGGCTGCTCTGAGGCCGCAGGACGGCGGCCCTTGGTTTTGCGCGGAGCGGGTCACGACGGCGTCCGGGCCGCCGCCATCAGACGGGTGACGTCGTCCGTGCAGATGGTCAGGGCCGCGCCGACGGTGGTCAGGGCGTCGCGTTCGGCCGGGGTGTAGGGGCCGTCGGCCAGGGCGATGCGGGCGGCCTGGAGGAGGATGGACTCGCGGCCGGCGGGGGCGAGGTGCGGGGCCAGCGGGTCGAGCGCCTCGTGCAGCTCTATGACCAGACCCGGGCCGCACGGCTCCCCGTGGACCCGTCCGGTGTCCGCGGCGAGTCCCTCGACCAGGACGGCGAGCTGTTCCTCGGTGCAGTCGTCGAAGCCGGCCGCGCGGACCGCGGCCGCTGCGGTCTCCAGCGCGGGGCGGGCGCAGGTGCCGTCGGCGGCCAGCACCGCCAGGGCGACGGTGTGCACGGCGTCGCGGAGCATGGCGGAGAAGCGGATGGTGGTCGGATGGTCGAGGACGTCGGTGCCGAAGTGGCCGCGGCAGGCGGCGCACTCGACGACCGGCCCGGTCACCCCGCGCGACAGCAGGGGCACGCCGAGGACGGTGAAGCGCCGGCGCCCGTTCAGGCGCTGGTAGTTGCGGTCGCCGCCGCAGCCGGGGCAGAAGAACTCGCCGTCGCCGACGGCCGACCACGCGGTCCGGGTGCCCAGCACGCACGCGCGCCGGACCACACCGCCGTCTCGTCCCCGTCCAGGCAGCACGTCGCACCTCCGTAACCCCACGGCATCATTGCCGCGCAGGCGTGATGTTAGCCACATCGGTGAGGCGGAGTCAGTACCCCGGACGAGACCTTTCCGTGACCTCCACCGGCACATGGCCGAGATGCGACGGGGCCCCGGCCGCCGCGGTGGGCGGCCGGGGCCCCGAATTCGCCGGTGGGAGTGGTCAGCGGGCCGCGCGGTTGACGGCCGAGACGACCGCCTTCAGCGACGCACGCGTCGTGTTCGCGTCGATGCCGATGCCCCACAGGACCTTGTCCTCGATGGCGCACTCGATGTACGAGGCGGCCTGCGCGGAGGCGCCCTCGCTCATTGTGTGCTCCTGGTAGTCGAGCAGGCGTACGTCGACGCCGATGGACTCCAGGGCGCTGAAGAAGGCCGAGATCGGACCGTTGCCGGAGCCGGTCAGCACGGTGTCCTCGCCGTCGACGGTGGCTTCGACGGTGAGGGTGTCCACGCCGTCGGTGTCGGTGGTCGACTGGCCGGTCCTGACCTGGATGCGGCCCCAGGGGTTCTCCGGGTTCGGCAGGTACTCGTCCTGGAAGGCCGCCCAGATGTCCTTCGGCGTGACCTCGCCGCCCTCGGCGTCCGTCTTGGCCTGGATGATCTTGGAGAACTCGATCTGCATCCGGCGCGGCAGGTCCAGCTTGTGGTCGTTCTTCAGGACGTACGCGACGCCGCCCTTGCCGGACTGCGAGTTGACGCGGATGACGGCCTCGTAGGAGCGGCCGACGTCCTTGGGGTCGATCGGCAGGTACGGGACCGCCCACTCGATGTCGTCGACCGTGACGCCCTTGGCCTTCGCGTCGGCCTCCATGGCGTCGAAGCCCTTCTTGATGGCGTCCTGGTGGGAGCCGGAGAAGGACGTGTAGACCAGGTCGCCCACGTACGGGTGACGCGGGTGGACCTCCATCTGGTTGCAGTACTCCCACGTACGGCGGATCTCGTCGATGTCGGAGAAGTCGACCTGCGGGTCGACGCCCTGCGAGAACAGGTTCATGCCCAGGGTGACCAGGTCGACGTTGCCGGTGCGCTCGCCCTGGCCGAACAGGCAGCCCTCGACGCGGTCGGCGCCGGCCATCACGGCCAGCTCGGCGGCGGCGACGGCGGTGCCGCGGTCGTTGTGCGGGTGGGCGGACAGGCAGACGAACTCGCGCCGGGAGAGGTTGCGGTGCATCCACTCGAAGCGGTCCGCGTGCGTGGACGGCGTCGAACGCTCCACCGTGGCGGGCAGGTTGAGGATGATCTCGCGGTCCGGGCCGGGCTGCCAGACGTCCATGACCGACTCGCAGACCTCCAGGGCGAAGTCCAGCTCGGTGTCGGTGAAGATCTCGGGGCTGTACTGGTAGCCGAACTCGGTCTCCGGGCCCAGCAGCTTCTCCGAGTACTCCATGACCAGGCGGGTGCCGTCGACGGCGATCTGCCGGATGTCCTCCCTGGAGCCGCGGAAGACGACCCGGCGGAAGACCGGGGCGGTCGCGTTGTAGAGGTGGACGTTGGCGCGGCGGGCGCCCTTCAGGGACTCCACGGTCCGCTCGATCAGGTCCTCGCGGGCCTGGGTCAGCACGGAGATCGTGACGTCGTCGGGGATCGCACCCTCCTCCTCGATGATCGAGCGCACGAAGTCGAAGTCGGTCTGGCCGGAGGCCGGGAAGCCGATCTCGATCTCCTTGTAGCCCAGCCGGACCAGCAGGTCGAACATGGCGCGCTTGCGGGCCGGGGACATCGGGTCGATCAGGGCCTGGTTGCCGTCCCGCAGGTCGGTGGAGAGCCACCGGGGGGCGGTGGTGATCCGCTGGTTCGGCCAGGTGCGGTCGGGGATGTCGACCTGCTCGTACCGGCCGTACTTGCGGATCGGCAGGGAACTGGGCTGCTGGCGGTTGGCCATGGGGGCGTGGGCTCCTCGAAAAGTCCGCGGGTCCGCGGGTCCGGAAGGACGGCCGACGGCGCAACGCCACACTCCGCGGGGAGGGAGTCGGCCTCGACTACAGGCCCTCGCCGCGGCAGCTAAGAAGAAGCAGCCCGAAACGCATGATGCTCCGCAGCCTAGCCGAGCCGCGCCGGATGCGCGGTCCTGTCCCAGTATGCGAAACCAGAGGGACCAATAGGACAATTGGTGCGCCATATCACGCCGGCCGCCGCTCCCCAGCACTTCGCCACGGAGCGTTACATCCGGTGCCCGGATATTTCACCAATCATGGTTGCGGGTAGTGACATTGGCATAACCGAGTGCGATGGTGCCGGGCATGACCCACAACGGGGGCTTCGAGCCCGTCTTCTGCACGATCGTGCCGCCCCACGTCCTCGACCGCGTCGCGCGGCACGAGGACCCCGCGCTCGCCGATCCCGCGCGCCGCACCCTGGAACGCGACGCCTACGAGCGCACCCACCGCCGGCTGACCACGGTCATCGGCGCCCCGACCGTCGCCGCGCCCGCCGCGGCCGAGGCCGGCAAGCCGCACCGCTCCATCTACGACCTCCGGCACGGCACCGACCTGCCCGGCACGAAGGTCCGCTCCGAGGGGGACCAGGACAACCAGGACTCGACCGTCAACCGCGCCTACGACGGCCTCGGCGCCACCTTCGAGCTGTACCTGAAGGCCTACGAGCGCGACTCGATCGACGCCAACGGGCTGCCGCTGAACGCCACCGTCCACTACGACGAGCGGTACAACAACGCCTTCTGGAACGGCGAGCAGATGGTGTTCGGCGACGGTGACGGCGAGATCTTCCTCGACTTCACCCTCCCGATCGACGTCATCGGCCACGAGCTGACCCACGGCGTCACCCAGTACACCGCCAACCTGACGTACTTCGGCCAGCCCGGCGCGCTCAACGAGTCGCTCTCCGACGTCTTCGGCTCGCTGATCAAGCAGTACTCGCTCGGCCAGACCGCCGCCGAGGCCGACTGGCTGATCGGCGCCGGGCTGCTGGCCCCGCGGGTGACCGGCAAGGCGCTGCGCTCCATGAAGGAGCCGGGCACGGCCTACGACGACGACGTCCTCGGCAAGGACCCGCAGCCGGCGACGATGGACGACTTCGTCCGCACCGGACGGGACAACGGCGGCGTCCACATCAACTCCGGCATCCCCAACCACGCCTTCTACCTCGCGGCGACCGCGCTCGGCGGCCACGCCTGGGAGCGGGCCGGGCAGATCTGGTACGACGTGCTGACCGGCGGCCGGCTCAAGCAGGACGCGATGTTCGCGGACTTCGCCACCCTCACGCTGTCCACGGCGCGGGAGCGCTACGGCGAGGGCGAGGAACTGGAGGCGGTGCGCAAGGCCTGGGAGCAGGTCGGGGTGCGCACGCTGTAGTTCCGTACTAGACAGGGACCCATGCGTATCGAAGTAAGGCGCACGGGCGGATTCGCGGGCATCGAGCGCCACGCCGAGATGGACACCTCGGGGCGGCCCGACGCCGACGAGTGGCGAGCCCTGGCCGACAAGGCGCTGGCCGACGGCCAGGGCACACCACCGCCCGGAGTGCCGGACGGCTTCGGCTACGAGCTGACCGTGGACGGCAGGACGGTGTACTTCGCCGATCCCCGGCTGTCGCGGGAGCAGCGCGAGCTGGTCGCACGCGTGCTGAAGGAGGGCGCGTGAGCGGCCCCCGCCCGCCGCGCCGGGGCCCGCGCCCGCCCGCCGGGGGCTTAATTTCCGTTTCCCGCACGGGCGTTGACATCCGTTACCGGCGGTACGGATGATCCGCGCATGGCGACGGACCCGATACCGCAGTTCCCGGCCGGCTTCCTGTGGGGCGTGTCGACCTCGGCGCACCAGATCGAGGGGGCCGCGGACGAGCGCCGCGCGTCCGTGTGGGACACGTTCACGGCCGAGCCGGGACGGGTGAAGGACGGCTCCACCGCGGCGGTGGCGTGCGACCACTACCACCGCCACCGCGAGGACGTGGCGCTCCTGGCCGGGCTCGGCGTGAACGCGTACCGCTTCTCGGTCTCCTGGCCCCGGGTGAGCTCCCCCGGCGGCCTCGACTTCTACGACCGCCTGGTGGACGAGCTGTGCGCGGTGGGCGTGCGCCCGGTGCCGACGCTGTTCCACTGGGACCTGCCGGCGGAGCTGGACTGGCTGGACCGGGACACCGCCGCGCGGTTCGCCGACCATGTGGCGGTGACCGCCGGGCGCCTCGGCGACCGCGTCCCGACGTGGATCACGCTCAACGAGCCGGCCGAGCACACCCTGCTGGGCCACGCCCTGGGCGTGCACGCGCCCGGCAGGCGGCTGCTGTTCGACGCCCTCCCCGTCGCCCACCACCAGTTGCTGGCGCACGGCCTGGCGGTCCGGGCGCTGCGCGCGGCCGGGGCCACGGACATCGGCATCGCCAACTCGCACGGACCGACCTGGCCCGCGTCCACGGACCCGGCCGACGTGGCGGCGGCGGACTTCTACGACCTGCTGTTGAACCGCCTGTTCTGCGAGCCGCTGCTGCTCGGCCGCTACCCGGACGGCATCGGGGAGCTGATGCCGGGCGAGGTGGAGGCGGACCTGAAGATCGTCGCCGAGCCGATCGACTGGTACGGCGTCAACTACTACGCCCCGGCGAGGGTGGGCGCCCCACGGGGCACGGAGACCGAGGTCGGCGGTGTGGCCC
The DNA here is from genome assembly GCF_044763235.1 of Streptomyces sp. NPDC096152. NCBI lineage: Bacteria > Bacillati > Actinomycetota > Actinomycetes > Kitasatosporales > Streptomycetaceae > Streptomyces > Streptomyces sp. NPDC096152. Next base: position 491,096 of record NZ_JBIWFW010000001.1, on the reverse strand, counting down.
TGCCCGCCGAACTGCCCTTCTCGCTGCGCGGGATCGAGGGCCGGCCGGTCACCGACTTCGGCTGGCCGGTGGTCCCGGAGGGGCTCACGGAGCTGCTCACCCACCTCGCCGACCGCTACGGCGACCGCCTCCCACCCGTCATGATCACCGAGAACGGATGCTCGTACGAGGGCCTCGACGACCAGGAGCGCATCGCCTACCTCGACGGTCATCTGCGCGCCCTGCACCGGGCGGTCGAGGCGGGCGTCGACGTGCGCGGCTACTTCGTGTGGTCGCTGCTGGACAACTTCGAGTGGGCGGAGGGGTACGCGCGCCGGTTCGGGCTGGTGCACGTGGACTTCGAGACGCTGGAGAGGACGCCGAAGGCGTCGTACGCCTGGTTCCGGGACGTGCTGCGGACGCAGCGGTGACCACGGCCGGGCGGCGGCGGGCCGCTGTCCGGCGGCCCGGTCCGCGCCGGGGGGTCCGGAACCTAGAACCCCAGCCGGCGCAGCTGCTTCGGGTCGCGCTGCCAGTCCTTGGCGACCTTCACGTGCAGGTCGAGGAAGACAGGGGTGCCGAGCAGGGCCTCGATCTGCTGGCGGGACTTGATGCCGACGTCCTTCAGGCGCTTGCCCTTGGGGCCGATGATGATGCCCTTCTGGCTGGGCCGCTCGATGAACACGTTCGCGTGGATGTCGAGGAGCGGCTTGTCCGCGGGGCGGTCCTCGCGCGGCAGCATCTCCTCCACCACCACGGCGATGGAGTGCGGCAACTCGTCGCGGACACCCTCCAGCGCCGCCTCCCGGATCAGCTCGGCCACCATGACCTGCTCGGGTTCGTCCGTCAGGTCGCCCTCGGGGTAGAGCGCGGGGCCCTCGGGCATCAGCGGGATCAGCAGGTCCGCCAGCAGGTCCACCTGCTTGCCGGCGGTCGCCGACACCGGCACGATCTCCGCCCAGGTGATGCCCAGCTCCTCGCCGAGCTGGTCGATCGCGATGAGCTGCTCGGCCAGTGCCTTGGGGTCCACCAGGTCGGTCTTGGTCACGATCGCGACCTTCGGGGTCTTCTTGATCCCCGCCAGCTCCTTGGCGATGAAGCGGTCGCCGGGGCCGATCTTCTGGTCGGCCGGCAGGCAGAAGCCGATCACGTCGACCTCCGCCCAGGTGGCGCGCACCACGTCGTTCAGGCGCTCGCCGAGCAGGGTTCGCGGCTTGTGCAGCCCCGGGGTGTCCACCAGGATCAGCTGCGCGTCCGGGCGGTGCACGATGCCGCGCACGGTGTGCCGCGTGGTCTGGGGCCGGTTGGAGGTGATCGCCACCTTCTGCCCGACCAGAGCGTTCGTGAGGGTGGACTTGCCCGCGTTGGGGCGGCCCACGAAGCAGGCGAAGCCGGCACGGTGAACGGTCTCGGCCGGCTGCTCGGATGACTGGGTACGCACGCTCATGGCGCCCATTGTCCCTGATCCACGGAGCCCCGCCGCACCCCGCGTCCCGCGGCCGTCCGCGGTGAGCTTCCGGAAACTCCCGCGCAACACGAAACGTCACGGAAACACAGCCGTACGCGACAGGAAACGCGGGCCGGTGAGGCTCGGACGAGCCCCCGTTCCGAGGAGACCCGCCCGTGGAATCCGTGCCCCTGGCCGCCGCGCACATCGACACCGGCGACACCGCCTGGCTGCTCGCCGCCACCGCCCTCGTCCTGCTGATGACCCCGGGCCTCGCCCTGTTCTACGGCGGCATGGTCCGCACGAAGAGCGTCCTCAACATGCTGATGATGAGCTTCGTGTCGATCGCCCTGGTGACGGTGGTGTGGCTGGCGGGCGGCTACTCCCTGGCCTTCGGCGACGACGCCTTCGCCGGACTCGTCGGCGGGCTCGGTCACGCAGGCATGGCGGGCCTCGGCCCGGACAGCGTCCACGGCACCGTGCCCACCGTGCTGTTCGCCACCTTCCAGCTCACCTTCGCCATCATCACCGCCGCGCTGATCAGCGGGGCCATCGCCGACCGGGCCAAGTTCGGGGCGTGGCTGGTCTTCGTGCCGGTCTGGGCGCTGCTCGTGTACGTTCCGGTCACCCACTGGGTGTGGGGTCCCGGCGGCTGGATCGGGGCCGACCTGGGCGCCCTCGACTTCGCCGGCGGGCTGCCGGTCGAGATCACCTCCGGTGCCTCGGGGCTGGCGCTGTGCCTGGTCCTCGGGCCGCGGCTGGGCTTCAGGAAGGACGCGATGCGCCCGCACAACCTGCCGATGGTGGTGACGGGCGCCGGGCTGCTCTGGTTCGGCTGGTTCGGCTTCAACGCCGGCTCCGCGCTCGGCGCGAACGGCCTCGCGGCCGCCGCCTTCCTCAACACGCTCGCCGCGGGCTGCACCGGCCTGCTCGGCTGGCTGTTCGTCGAGCAGAAGCGCGACGGGCACCCGACGACGCTGGGCGCCGCCTCCGGCGCGGTGGCGGGTCTGGTCGCGATCACCCCGTCCTGCGGCACGGTCTCCCTGGTCGGTGCCCTGGTCGTCGGCCTGGCCGCCGGTGTGCTGTGCAGCTACGCCGTGAGCTGGAAGTTCAAGCTGAACTACGACGACTCGCTCGACGTCGTCGGCGTCCACCTGGTCGGCGGCATCGTCGGCACGCTCCTGATCGGCCTGTTCGCGGTGAAGGCGATGACCGGCGGCGCCGAGGGACTCCTCTACGGCGGCGGGCTCGCCCCGCTCGGCAAGCAGCTGGTGGCGGTGGTGGCCGTGGCGGTGTACGCCTTCGCCCTGACGTACGGCCTCGGCAAGCTGCTCGACAGGGCGATGGGCTTCCGGGCGAGCGAGGATGAGGAGCAGACCGGCCTGGACCTTACGGTGCACGCCGAGACGGCCTACGATCACGGGGTCCTGGGCCACGGCGCCCCGGTCGCCGCGTCCGCTCTCGTCTCCGCCGCCCAGAAGGTCAAGACCCAGCCATGAAGCTCATCACCGCCGTCGTCAAGCCGTACCGCCTCGACGAGGTCAAGACCGCGCTCCAGGAGCTCGGCGTGCACGGGCTGACCGTGACCGAGGCGAGCGGCTACGGCCGTCAGCGCGGCCACACGGAGGTCTACCGCGGCGCCGAGTACCGGGTGGACCTGGTGCCCAAGGTCCGTATCGAGGTGGTCGTGGAGGACGAGGACGCCGAGGCCGTCATCGACGCGGTCGTGAAGGCAGCGCAGACCGGGAAGATCGGCGACGGCAAGGTGTGGGCCGTGCCCGTCGAGACGGTCGTCCGGGTCCGCACGGGCGAGCGCGGCCCCGACGCGCTCTGAGCCCCGGACACCGCACACCGCACACCGCACGCCGCGACGAACACCGAACGCCGGACACCACGACCCCGCCGACACACGGTCGGCGGGGTCGTCGGCGTCAGTCGGCCAGATCGGCCGGATCGGCCGGATCTGCGGGCCACTGTGCGGCCGGGCCCGCCGGGACGGTCAGCCGGACGGCTCCGTCGGGACCGGCGAGCAGCACCGGCGTCCTGGGCCCGCCGAGGTCCGAGACGGCGGCCAGGTCCTCGGGGGTGACGCTCTCCGTCTCGCTGACCAGCGCCGCCGCCTCCAGCGACTGCGCCCCGGACGCCACCGCCATCGCCACCGCCGTCTGCAGGGCGCTCAGCTTCAGCGACGCCAGGTGAACCGTCCCGGCGACGTAGGTGCGGCCGGTGTCGTCCCGCACGGCCGCCCCCTCCGGGACCCCGTTGCGGGCCCGCGTCGAGCGGGCCAGGGTGACGATCTTGCGGTCCTCGGGATCGAGCGCGTTGCTGTCGGTCATGCCCCGAGCATACGAAGCCGCACCGGACACCACGCACACGGAGCCCCCACCCGCGGCCGCCGAGGTCACCCCGCCGCCCGCCCCGGCACCGGGTCCCGCACGTCCTACGGGCGGTCCAGGCGGAGGCGCTGGGCGCGCGGGAGGCCCGCCACCACCAGGTCGTAGGAGTCCTCGACCAGTTCGCGCAGGAGCCGGTCGGGGAGATCGCCGTCGGCGGTGACCGTGTTCCAGTGGCGCTTGTTCATGTGCCACCCCGGGACGATCAGGCCCTGGTACCGCGCGCGCAGGCGGATCGCGTCCTCAGGGTCGCACTTGAGGTTGACCGTCAGCGGGCGGGCGTCCAGGGCCGACAGGGCGAAGAGACGGCCCTGGACCTTGAAGACGGAGGTCTCGGGGTTGAAGGGGAAGTCCTCCACCGCCGCTTCGAAGGACAGGCAGAGGGCGCGCAGCGCCTGCGGGGTCACTCCGGCTCCGTCTCCTGCGGCGGGTCCGCGGGTCCGACCGGCTCCACCAGGACCGTCACGATCTTGTTGCGGCGGCCAGCGGATGCCTCCGCCGTCAGCCGCAGTTCGCGGCCGTCGGGCAGTTCGACGACCGAGGAGGCCCCGGCGATGGGCACCCGGCCCAGCGCCTTGGCGAGGAGCCCGCCGACCGTCTCCACGTCCTCGTCGTCGTACTCCTCCAGGCCGTACAGCTCGCCGAGGTCGGTGATGTCGAGGCGGGCGGTGACGCGGTAGCGGTCCTCGCCGAGGTCCTCAACGGGCGGCAGCTCGCGGTCGTACTCGTCGGTGATCTCGCCGACGATCTCCTCGAGGATGTCCTCGATGGTGACGATGCCGGCCGTGCCGCCGTACTCGTCGATGACGACGGCGACGTGGTTGCGGTCCTTCTGCATCTCGCGCAGCAGGTCGCCGGCGTTCTTGGTGTCGGGCACGAAGACCGCCGGGCGCATGGCCGTGGACACCAGTTCGCTCTCGGCGTCCCGGCTGATGTGCGTCTTGCGGGCCAGGTCCTTCAGGTACACGATCCCGACGATGTCGTCCTCGCTCTCGCCGGTCACCGGGATGCGGGAGAAGCCGGAGCGCAGGGCGAGGGTGAGGGCCTGACGGATCGTCTTGTAGCGCTCGATCACCACCAGGTCGGTGCGCGGGACCATGACCTCGCGCACCAGGGTGTCGCCGAGCTCGAAGACCGAGTGCACCATCCGGCGCTCCTCGTCCTCGATCAGCGACTCCTGCTCGGCGAGGTCGACCAGCGCCCGCAGCTCCGCCTCGGAGGCGAAGGGGCCGCGGCGGAAGCCCCTGCCGGGGGTGAGCGCGTTGCCGATGAGGATCAGCAGGGGCGGGATCGGCCCCATGATCCGCGCCAGCGGCAGCAGCACGTACGCCGCCGCGGTCGCCGTGTTCAGCGGGTGCTGACGGCCGATGGTGCGCGGGGAGACCCCGACGGCGACGTACGAGACCAGGACCATGACGGCGATGGCGACGACGAGCGCCTCGGCCGTGCCCGCGAACGCCTGGAGGCAGGCGTACGTGACGAGCGCGGCCGCCGCCATCTCGCAGGTGACGCGGACCAGCAGCGCCACGTTGAGATAGCGGGTCGGGTCGGCGGCGACCAGAGCGAGCTTCGCGCTGCCGCGGCGGCCGGACTTCACGGCCTCCTCGGCACGGAAGCTGGACACGCGCGCGAGGCCCGCCTCCGCGCAGGCGGCGAGCCACGCGACGACGACGAGCGCGATCGCGCCGAGGACGATCTGCGGGCTCATGAGACGGTCGGAGCCGGGGACGGACCGGTCAGGCCCCTCTCCGCGCGCCAGCCGTCCACGATGGCGGCCTGCAGGCCGAACATCTCGGCCTTCTCGTCCGGTTCCTCGTGGTCGTAGCCGAGCAGGTGCAGCACGCCGTGCACGGTGAGCAACTGGAGCTCCTCGTCCATGGTGTGCCCCGTCGGAGCCTCGGTGCCCTGCTTCGCGGCGACCTCGGGGCAGAGCACGATGTCGCCGAGGAGGCCCTGCGGGGGCTCCTCGTCGTCCTTCGACGGCGGACGCAGCTCGTCCATCGGGAAGGACATGACATCCGTGGGCCCCGGCAGGTCCATCCACTGGATGTGCAGCTGCTCCATGGCGTCGGCGTCCACGACGATCACCGAGAGCTCGGAGAGCGGGTGGATGCGCATCCGCGCGAGTGCGTAGCGGGCGATGTCGAGGATCGCCTGCTCGTCGACCTCGGTTCCGGACTCGTTGTTGACGTCGATCGACATGGCGCTGTGCTTGTCTACTTCCCCTTGTGCCCGGACTTCGCCCGGCCGCCCTTGTGCGCGCCGGTCTCCGTGCCGAGCTTGGTGTCGTACTTCTCGTACGCGTCGACGATACGGCCGACGAGCTTGTGCCGGACGACGTCGTGGGACGTCAGCCGGGAGAAGTGGACGTCCTCGACGCCCTCAAGGATCTCCTGGACCTGGCGCAGCCCGGACTTCGTGCCGTTCGGCAGGTCCACCTGCGTCACGTCACCCGTGATCACGATCTTCGAGTCGAAGCCGAGCCGGGTGAGGAACATCTTCATCTGCTCGGGGCTGGTGTTCTGCGCCTCGTCCAGGATGATGAACGCGTCGTTCAGGGTGCGGCCGCGCATGTACGCCAGCGGCGCGACCTCTATCGTGCCGGCCGCCATCAGGCGCGGGATCGAGTCCGGGTCGAGCATGTCGTGCAGGGCGTCGTACAGCGGGCGCAGGTAGGGGTCGATCTTCTCGTAGAGGGTGCCCGGGAGGAAGCCCAGGCGCTCTCCCGCCTCGACCGCGGGGCGGGTCAGGATGATGCGGTTGACCTGCTTGGACTGCAGGGCCTGCACCGCCTTCGCCATGGCGAGGTAGGTCTTGCCGGTGCCCGCGGGGCCGATGCCGAAGACGACGGTGTGCTTGTCGATCGCGTCGACGTACCGCTTCTGGTTGAGCGTCTTGGGCCGGATCGTGCGGCCGCGCGAGGACAGGATGTTCTGCGTGAGGACCTCGGCCGGGGTCTCCTGGCCGTCGCTCTCCCCGGTTTCGCTCGCCTTCAGCATGGCGATCGAGCGTTCCACTGCGTCCTCCGTCATCGGCTGCCCGGTGCGGAGCACCAGCATCATCTCGTCGAACACGCGCTGGATGAGGGCGACCTCCGCCGGGGCGCCGACCGCGCTGATCTCGTTGCCCCGGACGTGGATGTCGGCCCCCGGGAAGGCCTTCTCGATCACGCGCAGGAGGGAGTCGCCGGAACCCAGCACGGTCACCATGGGGTGCTGGGCGGGGACGGTGAACTGCGCTCTCGCCTGCCCCTGCGCGGGGCTGCTGGCTGTGGGTGTCTGAGTCATGGGCCGGCGCTGAAGGCCTGCGGTTCCTCCTCTTCACGGCCGCGTAGCTGAGGGCGGCCTCGCGACTCCAAGGGTACGACGCGGAGGTGACAGGGCCGAAGGGCTTTTCGACGGACGGGTCAGCGCAGCGCGCGCAGGGCCTTGGCAGCGCCCGGGGCTCCGTCTCTGACGAAGACGGGGGTGACGCCGAGCGGGGTGGCGTAGCCGGTGAGGGTCGCCGGGCCGTGGATCCGCCGGCCGTGCCCGACGTCGTACCAGTCGCCCGCGGGCAGGTGGACGGTCCTGGTGGGGCTGTCGGAGAGCTGGGGGGCGGCCAGGACCGCCGGGCCGAGCATCCACTCGTCGGTGACGGTGTAGGCGGCCCCGTCCCGCGGGAAGTCGAAGAACAGCGGCCGCATGATCGGGTCGCCCGTCCGCAGGGTGTGCCGCACCTGATCGAGGATGTAGGGCGCGAGGCGCTCGTGGCGCGCGATCGCCGCGCGGTACAGCGCGACGGTCTCCTCGTCGTAGGTCACCTTCCGGCCGGTGGTCACGTCGATGGTGTCGACCGGCGAGGTGGAGGAGTACATCAGCGGCTGGAGGGCGGCGGACTGGGCCCAGCGGACCAGGACCTGCTTGCTCGGGGCGGGCTGGCCGCTGGAGCCGCCGATCATGTCGGTGGTGACGAACGGGTAGCCGATCGTGGAGATGGACAGGTTCTGGGTGACGGAGGCACGCAGCGAGTTCCAGCCGGTGCCCTTGTCGACCTGCCGGGTGACGAATCCGGCGCGGTGGGCGGTGGTGTCCCAGTGGACGCGGATGCCGACGCCCTGCAGGTCGAACTCGTCGGCGAGTTCGGCGCCGAGCCGCTGGTAGTCGGTGGGTTTGTGGCCCGGGCTCGGGGCGCACCGGTCGTCGAAGAAGCGGGTGTCGAACTTCAGCCCGTCGATGCCGTAGGAGCTCATCAGGTTCTTGAGCCGGCCGACGTACCAGGCGCGGGCGTCCGGGTCGGCGAGGTCGACGATCCCGGCGGTGCCGTTCCACCAGGTGACCCGGCACGGCGCGTCCGGATGGGCGCGGTCCCTGAGCAGGTAGCCGTGGTCGGCGGCGTACCGGTACTGGTCGGAGTCGAGGTTGATCCACAGGGTCACCCAGAGGCCGAAGTCGAAGCCGAGGTCGTGGATCCGGCGCGACATGGCCTTGGGGTCCGGGTAGGCCTTCTCGTCGAAGGTCATGTTCCCGTAGTTGGACTCCCACTTGTCGTCGAGCTGGATGGTGTGCCCGCGCACGCCGTGGTCGTGCAGGTCCTGTGCGTAGTCGAGCATCCTGGCCTGGTCGACGTGGGTGTAGAACTGCGCCCAGGAGTTCCACACCGGCCGGGCGTACTGCGCGTCGGTGGCGTCGCTCTTGGCGGGCCGGCCGACCACTCCGACGTAGTCGCGGTAGACCTCCAGGGCCGTGGACTCCACGAAGACGGTCGCCCGGTACGGCTGGGCGGACTCGATGTCGAAGCGGCCGAGGCCGTCCTCGCTCTCGTTGATCCCCACGGACATGACCTGCCCGGTGTCGACGTGCAGCCCGGTGGCGCTGGACGTGAACCAGAACGGGTCGATCATGTAGTAGGAGGCGGGGCTGAAGGAGGGGTGCACGACCTGCCCGGTGTCGAGCGGCCAGGGCTGGTCGGTGGCGGGGCCGCCCTTGGGGGTCTGGGCCTCTCCGTGGCCGTACCAGTGCCCGGCGGACTTCAGGTCGTAGGCGAGCCCGAGGCGGTCGGGGGTGGTGCCGCGGACCTGCCAGTCGAGCAGGTAGCGGTCGGCGCGCGGGGTGAGGCGGGCCTCGACGGTGGCGCCGGGGGCGGTGGTGGCGGCGGTGAGGGTGAGGACGCCCTTCGTCCAGGACCAGCCGGTGAGCCGCGTGGCGTGCTGCCAGTCCTCGCCGGTGCGGAAGCGCAGGGATCCGGTGTCGCCGTCCGCGGTGGCGAGGAGGGTGCGGCCGGACCGGCGTACGGCGAAGGCGAGTTGACGTGCCGTCACATCGACCGTGTAGCCGGGGGCGTTGCCGCTGCGCGGGACGGTGAGGGCGAGTCCGCCGGCGGTGGGGTGGACCCGGGGGGCACCGGCGGGTTCGGGGGCGGCCTGCGCGGTGGTCTGGGCCGAGGTGCCGACGGGGAGGGCGAGGGTCAGGAGCAGGGCGGCGAGGAGCAGTCGGGGCCTGGGTGATGGTCTGCGCACGACGCATGTCCTTCGACGGAGGGAGTCACGGCGGGAGTCATGGGACAGGAGGTGCCAAAGCCCGTGCAGTATCGTGCTTGATTCCGCGGATAATTGAGCAGCAAACGTCACCTGTCAATGCCGGGCTCCGGGTCGGAGCATCGCACGAACGGTTTACGGGCAGGCCGCAACGACATGGAGACGCGCCGAACTCGGGCCCGGCCGGTGAGGGTCCGTCAGACGGGTATGAGGGTGCCGGGGCGGGGCCGGGCCCCGGGGCGGCCTGTCACCCGCGGAAGCCGATGGTCGGCACGGCCCGCCTGCGCGGCCACGGCTCGACGCTCGCCCCGGGCACCAGGGCCTCCAGGAACGCGTACCGCCGCAGGCCCGCCGGGTCCTGGCCGTCCACCGACTGCACCCGGCGCCACCAGGCCGCGATCTCGGACCAGCCGGGGGCGGACAGCGAGCCGCCGAACTCCTGCACGGAGAGGGCGGCCGTCAGGCCCGCGAAGGCGAGCCGGTCGGCCAGCGGCCAGCCGGCCAGGGAGCCGGTGACGAAACCCGCGACGAAGACGTCGCCCGCGCCCGTGGGGTCCAGCGCCTCGACCTCGATCGCGGGCACCTCGGCACTCTCCCCCGTGCGCCGGTCCACGGCGTAGGCGCCCTCCGCGCCGAGGGTGACCACGGCCACCGGGACGTACGCGGTGAGCGCGTGGGCGGCGGTGCGGGGGCAGGCGGTGCCCGTGTAGCGCATCGCCTCCTCGGCGTTGGGCAGGAACGCCTCGCAGTGCTCCAGATCGGCGAGACCCGCCAGGTCCCAGGCCCCGGTGTCGTCCCAGCCGACGTCGGCGAAGACGCGGGTGCCCTTCCGGGCGGCCGCCCCGATCCAGGGGGCGCGCCGGCCCGGGTTCAGGGAGGCGACGGCGGCCCGCGCGCGGGGCGGGCAGTCCGGCGCGGGCTCCTCCGGGGGCGGCTCGTGGCCGTGGGAGACCATGGTGCGCTCGCCCTCGTACGCCATGGAGACGGTGACCGGCGAGTGCCAGCCGGGCACCGTGCGCGAGGGCGAGAGGTCGATGCCCTCGCCCTGTTCCAGCTCGTCCCAGCAGTACTCGCCGTAGTGGTCGTCGCCGAAGGCGGCCGCCAGCGAGGTGCGCAGGCCGAGGCGGGCCAGCGCGGTCGCCATGTTCGCCACGCCGCCGGGGCTCGACCCCATCCCGCGTGCCCAGGACTCGGTCCCGCGCACCGGGGCGGAGCCGAGCCCGGTGAAGATGATGTCGAGGAAGACGGTGCCGGTCAGGTAGACGTCCCAGGGCGGGTCGTCCGGGGTGCGCAGGGCGGCCAGGGGGTCGACCTGGGCGTGGGCGTGCGGTGTTCCGACGATGTACTCCGGTCCCTCTCCGGCGGACGCGTTGGACGCGGTCACGGTGCGCTCCCTGACGTGGTGCGGATCAGGCCAGTGTGCACCAGCCGTGCGGGGGACGGGGAACTCACCGGCGGGCGCCGCACTCGGGGTTGAGCGGGCGCTTCTACCCGGGCGACATGGACGTAAACAGAATGTGTTCCAGATCACACGCTCTGGATTCCCGTCCACGACTCCGTGCTTGATACAAATTTTTCGCGCGTTCCTGTCCGTCGACGGTCGGCGCCCCTTCCCCCTCTTTTTGAGACCTCCCCTTCGCATGCCCTGGGAACGCCCGTGTCCGCCGCTCGTACCCTCCCCTGGCCGCTCGTCGCCCTGTTCACGGCCGGGTACCTCGCTCCGTATCTGCTGCCGACGACCGTCGGTCGCCTGGACACGGGACTCCCGCTGTCCGCGACCCAGGCGGGAGCCGTCGGCAGCGCCCTGCTGCTGAGTTCCGCCACGGCCGGGTTCCTCCTGGCCTCCCGGGTCGAGCGCTTCGGGGCCCGCACGCTCGCCCGCGTCGGCCTCGCGCTCGCCGTCCTCGGCTACGGCGCGGCCGCGCTCACCGACGCGGTCCCGGCGGTCGTCGCCGGCCTGGTCGTCGGCGGGTTCGGCTCCGGTACGGCCACCACGGTCGCCGCCACCGGGATCGCCGCACACAGAGACCCGCACCGCATCTCCACGCTCGGGCTGCTCGCCGTCTCCGCGCTCGCGGGTGCCCTCTACCTGACCCTGCCTCACCTCGGCCCGGGACACGGGCAGCCGCCCGCCGCGATCGCGCTGACCGCGCTCGCCGTCTGGCCGCTGACGGGCCGTCTGCCGGTGCGCACGGCCGCGCGCACGGCCGTGCAGGAGGGCTCCCGGCTGCCGCACCGCCGCTCGGGCCTGGTGCTCGCCGCCGCCATGCTCTGCTGGTCCCTCGCCCAGAACTCCCTGTGGGGGGTGAGCGGCCGCATCGGCCTGACCCAGGCGCACCTCGGCGAGGTCACCGTCGGCGCGGTGTTCGCGGTGTCGCTCGGCGCCGGACTGCTCGGGGTGATCGGGGCCGGGGCGCTCGGTCCGCGTCTCGGCCGGGCGATGCCGGTCGGGGCGGGCACGGCGCTCATCGCGGGCTGCATCGTGCTGAGCGCGTCCGCGACCGATCTGACGTCCTTCGCCGCCGGCGAGATCTCCTGGAACACGCTCTACCCGATCGTCCTGTCGTACCTGATCGGCCTCGCCGCCTCACTCGACCCGCGCGGCCGCTGGGCGGTGCTCGTCGGCTCGGCCTCCTCGCTGGGCACGGCCGCGGGTCCGCTGGCCGGCAGCGTGCTGTCCGCCCGGGCCGGATTCCCCGTGATGGGCTCGGTGCTGGCCGTCGGGCTGCTGGTGGTCGGGCTGCCGATGACGGCGGTGGCCCTGCACGCGGGCGGGCGCGCGCTGCTGCCCGGCACGGTCCGCCGCCGCGGCGGCACCCCGGCCGCCGTGGTCGCCGCCTCCGCCGGTGCCCCCTCGGGCGCGGTGCCGCAGATCGGCGCCCCGGAGCAGCCGGTGGTGGAGATCGAGATGGAGGGCACCGCCGCACCCGTGCGGCCCGCCTACGGCACCGCGGGCCCGCGGCACGCCACGGCGGGCGCGCCGGGCCCCGGCGCCCGCTGACCCGCGCCGCCCCGGAGCGGACCTCGCCTACGGGAAGGCGTACGCCTCCACCTCGGCGAGGTAGCGCTGCCGCCGCTCCTCGTCGTGCTCCAGGAAGGAGGCGGCGAAGGAGTTGCGGGCCAGCTCCCGCAGGCGGTCCTCGCTCAGGCCCAGGGTCCGGCGCACCGCGTCGAAGTTGTCGCCCGCGTAGCCGCCGAAGTAGGCCGGGTCGTCGGAGTTGACCGTGCAGAGCAGGCCCGCGTCCAGCATCGCGGGCAGCGGGTGGTCGGCGAGGGTGTCGACCGTGCGCAGGCGGACGTTGGACAGCGGGCACAGCGTCAGCGGGATCCGGTCCCGGACCAGGCGGGCGACCAGCGCGGGGTCCTCCATGCAGCGCAGGCCGTGGTCGATCCGCTCCACGCCGAGGACGTCCAGCGCCTCGGTGATGTACTCCGGCGGGCCCTCCTCGCCGGCGTGCGCCACGCGCCGCAGCCCGAGGGCGGCGGCGGCCTCGTACACCTCGCGGAACTTCACCGGCGGGTGCCCGACCTCGGCCGAGTCCAGGCCGATGCCCACGATGCGGTCCAGGTAGGGCTTCGCGGCGTCCAGCGTGCGCAGCGCCGACTCCGCGGACTCGTCGCGCAGGAAGCACATGATCAGCTGGGTGGAGACGCCGTGGCTGCGCTCGCTGCGGCCCAGCGCCCGCCACAGCCCCTCGACGACCGTGCCCATCTCCACGCCCCGCGCCAGGTGCGCCTGCGGGTCGAAGAAGATCTCCGCGTGCCGCACGCCCTGCGCGGCGGCGCGGGCGAGGTAGGCGTCGGCGAGGTCCTCGAAGTCCCGCTCGGTGCGCAGCACGGCCATCAGCTCGTAGTACAGGTTCAGGAAGGACTGGAGGTCCTCGAACCGGTACGCCTCGCGGAGCGCGTCGGTGTCGGCGTAGGGCAGCGCGACGCCGTTGCGGGCGGCCAGGGCGAAGGCCGGCTCGGGTTCGAGGGTGCCTTCGATGTGGAGGTGCAGTTCAGCTTTGGGGAGGGGCATCGCAGCATCGTAAGGGCGTCCGGCGGGCGATGCGGAACACCCGGTTCAGCGCCGTTTCGGGACCGGCACCCGCAGCAGGTCGTGCGCCACGGTCAGCTCCCCCTCGAACCCGGCCGCCCGCGCCTGCCGTTCGAACTCTCCCCCAGACTCCGTCCGGGAGGTGCCCCCAGACTCGGAGTACCGCTGGCTGAAGTGGGTCAGCACGAGATGCCGTACGCCCGCCTCCCGGGCCACCCGCGCCGCCTGGCCCGCCGTCAGGTGGCCGTGCTCCACGGCGAGTCCCTCCTCCTCGTCGAGGAAGGTCGACTCGATGACGAGCAGGTCGCAGCCGTCGGCGAGGGCGTACACCCCGTCGCACAGCCGGGTGTCCATCACGAACGCGAACCGCTGCCCGCGCCGCACCTCGCTCACCGCCTCCAGCGGAACCCCGCCCAGGGTCCCCTCGCGCTGGATGCGGCCCACGTCCGGCCCCTTGATCCCGTGCGCGGCGAGCCGCTCGGGCACCATGCGGCGCCCGTCGGGCTCGACGAGCCGGTAGCCGTACGACTCGACGGGATGGGAGAGCCGGCGGGCCTGGAGGGTGTACGCCGGGGTCACCGCCAGGTCGCCGTCGGCGTCGACCGGCGCCTGGGTGAGCGGGACGGTCTCCCGGTAGGCGGTGGCGTACCGCAGCCGGTCGAAGAACCGCTGCCCCGAGCGCGGGTAGTGCGCGGTGACCTCGTGCGGCACCTGGTCGAGGTTGATCCGCTGGACGACCCCGGGCAGGCCAAGGCAGTGGTCGCCGTGGAAGTGGGTGACACAGATCCGGTTCAGGTCGTGCGCCGCGACCCCCGCGCGCACCATCTGCCGCTGGGTGCCCTCGCCGGGGTCGAACAGGATGCCCTCGCCGTCCCAGCGCAGCAGGTAGCCGTTGTGGTTGCGCTGGCGGGTCGGGACCTGGCTGGCGGTGCCGAGGACGACCAGTTCACGGACGGACACGGCACCTCACCCGGGGGGCCACTCGAGGCCGCGGCCGCCGAGGACGTGGGCGTGTGCGTGCCAGACCGTCTGCCCGGCGCCGTGGCCGGTGTTGAAGACGATGCGGTAGCTCTCCAGCTTGTCCTCGTCGGCGACGGACTGCGCCTCCCGCAGGACGTCCGCCGCCGCGGCCGGGTCGGCGGCGGCGAGCGCGGCGGCGTCCTTGTGGTGCGCCTTGGGGATCACCAGGACGTGGGTGGGCGCCTGGGGGTTTATGTCACGGAAGGCGACGGTCGTCTCGGTCTCACGGACGATCGTCGCCGGGACGTGCCCCGCCACGATCTTGCAGAACAGACAGTCGTCCTGCGGCTCCCCGGCCATACGGGTGCCTCCTCACGCCGGTTGATCGCGTACGGGGGCATGCTATCGAGCCGTGCGCCGGCCGGGCTCCGGCAAGTCCGGCGGCGTCTTCGCCGGGCTGTCCTCCAGCGCGGCCAGCGCCAGCGAGATCGCCTCGTCGAGCTGGACGTCCCGCCCCGCGGCGTGGTCCTGCGGGCGCTGCACCACCTCGACGTCCGGGTCCACCCCGTGGTTCTCCACGCCCCAGCCCTGGCCCTCCAGCCAGAACGCGTACTTGGGCTGGGTGATCAGCGTGCCGTCGACCAGGTGGTAGCGGCTGTCGATGCCGATGACGCCGCCCCAGGTGCGGGTGCCGACCACCGGGCCGATGCCGAGCGCCCTGATCGCCGCGTTGACGATGTCGCCGTCGGAGCCGGAGAACTCGTTGGCGACCGCGACCACGGGACCGCGGGGCGCGTCCTGCGGGTAGCTGTACGGCCGCATCCCGCGCGGCACGCCCCAGCCGACGATCCGCCGGGCCAGCTTCTCCACGACCAGCTGGGAGGTGTGGCCGCCGCGGTTCTCCCGCACGTCGACGACGAGTCCCTCGCGGGCCACCTCCACGCGCAGGTCGCGGTGGATCTGCGCCCAGCCGGGCGCCTGCATGTCGGGCACGTGCAGATAACCGAGGCGGCCGCCGGACTTCTCGTGGACGTAGGCCCTGCGGTCGGCCACCCACGCGTGGTAGCGCAGCGGCTCCTCGTCCGCGAGGGGCACCACCACCGCGTGCCGCGCCTCGCCCCCGCCGGACGGCGAGACGGTCAGCTCGACGGGCTTGCCGGCCGTGCCGACCAGCAGCGGCCCGGGCCCGGTCACCGGGTCGACCGGCTGCCCGCCCACCGCCGCGATCGCGTCCCCGGCACGCACCGCCACCCCGGGCGCCGCGAGCGGGCTGCGCCCGTCCGGGTCCGAGGTCTCCGCGGGCAGGATCCGGTCGATGCGCCAACTGCCGTCCTCGTGGCGGGAGATGTCCGCGCCGAGCAGCCCCTGCCGGGGCCCGCGGCCGTAGCCGCCGTCCGCCATGACGTAGGCGTGCGAGGTGCCGAGCTCGCCGTGCACCTCCCACAGCAGGTCCATCAGGTCGTCGTGGGTGGCGAGGCGGTCGAGGACCGGCCGGTACCGGCCGAGGACGCCGTCCCAGTCGACGCCGCCCATGTCCGCCCGCCAGAAGTGGTCCCGCATCAGGCGGCCGGTCTCCTCGTACATCTGCCGCCACTCGGCTGCCGGGTCGACGGTCTGCCGGACCCGGCCGAGGTCCACGGTGATGTTCGAGTCGCTGTCGTCGTCGTTCGAGGCGCGCCGGTCGCTGGGGACGACCTTCAGCTTGCCGTCGGTCCACAGCAGGACCCGCTTGCCGTCGCCGCTGACCTCGAAGTGGTCGGCGTCGGCGGCGAGGTGCTCCAGGCGCTGCTGGGCGAGGTCGTAGCGCTCCAGCTCGGTCTTCGGGTCGGGGTCGTCGGGCGTGGCGCGGGTGGCACCGAGGACGCCGCGCACCGGGTGCCGCAGCCACAGCACGCCGTCCTTGGCGGCGCGCAGGGTGGAGTAGCGGGCGGCCTCTACGGGGAAGGGCACGATCCGGTCGGCCAGGCCCTCCAGGTCGATGCGGGTGGCCGGGGTGCCCTCGCTCTCGGGCGTCTCGTCCTTGTCCGGGGCCTCGAAGGAGCGCCCGTGCCGCTGCGGCCCGAACGGCGACGGCGTGGTCGCCGCCAGGGTGATCAGATGCGGGCGGCAGCCCTCCACGAAGGCCAGGTCGAAGACGTGCTCGTCGTAGACCGGGTCGAAGGAGCGGCTGGACAGGAAGGCCAGGTGCTTGCCGTCCAGGGTGAACGCGGGCGCGTAGTCCTGGAAGCGCAGCGGGGTCGCCTCGCTGACCGACAGGTCGGTGGTGTTGGCGAGCCGGAGCTGGCAGAGCGGGCGCGGGCCGGGGTGCGACCAGGCGAGCCAGCCGGAGTCGGGCGAGAAGGCGAGGTCGCCGACGTCGCCGTCCTCGCTGCGGTCGACCTCGCGCACCTCCCCCGTCTCCCGTTCGACGAGCAGCAGCCGCCCGTCGTGCGAGGCGACGGCGGCGCGGCTGCCGTCGGGGGCCATGGCGAGCTCCAGGACGCGGCCGAGCTGCCCGGCGGCGAGCCGGCGCGGGGTCGCGCCGACGGCGACGCCGGTGGCGGGCGCGAACTCCAGGGCGTCCTCGCCCTCGGCGTCCGTCACCCACACCACCCACTCCTCCCCGTCCGCGCGGAAGGTGTGCGGCAGCCGGGCCCGTACCCCGGGCCGCGCGGCGAGCGCGCGGGCCGGGCCGGAGCGGTGGGTGACCCAGTGGACGGCGCCGCGCACGGCCACCGCGCTGCCGCGCGCGGTGTGGTCGGGCGAGGCGTGGTCGAACCAGCGGGCGGCGCTCACCGGGTGCGGCTGGAGGTCGACGCGGGAGCCGCCGAGCCGGACGTCCAGCCGGCGCGGCTCGGCGCCGTCGAGGTCGTCCAGCAGCCACAGCTCGCCGGCGCTGGCGTAGACGACGCGGCTGCCGTCGCCGGCCGCGTGCCGGGCGTAGAAACCGTCGAGGGGGGTGTGCCGGCGCAGGTCGGAGCCGTCGGCGAGGGAGGAGTACAGCGCTCCGGTGCCCTCGTGGTCGGACAGGAAGGCCAGGCGCTCGCCCACCCACACCGGGCACTCGATGTTGCCGTCGAGGTCCTCGTGCAGCCGTACGAACTGCCCGTCGTCGGCGGGGTCGATCCACAGCTTGCCCGCGGTGCCGCCGCGGTAGCGCTTCCACCACGCCGCCTCGCGGCCCATCGGCGCGGACAGCAGCACGGTGTGCGGGCCGTGGGCGACGTCGCCGACGGGGCCGTAGGGCAGGGTGGTGGCCGGTCCCCCGTCGAGCGGGACGGCCCGCGCCCAGGTGCGGCGCAGGCTCGCCTGGCCCTGGGTGCTGATCGCGAGGACCTCGCCGTCCGGGGTCCAGCCGCACACCTGGGTCCGCCGGCTGCCCCAGTGCGTCAGGCGCCGGGCGGGGCCGCCGTCGACGGGGGCGGCGTGCACCTCGGGGGCGCCGTCGCGGGTGGAGGTCCAGGCGACCGTGGCGCCGTCGGGCGAGATGCGCGGGTGGGTCACCGGCACGTTGTCGGCGCTGACCCGCCACGCGCGGCCGCCGTCGAGCGGCGCGAGCCACACGTCGTCCTCGGCGGTGAAGGCGACCAACTCGCCGTGCAGGTGCGGGAACCGGAGATACGCCGACGCGGCGGAGGCGGCCGGCGGGGCGGACGACGCAGACGACGACGCCTTTGCTGACGATGTGGGCTGAGTCACCCGATCACCCTACGCAGCCACGGCACCCGTGGACAGGGGTTTCGATCACTTCCCCCGCAGGTCGGACCCGGACGGGACGGACCGACGCGGGAAGGGGGCGGCCTCACTTGCCCTCGACGGGCCAGCAGGTGGGGTCGCCCTTGCACCACAGGGTCCTGGTGACGGTCACCGTGACCGTCGGCCCGGGACCGTCGTGGGTGGGGCGGTGGGTGACGGGCGGGGCGTACGTCGGGCCGGGGGCGGCGTCGCAGTCGCCGAGGCCGTCGACGTGGAACCACACCTTGCCGCCCACCTTCGCGGTCAGGTTCCCGCGCACGCAGGCGCCGTCGACGGCGCGGGTGACCTCCCCGGTGACGGTGATCCTCCGGCCGTCGTCCGTCCGCCCCTGGCAGTCGACGGTGGCGACGGTGGTCACGGACGCCGAGGGCGCCCGCTTCCCCGGGGTGTACGCCTTGTTCCCGCCCTCGTAGCCGGCCGTGCAGGTCAGCCAGCGCACGGAGGCGTGCCGCCGGTTCAGTTCCGCGGTCGCGGTCCTGTCGGTCGTGTACGCCACCGCCGCGGAGCTCGGCCCGCCGGGGTCGCACGCGACGGCCCCGCCCACGGCGACCGCCGCGAGCCCCGCCACGGCCATCACCCGCCGCCCGCGCGGCCGTTGCCCGATACGCCTCGGTACCCCCATGCACGGCAGCCTGCCACCGGCCCGCCCCGCGCGGTAGAGCGCATACGGCCACACGCGCGCCGCCCGCCCCTCGGGCGTGGCCCCCACTCGGGGTGCGAGGCCGGCCCGCACGCACCGTGCCGGACCCCCGCGGTCAGCCGCGCAGCAGCAGCCACTCCTGGAGTTCGACGAGGTTGCCCTCGGGGTCCTTGAGGTGGGCCACGCGCATCCGGTCGGTCAGGGGGGCCGGGCCGTGCAGCAGGGTCCCGCCGCGGGCGGTGATCCGGGCGCAGGTCGCGTCGAGGTCGTCCACGCGCAGCACCACCAGCGAGCGGTGCCCGTTGGCCTCCTCGCCCAGTTCGCCCAGCACCCCGGCCATCATCGCCCGGTCCTGGAGGGCTATCCCCGCGGACCCGGTGGCCGGACTGAACTTCTCGTACGGCCCCTCCGCCGCCCCCGACTGCGGCTTCAGGCCGAGCACATCGGCGTAGAAGCTGTAGCAGGCGGCGAAGTCGCCGACGAGCAGCCGGACCTGTGCCAGTTCCACGGGCTCCCCCTTCGGGTCAGGACCACCGGCCGGTGCGGCCCAGGAGCAGGGCGGCCGCCGCCGTACCGGCGGTCGAGGTGCGCAACACGCTACGCCCGAGCCGGTACGGCCTCGCGCCCGCCCGTGCGAACAGCTCCAGCTCGTCCGGGGACACGCCACCCTCGGGCCCGACGACGAGGACGATCTCACCGGCGGTGGGGAGGGCGGTGGTGGCCAGCGGCTCCTCGCCGCTCTCGTGCAGCACGGCGGCGAAGTCGGCGCCGGCGAGCAGGGTGGCGACCTGTTTGGCCGTCGCCGCGTCCGCGACCTCGGGGAAGCGCACGCGGCGGGACTGCTTGCCGGCCTCACGGGCGGTGGACCGCCACTTGCCGAGCGCCTTCAGCCCGCGGTCGCCCTTCCACTGCGTGATGCAGCGGGAGGCGGCCCACGGCACGATCGCGTCGACGCCGACCTCGGTCATGGTCTCCACGGCCAGCTCGCCCCGGTCGCCCTTGGGGAGCGCCTGGACGACGGTGATCCGGGGGGACGGGGCGGGCTCCTCGGTCACGGACTCCAGGTCCGTGACCACCAGCCGGTCCTTGCCCTCGGCGGCCTTCACCACGCCCTCGACCCAGCGTCCGCGCCCGTCGGTGAGGATGACGTCCTCCCCGGGGCGCAGCCGCTTGACGGAGACCGCGTGCCGGCCTTCGGGGCCGTCGAGCACGAACTCCGGCCCGATCCGGTCGAGTCGGTCGACGACGAACACCGGCGCGGTCATCGCACCTCACCTCCGGCCGTGGGGAAGCCCGACAACGCCGCCCGGGCGGCGTCCAGTTCGGCCGCCAGCACCTCCACCAGCCGCCCGGCGGGCAGGTCGCGGGCCATGCGGTGGCCGTGCCCGGCCCACAGCGCCATGGCCTGCGCGTCGCCCGCCTTCGCGGCCGCCTTGCGCAGCGGCGCGGTGAGGTGGTGGATCTCGGGATAGGCGGCGGGCGCGTAGGGGCCGTGCTCCCGCAGGAAGCGGTTGACCAGGCCGCGCGCCGGGCGTCCGGAGAACGCGCGGGTCAGCTCCGTGCGGGGGAAGACGGGGTCGGTCAGCGCCTCCTTGTGGAGGGCGTGCGCGCCGGACTCGGGGGTGGCGATGAACGCCGTGCCCAGCTGGGCCGCGCTCGCGCCCGCCGCGAGGACCGCGGCGATCTGGCTGCCGCGCATGATGCCGCCCGCGGCGACGACCGGGATGTCCACCGTCTCGCGGACCTGCGCGACGAGCGCGAGCACGCCGGTGCCGGGGCAGCCGTTCTCGGGCAGGTCGCGGTGGCTGCCCTGGTGACCGCCGGCCTCCAGGCCCTGCGCGATCACCACGTCCGCGCCGGCCTGCCGCACGGCGAGCGCCTCCTCGGGGGTGGTCGCCGTGACGAGGACGAAGGTGCCCGCGCGGTGCAGAGCGTCGACCACCTCGGGGGCGGGGACGCCGAAGTGGAAGGAGACCACCGGCACGGGGTTGTCCAGGAGCACGGCGAGCTTGGTGTCGTAGCCGTCGTCGCGTCCGCTGTCCGGGTCGCCGAGTTCGGTCTCGTACCAGGTGGCCTCGCCGGCCAGCTGGTGGGCGTAGAGGTCGACGGCGCCGGACTCGGCGTAGTCCGGCTGCGGCACGAAGAGGTTCACGCCGAAGGGGCGGCCGGTCAGCCCGCGCAGTTGCTTGATCTCCTGGTACATCCCGTCGGCGGTCTTGTAGCCCGCGGCGAGGAACCCGAGCCCGCCCGCCTCGGACACGGCGGCGGCGAGCCGCGGCACGGAGACTCCGCCCGCCATGGGGGCCTGCACGATCGGATACGGGAAGAGATCGGTCAGTGCGGTGGACATGCCCGCATGGTGTCACGTCCGGCCCACCGCACCGCATCCGGCCGTCCCCCCGGCGGTCCGGGCGGACGGCCGGGGGGGCGGCCGGAGAGGCCGAACAGAGCCGGAAACGAAGCCGGCTCGGCGCCCCCGTGAACGGAGTCGCCTCAGCGCCCGTCGAACGCGTCCTTCAGCCGGGAGAACAGGGCCTGCCGGCCCGGCTGACCGTGTCCGCCCGGGGGACAACCCCCGGAACCCCGGCCGAGGCCGCAACCCGGCTCAGCGCCCGTTGAACGCGTCCTTCAAGCGGGAGAACAGGCCCTGCTGGCCCGGCTGGAACTGGCCCTGGGGCCGTTCCTCGCCGCGCAGCTTGGCGAGTTCGCGCAGCAGGCGTTCCTGCTCGGGGTCGAGCTTGGTCGGGGTCTGCACCTCGACGTGCACGATGAGGTCGCCCCGGCCGCCGCCGCGCAGGTGCGTGACGCCCCGGCCGTGCAGCGGGATCGACTGGCCGGACTGGGTGCCCGGGCGGATGTCGACCTCCTCCATGCCGTCCAGGGTCTCCAGCGGCACCTTGGTGCCGAGGGCCGCCGCGGTCATCGGGATGGTGACCGTGCAGTGCAGGTCGTCGCCGCGCCGCTGGAAGGTCTGGTGCGGCAGCTCGTGGATCTCGACGTACAGGTCGCCGGCGGGGCCGCCGCCGGGGCCGACCTCGCCCTCGCCCGCGAGCTGGATGCGGGTGCCGTTGTCGACACCGGCCGGGATCTTCACGGTCAGGGTGCGGCGCGACCGCACCCGGCCGTCGCCCGCGCACTCCGGGCACGGGGTGGGCACGACGGTGCCGAAGCCCTGGCACTGCGGGCACGGGCGCGAGGTCATGACCTGGCCCAGGAAGGACCGGGTGACCTGCGAGACCTCACCGCGGCCGCGGCACATGTCGCAGGTCTGGGCGGTGGTGCCCGGGGCCGCGCCCTCGCCGTTGCAGGTGTTGCAGACGACGGCCGTGTCGACCTGGATGTCCTTGGTGGTGCCGAAGGCCGCCTCGTCCAGCTCGATCTCCAGCCGGATCATGGCGTCCTGGCCCCGGCGGGTGCGCGAGCGCGGCCCGCGCTGCGACGCCGTGCCGAAGAACGCGTCCATGATGTCGGAGAAGTTTCCGAAGCCGCCCGCGCCGAAGCCGCCCGCACCGCCGCCCGCCTGCGAGAGCGGGTCGCCGCCGAGGTCGTAGACCTGCTTCTTCTGCGGGTCCGACAGCACCTCGTAGGCGGCGTTGATCTCCTTGAACCGCTCCTGGGTCTTCGGATCCGGGTTGACGTCCGGGTGCAGCTCGCGCGCGAGCCGCCGGAAGGCCTTCTTGATCTCTTCCTGCGACGCGTCGCGACGCACGCCGAGTACGGCGTAGTAGTCCGTGGCCACCTAGGACTCCGCCAGGATCTGTCCGACGTACCGTGCCACTGCGCGTACCGCTCCCATCGTTCCCGGGTAGTCCATGCGGGTCGGTCCGACCACGCCGAGCTTGGCGACTGCCTCGCCGCCCGAACCGTAGCCCACCGACACCACGGATGTGGAGTTGAGTCCCTCGTAGGCGTTCTCGTGACCGATGCGCACCGTCATGCCCGGATCCTTCGTCTCGCCCAGCAGCTTCAGGAGCACCACCTGCTCCTCCAGCGCCTCGAGGACGGGCCGGATGGTGAGCGGGAAGTCGTGCGGGAAGCGGGTCAGGTTGGCGGTGCCGCCGATGATCAGCCGCTCCTCGTTCTCCTCCACGAGGGTCTCCAGGAGGGTGGACAGCACCGTCGAGACCGTGCCCCGGTCCTCGACGTCGAAGGCGTCCGGCAGGTCCTCGACGAGCTGCGGCACGTCCGCGAAGCGGCGGCCGGCGACCCGGCTGTTCAGCCGCGCGCGCAGGTCCGCCAGGGACGCCTCGCCGAAGGGGACCGGGCAGTCGACCATGCGCTGCTCGACCCGGCCGGTGTCCGTGATCAGCACGAGCATCAGACGCGCGGGCGCGAGCGACAGCAGTTCCACGTGCCGCACGGTCGAGCGGGTCAGCGAGGGGTACTGCACGACGGCGACCTGCCGGGTCAGCTGCGCCAGCAGCCGCACCGTGCGGGCGACCACGTCGTCGAGGTCGACGGCGCCGTCGAGGAAGTTCTGGATCGCCCGGCGCTCCGGCGCGGTCATCGGCTTGACCCCGGCCAGCTTGTCGACGAAGAGGCGGTACCCCTTGTCGGTGGGGATGCGTCCGGCGCTGGTGTGCGGCTGGGCGATGTAGCCCTCGTCCTCCAGGGCCGCCATGTCGTTGCGGACCGTGGCGGGCGAGACACCGAGGTTGTGCCGCTCGGTCAGGGCCTTGGAGCCCACCGGCTCCTCGGTGCCCACGTAGTCCTGGACGATGGCGCGCAGCACCTGGAGCCTTCGTTCGCTGAGCATCGCGCACACCTCCAGAAGTCGTCCCGTGGCTCCTTGCCTGGCACTCGACGCATACGAGTGCCAGCTTTACCCGGCCCAGTGTACGGCTGTGGGGTACGCCCGCGGCAAGGCCGGTCCGGCGACGGCCTGCGAGGTCGTGCCGCGACCGCCGTCACGGCTGGGCCCGGACGGCCGTCACGGCTAGCGTCGCCGTATGACGGTGACTTGGGAAGAGCTGGGGTGGGAGCGGCTGGCGGACGGGGTAGGCCGCTGCCGCCTTCCGGTGTGGGACTGCACCGTGGGCCTGGTCCTCGGCGAGGACGGCGCGCTGATGGTCGACGCCGGGTCGAGCCTGGCGGAGGGGGTCCGGCTGCGCCGGGAGGCGGAGCGGCTGGCCGGCGGCCGTGTGCGGTTTCTCGCACTCACACATCCGCACTTCGACCACGTCTTCGGCGCGGCCGTGTTCGCGGGCGCGCACGTCTTCGCCGCAGGCGGCTCCCGTGCGGTGTTCGAGGACGGAGGCGCGGAGCTGTGCGCGGACGCGGTGCGCAACGGGCTGGAGGCCGGGGCCGCCGAGGTGGCGGCGGACACCCTGGTCCGTCCCCGGGAGGAGGTCCGGGGCACGGCCGTCGTCGAGCTGAAGGGCGGCCGGGAGGTGCTGCTGCACGACGTCGGCCCGGGGCACACCCGGCACGACCTCGCCGTCGTGGTGCCGGGCGACCCGGATGTGGTCTTCTGCGGCGACCTGGTCGAGGAGTCCGGGGAGCCGCAGGCCGGTACCGACGCCGTGCCATCGCGGTGGCCGGCCGCCCTGGACCGGCTGCTGGACCTGGGGGGCGAGGACGCGCTGTACGTGCCCGGTCACGGCGCGGTGGTGGACGCGGCGTTCGTCCGGGCGCAGCGTGACGCCCTGGCGCGGCGTTTCGGCGTGTCGCGCTGATCGCCCGCGGCGTTCTCCCTATCGTCATTCGAATGCGCCAGTACTCCGCCGACCTGACCCCGCCGTGGAAGAAGTCCCGGCCCGTGCCGGAGGTGCCGGCGGAGCCGGGTCTGGTGGTGGAGGAGCCGGGTACGGGTTTCTGCGGGGCCGTGGTCGGCTGCGAGGCCGGCACGGTGACGCTGGAGGACCGCTTCGGCAAGCACCGGGTCTTCCCGCTCCAGCCTGGCGGCTTCCTGCTGGAGGGCCGCGTGGTGACGCTGGCGAAGCCGGCGTCGGGGCCGGTGCGGCCCACCCGTACGGCGTCCGGTTCGGTCGCCGTGCCCGGCGCCCGCGCGCGGGTGGCCCGCGCCGGGCGGATCTACGTGGAGGGGCGGCACGACGCCGAGCTGGTCGAGAAGGTGTGGGGCGACGACCTGCGCGTCGAGGGCGTGGTCGTCGAGTACCTGGAGGGCGTGGACGACCTGCCGTCGATCGTGGCGGACTTCGCACCCGGCCCCGACGCCCGCCTGGGCGTCCTGGTGGACCACCTGGTGCCGGGCAGCAAGGAGTGGCGCATCGCCGAGGCGGTGACCGACGAGCACGCGCTGGTCGTGGGCCATCCGTACATCGACGTCTGGGAGGCCGTGAAGCCGTCGTCCGTGGGCATCGACGCCTGGCCCCGGGTCCCGCACGGGCAGGACTGGAAGACGGGCGTGTGCCGCGCACTCGGCTGGCCGGAGAACACGGGCGCCGCCTGGCAGCGGATCCTCTCCCGGGTCGGCTCGTACCGGGACCTGGAGCCGGATCTGCTGGGATGTGTCGAGCGTCTCATCGACCACGTGACGGTGCCCTGAGGCACGTGACCGTTCCCCGAGGCCCGCGAAGCCGCGGCCGCGGGGGCCGGCCCCTCAGTCCACCAGGTCCCGCACCACCGCGTCGGCCAGCAGCCGGCCCCGCAGGGTGAGCACGGCGCGTCCCGCCTCGTACGGCCCCCGCTCCAGCAGACCGTCGGACAGCGCGCGGCGGGAGGCCGCGCGTCCCGCCTCCCGCAGCAGGGACAGCGGTACGCCCTCGCGCAGCCGCAGCTCCAGCAGGATCCGCTCCACCCGGCGGTCCTCGTCCGTGAGGAGCTCGCGGCCGGCGCCCGGGGAGCGGCCCCCGGCGAGGGCGGCGGCGTAGGCGCCCGGGTGCTTGACGTTCCACCAGCGCACGCCGCCCACGTGGCTGTGCGCGCCGGGGCCCGCGCCCCACCAGTCGGCGCCCCGCCAGTACAGCTCGTTGTGCAGGCAGCGGGCCGCCTCGGAGGTGGCCCAGTTGGAGACCTCGTACCACGCGAAGCCCGCCGCGGAGAGGGTCTCCTCCGCGATCAGGTAGCGGTCGGCGTGCACGTCGTCGTCGGTCGCCGGGATCTCGCCGCGGCGGATCCGGCGGGCGAGCTGCGTGCCCTCCTCGACGATCAGGGCGTACGCCGAGACGTGGTCGGGGCCGGCGCCCAGGGCCGCGTCCAGGGAGGCCCGCCAGTCGTCGTCCGACTCGCCGGGGGTGCCGTAGATCAGGTCGAGGTTGACGTGCTCGAAGCCCGCCGCGCGGGCCTGGGCGACGCACTCCTCGGGGCGGCCCGGGGTGTGCGTGCGGTCGAGGACCTTCAGCACGTGCTGCCGGGCGCTCTGCATACCGAAGGAGATCCGGTTGAAGCCGCCCTCCCGCAGGGCCGCCAGATACTCCGGGCCGACCGACTCGGGGTTGGCCTCCGTCGTCACCTCGGCGTCGGGCGCGAGGCCGAACTCGTCGCGGATCGCACGCAGCATCCGCACCAGGTCTTCCGCGGCCAGCAGGGTGGGCGTGCCGCCGCCGACGAATACGGTGCGGACCTCGCGCGGATCGTCGCCGAGGACCTTGCGGGCCAGGCGGATCTCGTCGGTCAGCGTCCCGGCGTAGTTGTCCCGGGAGGCGAGCACGCCGCCGGTGCCGCGCAGCTCGGTGGCGGTGTAGGTGTTGAAGTCGCAGTAGCCGCAGCGGGTCGCGCAGTAGGGCACGTGCAGGTAGAACCCGAGGGGCCGCTCGGCGGCTCCGGCGAGCGCCCGCGCGGGCAGCGCGCCGTCCTCGGGGACGGGCTCGCCGTCGGGAAGTGCGGAAGGCATGTCCTCCATTGTCCAGCACCGGCGCCGGGGCCCGGGCCGGGCGCCCGCTCCGAGGCGCTCACTCCCCGCCGGGGCCCGGCCGGGCGCCCGCCCTCGGCCGCACACGCCAGGCCCCCTGCCCTCGGCCGTACACCCCGGGCGTCCGCTCCGGGACGTTCGCTCCCCGCCGGGTTCCGACGGGGAGCCCGCCCTCGGCCGCACACGCCAGGCCCCTGCCCCCGGGCGCCCGCCCTCGGCCGCTCACTCCGCCTGGAGCACCATCAGCGCCAGGTCGTCCTCCGGGGGCCCGGCCCCGAACTCGTGCACCAGCCGCCGGATGCGCTCGGCGACCAGCTCCGCGTCCAGCCCGGCGCACCCGGCGAGGGCCGTGGCGAGTCCGTCGCCGTCGTCGAACTGACGGGAGCCGGAGCGCCGCTCGGTCACCCCGTCGGTGACGCACAGCAGGGTGTCGCCGGGCTCCAGCTCGCAGGTCTCGCTGGTGTACGTCTCGTCCTCGACGACGCCGAGCAGGGTCTGGGGGCGGGCGACCGTACGGACGTCGCCCTCGCGCCCGAGGAGCAGCGGCAGCGGGTGCCCGGCGCAGGCGAGGGTGCAGCGGACGCCGCCCTCGAAGGGGGCGAGCTCGCCGTAGAGAAGGGACAGGAAGCGGGTCTGCGGGCCGTCGCCGGGGGCGGGGGTGCGGCCGCCCGCGGCCACCAGGACCCGGGCGGCGGCGTCCGCGGCCTCGGTGGCGTCGTCGAGCAGCAGCTGGTTGAGGCGGTCCAGGACGTCGGCGACGCCGTAGCCCTCCCGGGCCAGCAGCCGCAGCCAGGGCCGGGCCAGCCCGATGACCACGGCTGCCTCGGGGCCCTTGCCCTGGACGTCGCCGACGGCGAAGCACCAGCGGCCGTCCCCGGCCGGGAAGAGGTCGTAGAAGTCGCCGCTCGGGCCGCCCTTGTCGCACGGCTCGTAGACCAGGGCGCTGCGCACCCCGGGGATCTGCGCGACCGCGCCGGGCAGCAGTCCGCGCTGCAGGACGGCGCTGATGGTGGCCTGGCGGGCGTACTGCCGGGCCGCGCCGACGGCGAGCGCGACCCGGCGGCCGAGGTCCTCGACCAGCCCGGTGATCTCGTCGGGGAAGCGCTGCAGCCCGGCCCGTCCGATGACCAGCGTGCCGAGCGGGCGGCCGCCCGCGATCAGGCGGTAGGCGAGCGCGGAGCCGTGGGCGCCTGCCGGGCCGAGGGCCTCCCCGGGCCAGGGGTAGGGAGCGGGGCCGGACCGTACGCCGTCGAGCGCGCGCGGCGGGTCCTTCTCCAGGGCCCGGCGCAGCTCCTCGATGCGGTTCTCGCTGCCGTGCCAGACGCGGGCGAGCCGCGGCCCCGCCGCACCGGTCCCGTCGACCCAGCCGCCGCGGGCGGTCGCCTCGTCCTCCAGCCACACCGCGCACCAGTCGGCCAGGCGCGGCACGATCAGCTGCCCGGTGAGCGCGGCGACCAGGTCCTCGTCGAGCTGCCCGGCGAGCAGGTCGGAGGCCTCGGCGAGGAAGGACAGGGCGCCGCGCCCGAGCCACTCCCGGTCCCACTCGGCGCGCCGCGACTCGGGGGCGAGGACCTGGGCCACGCCGAGGTGGCGCTGCCCGGCGTACTCCTCGCCCTCCTCGCCCTCGTCCCCCGTGTCGTCCGCGGGGCCGCCCTCGGCGGGCAGCCGCGCCCACACCGTCTTGGCACCGGTCCGGTAGGTGATGCCCCACTCCTCGGAGAGCGCCGCGACCAGGCGCAGGCCGCGGCCGTACTCCGGGGCCTGGTGCGCCGGGTCCGCGGAAGTGTCGCGAGGGGCGCGCGAGGGGTGGTGGTCGGACACCTGGACGACGAACGCGCCGCTGTCCGGCTCCAGTTGGCAGGCCAGCTCCACGTCGGTGCCGGCGTGCACGACGGCGTTGGTGACCAGCTCACTGACGACGACCAGGGCGTCCTCGGTCAGCCGGGCGGCGACGGCGTGGCCGTGTTCCGCCCACTCGGCCAGCGCCGTGCGCACCAGGGCGCGGGCGGAGCCGGGCGCGAGGGGGCCGCCGGGCAGGGTCGCCCGCGCCTGTGCGCGCCCGCCCGCGTCGAGGTGCGTGAGCACCTCGACGCCCGGGTGCGTGGGCACCTCGGAGGCACGGGCGACGGTCTCCCGCTGCGTGGGAATGACCCCCATCGGCAACTCCCCGAGAAGTTCGGACGAATACGCCTCGGTCGATGCGGACAGAGTGACAGACTGGCTGCACCCATAAGCGCCGAGTTACCGAACTGGGCCGCCTTGAGTGAGAACAGTGCCACGCGCCTGCTCGAAGAGGGACGGATTCCGGCCGAAGTCCGAGCACTCGCGGCGCGCCGCCCGCTCACCACGACCACGAACGAATGAGGCATCGTCAGCATGACCGCCGAGGGCACGGCCGACGACACGGCCGGCATCCTCCTCGTGGACGACATGGAGGACAACCTGACCGCCCTGGAGGCGGTCCTCAAACCCCTCGACCAGCCTCTGGTCCGGGCGCGTTCGGGCGAGGAGGCACTGGCGGCGCTGGCGCGGCGGCGGTTCGCCGTGGTCCTGCTGGATGTGCACATGCCGGGCATGGACGGTTTCGAGACGGCCGCGGGCATCAGGCGGCTGGAGGGGGCCAAGGACGTCCCGGTCGTCTTCCTGACCGCCGCGGAGGACAACCCCGGCTTCACCTTCCGCGGGTACGCCACGGGGGCCGCCGACTACCTGCGCAAGCCCTTCGACCCGTGGGTGCTGCGCGCCAAGGTCTCCGTCTTCCTCGACCTGCACCGCAAGAACCGGCAGCTGGAACGGATGCTGACGCAGGAGCAGGCGCACTGCGCCGCGGTGGCCGCCCGGCTGGCCGCGGTGGACGCGCTGCTGGCCGCCGACCCGCCGGACGTGCCGGAGGCACACCGGCAGGTCCGCGAACTGCACCGGCTGGTGGACTCGATCCGGCGGGAGCGGGGCCACTAGGGCCCGCGGGGGCGGGCCCCACAGGGACTCCGCTCCCGCCGTACGGCAGCTCAGGCCTCGCGGGTGCCCGCGTACATCTCGTCGATCAGGTGCTTGTACTCGCGCTCCACGACCGGCCGCTTCAGCTTCAGGCTCGGCGTGATCTCGCCGTGCTCGACGTCGAGGTCGCGCGGCAGGAGGCGGAACTTCTTGATGGTCTGCCAGCGCTGCAGGCCCTCGTTGAGCTGCTTCACGTAGCCGTCGACCATCTCGACCGTGGCGGGCGCGGCGACGACCTCCGCGTACGACTTGCCCGCGAGGCCGTTCTCCTTCGCCCACTCCATCAGGGAGACCTCGTCGAGGGCGATGAGCGCGGTGCAGAAGTTCCGGTCGGCGCCGTGCACCAGGATGTTGGAGACGTACGGGCACACCGCCTTGAACTGGCCCTCGACCTCGGCCGGCGCGATGTACTTGCCGCCGGAGGTCTTGATGAGGTCCTTCTTGCGGTCGGTGATGCGCAGGTAGCCGTCCGCGGACAGCTCGCCGATGTCCCCGGTGTGGAACCAGCCGTCCGTCTCCAGGACCTCGGAGGTCTTCTCGGGCAGCTTGTGGTAGCCCTGCATGATCCCGGGGCCGCGCAGCAGGATCTCGCCGTCGTCGGCGATGCGCACCTCCGTGCCGGGCAGCGGCTTGCCGACGGTGCCGGTGCGGTAGGCCTCGCCGGGGTTGACGAAGGAGGCGGCGGAGGACTCGGTCAGGCCGTAGCCCTCCAGGATGTGGATGCCGGCGCCGGCGAAGAAGTAGCCGATCTCCGGCGCGAGGGCGGCGCTGCCCGACACACAGGCCCGCAGGTTGCCGCCGAAGGCCTCGCGGATCTTGGCGAACACGAGGCGGTCGGCCACCTTGTGCTTGGAGGCCAGGCCGAACGGCACGGCGTGGGTGCCGGTGCGCTGGAAGTTGTCCTGCGAGACCTTGGCGTACTCGCGGGCCACCTCGGACGCCCACTGGAAGATCTTGTACTTGGCCGCGCCGCCCCCGCGCGCCTTGGCGGCGACGCCGTTGTAGACCTTCTCGAAGATGCGCGGGACGGCCGCCATGTACGTCGGCTGCACCACCGGCAGATTCTCGATGATCTTGTCCACACGGCCGTCGACGGCGGTGACGTGCCCGACCTCGATCTGGCCGGAGGTGAGGACCTTGCCGAAGACGTGCGCCAGCGGCAGCCACAGGTACTGCACGTCGTCACCGCCGACCAGCCCGGTCG
Source organism: Streptomyces sp. NPDC096152 (assembly GCF_044763235.1). Taxonomy (NCBI): domain Bacteria; kingdom Bacillati; phylum Actinomycetota; class Actinomycetes; order Kitasatosporales; family Streptomycetaceae; genus Streptomyces; species Streptomyces sp. NPDC096152. The sequence goes on along the minus strand of NZ_JBIWFW010000001.1, from coordinate 460,374 downwards.
CGGCGATCGCCTTCGCCATGTACGACCAGTTGTCGTGCGGCAGGCGGACACCCTTGGGGCGGCCGGTGGTGCCGGAGGTGTAGATGAGCGTGGCGAGCTGCTCCCGGGTGATCGCGCCGACCCGCTCCTTGATGAGCGAGGGGAGCTTCTCCAGGTGGGCGGCGCCGCGGCTCTCCAGCTCGGCGAGGGTGAGGACCCAGTCGCTCGTCTCCACGCCGGCCGGGTCGACGACGACGACGTGGTGCAGGTCGGGCAGCTCGGCGCGCTTCTCCAGCACCTTGGCCAGCTGCTCGGCGTTCTCCGCGATCAGGACCCGGCTCTCGGAGTCGGAGAGGATGAACGCCGACTCCTCGGCGTTGGTCTGCGGATAGATGGTGGACGTGGCCGCGCCGGCGCACATGATGCCCAGGTCGGCCAGGATCCACTCGATCCGGGTGGAGGAGGCGAGAGCGACCCGCTCCTCGGGCTGCACACCCAGCTCGATGAGCCCGGCCGCGATCGAGTAGACCCGCTCGGCGGCCTGCGCCCAGCTCAGCGACTTCCAGTCGTCCGGGCCCGTACCCGAGGAGGGGGGCACCGGATAGCGGTAGGCTTCGGCGTCCGGCGTGGCCGCCACGCGCTCCAGGAAGAGGGCCGCCACAGTCGGCGGACGGTTCTCGATCAGGGTCTGTGCGTCGCTCACGACATCCTCCGGGGCCCGCGGCAGTGCGGCTGGCTCAGTGCGGCTGGGGTGACTCGCGACCTTGTTTAACTCGCGAGTAACTATCGAGCAGGGATCAGAGTAAAGCGCGACCGGCCACCGCGTAAGGGGCAGCGGACTGTCACTTCCTACAGAGAGCTACCGCCCGCACGCACAGGGGCCCGCCGCGCTTTCGCATGACGGACCCCCTTTCCACCCGGTTTGCCGGGGCAACCGCGGGTAACCCCTGGTTACTTCTTGCCCTTGGTCGACCCCGCGCTGTCATCGCTGGAGAGGACCGCGATGAAGGCCTCCTGCGGAACCTCCACGGAACCCACCATCTTCATCCGCTTCTTGCCTTCCTTCTGCTTCTCCAGCAGCTTGCGCTTGCGGGAGATGTCGCCGCCGTAGCACTTGGCGAGGACGTCCTTGCGGATGGCGCGGATGGTCTCGCGGGCGATCACCCGCGAGCCGATGGCGGCCTGCACCGGCACCTCGAAGTTCTGCCGCGGGATCAGCTCCTTGAGCTTGGCGACGAGCCGCACGCCGTACGCGTACGCCTGGTCCTTGTGGGTGATCGCCGAGAAGGCGTCCACCTTGTCGCCGTGCAGCAGGATGTCCACCTTGACCAGGGAGCTGTTCTGCTCGCCGGTGGGCTCGTAGTCGAGGGAGGCGTAGCCGCGGGTCTTGGACTTCAGCTGGTCGAAGAAGTCGAAGACGATCTCCGCGAGCGGGAGCGTGTAGCGGATCTCGACGCGGTCCTCGGACAGGTAGTCCATGCCGAGCAGGGTGCCGCGCCGGGTCTGGCACAGCTCCATGATCGCGCCGATGAACTCGGTGGGCGCGAGGATCGTGGCCCGCACGACCGGCTCGTACACCTCCGCGAGCTTGCCCTCGGGGAACTCGCTCGGGTTGGTCACGGTGTGCTCGGTGTCGTCCTCCATGATCACGCGGTAGACCACGTTGGGCGCGGTGGCGATCAGGTCGAGCCCGAACTCGCGCTCCAGCCGCTCGCGGACCACGTCAAGGTGGAGCAGGCCGAGGAAGCCGACGCGGAAACCGAAGCCGAGGGCCGCGGAGGTCTCCGGCTCGTAGACCAGGGCGGCGTCGTTGAGCTGGAGCTTGTCCAGCGCCTCGCGCAGCTCGGGGTAGTCGGAGCCGTCCAGCGGATACAGGCCGGAGAAGACCATCGGCTTGGGGTCCTTGTAGCCGCCCAGCGGCTCCTGGGCGCCCTTGGCCTGGCTGGTGATCGTGTCACCGACCTTGGACTGGCGGACGTCCTTCACACCGGTGATGAGGTAGCCCACCTCGCCGACGCCGAGGCCGTCGGCCGGGAGCATCTCCGGCGAGTTGGTGCCGATCTCCAGCAGCTCGTGGGTGGCGCCGGTGGACATCATCCGGATCCGCTCGCGCTTGTTGAGCTTGCCGTCGACGACCCGGACGTAGGTGACCACGCCGCGGTAGGAGTCGTAGACCGAGTCGAAGATCATCGCGCGGGCGGGGGCGTCGGCGACGCCGACCGGGGCCGGGATCCGCTCGACGACCCGGTCCAGCAGCGCGTCGACGCCGAGACCGGTCTTGGCGGAGACCTTCAGCACGTCGCCGGGGTCGCACCCGATGAGGTTGGCGAGCTCCTCGGCGAACTTCTCCGGCTGGGCGGCCGGCAGGTCGATCTTGTTGAGGACCGGGATGATCGTGAGGTCGTTCTCCATCGCCAGGTAGAGGTTGGCGAGGGTCTGCGCCTCGATGCCCTGGGCGGCGTCGACGAGGAGGACGGTCCCCTCACAGGCGGCGAGCGACCGCGAGACCTCGTACGTGAAGTCGACGTGACCCGGGGTGTCGATCATGTTCAGGATGTGCGTGTTGCCCGGATCGCCGGTCGGGGCCCACGGCAGACGCACCGCCTGGGACTTGATCGTGATGCCGCGCTCGCGCTCGATGTCCATGCGGTCGAGGTACTGAGCGCGCATCTGCCGCTGCTCGACCACACCGGTCAGCTGGAGCATCCGGTCGGCCAGCGTGGACTTGCCGTGGTCGATGTGCGCGATGATGCAGAAGTTGCGGAGCAGAGCCGGGTCGGTACGGCTCGGCTCGGGCGCATGGAGAGGGGTCGCGGGCACGCAGGGTCCTGATTCTTGAGGCGTCCGCATACGTGTGCTTGTCCGTCTGCGGTCTCGGGTCGGATCGATACGTAGCCTCCATGGTCCCACGGCCGCGGACCGGTGACCGGTTTGGGCCACTCGGAGGGCCACTGGTACTCTGATGCGCTGTGTCTCATGCCCCTCCTCGGGAGGTCGTACGGGGCACGTCTTCAAGAAATCACCGGCGCGTGAGGCGGGCCGTCCGCGGTCCATCCTCGCGTGCCTGAATCTGTAGAGGCTCATTCGTGGCGAACATCAAGTCCCAGATCAAGCGGATCAAGACCAACGAGAAGGCCCGGCTGCGCAACAAGGCCGTCAAGTCCTCCCTGAAGACCGCGATCCGCAAGGCCCGTGAGGCTGCTGCCGCGGGTGACACCGCGAAGGCCACCGAGCTGCAGCGCGCTGCCGCGCGTGCGCTCGACAAGGCCGTCTCGAAGGGTGTCATCCACAAGAACCAGGCCGCCAACAAGAAGTCGGCGCTGGCTTCCAAGGTCGCTTCCCTCAAGGGCTGACCCACTCCTTGATCTGACCGCCGGCAGGACCCAGAGCGGGCCCTCTCTCATCCGCTCCCGGCCGGCACACCCGAGCTCGTACGCGGCCTGCGTTCGCCACGCGGGTACGGGCTCAACGGCGTGAACAGCGTGAACCGAAGACCCCGTCGCCCCTCCCTTTCCCCAGGGAGGGGGCGGGGTCTTCGGCGTGCGGGGGCGCCTCTTCCCCCGAGCGGGGGAGGGTCTTCGGCGTGCGGGGCCCCTCTCGCACCGAGCGGGGGAGGGTCTTCGGCGTGCGGGGCGCCTCTCGCACCGAGCGGGGCAGGGTCAGGCCCGGCCCCGGGAGCGAGCCGCGCGGGCGATGGTCACGACCGCCTTCTCCAGGGCGTACTCGGGGTCGTCCCCGCCGCCCTTGACCCCGGCGTCCGCCTCGGCCACCGATCGCAGCGCGACGGACACCGCGTCCGGCGTCCAGCCGCGCATCTGCTGCCGCACCCGGTCGATCTTCCACGGCGGCATCCCCAGCTCCCGCGCCAGGTCGGCGGGACGGCCACCCCGCGCGGACAGCAGCTTGCCGATCGCCCGCACGCCCTGCGCCAGCGCACTGGTGATCAGCACCGGCGCCACACCCGTCGCGAGCGACCAGCGCAGGGCCTCCAGCGCCTCGGCCGCCCGCCCCTCCACGGCCCGGTCGGCGACGGTGAAGCTGGAGGCCTCGGCCCGCCCCGTGTAGTACCGCCCGACGACCGCCTCGTCGATCGTGCCCTCGACGTCGGCGACCAGTTGCGCCACCGCCGACGCCAGCTCCCGCAGATCGCTGCCGATGGCGTCGGCCAGCGCCTGGCACGCCTCCGGCGTGGCCGACCTGCCGAGCCCGCGGAACTCGGCCCGCACGAAGGCCAGCCGGTCGGCCGGCTTCGTCATCTTCGGGCAGGCCACCTCCCGTGCGCCCGCCTTGCGTGCCGCGTCCAGCAGACCCTTGCCCTTGGCGCCGCCCGCGTGCAGCAGCACCAGCGTGATCTCCTCGGCGGGCGCCCCGAGATACGCCTTCACGTCCTTGACCGTGTCGGCCGACAGGTCCTGCGCGTTGCGTACGACCACGACCTTGCGCTCCGCGAAGAGCGACGGGCTGGTCAGCTCGGCGAGCGTGCCCGGCTGCAACTGGTCCGGAGTCAGGTCCCGTACGTCCGTGTCGGCGTCGGCGGCCCTGGCGGCGGCCACCACCTCCCGCACGGCACGGTCGAGCAGCAGGTCCTCCTGCCCCACGGCAAGCGTCACCGGGGCAAGCGGGTCGTCGTTCGCAGTGTTCCTGGCCATCGGCCCAAGCATCGCACGCGGCACCGACAACGGGGGTGGAGGCGGGAGGGGGTGGGGCGGAGGCACGGGCGGGGCGTCCACGTGGGCGGCGGTGGAGCAGCGGCGCGGGTGGGGGTGGGGTGGAGCGCCGGCGGGATGAGGGGCGGGGCGCTGGCGTGGGCGGGGCACCGGCTTGGGCGGGGTGGAGCGCCGGTGGGGTGGGACACCGGCAGAGTGAGGGCGCGGCGCCGGCGCGGGCGGGGTGGAGCGACGGCGGGGTGGGACGCGGGCAGAGTGAGGGCGCGGCACCGGCGCGGGGGACGTGGGCCGGGCGGGCCAGTGGGCCCGGCGGCGGGGCCGGAGTCCTACGGCTCCTCGCGCCAGCCGTCCCACTCCCCCGCGAACGTGTCCAGCTCCGCGGGGTCGAGCCGCTCCGTGTCGTCGCGCAGCAGTACGAGCCACTGCGCGTCCTCCGCGTCGTCCTCCCCGGCGAGGGCGTCCCGCACGATCCTCGGCTCCTCGTCGGTCCCGAACCGTTCGGCCAACGCCTGTGCGGCCTCCTCGGCGGCTTCGCGGTCCGGCAGCACCAGCACGTGTCTCACATCACTCACCCGGCCATTCTCCGGCACCGCCGCGAGCCCGGTTCAGCCGCCGTCCGCACCGCCGCGCACCGCCGGGACGGTGGCGAGCTCCAGCCCGAACCGGTCGCGGTACACCGCGAGCACCTCCTCGTCCGTGTCCAGGTCCCGGACCACGCGCGTCCCGTCACCGCTCGTCGTGGTGAGGGTCCGGCCGCCGAGGGTGATCCGCCCTCCGCCCTCGGTGAGCCGGGAGCACACCAGCGACCGCGTGAAGTGCGAGGCGGGCGAGGTGCTGTGCCACCAGGCCCCGGCCACGAAGTCCCCGAGGACCCGCGGCCGCACCTCCAGGCGGTACTGCGGCTTCCGGTCCCGGACGACGTCCAGGTCGGCTGAGCCGCCCGGGGTGCCGTCCGCGCCGCCCGCACCGGCCGCGCCCGGCCCGCGTCTCCCGGCCCCGTCGGGCCCCGCCTCCACGACCCTGAACGTGCCTCCGGGGTCCGCCTGTTCGCCCCGCTCCCCGAACGCCAGCGGGAAGTGGCTGTGCGTCCCGAACCCCACGTCGGCCAGCCGGTCGCCCCCGTCCACCGTGCGCACCCGCAGCGCCAGATGGTCGTAGGGGATGCCGAGCCGCCCCTCCTCCCCGTACACCCGCGCGGCGAGCAGCGTGACCTCGAAGCCGAGCGCCGTGAGCAACGCCCCGAACGCCCCGTTCAGTTCGTAGCAGAACCCGCCCCGGCGCGCGCCCACCACCTTGTCCAGCAGCCGCTTCTCCTCCAGCAGGATCTCCTCGCCGAGATGGACGGACAGGTTCTCGAAGGGCACGGCCTGCAGATGCCGCAGATGCAGCCGGCGCAGGGCGTCGGCGGTGGGGCGCGCCGGGCGCTCGGCACCGAGGCGGCGGAGGTAGGCGTCGACCTGAGCGGTGTTCATGGGGTCAGTCTCTCGCCACCCGCAACCGCGCACCGGTCCCGGTCACGGCCAGCGCACCGTCCCGGTCCGTCCGCAGCACCGCGGCACCCGCCGACCGCAGGGCGGCGACGGTACCGGGGGCCGGGTGCCCGTACGGGTTGTCCGTGCCGCAGGAGATGATCGCCAGCCGGGGAGCCACCACGCGTATCAGGTCCGGGTCCTGGTACGCCGAACCGTGGTGGGCGACCTTGAGGACGTCCACGGCCGTCAGCAGCGCGGCCGCCGGCGATCTCAGCAGTGCCTGCTGGGACGGCGGTTCGAGGTCTCCGAGCAGCAGCAGCCGCAGACCGCCGGTCCGGACGAGCAGGGCCACGCTGGCGTCGTTGGGCCCGTCCGGCTCCGGGGCCGGAGGCGGCGGTGGCCACAGCACCTGCCAGGAGAGCGCGCCGGTGCGCCGCTGCTCCCCGGCGACGGCGCGGGTGAGCGGGATGTGCCGTTCGGCCGCCTCCCTCCGTACGAACTCGGCCTGCTCCGCGGGCTCTTCGTACCCAGTCGTCTCGATCGCGCCCACCGCGCGCCCCCGCAGCACCCCCGGCAGTCCGGCCACGTGGTCGGCGTGGAAGTGGGTCAGCACGACCAGCGGGACTCTCGTGATGCCCAGCGCGCGCAGGCAGTGGTCGGCCAGCGCCGGGTCGGGCCCGGCGTCCACGACGACGCCGGTGCCCTCGCCCGCCGCGAGGACCGTCGCGTCCCCCTGGCCCACGTCGCACACGGCGAACCGCCACCCCGGCGGCGGCCAGCCCGTGACGACCCTGGTCAGCGGGGGCGGCCGCACCACCACCAGCACCAGCAGCACCGCGCAGACACCGCACAGCCAGGGGTGCCCCAGAAGCCGCCGGCCCACGAGCAGCACGGCGCCCGTGGCGAGGGCCAGGAGCAGCGCCCCGCCCCAACTGCCCGGCCAGTCCACTCCCCCGCCGGGCAGTCCGGCCCCCGTCCGGGCCACGCCCGCGATCCATCCGGTCGGCCAACTCGCGCACCAGGCGAGCGCCTTGGCCACCGGCATCGACACCGGCGCCGTCGCCAGCGCCGCGAAGCCCAGCACGGTCGCCGGCGCGACCGCGGCCTCGGCGAGCAGATTGCACGGCACCGCCACCAGGCTCACCCGCGCCGACAGCACGGCCACGACCGGCGCGCACAGTGCCTGCGCCGCTGCGGCCGCGGCCAGCGCCTCGGCCGGCCGGGCGGGCACCCCGCGCCCGCGCAGTGCGGCGCTCCAGCGGGGCGCGAGCGTGAGCAGGGCGCCGGTGGCCAGCACCGACAGCAGGAAACCGTAAGTGCGGGCCAGCCACGGGTCGTAGAGCACCAGCAGCAGGACGGCGGTCGCCAGCGCCGGGATAAGCGATCTGCGGCGGCCGGTCGCCAGGGCGAGCAGCGCCACGGCTCCGCAGGCCGCGGCCCGCAGCACGCTCGGGTCGGGCCGGCACACGACGACGAACCCCAGGGTGAGGGCGCCGCCCAGCAGCGCCGTCGTCCGCAGGGAGAGGCCGAGCCTCGGTGCCGCACCGCGGCGCTCGGCGCGCTGGGCCAGGCCGGGCGGGCCCAGCAGCAGGGCGAGGAGGATCGTGAGGTTGCTGCCGGAGACGGCCAGGGTGTGCGTGAGGTCCGTCTCCTTGAACGCCTCGTCCAGCTCGGGGGTGATCCGCGAGGTGTCCCCGACGACCAGCCCCGGCAGCAGCGCCCGCGCGTCCGCCGGCAGGCCGTCGGTCGCCGTGCGCAGCCCGGCCCGCAGCCGTCCCGCCAGCCGCTGCGTGCCGGACGGGCCGCCCACGACCTCGGGCGCCGTCCGGCCCCGCACCCGCAGCACCGCCGCGATCCGGTCGCCGCCCGTGAGCGGGGGCGCCAGCCGCGCGGTCACCCTCAGCCGCGTGGACGGCAGCAGCCCGAGCCAGGGCGAGCGCTCCGGCCCGTCCGGGGAGCCGCGGGAGCCACGGGAGCCCCGGACTCCGGCCGAGGCGTCCCGGGAGAAGACCGCCGGCCGGGAGCGGGTGTCGACGAGCATCAGCACCGGCGTCCGTGTGTCCACGGCCGTCGCGCCGTCCCCCCGCTCCACGCGCCGGACCTCGGCGTCGATCAGTACGGCCGGCGCCCCCATACGATCGCCTCTGACCCGGGGGCGGGTGAGCCGCGGGTCCGAGGTCAGCTCCACCTCGGCGGTCACCGTGGCGAACTGCCGCGCCAGCCCCGGCACCGGCCCCCGGCGCAGATCCGCCCCGTGCAACCCGGCGGACACGGCCGACGCGGCGGCAGCCAGGAGCGCGGCGGCCACGGAGGCACGCGCCCACACGGACCCGGCGGGGCGGGCCGGGTGGGTGGGCCCGGCGGGCAGGGCGGACCCGGCGGGACGAGGGGAGCCGGCGGACCCGGCGGGACGGAGCAGCCCTCGCGGCGGGCGGAGGGGCCGTGGCCCGGGGGCGCGGGGCCGACGGCGGCCGACCAGGAGTGCGGCCGCGACAGCGAGGCAGACGACCGCGAAGCCCACTACCAGCTCAGGCGCGGCGTCCACGGCCGACGCAGCCGTGGCCCAGGCCGCGAGCGCGGGCGGGACGAGCCGCAGATCCGCCGGTCCCTCCTGCCGAGGATGGGCGACACCGAGCCGGCCACCCGCGACGGCGTGCACGGACCGGCGCGGGCGGGCCCCGGTGCGGCCCGGGGAGTCTTCGGGGGCGGTGTGACGGGGAGACGACAGCCGGTCGGACGCCCCACCTCCGGGCGCGGTGCGACCGGGAGACAGCCCGCCGGGCGCCACACCTCCAGGCGCGGTGTGCCGGGGAGACGGCGGCCGGTCGGACGCCACACCTCCGGCGGCGACGGAGCCAGGAAACGACCGCCGGTCAGGAGCCGCACCTCCGGGCGAGGTGCGACCGCGAGACGGCGGCCGGTCAGGCGCCGCACCTTCGGGGGCCCGGTTCATGGCCGGACCAGGGGGCGCAGGTCGGCGAAGCGGCGGTCGCCGATGCCTGTGACCTCGCGCAGTTGGTCGACCGAGCGGAAGCCGCCGTGCCGCGTGCGGTAGTCGACGATGTGCTGGGCCAGTACGGGGCCGACGCCGGGCAGGGTCTCCAACTGGTCCGCCGTGGCCGTGTTGAGGGAGACCGGTGTCGCGGGGGCCCCCGCCGCCCCCGGACCGACCGCGCCGCCGGCGGCCGAGCCGGCCGGTGCGCCCGCCGCCTGGGCCGGGCCACCGACGACGACCTGTTCGCCGTCCACGAGGAAGCGGGCCCGGTTCAGGCCGTCGGTCTCGACACCGGGCCGCACCCCGCCCGCCGCCCGCAGCGCGTCGGCGACCCGGGATCCCGCGGGAAGGCGCCGGATCCCGGGGTGGCGGACCTTGCCGCTGACGTCCACCACGATCCCGGGGCCGGGCGATGCGCCGACGCCCGGTGGAGCGGCCGAGGTTCCGGACGCGGCCTGCCCGCTCTCCCCCCGACCTCCGTAGGGCACCACCGCCCGCACGGCCTCGGGCGCCCGCACCGACTCGGTACGGCCGGTCCAGAAGTGCTGCGCGGCCAGGACCGCGGCGAGGACGAGCAGCGCCGTCAGCGCGACGACGTTCCTAGGCTCCAGACCGCACCGTGCCTGCAGCCACAGTGGCATCCGGTCCCGTAGCGCGAGCCCGGCCCGCTCCCGCCAGGCCCGAGCCGCGTCCGGCGCCGATTCCGATGCCGATGCCGACTCCGGGGCCGGCGCCGGTGCCGGTGCCGGTGAGGCCGTGCCCACCGCTGCCGCGGGGCCGGTGCCGCCCTCGCGTGCGTCCCCCGACTCCGTGTCATGACCGGCCGTTTCGGGGTCCCCGGCCCACGACGGCCTGCGCCGCACGCCAGCCCGGGCGCCCCCTGCCGGGTACGGCGGAGCAGCCGCGTGCTGCGGAGCGTCAGCGGAGGGCTCCCAGATCCCCGGCGGTCCGCTCCCCGACTCCCCCACCCGCCCGGCACGTTCGCCGAACAGCGCCTCCGCCCGGCGGCGCAGTTCCTCCGCCGAAGCCGAAGTCGAAGCCGCACGCGAACCCGAGCCCGAACCGGAGACCCAACCCGAGCCCGAAGCCCCACCCGGAGCACGACGGTGACGGCGCCGGGCCCCACGCCAGTCGGGTGGGCGGCGATGCCTGGTCCGGCCGTCCGAGGCGGGGCCCCGGCCCGGGCCACTGGTCGCGGTCGCTGTGCGTCGTGAGCGTGATCGAAGTGCCATGCGACGAGGATCGGGCAGGTCGGCCGGGCCGCGATGATCTTGCTCGATTCCTGGGGACTACCGCCCGGTTGTGGACAACTCCACCACCCGAACGAGTGACAGTCCCCAGCCCCGCAACGTCACCGACGTCCCGCCCTCACCGACGTCCCCCGTCACGCCGCCCCGCCGCCCCGCCGTCACGCTGCCCCGCCGCCTCGCCGTCACGCCCTCGCCGTCACGCCGTCCCCCTGTCACGCCGTCGCCCCGTCAGCGAGGCGACACCACGACCCCCAGCAGCCCCGGCCCCGTGTGCGCCCCGATCACCGCGCCGACCTCGCTGACATGCAGCTCGGCCAGCCCGGGCAGCCGCGCCCGCAACCGGTCCGCGAGGGCCGACGCCCGTTCCGGGGCGGCGAGATGGTGGACGGCGACATCGACTTCGGCGCCGCCCGCCCGTTCGGCCGCGACCTCCTCCAGCCGGGCGATCGCCCTGGAGGCCGTGCGCACCTTCTCCAGCAGTTCGATGCGCCCGCCCTGGAGTTGGAGCAGGGGCTTCACGGCGAGCGCGGAACCGAGCAGGGCCTGCGCGGCACCGATCCGGCCGCCGCGGCGCAGATAGTCGAGCGTGTCGACGTAGAAGTAGGCGGAGGTGCTGCCGGCGCGCTTCTCCGCGGCCGTGACCGCCTCGTCGGCGGTGCCGCCCGCCTCGGCGGCCTCCGCGGCGGCCAGCGCGCAGAAGCCGAGCGCCATCCCGACCATCCCGGTGTCCACCACCCGCACCGGCACCGGCGCCTCGCGCGCCGCGAGCACCGCGGCGTCGTGGGTGCCGGAGAGTTCGGCGGACAGATGGAGGGAGACGATGTCGGTGGCGCCGGACTCCGCGACCCGGCGGTAGGTCTCGGCGAAGAGCTGCGGGCTGGGGCGCGAGGTGGTGACGGAGCGCCGCTTCTGCAGCGCCTGGGCCAGGGAGCGGGTCGAGATCTCGGTGCCCTCTTCGAGCGCCCGGTCACCGAGGACCACGGTCAGGGGAACGGCGGTGATGCCGTGGCGCTCCATCGTCCGCGGCGGCAGGTAGGCCGTTGAATCGGTGACGATCGCGACATGGCGGGACATGAGCTGGAGGTTACCTGCCGTGGTGCCCGGACGGCAGCCCGGGCCCTTCCACCGGGTGCGCGCGTGGCCGGATCAAGTCGTGCTCTCGGGACGGGTCTTCTTCTGCCAGGGGTGCGCCGCGCGGCGTTCCGCGGGGGTGAGGGCGGGCCGGGACGGCTCCCTCGCCGGGGACGGCGCCGGGGGGTCCGGCCAGGTCTGCCCGGCCGCGTCGGCGACCGGGGGCTCGGGCCACGGAGGCGGCGCGTCCGGAGCCTCGGCCAGGGTCCAGTGGCGCAGGGCGCCGGCCTCCACGTCGATCTGGGCGCTCAGCGTGTCCAGGTCGTCGTCGGCGAAGCGGTGGGCGCGGTCGCGGGCCGCCCAGCGCAGGGAGTCGGCCGACTGTGTGACACGCCGGGTCCGCTCGCGCAGCGCGGGGAGCCGTTCGGCGAGGGTCGCCCGGTCCGGTTCGGCCTCCAGGCGCCTGAGCTCGCCGTCCAGTTCGTGCCCGTGCGCGCTGAGGCGCTCGAAGAGGGCGAGGGACTCCTTCAGGGACTCGTCCTCGCGCACGCCCGTGCGCAGCGCCTCCTGCGTGGCACGCATCGACGTGCGCAGCGTGAGCCGGAGCTGGGCCAGTTCGCCCGCCGCGCCCGGCTGGACGAAGGACCTGGCCCGCAGCGTGTGGTCCTCGACGGTGCGGCGGGCCTGGGTGAGGGTGCGGTCCACGCTGCGCCTGGCGGCGCCGACCACCTTGACGGTGGCGTAGGCGCCGAGCACCACGAAGAGCAGGAAGAGCAGGGCGAAGACTGCGGCGACTGTTTCCACGACGCTCCTCCTCCGGTCATCGCGGCACACACCGCGCCGCTCTTCAACGGTAAACGCAACGGGCAGGCCCGGAGTTCCACGAGAACCCCGAACCTGCCCGTAGGGGACGACCCCGAGGCGGTCTCGCCCCGCCGTCGGTCACGCCGTGACGCGGCCGGTCACGCCGTGACGATGTTCACCAGCTTCGGCGCCCGCACGATCACCTTGCGGATGCCCGCGCCGCCCAGTGCCGCGACGACCTTGTCGTCGGCCAGCGCCACCTTCTCCAGCTCCTCCTCGGAGATCGACGGGGAGACCTCCAGGCGGGCCTTGACCTTGCCCTTGACCTGGACGACGCAGGTCACGGTCTCGTCCACGACGTACGCCGGGTCGGCGACCGGGAAGTCCCGGTGGACGACCGAGTCGGTGTGGCCCAGCCTGCGCCACAGCTCCTCGGCGATGTGCGGGGCCAGCGGCGCGATCATCAGCACCAGCGGCTCGGCGACCGAGCGCGGCACTGCACCCCCCGCCTTGGTCAGGTGGTTGTTCAGCTCGGTGACCTTGGCGATGGCGGTGTTGAACCGCATGCCCTCCAGGTCCTGGCGGACGCCGTCGATCGCCTTGTGCAGGGCGCGCAGCGTCTCCTCGTCGGGCTCGGCACCGGTGACGGTGACCTCGCCGGTGGTCTCGTCGACGATGTTGCGCCACAGCCGCTGCAGCAGACGGAACTGGCCCACCACCGCGCGCGTGTCCCAGGGCCGGGAGACGTCCAGGGGGCCCATCGCCATCTCGTACAGGCGCAGCGTGTCGGCGCCGTACTCGGCGGCGATCTCGTCCGGGGTGACCGCGTTCTTCAGGGACTTGCCCATTTTGCCCAGCAGGCGGGTGACCTTCTCGCCCTGGTAGTAGTAGGCGCCGTCGCGCTCCTCCACCTCGGCGGCCGGCACCGCGATGCCACGGCTGTCGCGGTAGACGTAGGCCTGGATCATGCCCTGGTTGAACAGCTTGTGGAACGGCTCCGCCGAGGAGACGTGGCCCAGGTCGTACAGGACCTTCGACCAGAAGCGCGCGTACAGCAGGTGCAGCACGGCGTGCTCGGCGCCGCCGACGTACAGGTCCACGCCGCCGTGCGGCCGGCCCTCGCGCGGGCCCATCCAGTAGCGCTCGATCTCCGGGTCGACCAGCCGCTCGCTGTTGTGCGGGTCCAGGTAGCGCAGCTCGTACCAGCAGGAACCGGCCCAGTTGGGCATGGTGTTGGTCTCGCGGCGGTACTTCTTCGGCCCGTCGCCCAGGTCCAGGGTGACGTGGACCCAGTCGTCGTTGCGCGACAGCGGCGTCTCGGGCTGGGTGTCGGCGTCGTCCGGGTCGAAGGTGCGCGGCGCGTAGTCCTCGACCTCGGGCAGCTCCAGCGGCAGCATCGACTCGGGCAGGGCGTGGGCGACGCCGTCCTCGTCGTAGACGATCGGGAAGGGCTCGCCCCAGTAGCGCTGGCGGCTGAACAGCCAGTCGCGCAGGCGGAAGTTGACCGTGCCCTCGCCGATGCCCTTGCGCTCCAGCCACTCGGTGATGCGCGCCTTGGCGTCGGCGACGCCCAGGCCGTCCAGGCTGACCTCGTCGTTGGAGGAGTTCATGAGCTTCGCGTCGTGGGAGGCGAAGGCGCCCTCCCAGGCCGACGGGTCGGTGCCGCGGCCGTCGGTCGGCTCGACCACGCAGTGGATCGGCAGCTCGAAGGCGCGCGCGAACTCGAAGTCGCGCTGGTCGCCCGCCGGGACGGCCATGATCGCGCCGGTGCCGTAGCCCATCAGGACGTAGTCGGCGATGAAGACGGGGACCCGCTCGCCGTTGACCGGGTTGGTCGCGTACGCGCCGATGAAGACGCCGGTCTTGTCCTTGGCCTCGGCCTGCCGCTCGACGTCCGACTTGGAGGCGGCCTGCACGCGGTAGGCGGCGACGGCCTCGGCCGGGGTGGCGTGGCCGCCGGTCCACACCTCGTGGGTGCCCTCGGGCCAGGCGTCGGGGGTGAACTTCTCGACCAGCGGGTGCTCGGGGGCCAGCACCATGTAGGTGGCGCCGAACAGGGTGTCCGGGCGGGTGGTGAAGACCGTGATGCGCTCGCCGTCGATCGGGAAGTCGACGCGGGCGCCCTCGGAGCGTCCGATCCAGTTGCGCTGTTGCAGCTTGATGGCCTCGGGCCAGTCCAGCTCCTCCAGATCCTCCAGCAGCCGGTCCGCGTAGGCGGTGATCCGCATGTTCCACTGGCGCAGCTTGGCCTTGAAGACCGGGAAGTTGCCGCGCTCGGAGCGGCCCTCGGCGGTGACCTCCTCGTTGGCCAGCACCGTGCCCAGGCCGGGGCACCAGTTGACGGGCGCGTCGGAGGCGTAGGCCAGGCGGAACTCGCTCAGGACGTCGGCGCGCTCGGCTTCGCTCAGCTCGCTCCACGCGCGCGTGTGGCCCGGTACGGCACGCTCACCGCTCTCGAACCGGGCGACCAGCTCGGAGATCGGGCGGGCCCTGCCGGCCTCCTCGTCGTACCAGGAGCCGAAGATCTGCAGGAAGATCCACTGGGTCCACTTGTAGTAGTCCGGGTCGATCGTGGCGAAGGACCGGCGCTTGTCGTGGCCCAGGCCCAGCCGGCGCAGCTGGGCCTTCATGTTCTCCATGTTGGCCTCGGTGGACACGCGCGGGTGCGTGCCGGTCTGCACGGCGTACTGCTCGGCGGGCAGGCCGAAGGCGTCGAAGCCCAGGGTGTGCAGGACGTTGTGGCCGGTCATGCGCTGGAACCGGGCGTACACATCGGTGGCGATGTAGCCCAGCGGGTGACCGACGTGCAGGCCCGCACCGGAGGGGTACGGGAACATGTCCATGATGAACTTCTTGGGCTTGGCGACCAGCTCCGGATCGCCCGCCAGGTCGCCCTTCGGGTTCGGCGCGGCGTACGTCCCCTCGGCGTCCCAGACGTCCTGCCAGCGCGCCTCGATCTCGGCCGCCACGGCGGCCGTGTAGCGGTGCGGCGCCGTCTCAGCCGGAACGGCGGCGGCTGCGGCGGGGTTCGTCTCGCTCATGATCCTCAAAGCTCCATCGATGGTCTGTGCCAGCGGCTGTGTCGTCCAGGAAACGAAAAATCCCCTCGCACAGGAGGGGACGCCGCGCCGATTCCGACCATCCGATTCGCCCGGTGGTCGGGACTGATCAGCGCGGCTCGCTAAGCAGAAGGCGTACGGCACGCATGGCGTCAGGGTACCGCAGCCGTCGAGCACGCTGCGACGGACTTCCGGCCGCACCCCCAGGAGGGTCCGCACCCGCTTGTGAAGGTACGGAAAAGTTGAACTAGGTTCAAACATTACCCGGCGTAACAGAACCTATGGGGACAACGCGCTGCCCTGCGGCCTCTTTGATAACAGCGCAATAACTGAAACGGCCTACTGCTCAGTTTTGAGCCGCTTAGAGTTCGTCCTCGGGACCGCTTGCCCGACATGACCGCTCGGAGTTGCCCCCATGAACCCTCGTCGCAGTAACAGCTCGCTTCCCAAACCCGGCCGTTCGGCCTACGGGGTGGCGTCGGCTGTCGTCCTGCTCCTCATACCCATGATCGTGCTGGTCGGAGGTGACACGGTCAGGGACTTCCTGAACTTCGGCGCGGGCGTCCTCTCCCTGGTCTCCCTGAGCTGCTCGGTGATCTGGGGCCTGGTCGCCCAGGACCGGATCTTCCTCAACACCCGCCAGCGGATCGTGGGCCAGGCCGTGCACCGCACGACGGCCGTCGCCTCGATCGCCTTCCTGCTGCTGCACATCACCACGAAGATCGCGCTTGACCACACGCAGTTCATCGCCGCGATCATCCCGTTCTCGCTCGGCGTCACCGGAAGCGGCGGCCTGATCGGCCTCGGTTCCGTGGCCGGCCTGCTGATGATCTTCGTGGGCATCACGGGCGCGCTGCGCAGCAACTTCGCCTCCCCGGCCCCGGTGGCCGCCCGCTGGCGGGCCATGCACATGCTGGCCTACCCGGCCTGGTGCGCCGCGCTGATCCACGGACTCTACGCGGGTCGCCAGGCCAAGCCGATCTTCGTGATCCTCTACGGCCTCTCCCTGCTCGGCGTCATGGCGGCCCTGGCGCTGCGCGGCGCGCCGCGGCCGGTCAAGCGCAGGATCGCCGACCGGCTCGTGACGCTCCTCGGCGGCGGCGAGCGGCCGGAGCTCGACGACCTGGACGCGAGCCGGGCCAGGACGGCGGAGTCCGCGCTGCCGGGCTACGACAGCCCCCGGGCGGCCCGGCCCTCCGCCGCCGCGGGCGCGACGGGTCCGCTGCCGCGCGTCCCGGGCCCGTCCTCGCCGCTGTACGACACCCCGGCGCCCGCCCCCGGCTTCGCGGCCGCCTACCGGGCCGTCTCGACGCCCCCGGGCGGCGGGCAGCCCTTCGCGGCCGGTCAGACCACCCGCATGGACCTGCCGTACGACATGCGGGCCACCGAGGCGATGCCGCGCGTGGAGGGCTCCGGCAGCACCTCGGGCAGCTGGCCGATCCCGTCGCCGCCCCCGGTCGGCGAGGCGCAGCGCTCGGCCTACGACCCGATGATCGACACCGGATACAACATCCCCACCTATAACAATTCCGGCGCGGACGGCTACGGCGGACGTGACATGTACGACACCGGTGAGACGAACCCGCTCTACGGCACGTACAACTCCAACGACACGTACAACAGCGGTCCCGCCACTGAAACACCCCCCGGTGCCTCCTTCGACGCACCGGGTTCGGGCGAACCTTGGAACACGCCTTCCGGAGGCTATAGGTGAACGAGGCCCTGCCCGACGTACCAGAAGTCCGCGTGGTCGGTCTTCCCCAGCTCACGTCAGGCTTCGACCTTGTCGAACGACTCGATCTGCCCATGCACCTCAAGGTGCACGGGCCGCTCGAACCGATGGGCGGCGAGCAGCTCGCGCAGCTCTCCGAGGCCATCAACCTGAAGGGCCGCGGCGGCGCGGGCTTCCCCTTCCACAAGAAGCTGCGCTCGGTCGCCGAAGCGGCGATCAAGCGCGGCGTCCGGCCGGTCGTCGTCGTCAACGGAAGCGAGGACGAACCGGCCTGCCGCAAGGACACGGTGCTCATCAACCGTGCCCCGCACCTCATCCTGGACGGCGCCCTGCTCTGCGCGGAGGCGCTCGGTGCCCGCACGCTCGTGGTGGGGGTCACCCGGGAGTCCACCCAGCGCTCCATGGAGGCCGCGCTCGCCGAACGCGGCCTCAGCAACAGCCGCCGGTCGGCGCTGCGCGCGAGCGTGCAGCGCAACCCGGTGCGCATGGTCACCGGAGCGGCCGCGTCGCTGGTCCGCTCCATCGACGGCGGCCCGGCGATCCCGCCGGGCCGCAAGGTCAGCGCCTCGCAGAACGGCGTCGGCGGCGCGCCGACCCTGCTGTCCAACGCCGAGACCTTCGCCCAGCTGGCGATCGCCGCCCGGATCGGTCCCGAGCGCTACGGCAACACCGGCCTGTACGACGAGCCGGGCACCGTCATGCTCACCGTCTCCGGGGCGGTCGCCCGCCCCATGGTGATCGAGGTCCCGACGGGCGTGCCGCTGCGCTACATCCTCCAGCTCGCCGGCGCCCCGCCGGTGCCGCAGGGCGTGCTGACCGGCGGCTACCACGGCAAGTGGATCGACTCGGCCACCGTCAACGAGGCGATCGTCTCCCGCAACTCGCTGGACGCGGTGGGCGGTTCGCTGGGCGCGGGCGCCATCCTGCCGATCGGCCAGGACACCTGCCCGCTGGGCGAGTCGCTCCAGGTGGCCCGGTGGCTGGCCGAGGAGAGCGCGGGCCAGTGCGGCCCCTGCTACCTGGGCCTGCCGGCCGCGGCGCGCGGCATGGAGGACATCCTGAACGGCGGCGGACCGGCCGCCCTGGAGGCGCTCAAGCAGGTCGCCAAGAACGTCAAGCGGCGCGGCGCGTGCTCGCACCCGGACGGCTCCGCGATGTTCCTGGAGTCGACCATCAAGGCGTTCACGGACGACCTCGCCGCGCACGTCCTCGGCAACGGCTGCGGGCGGCGCGTGGAGGGCGTGCTGCCGCTCTTCGAGGGCGGCAGGGCCCCGGCCGGCGGCATGGAGGCCGAGGAGAGCGGCCCCAGCCGCCAGAAGATCTACGTCGACTGGACGCTGTGCCGGGGCCACGGCCTGTGCGCGGACATCCTCCCGGAGGTCTTCGAACTGGGCGCCGACGGCTTCCCGACCGTCGCCCAGGCACAGGTCCCGCGCTACGCGGAGGCCAAGGCGCTGCGCGCGGTGCGCCGGTGCCCGGCGCTCGCCCTGCGTCTGGAGGAGGACACCCGCTCGCAGGCGTCCTCGCGCAGCAACCTCCCGGTCCTCTCCCAGGGCCGGGGCCGGCGCGCTCTGGGCCGCTGAGCAGCCGTACGGCGGGTCCTCCCCTCCCGGGGCGGGCCCGCAGCTCGTACGGGACATCGACTCAACGCCGAAGGCGGGCCATCCTGATCGGATGACCCGCCTTCGACTTCTGTGGAGCTAAGGAGAATTGAACTCCTGACCTCCTGCATGCCATGCAGGCGCTCTACCAACTGAGCTATAGCCCCTTGCTTCGTCCCGCCCGGTTTCCCCGGCGGCGACGCCAACATTACAGGTGGACGGAGCGCAGCACCAAATCGGTTTTCCCCACGCCCGATTTGACCGCTTGGGGGATGATGCCGGGCCGGTCGGGCCTCACACACCCTCACGCCGTCACGAACGAATAGAAGCGCTTCAGCGTGCAGTGCTCCTCCAGGAGCCTGCCATAGATCGGCTCACCCTCGAGTTCGCGGTACGTCTCGATGGGGTCGCCTTTTATGATCAGCGCCCGCGCGCACTCCTCGCACCAGTACTGGTAGTCGGGGTTGAGCGGCTCCATGTCCCGGACGATCGGCGTGCCGCTGCCGCACCAGTCGCACTTCCGCCTGTGTGCACCCATCGATCAGCTCCAGCTGTGGCCGCAGGCCGTGCACACGTACGAGATCCCCCCGTTGTCGCCGAGGACTTGGGCCACATGGAGCGAGCCGCAGGAGGGGCAGATGAGGCGGGTGACCGTGTCCCGGGTCAACACCGCGCCGAGGAGGCGACCGACCTCCTCGAGGATGCTCGCAGGCATCGCCACTCCCTCCCGTGGGCCGCGCCCCCTTCCGGCCGTTTGATTCTGCCACGGCCGGACCAATACGGTCAGCGACGCCTCGGTACCAGTCCGGCCACGGCACCCGCAGCGGCCGTCCCGGTCTGCGCGAATGCGCACGCCGGAAGCGCCTCCGCACAGGTATACGCCTGATGGCGCCCAAGTGACTCAAGGCGGCGGAGCACAGAAAAAATCCCGCCCCCTTGCCGGGAGCGGGATCTTCTTCACCGATCTTCGACGACTCGTGCGAGTGTCGGTCCGTGGAGCTAAGGAGAATTGAACTCCTGACCTCCTGCATGCCATGCAGGCGCTCTACCAACTGAGCTATAGCCCCTCGTGCCACGCGGTGGAACCGTGTGGTGTTTCGTCCCGCTCGGCGGGCCGAACAAGAAGAACTTTAGCCTGCGACCTGCCGGAAAGTGAAATCCGGGGTCCGGAGTGCCGGGGGCGGCTCAGTCGTCGTCGCCGAGGACGGGCTCCGGCAGGGTGCCGGCATTGTGCTCCAGCAGACGCCAGCCGCGCGCGCCCACGCCGAGGACGGACCAGCAGCAGTTGGAGAGGCCGCCGAGGCTCTCCCAGTGGTGGGCCTCCAGACCGAGCAGGCGCCCGATCGTGGTGCGGATCGTGCCGCCGTGGCTGACCACCACGAGCGTGCCGTCCTCGGGCAGCTTGTCGACGTGCCGCAGCACGACGGGGGCGGCACGGTCGGCGACCTCGGTCTCCAGTTCGCCGCCGCCGCGGCGCACCGGCTCCCCGCGCTTCCACGCGGCGTACTCCTCGCCGTACCGGGCGAGTATCTCCTCGTGGGTCAGGCCCTGCCAGACGCCCGCGTAGGTCTCGCGCAGACCCTCGTCGTGGGTGATGTCGAGGCCGGTGAGGGCGGCCAGCTCGGCCGCCGTCAGGGCGGCCCGCCGCAGGTCCGAGGAGACGATCGCGTCCGGACGCAGGGAGGCCAGCAGCCGGGCGGCGCGGCGGGCCTGCCCGGCGCCGGTCTCGGTCAGCTCGACGTCCGTGGTGCCCTGGAAGCGGCGCTCCACGTTCCAGGAGGTCTGGCCGTGCCGCCACAGGATGACGCGGCGGCCCCGGCCCGGTTCCCCGCCCGGCGCCTCACCGGCTCCGGTCATCGCCACTCACCGCCCAGGTCCGCCGACTCCTCGGCGGCCTTCAGCTTGGAGTGCTCCTCGGCCTTGCCGCGGGTGGCCTTGGCGTCGGCCGGCAGCTCCAGCTCGGGGCAGTCCTTCCACAGCCGCTCCAGGGCGTAGAAGACGCGCTCCTCGCTGTGCTGGACGTGGACGACGATGTCGACGTAGTCGAGCAGGACCCAGCGGGCCTCGCGGTCGCCCTCGCGGCGCACCGGCTTGGCGCCGCACTCCTTCTGGAGCCGCTCCTCGATCTCGTCGACGATCGACTTGACCTGGCGGTCGCTGGGCGCGGACGCCAGCAGGAAGGCGTCCGTGATCGACAGTACGTCGCTGACGTCGTAGGCGATGATGTCGTGCGCGAGCTTGTCGGCGGCCGCCTGGGCGGCGGTCTTGATGAGCTCGAGGGAACGGTCGGTTGCGGTCACTGCACGGCTTTCCGTCGGCGGTCTTTTGACCTCAAGGGTCTCACGGACCGCCGGCCGCATGCGGTGCGTGCCCCGGGGCCCGCGCGGGGCGCCCGGGGCTCCCGCGTCAGGACGACGGCCTGTAGTCCTGGCCGAGGACGACGGAGACGTCGGCGTTCGAGCGGACCGTGCCCTTGGTCACCGCGGTGGCGGGGAGGCCGAGGGTCTTGGCGACCTCGGTGGCGTTCTCCTTGTCCTTGGGGTCGGAGTAGAGGACCTGGGACGTCGTCCGGACGGCGGAGGCGCTGCCGCCCTCCAGGAAGGTGAAGCCGCCGTTGAGCAGGACGACGCGGGCCTTCTCGGTGTTGTCCTTGACGCCGGTGGCGTTCTGCACCGAGACCCGGACGGCCGCCCCCTGCTCGGGGCTCTTCGCGGTGCCGCCGAGGATCTGCTTGACGACGCTGTCACTGGTCTGGGCGCTCAGCGTGCCGTCGCTCTGCACCGGCAGCACCGCCGTCCCGTAGTCGCCGCCCTTGGCGAGGTCGGCGAGCTTGGCGAGGAAGGTGCCGAGGTCCTTGTCGGTGAGCGAGGGGTCGAGGATCTGCGCCAGCGTCTGCACCGTCGTCGTCGCGCCCTGCGGGTCGGAGGACAGCTTGCGCAGCGTGCCCTGCATGACCTGGCCGAACCGCTCCAGCTGGGCGTTCTGCGCCTCTCCCGGGGCCCGGTAGGTGGCGTAGGCGACGGCCATCTTGCCGCTGAGGGTCTGCCCCTGACCCTTGTGGACGAGCGGCCCGGAGCCCTTCTTCTTGGCGTCCGGGTCGGGCACGTCGGTGTTGGTGTCGACGTCGATGTTGCCGACCAGGTCGACCAGGTTCTGCAGGTAGGGGGTGTCCAGCCGCCAGGTGCCCTCGATGTCGGTGCCGAGGACGGAGTCGAGCTGGTCGCGGGTGCCGGAGGAGCCGTCGTCCCGGACCGACTTGGCGAGGGTCGTCGTGGTGCCGTCGTCGCCGGTCAGGGCGAGCGAGTTGGGCAGCAGGACGGTGGTGCCGCGCCGGGTGGTGGTGTTGTCGACGAGCAGCGCCGTCGCGGTGCCGCCCTTGGCGGTGTTGTGCAGATGGACGACGATCACGTCGCGTTTCTGGGCGGCCGCGGGCGTCGTGCCGCCGGACGTGTGGCCGGACGACGACAGCCCGGGGAGCTTCCCGGCGTACCAGAGGTAGCCGACGCCGCCGACCGCGACCAGTGCGAGGACCACGACGAGGGCGACGACCCGGCTGCGGGCACGCCGGCGGGCCTCCTCGCGGCGCTCGGTGCGGTTCTCGGTGAACTTGAGCCAGTCGATCACGTCCTCGGGGTCGCCGTCCGGCTCCTCCACGAACGCGAACTGCTCGGTGCCGTGGTCCCCTTCGCGCCCCTCACGCCGCTCCGCGCTCTCGTGCGCGGGCCCGGCCTGCTGCGGGATGTACGCGGTCTGCCCGGCGGCCCGGGGCTGCTGCCCGCCGGGCCCGGTCCGGCCGTACGGGTCGTACGGCGCCGTCGTGGCCCCCGGGTCGCCCGCGCCGGAGCCGTACGGGTCGTAGGAGCCCTGGCCGCCCTGGGGGCCGTAGGGGGAGGCGGGCGACCCGCGGCCGGTGTCGTAGCCGCCGTACTGCGGCGGGGGCTGCTGCTGCCCGCCGGTGGCGTACGGGCCGTAGCCGTGGCCCTGCCGCCCGTACGCGTCGTACGTCTCCCGCGGAGCCTGCTGCGTCGGGACCTGCTGGTAGACAGGCTGCCCGTACTCGTCGTAGCCGACGAGCTCGTACTGGTCGCCCCCGTACCCAGCGTCGTATCGGTCGTTCACCGGTGCCCCTCTCGGCTCACTCGCCGCGGTACAGCTCGCGCTTGTCGATGTAGCGCACGACTCCGTCCGGCACCAGGTACCAGACGGGGTCTCCCTTGGCGACCCTCGCACGGCAGTCCGTGGAGGAGATGGCGAGGGCGGGCACCTCGACGAAGGACACCCCGCCCTCCGGGAGCCCGGGGTCGGCCAGGTGGTGGCCCGGCCGGGTGACCCCGATGAAGTGCGCGAGGGAGAACAGCTCCTCCGAGTCCCGCCAGGTGAGGATCTGGTCGAGCGCGTCGGCGCCGGTGATGAAGAACAGGTCGGTGTCGGGGTTGAGCGCGCGCAGGTCCCGCAGCGTGTCCACGGTGTAGGTGGGGCCGCCGCGGTCGATGTCGATACGGCTCACGGAGAACTGCGGGTTCTCGGCGGTCGCGATGACCGTCATCAGGTAGCGGTCCTCCGCCGGGGAGACCTTGCGGTGGGTCTTCTGCCACGGCTGGCCGGTCGGGACGAACACCACCTCGTCCAGGTGGAACTGCGCGGCGACCTCGCTGGCCGCCACGAGGTGCCCGTGGTGGATCGGGTCGAACGTTCCGCCCATGACACCGAGGCGGCGCCTGCCCGTCACGGACGGGCCGCCGCCGCTCCCGTGCTCGGGGCGTTTCACCGTGTCACTCGCCGGACCGGTAGGCATGTCCTGCTCTCCCATGCGTGCAGACCCTACCGGCCCGGCTTGAGGGCTCCGGCCGACAGATCCCCGCGAACGGCCCCCGGCGTGCGGGAGCGGTCCCGGGACGGGCCCCGGTGAGGCTCGGAAGCGCTCAGCGGTCGCGGTTGAAGCGGGTGGTGATCCACAGCAGGAGCAGCAGGATGAGGAGGGCGCTGCCGCCGGTGACGTAGGGGCTGAGGCTCTCGTGGTTGCCGCCCTCGCCCTCGGCGAGGTTGACCAACTGGGCAGCGGTGCTGGGGAAGCTCATCTTCGGCAGTACCTATCCGGGTGTGGGCGGGTTAAAGACGTCGGCTCATCGTAAGCGGCCGCCTCCGCGCCGAACACGCCGACTCCGCCTGTCGACGACGGCGGTCGCCCCGGGAACCTTCCGGTCGGCTCAGTCGTCGTTCCGTTTGTACCCGCGCAACAGGAACCAGCCGGTGAGCACACAGCCCACCACCATCACGACCAGTACGATCCGGAGCAGGTCACCCGCCCCCTGGTGCTGGGCGGCGACGCTCGCGGCCTCGGTGAGCCGGGCGGCTGCGGGGCTGTGCTCCATGACGTGGACTCCTTCTCTGTACTGCCGGTCCACGGTAACTCCGCCTAGGCTGGGCGCTGCTTCGGGGGGCGCTGGACACACCGACGCACATCATGGGGGGACCACATGTCCGAAGACGGTCGCGGGCACGACGGGCACGAGCGCGTGCCGAGCAGGCAGCGCAGGCGCTTCCCCGGGCTCTCCTCGCGGGCGTACGAGCACCCGGCGGACCGCTCCGCCCTGGTCGCCCTGCGCAAGCTCAGCGGCTTCGACACGGTGTTCAAGGCCCTCAGCGGCCTGCTGCCCGAGCGCAGCCTGAGGCTGCTGTTCCTGTCCGACTCGGTACGCGTCTCGGATCAGCAGTTCGCCCACCTGAACGACATGCTGCGCGACGCCTGCTACATCCTGGACCTGGAGAAGGTCCCGCCGATGTACGTCAGCCAGAACCCGCAGCCCAACGCCATGTGCATCGGCCTGGACGAGCCGATCATCGTGGTCACCACGGGCCTGGTCGAGCTGCTCGACGAGCACGAGATGCGGGCGGTCGTCGGCCACGAGGTGGGCCACGCGCTGTCCGGCCACGCCGTGTACCGCACCATCCTGCTGTTCCTGACCACCCTGGCGGTGCGGGTGGCGTGGATCCCGCTGGGCAATCTCGCGATCATGGCGATCGTGACGGCGCTGCGCGAGTGGTTCCGCAAGTCCGAGCTGTCGGCGGACCGGGCGGGGCTGCTGGCGGGGCAGGACCTGCGGGCCTCGATGCGGGGGCTGATGAAGATGGCGGGCGGCAACCACCTGCACGAGATGAACGTGGACGCGTTCCTCCAGCAGGCCGAGGAGTACGAGGCCGGGGGCGACCTGCGCGACTCCGTACTGAAGATCCTCAACGTGCTGCCGCGCACGCATCCCTTCACCACGGTGCGGGCGGCCGAGCTGAAGAAGTGGGCGGAGTCCCGCGACTACCAGCGGCTCATGGACGGCCACTACCCGCGGCGCAGCGAGGACAAGGACACCTCCGTCGGCGACTCGTTCCGCGAGTCGGCGGCGCACTACGCCAACCACGTGAAGAGCTCAAAGGACCCGCTGATGAAGCTGGTCAGCGATCTGGCGGGCGGGGCCGGCGACCTGGGCGGCCGGGTGCGGCGCGGCTTCAACGGCTTCACCGCCCCGGCACCGCCGAAGGACGGGCCGGCTCAGGACGGGCCGGCTCAGGACGGATCGGCTCAGGACGGATCGGCTCAGGACGGGTCCGCCGACGAGCGGCCGGGGACGGACGCGCCGCCGCGGGACGGGGACTGAGCCGGGCTCGGCTCAGATCCTCGGCTGGGCGCTCGTCGCCAGGGTGCCGCAGAGTGCCGGAGCGCTGCCCGTGGCGTACGGGTCCGTGCCGGCCGGGCCGCCCGTCCTGGCGGCCTGACCGGCCAGCAGCGGGTGCAGGTGGCCGGCGGAGTCCCCGGCGCAGGACAGGGGGCCCGCCACGACGGAGGAGACGACCAGCTGGGCCTGGTGCAGGCGCAGGTCGTCGCGGGTGAAGCGGAACCGCACCTCGCGCCGGACGGTGAACAGCGAGGCCTCGGTGCTCGCGCCGGTGCCGGCCGCACGCAGCGCGTAGACGAAGGTGTGGTCCGCGGTGACCTCCAGGGTGCCGGAGTCGGCCTCCACGGCCTGCAGGGTGCCCTCCACCCGGATGCCGCGGTCGGCCAGCTCGGCCTGGGCCGGGTCGAACCGGACGAGCCATCCGGTGGGCGCGTGCCGGCCGTCCGCGGCCGGGTGGGCGTAGCTCTGGTCGAACTGGTCGAGCTGGTCGGCGTCGAGCAGGGCCCGCACGGGGTGGACCTGGCCGCCGGTGAGCACCTCGGGGCGGAGCGAGGACACGACGAGGTAGTCCTTGGCGGTGGTCAGGGCGGCGACGACCTGACTGTCGGAGAAGTGCGCGGTGCGCCGGACGGCGGGCAGCGGGATGCCCTCGGCGCCGACGCCGAACTGGGCGGCGGGGCTGTGCGCGTACAGGTACTCGGGGTCGGCGGCCCCCGGCACCCTGCCCCGGGGGGCGAGCGGGATCACGGTCATCCGCAGCGGCTCGACGGGGCGCTGGGCCTCGGAGGTCCGGTAGGGGTGGCGCACACCCATGTAGATCGCGGTGCCGAAGGCGAGGGCGATCAGCAGCACGAGGATCAGAGCCTGCCGGGACAGACCGCGGTGCAGGGGCGGACGGCGGCGTACGGCGGGGGTGTGGTCGGTCATGCGCTCGCGTGCGGAGTACTCCTGAATCCGGGCAGCGCGGATGAACGACTCGTCGAACACGACGGATCCGTATTCGTCCTCCGCACCTCCCGGGGCACCCTCGGGTGTCCCCTCAGGTGGGTCTCCAGGCCCTCCCATACCTTCAGGGTAGGTCTCGGGAAGCCCGCATAAACGCCCTGCTCCACGTCAAGTTCTGACAGGTTCTCACCAGAAACGGCACGGCGCGGCCGGGGGCCGTCAGGGGGTGCGCGGGGTCGCCGGGACGGGCCGCTGGGAGTAGTGGTCGGCGGACGCGGAGGGGGGCGCGGCGCCGCCCTGGTCCGGGCCCGTCGAGGCGGGTGGCGGGGCCTGGTCGCGACCGCCGGAGGAGGCCCCGCGGTAGACGGCGGCGAAGGCCAGCGCGACCATGCCGATGCCCATCACGAGGGCGAGCAGCCAGGCGACGGGACGGTGCCAGCGCACCTGCTTGCCGTACGTTCCCGGGGCGCCCCAGCGGTCCTCCAGGACGTCGAGGTCGTCCAGGTCGTCGACGTCGTGGCCGAAGCCGGGGCCCTCGGGGCCGTAGCCGTCCTCGTAGCGCTCGCCTCTGGTGCGGGCGCGGTGGGCCTCCGCCTCGGAGGCCTCGGCTCTGGCCTGCGCGGCGGCCAGGAGGCGTTCGACGGCGGTGGGCTCGTGGATCACGGCCGCCCGCACGAAGGCCTCGTCGAAGACCACGGAGGCGAACTCTTCGTCCGACACCCCGCGGTCGTGGTCGTCGTCGGGCTCCCAGCCGTCAGGGAACGGCGTGCCCCCCACGTCCTCCGGCACGGATCCAGAGTAGACCTGGGGGGTCAATTTGGGCAGACGGTATGGAAATTCATCCGCCTGATGAGACGTTCCCTCCGCCCTTCTCCCGGCACCCCGGCACGACCGGCCGGCGCATGCCGGTCACATATGCCCCGGTATGGCGCTCAGCGCCGGATGTGCCCGTCTCCGGTGAGGATGTACTTGGTACTGGTGAGCTCCGGCAGCCCCATGGGGCCCCGGGCGTGCAGCTTCTGCGTGGAGATGCCGATCTCCGCGCCGAAGCCGAACTGGCCGCCGTCCGTGAAGCGGGTGGAGGCGTTCACGGCGACCGTGGTGGAGTCGACCAACCGGGTGAAGCGGCGGGCCGCCTGCTGGGAGGTGGTCACGATCGCCTCGGTGTGGCCGGAACTCCACAGCCGGATGTGCTCGACGGCCCGGTCGAGGGAGTCGACGACGGCGGCGGCGATGTCGTACGAGAGGTACTCGGTCTCCCAGTCCTCCGGGGTCGCCTCGACGACCGTGGCCCTGGAGTCCTTGGCGTATCCCATGACCCGCTCGTCGGCGTGGACGGTGACCCCGGCCTCGGCGAGCGCGTCCAGGGCGCGCGGCAGGAAGTCCGCGGCGATGTCCTGGTGGACGAGGAGCGTCTCGGCGGTGTTGCAGACGCTGACCCGCTGCGCCTTGGAGTTGACCAGGATGTCGACCGCCATGTCGAGGTCGGCGTGGGCGTCGACGTAGACGTGGCAGTTGCCGGTGCCGGTCTCGATCACCGGGACGGTCGACTCGTTGACGACGGTCCGGATCAGGGAGGCGCCGCCCCGCGGGATCAGCACGTCGACCAGGCCGCGGGCGCGCATCAGCTCGCGCACGCTGTCCCGGCCCTCACCGGGCACCAGCTGCACGGCGTCGGCGGGCAGCCCCGCCCCGCCCACGGCGTCGCGGATCACCCGGACCAGGGCGGTGTTCGACTCGTAGGCGGAGGCCGAGCCGCGCAGCAGCACCGCGTTGCCGGACTTCAGGCAGAGCGCGGCGGCGTCGACGGTGACGTTCGGGCGGGCCTCGTAGACGATGCCGACCACGCCGAGCGGTACGCGCACCTGGCGCAGGTCCATGCCGTTGGGGAGCGTGTTGCCGCGGACGACCTCGCCGACCGGGTCGGGCAGCGCCACCACGTCGCGCACGTCGGAGGCGATCGCGCGCACCCGCTCCGGGGTGAGCGTGAGCCGGTCGACGACGGACTCGCTGGTGCCCGCCTCGCGGGCCTTGGCGACGTCCTTGGCGTTGGCCTCGACGATCTCGCTGGTACGGACCTCCAGGGCGTCCGCGACGGCGAGCAGCGCGTCGTCCTTCTCCACGCGCGGCAGCGGCGCGAGGTCGGCGGCGGCGGCCTTGGCGCGGTAGGCGGCCCGGATGACCGGGGACATCGAGTCGTACGGCGAGAGCGTGGTCATGAAGGAAGGGTAGTGCGCCGGGCAGGCCCGTCCGGCGGTTGTTCCACACCGCGAGACGCGGTCAAAACGGGTGAACCCCGACCGGTGTCGCGGGCGGCGGGCCGTATCCCTCCGCGAGGCGCTGGTGATAGGTCTCGCGGTCGATGACCTCCAGGCCGACGATCTCCCAGGGCGGCAGCTTGGCGGTCTGCCGGTGCTCGCCCCACAGCCGCAGCGCGACGGCGGCCGCGTCGTGCAGGTCGCGGGCCTCCTCCCAGTAGCGGATCTCCGCGTGGTCGTTGGCGTAGCGGCTGGTGAGCAGGAAGGGGTGGTCGTGGGCGAGCTGCTCCAGGCCGCGCCGCACCTCCTTCAGCGGGGCCTCCTCACCGGAGACACTGAGGGTGATGTGCCACAGCCGCGGCAGGTCTCTGGGCTCCTCGTAGCGGTCCCCCGCCGCCACGCTGGTCAGGGCGCGCTCCTCCCCGACCGCGCGGGAGGGGGACCCGCCGGCACCCCCGCGGTACGCCGCCGCCCCCGGGCGCACTCGTCTCACGACGACCTCCTTCACGCAGCGCTCATGCGGAATGTCCCTGAGACAAAAGTGGAGCAGGCCGCACGGCTCCGTGGGGCGGTTTTACGGAACGTCCCCCAACCTTCAGGACCGAGGTGGACGGACGTTTCGGCCCATTACGGCTCCAGGATGACCAGGTCGTCCCTGTGTACGACCTCGCGTTCGTACGCCGGTCCGAGCTCGCGGGCCAGTTCACGGGTGGAGCGGCCGATCAGCCGGGGGATCTCCTTGGCGTCGAAGTTGACGAGCCCGCGGGCCACCGGGCGCCCCGAGCCGTCGCGCAGCTCGACCGGGTCGCCCGCGGTGAACTCGCCCTCGGCGGCGGCGATCCCGGCCGGCAGCAGCGACTTGCGGCGCTCGACGACGGCGCGCACCGCCCCGTCGTCGAGGGTGAGCGAGCCCTGTGGGGTGGAGGCGTGCTGAAGCCACAGCAGCCGGTCGGCGGAGCGCTTCCCGGTGGCGTGGAAGTAGGTGCCGGTGTCGCCGCCGGAGAGGGCGTCGGTCGCGTGCACCGCGCTGGTCAGCACGACGGGGATGCCGGCCGCGGCGGCGATCCGGGCCGCCTCGACCTTGGTGACCATGCCGCCGGTGCCGACGCCGGCCTTGCCGGAGCTGCCGATCTCCACGTGCGCCAGATCGGCGGGCCCGCGCACCTCCGCTATCCGTGAGGTGCCGGGCCGGCTGGGGTCACCGTCGTACACGCCGTCCACGTCGGACAGCAGGACCAGCAGGTCGGCGCGGACGAGGTGGGCGACGAGCGCCGCGAGCCGGTCGTTGTCGCCGAAGCGGATCTCGTCGGTGGCCACGGTGTCGTTCTCGTTGACGACCGGGAGGGCGCCCATCGCCAGCAGCTTGTCGAGGGTGCGGGAGGCGTTGCGGTGGTGGGCGCGGCGGCTCATGTCGTCGGAGGTCAGCAGGACCTGGCCGACCCGGACGCCGTAGCGGGCGAAGGAAGCGGTGTAGCGGGCCACGAGCAGGCCCTGGCCGACGCTGGCCGCGGCCTGCTGGCGGGCCAGGTCCCTGGGACGGCGGCGCAGGCCCAGCGGGGCGAGGCCCGCGGCGATGGCGCCGGAGGAGACCAGCACGACCTCCCGCTCTCCGCCGCCCACCCGTCTCCCGTCACCACCCTCGTCCGAGGCCCTCCGGGCCACCCCGCCCTCTCGGCTCTTCGCGAGCACGTCGACGAGCGCGTCGACCCGGTCGGCGTCCAGGCCGCCCGACGCGGTGGTCAGCGACGAGGAACCCACCTTGACGACGATCCTGCGGGCCTCGCACACGGCCTGCCTTACCCCTGCCACCTTGCTGTCTGTCCCCTCGCCCGGTTCCGGCTGCCCCGCCCGAATCTACGCGAAGCGGATCGCTCACCGCGCATCGGTCCAGGGTACGGACGGGATGCCTGTAGGCGCCACGTAGTCGCGCGCTCACGGAATGCGTACGGCAAAAAGGTTGTGGTGGTTGCGCATAGAAATTAAAGATCCGACAAACTTAGGGTGAACTGCGTGTCAGCTACCCTTCGCCCCACGAAGCGCATCCTTCTCCGGTCGGGGAAGAGCCCTTTCGACGTCGTCCCCGTGGAGGAAGCACTCCAGCGGGACGTGATCGCGACCAACTCCGGCAACCTGATCTTCAGCGACGCCGCCCACAAGATCCTGCAGACGCCGGGCACCGAGGTCGTCTCCAACGGGATGCGGGCCGCCGCGGCCGAGGCCGAGCGCATCAACGAGGAGTACGACGCCTTCGTCGTCCCCCTCGCCAACGCCTTCCGGCCCTCGTTCCAGACCGGGCTGAAGCGGCTGACGCGACTGATCGGCAAGCTGCGGATTCCGGTCGTGGTCATGGGCGTCGGCGCACAGACCGGCCTGAGCTACGACGCGGCACGGCTGAAGTCCATCGAGCCGGCCGTGCGCGCGTTCTGCTCCGCGGTGCTCGACCGCAGCGCCTCGATCGGCGTGCGGGGCGAGTTCACCGAGAAGTACCTGCGGGACCTCGGCTTCCGCGATGTCGAGGTCATCGGCTGCCCCTCGCTGTTCCTGCACGGCGAGCGGCTCACCGTGCGCAAACGGGCACCGGAGCTGACCGCCGACTCCCGCGTCGCCGTCAACGGCTCGCACACCGCCGTACGGTCCCAGGGCCTGGACCGGGTCCTGAAGAGCGCCCACGCGCGCTATCCGCACCTGCGCTTCGTCGGCCAGAACCTCAGCGACGCACGGCAGTTGCACTGGCGGGACCTGTCGGACCCGAACGGGCAGTTGGCGGCGATGCCGACGCACCCCGACCACCCGATGTACCGGGAGGACAAGGTCCGCGTCTACATCGACCCGGTGACCTGGATCGACGACCTGCGCGACTTCGACTTCTCCTTCGGCTCCCGCATCCACGGCAACATCGCGGCGCTGCTCGCCGGCACTCCCGCCACCGTGCTGTGCGGCGACTCGCGCACCCTGGAGCTGTGCCGCTACTTCGGCATCCCGCACCGGCGGATCGACCGGCTGCCCGAGGACCTGGATCCGGCGGACCTGTACGCACAGGCCGACTTCACCGGTCTGACCGGCGGGCACCGGGAGCGGTTCGAACGGTTCACCGCGTTCCTGGACCGCAACGGGCTGGAGAACACGTTCACCCATGGCGACGGCGGCGCCGCCTTCGACGAGCGGATGCGCTCGCTCGCCTTCCCACCGGGCATCCGCCCCTGGAACGACGCCGACATCGCCTCGCTCGCCGGCCGGTTCGGCTGGCTCCAGCGCCAGGTCCTCGAACTCTCCCTGGAGAACACCCGGTTGAAGCGCGATCTGGCGCGGGCCGGGTCGCGGACGGTCACGGCCTCCGTCCCGCCGTCCTCGGTCTACCGGCGGGCACGGCGGGCGGTGGGGCGCCCGCTCCGGCGGGCGCTGCAGTCGGGGCGGCAGTAGGGGCACCGGCTGGAGGAACGGCGGCAGGAGGAACGCCTTCGGCCACCCCGCCGAGCGCTGTGGCCCGACCGGGGACGGCAGCCGGGGAGCACGGCGGCCCAGAAGGCTCCTCAGGCCGCCGTGGTCCGTCCGCCCGGGGCCGTCGGGCGGAGGCCGCGCAGCAGGCGCCGGACCCTGCGGGCCGCGCGGCGCGCGAAGGAGGAGGACGGCGTCTCCCGCCAGCCCGGGAAGGCGCGGGCCTCGCGCGGCTCGGCGAGGTAGATCCGGTCGGGGATGCCCGCCTGGTCGGAACGGAAGTGCGGGTAGGCCAGGTAGAGCCGGGTGCCCCGCCGCTCCAGCACGGCCTCGGGCTCCTTCTTGGCCCGGACGAACTCCACGACGTCCTTGAGCAGATCGGGCCGCCGCCGGGCCACCAGGTGCAGCCGCAGCCGCTCGTGCACCCGGAGGCGGCAGGCCACGCCCTCGTTCCAGTGTGCGTCCATCAGCGGTCCCGCCAGCTCCATCTTGTGCCGCCGGACCTGCTCGGAGTCCTTGAGGAACTTCGGCCCGAACTGGGGCAGCAGCGTGATGAGGAAGGGGCGGACCATGAGGCTGTCCCGCCTCGCGCCCGCGGGGACCATCTCGGAGATCAGGTCCATCAGGGCGCGCGCGGAGTCGAAGCGCAGGGTGTAGCTGCCGCTCCTGGTCACGTGCTTGCCGTCGTCGCGGCCGACCAGGTAGTAGCAGGTGTGGTCGGCGATCACCGAGACGCCGTCGGCCCGCAGATAGGCCTCCATGGTGAACAGTGCGTCCTCGCCGGTGAACAGCGACTCGTCGAAGCGCATGTCGTGGCGCTCCAGCAGCGCCCGGCGGAACAGCTTCTGCGCGCTGAGGGTGAACTTGATGTTGGAGGAGAACACGTCGGTGCGCCCCACCGTCCTGCCCCACATCGACTTGGGAGCGGTGCGCCTGATGCCCTCGACCTTGCCGAGCACGACGTCCGTGCCGTTCTCGTCGGCGATGGCGGTCATGCGCTCCAGTGCCTCGGGGCCGAGCCGGTCGTCGGCGTCCAGGAAGAAGACGTAGCGCCCGGTGGCCTTGCCGAGGCCGATGTTGCGCGGGCCGCTGGGGCCCCCGGAGTTCTCCTGGTGGATGACGGTGACGGACATCGGGGCGCGGGCGGCGAACTCCTCCAGGTACTCCCCCGTGCCGTCGGTGGAACCGTCGTCGACCGCGACGACCTCGATCCGGGCCGGGTCCATGGTCTGTGCCTCCACCGACGCCAGGCAGTCGACCAGGTACGGCATCGCCTCGTACGCCCCGATGATCACGCTGACGTCAGGCTGCGGCACGGTCACACGTCCCCCTGTTCACATATCCCCCAGGCCAACGGAAGATTTCTCCCGTATCGCATCAATCACTACCTCTTAAGACGGCCGACCCCGGTGCGCGGTTGCGCGCGGCACGTGGATTCGTGACACGGGTCACATGGCGAGCGGTCCAATACCGACGCTAGGCGGCGGGAGTAAGAGACGGGAAAGGCCCGGTTCCGAGGGTCTTGTCCTCGGAACCGGGCCAATGGGCCTGGAGGCGTGGGGCCGGTGTGTCCGGTGGCCGTGCGTCCGGCGGCGGTCAGCCCGCGGTCACGCCGTCCGTCTCACCGGCCGACGCCATCCGCTGTCCCGGCACCGCGTTCGCCAGCGCCGTCTCGGCGGTGCCGCCGGCGGCGCGGGTGGCCTGGCCGACGTTGCGGGTCTCGGCCTTGAGCG
The DNA here is from genome assembly GCF_044763235.1 of Streptomyces sp. NPDC096152. Classification (NCBI taxonomy): domain Bacteria; kingdom Bacillati; phylum Actinomycetota; class Actinomycetes; order Kitasatosporales; family Streptomycetaceae; genus Streptomyces; species Streptomyces sp. NPDC096152. The sequence goes on along the minus strand of NZ_JBIWFW010000001.1, from coordinate 426,705 downwards.
CGAGGTCGGCCACCGCGGTGTTGAACTGCTCGATGGACGTGGGCTCGTCCGGGCCGAGCAGGTACTGCTTGAGCTCCGCGCGCTCCCCGGCCAGCGGGTCGGCCGCCGGGTCGCGCACCGCGGCTAGCAGCTCGCCCAGCTCGGCCGCGCTGTTGGAGAGGATCACGGCGGCGCGCACCGCGGTGTTGTTCCGCTTGAACTCCTCGGCGCCGAGCTCCGCGGAGTCCGTCACCGCGTACGGCTTGCCGCTGGCGATGAAGTCGGAGACCACGCTGGAGATGTCGGAGACCATCGCGTCGGAGACGTTGAAGCAGTCGTACAGCCGGGGCTCGGCGCCGGTGATGACGCGGTGCTGCCAGTCGCCGAAGGAGCGCCAGTAGGCCTCGTTCCACTCGGCGCGCAGCCGGGCGGTCTCCTCGTGCCGGGCCACGTCGAGCAGGCCGTCGCGGGTGGCCTCGGCCTCGTCGCGCTTCTCGCCGCCCTTGCCGGCCAGCGCGGCGAGGCGGGCCTCGATACGGGCCAGCTCGGCCTTGGCCCGCGCCCGCGTCGCGGCCTGGTCGGCGGTCCCGGCGGTGAAGCGCGGGTCGGCGGCGCGCGCGGCGGCGGCCTTCTCGACCAGGGCGATGATCCGCTGGTGCGTGGCCTTGGCCTGCGCGCTGCGGGTTCCGGTGAAGGGGTGCGGCTTGTACAGGACGCGGACCGGCGGGTCGGCCTGCACCAGTTTCCTCACGATGTTCTCACCCGCGAGAAGGATGGAGGTATTGCCCGGGTTGTCGTCCCAGCCCTCCCAGGTGGGGGCGTACAGGACCGTGGGGATACGGCCCTCGGGCACGCCCTGCCAGGTCTGGATCGGCGCGAGCTGCGGGCGTCCGACCTCGGCGATGTCGTCGTCGCGGACGCCGACGTCGGCGATGGCGTAGCGGTCGCGGCCCGCGCGGCCGGCGGTCCACACCTCGTCGTAGACCTTGCTGAACGGGTTGACGCTGGCCAGCTTGTCGCTGTCGCCGTGGCCGATGAAGACGTGCTTCATGGTGGGCACGCGCAGCATGTGGATGTTCTTGCCCACGTTCGCCGCGTACAGCGCGACCCGCACGCTGGACAGGTCCATGTTCATCAGGTGCACCCCTCCGGGCACGCAGACGACCGGGACCGTGGTGGGCGCCAGGTTGGACAGGATGACCCGCTCGCGCAGGATGATCAGCGGCCGGGTGTCCAGCTGCTCCATCGTCTCCAGCCACATGTTGACCTGGTACGCGGAGTCCCGGGAGCCGGAGAAGTACAGCACGGTCTGCGGCTGGTAGGCGCGCAGCCAGTCGTCGACGGCGGCGAGCACCGTCTCGGCCCGCGGCGGCACCTTCCGGCCGCGGACGTACGGCACCAGGGCGAGGATATAGAGGATGCCGAGCCCCAGGGTGGCGGCGATGCCGAGGTAGGCGTACAGCGCACGCGTGGTGGCCGCCGCGACCAGGACACCCGCCACGGCCGGGACGTCGAGGTGGAGCATCTTCTCCGCGGAGCGGTGCAGCAGACGGCGCGGCGGCGCGTCGGGGATGCGGATGCGGGAGGCCAGGTCCACGTTGCGGGTGGCGACCGGCATCCGGCGGCGGTTGCGGATCAGGGTGACCAGAGCGCCGTGCGGGGCCTGGAGGCCGTAGAAGGCGATGAAGCCGGCGGTGGCGACGTAGAAGACCAGGTCGTCCGAGAGGTCGAGGCGGGCGAGCAGCAGGACCAGGAGCAGCTGGCGGACCAGGAAGCGGATGGACAGACCCGCCCGCACCTTGCCGAGGCGGTTGACGAGGTAGCTGCCCTTGCGGTGCAGATAGTGGTCCGCCAGGTACGTCACGGCGGCCGCGGCCGCGAAGGCGTACACGCTCGGGACGAGCGCGGCCAGCATGACGCAGGGGAAGCCCAGCATCATGAGTGCCGCCGCGGCCAGTTCGGCCGCGCTGCCCACCCGGGCGACGCGTATAGCGGTGGATATCACGGGGGAACCTGCTCTGGGAGGGGTGCCGGTTTTGTCAGTGCATGCTCTGCATGGTCTTGAATCGCCGTAAATGTGCCGGAATACCGAATCGACGGGAAAAGGACCTTGCGAAACGCTGTGAATATTTCGAAACGAGGGGGAAACTGACGGACTCAGGCCTCTGTGAACCCCCGGCGAACGGGAAACCACAGAGGCCTGAAGGGCAGATGTCTGTTTAGCAGATGATTATGCCACGCCGTCCTGGCGGTCGAGGACTCCCGCCAGCGCCTGCTCGAATCCGGAGGCCTTGGAGGCGCCCGCCGTCGGGTCCTGCTGACGCACGTCGATCACGTGTCCGGTCAGCTCCGACAGCAGCACGTCGAGCGAGGTGCGGGCCACGGCCTCGGAGGAGAGCAGGCTGCCCGCGGGCTCCTGGCCGAAGGCCTTGGTACGCATGGGGGTGGCGGTGCGCTCGGGGTTGACGCAGTTGACGCGGATGCCGTCGCCCGCCCACTCGTCGGACAGCGCCTGGGTGAGGTTCACCATGGCGGCCTTGGTGGAGGAGTACAGGCTGTACTCGGCGCGGCCGCGGGTGTAGCTGCTGGAGGTGTAGAGCAGCAGCTGGCCCTTGGTCTCCGCGAGGTACTTGTAGGAGGAGCGCGCGATCTGCACCGGGGCCAGGTAGTTGACCTTCAGCGCCTCCTCGATGGTGGCGTTGTCGGTCTCGGCGAGCTTGCCGATGCGCAGCACGCCCGCGGTGTTGACGACGTAGTCGATCCGGCCGGTCTCCGCGTACGCCTTGGACAGCGCGTCGTCGACCTCCTCCGGGTTCTCCACGTGCGTGCCGGTGGTGGAGCGGCCCAGCGCGTAGACGCGCGCGCCGTAGGACTCGGCGAGCTCGGCGATGTCCTTGCCGATGCCGTAGGAGCCGCCGAAGATGACCACGGTCTTGCCGGAGAGGAGCTCCCGGTAGACCTCCTCGCCCTTCTGCTCCGGCGCGGCCGTGGAGGCCAGCTGGAAGAGCTTGTCGGCGATGAAGACGTCGACGGGCTGGGTGACCTTCATGTTGTACTCGTCACCCGCGACGACGTGGATCGGCACGTCCGGCAGGTACTTGAGCACGACGGAGCAGTCGTCCGTGGCCTGGAAGTTGGGGTCGCCGGCGGCGACCTCGTAGGCGCGGCGGATCGTGGACAGCTTGAAGGCCTGCGGGGTCTGGCCGCGGCGCAGCCGGGAGCGGTCCGGGATCTCGGTGATGAACTCGCCGTCCTCGCCGTGGGTGCGGGTGACGATGATGGTGTCCGCCGAGGGGATGGCGACGTCCACGGCCTGGAAGCGGTCCAGCGCCGTCACGCAGTCGTCGATGACGCGCTGCGACAGCAGCGGGCGCACGGCGTCGTGGAAGAGGACGTTGCGGTCCTCGCCCTCGGCCAGGCCCTCGCCCAGGGCGGAGATGGCGCGCTCGGTGGTCTCGTTCCGCGTCGAGCCACCCTCGATGATCTTCGTGACCTTACGGAACCCGGCCTTGGCGACGATCTTCTCGATGTCCGGCACATAGCCCGGCGCCATCAGCACGATGATGTCGTCGATGGAGTCGGCGTTCTCGAAGGTGGTCAGGGTGTGCTCGATGACTGCCTTGCCGGCGATCTTCAGCAGCTGCTTGGGAATCGACAGACCCACGCGCTGACCGGTGCCACCGGCCAGGATCACTGCGGTGGTACGGGGCTTGGCTATGTGCTGGGACACAGGTGACCTACCTTGGGGCAATCGGGAACTCGGAAATGCTCCCACTTGTGGTTACCGCTGTGCAAGGTGAGCGACCTCCGGCGCATATCCGCGCGCAACCTGTCATTAACCTTGCACGGCTGGTGATTGGCGACGCCCCGGAACCCCCCGGTAATTGCTGTGAGTAACTCCACAGGGGTTCGATCATTGCCGTGCGTGACCCCGCGTCGCGCGGCGGGTGACACGGGGGATGACGTCCCGTCGGTCCAGCGCCGCAGCAACACTTCGGACACTTCGGGTGTTTATGGTGATTCCGCCGCCGCCCGTGGCCGGGCCGCCGGCGGCGGGAGGGCGGGGCGGGTCTCCACGTCCCCGGATGCCGGACCGCACGCGTTCTTCATAAGCGGCACCGCGCCGTTGCGGACGAGTCGGTAATAGGGCTCGGCAGTAAGGACATTGCCCCGGAATTCCACATCAAGATTCCGCGGCATTCCGGTCTCGGCACGGGTGGCGGAGCGATTCGCCGGGCGCGGCCCGGCCCCCACCTCGACGGCGTGCCGGTCAGACCACCGCGACGCCGGGCCGGCCCGCCTCGACGCGCAGCCGGGCCAGCGTGCTCGTGACCGCCGAGGGCCGTTCCACCGTGTCCACGATCCGCACCCTCGCGTCGATGCCGTCCTGGCGGACGTCGAAGAGGTGGTAGCCGCGGTGGGCGTCGACCACCTTCCAGTGCGGGTTGTCCGCCCGGCGCGGGTCCCACTCGGCGCGGAAGGCGGCCTGGTCCTGGTCGCCGTTGCTGGAGACGGAGGTGCCGACGAACTCGGCGCCGACGACGGCGGAGTGGGGGTCGGCGAAGTCCTCCTTCAGGTCGCTGACCATCGTCAGGTGCCGGTCGCCACTCAGCACGACGGGGTTGCGCACCGTCCTGAACTCCTTGAGCAGGGCCTTGCGTTCGGCCTGGTAGCCGTCCCAGGCGTCGCAGTACCACAGCGTGCCCGGGCCGGCCCGGAGGTCGGCCTCGGCCATCATGATCTGCGAGGCCACCAGGTTCCAGCGGGCGGGCGAGCGGTGCAGCCCGTCGAGCAGCCACGCCCTCTGCCGGGCCCCGAGCATGGTCCGCGCCGGGTCCTCGGCCCGTGCCTGCGTGGCCGGCCGGCGGCTGCGGAACTGGCGGGTGTCCAGGACGTTCAGCCGGACCAGCCGGCCGAACTCGAGGCGCCGGTGCATCCGGATGTGCGGACCCGAGGGGACCGCGGTGGCCCGGACCGGCATGTGCTCGTAGTACGCCCGGTAGGCCGCGGTCAGCCGGGCGACGAACGCGTGGTGCGTCTGCCTGCGGGGATTCTGCGGGATCTCACCGGCGAAGTTGTTGTCGACCTCGTGGTCGTCGAAGGCGACCACCCAGGGGGTGTGCGCGTGCAGGGCCGCGAGCTCCGGGTCGGTGCGGTACTGCGCGTGGCGGTTGCGGTACTGCTCCAGGGTGTGCGGCTCCCCCGCCCCCTCGTGCCGGCGCACGGCCGCCGCCGACGGCGCGGACTCGTAGATGTAGTCGCCGACGAACAGGACGACGTCCGGGTCCTGCCGGAGCACGTCGGCGTACGGCGTGAAGTAGCCGTGCTGCCAGTTCTGGCAGGAGGCCAGCGCCAGGCGCAGCGCGCGGTTCCGGCTGTGCGGATGGGGCGCGGTGCGGGTGCGGCCGACGGGCGAGAGCCGGCCGCCGGCGCGGAAGCGGTACCAGTACACGCGGTCCGGGAGCAGACCCCGTACGTCCACGTGCACGCTGTGCCCGTACTCGGGCCGCGCCCCCGCCACGCCCCGGCGCACGGTCTTCGCGAACCGCTCGTCGGCGGCGAGTTCCCACTCCACGGGGACCCCCCGGCGGGGCATGCCGCCGCCGTTCAGCGGGTCGGGGGCGAGCCGGGTCCACAGCACGATGCCGTCCGGCAGCGGGTCGCCGGAGGCGACGCCGAGGCCGAACACGTGCTCGGGCAGCGGGGTTGTGGCGGTCCGGGCGGCGGCCGGGAGCCACCGCGGGGCGGAGGCCGTGGCGCCCAGTACGGCGGCACCGGCGCTCAGGAAGCGGCGGCGGTCGGTCGACGGTGCTGCGGTCATCGGCGAACTCCCCTGCCTCACGGTCCTCTTGGACAACCGGAAGCTCCCGCGGCCGGACGGTCCGGTCGCTGGACGGGAGTGCTCAGGCGCACGACGCGTCGGCGGACGGCGGAAGACCCGTCGCGGCACGCACGCCGCGAGGGACGTGAGCGTGCCACAACGGGCCGTGGAAGGTGCCCGCCCACCGGGGCGTGTCGGGGCACCCGGTACCGGAACCGCCCTAGTGGGCGAATCCGAGGCCGAGGCGGGCGCCGGCCGCGACGGTGCCGAGGGTGCCCGCGCCGAAGGTGAGGGAGCCCGTCGGCGTCACGCCCGTGGACGTGGACCTGAAGACCCACACCGAACCGGCGTTCGCGTTCTCCCCCGGAGCGCCGACGGCGAGGTCGGCCCGGCCGTCGTGGTCGGCGTCGAGGAGGTGCAGAGCCCCGCCGAAGGTGTCGGCCCCCTCGGCGGTGCCCGGGACACCCGCGGTGTTCTGGCTGAACACCTTGGCCCCGTTGCCCGCGGGTCCCCCGGCCGAACCCCGCAGGACGACGACGGCGCCGGCGTCGGTCACACCGTCGAAGTCCTCGCCGGGGACGCCCGTCGCGATGTCGGCGTACCCGTCGCCGTCGACGTCGGCGACCGAGACGTCGGTGCCGAAGCCGTCCCGGGCCTCGGCGACGCCGGGCACCCCGGCGCTGTCCTGGTTGACGTACGTCGTCCGCGCCCCGTCCGGGCCGGCGGCGGCGCCGGGGATCCAGGCGATACGGCCGCCCTTGGGGAGCGGGGTGTCGAGGTCGCTGTCGTAACCGTCGACGGTCCGGCCCACGACGATGTCGCCGTACCCGTCGCGGTCGACGTCACCGATGTCGAGGTTCTCCCCGCCCTGCAGGCGGGTGCCGTCGGCGTCGTGCACCAGCCGGTACGGCGTGAGCCCGTCGCGGGAGCCGGGCCAGTACACGACCCGGCGGGCGTCGTACTCGTCGCCGTCGTTCTCCGTCGCGGCGACGTCGGCGAGGCCGTCGCCGTTCACATCGCCGGCCGCCAGGTCGAGGACGCGGCTGTCGAACTCGTCCGTGACCACCTGCTCGGCGCGGGCGGTGGAGCCGTTCCGCGCGAACGGGCCGCTCAGCACCCGCAGGTCGTTCTGGTGCTGGACCGTCACCAGGTCCGGCGCGCCGTCGCCGTCGATGTCGCCCGCCGCCAGGTGACCACGCGCGCCGAGCCCGTCGTAGGCGTGTCCCGTGGCGAGCGCCGCCCCGCCGGACAACCCCTCGGCGCCGCCCCACAGGACCTCGACCAGCCCGGAGTCGGTGCCGCCGCCGGCCGTGTCCTCGTGGGCCACCCCCACGATCAGGTCCGCGTACCCGTCCCGGTCCAGGTCGGCGGTGGCCAGCGCGCTGCCGAACTCGTCGTCCGTCTCCGCGCCGCCGGGGACACCCGCCGTGTTCTGGCTGAACACCTGCTTCGTCTCGGTGCGCAGCCCGCTCGCCGAGCCGTAGAGCACGGCGACGTAGCCGGCGCCCTTCTTGCCGCCCACGGTGGCCGAGGGCGCCGCCACGGCGAGGTCGGCGTAGCCGTCGCCGTTGAAGTCGTCGCGCGGTGCCGCCCCGACGGTCCGTGTGCCGGCCACCGCGTGCGTGACGGGCAGCAGGGCCGCGCCGGTCACCGCGAGCACGACGGCGAGGCCCGTGCGCCACACCCCTCCGCGTCCGGTCATCTCATTGCCTCCATGGTGGTGGTACGTCGCATCGGCCGTTCGGCGAGGCGCCGTTCCGTCGTCGACAGTGCTGTGGTGCGTATGCGTGGGTGGATCAGCGCGGGAATTCCTCGCCCAGCCGGGCCCCGCTCGCGACCGTGCCCAGGGTGCGGGCGCCGAAGGAGAAGGAGCCGGTGGCCGTGGCTCCGGTGGAGGCGGCGCCGAAGACCCAGACGGCGCCCGCCTGGGCGTCCTCGCCGAGCGCGGCCACGACCGGCTCGGCCCTGCCGTCGCCGTTGCCGTCCACGAGGTGGGTGCCCGTACCGAACAGGTCGCCGCTCTCGGCCGTGCCGGGCACGCCGGCGCCGTCCTGACTGAACACCCTGGTGCCGGCGCCGGTCGCGCCGTGCGGGCCGCCGGGTAGCACGGCGAAGGTGCCGGCGTTCTTCAGGGCGCCGAAGTCCTCGTACGGAATCCCGGCCAGGATGTCCCCGTACCCGTCGCCGTCTACGTCGCCGATCGAGACCGACCGGCCGAACTCGTCCCCGGCCTCCTGGACACCCGGCACGCCGGGCGTGTCCTGGGTGATCACCCGGGGAGCGCCGGCGGGGAGCCCGTTCGCGGTGGCGCGCAGGACCCGGAGCGAGTTCTCCCCCAGCACGAGGTCTGCGCGGCCGTCGCCGTCGAGGTCGCCGAGCGCCAGGGAGTCCGCCTGCTGCCCCGCCAGGTCCTTGAGCTCGACGGACGCCCGCAGTCCGTCGCGGCCGCCGCGCGCGTAGTACACGTAGTTGCCGTAGTTCGTCTCGTCGTCCCAGTCGTCGGCCCGGGCCACCGTCACGAGGTCGTCGGTGCCGTCGCCGTCCGTGTCCCCGGCCGCCACGGCGACATTCCTCAGGTCGCCCTCGCTGAAGTCCGCGCCGCTCTGGACGGCGGCGGGAACCCCGTCGCGATGGAACGGCCCGAAGGAGACGAGACCGTTGCGGGCCAGGTCCTGGTGTCCGTCGCCGTCGAAGTCGCCGGTGACGGACATGGGGGCCTGGTACCGCCCGGTGCCTTCGGCGGGCAGCGCCTTGCCCGTGACGAGGCCGCCGGGCCCGCCCCACAGCACGGTCCGGCGGCCCGTCCGGTCGATGCCGTCCTGCCGCCACTGTTCGGCCTGGGCCTCGACGACCAGGTCGGTGAACCCGTCCCCGTCCAGATCGGCCGCGACGAGCCCCGAACCGAAGAGGTCTCCCGCCTCGACGCTGCCGGGAACACCGGGGGACGCCTGCGTGTACACCTTCTTCGCCCCGGAACGGAGGCCGCCCGCGGCCCCGTACAGCACGGCGACGTAACCGGCCTTGGCCCTGCCGCCCACCGTCGCGAGGGGGGCGCTCACCGCCAGGTCCTCGTAGCCGTCCCCGTTGAAGTCCTGCTCCAGGGTCCTGGTGACCTTGGCGGCGGGGGCGGTGGCGGGCCCGGCATGAGCGGACGAGACCACGGCGCCGGTCGCCGCGAGCAGCGCGATGGCCGTCACTACGGTACGGCGCGTTCTCTGCGGAACGGTCTTGGACACATCGACTCCGGGAATCTGCGGGGGACTTGGCCGCGGAGGCGCGAGATCCCGCCGCGGTGCCCAGTACGACTCGCCGGAGAGGGACGGGGTTGCTCTGGAAGGGAGCGCGATTTTCCCGGGTGTTGATCAAAGAGGGGTACCCCCGAAGCGGGGGCACCCCTCATGTCACGGCGTGCGTCCTGCGCCTCGCACGGCTCAGAACGGCTGAGGACGGCTCAGAACGGCTCGAAGCCGTCGTACTCGCGCTCGGACTCGTCGCGTTCGGCCTGGCGGTCGCGGCGGCGCTGGGCGGCCGGGCGGGCCTCTTCGAAGCGGTGGTCCTCGCCGCGCCGGCCGAGCATCTCCGCGCCCGCCGTCACCGAGGGCTCCCAGTCGAAGACGACCGCGTTGTCCTCGGGGCCGATGGCGACGCCGTCGCCGCCGCGGGCGCCCGCCTTCATCAGCTGCTCCTCGACACCGAGGCGGTTGAGGCGGTCGGCGAGGTAGCCGACGGCCTCGTCATTGTTGAAGTCGGTCTGCCGCACCCAGCGCTCGGGCTTCTCGCCCCGCACCCGGAACAGCCCGTCCTCCTCGCGGGTCACCGTGAAGCCCGCGTCGTCGACGGCCTTCGGCCGGATGACGATGCGCGTCGCCTCCTCCTTCGGCCGGGCGGCCCGCGCCCTGGCGACGAGGTCGGCCAGCGCGAACGACAGCTCCTTCAGCCCCATGTGCGCCACCGCCGACACCTCGAAGACGCGGTAGCCGCGCGCCTCCAGGTCGGGGCGGACCATCTCGGCGAGGTCCTTGCCGTCCGGCACGTCGATCTTGTTGAGGACGACGATACGGGGACGCTTGTCCAGCCCGCCGTACTGCCGCAGCTCCTCCTCGATGACGTCGAGGTCGGAGGCCGGGTCGCGGTCGGACTCCAGGGTCGCGGTGTCCAGGACGTGCACGAGCACACTGCACCGCTCGACGTGCCGCAGGAACTCCAGGCCCAGGCCCTTGCCCTGGCTGGCGCCGGGGATCAGGCCCGGCACGTCGGCGATGGTGTAGACGGTCGAACCCGCCGTCACCACACCGAGGTTGGGCACGAGGGTCGTGAACGGGTAGTCGGCGATCTTCGGCTTCGCCGCGCTCAGCACGGAGATCAGCGAGGACTTGCCGGCGCTCGGGTAACCGACCAGCGCCACATCGGCGACGGTCTTCAGCTCCAGGACGATGTCCCGCAGGTCCCCCGGCTCGCCCAGCAGCGCGAACCCGGGTGCCTTGCGCCGGGCCGAGGCCAGCGCCGCGTTGCCGAGGCCGCCCCGGCCGCCCTGCGCGGCGACGAACGAGGTGCCGTGGCCGACCAGGTCCGCGAGGACGTTGCCCGCCTTGTCGAGGACGACCGTGCCGTCCGGCACCGGCAGGACCAGGTCCTCGCCGTCCTTGCCGGAACGGTTGCCGCCCTCGCCGGGCTTGCCGTTGGTGGCCTTGCGGTGCGGGGAGTGGTGGTAGTCGAGCAGCGTGGTGACGGACTGGTCGACGGTGAGGATCACGTCGCCGCCGCGCCCGCCGTTGCCGCCGTCCGGTCCGCCCAGCGGCTTGAACTTCTCACGGTGGACGGAGGCACAGCCGTGGCCTCCGTTACCCGCGGCGACATGCAGTTCGACGCGGTCCACGAAGGTGGTCATGGTGAGTGCCTCCAGAAACGTGTGGATCTACTACGGGGTGACAACACGCGAAAGGCGGACCCGCCTTCCCACCCGGGAAGTGAGGTCCGCCTCGCGAGACGTTCGGTCTGAGCCCTGGGATTCAGGCGACTCAGGCGACCGGAACGATGTTCACGACCTTGCGGCCACGGTGGGTACCGAACGCCACCGCACCGGCCTGCAGCGCGAACAGGGTGTCGTCGCCGCCACGGCCGACGCCCGCGCCGGGGTGGAAGTGGGTGCCGCGCTGGCGGACCAGGATCTCACCCGCGTTGACGACCTGACCGCCGAAGCGCTTCACGCCGAGCCGCTGGGCGTTGGAGTCGCGACCGTTCCGGGTGGACGATGCGCCCTTCTTGTGTGCCATCTGTTCTCAGTCCCTTACTTCGCAGCCGTGGGGATCTCAGTGACCTTGATCGCCGTGTACTGCTGGCGGTGGCCCTGACGACGGCGGTAGCCGGTCTTGTTCTTGTAGCGCAGAATGTCGATCTTCTGGCCCTTGTGGTGGTCCACGACCTCGGCCTGGACCTTGATGCCGGCCAGCACCCACGGGTCGCTGGTCACAGCGTCGCCGTCGACAACGAGCAGGGTCGAGAGCTCGACCGTGTCGCCAACCTTGGCGGTGGAAATCTTGTCAACCTCAACGATGTCGCCGACAGCAACCTTGTGCTGGCGACCACCGCTGCGCACGATGGCGTACACGCGGATCTCACTCTCTCGCTCGGGAACGGCACCCCCGCAGTCCAGCCGCCCGACATGCGTGGGCGACCTCTCCCGGCCAACACCGTGTCCGGGAGGAAGAGGTTTACGGGGATGTGGCGCGCTCAGTGACACGCCGACGGTCCAGGTTACGGGGCCACGGCCGAGGGGGTCAAACCGGGCCGGGCCCCCGGGGTGTGCGTCCGGTCACGCGGACCGCACGCACACCCCGGGGCCGACGGACGTCAGCCCTCGTCGGTGGCGGCCGAGACCGAGGGCAGCGTCTGCTGCGCCGCCGCGGTCTTCTTCGACGCCGACTTCTTCGCGGCCGTGGCCGTCTTGGCGGTCTTCGCCGCCTTCTTGGCCGTGGCCTTCTTGGCGGCGGTCTTCTTGGCCGCCGTCTTCTTGGTCGCGGCCTTCTTCGCCGTGGCCTTCTTGGCGGCCTTGCGGGCCGTCTTCTTGGCCGGAGCCGCTTCCTCGCCGGCCCCGGCCGCCTCGGCGCCCTCCTGGACACCGGGCTCCTGGGCGGTGACGCCCTCGGCCTCGGGAGCCGACGGGACGACCACGACGGCCGTCTCCTCGGTCGCGGCCGGCGCGGTGGCCTTGCGCACGGCACGGCGCCGCGGACGGGCCGGGGCGGCGCTCTCCGCGACTGCCTCGGGCTGTGCGGCCTGCTCCGCCTGCCCGGCCGCCGGGGCGGCCTCCTCGGCCTGCGGCGCGGACTCGGGCACCGTCACCACGGCCGCCTCGGCCCCCGTCGGGGAACCGGCCGGCGCCGACACCTTGCGGGTCGCGCGACGGCGCGTACGGCCCTTGGGCGCGGCCTCCTCGGCGGCCGGAGCCTCCGCGGTAGCGGCCGCGGCACGCGCGGCGGCGACGACCGGGTCCTCCACCGCCGCGGGCTCGGCCTTGGCCTCCTCGGCCGGCTCCGGACGCACCGGGCGCTCGGCCTCCTGCCGGGCGGTCACCTCCTGCGCCGTCGGAGCCGGACCGGCCCCGTCGGCACCGGCCTTCGGCGCGCCCGCGGGAGCCGACACCCGCCGGGTCGCCCGGCGCCGCGAACGGCCACGGGTGGCCGCGGCCTCGGCCTCGGCGACGCTGCTGTACAGCTCCTCGTCCGGCGCGAAGGCCTCCGGCAGCGGAACCGGCGCGGGCGTCGCGGCCGGCGCGGCGACCTCCGCGACCGCCTCCGTCTCGGCCTCGCGCTCCGCCTCTTCCTCCGCGGTCTCGGCCGCCTCCACGGCCTCGTGCTCGTGCGGCACCTCGGCACCGGCGCGGGCGCGCTTGCGGCGCTTGCCGCCGTTCCCGGCGGCCGCCGGCTGCTCCATGTGCACGATGACACCGCGGCCGTTGCAGTGGACGCAGGTCTCGGAGAACGACTCCAGCAGGCCCTGGCCGACCCGCTTGCGGGTCATCTGGACCAGGCCCAGCGACGTCACCTCGGCCACCTGGTGCTTCGTACGGTCCCGGCCCAGGCACTCCAGCAGGCGCCGCAGCACCAGGTCGCGGTTCGACTCCAGGACCATGTCGATGAAGTCGATGACGATGATGCCGCCGAGGTCGCGCAGCCGGAGCTGGCGCACGATCTCCTCGGCCGCCTCCAGGTTGTTCCGGGTGACCGTTTCCTCGAGGTTGCCGCCCTGACCGGTGAACTTGCCGGTGTTGACGTCGACGACGACCATCGCCTCGGTCCGGTCGATCACCAGCGAACCGCCGCTCGGCAGCCAGACCTTGCGGTCCAGCGCCTTGGCGAGCTGCTCGTCGATCCGGTACGTGGCGAAGACGTCGACCTCGGAGGTCCACCGCGACAGCCGGTCGGCCAGGTCGGGCGCGACGTGCGAGACGTAGCCGTGGATGGTCTCCCAGGCGTCGTCACCGCTGACGACGACCTTGGAGAAGTCCTCGTTGAAGATGTCGCGCACGACCCGGACGGTCATGTCCGGCTCGCCGTACAGCAGCGTCGGCGCGTTGCCGCTCTTGGCCTTCTTCTTGATCTCGTCCCACTGCGCCTGCAGCCGCTCGACGTCCCGGCGCAGCTCGTCCTCGCTCGCGCCCTCGGCGGCGGTGCGCACGATGACGCCCGCGTCCTCGGGGACGATCTTCTTGAGGATGGTCTTCAGCCGGGCCCGCTCTGTGTCGGGCAGCTTGCGGCTGATGCCGGTCATCGAGCCCTCGGGCACGTACACGAGGTAGCGGCCCGGGAGGGAGACCTGGCTGGTCAGACGCGCACCCTTGTGCCCGATCGGATCCTTGGTCACCTGGACGAGCACGGACTGGCCGGACTTCAGGGCGGCCTCGATGCGGCGCGGCCCGCCCGCCATGCCCAGCGCCTCGAAGTTGACCTCGCCCGCGTACAGGACGGCGTTGCGGCCCTTGCCGATGTCGATGAAGGCGGCCTCCATCGACGGCAGGACGTTCTGCACCCTGCCCAGGTAGACGTTGCCGACGTACGAGGTCGACTGCTCCTTGTTGACGTAGTGCTCGACGAGCACGCCGTCCTCCAGGACGCCGATCTGCGTGCGGTCGCCGTACTGGCGGACGACCATCACACGCTCGACCGCCTCGCGGCGGGCCAGGAACTCGGCCTCGGTGATGATCGGCACCCGGCGGCGGCCCTGCTCACGGCCCTCGCGGCGGCGCTGCTTCTTGGCCTCCAGACGGGTGGAGCCCTTGATGGACTGCACCTCGTCGGACGGCTCGGAGGGCTTGCGCGGCTCGCGGACCTTGACGACGGTGCGCTCGGGGTCGTCGACGGACGGCTCGCCCTCCCCGCCGGAGTCGCCCGCGCGACGGCGTCGACGGCGACGGCGACGGCTGCTGCTGGAACCCCCGCCGGAGGACTGCTCCTGGTCGGCCTCGCGGCCCTCCTCGTCCTCCTCGAGCTGCTCGGCGGTGTCCTCGGCGTCCTGCTCGGCCTGCTCGGCGGCGAGTTCCTCGGACTCCTCCGCCTCCTCGTCACCGGAGGCGTCCTGCGACTCGCCCCGGCGGCGGCGACGGCCACCGCGGCGACGGCGGCGGCGCGAACCGGTGTCCTCGTAGTCATCGCCGTCGGCGGCCTCCTCGGCCGACTCGGCCTCCTCGTCCTCCGCGGCGGTCTCGGCGGTCTCGGCCTCGGGCTCCTCACCGGAAGCGGCGCCCCGGCGGCGACGGCGTCGGCGCGCGCCGCCCTGCTCGCCCTGCTCGCCCTGCTCGGGCTGCCCGGCCCGCTCCTTGCGGGGCGCCTCGGTGACCTCGGGCTCCTCGGTGACCTCGGGCTCCTCGACCTGGGCGGCGGCAGCGGCGGCCGCCCGCTCCGGGGTCTGGAACTGCGGCTCGGCGAAGACCGGCGCCTGGAACACGGCGACGGCGGGACGCGCCGGGCGGCGCGGGCCCTCGCCCTCGGTCTCGGCGGAGCCGCCGGTCCGCCCGGGCTCGGCGAAGCCGGTGGCGGCACGCCGCACGGCCCGGCGCCGGGCGCGGCGCGGGGCGGCCTCCTCGGCGGCCTCCTCGGCGGCGGGAGCCTCGGCCTTCGCCTCGGCGGGCGCCTCGGAGACGGGCTCGGCGGTGGCGGCCGCCGGGGCGGCCTGGGCGGACTCGCTCACGGCCGCGGCGGACTCCGGCGCCGCCTCGGCGGCGGACTCCTGACCGGCGGCGGCCTCGGCGGGCGCGGACACACGGCGCGTGGCGCGCCGGCGGGTCCGGCGCGGGGCCGTCTCCTCGGCGGCGGCCTCGCCGCTCTCGGCGGGCTGCTGCGCAGCGGGCTCGGCGGACTCGGCGGACTTCGGCGCGAAGCCCACGGCGGCCTCGGCGGCCGGGGCGGCCTCCGGGGACACGACGGGCTCGGCGGACTCGCCGGGCTCCGTCTGCTGGGGCGCTCCGGTGGGCGCGGCCGCCCGGCGGGTGGCACGGCGGCGCGTACGGGCGGGAGGCGCGACCTCGGCCGCGGTCTCGGCCGCGGCTTCGGCGGACGCGGCGCCGACGGCCTCCTGCGCCCCGCTCTCCGCGGCGGCGCTCGGCGCGGCGGCGGGAACAAGGGTCTCGGCGGTCTCGGGGGTCTCGGCGGACGCAGGGGAGGCAGCGGGCGCGGCGACTCGGCGCGTGGCACGACGGCGGGTCCGCCGGGGAGCGGCGTCCTCGTCCGTCGCCGCCTCCACGGACGCGGCGGCGGGCTCGGCGGCGGCCGGTGCCTCGTCGGCGACCGGGACCACGGTCTCGGCGGCGGCCTCGCCCTGGGCGCCCTTCGGCGTACCGGCGGGCACGGCGACCCGGCGGCGCGTACGACGCGTGGGCGCGGGCTCGGCGGCCACGGCCTCCTGGCCCTCGCCCTCCTCGCCTTCCTGGACTTCCTCGCCCTCCTCGGTCTGGAGGGCCTCGGCGGCTTCGGCCGCGAAGGCGCCCTCGGCGCCCTCGACGGTCCCGGTGGCCGCGACGGGCTCCGCCTCGGCGGCCCGGTCCGCGGCGTCGTCCGCGAGGTCGGCGGACTCGGCGGCCGGTATGGCCGGAGCGGTGACCTCCGCCGTGGCCTCGGAGGAGGCGACGGGCGGGCCCGCCGGGCGGGACGCGGCACGGCGCCGGCGACGCGGCGGCAGGGTGTCGCTGGGGGTGTTCGATTCGGAGTCCGTCTTGGACCCGGTGGGTTCGATCGGCTCGAGCATGCGGGCGTATCTCCCGTCAGGCTCCCGGGCGCCGCGCCTGGTCCGGCGGGATGGCCGGTGACGTCCGCGGCTCGCGCGATGCGCGGTGCCGCCGTCCGGGGCGCGGGCGCCGCACGGGAGCTTTCTGTGTCCTGTCTCGCCGGTTCCGTACGCCTTGTCGCTTACGGCCTGGCGAAAGTCTTGTGGTCGGTGCGCTGCCCGACCCAGGTGGCTCCCGAGTACGAGGGCGGCGCTTCGGCGTCCGTCCTTACGGAACCTTCCCTAAGCCGGCGCCTTCGCGGCGGCGGTGTCGGCGGCCCCTACTGAAGCGGCCGGGGCGGCCGGGTCTGCCTCGCGGTCGGGTGCGAGCGGGTCGGTCACGGTGCCGGTCTCTTCATCGAGCAGCCCCTGCGCCAGCCTGGTCACCGCTGCGGGGACCGGCGGCGTCAGGTCGGCCACGGCGCGGAGACCGGACAGGACGTCGTCGGGTCGTACGGCAGGCGTCACGTGCCGAACAACCAGCCGCAGTATCGCACAGGGCTGCTCGGTCGGCCTATCAGCCTGCTGACTCTGTGTTGCGGCGCTCTCCAGGCTCACGACCGCGGGGCGGGCGTCGAAGGTGCGCATGCCGTTCTTGGTCAGACGCTGGACCTCGACGGTCCCGGCTCCGTTGAAGGCCGCGACCGCGTGCCCGGCCTCGGCCGGTTCCACGCCGTCCAGCCGCAGCTCCCACACGGAGGCCGTGAGCCGGTCGGCGAGTCCCGAGGTGCGGGCCTCGACCGCCTCGACGATGTCGAGCCCGGCGGGCATCGACTCGTCGAGGAGGACGCGCAGCTGCTCCGGGTCGCGGGGCGCGGTGAGCGCGATCTCCAGGTACTCCGCCTCACTGCCCGTGCCGGTGGGTGCGGCATTGGCGTACGACACCTTCGGGTGGGGCGTGAACCCCGCCGAGTACGCCATCGGCACCTCGGCGCGGCGCAGCGCACGCTCGAAGGCGCGCTGGAAGTCACGGTGGCTGGTGAACCGGAGGCGGCCGCGCTTGGTGTAGCGCAGTCGGATGCGCTGCACCGCGGGTGCGGGCGGCGGGCCTTCGGGCTGTCGCTTGCCCAGTGTCGTTCAGTCCTTCGTGAGAGCGGTCGTACTGCTACCAAGAGTACGTGTCTCGCGGACCGGAGGTTCCCGCCGGGCCGCCGGCCGCGGTCGCCGGGGCTCGCCGAACAGCGCCCTGCGGACGTCCGCGCGGGCCTGCCGCACGGTCCGGCGGGCGGCGGCCAGGGCCTGCCCGGTGGCTCGCCCCACGGCGCGCGCGGCCGCGGCGGCGGGCCGCAGCACGGTGTCCCGTACGACGTGCCCGACCGGCGTGAGGACGGTGCGGTACACCCATCGCACCGGCTCCACGAGGATCCAACGGAAGAGAGTCCCGAGGAAGCGCCCGACGGCGAGCGAGATCCGCCCGGCGACCCGCCATGCGTGCCCGAGGGCCTCCCCCACCTCGCGCGCGACGACGGCGAGCGCCCGGGCGACGGGGACGAGCACCCAGCGGCACACCGCGCTCGCGGGCAGCACGAGCAGCACACGGACGATCCAGTGCAGGACGAACCCGACACCGCTGACGGCCGCGGTCCCGAGCCACCACAGCCCGCGCCCGCACCGGGCGGCCGCCCGCCCGACGGGCACGAGGACCCATCGGTACAGCCACCGGGCGGGGACGACGACGAGCCGGCGCACGAGCCACGCCAGGCCCGCGTACACCCCGGCGGCGACCGCGGCGAGCATCAGCGCGATCGCCCGGAACAGCAGGGCCAGAGCGTGCCCGACCGGCGTGAGCACCCGCGCGTACAGCCAGGCCAGCGCGGCGGCGGTCCCCCGCCCCGCCCACGCGAGGGCGTGCCCGAGGGGGGTCAGCACCCGGCGGTACAGCCAGGCGAGCGGCACGACGACGAGCAGGTGGCCGAGCAGGCCGAGCACCCTGCCGACGGGTACGACGGCGTACCGCCACAGCGCCGTCCACGGCCAGACGAACAGCGCCCACCCCAGCACGGCCGCCGCCCGCCCGAGCGGCCGCAGCACGGTGTCGCGGGCGAACCGCCCGCCGACGACGAGCGCGTCCCACAGCATCCGCACGGGCAGGACCAGCACGAGCACGACGATCCGCACGGGCAGCCGGATCGCGCGGACCAGGCACCCCTCGGGCGGCGGACCGTACGACGACGGACCGTACGGCGACGGCCGCGACGGCGACGGGCCGGGTGGCGGTTTCTCCACATCCATACCGGCGTAGACGCCCGGACCGTACGAACGGATGCAGCCCGCCCAGCCCGTCCGGAAGGCCGCCCGCCGCGCCGCTCCGGAGCGCCCGTCCGCCGCGGGTTGCAGGCCTCCTGGCACGGGCGTTTTCTGGAGGTACTGGAACCAACCGGCGGCGAAGCGAGAGCACCCAAGCCGAAGCGGCACGAGCCGGGAGCCGGCACTTCGTGTGCGCCCCCCGCGTGCGTCCCCCGGAGCGGCCGGTACGTCGCCGCCGTCATCGAGCGTTCGACGCGGAGGTGACCCAGGTGAAAGCCGTCGTCTACGAGAAGCCCTTCAGCGTGGCCGTGAGGGACGTCGACGATCCCCAGATCCAGCACCCGAACGACGTCCTCGTACGGATCACGTCGTCCGCGATCTGCGGGTCGGACCTGCACATGTACGAAGGCCGTACGGCCGCGGAGCCGGGGATCGTGTTCGGGCACGAGAACCTCGGCATCGTCGAGGAGGTCGGCAGCGGTGTGACCTCCCTCTCCGAGGGAGACCGGGTCGTGATGCCGTTCAACGTGGCCTGCGGATTCTGCAAGAACTGCCTTGCCGGGGAGACCGGGTTCTGTTTGACGGTCAATCCCGGCTTCGCCGGCGGGGCCTACGGATATGTGGCAATGGGGCCGTACAAGGGCGGCCAGGCGGAGCGGATGCGCGTGCCCTTCGCCGACTTCAACTGCCTGAAGCTGCCGCCGGGTGAGCAGTTCGAGACCGACTTCATCCTGCTCGCCGACATCTTCCCGACCGGCTACCACGGATGCGAACTCGCCCAGGTGTCCCCCGGCGAGAGCGTGGCCGTCTACGGCGCCGGCCCGGTGGGGCTGATGGCCGCCTACTCCGCGCTGCTGCGCGGGGCGTCGAAGGTGTTCTCCGTCGACCGGGTGCCCGAGCGGCTCGCCAAGGCGGAGGAGATCGGCGCCATCGCCATCGACTTCACGAAGGGAGACCCGGCCGAGCAGATCAAGGAGAAGATGGGCGGCGAGGGGACCGACAAGGGCGTGGACGCCGTCGGCTACCAGGCCCAGGCGCACGACGCCAGCCACGAGGAGCCCGCCGTCGTCCTCAACGCGCTCGTCGACACGGTACGGGCGACCGGCAGGCTCGGCGTACCGGGTCTGTACGTGCCCTCCGACCCCGGTGCCCCCGACGAGCACGCCAAGCACGGCCAACTGCTGGTGTCCATCGGCAGGATGTTCGAGAAGGGCCAGAAGATGGGCACCGGTCAGTGCAACGTCAAGCGGTACAACCGCCAGTTGCGCGACCTGATCATCGCCGAGCGCGCCAAGCCGAGTTTCGTGGTCTCCCACGAACTGCCGCTGGACCAGGCGCCGGAGGCGTACGAGAAGTTCGACAAGCGGATCGAGGGCTATACGAAGGTCGTACTGCACCCCGGCCACGCCCTCGCGGCATGAGACACGCCACGCCCTGACGGGGTGCGCCACGGGCCCGGACGCTCAGCGCCCGGGCCCACCCGTGTCCCCCGCGCTCCCGCCCCGGGAGGCGCGGAGTGCGCCATCCGTGTGTGCGGATTGGTCCAAGCCATGGACAAACGGCCGTGTTTCGGTTGCATTTGCCACAACCGCGAGGACATCTGCCCCATGATCGCCCCGGGTTTCGGGAACTGCCCGAACCGGTGCACACAAGGAGCAAACGAATGAGTCCTGAGTACAGGACCTCTTCACTTCTCGGGCCGGTGGCGCGAGACGGGTTCAGGAAAGCCGGCATGGTGGCCTCGCTCGCGCTGGTCCTCGCGGCGGGCGTGGCCAGCCCCGCCCTCGCCTCGGCGCGCAGCGTGGGTCAGCACACGGTGGCCGGCGGCGGCGACAAGTGCGACGACCACTCGAGGTACGGGTCGTCGCACGTCACCGTCTACGGCGGCCACGACAAGGACCACTGCAAGGGCGCGACCGGCGCGACCGGACCCAAGGGTGCCACGGGCGCCACGGGTGCCACGGGTGCCACGGGAGCCACCGGCGAGAACGGGGAGAACGGCGCCACCGGCGCCACGGGAGCCACCGGCGAGAACGGGGAGAACGGCGCCACCGGCGCCACGGGAGCCACCGGTGCCACCGGCGCCACGGGCACCCCCGGCCCCTGCTCGGACATCGACGCCCAGCAGAACAACGGCGCCTACGAGCTCCGCGCCGCCCTGACCGGTGGAATCGTGTACGCGGGCGTCCACGACCTCCGGGGCAGCTCCCCTCGGCCCTTCCTGTGGACCGACCTCAGCAACAACGCCGACTACCCCGACGGCGGCAACGACCCGCAAGGGTTCCCCATCGGCACCCCCTGCGCCGTTTCCATCAACGGGCTCACCCCGGGGACGGGCAACAGCGAACCCATCAAGATCGACGCCCTCACCACCACGGGGCAGGTCTGGGAGACGACCTGCTCCGTCAACCTCAGCAGCAACCCGGCCGACCTGACCTGCGACGACCCCTGGGTCGAGGTCAACTACCAGCCGGCAGTCGGCGCGGTCAACGGTGGACGGGACATCACCCTCTGACCGTGGCCCGTCCCGGCGCTCAGCCACTGAGTCCGCCGGTCCGGTGAACGACGCATAAGGGGTGTCCGAGCGGTCGGCGAAGACCACTCGGACACCCCTTGCGTCACCGGCCGCGGACCCCGCCCTCGTTCTTGAGCACGAGGAGGCTCACGGTCATCCCCGTCACCGGCGTGCTCTTGAAGAGCTCGTACCGGCTCTGCAAGGCGTTCGCCTGCGCCGGGTTGATGGCGCCGAAGGGGAAGTCGGTCCCCTGGGACAGCAGCCAGATGCGCCGCTCACCCCGGAGGCACCGGACCGGTACGGAGCACTGGACCGTGTAGAGGTCGTTGATCGCGACCGGGGCCTTCGCCAGGAAGACGTCGCGCATCCCGAGGCCACGGGGCAGGTAGTACTGGACCCCGCCGTCGAGCTTCCAGGTGTTCTCACGGTCGTAGACGACGGCGTCCCCGGGCTGGTGGCCCCGACGGACCAGGTCGGCCGCCGCCTTGTAGTCGACGGGCACGGGGACGTCGTGCTCGAACGGCTTCCGCATCTCCTTCTGGTCGGACAGCGTCAGCACCGCCAGCGCCACGACGAGGACGGCCGTGGCCCTCCGGGACCGGGCGAGCGCGGCGAGCCCGGCACCGGCGAGCAGCGCCCAGGCCGGAAGGGTGAACAGGACGTAGACGTGCCGGAAGTAGGAGACCCGGCCCTGCGAGGCGCACCAGACGAGGGCGACGGGCAGCAGGGCCCAGGCGCCGCACATGAGCAGGGCCGGCCTGCGCGGTGAGCGGGCCAGCAGGGCGAGGGTGATGAGGGCTCCGGCGCACGGGGCGGAGGCGAAGACGTCGCGCATGAGGGACGTCAGCGCCCAGCCGTCGGGCTTCGGCACCCAGTACAGCTGGCGCTGGACCTGCGCGCTCCCGAGCAGGACGACCGGGGTGACACAGACGGCCACCGCCAGCAGGGCGAGAGCGGACTTCCACCACAGGGAGCGGTTCCGCCGGGCCTGGGGCACCAGCAGGCAGAGATGGGCGAGCACGACGGACAGCGCGATCAGGTGGAGCAGTCCGACGACGGCCAGCGTGAGGGAGTAGGCGGCCCATCGCCAGGGGCTGCGCGGGCGGTCCAGCGCCCGGAGCAGCAGGAGCGTCGCCAGACAGACGGCGAACACCACCAGCGCGTAGCTGCGGGCCTCCTGCCCATAGCGGCTCACCGCCGGCACGACCGCGAAGAGAATTCCGGCGAGAATTCCGGCCCGGTACCCGAAGAGCCGGTCTCCGATGAGACCGGTGACGGACGCGGCTCCCGCCACGGCCAATGCGGTGGGAAGCCGCAGGGAAATGACGGAATCGCCGAACAGACCCACCCACAGGTGCATCAGCAGGTAATACGTTCCGTGCACGGCGTCGACGTTCCGGAGGGTGGCGAGGATCTGGCCGGTGTCGCGGTTCACCATGTCCCAGGTGACCAGCTCGTCGCGGCCGAGCAGAGAGTCGGTCAGTCCGTAGCAGGTCAGGCCGAAGGTGAGGACGAACGGCCAGAGCCACAGGCCGGCCCGGCGCCAGCCGGAATCCGCCGTGTCGACGCTCTGTTTTTCGTCGCGTGGCGACGGAAGCGGCGCGGTGATGACCATGAGAATCTCCCATGCCGGGGTCAGGAACTGCCCACTTATACACAGCCGCGGGCAACCGGATCGGCAGGCGGGTCACGGCCGTCACCTGTATGGAGGTAAAGCCACGGCGGTGTTCCTTGCAGGGGGTTCTTCAGCCCGGTAAAGTCGCCGCTCGATCCTTTTCATTACAGAAAAGAAAAAGTCATGAAAACGGTCTGCCTCAATATGATCGTCAAGAATGAGGCCCATGTGATTCGGCGCTGTCTCGAATCCGTGCGCCCGCTTGTCGACACCTGGGTCATCCTCGACACCGGCTCGACCGACGGCACCCAGGACATCATCCGCGAGACGCTCGCCGACCTGCCCGGGGAACTGCACGAGAGCCCCTGGAAGGGGTTCGACCTGAGCCGCACCGAGGCGATCGACCTGGCGCGGGAGCGAGCCGACTACCTGCTGTTCATCGACGCCGACGACGTCATCGAGACCGCCCCCGGCTTCACGATGCCGGAACTGACGCACGAGTGCTACGACTTCGAGGTGCGCCACGGCCCCATCGTCCACTGGCGCTCGACGATGGTCTCGACCCGTCTCCCCTGGCGGTACGTCGGCGTCCTGCACGAGTACCTGGAGTGCGGCACCCGCTTCAGCCGGGCGACCCTCGACGGCGCGCGCATGGTCATCCTGGGCGGCGGCGGGCGCCTGACCGGCAGCCAGCGGGAGAAGTACCTCCGCGACGCCGCGATCCTCAAGGACGGTCTCCGCAAGGAGCCGGACAACACCCGTTACGCCTTCTACCTCGCCCAGAGCTGGCGCGACGCCGACGAACCCGCGAAGGCGCTCGCCGCCTACGACCGGCGCGCGGGCATGGGCGGCTTCGCCGAGGAGGTGTTCTGCGCCAAGCTCTACGCAGCCCGGCTCGCGGTGACGCTCAAGCGCCGGACGCCCGAGGTCATGACCCGTTTCCTGGAGGCGCACGAGGCCCGGCCCACCCGGGCCGAACCGCTCGGCGAACTCGCCCGCCTGTGCCGCACGGACGGGGAACGCTGGCCGCTCGCCTACCTGTTCGCGCGGCGCGCGGTCGAGATCCCGATGCCGCCGGACATCCTGTTCCTGGAGCACAGCTGGTACGAATGGCGGGCGCTGGACGAGTTGGCCGTGGCGTCCTACTGGACGGGCGAGTACCGCGAAACGCTGGAGTGCTGCGAGAAGCTCCTGGACGGCGGGAAGCTTCCCGAGGAACACCGCCAAAGAGTCGTCGCGAACAGGGACTTCGCGCTCGCCAAACTCCGCCTGAGCACCGGCCCGGACGCGCGAACCCTCGCCGCCACCTGATGGCGCGGGGCCTGCCGGTCAGGCACGTGCGAGCCAGAACGCGAGCAGTTCCTCCCGCTCCCGGGACCGGAGGACTTCGGCCGGCCGGCGCTGTTCCCACCACTCGGTCATGAGGGCGGGCGTGGCGGTGCCCGCGGTGAAACGGCTGATCAATTGACGTGAGAGATCGACCTCGCGTGGTGAGTAGGCGACGGTCGCGCTGGAGTAGACGGGCGTCCGGAGCGTGCCGTCGGGTGTGGTGAGAACTACGGTCATCTCGGTGGGACTGCCCGGTGCCGTCGCCGGGCCTGAGGGGTGGGATGGCTTCCATTCGCTGTCTCCTAGGTCGAGCCGGTGAAACCGCAAGCTTGTACGACACCCGGCACCGACTCGTCGTTTCCGGCCAACGCGGTCACCCGAAATCCGGGAACCGGCCCTCTGAAGAAGTGCGACTGCGCATACCTGATGCAAAACTTCCGGCCATGTTGTGAAGGGTTCCGGCCGATGTAGGGTGCCTGGGCATCAGGCGACCGAAGGAAACCAGCCTTGACCACGATCCGGCACAGCCGGGCGGGAAGACGACAGGCCATGCGCCGGATCCGCCCACGGCGCTCCCCCGCGATACCCCTTCTCGCCCTCGCCTGGGCCGGAGCGGCAGCCGTCCTCTGGCTGTGGTGGCACAACACCCCCGCCGTCGCCGCGACCACGGCTGACCGGCTCACCAACGCGGGCCGGATCTTCGGGCTCCTCGCCGGCTACGTGATCGCCCTGACCGTCGCGCAGATGGCACGCGTCCCCGCCCTCGAACGCCGGGTGGGTTCGGACCGGGTGACACGCTGGCACGCGATGAGCGGCCGCTACGCGCTGTGCCTGACCATCGCCCATGTCCTTCTGACCCTTTACGGGTACGCGCTCCAGGGGGGCACCGGCATCGTGCCGGAGACCGTCTCCGTCGTGACCGGCTACCCCGAGATGATCAAGGCGACGGTCGGCACGCTGATCCTGCTCCTCATCGGCTTCGTCTCCGCAGGCGTCGTACGGCGCCGCATGCGCTACGAGACCTGGTACTACCTGCACCTGCTCACCTACATCGCCGTCTACCTCGCCTTCTGGCACCAACTGGCCACCGGTGGCGACTTCGTCGACAGCACCACCGCCCGCACGGCCTGGTACGCCCTCTACGTCGTGGTCGGCGCCCTCGTGCTCTGGTACCGGGTCCTGGTCCCGGTGCGGCTCAACCTCCGGCACCGCATGCGGGTCGAGTCGGTGACACAGGAGGCACCCGGCGTGGTCTCCGTACTGATCCGGGGCAGACGGCTCCACCGGCTCGGCGCGGAGGCCGGTCACTTCTTCCGCTGGCGGTTCCTGACCAAGGGACTGCGATGGAGCGCGAACCCGTACTCGCTCTCGGCTCCACCCCGCCCCGACCTGCTGCGGATCACCGTGAAGGCGGCCGGCGAACACAGCCGCGCGCTCGCCGGGCTCCGGCCGGGCACACGGGTGTGGGCGGAGGGCCCGTACGGCGCGATGACGGCGGCCCGCCGCAGCCGCGGCAAGGTGCTGCTGCTGGCCGGTGGCGCGGGCATCACACCCCTGCGGGCACTGTTCGAAACCCTGCCGGGCGGCCCCGGAGACCTGACGCTGCTCTACCGGGCCCGTACCGCCGAGGAACTGGCGCTCCGGGCCGAACTGGAGGCGATCGCGGACGCCCGCCACGCCCAGCTGCTGTACGCGGTCAACAGCGCCGACGGCAGGCGGCCCGCCATCACCGCGAAGCTGCTGCGCAGGATCCTGCCGGACATCGCCCTGCACGACGTGTACGTGTGCGGGCCGCCGGGCCTCGCCGAGGAGTCCTACGCGGCGCTGCGCGCGGCGGGTGTACCCGACCGCCGCATCCACCACGAATCCTTCGAGTTCTGATCCTGGAACCCCCGAAACCGGCACCCCTGTGACAACGGTGGCCAGAAGAGCGCTGAGAGAGGCATGAGGAAAAGGCATCCCCTGCGACAACTGGTGCTGGTCAGCGCCGCCACCGTCTCCACCGTGGTGTTGCTCCTCGCCCTCAAGCCGCACACGGATCCCGCGCTCGCCCAGGGCGACACGGCCTCCACCTCCCCTGGCGCGGTGATCGCCTCCCCGTCCTCCTCACCCTCGCCGTCGCTCTCGTCGTCCGCGTCGGCCTCCCCCACGAAGACGGCCAAGAAGCGTGCGTCCTCCTCCCCGACCGCGCGGGCGTCGCACTCCTCGTCAGCGGCACCGGCGAAGACCAGCAGCGCCCCCTCCGCTCCGAAGACCACGTCGGCCGCACCCGCCGCACCCACGACGCGAACCGTCACGGGTGGCACCGTCCAGACGAAGTACGGTCCCGTCCAGGTACGGATCACCCTCACCGGCGGCAAGATCACCGATGCGGCCGCCGTCCAGTCCCCCTCGTCCGCGCCGAGGAGCCAGGAGATCTCCTCCACGGCGATCCCCCAGCTCAACCGGGAGACCCTGGCAGCGCAGAGCGCGAACATCGACTCGGTGTCCGGAGCCACCTACACCAGCCAGGGCTACAAGCAGTCCCTGCAGAGCGCGCTGGACCAGGCCGGCTGACGAGGCGCCGGGTCCCCGAGGTCTCCGTCCGCGGGGATCCACGGGCACCTACGCCCGCATGAACCCGTGGCTGCGCTCCACTTTCGCCACGTGCAGCGTGTAGCTCTGGTACCACTCGCCTCGCCCGCGCTTCTGCGCCGCGCGGTGCTCGGCATTGCTCCGCCACTCCGTGAGGGCGTCGGCGTCGCGGAAGTACCCGACCGTGATGGACAGCCCACCGGGAGTCCGCGCGTGGTCCATCCCCAGAAACCCGGGGACGTCCTTCACCAGGTCTTCCATGCGTGCGGCGGTCTCCCCGTAGCCGCTCGGGTCCTCGGTGAACACCGAGGTGAAGACGGCCACGTAGTAGGGAGGCTCAAAGGCCTCGACGGGCACGACAGACGCTTCGGAGTGATCGCTCATGGCGCCACTGTGAAGCAGGATGCGCCGCGCCACCAGGTCCGCGGCCTCACACCCCACCGGAAACCGATGGAGCCCACGAGAGGCGCACCGGCCGAGAATGCCGCACGGCCATGCGCGCCATACGCTCGACACATGTCCGACGTCACGTCTGCCGGCGCCACAGCCGACGACCTTCCCGCACCGGCCGAGGGCCTGGTGCTCACGCACTTCCTCACGGTCAGCGATGTCCCTCGCTCGCGCGCGTTCTACGCCGACATACTGGGTGGAAGGGTGGTGCTGGATGAGAACCCCTGCATCGTCAAGGTCGCCAACAGCTGGATCATCATGAACCCAGGCGGCGGGCCCACCGACGACAAACCCGATGTCGTCCTGCGCACACCGGAGAACCCCCACACCGTCTCCAGCTTTCTGAACGTACGGGTGGCGGACATCCACGACTTCTACGCCACGGCGAGCGCCAAAGGGGCCGAGTTCCTCACCCCGCCCATCGACCGCCGCGCCGAGCTGCGCTGCTATATGCGCGATCCGGACGGCTACCTCATCGAGGTGGGCCAGGCCACGGGGCTGCTCAAAGGCATCCTGGCGCGCACCGGCACCGAAACCTGACGACGGAGCCTCATCAGGGAGGCATCCCTCGTGCCACGCGCCCAGACCCCAGGCCTCGATCCGGCCGCCACTCCCAGTGGAGAAGGCCGCGCGGAGTGCATGGCGGGCAACGCACGCCTCGCGGCGCCGCAGTTCCTCACCCTTGCAGCACCGAACGGAGCACGCGCCCGAGGCGGGACACCCTTTCCAGCCCACTCCGGGGACAAGGTCCCTGGGGACTGGGAGCGGCAGCTCCACTGACCGCGCTCGATCGTCGGACTTTCCGGACCGGGAGTCAGATCCGCCGGACCACGTCCGTGATGCCTCCGGGGCACGCGAGCGTCGCGACGTCCCATCCGGCGCGTCCGGCCCCGGCCCGGTAGGCGCTTTCGTAGAAGGCGAGGACGGCGGCACGGGGATCGGTCTCGACGCGGGCCGCGTCGTAGCGCAGCACGGCCAGGTGGTTGTCGCCGCGCGTGACCCACCGCGCGGAGGCGGGGCTGAGCGACTCCCCGGCCAGGCCGGCGGGCTCGGGGGCGGTATAGGAGTAGAAGGCGGGCTCGGTGAAGGTGTCGTCGCCGAACCAGAAGCCGAAGCTGATCACTTCCCTGGAGTACGCCTCCCGGGTAACCGGGTCGGCCTGCCGAGGCTGGTCGATCTGTCGCCCGGAGAACCGGCTGTGGGCGATGTCGAAGGTGTGCCAGAAGTGGTGCACCGGGCTGGTCTTTCCCGAGTAGCCCGCCGCGAACTCCTCCAGCACGGACGCCACCTGGCTCAGGACCCGCCAGTAGCGGTTGGCGGCCGGCGGATCGTAGGTCGCGTGCTCGGTGTCCTGGGCGAACGGCCGGTCGGCGTCGGGCAGGTCGAAGGGCCTGGGAATGGCGATGTCCACCCGGACGCCCAGCGCGGTCAGAGCGGCCAGGGTCGCGTCGTGGAAGGACGCGACAGACTGGCCCAGAAGCGGGAAGGACCGCTCTTCGCCGTCCAGCGTCGCGACGATGAGCCGGTGGTCGACGAAGTCGAAGTCGATCGTGAAGATCGGATTCCCGTCGACCTGACCCATCGGACGCGTGGTGATGCCCCGCCCCGTGACATGGAACGGGACGTTCCACCAGTGGTTGCGCCGGGCGCTCGCCGCCAGGCGGATCTTGCCGACGATCTGTTCGAAGCGGTGCAGGGTCTCCTTGGTGTCCCGCCACTCCGCCAACGGCATCGGTGGGAAAAGCTCCGTCATGGTCCCATGATGACCTCGTGGGCGGCGTCCGGCACCCGCGCCGGGTGGCCGGAGGCAGCGCCGCGCTGGAGCTGCGGCACCGACAGCGCGCCCGCGCCGAGGACCGCGTCCGCGCCGCCCGCGCCACCGGCCTACGCAACCTCCCGCTCCATGACGCCGCCCAGATCCAGATCCGACTGGAGATCGCCTCCATCGCCCTGGACCTGCCGGCTTGGATGCCGATGCTCGCCCTCTCAGGCGCCGCCGGGCTCTGGGAGCCCGAACGCCTGCGGCTGCGGCTCTTCCCGGCCGCCGCCCAGCTCGTCACCACCGGCCACCGCCGCCATCCACCTCGCCCGGCACTGGCCCTTCACCCAGGTGGTCGGGGCCGCCCGGCTCCGGCGCGCAAGTCCACACATTGGCAACCAGGCACTACAACGGACACGCCGATTTCCTGCCCGATTCGCCAAGCCAGCGTACGGGCAGCTCCAGCCCCAAGTCCCTGTAACCGGCGACGTGCCCACGCGCACAGCTCCCCAGCGGGACAGCCGCTCACGCTGCACCGGGCTGCACAGGCACGACACTTTGCGACGGACCTGGCGGCGCGAGTACCAGCTCGGGGGACATCATTTTAGCGGACCATACGGAGTAACTCAGCAGACGGGAAACTGCGCCTTCCGGGCAGAATGGGGGAATGGAAGATGTTACGCAGAGGCCGAGTAGGTCTCGCAGGAGACGACAATTCGATGCCGTGCACAAATGGTCTGCTACAGCTGCAGCTGTGGTCGCCTTGATCATTTCGCTTTACAATTTTGCCCAGCTACAGCGCCAGCCCAACGTCGATGTGACACTTCCCCACCTTCTTCGCCTTGAGAAGCACGGCAACGGCGTGCGGTTCTACGTTCAGCCGACCGTGTCAACGAGGTTAAAGAGCGAGAATGTCGTAGTAATCCGTAACGCGCGCCTGCAGCTCACCCTTACTGGCTCCATACCTGCTTCGAAGCAGCCGGCATTTTATTGGAGGGAGAGTGTCACATGGTACTACGACCTGAATACGGACACAGTCAATAATCACTGGGGGGGCGATCCTGCCCCATTTATTGTCAGCCAGGACAAACCTCAACAGCCGTCCTTCGAGTTCCTGGCCGACAACTGGATGTACAAAGCGGGGCGATATGAAGGTTCGCTTGAACTGCTCCGTTCAGGAGGCCAGGCTCCCTTGATCAAGAGGTTCTGCTTGATCGCTTCCGAGTCAGCGGTCAACGAACTACAAAATCCCCAGCCACCGGATCAAACGATCCGTTTCTTCCGCAACGACTTGCCCAAGTTCGCCTCGTCCGGCACGTCCTCAAATTGCTATCGGAGGGACACAGATTAGGGCTGTTTCCTTCCCCCGAGGTAGATCGCATACCACCCCTCGGCATGGCACAGGTTTGCGCCTGCGCCGTGCGTCGTGCAAGAGCCACCGACCCGGCCGCCCTCCCGATTACAGCCCCAAGATCTGCCGCTTCTTGGCCGTGAATTCCTCCTCGGTCAAGATGCCGGCATCCCGCAGCTCGGCCAGCTTCCTGATCTGATCCGCCGAGTCCGGGCTGGCCCCAGTAGGCGCGACGGTCGCGTTCCCCGGCACACGGAGGTGGGAGCGAATCGCTTCCATCACCGGCCCGACACGATCCTTGGTGATGTTGCTGAAGCTGGTCGTGATGCCGCCAGCCCCCGTTACGACGATGGCACCCTGGAGAAGGCCCTTGCGGTCGACGACTCCAGAGATGTTCGCCAGGGGGATCTCCTCCGTCGCCGAGGCGAACGCCCGCGCGTGGACGAACAGCAGCCGCTGGTCGGTGACGATCAGCGCTCCCTGCTGGTTCACGTTGCCCTGCTTGCGGAACGTCGTCGTCGCGGCAAGCACGCGCTCGTCGTCACGCAGGGCACCAGAGGCAACGACCAGGCTCTTCTTCGACCCCCAGAGGGAGTTCTCCTGCGCGACCGCCTCGGCCAGGTCGCCGCGTAGCCCTTCGGGAATCTTCACCATGTCGTTCCTCCGCGCATGTTGCATGGGAGCGCCAAAGGCCCCCGTAGCGATATCGAGAGCGCATTGTGCGCTTCTCACGGCGGAAGGGTGTCGAACATGTGATGACCTGTAAAGACGGGTAACGCATAGTTGGTCAAATCTTGTGTCAGCCATCTACATAAGGTCTGCACCCAAGCACCTCACACGCCATCAGACACCAACCAGCCCCCTCCCATCCGGGAGGGGACTCGACAGGTCACACGCGATGCAAGCCTGCAGAACGGCTTCAAACCCACTCCACCTCGGAGACGATCTGCGGGGAACTTCCAGGGCCCGGCAGCGGCGTCCGAGAGGACGCCGGTGGCGTCGACGGGTGAGGGACAGCAACGCAAACCGCAGCCAACGCAGCGGCCACCTCTTCCCCG
The DNA here is from genome assembly GCF_044763235.1 of Streptomyces sp. NPDC096152. Classification (NCBI taxonomy): domain Bacteria; kingdom Bacillati; phylum Actinomycetota; class Actinomycetes; order Kitasatosporales; family Streptomycetaceae; genus Streptomyces; species Streptomyces sp. NPDC096152. Next base: position 395,750 of record NZ_JBIWFW010000001.1, on the reverse strand, counting down.
TTCACCCCCGCCAGCGCCTCAATCACCCGATCGAGTGACCCGCCCACCTCAGTGCGTGTGACCGCTCGAAGCCGGCGCCTGACCTGCGTTCTTGACCGTCAGAGGCAGCAACTTCTTGCCGGTCGGGCCGATTTGTATGGCCGTATCCATCTGCGGGCACACCCCGCAGTCGAAGCAAGGGGTCCAGCGGCAGTCGTCGACCTCTGTCTCGTCGAGGGCGTCCTGCCAGTCCTCCCAGAGCCAGTCCTTGTCGAGGCCGGAGTCGAGGTGGTCCCAGGGGAGGACCTCCTCGTAGGTGCGCTCGCGGGTGGTGTACCAGTCGACGTCGACGCCGAAGGGGGCCAGCGCCTTGTCCGCGCAGGCCATCCAGCGGTCGTAGGAGAAGTGCTCGCGCCAGCCGTCGAAGCGGCCGCCGTCCTCGTAGACCGCGCGGATCACCGAGCCGATGCGGCGGTCGCCGCGGGAGAGCAGGCCCTCGACGATGCCGGGCTTGCCGTCGTGGTAGCGGAAGCCGATCGAGCGGCCGTACTTCTTGTCGCCGCGGATCTTGTCGCGGAGCTTCTCCAGGCGGGCGTCCGTCTCCTCGGCGGAGAGCTGCGGGGCCCACTGGAAGGGGGTGTGGGGCTTGGGGACGAAGCCGCCGATCGAGACCGTGCAGCGGATGTCGTTGGAGCGGGAGACCTCGCGGCCCTTGGCGATGACCTTCGTCGCCATGTCGGCGATCTGGAGGACGTCGTCGTCGGTCTCCGTGGGCAGGCCGCACATGAAGTAGAGCTTCACCTGGCGCCAACCGTTGCCGTACGCCGTCGAGACCGTCCTGATCAGGTCGTCTTCCGAGACCATCTTGTTGATGACCTTGCGGATGCGCTCCGAGCCGCCCTCGGGGGCGAAGGTGAGTCCGGAACGGCGGCCGTTGCGGGTCAGCTCGTTGGCGAGGTCGATGTTGAAGGCGTCCACCCGGGTGGAGGGGAGGGACAGGCCGATCTTGTCCTCCTCGTAGCGGTCCGCGAGGCCCTTGGCGATGTCGCCGATCTCGCTGTGGTCCGCGGAGGACAGGGACAGCAGGCCGACCTCCTCGAAGCCGGTCGCCTTCAGGCCCTTGTCGACCATCTCGCCGATGCCGGTGATCGAGCGCTCGCGCACCGGGCGGGTGATCATGCCGGCCTGGCAGAAGCGGCAGCCGCGCGTGCAGCCGCGGAAGATCTCGACCGACATGCGCTCGTGGACCGTCTCGGCCAGGGGGACGAGGGGCTGCTTGGGGTAGGGCCACTCGTCCAGGTCCATGACCGTGTGCTTGGACACGCGCCACGGGACGCCCGACCTGTTGGGGACCACGCGGGCGATACGGCCGTCCGCGAGGTACTCGACGTCGTAGAACGCCGGGATGTAGACCCCGCCCGTCTTCGCCAGCCGGAGGAGGACCTCCTCGCGGCCGCCGGGGCGGCCCTCCGCCTTCCACTCCCGGATGATCCGGGTCATGTCCAGCACGGCCTGCTCGCCGTCGCCGACGATCGCCGCGTCGATGAACTCCGCGACCGGCTCGGGGTTGAAGGCCGCGTGGCCGCCCGCCAGCACGATCGGGTCGTCGATCGTCCGGTCCTTGGACTCCAGCGGGATGCCCGCCAGGTCCAGGGCCGTGAGCATGTTCGTGTAGCCCAGCTCCGTGGAGAAAGAGAGGCCGAACACGTCGAAGGCCTTCACCGGCCGGTGGCTGTCCACCGTGAACTGCGGGACGCCGTGCTCCCGCATCAGCGCCTCCAGGTCCGGCCACACGCTGTAGGTGCGCTCGGCCAGGACGCCCTCCCGCTCGTTGAGGACCTCGTAGAGGATCATGACGCCCTGGTTGGGCAGGCCGACCTCGTAGGCGTCGGGGTACATGAGCGCCCAGCGGACGTCACAGGACTCCCACGGCTTGACCGTGGAGTTGAGCTCTCCGCCGACGTACTGGATGGGCTTCTGCACATGCGGGAGCAGTGCTTCGAGCTGCGGGAACACCGACTCGGCGGCTTCGGCAGGCATCTCGCAAACCTTCGTGAGCTGACAGGGGTGACCATCTAGCGTAACCCGGTCGGAGGGCTGCCCCGTACGCTCAGCCGGCCGCCCCCGCGCCGAGCGTCCCCCGGGCTCCGGGCAGCTCCGCCTCCACGTCCGCCGCCCGCCGCTCCTCCCGTCCGTACAGCAGTCCGTAGGTGAAGGCGCTCTCCCCCGCCGCTTCCGCCCGGGCGGCGAGCTCACGCAGGGCGAGGCGGGCCATGACGCTGTCCTGGTGGTCGCCGAGCAGGCCCTGGAGGGTCTTGGCGGAGCGCACCAGGGCGGCGGCCGGGTCGCCGAGCGCGGGCAGGGCGGCCTCCGCCGCGTACCGCGCGCGCTTGGCCTTCTTGCGTGCCTCGTGCAGGGCGACGTCGCGCTCGTCACCGGGCGGCAGCTCCAGGGCGTGGTCGAGCAGCCGGGCGAGGGTGGCGAAGTCCTTGCGTACGGCTGTGGCGATGGCCTTGGACGGCTTGCCGGCGGCCGCCGGACGCAGCGGCGGGTCCGCGAGCACGGCGTCCAGCGCGTCGAGCAGGACCAGATGTCTCGGGCCGTCCAGGACGGCGAGGAGCCGGCGGCGCGAGCCGCCGCGCCGCTCCCGCGACCAGGCGGTGAGGCGGTCGCGCACGGGTCCGGAGACCAGCTCGGCGGGGAGGGCGTCGAGGTCGGCGGTGAGGCGTTCGGTCAGGACCTCCTGGTCGCGGTCGAGGCCGAGCTCGCCGGCGAGCCACTTCAGCTCAGCGCCGAGCGGGTCGGAGACCGTGCGGTCGAGGATCTTGCCGTAGCTGCGGAAGGCGCTGCGCATCCGGCGAGTGGCGACCCGCATCCGGTGCACCGAGTCGGGGACGTCCCGGCGCACGGCCGGGTCAAGCGCGACGACGGCGTCCCGCTGGGCGCGCAGGTAGGCGAGGACGTGGTCGCCGGCGGTGACGGGTGCGGTCTCCTCGCGTGCCGGGGGCCGGTCCGGGGCGGTCTCGGCGAGGGCGCGGGCGAGTTTGGAGGGTGACGCGGAGGGCCGTACGCCCGCCTTGCGCAACCGCTTCTCCACCCGGTCGAGGAAGCGGGGGTCGCCGCCGTCCGCGAGTTCCACCTCGATCTCGGTCCACTGGGCCGAGCCGCCGTCGCCGGTCAGCCGGTCGGCGCGTACGGCGTCGGTGCTGGCCTCGGCGAGCAGTGTGCCGTCCGCGTCGACCAGGTGGCGGACGTCGCGCTGGGAGCGGAGCCGGACCAGGGGCAGGAGTTCGGCGCCGCGCACACGGGAGCGGAGGAGCCCGGCGAGGGTGTCGGGCACGGTGTCGGACAGGGGCGCGCGGATCTCGTCGCGCACGTCCGGGGCGACCGGGAACTTCAGGTGCCAGCCCGCGTCCGAGCCGCCGGTGCGGCGGCGCAGGGTGAGACCGTCGGCGGCGAGGCGTTCGTCGGCGGTGTCGTAGTAGACGGCGTCCAGTTCGGCGACGCCCTTGTCGAGGACGGCCGCGACGCCGCCGACGCCGGTCAGGTCCGGCAGACCGCTCTCGTCGGATTCGTACTTCCGCTCGATCTCGCGCTTGGTGTCCGCCATGAACCGAATCTAGTCGCAGCGCGGCGATCGGGGCAGTGGGCCTCGGGGCCCACTGCCCCGCTCCCCACTGCCCCTGGAGGGCGCGGCTGGTCCGGCCCGCGGGCTCAGGCCGACATGGGCCGCTTCACCCGGATCGACTGGAGCAGCCCGACCGCCACCCACACCGCGAACATCGACGAGCCGCCGTAGGAGACGAACGGCAGCGGCAGACCGGTGACCGGCATGATGCCGAGGGTCATGCCGATGTTCTCGAAGGCCTGGAAGGCGAACCAGGCGACGATTCCGGCGGCGACGATCGTGCTGTACAGCTCGGTCGTCTCGCGGGCGATGCGGCAGGCCCGCCACAGCACCACGCCGAGCAGGACGATGATCAGACCGGCGCCGAGGAAGCCCAGTTCCTCGCCCGCGACCGTGAAGACGAAGTCGGTCTGCTGCTCGGGCACGAACTGGCCGGTGGTCTGCGAGCCGTGGAACAGGCCCGCGCCGGTCAGGCCGCCGGAGCCGATGGCGATGCGTGCCTGGTTGGTGTTGTAGCCGACGCCCGCCGGGTCGAGGTCGGGGTTGGCGAAGGCCGCGAAGCGGGCGATCTGGTACTCGTCCAGGATGTGCAGCTGCCAGACCGCGATCGCGCCGGTCGCGCCCGCGGCGATGAGCCCGAGGACCCAGCGGTTGGAGGCGCCGGAGGCGAGGAGCACGCCGAGGATGATGATGACCATCACCATGACCGACCCGAGGTCGGGCATGAGCAGCACGATCAGGATCGGCACCGAGGCCAGGCCCAGCGCCTGCACGACCGTGCGGTGGTCGGGGTACGGCTTGTCGCCCGCGTCGACCCGGGCGGCGAGCAGCATCGCCATGCCCAGGATGATCGTGATCTTCACGAACTCCGAGGGCTGGAGCGAGAAGCCGCCGCCGAACACGATCCACGAGTGCGCGCCGTTGACCGTGGAGCCGAGCGGGGTGAGCACCAGCAGGATGCCGAAGAGCGACAGGCCGTAGAGGATCGGCACGGCGTTGCGCAGGGCGCGGTGGCCGAGCCAGACCGTGCCGATCATCAGGGCGAGCCCGATGCCGGTGTTCATCAGGTGCCGGAGCAGGAAGTAGTACGGGTCTCCCTGGTTGATCTCGGTCCGGTTGCGGGTGGCCGAGAAGACCAGGGCCGAGCCGATCGCCGACAGCGCGAGCGCCGACAGCAGCATCGGCCAGTCGAGCCGGCGGGCTATCGAGTCGCGGGCGAAGACCCGGGTCCACCCGGCCCGCTCGGGGCCGTATCCGGAGACGGAGAAGCTGTTCGCGCCGGTCATGTGAGGATCCTCCGGCTTCCCCTCTTCCGCGTTCGCCTGCGGGTGTCGCGGTTGCCTGTGGTGGGCGACGGGCTGGTCGCCGGGGTCTGCTGGCCGTCCGGGGCGGTGTCGCCCTTCTCGGTGGCCTGCTGGTCCTCCGCCGGGTCCTTGGAGACCTTGGGCGCCTTGATCGAGCCGTCGGGCTGGATCTTCGGCAGGCTCTTCTCCGGGCTGGGCAGCAGGGCCTTCTTGTTGTCGATCGAGCCGTCGGCCTGGACGCCGTACAGGGCGCTGTAGATGTTGCGCACGGCCTCACCGGAGGCGCCGGAACCCGTACCGGCCTGGGCGATGGTCATGATGACCGTGTAGTCCTTGGAGTACGTGGCCAGCCAGGACGTGGTCTGCTTGCCGTAGACCTCGGCGGTGCCGGTCTTGGCGTGCAGGGCGATCTTGTCCTGTGGCCAGCCGCCGAACTTCCAGGCGGCGGTACCGCGGGTGATGACCCCGGCGAAGGCGTCGTTCATGCCCTTGAGGGTGGCCTGGCTGACCGGCAGCCTGCCCTTCTTCCTCGGCTTGATCTCCTGGACGGTCCTGCCGTCGGCGCTGACGACCGCCTTGCCGATGGTCGGCTGGTACATGGTGCCGCCGTTGGCGACGGCGCCGTAGATCACGGCCTCCTGGAGCGGAGTGACGAGGGTGTCGCCCTGGCCGATGGAGTAGTTGATCTCGTCACCCTCGCGCATCTTGTTGCCCTCGAGGCAGTTCTCGTACGCGATCTTCTCCACGTACGAGCCGTCCTTCTTGCCGCTCTTGCACCAGGCGTCCTTGTTGGCCTTCCAGTAGTTCAGCTTCCACTGGCGGTCGGGGACGCGGCCGGTGACCTCGTTGGGCAGGTCGACGCCGGTCTCCTTGCCGAGGCCGAACTGGTGGGCGGTCTTGAAGAAGTAGTCCTTGGGCTGGCCCTTCTTCGGGTTGATGCCGCCGTCCCTCTTCCACTCGCGGTCCGCGAGGCCGTAGAAGACGGTGTCGCAGGAGACCTCCAGCGCCCGGCCGAGCGAGATCGGGCCGAAGTTCTCCCCCTCGAAGTTCTTGAAGACCTGGCCGCCGACGGAGTAGGAGCTGGTGCACGGATAGTCGCCGTCCCAGACGTAGCCGGCCTGGACGGCGGCGGCCGTGGAGACGACCTTGAACGTCGAGCCGGGCGCCGCCTGACCCTGTATGGCCCTGTTGAGCAGCGGGTAGTCGGAGTCCTTGCCGGTCAGCGCCTTGTAGTCCTTGGCGGAGATGCCGCCGACCCAGACGTTCGGGTCGTACGTCGGGTTGGAGGCCATGGCGACGATGCGGCCGGTCTTGGCCTCCATCACCACGACGGCGCCGGAGTCGGCCTTGTAGTTCTCGCCGGTGATCTTGTCGAACTGCTGCCGGGCGACCTTCATCGCGTTGTCCAGCTGGTACTCGGCGACCCGCTGGACGCGGGAGTCGATGGAGGTGACGAGGTTGGAACCGGGCTCGGCGGCGTCGGACCGGGCCTTGCCGATGACCCGGCCGAGGTTGTCCACCTCGTAGCGGGTGACGCCGGCCTTGCCGCGCAGCTCCTTGTCGTACTGGCGTTCAAGACCGGAGCGGCCGACCATGTCGGAGCGCAGATAGGGCGATTCGGTGTCCTTGGCCTGCTGGATCTCGCCGTCGGTGACCGGCGAGAGGTAGCCGAGCACCTGGGAGGTGTTGGACTTGCCGGGCGCGGGGTAGCGGCGCACGGCCTCCGGTTCGGCGGTGATGCCGGGGAAGTCCTCGGCGCGCTCTCGGATCTGCAGGGCCTGCTTCGGGGTGGCCTCGTCGGTGATGGGGATGGGCTGGTACGGCGAGCCGTTCCAGCACGGCTGCGGGGTCTGGGCGTCGCACAGCCGGACCTTCTGCTCGACCTCCTTGGGGTCCATCCCGAGGACCGCGCCGAGCTTGGCGAGAACCGCCTTGCCGTCGTCCTTCTGCTTCAGCAGGTCGGTGCGGGAGGCGGAGACCACCAGGCGGGTCTCGTTGTCGGCGATCGGGACGCCGCGGGCGTCCAGGATCGACCCGCGTACGGCGGGCTGGACGACCTGCTGGACGTGGTTGCCGGAGGCCTCCTTCTGGTACTCGGCGCCGTTGCGGATCTGCAGGAACCACAGGCGGCCGCCGAGGGTGCCGAGCAGGGAGAGGACGAGGATCTGGACGACGACGAGCCGGGTCTGGACCCGCGGGGTCCGACCGGTCTCGGGAATATTGGTCACTGCGGCTGCCTCCCCCTCTCCGGGTGAGCGCGGTGGTGCGCGGGCGTGCGGGTCGTGGTCGTACCTGTCTCGGCCGTATCGGCCGGACACGGCGGAGCCGTGCGGCCGGCTGCGGCCGACTGCCGTGGATTCACAGCCGCTTGACCCCCTTGATGCGGCCGGCCCGGGCGGTGCGGGCGCGGGCCACCTTGACCCGCAGGCCGTTGCGCTGGCCGCCGATGCGCAGACCAGTGCCGGCGGAGAGCCAGCCGGCGGAGATGTCGGTGGCCTTGCCGGCCGCGCCGGTGGTCTCGGCGAACGGGTCGTTCTCCGCGCGGCGGGCCAGCGCCATGATGCCGGGGACCACGAAGGGCGCGAGCAGCAGGTCGTACAGGGCGGCCGTGAACAGCAGGCCGGCCAGGCCGACATGGCGGGCGGCGGTGTCGCCGACGAGGGCGCCGACACCGGCGTACAGCAGGGTGGAGCCGATCGCGGCGGCGACCACCACGGCCATGGGGCCGGTGGCCGACTTGACCTGCCCGGTCTCCGGTTTGATGAGCCCGGCGCAGTAGCCGATGACGCACAGGACGAGGGCGTAGCGGCCGGCGGCGTGGTCGGCGGGCGGGACGAGGTCGGCGAGCAGCCCGGCGCCGAAGCCGACGAGGGCGCCGCCGACATGGCCGTAGACCATCGCCAGGCCGAGGACGGTGAGCAGCAGCAGATCGGGCACGGCGCCCGGCAGGTGCAGCCGGGACAGCACGCTCACCTGGACGACCAGGGCGACGACGACCAGAGCGCTGGAGAGCAGGATCCGGTTGAGACGCATGGGACTTCGAGCTCCTACTGCTGCGGCTGGTCGGTGGCGGTCGCGTCGGCGGACGGGGTGGCCGTCACGGTCACCGTCGGCGTCGGGGTCGGCTTGGGCTTCGGCGGCAGGACCTCGTCGCGCGGGTCCTTCTTCGGGGCCTCGACGACCACGCCCACGATGTCCAGCTTGCTGAAGCCGACGTACGGCGTGACGTAGACGGTGCGGGTCAGGTCGCCGCCGGAGGGGTCGACGCGGGAGACGACGCCGACCGGCACGCCGGGCACGAAGGGCCGGTCGGCCTGCGAGCCGAAGGTGACCAGGCGGTCGCCCTTCTTCACGTCGGCCTTGCCGTTGAGCAGCTGCACGCGCAGCGGGCGGTCGCCCTGCCCGGAGGCGAAGCCGAGTTCGTCGCTGCTCTCCATGCGGGTGCCGACGGTGAAGTCGGGGTCGTTGGCGAGCAGTACGGTGGCGGAGTCGGGGCCGACGGTGGTGACCCGGCCGACCAGGCCGTCGCCGTTGAGGACGGTCATGTCCCGCCTGATGCCGTCGTTGGCGCCGACGTCGATGGTGATGGTCCAGGAGAAGCCCTGGGCGGCTCCTATGGCGATGACCTCGGCGCCCTTGATGCCGTACTGGCCCTGGCCCGCGACCTTCAGCATCTTGTCGAGCTGCTTGAGGCGGCTGCGGCTGCGGTCGTCGCTGCCGAGCCGGGCCTTGAGGGCGGCGTTCTCCTTCTCCAGGGCGGCGAGCCGGTCGTGCCGTTCACCGGAGTCTCGGACCGCGGAGACCGCGTTGCCGACCGGGTTCACCGCGGCCGACACGCCGTTCTCGATCGGGCCGAAGACGGTGGCGGCGGCCTGCCGTGCGCCGTCCACGGGGGAGTTCTGCCCCCCGCGGATGTCCACCGTGATCAACGCGAACGCGATGGCGATCAGCAGTACCAGGAGCAGCCGGCTCTCTTTCGTGTCCCTCACGTGCGGCGGCCGTGCCTTCCTCATAGGAATCGGGTATTGCCCCCAGACGAGCCGGACGACGTGAACGCCCCGGACAACCCGCATGACCCGAATGGCCCGGAGAACGCCGACCGGGCCGGCAATGCCGGAAACACCGGCCCGTGGAGCCCGTTTGGGGGATGTTATGCCTCTATATCAACGATCCGCCGCACGAGAGGAGAACGTCTCGCACGGCGGAATCGAAGAGTTGCGTCATCTGCGCGGCTGGGCGTCCAGGACCTGCTGGAGCGCCTCGAACTCCTCGACGCACTTGCCGGATCCGAGCGCCACACTGTCCAGCGGGTCCTCGGCGATGTGGATCGGCATACCGGTCTCCCGGCGCAGCCGCTCGTCCAGACCGCGCAGCAGCGCTCCGCCGCCGGTCAGAACGATTCCGCGGTCCATGATGTCGCCGGACAGCTCCGGCGGACACTTGTCGAGGGTCGTCTTGACCGCGTCCACGATCGCGTTGACCGGCTCCTCGATCGCCTTGCGGACCTCGGCGGCCGAGATGACGACGGTCTTCGGCAGCCCGGAGACGAGGTCCCGGCCGCGGATTTCGGTGTGCTCGTCAGTGTCCAGTTCGTACGCCGAACCGACCGTGATCTTGATCTGTTCGGCCGTCCGCTCACCCAGCAGGAGCGAGTACTCCTTCTTGACGTGCTGGATGATCGCGTTGTCCAGTTCGTCGCCGGCGACGCGGATGGACTGGGCGGTGACGATGCCGCCGAGCGAGATGACCGCAACCTCCGTGGTGCCGCCGCCGATGTCCACCACCATGTTGCCCGTGGCCTCGTGGACCGGCAGGCCGGAGCCGATGGCCGCGGCCATGGGCTCCTCGATGATGTGCACCTGGCGGGCGCCGGCCTGGGACGACGCCTCGATGACGGCACGGCGCTCGACGCCGGTGATGCCGGAGGGCACACAGACGACGACCCGCGGCCGGGCCAGATACCGCCGCTTGTGGATCTTCAGGATGAAGTAGCGCAGCATCCGCTCGGTGATCTCGAAGTCGGCGATCACGCCGTCCTTCAGCGGACGGACGGCGACGATGTTGCCGGGCGTGCGGCCGATCATCTTCTTGGCTTCGGCGCCGACCGCGAGAATTCCACCGGTGTTCGTGTTGATCGCGACGACGGACGGCTCGTTGAGTACGATCCCGCGACCCCTGACGTACACCAGCGTGTTGGCGGTCCCGAGGTCGACAGCCATGTCACGGCCGATGAACGACATTGAGTTCCCCATCAGGATTCGTCTGGCCTTCCCTGGGAGCTTTTGAGGGCATTTCAGGTACGGCGAGGTGGGTGCTGTGACGTGAAGGCTTCCATCGTAGACGCGCCTGCACGAACACTGCGCGAGGGTCTCCGCCATTGTCAGCAGATGGCGTACCGGCTCGCTTCCGGAGACGGGCCATCGGGGGCACGCGTTCCCCCGATCGGCGCGGATATGCCCCGGGGCGGCCGATTTCTTCCGGCCGCCCCAGGTCAGGCGGGTCGTCAGGCTGACGCGGCGTCAGAAGACAGCCGTGTCGGCCGTGCGCTGGTCGGGTGAGGGGACTCAGGCCCGGCCGGGGAAGAAGATCTTCACCTCGCGCGCGGCGGACTCCTCGGAGTCGGAGGCGTGGATCAGGTTCTCCCGGACGATCACGCCGTAGTCGCCGCGGATCGAGCCGGGTGCGGCGGCGATCGGGTCGGTCGGGCCGGCCAGGGCGCGCACGCCCTCGATGACCCGCTCACCCTCGACGATCATGGCCACGACCGGGCCGGAGGACATGAACTCCACCAGCGGCTCGTAGAAGGGCTTGCCCTGGTGCTCGCCGTAGTGCTGCTCCAGGGTGTCCTGGTCCAGGGTGCGCAGTTCCAGCGCGGTGATCTGCCAGCCGGCCTTGCGCTCGATACGGCTGATGATCTCGCCGGTCAGGCCACGACGGACGGCGTCGGGCTTGAGGAGGACGAGGGTGCGCTGGGTCACGGGGAGACTCCTTCTCCTGACAAGGGTGCGGTGGGACGAGGTTACAGGGCGTGTCCTCGGCCCTGTTACGCAGCGTCAGCCTCGGAGGAGGCGGCCCCGGCCTGGGCGGCGAATCTCGCCTTGGCCGCGTCGACCTTCCGGCCGAAGTGCACCGAGGCCCACCACAGCGCCGCGAAGATTACGCCCAGGAAGTACATCATCGGCACCACGATGCCGGAGGCGATCAGCGCGAGCTGCAGGGCCCAGCCGAGGTACACGCCGCCGGGGCGGGTCACCACGCCGCACAGCAGGACGCTCAGCAGCATGGCGGCGCCGCTGACGGTCCACACCGTCGCGGTGGACAGGTCCGGGTCCTTCATCGCGACCAGCGCGGCGAAGCCGATGACGAAGAACTCGCCGATCAGGGTCGAGGAACAGAGCGTACGCACGAGATGTCAGCCCCTCCCGAGGAGCAGTCGGGCCTCACCCACGGTGATGACGGACCCGGTGACCAGCACACCGCCACCCGCGAACTCGCCCTCCTCCTCGGCGAGCGTGATGGCGGCCTCCAGCGCGTCCGGCAGCCGGGGCTCGACCTGGACGCGGTCCTCGCCGAACACCTCGACGGCGATCGCGGCCAGCTCGTCGGCGTCCATCGCGCGGTGGCTGGAGTTCTGGGTCACGACGATCTCGGCGAAGACCGGCTCGAAGGCCTCCAGCAGGCCCCGCACGTTCTTGTCGCCGCTCGCGCCGACCACGCCGATCAGCCGGCTGAAGTCGAACGCCTCGCCGATCGCCTCGGCCGTCACCCGGGCGCCCGCCGGGTTGTGGGCGGCGTCCAGGACGACGGTGGGCGAGCGGCGCACGATCTCCAGGCGGCCCGGTGAGGCGACGGACGCGAAGGCCTTGCGGACGGTCTCGCCGTCCAGCGGCTCGGCGCGCTGGGCGCCGACACCGAAGAAGGCCTCGACCGCGGCGAGCGCCACCGCGGCGTTGTGCGCCTGGTGGGCGCCGTGCAGCGGCAGGTAGATCTCCGGGTACTCGCCACCGAGGCCGCGCAGGGTCAGCAGCTGGCCGCCGACGGCGACCTGCCGCGCCACGACGCCGAACTCCAGCCCCTCACGGGCCACGGTGGCGTCCACCTCGACGGCCTTCTTCAGCAGCACCTGGGCCGCGTCCACGGGCTGCTGCGCCATGATCACGGTGGCGCCCTGCTTGATGATTCCGGCCTTCTCGCCCGCGATCTCGCCGGGGGTGGAGCCGAGGCGGTCGGTGTGGTCCAGGTCGATCGGGGTCACCACGGCCACGTCGGCGTCGATCACGTTGGTGGCGTCCCAGGTGCCGCCCATGCCGACCTCGACGACGGCCACGTCGACGGGCGCGTCCGCGAAGGCGGCGTAGGCCATGCCGGTGAGCACCTCGAAGAAGGACAGGCGGTACTCCTGCGCGGCGTCGACCATCCCCGCGTACGGCTTGACGTCCTGGTACGTCTCGATGAAGCGCTCGGCGGTGATCGGGGCGCCGTCCAGGCTGATCCGCTCGGTGACCGACTGCACGTGCGGCGAGGTGTACCGGCCGGTGCGCAGCTCGAAGGCGCCGAGCAGGGCCTCGATCATGCGGGCGGTGGAGGTCTTGCCGTTGGTGCCGGTGATGTGGATCGACGGGTACGACCGCTGCGGCTCACCCAGGACGTCCATCAGCGCGGCGATGCGGCTGACGGAGGGCTCCAGCTTGGTCTCGCCCCAGCGGCCGGCCAGCTCACCCTCGACCTCGCGCAGGGCCTTGTCGACCTCGGGGTCCTCCGGCCGGGCCGGCACCTCGGCAGACGGCGGGCCGCCCTGGGTGCGCAGGGTGCGGCTGCCGGCCTCGATCACCGCCAGGTCGGGGTCGCGGGTCGTCTCGGCCGAGACGATCTCGTCGAAGGAGTCGAGGGGGTCGGGCTGCGCGTCGTCGTGCCGGGGGAGGTCGCTCACGGGGCCAGTCTACGGAGCCCCGGTGACAGACGTGGACGAAGGCCCCCGGAGCCGTACGGTTCCGGGGGCCTTCGGTCGCTGTCCTACGCCTGCGGCAGGCGCTCCAGCTGGGCCTGGATGCGGGCGATGTCCTCCTCGGCCTTGGCCAGGCGGGTACGGATCTTGTCCACCACGTTCTCCGGGGCCTTGGCGAGGAACGCCTCGTTGCCGAGCTTCGCCGTGGCCTGCGCCTTCTCCTTCTCGGCGGCGGCGAGGTCCTTGGCCAGGCGCTTGCGCTCGGCGGCCACGTCGATCGTGCCGGACAGGTCCAGCGCGACCTCGGCGCCCGCGACCGGCAGGGTCGCCGTGGCGGCGAAGCCCTCGCCCTCCGGCTGGAGCCGCAGCAGCTGCCGGATGGCGGCCTCGTGCGGGGCCAGGGTCGTGCCGTCCAGGCTGAGGCGGGCCGGGACCCGCTGGCCGGGCTGGAGGCCCTGGTCGGCGCGGAAGCGGCGGACCTCGGTGATGACCGACTGGAGGGTCCCGATCTCCCGCTCGGCCGCCGCGTCGCGGAAGCCTCCCGGGCCCGGGGCGTCGGACCCAGGAACAAGCACAGCGGCCGGCCACTCGGCGACGACGACCGACTCACCGCCCGTGAGGGTGGTCCAGAGGGTCTCCGTGACGAACGGGACGACCGGGTGGAGCAGCCTGAGCGTGACGTCGAGGACCTCGCCGAGGACGCGCTTGGAGACCTCGGCCGCCTCGCCGCCCGCCTGGAAGGTGGTCTTGGACAGTTCGACGTACCAGTCGAAGACCTCGTCCCAGGCGAAGTGGAAGAGGGCGTCGGAGAGCTTGGCGAACTGGAAGTCGTCGTAGAACGCGTCGACTTCGGCGACGACCGAGTTGAGGCGGGACAGGATCCAGCGGTCGGTCGACGACATCCGCGCCCGGTCCGGCAGCGGACCGTCCACCGTCGCGCCGTTCATCAGCGCGAAGCGGGTGGCGTTCCAGATCTTGTTGGCGAAGTTGCGCGAGCCCTGGACCCAGTCCTCGCCGATCGGGACGTCGACACCGGGGTTGGCGCCGCGGGCGAGGGTGAACCGGAGGGCGTCGGAGCCGTACTTGTCCATCCAGTCCAGCGGGTTGACCGCGTTGCCGAAGGACTTCGACATCTTCTTGCCGAACTGGTCGCGGACCATGCCGTGCAGGGCGATGGTGTGGAACGGCGGGGTGCCGTCCATCGCGTACAGGCCGAACATCATCATCCGGGCGACCCAGAAGAAGAGGATGTCGTAGCCGGTGACCAGGACGGAGTTCGGGTAGAACTTCGCGAGCGACTCGGTCCGCTCGGGCCAGCCCAGCGTGGAGAACGGCCACAGGCCGGAGGAGAACCAGGTGTCGAGGACGTCGGTGTCCTGGCGCCAGCCCTCGCCCGTGGGGGCCTCGTCGTCGGGGCCGACGCAGACGACCTCGCCGTTCGGCCCGTACCAGACCGGGATGCGGTGGCCCCACCACAACTGCCGTGAGATGCACCAGTCGTGGAGGTTGTCGACCCAGTCGAAGTAGCGCTTCTCCATCTCCTGCGGGTGGATCTTGACCTTGCCCTCGCGGACCGCGTCACCGGCGGCCTTGGCGAGCGGGCCGACCTTGACCCACCACTGCATCGACAGGCGCGGCTCGATGGTGGTCTTGCAGCGCGAGCAGTGGCCCACCGAATGGACGTACGGGCGCTTCTCGGCGACGATCCGGCCCTCGGCGCGCAGCGCGCCGACGATGGCGGAGCGGGCCTCCAGGCGGTCCAGCCCCTGGAAGGGGCCGTGCGCGGTGATGACCGCGTGCTCGTCCATGACGGTGAGGGACGGCAGGTCGTGGCGCCGGCCGATCTCGAAGTCGTTCGGGTCGTGCGCCGGGGTCACCTTGACGGCGCCGGTGCCGAACTCCGGGTCGACGTGCTCGTCCGCGACGACCGGGATGGAGCGGTCGGTCAGCGGCAGCCTGATGAGCTTGCCGACCAGGTGCCGGTAGCGGTCGTCGTCGGGGTGAACGGCGACGGCCGTGTCGCCGAGCATGGTCTCGGCACGCGTGGTGGCGACGACGATGGACTCGTCCCCGTCGCCGTAGCGCATCGACACCAGCTCGCCGTCGTCGTCCTGGTACTCCACCTCGATGTCCGAGATGGCGGTCAGGCAGCGCGGGCACCAGTTGATGATGCGCTCGGCGCGGTAGATCAGCTCGTCGTCGTAGAGCCGCTTGAAGATGGTCTGGACGGCCCGGGAGAGGCCGTCGTCCATGGTGAAGCGCTCACGCGACCAGGCGACGCCGTCGCCGAGGCGGCGCATCTGACCGCTGATCTGGCCGCCGGACTCGGCCTTCCACTGCCAGACGCGCTCGACGAACGCCTCACGGCCCAGGTCGTGCCGGGACTTGCCCTCCTTGCCGAGTTCCCGCTCGACGACGTTCTGCGTGGCGATGCCGGCGTGGTCCATGCCGGGCTGCCACAGCGTCTCGTGACCCTGCATGCGCTTGCGGCGGGTGAGGGCGTCGATGAGCGTGTGCTCGAAGGCGTGGCCGAGGTGCAGGCTGCCCGTGACGTTCGGCGGGGGGATGACGACGGTGTAGGGCGGCTTGTCGCTCTTCTCGTCCGCCTCGAAGTAACCGCGCTCTACCCAGCGCTCGTACAGCGGCCCCTCTACGTCGGCCGGCGCGTACTGGGTCGGCAGTTCGGTGTGGGGCGCTGGTGGCTGCTGCTGAGCGTTCTCGGTCACGGGGTCAGTTTAGAGGTGTCACGACGCCGTCCCGAAACGCGTTTGTTGTGTAACGGTCCGCACCCCGCCACCCCTGGTCGGAGGGGTCTGCGCCAGGATGTCGTGAACACATAAGTATCTGGAGGGGAACCCAGAAATGAGTCACAACCAGCCGGGCCCGTACGGCGGGCAGCCCCAGCAGCCCGGACCGTACGGTCAGCAGGGTCCCCACGGCCAGCAGCCGCAGGCTCCCCAGCCCGGTTACGGCTACCCCCAGCAGGCTCCTCCGGCCCAGCCGCAGCCCGGCTACGGCTACCCGCAGCAGCCCGCGCAGGGCGTGCCGCCCCAGCCCAACCCGTACGGCCAGCAGCCGCCCTACGGTCAGCAGCCCTACGGCGCCCCGCAGCCCCCGGCCTCCGGTGGCGGCGGCAAGAAGACGGGCCTGATCATCGGCGCGGTGGCGGTCGTGGCGGTGATCGCGGTGGGGGCGTACTTCCTGCTCTCCGGCACCGGCGGCGGCTCGGTGGCCGACGACGGCCCGCACAAGCTGACGACCCCGGCGACGGTGATCGACGGGACGTACAAGAAGTCGACCAAGAGCGGTTCGCCGGACTCGATGAGCCACGACGACCTGTCCGACTTCAAGAAGTGGGGCGTGAAGGACGCCAAGGACGTCAGCGCGTCGTACGAGAACGGCACGGGACTGTCCGCCAAGAACCTCACCTTCAGCGGCGTGTACGGCACCGTCGACGACCCCGAGGCCGTCGTGGACGCCATGTTCGCCAAGATCAAGGCGGAGTCCGAGAAGGACGAGAAGGACAAGGGCCGGCTGGTCGGCAGCCCGCAGACGGTGACTCCGTCCGGATTCACCAACGGCGTCATGAAGTGCCAGGTGGCGGAGTTCGCGAACGACAGCTCGTCCTCCGCGGCCGCCGGTGCCGCGAAGACGGTGAAGATGCCCATCTGCATCTGGGGCGACCACAGCACCGTGGCCGACGTGATGTCGTTCAGCCTCGCCTCCCTGGCCACCGGCGGGAGCGACTCGGTCGACGAGACGGCGTCCCTGGCGGCCAAGCTCCGCAACGACGTCCGCGTCAAGGCCTGACGCAGACATACACCCAACGGGGCGCCCAGCGGTTTCCGTAGGCGCCCCGTCCCGTCCTAGCGGCTCAGCTCAGGCGAGCGTGCAAGCGCGTTGTGCGGTGGCCATGTCCACTCGGATGCTGAGCAGGCCTGCCAGGCACAGAGGGCTGGCCCCGATCGGGTGATGCTCGTGACCGCAGGCCGCCTTCACCTTCGGGCCGGCGAAGTATCCATGCCTGGCCACGTAGTTGCTGCAGGCGCCCTGCGTGGCGCTCGCTGGTGAGGCCACGAGGATCGGCAGGGCCCCTGCCGCCACCATCACACTGGCCGCGGCCGCCATGCGCTTCACCCTTTGGAACGTCATTCGAAATCCTCCCGTTTTGTTGCACAGCCAGACATTCGAATGCACGTCCGACTTGGTCGGATTCATCTGATCACGAAAACAGGGTGGGCCCCAGTTCGCGCCGGAGGGATGGCTCGATCAGATCGTCTCTGGTCCGACACGCCGACGGGCAGGCACCCTGAGTTGGGTGCCTGCCCGTCGGCGCTGAGACCCTCAGGCCGTCTTCTGCTCGCCCGGGCCGCGGCCGCGGGCGTCGCGCGGGATCAGGGTCGGGTTGACGTTGGAGTGCACGACGTCGGCGGTGATGACGACGCGGGCCACGTCCTTGCGGGAGGGGACCTCGTACATCACCGACATCAGCACCTCCTCCATGATGGCGCGCAGACCGCGGGCGCCGGTCTGGCGGAGGATGGCCTGGTCGGCGATGGCTTCGAGGGCCTCGCGCTCGAAGTCCAGCTCCACTCCGTCGAGTTCGAACAGGCGCTGGTACTGCTTCACCAGCGCGTTGCGCGGCTCGACCAGGATCTTGAGCAGGGCCTCGCGGTCGAGGTTGTGGACCGAGGTGATGACGGGCAGCCGGCCGATGAACTCGGGGATCATGCCGAACTTGACCAGGTCCTCGGGCATGACGTCCTCGAACTGGTCCTTGGCCTCCAGCTCCCGCTTGGAGCGGATCGTCGCGCCGAAGCCGATGCCCTTGGCGCCCGCGCGGCCCTCGATGATCTTCTCCAGGCCGGCGAAGGCACCGCCCACGATGAACAGCACGTTCGTCGTGTCGATCTGGATGAACTCCTGGTGCGGGTGCTTACGGCCGCCCTGCGGCGGGACGGACGCGGTGGTCCCCTCCAGGATCTTCAGCAGGGCCTGCTGGACGCCCTCGCCGCTCACGTCCCGCGTGATCGAGGGGTTTTCACTCTTCCGCGCGACCTTGTCGATCTCGTCGATGTAGATGATCCCGGTCTCGGCCTTCTTGACGTCGTAGTCGGCGGCCTGGATCAGCTTCAGCAGGATGTTCTCGACGTCCTCGCCGACGTAGCCCGCCTCCGTCAGCGCCGTGGCGTCGGCGATGGCGAAGGGCACGTTCAGCATGCGGGCGAGGGTCTGGGCGAGGAGTGTCTTGCCCGAGCCCGTGGGGCCGAGGAGCAGGATGTTGGACTTGGCGAGCTCGATGCCGTCGTCGCGGCCCTGCGCGCCGCCGTTCTCACCGGCCTGGACCCGCTTGTAGTGGTTGTACACCGCGACGGACAGGGACTTCTTCGCGGGCTCCTGGCCGACGACGTACCCGTCGAGGAACTCGTAGATCTCGCGGGGCTTGGGAAGCTCCTCCCAGCGCACCTCGCTGGTCTCCGCGAGCTCTTCCTCGATGATCTCGTTGCAGAGATCGATGCACTCGTCGCAGATGTACACACCGGGCCCTGCGATGAGCTTCTTGACCTGCTTCTGGCTCTTGCCGCAGAACGAGCACTTGAGCAGATCGCCGCCGTCACCGATGCGTGCCACGGTGTGCTTCCCCTTCGCCTGGGAGACGCCTAGGTCCAGCGGCTCCTGGTGCTGCCTTATGTCGACGGTACCTTGCCGGGCCCCTGGTTCGGGCCCCCCTTGGCGCGGTTCACTGCGACGTGCACGGTCAAACCGGGCCAAGGGGCGGCAGACGATACATCCGGCGCGTCAGCGCACGTTCTCGTTGTTCATCTTGCGGGTCGAGATGATCTGGTCGATGAGGCCGTACTCCAGCGCCTCCTCGGCCGTGAGGATCTTGTCGCGCTCGATGTCCTCACGGATCTTCTCCAGCGGCGTGTTGGAGTGCCGGGCCAGCATCTCCTCCAGCTGCGAGCGCATCCGCAGGATCTCGTTGGCGGCGATCTCCAGGTCGGAGACCTGGCCGCGGCCGGTCTCGCTGTAGGGCTGGTGGATCAGCACACGGGCGTTGGGCAGGGCCATGCGCTTGCCCTTGGTGCCGGCGGCGAGCAGCACGGCCGCGGCCGAGGCGGCCTGGCCCATGCACACCGTCTGGATGTCCGGCTTCACGAACTGCATCGTGTCGTAGATCGCCGTCAGCGCGGTGAAGGATCCGCCGGGGCTGTTGATGTAGACCGAGATGTCCCGGTCGGGGTCCATCGACTCCAGGCACAGCAGCTGCGCCATGACGTCGTTGGCGGAGGCGTCGTCGATCTGGACGCCGAGGAAGATCACGCGCTCCTCGAAGAGCTTCGCGTAGGGGTCGTACTCGCGGACGCCCTGCGAGGTGCGCTCCACGAAGCGCGGGATCACGTAGCGGGACTCGGCCGAGGGGCCGGTGTACTCGGCGCGCGTGCGGTCGTAGAGGCCGCTGCCGGGGAAGTCGTTCACGGTGTCTCCTGGGAAGGGGCTGGGCGGTCGGCTGAGGGGCGGGCTGGGGCTGCTGCGGCCCCGCAGGGGGTCGGCAGGGCCCTGCGGGGCGCGGCTGGGCCCACGGGGCCGTCAGGGCCCCGCGGGAGCGTCTCAGGCCCCGGTGCCGCCGCCGCCCGGCATGCCGGCGGCCGTGGGGATCACGTCGTCGATGAGGCCGTACTCCTTGGCCTCGTGGGCGTCGAACCAGCGGTCGCGGTCCGAGTCCCGGGTGATCTGCTCGACCGACTGGCCGGTGTGGAACGCGGTCAGCTCGGCCATGCGCTTCTTGGTGTGCAGCAGCCGCTCGGCGTGGATCTTGATGTCCGAGGCGGAGCCGGCCAGGCCGGCGGAGGGCTGGTGGATCAGGATCTCGGCGTTGGGCAGCGCGAAGCGCTTGCCGCGGGTGCCCGCGCTCAGCAGGAACTGGCCCATCGAGGCCGCGAGGCCCATGGCGATGGTCACCACGTCGTTCTTGATGAACTGCATGGTGTCGTAGATCGCCATACCGGCCGTGATCGAGCCGCCGGGGCTGTTGATGTACAGGTAGATGTCCTTGTCCGGGTCGGCGGCAAGGAGCAGCAGCTGCGCGGTGATCTTGTTCGCGATGTCGTCGTCGACCGGCTGGCCGAGGAAGATGATCCGCTCGTTGAGCAGCCGGTTGTAGACCTGGTCGCCGAGGCCACCACCGATGGAAGGCTCGCCGGCGGCGGAGGGCATCAGATTCGTCACGTATCCACCTGCTCGTCTTACGACGGCGCCGGGCCGTCTCACGTGTTCTGCCGGGGCGTGGGACCCCGGCTCGCCGCCGTCCGGGGCGGCTTCGGGGACTCCCCTGCCCTCGTATTCATGGACCCTAACGCGCAGGCAGGCGGGTGCCATCCCGGTTCCGCGACTGTTCGCTGTCAGCGCATGTCCGGCGACAATCCCGTACGTGGTACGGCCATGACCCGGCACGACTCGCGGGCCGACACGGCGGCGGGCCGCCCCGGCGGCGGTCCGGCACGGCGGCAGGCCGGTACGGCCGCGGGTGGGTACGGCAGCGGGCCGGTACGGCGACGGGCCCCGGGGCGCGGTGAGCGTCCCGGGGCCCGTCGTGGCCGCGTCGGAGGGGGCGCGGGGATCAGGCCTCGGCCTTCTCCTCGCCCTCGCCCTCGGCGGAGGCGGCCTCGGTCTCGACGGCCTCGGCGGTCTCCTCCGCCTCGTCCTCGTCCTCCAGGTCGACGATCTCGCCGTTGGTGTCCTTCACGGTCGCGGCCTCGACCACGACGGCCAGGGCCTTGCCGCGGGCGACCTCGCCGACCAGCAGCGGAACCTGGTTCTGCTGGACGACCGCCTGGGCGAACTCGTCGGGGGACATGCCGGAGGAGGCCGCGCGCCGCATGAGGTGCTCGGTGAGCTCCTCCTGGCTGACGTTGAGCTTCTCCTTGTTGACGAGCTCGTCGAGCACGAACTGGGTCTTGATGCCCTTGACCGCGGCCTCGCGGGTCTCGGTGTCGAACTCCTCGGCGGTCTTGCCCTGGATCTCCAGGTACTTGTCGAGGGTGAGGCCCATCTGGCCGAGCTGGTGGTGCTCGAGGTTGTGCTTGCGGGTGTTGATCTCGTCCTCGAGCAGCTTCTCGGGGACCGGGACCTCGACCAGCTCGAGCAGCTTGTCCAGGACGCGCTCCTGGGCCTGCGTGGCCTGGTCGTACTGCTTCATGCTCTCCAGGCGCTTGCGGCTGTCGGCGCGCAGCTCCTCGAGGGTGTCGAACTCGGAGGCGAGCTGCGCGAAGTCGTCGTCCAGCTCGGGCAGTTCACGCGCGGCGACCTGGGTGACCTTGACGGTGACCTCGGCCTCCTTGCCGGCCGCCGAGCCGCCCTTGAGCTCGGAGGTGAAGGTGGCCTCCTCGTCGGCGGACAGGCCCTTCACGGCGTCGTCGATGCCGTCCAGCAGCTCGCCGGAGCCGATGGTGTAGGAGACGCCGTTGGCGACGCCGTCCTCGAGGACCTCGCCGTCGACCTTGGCCTCCAGGTCGATGGTGACCACGTCGCCGTCCTCGGCGGCGCGCTCGACCGGGCTGGTCGAGGCGAAGCGCTCGCGCAGCTGCTCGACCGCCTTCTCGACGTCCTCCTCCGTCACCTCGACGGCGTCGACCTCGACCTCGATGCCGGAGTAGTCCGGGATCTCGACGGTCGGGCGGACGTCGACCTCGGCGGTGAAGTTCAGCGTCTCGCCGTCCTTCAGCTCGGTGATGTCGACCTCGGGCTGGCCCAGCGGGTTCAGCTCGGCCTCGTTGACCGCTTCGGTGTAGAACTTCGGAAGCGCGTCGTTGACGGCCTCCTCCAGGACGGCACCGCGGCCGAACCGCTGGTCGATGACGCGGGCCGGGATCTTGCCCTTGCGGAAGCCCTTCACCGTGACCTGCTGGTTGATCTTCTTGTACGCCGCGTCGAGGCTGTCCTTGAGCTCCTCGAAGGGCACCTCGACAGTGAGCCGAACCCGGGTCGGGTTCAGGGTCTCCACGGCGCTCTTCACGGTTCGGTCTCCTTGTGGCTGACTTCTTGGTTTCTGCCGGAGCCAGACAGGTCCGGCGGATTTCGCCGCCCGGGAGGATTCAGATACTGAGACACGGGCGCGCAGCTTGCATAGTAACCGCAGCCGCACAGCGCCCCAAAAGGCGATCATGCGAGGTGGCGCCGACCCGGAGCCGGCGGGTGGTCGGGGTGGCGGGATTTGAACCCACGGCCTTCCGCTCCCAAAGCGGACGCGCTACCAAGCTGCGCCACACCCCGTCTGGTGCGACACGTAGGGTACATGCCCGCAGGCAGCGGGGCTGCCGCATTTCACGAGCATCCCGGCGCATCGCGGCGCGCGCGACCCACTCCGGCGCACCCGTGCACCCCGCCCTTCGGAGAAGGGGTGTGCGTCGACCCCGTACGACCCGCTACGATGCCTTCTGTGCCGCGATCACCTGGTCCGCGGCGCGATGTGTGCGGGCGTAGCTCAATGGTAGAGCCCCAGTCTTCCAAACTGGCTACGCGGGTTCGATTCCCGTCGCCCGCTCTGCATGAATCAGGGCCAGTTCGGAGGCTATTTCCTCCGACTGGCCCTGATCGTTTCCCGGGGCTCCGTTCAGTCCTGCGTGTCCCCCGCGTGCCCCTTGCCGCGCAGACCCTTGTGGTCAGTTGGCGCCCAGGATCAGTACCCTCAAGGACTCGGTGCGGGACCTAGGGGGAACACATGGTGGACTTTTTGTTCTGGCTTATCGGTAGCTGTTTCCTTTTGCTCGGATTTTTCTGCCTCTACGTCGCCTTGCTGGTGTTCATCGGCTGGCGGCAGGGCATGGAGCGGCCGACGTTCCCGAAATTCCTGGCGTGGTTCGGCGCAGGGGTCGCCTCGGAAGGGCTCATGTGGATCTTCTACACGCACAAGCCTTGATCGCACGACCGGAGGCCCGCTACACGTCGGCTTATCAACGTTCGAGTGGCCCGTTGGGGGCTGACACCAACGCCTGACACCAACAACCCCGGACGAGCACGCCTCAGCGCGGACCGTGGCGGTCACCAGACCGCCTCACCACCGGCGAGCGCCTGCAACCACAGTCTGTGGTGATCGACCTGATAAGGATGAGGCCCAGCCTCAAAGCCTGTGCGCCAGGGGAGCGGCTCAGAGCACCGCGTGAGAGCGAGCAGGGCCCGGGGCAGGCGTGGGGGGGCGCAGGAGGGCTGAGAACGCGGCAGAGAGCCACACGTGCCCCCTGCGTGCCCGATGAGGGGGTACCGCACGGGGAACAGCGGGGAGTCACGGCGACCAGTTCAGAAACGCGCAGGTCAGCGTCTCGCCAGGTCACCACACATCCGCATACGCACTCTTCCAAACTGGCTACGCGGGTTCGATTCCCGTCGCCCGCTCTGTACGGCCCGGGCCGGGTCGGAGGTTCTCCCTTCCGACCCGGCCCGAGTGCTTTCCGGGTCCGCGTCCGGGCCCGCGCCGGCCGACCCGCCCCCCGCGCATTCGGCCACTCGACATCCTCCGCTCGCATTCAATAACTCGATCGATCGAGCGGAACACGCCGCCGGTCCGAAGCGGGGCCTCTCGCGGGACATGTCACTACGGTCCACCTTTCCCGTTTCCCGCATCAACGCGCCCATGTCGCGAAGGAAGGGCAGAGCATGCGTCAAACACCGCGGGCCGCGAGGGCGGCGGCATCTGGAACGGCGTCTTCTTCCCGGCGGGCCGGGTCACCCTGGATCACAGCCCCGTGCAGGGCGACCGCCCGGACCAGTGCTACCCGGCCGGCAGCATGAGCGGCTGCTGATCCCTGCGTGCGGCGGTCAGAAGCTGATCGAGTTGATCGTCTCCGCTATCGAGTTCAGGAAGCGGTTGATCGACGGGGCCATGCCGGTGGAGGCGAGGAAGAAGCCGAAGAGCATGGCGACGATGGCCGGCCCGGCCTTGATCGATCCTCCCCGGAGCAACACCACCAGGATGATCGCCAACAGCACCACCACAGACAGTGAAATGGCCACAACTGATCACACCCTCGGTCGGTTCCGCTCTCCCGGCCCGGGGACGCCTGCCCCGCACGCCCCCGCCAGAACCATCGTGCCACCAACCTGCCCCGCGTATGCGGCCGCTGACGCAACATCGGTCACGGCCTCGTCACCAACCGCCCCGCGCGGGGCGGAACCCCCGGTGGGAGGCGGTCAAGGGGCCCGCGCCGTACGGCAATTCGAGGGCGCACCCGCGACGGAAATGGAGCACTGTCGTTTCCATGTCCACACATCGCGTGCGCAGGTAATTCGAATTGTTGGCGCAGACACGGCACTATGACCCCATCAGTCATGATGTATCAGGACATTGAGGGTGCATGGGATGTGCACAAAGGACACTCGGGATGTGTCGGCAGTCACCCCCACGGTCACGTCTTCTTCGCCAAATCCCGGGTACCCGCAGCGGATAGCCAGGAATGACGTCGGGGGTTTTACGGAATCCCGCAGACAACGCTAGGGTGCCTCAGATGTTCCACGCTGCCTCGTCCCCCGGCCAGAACAGATCGCCGCTCCCTCCGGCACAGTCGCCGGCGCCTGGAGTGCCGAGCCCGCGCAAGCCCGCCGAACAGAGCGGCAGGCCGGGCAAGCAGCGCGACGCGTTCTTCGACAACGCCAAGTATCTGGCGATCGTCCTGGTGGCGATGGGGCACGTCTGGGAGCCGCTCAAGGACGACAGCCGGATCGTGGAGGCGGCGTACACGGTCGTGTACAGCTTCCACATGCCGGCGTTCATCATCATCTCCGGCTTCTTCTCGCGCAGCTTCGACATGCGCCCCGACCGGCTCAAGCGCCTGATCACCGGCGTGGTCGTGCCGTACGTCGTCTTCGAGACCGGCTACTCGCTGTTCAAGCGCGTCGTGGACCACGCCCCCGACCACGACATCAGCCTCCTCGATCCCTGGTTCCTCACCTGGTTCCTGTGCGCGCTGTTCATCTGGCGGCTGACCACCCCGATCTGGAAGCTGGTGCGCCACCCGCTGCCGATCGCCCTCGGCATCGCCATGCTGGCGTCGGTCGCCTCCAGCATCGGCGACGACCTCGACCTCCAGCGGGTCCTGCAGTTCCTGCCCTACTTCGTGCTCGGGCTGTGCATGAAGGCCGAGCACTTCCACATGGTGCGCCGCCGGTCGGTGCGGATCCTGTCGGTGCCCGTGTTCGCCGCGGCGCTGGCCGTGGGCTGGTGGGCGGTGCCCCACATGAGCACCGCCTGGTTCTACCACCGCGACTCCGCGCAGGAGTTGGGCGCGCCCTGGTGGACCGGCCCGATCATGGTGCTGGCGATGTTCGGCTGCTCGCTGCTGCTGACCGCCTGCTTCTTCGCCTGGGTGCCGCGCCGGAACATGTGGTTCACCTCGCTCGGCGCCGGCACGCTCTACGGCTACCTGCTGCACGGCTTCCTCATCAAGGCCGGCGACTTCCGGGGCTGGTTCGACCACCCCGCGCTGCACCGCCCGCTCGGCGAGATCGCCCTGACCGTGCTCGCCGCGGCCGTCGTCACCCTGCTGTGCACCGCGCCGGTGCGGCGGGTCTTCCGGTTCGCGATGGAGCCGAAGATGGAGTGGGCCTTCAAGCAGGACGCGGCCGAACTGGCCCGCGAGCGCTCGAAGGCGGAACGGCGCGAGCGGGAGAAGGTCAGCGCCTAGCCCGGCCGCCGCTGCCGAAGTTCCCGCCTCTCCCCCGGCTCTCCTGGCCCCCTCGGGCCACCTCGTCCGTCTCGTCCCCCTCTTCCGTCAGACCGAGAAGCGCGCGCATCCGTGCGTACTTCTCGGTCAGTCGTTTCCGGGTGCTGTCGTCCAGGGCCGCGAGACGGCGTGGGTCGGCGTTGTGCGCCAGGTCGGCCTCCTTCACCAGCCGGGCGCCGGGCGTGGCGAGGATCCGCCGCGCGTACGCCTCCGGCTCCTCCCCCGCCCGCTTGGTGACGGCCAGCACGATGTCCTTCGTACGGCGGCTCAGCGCGGCCTCGTGCAGCCAGCGGGCGGAGAGCGCGCCGTCCTCGACGGAGTCGTGCAGCCAGGCCGCCGCGATCTGGTCCGGGTCGCCGCCGCGGGCCCGCACCCCCTCGGCTACGGCCCTCAGGTGCTCGGCGTAGGGCCGGGCCGCCTTGTCGGTCTGGCCCTCGTGGGCGGCGCGGGCGACGGCCTCGACTTCGGCCGGGGTGAGCGGGGGGCGCGTGTCGGTCATGGCGCCAGTGTGCCGGTCGCGGTGGCCGTTCAGCGCGGCATCGCCTGGGCCGTCGGGCCCTCGCGGCAGATCAGCAGCAGCGCCCGGTCGTCGTTGACGTCCTTCGCCACCGCCTCGATCAGATGCCAGGCGGCGCCGTGGAAGCCGCCGGCGACATAGCGGTCGGCCTCGCCGGTGAGGCGGTCGATGCCCTCGACGATGTCCCGGTCGGAGGTCTCCACCAGGCCGTCGGTGAACAGCATCAGGACGTCGCCGGGTCTCAGCGAGCCCTTGACGGGGTCGAACTGTGCGCCGTCGTACACCCCGAGGAGGGGGCCCTCGGCCGATTTCTCCTCCCAGCGGCCGCTGCCCGCGCTGAGCTGCAGGCCCGGCGGATGCCCCGCGGAGTACAGCTCGTAGTCGCCGGAGTCGAGGTCCAGCACCAGGTGGATCGAGGTGGCGAAGCCCTCCTCCCAGTCCTGGCGCAGCAGGTAGCCGTTGGCCGCCGGAAGGAAGGCGTGCGGGGGCAGGCTGCCCAGCAGGCCGCCGAACGCACCCGACAGCAGCAGCGCCCGGGAGCCGGCGTCCATGCCCTTGCCGGAGACGTCGGTGAGGACGGCCTCCAGGGTACGGCCGCCGTTGGTGCGGGCCGCGACCACGAAGTCGCCCGAGAAGGACTGGCCGCCGGCCGGGCGCAGCGCCATCTCCCGGTGCCAGCCGTCGGGCAGCTTCGGCAGCTTGCTCTGTACGCGGATGCGCTCCCGCAGGTCGAACAGCATGGTGCCGCCGCGCCGCCAGGGCACGCCGACCCGGCTGCGGAACTGCGCGATCAGCAGCCCGAAGAACCCGCACGCGGCGACCACCAGCACGGTGCCGGGGGTCACCCGGGAGGGGCCCTCGGTGTACGGGCCGAGCCGCACGGACTCCACTATGAGCGCGGTGGCCGCCGCCGCGTACAGGCCGAGCAGGCTGGCCGGGCGCAGCAGCAGCCCTCCGGCGACGATGGGCAGGACCAGCGCGACCGGCGCGAACCACACCGGGTTGGCGAGCGTCACGGCCGCGATCACCGGGATGGTCAGCAGCAGGCCACCGAGCGCCACCCAGTCGGAGCCGTTCCCGCGGAAGTAGTCGACGGCGGCTCTGCGCACGCCGACGCGGGCCCGGTGCCACTGCTTCTTCAACCGGGCCGTGAACGTCTCGGCTTCCGCGCGCCGCCCTCGTCCTGCTGCCATCAGTTCGGGACCCTATCCAGCCGAGCAGCCTCTTCGCACGGGAGGTCTGACTTATCCCTCGTTGGAGACTCAACTTCACAGACGCCTCCCAGGCCGTCAACAGCCGCTTCCGTGCTCAGCCGTTGACACCTCACCGCGCTTGCGGCCACCCGCTGGGGCAGGACGGCCGCCCGCGCCGCGGCAGAACGGTCACCGGCCGGCGCCGGCCTGGCAGGTGGGGCACCAGAAGAGGTTGCGGGCGGCGAGGCCGGCGGTGCGGACCTCGGTGGCGCAGACGTGGCAGGGCAGGGCGGCCCGGCGGTAGACGTACACCTCGCCGCCGTGGTCGTCGCGGCGGGGCGGGCGGCCCATCGCCTCCGGGGTGTGTTCGGGGCGGACGGTGTCGATGCGGTTGTTGCGGACGCCCTCGCGCATGAGCTCGACCAGGTCGCTCCAGAGGGCGTCCCACTCGCCGGGGGTGATGTCCCGGCCCTGGCGGTACGGGTCGATGCCGTGCCGGAAGAGGACCTCGGCGCGGTAGACGTTGCCGACGCCGGCGACGACCTTCTGGTCCATCAGAAGTGCGGCGATCGTCGTACGGCTGCCGCGGACACGGGCGTAGGCGGCGTCCGGGTCGGCGTCCGGGCGGAGCGGGTCGGGGCCGAGACGGTCGTGCAGGGCCGCCTTCTCGGCGTCGGTGATCAGCGCGCAGGTCGTGGGGCCGCGGAGGTCGAGGTAGGAGGCGGCGTCGGCCAGGCGCAGGCGCACGGTGTCCGTGGGCGGGGGCGCCGGGGCGTCGCCGAAGGTGACCTTGCCGAAGAGGCCGAGGTGGATGTGGACCCAGTCGCCGTCGCGGAAGCCCAGGAAGAGGTGCTTGCCGTGGGCTTCGGCGGTGTGCAGGGGGCTGCCGTCCAGGAGGGCGGCGGAGTCGGCGAACTTGCCCTGGGGGCTGCGGACGGTGAGCGGGGCGCCGTGCGCGAAGCGGGCCGCGCAGTCCTGGGCCAGCCGGTGAATGGTGTGCCCCTCTGGCACGTGCGGGTCTCCTTTTCGGCCGTCGTGACGTCCGGCCGCCTGCCCCACCCGGCGCCCGGGCTCGGACCGGCGAACCGGCTCGGACCGGCGCCCCGGCTCGGACCGGCGGCCGGGTGAGAGGCGCCCGTCCCGGGCTCCCGCCCCACACCCGGGTGCGGGAGCCGTTGCCGCCGCGGACCGGCGGGCGCGGGTTACTGCTGAGGGTGGTGGGCCGGGATCGGGGGGAGGTCGCCCGTGGTCTCGTACGCCGTAAGCATGTCGATGCGGCGGATGTGGCGCTCGTCACCGGAGAAGGGGGTGGCGAGGAAGGTCTCGACGAACTTCGTCGCCTCCTCCGCCGTGTGCATGCGCGCACCCACCGCCACGACGTTCGCGTTGTTGTGCTGCCGGCCGAGCGAGGCGGTCTCCTCGCTCCAGGCGAGGGCCGCCCGGACGCCCTCGACCTTGTTCGCGGCGATCTGCTCGCCGTTGCCGGAGCCGCCGATCACGATGCCGAGGGCGTCGGGGTCCGCGGCCGTGCGCTCGGCGGCCCGCAGGCAGAAGGGCGGGTAGTCGTCCTGGGCGTCGTAGATGTGCGGCCCGCAGTCGACGGCCTCGTGGCCCGCCGCCTTGAGCCACTCGACGAGGTGGTTCTTGAGTTCGAAGCCCGCATGGTCCGAGCCGAGATACACGCGCATGGTCCGAGTGTGACACGCCGGTTCCCGGGCAGACGGGCCGGGTTAGGCAGTTATCACACCCCCCGAAAAAATGTGAGCGACATTACAAACCTCAAAAGAACCTCAAGTAACGATTGGATTTCGAAGGTTCACGAATCTCTTTGCCTCGGATTCACTGGTCCGACTCGTACACCGCTCGTACGGGGAAACCGCTCACCCGGCGCAAAGGAAATCCCTTCATGACCTCGCAGCCGACCCTGCAGAAGGCCGGAAGCGGCCACGGAAGCCCGGAAGAACCAGGTTCCGGGCTCCAGGCCGGACTCAAGAACCGACACCTGACGATGATCGCCATCGGAGGTGTCATCGGTGCGGGACTGTTCGTCGGTTCCAGCTCCGGTATCGCCACGGCGGGACCCGGCATCCTCCTGTCGTACGCCCTCGTCGGCACGCTCGTCGTGCTCGTGATGCGCATGCTCGGCGAGATGTCCGCAGCCAACCCGACCTCCGGCTCCTTCTCCGCGCACGCCGACCGCGCGCTCGGCCGCTGGGCCGGCTTCTCCATCGGCTGGCTCTACTGGTTCTTCTGGGTCGTCGTACTGGCCGTGGAAGCGACCGCAGGCGCCAAGATCCTCGAGGGCTGGATCCCCGCCGTGCCCCAGTGGGGATGGGCCCTGATCGTGATGGTGGTGCTCACCGCCACCAACCTCGTCTCCGTCGGCTCCTACGGCGAGTTCGAGTTCTGGTTCGCCGGCATCAAGGTCGTGGCGATCGGCGCGTTCATCGTCGTCGGCCTGCTGGCCATCTTCGGCGTGCTGCCCGGCGTCCACGCCGACCAGGCGAGCTTCGGCAACCTGACCGGCCACGGCGGCTTCCTGCCGCACGGGCCCGGTGCCATCCTCACCGGCGTGCTGCTCGTCGTCTTCTCCTTCATGGGCAGCGAGATCGCGACCCTGGCCGCCGGCGAGTCGGAGGACCCGCAGCGCGCGGTCACCAAGTCGACCAACAGCATCATCTGGCGTATCGGCGTCTTCTACCTCGGCTCGATCCTCGTCGTGGTCTCCCTGCTCCCCTGGGACTCCAAGGCGATCACCGACAAGGGCTCCTACGTCGCCGCCCTGGACTCCCTCGGCATCGCGCACGCCGGCCAGATCATGAACTTCATCGTGCTGACCTCGGTGCTGTCCTGCCTGAACTCCGGCCTCTACACCGCCTCCCGCATGGCGTTCTCGCTCGGCGAGCGCGGTGACGCCCCGAAGGCGTTCGCCCGGACCAACAGCCGCGGTGTGCCGATGGCCGCGATCGTGGTGTCGGTCGTCTTCGGCTTCGTCGCGGTGTTCTTCAACTACAAGTTCCCGGACTCCGTCTTCCTCTTCCTCGTCAACTCCTCCGGTGCGGTCGCCCTGTTCGTGTGGCTGGTGATCTGCTTCTCGCAGCTGCGGATGCGCAGGATCATCCAGCGCGAGGCACCGGAGAAGCTCGTCGTGAAGATGTGGCTGTACCCGTACCTGACCTGGGCCACGGCCGCGCTCATCGTCTTCGTCCTCGGCTACATGCTGACCGACACCGAGGGCGAGAGCAGCGGGCGGACGACGGTGCTGCTGTCGCTGCTGGTCGCCGCGGTCGTGATCGTGATCGCCGTCGTCAAGCAGAAGGTGACCGGCGACCGGGCGGCGGTCGCGGCGCCCGCCGCCGAGTCGGAGAAGGTCTCGGCCGGCTGACCGAGCCTCGCGCAGACCGCAGGAGAGGGAGTCCCGCCCCGGGACTCCCTCTCCTTCTTCTTTCCTCCGGAGCACCGTGCTTCTTCCAGAGGACCGTGCTTCTTCCAGAGGACCGTGAAGCTCTCCCTGAGCCGGTCGTACCGGGACGTGCCGCCGCTGGGCGCGGCGGCCGGGGCGCTCATCGCGGCGGGCGTGGCCGGGCTGTGGTGCTCGCGGGGACGGCCACGGGACCGAGGGCAGGGCTGATCGGGCCCCGGCGAGGGCGTGGTCGGCACCGAGGCCGACAGGAGCAGCCAGGTCCCGGTCGGCTCCTCGACCCCCGGACATGAAAAAGCTCGCCGGGTCGAAGTCGCGGTAGGACTTCGGCCCGGCGAGCCTTCTCCAGGGGCGTCGCCGCGTCAGCGCTTGCCGGCGAACTTCCAGGCGGTGGGCAGCGCGCCCATCGCCAGGGCGGCCTTGAGGGCGTCGCCGATCAGGAACGGGGTGAGGCCGGCCGCGACGGCGGCGGAGGCGGACATCCCGGTGGCGGCGGCCAGGTAGGGGACGCCGACCGCGTAGATGACCGCCTCGCCGAGGATCATCGTGCCCGCCATGCGCAGCACGCCGCGGTCGGCTCCGCGGCGGGCCAGGGCGCCGACGACGGTGGAGGCGAGGATCATGCCGAGGACGTAGCCGAAGGAGACGGCACCCGCGCCCGAGGCGCCGTCCGCGAACCACGGCACGCCGACGACGCCCGCGAGCGCGTACAGGGCCAGGGACAGGAAGCCGCGGCCGGCGCCGAGCGTCGTGCCGACGAGCAGGGCGGCGAACGTCTGGCCGGTCACCGGCACCGGGGAGCCCGGCACGGGCACGGAGATCTGGGCGGCGAGGCCGGTGAGCGCGGCACCGCCGAGCACGAGCGCGACGTCGCGCACGCGCGACGCGGGCAGGAGATCGGCGAGGACTTCGCCGGGGCGAGCGGTGGCGGTGGCGGTGCTCATGGGGACTCCGCAGGTGAGGGACATGGTGGGACACGGTGACGCTATCCCAGGGCGGTCGAGCCGATCACCGTCAGCGATCGACAAAGGCGGGAACCACGGCTTGGTGGGCTCCGCACAAACGGTGCGCCCTACACGCGAGATGGCGTGATGCCGGTCACGGAGGCAGGGGCGCCCACCTCACATCGGGGGCCGGTGAGGCGACTGTAGGGTTCCGCCAAACGTCCCGCGTCCGGTCGTGGCGCGGTTCGCCCCTCGGACACTCCCCCGCCACCCGGCCGGGGTGCCGGTCGCCGTACCGGCCGCCGCGTAGCCGCCCGTTCACCCTTCGTACGTCGCGTGTCCGGATGGTGGGCGCCCGCTTCGTCCGGGCGGAGAGGCTGCCCAGACTGTTGACGTTTTCGCCCCCCACACCCGTACTGGACGAGTCGCGCCCATGCCAAGCAGCACCACCGTCGAGACGCCACGCGAGGCGGACGACGCCACCCTGTCCCACGGCCTGAAGCAGCGCCATCTGTCGATGATCGCCCTCGGCGGCGTCATCGGCGCCGGCCTGTTCGTCGGCTCCGGCGCGGGAATCGCCGCCGCCGGCCCCTCGATCGTCGTCGCCTACGCCCTCTCCGGGATCCTCGTGATGCTGGTGATGCGGATGCTCGGCGAGATGTCGGCCGCCCACCCGTCGTCGGGGTCCTTCTCCGCGCACGCCGAGCGGGCCCTCGGTCCCTGGGCGGGCTTCACCGCGGGCTGGTCCTTCTGGGTCCTGCTCTGCACGGCCGTCGGGCTGGAGGGAATCGGCGCGGCGAAGATCGTCACCGGCTGGCTGCCGGGCACGCCCGAGTGGGCGTGGGTGGCGCTGTTCATGGTGGTCTTCTGCGCCACGAACCTGGCCGCGGTGAAGAACTTCGGCGAGTTCGAGTTCTGGTTCGCCGCGCTGAAGGTCGGCGCGATCACGCTGTTCCTGGTCCTCGGTGTACTGGCCATCGCCGGTGTCCTGCCCGGCACCTCCTCCCCGGGCTCCTCGAACCTCACCGACTTCCTCCCGCACGGCGGCGAGGGCCTGGTCGTCGGGCTGCTCGCCTCGGTGTTCGCCTACGGCGGCCTGGAGACGGTCACCATCGCCGCCGCCGAGTCGGAGAACCCGGTCAAGGGCGTCGCGAGCGCCGTGCGCACCGCGATGTGGCGGATCGCGGTGTTCTACATCGGCTCCATGGCGGTCATCGTCACCCTGGTCCCCTGGGACTCCAAGGAGGTCGTGGCCAAGGGCCCGTACGTTGCCGCGCTCGACCACCTGGGCATCCCGGGTGCCGGCCAGCTGATGAACGTGGTGGTGCTGGTCGCGCTGCTGAGCGCGATGAACGCCAACGTCTACGGCTCCTCGCGCATCGCGTACTCCCTGGTCCGGCGCGGCCAGGGCCCCCGCGCGCTGGCCCGGGTCTCCGGCGGCGCCCCTCGGATCGCCGTCCTGGTGTCCTGCGTCTTCGGCTTCGCGTGCGTGCTGCTCAGCTACTGGCGGCCGGACGACGTCTTCCCCTGGCTGCTGAACATGATCGGCGCGGTGATCCTGGTGGTGTGGATCTTCATCGCCGCCTCGCAGCTGCGTCTGCGGCGCCGGCTGGAGCGGGAGTCGCCGGAGAAGCTGGTCGTGCGGATGTGGGGCTTCCCGTGGCTGACGTGGGTCGCCCTGGCCGGCATGGCGGCGATCTTCGTCCTGATGGCCCGGCAGCCCGACACCCGGGTGCAGCTCTACTCGACGGGCGTCATGACCCTGGTCCTGGCCGCGATCGGCTACGCCTGGCAGCGCGCCCGCGCCCGCGCCTGACCCGCCACTCCCCACCCGAAAGGCCCCCACACCTGGAACCCAGGATCTGTGGGGGCCTTTCCGTTGCCGCCTCGCACGGGACGGGCCCCGCGAGGACGTGGCTCGCGGGGCACATTCCGGCCAGGCCGGTCAGGCCGGTGAAGCCGGTCGGGGACGGCTCACAGGTTGCTGAAGTCCGGCTCCGCCGTGCGGGTCCGCTTGATCTCGTAGAAGCCGGGGACCGAGGCGACCGCGACGGTGCCGTCCCACAGGCGGGCGGCCTCCTCGCCCTTGGGGGCCGGGGTGACGACCGGGCCGAAGAACGCGATCTGCTCGCCGTCGGCGCCGGGCAGGGCGATGACCGGGGTGCCGACCTCCTGGCCCACCTTGTCGATGCCCTCCTTGTGCGAGGCGCGCAGCTCGGCGTCGTACTCGAAGTCCTCCTGGCCCGCGTACTCGATGAGGTCGGCGGGCAGGCCCGCGTCCTGCAGCGCGCCCGCGATCGCCTCGACGGTCGGGCCCTCGCCGCGGTTGTGGAAGCGGGTGCCGAGCGCGGTGTAGAGCGGGCCGAGGACGTCCTCGCCGTGCTTCTGCCAGGCCGCGGTCACCACCCGTACCGGCGCCCAGGCCTTGGTGGTCAGCAGCTCCCGGTACTTCTCGGGAAGTTCGTCCAGCCTGGGCTCGTTGAGCACCGCGAGGCTCATGACGTGCCAGCGGACCTCGATGTCCCGCACTTTCTCCACTTCCAGCACCCACCGGGACGTCATCCAGGCCCACGGGCACAGCGGGTCGAACCAGAAGTCGACGGGGGTCTTGCCGGACGGGGTCGCGGTCTCGGACATGCTTCTCCTCGGACGGAGCCCGGTATCCGGGCTGCGGACCGTACACGTACTTCAACAGGCAACATCGCCCTCTCGCGTCCCATTCCCTGCTGTCCGGCGACAGGAGCACATGGCAGGATCGGTCCTGTTACGTCGTGTCCGGCATCCGAGACCCAGCTGAGGGAGTACCGCCCGTGCCCGGTGAGAACCTGTCCCGCGACGAGGCCCGGGAGCGGGCCGCCCTGCTGTCGGTCGACGGCTACGAGGTATCCCTCGACGTGCGCTCCGCGGTGGGCGGGGAGACCGGGGACGGGGCGCGGACCTTCCGCTCCGTGACCACCGTCCGCTTCCGCTGCGCCGAGCCCGGCGCCACGAGCTTCGCGGACCTTCTCGCGCCGAGCGTCACCGCCGTCTCGCTCAACGGCAAGGACCTCGACCCGGGCGAGGTCTTCGACGGCTGCCGCATCCGGCTGGAGGACCTCGCCGCGGAGAACGAGCTGGTCGTGGACGCCCAGTGCGCCTACTCGCGCACCGGCGAGGGCCTGCACCGCTTCGTCGACCCCGAGGACGGCGAGGTGTACCTCTACACCCAGTACGAGCCGGCCGACTCCCGCCGGGTCTTCGCCAACTTCGAGCAGCCCGACCTCAAGGCACCGTTCCGCTTCGAGGTGCGCGCGCCGGAGGGCTGGACGGTGTGGAGCAACGGCGAGGGCGAACTGCACGACGGGGTCTGGCGGTTCGCGGAGACCAAGCCGATCTCCACGTACATCACCTGTGTCGTGGCGGGCCCGTACCACCACGTGACCGACTCCTACGAGCGGGTCTTCGAGGACGGCACCCGGCTGGAGATCCCGCTCGGCGCGCTCTGCCGCAAGGGCCTGGCCAAGCACTTCGACGCCGACGACGTCTTCCTGGTCACCAAGCAGGGCCTGGACTTCTTCCACGACCACTTCGACTACCCGTACCCCTTCGGGAAGTACGACCAGGCCTTCGTGCCCGAGTACAACCTCGGCGCCATGGAGAACCCGGGCCTGGTGACCTTCCGGGAGGAGTTCATCTTCCGCGGCAAGGTGACGCGGGCGTCCTACGAGGGCCGGGCGAACGTCGTCCTGCACGAGATGGCGCACATGTGGTTCGGCGACCTGGTCACCATGGAGTGGTGGGACGACCTGTGGCTGAAGGAGTCCTTCGCGGACTTCATGGGCGCGTTCTCGCTGGTCGGCGCGACCCGTTTCACCGACGGCTGGATCACCTTCGCCAACCGCCGCAAGGCGTGGGCGTACCGGGCCGACCAGCTCCCCTCCACGCACCCGATCACGGCGGACATCCGCGACCTGCAGGACGCCAAGCTCAACTTCGACGGCATCACCTACGCCAAGGGCGCCTCCGTGCTGAAGCAGCTCGTGGCGTACGCCGGCCAGGACGCGTTCCTGGAGGGCGCGCGGCGCTACTTCAAGCGGCACGCGTACGGCAACACGCGGCTGGGCGATCTGCTCGAGGTGCTGGAGGAGACCAGCGGCCGGGACATGGGCGCGTGGGCGCGGGCGTGGCTGCAGACGGCCGGGGTCAACTCGCTGACGCCTCAGGTGCTGCTCGGCCCGGACGGCCGGATCCAGGAGCTGGCGGTGCTCCAGGAGGCCGCCGAGGCGCACCCGGAGCTGCGCCCGCACCGGGTGGCGGTGGGCCTGTACCGGCGCGGCGACGGCGGCGCCCTCGAGCGGTACGCGCGCGCCGAGGTGGACGTCGAGGGCCCGCGCGCGGTCGTGGCGGAGCTGGCCGGCGCGGACGCGCCCGAGCTGGTCCTGGTCAACGACGACGACCTGACGTACTGCAAGATCCGCTTCGACGACACCTCGCTGGCCACGCTGCGCGAGCACCTCGGCGAGCTGACCGACCCCCTGGCCCGCGCGCTGTGCTGGTCGGCCCTGTGGAACCTGACCCGGGACGCGCTGCTGCCGGCGCGGGACTTCGTCGGCCTGGTGCTGCGGTTCGCGGGGCGGGAGTCCGACATCGGCGTGCTGCAGATGCTGCACGCCTGGACGGACTCCGCGCTCGTCCGCTACGCGGCGCCCGCCTGGCGGGAGACGGGCGGGGCGCTCGTGGCCGAGGGCGCGCTGCGCGAGCTGCGGCAGGCCGAGCCGGGCAGCGAGCACCAGCTCGCCTGGGCCCGTTTCTTCGCGAAGGTGGCCCACGCCCCGCAGGATCTGGACCTGCTGTCGGACCTGCTGGCCGGCACGGCCGGGATCGACGGTCTCGACGTCGACCAGGAGCTGCGCTGGGCGTTCCTGGAGCCGCTGGCGGTGCACGGGGTCGCGGACGAGAAGACGCTCGCCGAGGAGCTGGCCCGGGACGACACCGCCTCCGGCAAACGCCACCAGGTGCGCTGCCTGGCCGCGCGCCCCTCGGCCGCCGTCAAGGCGCAGGCATGGGCGCAGGTGGTGGAGTCGGACGCCCTGTCGAACGCGCTCACCGAGGCGACCATCGCGGGCTTCGCGCAGCCCTCGCAGCGCGAGCTGCTCGCACCGTACGCGCCGAAGTACTTCGCCGCGATCGAGCGGGTGTGGGCCGAGCGGTCGATCCAGATCGCGATGGACGTGGTGGGCGGCCTGTACCCGTCGTTGCGGGACTCCCGGGAGACGCTGGAGGCGACGGACGCCTGGCTCGCCGCGCACGAGCAGGCCGCCCCCGCCCTGCGCCGCCTGGTGCTGGAGGCGCGGGACGACCTGGCGCGGGCGCTGCGCGGACAGGCGTGCGACGAGGCCGCCGCCTCTGGCCAAGGATTCAGTCCTCGGTAACCGTTACGAAATTCAGGCAGGACATGCCGTAACCCCTGGCCCGCCCCCGAGCGGACCAGGGGTTTTCGGCACCCGAACACCCGTCCTTCAGGGCGGGCCTGTCCGGGTTTGCCGACAGGCGTGTAACAGGGGTTAAAGGAGGGATGGGACACGGGAATCCCCGGGGCATGAACCACAACACCCCCCTCTCCCCCCGCCCCCTCCGCCACCTCGCCGACGGCCCCCGGCGGGTTCTGACGGCCGCTCAGCTCCGCGCCCACGGCGTCTCGGCGGCCGAGGCCGACGAGCGGTGCCGCCCGGGCGGCAGCTGGCAGCAGTTCCTCCCCGGCGTCTACCTGCTCCACCCGGGCCCGCCGACGAGCGAGGAGCGGCTGCACGCGGTGCTCATGTACGCGGCGCGCGAGTCCGTCCCGCACACCGCCCCCGGGGTGCCGGTCCAGCCGACCGCGGGCGAGCCGCACCGCCCGGTGTACGCGGAGGCGCTGATCACGGGCCTGGCGGCGCTGACCCTGCACGGCTTCCGCGCCGCGCCGCCGCTGCCGTCGCTGGAGCGGATCGACGTGCTGGTGCCGCGGCTGCGCCGGGTGCGCTCGGCCGGCCCGGCGCGGATCGTCCGCACCGCCGCCCTGCCCGCGCCCGAGACGGTCACGGGCCTGCCGGTGGCCCCGGTGCCGCGCGCCCTCGCGGACGCGGTGGCCGAACTGACCGACGGGGACGCCGTACGGCGGCTGCTGACCGAGGCGGTGCGCGGCGGGTATTGCGAACCCGCCTCGGTGGTACGGGAGTTGACCGAGGCGCGGCTGCTGAGCCGGGCGCACGTGGTGGACGCGGTGAACTCGCTGCTGGCCGAGGGGCGGGCGCTCGCGGAGACCCGCCTGTACCGCATGGTGCGGGAGTACGGCCTGCCGGAGCCGGTGTGGAACGTGGACCTGCGGCTGCCGGGCGGGCCTCACCTGGGCGGCGTGGACGCGTACTGGCCGGAGCGGGCGGTCGCCGTCGAGCTGGACACCCGCGCGCCCCGCCCGGGCGACCGGCCGGAGGACGAGGCCGGGTGGTCGGAGTACACCCGCAAGCGGGAGCATCTGGAGCGTCTCGGCATCACGGTTGTGCACATCACCCCGCGAAGGCTGCGCGACACGATGGACCAGCAGGCGACGGTGATCCGTACGGCGCTGATGGCGGCGGCCGACCGGGACCCCGCCGCGTACGTGGTGGTGCTGCCCCGGTAGGGAGCCACCGGATCGCCAGGAGGGGAGGGGAGGGGC
This sequence comes from Streptomyces sp. NPDC096152, assembly GCF_044763235.1. Lineage (NCBI taxonomy): Bacteria > Bacillati > Actinomycetota > Actinomycetes > Kitasatosporales > Streptomycetaceae > Streptomyces > Streptomyces sp. NPDC096152. The sequence continues at coordinate 357,427 of NZ_JBIWFW010000001.1, read as the reverse complement.
CACCGCTCGAACGGGGCCCTCCTCGTGCGCCGGGGTCCCGGGCCCCGCCGCCGCTCAGCCCTTCTTCAGCACCAGTTCCGTGTTGCGGTCCTCGGGATCGCCCGCCAGCGCCTTGTTGGCGCCCGGCGCGTTGAAGGCCAGCTCGCGGTACAGCGCCGCCAGTCCGGTCTGGCTCAGGTCGGCGAAGTCCGTGCGGTGCGGGGCCGCGGACTCCACCAGCGTGGTGAACAGCGACAGGGTGCCGTCCTTGTTGTCCACCAGCTCCACGACACGGGCGAGTTGCGGGTGGTCGACGTGCGAGGCGGTGGAGATCTCCCAGAAGGAGTGTCCGCCGGACGCGGAGTGCGGGGTGACGACGTTCCGGTGGATGTGGCCGTTCACCCAGGCCAGCACGTTGCTGTGGCCGCCCAGCAGGGCGACCACCTCGGCTCCGTTGTGCCGGCGCTCGCCCGGGCGGGTCGGGTCGGGGCGGGTGTTCGTCATCGTCTTGCTGGTGTGGTGGCTGAAGACGACCACGTACGCGTCCTTGTTCTCGCGCAGTGTGCGGTCCAGCCACTTCAACTGGGCCGTCCCGACGGACCCTTCGTAGTGGCCGCTCGGGTCGGTGGTGTCGAGGCTGATGCCGATGACGTCGTCGGCGATGCGGAAGCCGTAGTACTGGGTGCCCGCGTCGAGGTTGGCGGAGGAGTAGCCGTGGCCGGCCGGGCCGAGACCCGCGTGGGCCGGGTCCAGGTGGGCCTTGAGGTAGTCGGCGGGGGTGTACGGGGCCCGCTTCTCGTCCGGGGTGACCGCGCGCATGTCGCGGCTGTGGGACTTGAGCAGGTCGCGGAAGTCCACGCCCCTGGGGTCCGTGCCGTTCTTGACGGCGTCCTGGAGCTTCTTCGCCTGGGCCGCCGGCAGGTTCATGAGCTTCCGGCCGCCGATGGCGTACTCGGTGAGGTAGGAGTCGCCGTGCGCGTAGCAGCCGAGCGGCAGGGCGTCGTGGTTGCCGACCGTGGAGTACCAGGGCAGGTTGAGGCCGGGGCTGCGGACCTCGCGGATCGCGGCGGCCAGGAAGCCGGGCAGGTGCGGGAAGCCGAGCTGCTTGTCGGCGTCGCGCGTGGCCGAGTCGGGCTGCCAGTACAGCTTCAGCCCGCTGTTCTGGACGCCCTCGTAGTGGCGCGGGTCGCCGGAGTTGGGCGTGATGCGCCCACCGCTCATGATCTTCATGAACCACTCCAGCTCGGAGTGGGCGTTGTTGTCGGTGTTGTCGCCGGTGGTCATCACGAAGTGCAGCGGGGAGCCGGTGACGGGGGCGCCCCGCAGCGCATTGACCCGCTCGACCAGCGAGACGGCGCCCGGCACGGTGAGCGCCTCGTGCGGACGCCAGGCGTGCGGGTCCCCGGAGCGCAGGTACTCCAGGCGCAGCGGGTGCTGGACGTCCATCAGGTGCAGGTCGGTGAACTGCACGAACGCGGCGAGCGCCGTGCGCCGGGCGGCGCGGCCCGACTTGGGCGCGGCCAGCTCGCCGCGCACCACGCGCTGCCAGCCGGGTCCGTCGCCGAGCCGGCGGTAGCCGGACGCGGTGCGGGGGGCGGCGACGCCCGCGACGGTGGTGCCCTTGGTGTACGGCGCGAGGGGCGCCGCCGGGGCCTTGCGCGAGGAAGCCACCGGCGCCTGGCCGGAGCCCTCGGCGCCGGCGCCGTGACCGGTGGCGGCCTGGCTGTCGGTGGGCCGCAGGGCGTGGGCGACGCCCGCGGCGAGGGACACCGCTCCCGCGGCGGCGAGGACGGAGCGCCGGTGGACCCCCGGCATGGAGGCGGTGACAGAGCGTGTGCGCGACATGGCGCGGTCTCCCCGGGTGCGAACGCGTCGGCAGTGGTCACGGGCGCTCGCTGCCGCGAACTTCCCGCTCGCATTCGATGCTTCGCACCGGGAGTGGCCTGCGCGTGAACGCGACGGCAACGCGCGGCGCCGATCACGGTACGTGGATCTCGGCCCACCACGCGCGTCCGCGAGCGCTCTCCGGGCGGCCCGGAACCGGTCACGCGGTGTTCATCTTCCGGGGTACCGGAGAGCTGGCAGGCGGGAGTTCGACGCCAGGGCCTAGGGGCGTGCCGCGCGACCCGTGGGCGGCCGCTCGCGCCACAGCACGAGCGCGGTGTCGACCAGGGCGATCCGGTGCAGGGCGGGCACCTGGTCCAGCGGGTGCCAGGCCGCCATGTCGGTCGTGCCGCCGACCTCGTGGCGCAGTTCGCCGCCGGTGATCCGGCCCTCGTACAGGAGCCGTACGGCGTGCCGGTCGACGGTGCGGCCGAGACGGCGCGGGACGCGGTGGCGCAGGGAGTCCACGCCGAGCAGGCCTGCGATCTCGATGCGGTAGCCGGTCTCCTCCCCCACCTCCCGCAGCACGGTGTCGTGGGGGTCCTCGCCGTGTTCCGCCCCGCCGCCCGGCAGGGTCCACTCCGGTACGCCGTCGTCGTCCCGGCCGCGGGCCAGCAGGAGGTGCCCGCCACGGACGCACACGGCGTAGGCCGCCACCCTCAACTTCTGTCGCACACCGCGACATTACGGCCTGTCCGGCGCACCGTGCCGCGGACGCGGATGATCCGCCGGACGGGCCCTGTCCCGCCGGGTCCGCGGTTCGCGCGGCGACAGCACCCGGACGAAGCCGGGGTCGCCGCCCGCGACGGTCTCCGGCCGCCGGCGACCGCGCCGGCCGGACACCCCGGCCGAACGGGGCACCATCGGGAGACACGTCACCCTTTGCACGGCTATCTTCCCTGTGGCGCATGGCGGAAGTACGCCATGAGTCCATCCCGTCAGGGTCAACTCTCCCCAAACAACTTTCCTTTGGGTAAAGCTGAGCGATCGTCCGGCTCCGAAATCCGGACTGAGGCGATCGACTCGATCGCAACTCGCCTGGTTCCTTTACCTCCAAGGGATGCCGATGACCTCCGATCCCCAGCGCGCTCCGCTCACGGGCGCGAGACGCCTGGCCCGCATCGCCGTGGCCGCAGGCGTGGTGGCCGCGCTCTCCGCGGCCGGGCCCGTTCCCCTGGCCACCGCCCAGGACAGCCCCTCCCCGGCCGACCCGGCCGTCAAGTCGGCGAGCGCCAAGCTCGGTTCGGACGACGCCGACCTGCTCGCCGAGGCCAAGGCCGACGGCGCCAAGAACGTCACCATGATGGTCGCGACGGCGCCCGGGCAGACCGAGCAGGTCGCCCGGCAGCTCGACGCGGTCGACGGCGGCTCCGTCGGCCGCACCTACGACAAGCTGGGCTACGTCCGCGCCACCGTGCCCACGGCCGAGGCGGACGCGGCCATCGCCGCCGCCGCGAAGCTGTCCTCCGTGCACGCCATCGACCTGCGGCAGGAGATCGCGCTCGACGACCCGACGCCGAGCGCCGACACCGCCAAGGGCGCCCAGGGCACCGCGGCGGCCACCTACTCCGGGCCCGGCAAGGACACCCCGGCCGCGAACCCGTACAACCCCTCCTTCGAGACCGGCGCCGTCGACTTCGTACGGCAGAACCCGAAGGCGGACGGCCGGGGCGTGACCATCGGCATCCTCGACTCCGGCGTGGACCTCGGCCACCCGGCACTGCAGAAGACGACCACCGGCGAGCGGAAGATCGTCGACTGGGTGACGGCGACGGACCCCATTGTCGACGGCGACGCCACCTGGCGCCCGATGGTGACCTCCGTCTCCGGGCCCAGCTTCACCTACGGCAACCAGACCTGGACCGCTCCGGCCGGTTCCTACCAGGTCAGCACCTTCAGGGAGTCCGTCACCGCGGGCGGCGACGCCAAGGGCGACGCGAACCGCGACGGCGACACGACCGACGCCTGGGGCGTCCTGTACGACGCCGCCGCCGGCACGGTCCGCGTCGACCTGAACAACAACAACGACTTCACCGACGACGAGCCGATGAAGCCGTACAAGGACGGCTTCCAGATCGGCTGGTTCGGCACCGACGACCCGAAGACGGACGTCGTCGAGCGCCAGCCGTTCGTGGTGCAGATCCGCAAGGACGTCTCGATGGACCCCTACGGCGGGTCCTGGGTCGGCAAGAAGGCCGACTTCGTCAACATCGGCGTCATCGAGTCGGAGCACGGCACCCACGTCGCCGGCATCACCGCCGCCAACGGCCTGTTCGGCGGGAAGATGAACGGCGCCGCGCCCGGCGCGAAGCTCGTCTCCTCGCGCGCCTGCACCTGGAGCGGGGGCTGCACCAACGTCGCGCTCACCGAGGGCATGATCGACCTCGTCGTCAACCGGGGCGTCGACATCGTCAACATGTCGATCGGCGGCCTCCCCGCGCTCAACGACGGCAACAACGCGCGCGCCGAGCTCTACACCCGGCTCATCGACACCTACGGCGTGCAGCTGGTGATCTCGGCGGGCAACTCCGGCCCCGGCGCCAACACCATCGGCGACCCCGGCCTCGCCGACAAGGTGATCTCGGTCGGCGCGGGCATCTCCAAGGAGACCTGGGCCGCCAACTACGGCTCGGCGGTGGAGAAGCCGTACGCGATGATGCCCTTCTCCTCGCGCGGCCCGCGTGAGGACGGCGGCTTCACGCCGACCCTCGTCGCCCCCGGCGCCGCGATCAACACCACCCAGACCTGGCTGCCGGGCTCCCCGGTCGCCGAGGCGGGCTACTCGCTGCCGGCCGGCTACTCCATGCTCCAGGGCACCTCGATGGCGTCCCCGCAGGCCACCGGCGCCTCCGCGCTGCTGCTGAGCGCGGCGAAGCGGGAGGGCATCGAGCTCAAGCCCGCGGATCTGCGCACGGCGCTGACCTCGACCGCCCACCACATCAAGGGCGTCCAGGCCTACGAGGAGGGCGCGGGCCGCATCGACGTCGTCGACGCCTGGGACGCGATCCGCTTCGACGCGACCGCCCACGACTACACCGTCAGGGCCCCGGTCGACACCGCGCTGGACCAGTTCCTGAAGACGCCGGGCTTCGGCACCGGCCTGTACGACCGCGAGGGCGGTCTCAAGGCCGGCGAGAAGAAGACGTACGACGTCACCGTCACGCGCACCTCCGGCCCCGACCGCGGGGTCTGGCACACGCTGGAGTTCGCGAACAACGCCGGTGACACCTTCCGGATCGTCGGCTCGCCGCTGGTGAAGCTGCCGCTGAACCAGCCGGTGACCGTGCGGGTCCAGGCCGCTCCGCGCTCCGCGGGCGTCAAGAGCGCGATCCTCGAGGTTGACGACCCGTTCACCGAGGGCGTCGACAAGCAGATCCTGACCACCGTCGTGGTCGCGTCGCCGGTCGCCTACACCTACTCCACGTCGGGGTCGGTGCAGCGCAACAGCACGCGGTCGTACTTCCTGACCGTGCCCGAGGGCGCGAAGTCGCTGGAGGTCGCGATCGGCGGGCTGGCGGACAAGAGCCAGACCCGGTTCATCGCCATCCACCCGTACGGCACTCCGGCCGACAACACCTCCACGCCGTACTGCTACAACAACTACCTCGACGGCAACGGCTGCAAGCCCGACGTGCGGTCCTACGCCGACCCGCAGCCGGGCGTGTGGGAGATCGAGGTCGAGTCGCGCCGCACCTCGCCGCTGCTCGACAACCCCTACAAGCTGGACGTCTCCGTCCTCGGCGCGGTCTTCGACCCGGAGACCGTGACCGTGCCCGAGGCGAAGGTCGGCACCCCGGCCACCGCCTCCTGGAAGGTCACCAACAAGTTCGCGCCGCTCGACGGCAAGCTGGTCGGCGGCCCGCTCGGCTCGTCCAAGACGGCCCGGCCCACCATCAAGAACGCCGAGAAGCAGACCACGACCGTGGTCGTCCCCGAGGGCGCCCAGTCGCTGGACGTCGCCATCGGCAACGTCAGCGACACGGCCGCCGACCTGGACCTGACGGTCTACGACGCCAGCGGCAAGAAGGTCGCGCAGTCCGCGGACGGCGACTCGGAGGAGGCGGTGTCCATCGCCAAGCCGGCCGCCGGCACCTACACCGTCGAGGTCGTCGGCTACTCGGTGCCGTCCGGCTCGACGGCGTACGACTACCGGGACGTGTTCTTCTCCTCCGCGCTCGGCACCGTCACGGTGGACGGCTCGGCGCCGGTCAAGCTGGGCACGGGCGAATCGGCCACGGTGACCGGGCAGGTCACGGCCGCGGCCGCGGCCCCCGAGGGACGTGAGTTCTTCGGGCAGGTGCAGCTGGTCGACGCGCGCGGCACGGTCGCGGGCCTGGGCAGCGTGAAGATCGAGAAGGTCACGCAGTAAGGCGATACACGCACAGGAGGGGCGGGCGTCCGGACGGACGCCCGCCCCTCGGCCGTGTCGGGGGCGGTGGCGCGGGCGGCGCGCCGGACCCACCCCGGGGGGTGCGGGCGCGGGCGCCGCACCGGACCCGCCCCCGGGGAGCGCAGATGCCGGGGGGCCGCCCCCAGCCGCCCCCGGGGTGGGTGATGCCGCGAGCGGCTGCGCACTGCCGTGTCCGGGGCCGGTGCCGGTGCGGGCGGCCGCGCCGGCCCCTGTCCGGGGGCATCCGGGGGCGTCCGGGGGCGCCCGGGTGCGGACCCGCCCGGCCTGTGCCCGGGGGCGGTGCCGGCGTACAGGCCGGGGTTCAGTCGCAGGGAAGGGATGCCGACTCGGGCAACGTGCGCTCGACGGCGGCCCGTTCGCGGGCGACGTCCCGCTCGCCCACGGCCCAGAGGTCGGGCGAGGCGGCGCGCCCCGGGATGCCGACCAGGACGTGCTCGCCGCGTCGGAAGACGCCGGGGCCGTCGACCGGGAACGTGACCTCGGCCCTCCCCTTCGCGGGCTTGTAGGACCGGGTCACGCGCAGGGTGACCCGCTCCCGGCCGGTGTCCGCGACGGGCCGGACGCCGGTGACGTCGCCCTCGACGACCAGGCGGGCGCAGGCGAGGTAGCCGGGCGCGGCGAAGGAGGGGCCGGGACCCCGCCCGGCGCCCGCCTCGCCGTCACCCTTCGCCCCTGCGTCACCGCTCGCCTTCTCGTCCCCGCTCGCCCTGTCCGCACTGCTCGCCTTGTCGTTGCCGCCGCCCGGCGCCGCGAGCCACCCCGGCCCGAGCACACCGGACCCGACGGCGGCCACGGCGACCGCGCCGACGGCCCCGAGCACGAACGCCCGCACGCCCCGCCGCCCCCGCGACCGCCGCCCGGCCTCCGGGGCGGGGCGGCCCGCCGGGCGCTCACCGGCCGGACGGGTCCGCTGCCGCCTGTCCGCCGGACGGCCCTCCTGCCACCCCTCGCCTGCCCGGTGGGGCCGTGACCCGGGCGGCTCGGGCGGCTCCGCCAGCGCGTCTCCGACGATGTGCAGATGCCGGCGGAGCAGGTCCAGGTCCGCACGGGACGCCCGGTAGGCGGCCATGAACGCGGGGTCCGCGCGGGCCCCGGGCGGCAGCGGCTCGTCCGCGAGCGCGGCCAGCAGCGGGTCGACGCCGTCGTGGCGCCCGTCTGCGGCGGCCATGTCACACCACCTCGTTCTCGTGCAGCCGGTCGCGCAGCGCCCGGACCGCAGTGTGCAGCCTGCTCTTGACCGTGCCCTCGGGAAGGCCGAGCTGTTCCGCGATCGAGCGGACCGGCAGGTCGGCGTAGAAGCGCAGCACCAGGACCTGCCGCTGGGCGTCCGGCAGCTCGTCCACGCCCTGGGCGACGGCGAGGGAGAGCAGCCGGGCCTCCTCGCCCGCGGCGTGCTCGGCCGGCCGCAGCGCCGCCAGGCGCTCCCCCAGCCGCTCCTGCCGCCGCTTGGCCCGGTGCCAGTCCATCGCCAGGCGGGAGGCGACCACCGCGGCCCACGCCGAGACGTCCCGCGGCGCCTCCTGCCCGCTCGCGGCGCGCTCCAGCAGCCGCAGGCGGACCTGCTGCACCCCGTCCGGCAGGTCCGCCTGCGGTACCCCGCCGAGCGCGAGCACCGCCCGCACCCGCCGCTCCTGGTCCGCGTCCAGCGGATCGTCCGCACCCCGGTCCGTCCCGCGCCCGCGGCGCGCCCTTCCGCGCAGCACAAGCCACCCCCTCACCGTGTCCCCTCTACGACGCCGCGGCCGCCCGGAACGTTCGGTCCGCGGCCCCGGGACTCCACGCCGCGGAGCAGAGGCTTACGTCACATCGCCGTATGCGCCGGGCCGGACCGGGCAGGGGCGGGGCAGCACAGCTTGCGGCCCGCGGGCCCCGCCGGGCGAATTTCTGCAGCTCAACGCGGGTGCGGCCCGAAGGGCCGCAACCGTGGGGCGGGCCCGCCCGTCCCACTCCTCGGGCACGCCGCGCAAAGAACTGGACACGTGGGTCGGGGTCGGCCGCATGATGGAAAGGCTCGGCCGAGCGCACACGCACGCACAGCACACGTACGTAGGGAGTCATGGTGAGGGTCGGAATCGTCGGAGCCACCGGTCAGGTCGGCACGGTCATGCGCAGAATCCTCACGGAACGCGACTTCCCGGTCACCGAGCTGCGCCTGTTCGCCTCGGCCCGCTCGGCGGGGACGGTCCTCGACGGCGTGACGGTGGAGGACGCGTCGACGGCGGACTACACCGGCCTGGACATCGTGCTGTTCTCCGCGGGCGGCGCGACCTCCAAGGCGCTGGCCGAGAAGGTCGCCGCGCAGGGCGCCGTGGTGATCGACAACTCCTCGGCCTGGCGCCGGGACCCCGACGTGCCGCTGGTCGTGGCCGAGGTGAACCCGCACGCCGCGGTGAACCGGCCCAAGGGCATCATCGCCAACCCGAACTGCACGACGATGGCCGCGATGCCGGTGCTGAAGCCGCTGCACGAGGAGGCCGGCCTGCAGGCGCTGGTCGTCGCCACCTACCAGGCGGTGTCCGGTTCGGGCCTCGCGGGCGTGGCGGAGCTGCACGGCCAGGCGCAGAAGGTGATCGCCGACGCCGACAAGCTCACCCACGACGGCGGGGCGGTGGACTTCCCCGAGCCGGCCGTCTACCAGCGCCCCATCGCCTTCAACGTGCTCCCCCTCGCCGGCAACCTGGTCGACGACGGCCTGAACGAGACCGACGAGGAGCAGAAGCTCCGCAACGAGTCCCGCAAGATCCTGGAGATCCCCGAGCTGAAGGTCTCCGGCACCTGCGTGCGCGTCCCCGTCTTCTCCGGCCACTCCCTCCAGGTCAACGCCCGTTTCGCCCGGCCGCTGTCGCCGGAGCGCGCGACCGAGCTGCTGTCCGGCGCCCCGGGCGTGGCCCTCTCCGACATCCCCACCCCGCTCCAGGCGGCCGGCAAGGACCCGTCGTACGTGGGCCGCATCCGCCGCGACGAGACCGTGGACAACGGCCTGGCGCTGTTCCTCTCCAACGACAACCTCCGCAAGGGCGCGGCCCTGAACGCCGTCCAGATCGCGGAGCTGGTGGCGGCGGAGCTGCGCGGCTAGCGCGCCTTCCGCCCCGCACAGCGGGCAGCCGTACCCGACGGCCCGGACGTGGACGAGCGCCACGCACGGGCCGTCGAACGCGTTCGGCCGCGCCGCGGCCTCGGGGATCGCCCAGGAGGCGTCCGACGGAGATGTGACGTGGAAGGATGACCACACCCACACATCACGAGGAGATGACCGCGTGCCTGGCACAAACCTGACTCGCGAAGAGGCGCAGCAGAGGGCGCAGCTGCTCACCGTTGACTCGTACGAGATCGATCTCGACCTCTCCGGAGCACAGGAGGGCGGCACCTACCGGTCCGTGACCACGGTGCGCTTCGACACCGCCCAGGACGGCGCCGAGTCCTTCATCGACCTGGTGGCCCCGGTCGTCCACGAAATCACCCTCAACGGTGACCCGCTCGACCCCGCCGAGGTCTTCAAGGACTCGCGGATCGCGCTGCCGGGCCTGCTCCAGGGCCGCAACATCCTGCGGGTCGCGGCCGACTGCGCGTACACCAACACCGGCGAGGGCCTGCACCGTTTCGTCGACCCGGTCGACGACCAGGCCTACCTCTACACCCAGTTCGAGGTGCCGGACGCCCGCCGCGTCTTCGCCTCCTTCGAGCAGCCGGACCTGAAGGCCACCTTCCAGTTCACCGTGCGCGCGCCCGAGGGCTGGACCGTCGTGTCCAACTCGCCCACCCCCGAACCCCAGGACAACGTCTGGGTCTTCGAACCGACGCCGCGCATCTCGACGTACATCACGGCCCTGATCGTCGGCCCCTACCACTCGGTGCACAGCGTGTACGAGAAGGACGGGCAGAGCGTGCCGCTCGGCATCTACTGCCGGCCCTCCCTCGCCGAGTACCTCGACTCCGACGCGATCTTCGAGGTGACCCGGCAGGGCTTCGAGTGGTTCCAGGAGAAGTTCGACTACGCCTACCCGTTCGGGAAGTACGACCAGCTCTTCGTCCCCGAGTTCAACGCGGGCGCGATGGAGAACGCCGGTGCGGTGACCATCCGCGACCAGTACGTCTTCCGCTCCAAGGTGACCGACGCGGCCTACGAGATGCGCGCCGAGACCATCCTGCACGAGCTGGCGCACATGTGGTTCGGCGACCTGGTCACCATGGAGTGGTGGAACGACCTGTGGCTGAACGAGTCGTTCGCCACCTACACCTCCATCGCCTGCCAGGCGTACGCGCCGGACTCCCGCTGGCCGCACGCGTGGACCACCTTCGCGAACTCGATGAAGACGTGGGCCTACCGCCAGGACCAGCTGCCCTCCACCCACCCGATCATGGCGGAGATCAGCGACCTGGACGACGTGCTCGTCAACTTCGACGGCATCACCTACGCCAAGGGCGCCTCCGTCCTCAAGCAGCTCGTCGCCTACGTCGGCCTGGACGAGTTCTTCCGGGGCGTGCAGGCGTACTTCAAGCGCCACGCGTTCGGCAACACGCGTCTGTCCGACCTGCTGGGCGCCCTGGAGGAGACCTCCGGCCGCGACCTGAAGACCTGGTCGAAGAAGTGGCTGGAGACGGCGGGCATCAACATCCTCCGCCCGGAGATCGAGACGGACGCCGACGGGGTCATCACCTCCTTCGCCGTCCGCCAGGAGGCCCCGGCGCTCCCGGCCGGCGCGAAGGGCGAGCCCACCCTGCGCCCGCACCGCATCGCCGTCGGCTGCTACGAGCGGGACGAGGCGAGCGGCAGGCTGGTGCGCGTCGAGCGCGTGGAGCTGGACGTCGACGGCGAGCTGACCGCCGTACCGCAGCTGGCCGGCCGGCGCCGCCCGGACGTGGTCCTGCTCAACGACGACGACCTGTCGTACGCGAAGGTCCGCCTGGACGAGCGGTCGCTCGCCTTCGTCACCGAGCACCTGGGCGACTTCGCCGACTCGCTGCCGCGCGCCCTGTGCTGGGCCTCGGCCTGGGACATGACCCGCGACGGCGAGCTCGCCACCCGCGACTACCTGTCCCTGGTGCTGTCCGGCATCGGCAAGGAGTCCGACATCGGTGTCGTGCAGTCGCTGCACCGCCAGGTGAAGCTGGCGATCGACCTGTACGCCGACCCGGCCGCCCGCGAGACCCTGCTCACCCGCTGGACCGACGCCACCCTGGCCCATCTGCGCGCCGCCGAGGCGGGCAGCGACCACCAGCTGGCCTGGGCCCGCGCCTTCGCGGCGACGGCCCGGACGCCGGAGCAGCTCGACCTGCTGGACGCCCTGCTGGACGGCTCGCAGACGGTGGAGGGCCTGGTCGTCGACACGGAGCTGCGCTGGGCGTTCGTGGAGCGGCTCGCGGCCGTGGGCCGTTTCGACGAGGCGGAGATCGCGAGCGAGTACGAGCGTGACCGGACGGCCGCCGGCGAGCGGCACGCGGCCACCGCCCGGGCCGCCCGGCCGACCCCGGAGGCCAAGGCGGAGGCGTGGGCGTCGGTCGTCGAGTCCGACAAGCTGCCGAACGCCGTGCAGGAGGCCGTCATCGGGGGCTTCGTCCAGACCGACCAGCGCGAGCTGCTGGCGCCGTACACGGACACCTACTTTGAGGCGGTCAAGGGCATCTGGGACTCGCGCTCCCACGAGATGGCCCAGCAGATCGCCGTCGGCCTGTACCCGGCGATCCAGGTGTCCGAGGACACCCTGCGCCGGACGGACGCCTGGCTGGCCTCCGCCGAGCCGAGCGCGGCCCTGCGCCGGCTGGTCTCGGAGTCCCGCGCGGGCGTCGAACGGGCTCTGAAGGCCCAGGCGGCGGACGCGGCGGCGGCCGGATCGTAACCGCCTCGCACCTGCGCGCGAAGGGGCACCCGGCAATCCGCCGGGTGCCCCTTCGCCGTCGGCGCGGGGCCAGGGCGAGGTGGCCGGTGGCCGGTGGCGGCCGGCGGCCCGGCCGTCCAGCGCGGGTGGCACGGGTGGCGCGGTGGCGCGGGTGGCGCTCCCTCGGTCAGGAGGGCGACGGGCGCGATCAGCAGACCACTCTCGGTCAGTCGCCACCCGGCTAGCGCGAGCGGCCCCACGCCTGCCCTGGCGCCCCCAACCGGCATGTCTACCGGGGTGGTTGCTGACCGAGGCGCAGGGTGCGCGGGCTTGCCCGGGCAGGGACAAGACCTCTGTGCCGGGTGGGTCGATCAGCCCACGTGTGCGGCGAGCGCGGACTCGATCGCGGCGGGGTCGGCGCTGTCGGCGGCCCAGGCCACGTGTCCGTCGGGGCGCACCAGCACGGCCGTACGGCGGTCGCTCGCCCAGCGGGCGGCGGTCAGCCGGGCGGCGCGGTCGGGGCCGACGTCGTGGGAGCGGGGAGCGATCAGCACGAAGCGGCCGCCGCGCAGCGCCTCGTAGAGGCGGCCGCCGCCCGCGAGGGCCACGTCCGGGACACGGGTGCCCACCAGAGGGTGGGAGCCGCGCGGAGCGGCGTAGCGGTAGCCGATGCCTGTGATCCGGCCGGCCGCCCTTCGGCGGGCGGGACCGACCCTGTCGAGGACGGTGACGAGCGCGGCACGCAGGGCGAGGGTCCAGGGGCGGTGCGCCATGGCGAGCCGGATGATGCCGCCGCTGCTGCGGAGCACGGACCGGCCGACGGGGTGGCGTTCGGCCTGGTAGGTGTCGAGGAGGGCTTCGGGAGCGTGGCCGGACACGACCTGGGCGAGCTTCCAGCCGAGGTTGGCCGCGTCCTGCAGGCCGGTGTTCATGCCCTGACCGCCGGCCGGGGTGTGGACGTGGGCGGCGTCGCCGGCGAGGAAGACCCGGCCGACCCGGTAGGCGGGCGCCTGCCGCTCGTCACTGTGGAAGCGGGACATCCAGCGGGCGTCGTGCATCCCGTAGTCACGGCCGAGGGCGAGCCGGGTGATCTCCCTGACCTCGTCGAGGTCCAGGGGCTCACGGTCGGAGACCTCGTGGCCGCGCCGCCAGCCGATGACGCGGTAGTAGCCGTCCCCGAAGGGCGCCAGGAAGGCGAAGGCGTCCCGGACGGCGTTGACGGTGAGCAGCGTCCCGGGCCGCTCGGCGAGCCGCACGTCCGCCAGCACGACGGACCGGATCACCGACCGCCCCGGGAACGGCACCCCGATCGCCTCCCGCACCTCGCTGCGCATCCCGTCGGCGCCTACGACGTAGACGCCCCGCAGCGACTCCGCCCGCCCGCCGGGCCCGCGGACCTCGACGGTCACGCCGTCGCCGTCCTGGGCCAGTCCGGTCACCTCGGTCTCGTAACGGAAGTCCACGCCGGCCTCGACCGCGCGTCGCTCCAGCACCTCCTCCACCTCGTACTGCGGGAGCACGAGCACATGGCGGAACCGCGAGGGCAGGTCGGTGAGGTCGACGCCGAGCCGCCCGAAGAGCTGGAGCCGGTCGAGGGGACGGCCCACGGCCTCCAGGCCGTCGGCGAGTCCCCGGGCGTCGAGTTGCTCCAGGGCGCGGGCGTGCAGGACGAAGGCGCGCGAGAGGTTGCTGATCCGGTGCGGCCGCTTCTCGACGAGGGTGACGGGTACGCCGGCGGTGGCGAGGTCGCCGGCGAGAAGGAGGCCGGTGGGGCCTGCGCCGACGACGATCACCGGGGCGGTGGTGGGGGTGGGGGTTGAGGTGGATGCGTTGGTGTCGGTGGTTCCCGTGGTGCCATTGGTGCCGGTCATGTGGGCCTCCTGGGGCGCCAACAGTCGTTTGCCAGCGGTCGTTGGCAAACAGACGTTGGTCAACGCTTGTTGGCAAGCGTAGGCGCCGCAGGGCAAGCCTGTCAACGCTTGTTGGCCAACGGGCGTTGACACACGCCTACGCTTGTTTGCCTACGTACGTTGGCCTACGGTTGTTGGCATGGTCGACTCCAGTCAGGGCCCACCGCCCTCCCCCGCACGCCGCTCCGACGCCACCCGCGGTGCCATCCTCGACGCGGCGCGCCGGCGCTTCGCCGCCGACGGGTACGACCGGGCGACCATCCGGGCCATCGCCAAGGACGCGCGCATCGATCCGTCGATGGTCATGCGCTACTTCGGCAACAAGGAGAGTCTTTTCGCCGCGGCCGTCTCCCTCGATCTGCGGCTGCCCGATTTGACCGCGCTGCCGCGCGACGAGATCGGGCGGGCGCTGGTGTCGCACTTCCTCTCACTGTGGGAGGGGAACGGCGAGCTGACCGCGATCCTGCGGGTCGGTGTCACCAACCCGGCCGGGGCCGAGCGGATGCAGTCGGTGTTCCGGGAGCAGTTGCTGCCGGTCGCCCAGCAGGTGTGCCCCGACCCCGAGCAGGTGTCCGGGCGGGCCGCGCTGTGCGCCTCGCAGTTGCTGGGACTCGCGCTCACCCGCTACGTCCTGCGTTTCGGGCCGGCCGTGGAGCTGTCCGGTCCGGAGATCGTGGCCTGGCTGGCGCCCACCCTGCAGCGGTACCTGACCGCGCCGAGTCCCTGACCCCCGGCGTCCACGCGGACCCCGGCTCCCCGGGGCCGGCCCCCGCCGAGGCCGGGGCGGGCGCCCGCCGGAAACGCCGAGGGCGCCGGCCTCGGCGTCGTACGGCGGTGCCTGTACGTACGGCGGGGTCGGCGCCCTCGGGGCGGGTGTGTGCGGCGGCGCGCCGGTCCGGCGGCGCCGGTGACTCAGACCTTGGCGTCGGCGCTGCGGCCGGTGTCCTGCCTGTCGCTGGACTTGCTCAGCACCATCACCAGGCCGGCGATGACCACGAACAGCACGATCGGGAGGACGACGTAGAGACCCAGCGTCTGGATGACGCTCAGGCTCGAGCCGGGGTCGTCGCCGTCGTCGCGGGTCAGCGCGAGCGCGGGGGACGACATGAGCAGCATCATCAGCGTCGTACCGGCGGCCAGGGCGCCGGCGCGCAGGGCGTTCTTCTTGTCCACGGTGCAAAAGTAGCGAACGCCGGAACGGGCCGCGCGCCCGGGGTGCCGTATGGGCCGGAGCGGCACCCTCGCACGGCGGGGCGCGGGAACGTCATGTGGCCGCGCGGGGGCCCTACATGTCCGGGCGTGAGGCCGTACGTGTCCGGGCGTGAGGCCGTGCGGGTGCGGGTGCGGGAGCGCGTGCGGCGGGGCGTGAGGTCCGCGCCGGCCTTCAGCCCTCCCGGCGCTCCCCGGGCACTCCCTCCCGCAGTACGTCCGTCAGCGCGTGCAGCCGGGGGGAGGACGCCAGTTCCTCCAGGGTCACCGGGCGACCCTCGGCGTCGGCGACCGGAAGGCGCCAGTTCGGGTACTGGTCCCAGGTGCCGGGGAGGTTCTGCGGGCGGCGGTCGCCCACGGTGTCCGGGAGCCAGAGACCGATCATGCGGGCGGGGGTGCGCAGCAGGAAGCGGTGCACGGCCTGGATCTCAGCCTCCTCCGAGGGCGTGCCGCGGCCGCCGCTCGTGCCGTGCAGCAGCCCCAGCTCCGTCAGCAGCGCCAGCCACTCCCCGGTGTCCGCCGCCGCCTCCGCGCGCTCCTCCTCCAGCGGCCGGGTGAGCAGGCCCAGGCGGTGGCGCAGTTCGACGTGCTCGCCGGTGAGCCGGGCCGCGGTGGAGGGCAGGTCGTGGGTGGTGGCGGTGGCCAGGCAGTCGGCGCGCCACCGCTCCGGGGGCAGGGGGCGGCCGTCGCCGTCCCAGTCCCGTTCGAACCACAGTACGGAGGTGCCGAGCACTCCGCGCCGGTCCAGGGTCTCGCGCACCCCGGGCTCCACGGTGCCGAGGTCCTCGCCGATCACCACGGCCCCGGCCCGTGAGGCCTCCAGGACCAGGAGGGCCAGCATGGCCTCGGCGTCGTAGCGGACGTAGGTGCCCTCGGTCGGCGGTCGTCCCTGCGGGACCCACCACAGCCGGAACAGGCCCATGACGTGGTCGATGCGCAGCGCTCCGGCACAGCGGAACAGGGCGCGCAGCAGGCGGCGGA
The DNA here is from genome assembly GCF_044763235.1 of Streptomyces sp. NPDC096152. Lineage (NCBI taxonomy): Bacteria > Bacillati > Actinomycetota > Actinomycetes > Kitasatosporales > Streptomycetaceae > Streptomyces > Streptomyces sp. NPDC096152. The sequence goes on along the minus strand of NZ_JBIWFW010000001.1, from coordinate 341,237 downwards.
ACGGGGCGTGCCCGGACTCGGCCAGCCGGTCGGGCCGCCACGGGGGCAGGCCCCAGTCCTGGCCGCGGGCGTTGAAGGCGTCCGGCGGGGCGCCGACCGACATGCCGGCCGCGAAGTGGTCCTGCTGGGCCCAGGCGTCGGCGCCCTCGGGGTGCACGCCCACCGCGAGGTCGTGCACGATCCCGATCGGCATGCCCGCCTCGCGTGCCGTGTTATGGGCGGCGGTGAGCTGGGTGTCGGTGAGCCAGGCGAGGCGGGAGTGGAAGTCGACGCGGTCCATCAGCTCGGCGCGGGCGCGGGCGGTCTCCGCGGACCTCGGGTTCCGCAGCCCCTCGGGCCAGCCGTGCCAGTCGGAGCCGTGCACCTCGGCGAGGGCGCACCAGGTGGCGTGGTCCTCCAGGGCCTGGCCCTCCCGCGCGAGGAAGTCGGCGTAGGCGGCGCGGCGGCCGGGGCCGAGCGGGACCCGGCGGACCAGTTCCAGCGCCTGCCGCTTGAGTTCCCACACCGCGTCCCGGTCGATCAGGGCGCCCTTGTCGAGGACACCGGCGCGCAGCCGTTCGGCCCGCTCCAGCAGGGTCCGCACCCGTTCGCGGTCCTCGACGTACGCGAACTCGGGGATGCTCTCGACGCGCAGGTGCACGGGGTCGGGGAAGCGGCGCGAGGAGGGGCGGTACGGGGAGGGGTCGGTCGGCGCGCCGGGCACGGCCGCGTGCAGCGGGTTGACCTGCACGAATCCGGCGCCCAGGGCCCGCCCCGCCCAGGCGCTCAGCTCGGCCAGGTCACCGAGGTCGCCCATGCCCCAGGAGCGCCGGGAGAGGAGGGAGTAGAGCTGGACGAGCAGGCCGTACGAGCGTCCCGACGGCGTGGGCAGCCGGGCCGGGGCGACGACGAGGTGCGTCAGTTGTGTGCGCCCGTCCGGCGCGGTGACGGTCAGCCGGTGCACTCCGTACGGGAGGCCGTCGACGCGGTCGCGGACCTCGCCCTGCTCGGTCTCGACTCGCACCCGGGTGCCGGTGGGCAGCGCGGCGAGGAGGGCCTCGGGCGAGCCCGGGGTCCCGGGCGTGTCAGGCGCTACGGCCGCATCGCCGGCCTCACCGACACCAAGCTCGTCGCCGGCCTCGCGCGTACCCGGCGCATCACCGGCTCCGTGCGCCCCGCGCGCACCGAACTCGCCCCCGGCGGGCCCCTCATCACCCCCCGCACTCGCCCCGGCATCGCCCCACCACACCACCGTCGGGGGCAGCAGTCGTGCCCCCAGTTCCCGTTCGCGGGCGGTGAGTGCGGCGCGGGCGGCCCCGGGGGTGCTCGCGTCGACGTCGAGGGCGGCCAGGGCGGCGACGACCGCGGCGGCGGAGGCGGCGACCGTACGGTCCGGCGAGGGGCTGTAGGAGGTCGCGACGCCGTGCAGGTCGGCGAGGCGGGTCAGATCCGCGTCGGGGGGTTCGGCCGGCCGTAACGACGTCATCTACATCTCCGCGCAGCAGGGGTCCGGTTCGGCGGCGGTCTCGCTGGTGAGGGGGGTGGTCTCGGCGAGCGGCGGTTCGCTGGTCAGCGGCTCGGCGTCGGGCAGCGGCGGCTCACTGGTCAGGGGAGCCTCGGTGGAGGCGCTCTCCGCGCTGTAGACGGGCAGGTAGGGGTCGGCGGCGGAGTCCGCGGTGAGCGGCTCCGCGGTGGGTTTGGACGGGGCCGGGAGCAGAAGGTGCGCCACGGGTGGGCCTCCTTGTCGAAACGACATCAGCGGATTACCGCAGCCCTACCCAGTGCGCGCGATCGCAGACGTACAAACGTGAAGACCGTGCCACTGCTCACATTCCACTTTCTTCAGGCTGGGGTAAAAGCGACACAACGGCCACTCTCATTGACACCCCGGCGCCCGGATGGTGGGCTCGAAGCTCTTCGACACCGCCTTGGGGAAGGCCGACGAGGAGGAGGGGGTCCGTGCAGCTTCGGCGCGGGAAGGGGGCGGCCGCCCTCGCGTTCGCTGTCGTCGCCGGCACTCTGGGGGCCGCTCCGGCGGCCGTCGCGGCTCCGCCGGCGCCCGGCACGGAGACCACGAACCCGGAGCAGCCCGCCACGTCCTCCTCCGACGTCGCCGTGTGGCCGCGTCCGCAGTCCCTGCGGACGGCCGGCGGCACGGTCAGGGTCACCGACCAGGTCGCGCTGGTCACCGACGCGACGGCGGACCCGTACGCCCTGGAAGCGCTGCGCGCGCTGCTGCGCGGGGCCGGGGCGCGGACGATCACGGAGGTCGGCGCCGGTGAGCCGGTTCCGGCGGGTGCCCTGGTGGTGCGGGCGGACAGCGAGCGCCCGCACGGCGACCCGCGCCACGCCCTGCCCTCCGGCGGCTACCTCCTCACCGTGGACCGGGGCATCCCCGGCCAGGCCACCCCCGGCCAAGCCACCGCCGCAGGGGCCGTCATCGGTCCCGGCGTCACCGGACGGGGAGCCACCGCCGCCCCGGCCACCGTCACCCTCACCGGAGCCGGCGAGGACGGCCTCTTCCACGCCGTGCAGACGCTGCGGCAGCTGGTGCGCCCGGACGGGACGATCCCCCGGGTCACCGTCCGCGACTGGCCGGGCACCGCCGTGCGCGGCACCGCCGAGGGCTTCTACGGCACCCCCTGGACGCAGGAGCAGCGGCTCGGGCAGCTCGACTTCATGGGCCGGACCAAGCAGAACCGCTACCTCTACGCCCCCGGCGACGACCTCTACCGGCAGGAGCGCTGGCGCGAGCCGTATCCGGCCGGGCAGCGCGCGCGATTCCGCGAGCTGGCGGAGCGGGCCCGGCGCAACCACGTCACGCTCGCCTGGGCGGTGGCCCCCGGCCAGTCCCTGTGCTTCGCCTCGGACGCCGACGTCCGGGCGCTGACGCGGAAGCTGGACGCGATGTGGGCGCTCGGCTTCCGGGCCTTCCAGCTGCAGTTCCAGAACGTCAGCTACAGCGAGTGGCACTGCGGCGCGGACGCCGGGCGGTTCGGCTCCGGGCCCGAGGCGGCGGCGCGGGCGCAGGCGCGGGTGGCGAACGCGGTCGCCGGCCACCTGGCCGAGCGCCACCCCGGAGCGGCCCAGCTCTCCCTGATGCCGACCGAGTACTACGAGGACGGTGCCACGCCCTACCGGACGGCACTGGCTACCGCGCTGGGCCAGGAGGTCCAGGTCGCGTGGACGGGCGTGGGCGTGGTGCCCCGGACCATCACCGGACAGGAGCTGGCCGGGGCCCGGGAGGCCTTCGGGCACCCCCTGGTGACCATGGACAACTACCCGGTCAACGACTACGCCGAGGACCGCATCTTCCTCGGCCCCTACACGGGCCGCGAACCGGCCGTCGCCGGCGGCTCGGCGGCGCTGCTGGCCAACGCGATGGAGCAGGCGGAGGCGTCCCGCATCCCGCTGTTCACGGCGGCCGACTACGCCTGGAACCCGCGCGACTACCGCCCCGACGCCTCCTGGCGGGCGGCGATCGCCGATCTGGCGGGGGGCGACGGACGGCGCGCCGAGGCGCTGTCGGCGCTGGCCGGGAACGACGCCTCGTCGGTGCTCGGCGGTACCGAGTCGGCGTATCTGCGCCCGCTGATCGCGGCCCTGTGGCAGGCCCGGACGGGCACGGACCGGGCCGCGAACGACACCGCCGAGCAGCGGCTGCGCGCCGCCTTCGCGGTGCTGCGCGAGATGCCGCGGCGCCTGGCCTCGGACGCCGGGCTGGCGGCCGAGGTCGCCCCGTGGTCGGCGCAGTCGGCGCGCTACGGCGAGGCCGGGACGGTGGCGCTCGACATGCTGCGCGCCCAGCGCGCCGGTGACGCGGCGGCGGCCTGGACGGCGTACCGGACGCTGGGCCGGCTGCGGGCCGAGGTGCGGCGCGGCGGGGCGACCGTCGGCAAGGGCGTGCTGGACCCCTTCCTCGACCGGGCGGAGACGGCGTACGAGACCTGGGCGGGCCTGGCGCACGAGCCGGCCGCCGCTTTGGGCACCGCGGCGGACGGGCGCACGGTCCGCCTCCCGCACGCGCGCCCGCTGGCCGCCGTGACGGTGCTGGCGGATCCCGGCACCGGCGGCGACGTCGAGGTCCACGTCCCCGGGCAGGGCTGGCGCGGGGTCGGGACGCTGGCGCGGAGCGGGGCGACGGAATTCGGGGCCGGACAGCTCCCGGCGACCGGTGCGCGGACCCGCCCGCCGGCCGTCGCGCCGCCCTCGCCCACGACGTCGGGCGCCTGGACGCGGCCCCCGGCCGTGGTGCCGCCGCCGGCCGCCGGCACGCTCGTCGACGCGGTCCGGGTGACCGGGGCCGCCCCGTCCCGGGTGCGCCATCTGGTGCCGTGGTTCGCCGACTCCCCGGCGGTGCGGCTGGAGCCTGCGCGTACCGAGGTGGACGCGCAGATCGGCGGCACCCAGCGGGTGACGGCCGAACTGACCGCCCTGCGCCCGGCCGACGCCACCGGCCGGGTGACGGTCGAGGCGCCCAAGGGCATCACGGTCCACGCCCCGGCCGGGCCGCTCACGGTGCCGCGCGGCACGACGGTGACCGTGCCCGTCGAGGTGACCGTGCCGAAGGACGCGCCGTCCCGGCCGTACGAGGTCCGGGTCTCCTTCGCCGGGGTGACCCGCGCTCTCACGGTCCGCACCTTCCCGCGCACCGCGGGCCCCGACGTGGCCCGCACCGGCACCGCGAGCTCGTCCGGCGACGAGACCCCCGACTTCCCGGCGTCCGCGGCGAACGACGGCGCCCCGGGGACCCGCTGGTCCTCACCGGTCGACGACGGCGCCTGGTGGCAGGTCGAGCTGGCCGCCCCGGTGCGGCTCGGCCAGGTGGCGCTGCGCTGGCAGGACGCCTACCCCGCCGCGTACCGGGTCCAGGTCTCCGCGGACGGCCGCCGCTGGCGCACCGCCACGACCGTGCGGGACGGCCGGGGCGGCCGCGAGGTCCTGCGGATGGACGAGCGGGACGTGCGGTACGTGCGCGTGCAGGGCGACAAGCGGGCCACGCGATTCGGGTACTCGCTGTGGTCGGTGGAGGCGTACGCGGTCGCCGCCGACTAGCCTCTCCGCTCTCGGGCGGCCTCCCGGAGGCTTCTCCGGGGGTTCCTCCCGGAGGTTTCTTCCCTCGCCGGAGCTTTCTTCGCGCGGCTATTCACTCAGTACATATCTTGAGTACATAATGATCGTCATGAGCACCCGCCACATCCTGCTGGGGCTGCTCGCCGGAGGGCCGAGCCATGGCTACGACCTCAAGCGACGCCACGACGACCACTTCCCCGAGGCCCGTCCGCTGGCCTACGGGCAGGTCTACACGACCCTGCAGCGCCTGGTGCGCGACGGACTCGCCGAGGTGGAGGGCACCGACTCCGACGGCGGCCCGGAGCGGACCCTGTACCGCGTCACCGCCGAGGGCGTCCGGGAGGTCGCCGGCTGGGCGGCGCGGGTCACGCCTCCCGCGCCGTTCGTGACGAACGAGATCTTCGCCAAGGTCGTCGTCGCCGTCCTCACTGACGGCGACCCGGCCGCGCACCTGGCGGCGCAGCGGGCCGCCCACATGGCGCGGATGCGGGAGCTGACGGCGGTCAAGACCGCCCCCGGCGCCGCCCTGGCGACCGTCCTCTCGGCGGACTACGCCCTCAACCACCTCGACGCCGACCTGCGCTGGATGACCACCACTCAGGCCCGCCTCACCCATCTGACCACGGAGGTCGACCGAGCATGACCACCCCACGGGTGCCCCTTCTGGTGGCCCGAGACCTCGTCAAGACCCACGGCCGGAACCCGGCCCTGCGCGGCGCCGGTCTGGAACTGGGCGGCGGTGAGATCGTCGCCGTGACCGGTGCCAGCGGCAGCGGCAAGTCCACGCTGCTGCACTGCCTGGCCGGGATCGTCCGGCCGGACGAGGGCTCGGTGACGTACCGCGGGGAGCGCCTCGACACGCTGCCGGAGCGGCGCCTCGGCGAACTGCGCCGCACCGACTTCGGCGTGGTCTTCCAGTTCGGCCAGCTGATACCCGAGCTGACCGCCCTCGACAACGTGGCGCTGCCGCTGATGCTCGCCGGCACCGCGCGGGCGCGGGCCCGGGAGGAGGCCGGCACGTGGCTGGAGCGGTTCGGCGCCGGGGCACGGCGGGAGGCGCGTCCCGGGGAGCTGAGCGGCGGCGAGGCCCAGCGGGTGGCGCTGGCGCGGGCGCTGGTGACCGGTCCGCAGGTGGTCTTCGCGGACGAGCCGACCGGGGCGCTGGACTCGCTGGCGAGCGAGCAGGTGATGACGTCGCTCGTGCACGCGGCCCGCGCGTCGGGCACCGCGGTGCTGCTGATCACGCACGACGCCCAGGTCGCGGCGTACGCCGACCGCGAGGTGCGGTTGCGGGACGGCGTGACGGTTCCGCTGGGGGTGACCGCATGAGGTCCGACCTGCGGCTGGCCCGGCTGCTGATCCGGGGATCCGACCGGCACGAGTGGTGGCGGATCGCGCTCACGGCGGTGGGGGCCCTGTGCGCGACGGGACTCGGCCTCGCGGCGGCAACGCTCGCCTCGCTCCGCGGCCACTTCAGCGTGTCCGTGGGCGACGGCCTGCTGGACAACCCGGGCGAGCGGTCCGGGGTGATCGTCGTCCTGCTGCTCCTGCTGGTCCCGGTGCTCGGCTTCCTCGGCCAGTGCGCCCGGATCGGGGCGGTGCACCGCGACCGGCGGGCGGCTGCCCTGCTGCTGGCCGGCGCGGAGCCGGGCCGGGTCCGGCGGATCGCCGCGCTGGAGACCGGACTGGCCTGCCTGCTGGGCTCGGCGCTCGCCACCGCCGTCGCGGTGACGGTGCTGCTGGGCGCCTGGCAGCGCCCGTCCGCGCTCGCCTGGGCCGGGGTCGCGCTGGTGGCGGCCGGGGTGCCGGTGCTGGGCACGGCCGCCGGGGTGCTGGCGCTGCGCCGGGTGGTGGCCTCGCCGCTCGGCTGGGCACGCCGGACGCGGCCCGGGACGGGCCGGGGGCCGGGACTGCTGTTCCTGGGCGCGCTGCTGGTCGTGGCCGTGGCTGCGCCGGTGGCCGTCGCCAGTACGTCCTCCGGTGAGTCCGGCCGGCCGACGGGGACCGTGCCGCTGGTCCTGTTCGGGACGGTGCTCGTGGTCGGCGCGGGCGCCGTGCTCCTGGCGGGCGCCGTCTCCCGGCTGACCGGGCGGCTGCTCGCGGCCCGCACCGGGTCGGCGGCCGTGCTGATCGCGGCGGAGCGGCTGCGCGACGACCCGTGGGCGGCGGCCCGCACCCACGCTGCGGTGCTCCTGGTGACGGTCGTCGGGACCGGTTTCGCGGGCGTCCGGCAGGTGCTTCTCGCCGATCTGCGCGAGGCGCGCCGCTTGGGCCGACTGGGGATCGACATGTCCTTCTACACAACGGGGCTGGACCTCACCGCCCTCGCCGTCCTGGTCGCGCTCGCGATCACCGTCGCAGGGCTCGCCGTGGGCACCGCCGAGTCCGTGGTCACCCGGCGGCGCGGACTGGCCGCGCAGGTCGCCGCCGGGGTGCCACGCACGGTGCTGGCCCGGGCGCTGCTGCTGGAGACCGGCCTGCCGCTGGCCCCGGCCGTCCTGGCGGCGGGCGCGAGTGGCCTGGCCGTCGGCACCGGGTACGGCCGGCTGGTCTCCGGGGGCCACGCCGGCTGGTCGGTCCCCTACGCGGCACTGCTCGTCCCGCTCGGCGTGTACGCCGTCTGCCTGCTGGCCGCGGCCGCCTCCCTGCCCCTGCTCCAGCGCTCCACGCACCCGGCGGAACTGCGCTACGCCTGAGCGCACCCCGCGCCGGGGCGCGCGTGCCCGAGCGCGCCACCGTGCCCGAGCGCACCCCCGCGCCGCGCGGCCATACGAAAGCCCGGATCGTCAGGCGGAAATGCCGTCGATCCGGGCCAGGGCGTCGTCCGCGCCGAACGGCTGCAAGTAGGGCAGCCAGCGCGGGTCCCTATGCCCGGTGCCGATGATGCGCCAGGCCAGACCGGTGGGCGGCGCGGGCTTGTGACGCAGCCGCCAGCCCAGTTCGACGAGGTGGCGGTCGGCCTTGACGTGGTTGCAGCGGCGGCAGGAGGCCACCACGTTGTCCCAGACGTGCTTGCCCCCGCGTGAGCGCGGGATGACGTGGTCGACGCTGGTTGCGACGCCACCGCAGTACATGCACCGGCCGCCGTCACGCGCGAAGAGCGCCCGCCGGGTCAGCGGAACGGGCCCCCGGTAGGGAACCCGCACGAATCGCTTGAGCCGGACCACGCTGGGTGCGGGGACGGTGACGGTCGTGCTGTGCAGGAAGGCGCCGGACTCCTCGAGGCAGACCGCCTTGTTCTCGAGGACGAGGACCAGCGCGCGGCGGAGCGGTACGACGCCGAGTGGCTCGTACGACGCGTTGAGGACCAGGACATGCGGCACGGATGCCTCCTTGGGCGTCGGCGGCGCGTGGCTCGCGCCGGGACGATCTGCAGCCAGTCTCTCCTCATACCTGGTGGAGGCGCCACCATGTCCCGGTAACGGGCTGGGAGTGTTTTCGACCACATCCGTATTCATCCCCCACGGGGCGGCCCGTTCACACGGCCAGTTCAGGGGCGGTGGGCGCCGTACCTCCTCGGAAGTTCACGGGAATCGGCACACCGCGCCCCGATAATGTGGGGGCTCTGCCCGTCCGGTGACCTGATCGTGACCCAGACGACATTGACCGCCGCGCCGGAGGGCGGACGCATCTGGAGGTACCTGCCGTGTCCTTGCCCGCCGCCCTGCTGGCCGCAGGTCCGTCGCCGTCGCCGTCCCGGTCCGGGACGACGGACCCGGCGGTCCCCACGCTCCAGGACGCCCAGCAGAGCGCGACGGACGCCGCCGGCTGGGTCGAGCAGAACTGGTCGACCTGGCTGGCGATCGGTCTGCGGGTCCTGCTGATCCTGGTGATCGCGGCGGTGCTGAGAGTCGCGGTGCGGCGGGCGATCACCAAGCTCATCGACCGGATGAACCGCACCGCCGCGCAGGGGGCGGGCGGGACGGCGCTGGGCGGCCTGCTGGTGAACGCCGAGCGCCGCCGGCAGCGCTCCGCGGCGATCGGCTCGGTGCTGCGCTCGGTGGCGAGCTTCCTGATCGTCGGCACCGCGGCGCTGATGGTGCTGTCCACCTTCCAGATCAATCTGGCCCCGCTGCTGGCGTCGGCCGGTGTCGCCGGTGTGGCGGTCGGTTTCGGTGCCCGCAACCTGGTCACGGACTTCCTCTCCGGCGTCTTCATGATCCTTGAGGACCAGTACGGCGTCGGCGACACGATCGACGCGGGCGTCGCCTCCGGTGAGGTGATCGAGGTCGGGCTGCGCGTGACTAAGCTGCGCGGCGACAACGGCGAGATCTGGTACGTGCGCAACGGCGAGGTGAAGCGGATCGGCAACCTCTCGCAGGGCTGGGCGACGGCCGGGGTGGACGTGACCGTCAAGGCGGCCGAGGACCTGGACCGGGTCAAGGCCACGCTCGACGAGGTCGCCGAGAAGATGACCAAGGAGGAGCCCTGGAACGAGCTCCTGTGGAGCCCGATCCAGGTCCTCGGCCTGGACAGCGTCCTGCTCGACTCGATGGTGGTCCGCGTCTCCGCGAAGACCATGCCCGGCAAGGCCCTCTCGGTCGAACGGGAGCTGCGCTGGCGCGTCAAGCGCGCCTTCGACGCGGCCGACATCCGTATCGTCGGCGGCGCGACCGCCCCGGCGGAGGAGCAGCCCGCCGACCCGACGGCGACGGTGGCCGCGCCCTCGGTGTACTCCAATTCGGCGTCGCCGCAGTCGGAGGCGGCCACCCCTCTCACCGCGTCGCGGCCGACCCCGAAGTAGGCCGCACCTCCGCAGGCGGCACGACGCCCCCGCAGGCGACGACCTCCGTCGCCGCGGGGGCGTCGTCTCTCTTGACGCGCCCGCGCGCCGGGAATACGTTCCTCCCCTCGGAATAGGAAACTTTCCTGACAGTGCCGGCGGTGAGCGTCGCCGATCACCCGTGCCCGCGCGGACCGGGCAGCCGAAGGGGAGGTGGCACGACGCATGGCCGGAACCGCCGGTACGCCGGGCACCCCGCGCGTCCTGCGCGCCATGAACGACCGCGCCGCCCTCGACCTGCTCCTGGAGCACGGGCCGCTGTCCCGGACCCGGATCGGCAGGCTCACCGGCCTGTCCAAGCCGACCGCCTCGCAGCTCCTGGCCCGCCTGGAGGCCGCGGGGCTGGTCCTGGCCACCGGCACCACCGAGGGCCGGCCCGGCCCCGGCGCCCAGCTGTACGCGGTCAACCCGGCCGCCGCGTACGCGGCCGGGCTGGACGTGACGCCCGAGCGGATCCTCGCCGCCGTCGCCGACGTCACCGGCCGCACGGTCGGCACGTACGAGCTGCCCACCCCCGGCCGGGGCCCGGGCCGGCCCGTCGTCCGGCAGGTCACCGACGCCCTCGACGGCGCGGTGAAGGCGGCCGGCCTGTCCCGGGCCGACGTCCACCGGCTCGTCATCGGCACCCCCGGCGCCTTCGACCCCCGCACCGGCCGTCTGCGCTACGCCTCCCACCTGCCCGGCTGGCACTCCCCCACCCTGCTCGAAGAACTGGCCGCCGCGCTGCCCGTGCCGGCCGAGTACGAGAACGACGTCAACCTCGTCGCCCTGGCCGAGCAGCGGCTCGGCGCGGCCCGCGGCCACCGGGACTTCGTCCTGCTGTGGAACCAGGAGGGCCTCGGCGCCGCCCTCGTCCTCGGCGGCCGGCTGCACCGCGGCTGGACCGGTGGCGCCGGCGAGGTCGGCTTCCTGCCGGTGCCCGGCGCGCCGCTGGTCCGCCGGGTGACCAGGGCCAACAGTGGCGGCTACCAGGAGCTGGCGGGCTCCCGGGCGCTGCCGGAGCTGGCCCGGCGGCTCGGCGTCGAGGGCGTGCCCACCGGCCCGCACGCGGAGGCCGCCGCCGCGCTGCTCGCCCGCGCCGCCGACCACGCCACCGGCCCCCACCACGAGCTGCTGCGCGCGTACGCGACCCGGCTCGCCACCGGTCTCGCCTCCCTCGTCTCCGTCCTCGACCCCGAGCTCGTCGTCCTCGGCGGCGCCGCCCTCACCTCCGGCGGCGAGGTGCTGCGCGCGCTCGTCCAGGCCGAGCTGGCGGAGCTGGCCGCCTCGCGCCCGCGGCTCGTCGTCGGCGAGGTCCGCGAACAGCCGGTGCTGCGCGGGGCGTTGGAGAGCGCGCTCGCCGCCACCCGCGACGAGGTCTTCGACACCGCGCGCTGACCGCCGTAGACCTCTCCTGTTCTCTTCGCCCGGAAGGCGTTCGCCGAGGGCGTCACGCTCACCGGAGTGAAGGGTTGAACCGCCTGTGAAACTCACCGTGGTCGGCGGAGGCTCGACCTACACCCCCGAACTCGTCGACGGCTTCGCCCGTCTGCGGGACACCCTGCCCGTCGAGGAGCTGGTGCTCGTCGACCCGGCCGCGGACCGCCTGGAGTCGGTGGGCGGCCTGGCCCGGCGCATCCTGGCCCGGCAGGGCCACGGCGCCCGGATCGTCACCACCTCCGACCTGGACGCGGGCGTCGAGGGCGCGGACGCGGTCCTGCTCCAGCTCCGCGTCGGCGGGCAGGCCGCCCGCGAGCGGGACGAGACCTGGCCGCTGGAGTGCGGCTGCGTCGGCCAGGAGACGACGGGCGCGGGCGGCCTCGCCAAGGCCCTGCGCACGGTCCCGGTGGTGCTGGACATCGCCGAACGGGTCCGCCGTACCAACCCGCGGGCCTGGATCATCGACTTCACCAACCCGGTCGGCATCGTCACCCGCGCCCTGCTCCGAGCGGGGCACCGGGCGGTCGGCCTGTGCAACGTGGCGATCGGCCTGCAGCGGAAGTTCGCCGCCCTGCTGGACCTCTCCCCCGGGGACGTCCACCTGGACCACGTGGGCCTGAACCACCTCACCTGGGAGACCGGGGTGCGCCTGGGCGGCCCCGAGGGCGAGGACGTCCTGCCCGGGCTGCTGGCCGGGCACGGCGACCGCATCGCCGAGGACCTCCGCCTGCCCCGCACGCTCCTGGACCGCCTCGGCGTGGTCCCCTCCTACTACCTGCGCTACTACTACGCGCACGACCAGGTCGTCGACGAACTGCGCACGAAACCGTCCCGGGCCGCCGAAGTGGCCGCGATGGAGCGGCAGCTGCTGGAGATGTACGGCGACCCGGCGCTCGACGAGAAGCCGGCCCTGCTCGCCCGGCGCGGCGGGGCCTACTACTCGGAGGCGGCGGTGGACCTGGCGGCGGCCCTGCTCGGCGGGGGAGGCAGCCCGTACCAGGTGGTGAACGCCCCCAACCGGGGCACGCTGCCCTTCCTCCCCGACGACGCGGTGATCGAGGTGCAGGCGGCGGTGGGCCCGAAGGGGGCGGCCCCGTTGCCGGTGGCCGCCGTGGACCCGCTGTACGCGGGCCTGATGGCGCACGTGACGGCGTACGAGGACCTCGCCCTGGAGGCGGCGCTGCGCGGCGGCCGCGACCGGGTGTTCCGCGCCCTGCTCGCCCACCCGCTGATCGGCCGGTACGCCCTCGCCGAGGCCCTGACCGACCGGCTGATCGCGCACAACCGGGAGCATCTCCCGTGGGCATGACCGCGAGCGTCCTCGCCGTCGACGCGGGCAACAGCAAGACCGACGTCGCCGTCGTCGCGGCCGACGGAACCGTCCTCGGCACGGCCCGCGGCGGCGGGTTCCGCCCGCCGGCCGTGGGTGTCGAGGCGGCGGTGGACGCGCTGGAGGAGGCGGTGGAGGAGGCGATGGGGCGGGCCCGCGCGGCGGCCGGCGTCACCGCCGTCTCCCATGTCTCGGCCTGCCTGGCCAACGCCGATCTCCCGGTGGAGGAGGAGCGGCTGGCGGCGGCCCTGCACGCGCGCGCGTGGGGCGCGACGGTCGAGGTGCGCAACGACACGTTCGCGATCCTGCGCGCGGGCGTGGCCGAGCCGCGCGGGGTCGCGGTGGTCTGCGGCGCCGGCATCAACTGCGTCGGCATGTGCCCCGACGGACGCACCGCCCGCTTCCCGGCACTCGGCCGCGTCTCCGGGGACTGGGGCGGCGGCTGGGTACTGGCGGAGGAGGCGCTGTGGCACGCCGCCCGCTCGGAGGACGGCCGCGGGGCGCCCACGGCGCTGGCGCGCACGCTCCCGGCCCACTTCGGGCTCGGCTCGATGTACGCCCTCGTCGAGGCACTGCACCTCGGCCACGTCGGCGCCCACCGCCGGCACGAGCTGTCCCCCGTCCTGTTCGCCACGGCGGCGGCCGGTGACGCGGTGGCGCGCGCCCTCGTGGACCGGCTCGCCGAGGAGGTCGTGGTGATGGCGGCGGTGGCGCTGACCCGGCTGGGCCTGCTGGACGAGGAGACGCCGGTGCTGCTCGGCGGGAGCGTCCTGGCCGCGCGGCACCCGCGGCTGGACGACCGCGTCCGCGCGCTGCTGGCGGAACGCGCCCCGAAGGCCGTGCCGCACGTGGTCACCGCGCCTCCGGTGCTGGGCGCGGCGCTGCTGGGCCTGGACCACGTGGGAGCGCCGGCCGGGGCGCGGTCGAGGGTGCGGGCGCACTTCGAGCGGTGAGCGTCCGCACCGCCTCCCCGCCATGGGAACCGAACCGATCCCCCCGGCGTATTCATGGGCGGGGGGTGGTGCGCAGTGGCGTGCCGTGCGCCCTCCGCGAGGGGACCGCGCTGCGATCGGATCAAGATCGGGCGAAGGCCGGTGCGGATGTCGGCCCCGGCAGCGATACTTGCGGCGACGGATGACCATGGGGGAGGTCAGCAGTGACACACCCGCCGAACAGCGGTGCGGCGCCCGCGGGTTCCGTCCTGCCCACGATGCCCGCCGTTCCACCGCAGCCCGGCCCGTCGCCCGTCCCCCCGGCACCCGTGCCGCCGGGTCCGCCCGAGCCGCCGCGGCGCACCGCGTTCGCCGAGGGCGTCGACCGGCTGCGCGCCGCCGCCACCACCGAGCCCGGCCGGCTGCGCATCATCGGCGCCGTCCTCGCCCTCCTCGTGGTGGCCTTCGGGGCCGTCACCGCCTGGCAGACGACGGACCGGGCCACCGCCGCCGACGACGTGCTGCACAGCAGCCAGCCGCTCAGCTCCGACGCCGCCGACATCTACCGCTCGCTCGCCGACGCCAACACCATGGCGACCAGCGGCTATCTCGCGGGCCTGCAGGAGACCACCGCCACCCGCGAGCGCTACGAGAGCGACGTGCGCACGGCGGCCGCGAAGCTCGTCACGGCCGCCGCCAACTCCGACCCGGGCTCGCCGTCCGCGGCCACCATCACCCGGCTCAACGAACTCCTGCCGCGCTACAAGGGCCTGGTGGAGTCCGCCCGCGCCAACAACCGGCAGGGCTTCCCGGTCGGCGGCGCCTACCTGCGCACCGCGAACGACACGATGCAGAATCAGATGCTCCCGGCGGCCGAGGACCTCTACCAGAAGGAGAACCAGCGCCTGCGCGCCGACTACGCGGACGCGACCCCCTACCCGTGGGCCGCGATCGCGCTCGGTGTCCTCGCCCTCGCCGCGCTGGCCTGGGCCCAGCACCGCAACTACCGGCGCACCAACCGGGTGCTGAACCACGGTCTGGTGGCCGCCTCCGCCGCCACCGCCGTGGTGCTGCTGTGGGTCGTCGTCGGCCACACCGTCGCCCGGTCCGGCCTCAACGGCTCCTACGCGCACGGCGTCCGCTCGCTCAGCGTGCTGCACGACGCCCGCATCGCCTCCCTGAAGGCCCGCAGCGACGAGAACCTGACCCTGGTCAGCCGCGGCGCGGAGACGAAGAAGCTGCCGGACGGCACGGTCATGGACGCCTACGACTGGGCGTACGACCAGGAGATCGCCGCCCTGGGCAGAACGCTCGCCCGGGCCGGCGCCCTCGCGGACGACTCGGCCGGGGTGAAGCCGGTGAAGGTCGCCGGCCAGTCGATGAAGGTGTGGAAGTCCCGGCACGCGCTGGCCCGCCAGGCCAACGACTCGGGCGACTACCAGAAGGCGCGCGACAAGGTCATCGGCACCGCCGCCGCCGACCAGTCGACCGGCGAGTGCTTCGACAACGTGGACACATCGCTGAAGTCGGCGCTCGCCCACGAGACCGGCGAGTTCCAGCAGGCCGCCGGCGACGGCCGGGCCGCGATGACCGGCCTGACCGCGGGCTCCGCGGCGCTCGCCGTCCTCGCCGCGGCCGGAGCCCTGCTCGGCATCGGGCGACGGCTGTCGGAGTACCGGTGAAAGGGGGCGTGACGATGCGAGCACGACGTCTGCGGGCCGGCCTGAAGGGCTGGGGCGGGGTCGGGGCGATGGCGGCCGTCTGCGCCCTCGCGCTGGCGCTCGTCCTGCTGCTGCCGCTCACCCGCCCGCACGACCGCCCCGACGGCGTCCCGTCCGGCGGCGGGCGGACGGCCCACGCCACCCAGGCCAGGGCCGGCGACTGCAAGGACGGCGACGCCCAGAACCGCAGCCCGGCCCCGTCGGGCGCCGACGGCGAGACGGTGCGGGCCATCAAGGAGCGCGGCTACCTCACGGTCGGCGTCGACCAGAACAGCTACCGCTGGGGCTACCGCAACCCGAACAACTCCTCGGGCGAGCTGGAGGGTTTCGACATCGACCTCGCCCACCGCATCGCCAGGGACATCCTCGGCGACGAGACGAAGGTCCAGTTCAAGGCCATCCCCACCAACGAGCGGATCCCCGCGATCCGCAACGGCCGGGTCGACATGGTGGTCCGCACCATGACGATCAACTGCGACCGCCTGGGCGACGTGGCCTTCTCCGCGCCCTACTTCCTGACCGGCCAGCAGGTGCTCGCCCCGAAGACGTCGACGATCAAGGGATACGACGCGTCGCTCGCCGGCCGCAGGATCTGCTCGGCCAGCGGCTCCACGGCCCACGACCGCCTGGCCGCGGACCGCGCGTCCGGCAAGATCCCCGCCTCCGCCGACATCTCCACCACCGTGCCCAACCAGCTGGACTGCCTGGTGCGGCTGCAACTCGGCGAGGTGGACGCGGTGGTGACCGACGGTGCGCTCGCCGCCAGCCAGGCCGCGCAGGACCCGGCGGTGGCCCTGAAGGGCGACACCTTCACAAAGGAGTACTACGGCGTGGCGATGAATCTGCGCGCCGAGGATCTGGTACGCCGGGTCAACCGCGTGCTGGAGGACTACCGCAGGGACGGGGGCTGGAAGGCGTCGTACGACAAGTGGCTTTCCCCCACGCTGGGTAGGGACTCGGAGTCGGCGACTCCGCCGGCGGCGAGCTACCGGTGACCGCCGGCCGCACCCCTGTACGACGGACCGCACGAGCAGCGAGAGGTGATCGATGGGCGTCACGGACCCCGCCGGGCCGGTGATGGACCGGGACGAGGTGGACCGTGCGCTGGCGCGGCTCGGCGCGGAGCACGAGGCGATCGAGACCTCGCTCCTCGCCCTGCAGGACCACGCGGGCCGCAGACTTCTCGAGGGCGCCGAGCTGACCGGCCGCACCAAGGAGCGCTGGGCGGCCGCGGAGGCGTCGATCACGCTGCTGTGGGCGTACTTCGACGCGTACACCGGCGCGCTGCGCACCGCCCGCGAGATCCGCGCCCGGCGCCGCTGGTCCAGCCGTGAGGACCTGGTGGAGCTGACCGAGCTGCTGCGCGGCGAGTCGGTCACGGTCGCCGGCGCGGCCACCGCCGCCGCCACCGCGAACGCGCCGACGCTCCACGGCGGCGCGGCCCGGCTCAGCGAGCGGTTCTCCCTGACGGCGCTCGTGGACCGGATGAACGACCTGTACGCGACGAGCCTCGACATGGTGGTCGCCGCCGACGCCGTGTGGTCGGCGCTGCCCGCCCGGATAGATTTACTGGCCGCGGAGCTTCAGCGCACCCGCAAGCTCGCGCACTCCGTCGGCGTGCGCCCCGGCGAGCACCCGGCCGGCGACGACCTGGAGCACATCACGCGCACGCTGACGAAGCTGCGCGCGGAGGTCGTCTCCGACCCGCTCGCCTTCTGGGTCCCGGCGCAGGGCAGTTCGGCACCGGGCGGCGGCCGCCCGGACACCACGGTGTACGACGGTGAGGCGCGGGCCCTGGAGGAGGTGCGCCGGGAGATCGACGCCGTGCTCTCCGTCCGGCAGGACGCCGAGCAGCGGCTGATCAAGCTGCGGGACCTGCTCTCCCGCGCGGACCGCACGCTCGCCGAGGCGCGCACCGCGCGCGGCGAGGTCCTGGCGAAGATCGCCGCGACGGAGGTGCCGGTGGTCGGCGGCCCGCCGACCGTGCTGCAGGAACAGCTGGCGACGGCCGCCGAGTACCGCAGACAGGCCCAGTGGCACCGGTTGTCCCCGCTCCTGGAGTCGCTGGAGCAGAAGGCGGAGGACGAACTGCTGCGGGCGCGCGAGTCGTTGACCGCGGTGACCGCGCCGCTGGCGGTGCGCGCCGAGCTGCGCGGCCGTCTCGACGCGTACCGGGCGAAGGTGGCCCGGCACGGGCTGGCGGAGGACCCGCTGCTGGTGGAGCGGTACGACGCGGCGCGCCGCATGCTGTGGAGCGCGCCGTGCGACCTGCGGGTCGCCGAGCAGGCCGTGCTGCGATACCAGCGGGCGGCCGCCGAACTGCTGGGCGCCCCGCGGGTGCCGGAGCAGGGCGGGCCCGAGGACGGGAGGGGGGAGTCATGAGCCAGGCGGGGCAGACCTGTCAGCGGCCGGGCTGCGGCGGCGCCTACGAGGACGTGGGCGGCGGCGAGCTGTACTGCGACACCTGCGGGCTGGCGCCGGTGGTCTCGGCGAACGGCTCGGTGAGCCTGCCACCCACCGGCGTCACCGGCGGCGGCGGGGACTCGGGCGGTTCGGGCAGCGGGAGTTCCCCCTCCAGCGCCCGCAGCGCCCGGACCTCCTCGCAGTCCTCCAGGTCGCGCCGCTCGGTGTCGGGCCGGCTCTCGCGTTCCCTCTCGGGGCGTACCGGCGGCCGCTCGGTGTCGGTGCGCGGCTCCGGCACGGGTTCGGGCAGCAGCGGCCGCGGCCGGCTGGGCGCGGGGCTGGTGCAGGTGCCGCAGGTGCCGCGGCCCGATCCGCGTTCGGTGGTGCTGGAGAACCCCGAGGTGCCGGAGCGGAAGCGGTTCTGCTCGCGCTCGGACTGCGGGGCTCCGGTGGGGCGGGGCCGCGGGGACCGGCCCGGCCGGACGGAGGGCTTCTGCACCAAGTGCGGCCACCCGTACTCGTTCGTGCCCAAGCTGCGGGCCGGTGACATCGTGCACGGCCAGTACGAGGTCGCGGGCTGTCTGGCGCACGGCGGCCTCGGCTGGATCTATCTCGCGGTGGACCGCGCGGTGGCCGACCGCTGGGTGGTGCTCAAAGGCCTGCTGGACACCGGGGACCAGGACGCGATGGCGGCGGCGATCTCCGAGCGGCGCTTCCTCGCGGAGATCGAGCACGCCAACATCGTGCGGATCTACAACTTCGTGGAGCACCTGGACCAGCGCACGGGCTCCCTCGACGGCTACATCGTGATGGAGTACGTCGGCGGCAAGTCGCTGAAGGAGATCGCCAACTCCCGCCGCACCCCGGACGGCAGGCGCGAGCCGCTGCCGGTGGAGCAGGCCTGCGCGTACGGCATCGAGGCCCTGGAGGCGCTAGGCCACCTGCACAGCCGCAACCTGCTCTACTGCGACTTCAAGGTCGACAACGCGATCCAGACCGAGGACCAGCTCAAGCTGATCGACATGGGCGCGGTGCGCCGGATGGACGACGAGGAGTCGGCCATCTACGGCACGATCGGCTACCAGGCGCCGGAGGTCGCGGAGGCCGGCCCGTCGGTGGCGAGCGACCTGTACACGGTCGGCCGTACGCTCGCCGTGCTCACCTTCGACTTCCAGGGCTACACGAACGTCTTCGTGGACTCCCTGCCCGACCCCGACCACATCGAGGTCTTCCGCCACTACGAGTCCTTCTACCGGCTGCTGGTCCGCGCCACGGACCCGGACCCGGCCCGCCGGTTCTCCTCCGCGCAGGAGATGGCGGAGCAGCTCACGGGCGTCCTGCGGGAGGTCGTCTCCCTGCAGACGGGACACGCCCGGCCCGCGCTGTCGACCCTGTTCGGCCCCGAACTGAAGGTGACCGACACGGAGTTGTTCCCGAGGCTGGACGGGGACGTGTCACGGCTGGGGGCCCGGGCGCTGCCCGCGCGCCGCCGGGCGGGCGCGCCCGCCGTCACGGCCGGGGGCCCCGGGGCACCGGGCGGGGCGGCCGGGGTCGCGCCCGGCATCGGCGCGCCGGGCACCGTGAGCCTGGTGAAGCCCGTGCACACCCCGGCCGCGGCCCTCGCCCTCCCGGTTCCGCACGTCGCCCCGTCGGACCCCAACGCGGGTTTCCTCGCCGGTCTGCTGACGTCCTCGCCCGGGGAACTGGTCCAGGCCCTCGCGGCGGCGCCGGCCCCCTCGCCCGAGACCCGGCTGCGCCAGGTCCGCGCCTGGCTGGAGACCGGCGAGTCGGCCACCGCGCTGCGGGGGCTGCGTTCGCTGGAGGAACAGGACCCCGACGACTGGCGGATCGTCTGGTACCGGGGCGTGGCCTCCCTCGTCACCGGCGACCACGAGGAGGCGGCCCTCGCCTTCGACGCGATCTACGACGCCTTCCCGGGCGAGGTCGCCCCGAAGCTGGCGCTCGGCCTGTGCGCGGAGGTGCTCGGCCAGCTCGACAACGCCGCCGAGTACTACCGGCTGGTGTGGTCGACCGACCCCAGCCATGTCAGCGCCGCGTTCGGCCTGGCCCGGGTCCAGCTGGCCGCCGGTGACCGGCGGGCCGCCGTACGGACCCTGGAGTCGGTGCCGGAGGCGTCCGTCCACTGCACCGCCGCGCGGGTGGCGGCCGTACGGGCGCGGCTGCGGCACCGGACGGCCGTCGCGTCCGACACGCCGTTCCTGGAGGATCTGACCGCCGCCGCGCGGCAGGTGGAGGCCCTGGAGGCGTACGGTCTGGACCCGGCGCGGCGCGAGCAGTTGTCGGCGGAAGTCCTCGGCTGCGCCCTGGACTGGATACTCTCCGGAGGTGGGGCTTCCGGCCCGGCCTCCCGGCGGGTGCTGCTCGGCAGCGACCTGGACGAGCGGGGCCTCCGCTTCGGCCTGGAGCGTTCGTACCGCATGCTGGCCCGGCTGGCGCCCGGCGGCGAGGAGAGGATCGACCTGGTGGAACGTGCCAACCGTTACCGCCCCCGGACGTGGGTGTAATCGATGTCGCAGACGCACCAGTTGTCCGCCTGCCCGAGCTGCAGGGAGCCCCTCGAGTCGGGTGACCGTTTCTGCGGCGCGTGCGGATACGACCTGTCCGCGGCCGCCGCGCCCTCGCCCGACACGCCGACGCTGACCATGCGCGACGGGGCGGTGCTGCCACACCCCGCCGCGCCCGGCGACGGCGGCGCCGGGTGGCCCGCCGCCGGCCCGCCGGACGCCTCCGGGGCCCCGGCCTCCGCTCATCTGCCGTCGGACCTGCCGGGCACGGACTCGGGCGGCTCGCCCCTGTCGCCGGGCGCGGCCCGGCCGCAGCCACCGGCCACCGGTTCGCCGGACTCCCCGGCCTCCGGCGTCCGCTTCGACCGCCCGGCCGAGCCCGAGGAGTACCCGCTCCAGGCGCCGGACCCGCGTCCGGCGGCCGGCCAGGCCGCGCCGGCCGAGGGCGGGACACCGGCCGAGGGCGCCGCGGTGTGCGTGGCCTGCCGGGCGGGCCGGGTCGACAGCGACGGCTACTGCGAGAACTGCGGGCACGCCCAGCCGCGCGAGCGGGACCACATGGAGCAGGAGTCGGGTCCGGTGGCCGCGGTCAGCGACCGGGGCCTGCGCCACCACCGCAACGAGGACGCGTTCGCCGTCGGCGGCACCGCGCTGCCCGACGGCTCCCCCGCGCTCATCGCGGTCGTCTGCGACGGCGTCTCCTCGGCGACCCGCCCGGACGACGCCTCACTGGCCGCCTCCCGGGCGGCGAGCGAATCCCTGCTGGCCGCGCTGCCCCGCGGCACCCACCCGCAGCAGGCCATGCACGAGGCGATCGTCGCCGCCGCGCAGGCGGTCGAGGCGCTCGCCGAGGAGCCCGCGACGGCCCGCGAGCACGCCCCCCACCAGAACGCGCCGGCCTGCACGTTCGTCGGCGCGGTGGTCACCGCGGGCCTGCTGGTCGTCGGCTGGGTCGGCGACTCCCGCGTCTACTGGGTCCCGGTGGACCGCGACGCACCCCCGGCCCGGCTCACCGAGGACGACTCCTGGGCGGCGCAGATGGTCGCCGCGGGCCTGATGAGCGACGCGGAGGCGTACGCCGACGAGCGCGCCCACGCGATCACCGGCTGGCTCGGTGCGGACGCCTACGAACTGGAGCCGCACACCGCCTCCTTCAAGCCGGACCGGCCGGGTGTGGTCGTGGTCTGCTCCGACGGGCTGTGGAACTACGCGGAGACGGCCGAGGAGATGGCCGAGGCGGTCCCGCTCGACGCCGCCGTGCGCCCTCTGCACAGCGCGCGGGTGCTGGTCGGCCACGCCCTGGACGGCGGGGGCCACGACAACGTAACAGTGGCCGTCCTGCCGTTCCCGGCGCCGTCGCAGGGGGCAGGATCGGCCTGAGGGCGTACACCGGGAGGGACGACGGCAATCCCGGCGCACCCCTTGGCACGGGGAAGCTCCTGCGGCCCGGAGGGGACCGGTCCGCTCACTGTCGTCGCCCCCGCCCGCGGGGGGCATGAGGGGGATCCGATAAGGCATGGCCAATTTCTCGAAGTCGAACGTGCCGCAGTTCTCGGTGGACGTGTACCAGAACGAGTACCTGCCGGAGGGCGGCCGCGAGGTCAACGCGATCGTCACGGTGTCGGCGACCGGGGGCGGCACGATCGGGAGCGCGGTCACGGCACCGCATCTGTACGCGCCCGGCCAGGGCCCGTCCGCGGCCGTCGCGATCATGGTCGACTGCTCGGGCTCGATGGACTACCCGCCGACGAAGATGCGCAACGCCCGCGACGCCACGGCCGCCGCGATCGACACCCTGCGCGACGGCGTGCACTTCGCGGTGATCGGCGGCACGCACGTCGCCAAGGAGATCTACCCGGGCGCCGGCCGGCTCGCGGTCGCCGACGCCACCACCCGCGACCAGGCCAAGCAGGCGCTGCGCAAGCTCGCCGCGGGCGGCGGCACGGCCATCGGCACCTGGCTGCGGCTGGCCGACCGGCTGCTGTCGTCGGCGGACGTCGCCATCCGGCACGGCATCCTGCTCACCGACGGCCGCAACGAGCACGAGTCGCCCCAGGACCTCAAGGCCTCGCTGGACGCCTGCGCCGGACGGTTCACCTGTGACGCCCGGGGCGTGGGCACCGACTGGGAAGTGAAAGACGTCACAGGGATCGCCTCCGCGCTCCTCGGCACCGCCGACATCGTCGCCGATCCGGCGGCCCTCGCCGCCGACTTCACGCACATGATGGAGACCGCGATGGGCAAGGAGGTCGCGGACGTCGCCCTGCGGGTGTGGACGCCGGTCGGCAGCACCATCCGGTTCGTCAAGCAAGTCGCGCCCACGGTCGAGGAGTTGACGGAACGCCGTACCGAGGCCGGGCCGCGCGCGGGCGACTACCCCACCGGGTCGTGGGGCGACGAGTCCCGCGACTACCACCTCTGCGTACGGGTCCCCGAGGCCCAGGTCGGCCAGGAGATGCTCGCCGCGCGCATCTCCCTGGTCGTGCCGCAAGCTGGGGGCACCTCCCGCTCGAGCGAAGTCGAGAGTGCGGGAGGAACGGCGCAAAACCTCGGCGCCCAGGGCCTGGTACGGGCGGTGTGGACCGACGACATGGCCGCCTCCACCTCGATCAACCCCCAGGTGGCCCACTACACCGGCCAGGCCGAACTGGCCCAGGCCATCCAGCAGGGCCTCGAACTCCGCAAAGCGGGCGATTTCGATGGAGCGACCGCCAAACTGGGCCGGGCCGTACAGCTCGCCGGCGCCTCCGGGAACGCGGATACTGCGAAACTCCTTGCGAAGGTGGTGGACGTGGTCGATGCGGCGACGGGTACTGTGCGACTGAAGGCGAAGGTCGCGGAGGCCGACGAGATGACTCTCGAGACTCGGTCCACCAAGACCGTTCGCGTGAAGAAGTGAGCCGGAGGAGACTCCGGCACCAGCGAGCCCGGCCCCTCGGGGTGGGAGAAATCCGGCCGTAGCGGCCGGAAGAGGAAAGGGGGAAGCGCCGACATGCCGACCTGCCCGAACGGACACCAGTCGGGTTCCGACGACTGGTGCGAGGTCTGCGGTCACCGCATGGCCGGTGCCGTGCCTCCGCCTCCCCCGCCGCCCCCGGTCGGCGGCTACGGCTTCCCGCCCGCGCCGGGCCCCGGCGGCCCCGGTCATCCCGGTGGCCACGGTCAGCCCGGTGGCCACGGTCAGCCCGGTGGGCCCGCGGGGCGTTCGCACCTGTCCGCCGTGCCGGACGCCGAGCCGGAGCTCTGCCCGCAGTGCCGCACGCCCCGCGAGGGCGGCGCGCCGTTCTGCGAGGAGTGCCGGTGGAACTTCCTGACGAACACGGCGACCTCGTACACCCCGGCCGCGCCGCGCCCGCCGGCGCCCGGCCCGGGCGCCCGCTTCCCGCAGCCGCCCGGCCCCGCCTTCGGCGGTGGCGGCGACGCGTTCGACTACCAGAGCTCCCGGCCCTCGCAGGTGAACCGGCCCGCCGAGCCGATCCCGCCGGGCCCGCCGTTCGGCACCGAGCCGCCGGGCCGTCCCGGTGGGCCGGGCGGTCCTGGCGGCCCCGGATCTTCGGGCTTCGGCCAGGACTCCGGTTTCCCCGGCCCGTCCGGCCCCTCCCACTTCGGCCCCGACCCCTCGCGGCCGGTTCCGCCGCCCGGCCCGACGCCGCCCGCCGGTCCCGGGGCCCCTGGTGGCGCCCCGCAGGCGTTCCAGCCGTCCGGTCCGCCGGCCCCGCCCGGCTTCCCGCAGGAGACGAACCGGCCGCAGCCGGGCGCGCCGTCCTTCGGCGGTGACGACGACTGGGTGATCTCGCCGCCGTCGTCCACCTCCCCGGGCGGTCCCGGCGGCCGGGGCGGGTACGGCTATCCGCAGCCCGGCTCCACGCAGGCCCCGCCCACGTCCGGCTTCCCGCACCAGCCGCAGCAGCCGGCGACCTGGACGGCGACCATCGGTCCGGACCGCGAGTACTTCATGGCGATGATGCACCGCTCCGGCCCCGAGGCCGCGGGCCTGAACCTGCCGGCGTACTCGCCCGAGCAGCAGCGCACGCTCACCGGCAACCAGGTCACCATCGGCCGCCGCCGGCACTCCACCGGCGACACCCCCGACATCGACCTGTCGGTGCCGCCGGAGGACCCGGGCGTCTCGCACCAGCACGCGGTGCTGGTGCAGCAGCCGGACGGCGGCTGGGCGGTCGTCGACCAGAACTCGACGAACGGCACCACGGTCAACGGCTCGGAGGAGCCGATCCAGCCCTTCGTCCCGGTACCGCTGCAGGACGGCGACCGGGTCCACGTCGGCGCCTGGACGACGATCACCGTCCGGCGCGGCTAGGACCCGTCCCGACCAGGGCCCTCGGACCGGGAGGGGCCTCCACCCGGCCCCTCCGGGTGGTCCGGCCACGTCCACCGGCGGGCCGGCCGCGCACGGTGGTCCCCCACCGTGCGCACGGCGGCCGTCCCTCCCGCTCCCCCGGGCGTACGCCTCCCGCGGGCCGACGCTCGGGGCCGCGGGCATTCCGCCGCCGGACGGGGTGGACGTAGGGCTTGAGTCCTCGGCCCGGCGGTCTGAGACCATGGACGGGTGAAAGAGATTCCGCGCGGCACGCTTCAGGAGCAGACCTTCTACGAGCAGGTCGGCGGGGAGGAGACCTTCCGCCGGCTCGTCCACCGTTTCTACGAGGGAGTCGCCGGGGATCCGGAACTGCGGGCCATGTACCCGGAGGAGGACCTGGGCCCGGCCGAGGAGCGTCTGCGGCTGTTCCTGATGCAGTACTGGGGCGGCCCGACGACGTACAGCGAGCGGCGAGGTCATCCCCGGCTGCGGATGCGGCACGCGCCCTTCACCGTCGACCGGGCGGCGCACGACGCCTGGCTGAGGCACATGCGGACCGCCGTCGACGAGCTCGGCCTGTCGCCGGAGCACGAGCAGACGCTGTGGAACTACCTGACCTACGCGGCCGCGTCGATGGTGAACACCCCCGAGTGACCCGCTCCCCGCACCGGGGGGTGCCGGGTCGCGCCGCGTCCCTCCCTCCGCGCACCGCACGACGCTGTGCCGGAGGACTCAGCGGACGCTGACGCCCAGCGGGCCGAGACCCGCTCGCCGGACCGCGATCGATCCGTACGGGGTGCGCAGCCGGAGCCACGCGCCCGACGCGAACAGCTCCGCCGGGGCCTCCTCGCCCTCGGCGGCCCGCGCGGCCCTCAGGAACCCCAGGGACTGGGCCGCGTGCACGGCCCGCACGGGCAGGGGGGTCTCCCCGACCGGCCGGGACCAGATTTCCCGCCCGATCCGGTCCAGTTCGGCCCGCGTCCGCCGCTCGGACGCCAACTCCTCCGTCCGGGAACGGAACTCGGCGACGACGGCGGCGACCGTCGCGCGCAGGGAGTCCGCCGGCGGCAGCCCCGGCTCAGACCGCCAGCCGCCGCGCGGCGGGAGCACGCCCGCCCAGGGCGGCCCGGTCACCGCAACCGGCACTTGGGCGGTGGCCGCCGGCTCGTCCACCGACTCCAGGAACTCGCCCGCGGAGACGGTCCGGTCGAGGGTGATGTCGAGCCCGTTCTCGTAGGGCTTGGCGAGCCGGACCGTGCGCACCGCCAGGACCTCGAAGGAGGCGGGCCGCCCGAAGACCGCGAGCGCCGTGCCCGCCGCCTGCAGCCGCACGGCGGCGGAACGGTCGTAGTGGAGCAGCCGGGAGAGGAAGGCCGCGAGGTCCGCCGCCTCCCTCTCGTCGGCGAGGTGGAGGGCCGTCATGCGGCGACGGCCCCCTCCTCGTCGTCCTCGCCCTCGGTTCCGTCCGCGCCGCCGGCGTCGTCCCGGTACTCCTCGAGGAACTCCCGTTCCTCCGCGGTGATCCGGCGCGGCCGCTGCGCCTCGAAGTCGAACGGCACGATCACCGTCGAGGCCCGCACGTAGACCTGGTCGCCGTCCTTGACCTCGTAGGTGAGGGTGAAGGACGCCGCCCTGATCTCCGTGACCCACAGCTCGATGTCCACCGGCGCGTGCCGGTGGACGAGCTGGCGTTTGTAGTCGATCTCGTGACGCGCCACCACGGACCCCTGCTTGAACTCCTTGTCCGGGCGGAACAGGAAGTCGATACGGGCCTCCTCCAGATAGCGGAGGAACACCACGTTGTTGACGTGGCCGTACGCGTCCATGTCCGCCCAGCGCAGGGGGCAGCGGTAGATGTGGCGCAAGATCAGCCCCGGGTCAGCTTCTTGTAGGTGGCGCGGTGCGGACGGGCCGCGTCGGGGCCGAGCCGCTCGATCTTGTTCTTCTCGTACGACTCGAAGTTGCCCTCGAACCAGAACCACTTGGAGTCGCCCTCGTAGGCGAGGATGTGCGTCGCCACGCGGTCCAGGAACCAGCGGTCGTGGGAGACGACCACGGCGCAGCCGGGGAACTCCAGCAGCGCGTTCTCCAGGCTCGACAGGGTCTCGACGTCGAGGTCGTTGGTGGGCTCGTCGAGGAGCAGCAGGTTGCCGCCCTGCTTCAGGGTGAGCGCCAGGTTCAGGCGGTTGCGCTCACCGCCGGAGAGGACACCGGCCGGCTTCTGCTGGTCCGGACCCTTGAAGCCGAAGGCGGAGACGTACGCCCGCGAGGGCATCTCGACCTGGCCGACGTTGATGTAGTCCAGCTCGTCGGAGACGACGGCCCACAGCGTCTTCTTCGGGTCGATGTTCTCGCGGCTCTGGTCGACGTAGGAGATCTTGACGGTCTCGCCGACCTTGATGTCGCCCGAGTCGGGCGTCTCCAGGCCCTGGATCATCTTGAACAGGGTGGTCTTGCCGGCGCCGTTCGGGCCGATGACACCGACGATGCCGTTGCGCGGCAGGGTGAAGCTGAGGTCGTCGATGAGGACCTTCTCGCCGAAGGCCTTGTTGAGCTTGCTGACCTCGACGACGACGCTGCCCAGACGCGGGCCCGGCGGGATCTGGATCTCCTCGAAGTCCAGCTTCCGCATCTTCTCGGCCTCGGCGGCCATCTCCTCGTAGCGGGCCAGACGCGCCTTGGACTTGGCCTGACGCCCCTTGGCGTTGGACCGCACCCACTCGAGCTCTTCCTTCAGACGCTTCTGCCGCTTGGCGTCCTTCGCGCCCTCGACCTTGAGGCGGGTGGCCTTGGTCTCCAGGTACGTCGAGTAGTTGCCCTCGTACGGGAAGGCGCGGCCGCGGTCGAGCTCCAGGATCCACTCGGCGACATTGTCCAGGAAGTACCGGTCGTGGGTGATCGCCACGACGGTGCCCTCGTACTTGGCCAGGTGCTGCTCCAGCCAGTTCACGGACTCGGCGTCGAGGTGGTTGGTGGGCTCGTCGAGGAGCAGCAGGTCGGGCTGCTCGAGCAGCAGCTTGCAGAGCGCGACGCGGCGCTTCTCACCACCGGAGAGGTTGGTGACGGGCCAGTCGCCGGGCGGGCAGCCGAGGGCGTCCATGGCCTGCTCGAGCTGCGCGTCGAGGTCCCAGGCGTTGGCGTGGTCGAGGTCCTCCTGGAGCTTGCCCATCTCGTCGAGCAGCGCGTCCGAGTAGTCGGTCGCCATCAGCTCGGCGATCTCGTTGAACCGGTCGAGCTTGCCCTTGATCCCGGCGACGCCGTCCTGGACGTTCTCCAGGACCGTCTTCTCCTCGTTCAGCGGGGGCTCCTGCAGCAGGATGCCGACGCTGTACCCGGGTGAGAGGAAGGCGTCACCGTTGGAGGGCTGCTCCAGCCCCGCCATGATCTTCAGCACGGTCGACTTACCGGCACCGTTCGGGCCGACGACGCCGATCTTCGCACCCGGAAGGAAGCTCAGGGTGACGTCGTCGAGGATCACCTTGTCGCCGTGCGCCTTGCGCGCCTTGCGCATGGTGTAAATGAACTCAGCCAAGAGAAACCGTCCGGCAGCTTGAAATCTGGCAGTGGGCAGATACACCCCATCTTGCCCGACCGCCACCCCTCGGGGGAAACCCGTATGACCGAAGGGCTCTGACCTGCGGCTTCACGGTTGGCATCCGCAGCTCGACTGTCACTGTCGGTCGTCGACGAGTGACCTCGGGCGCCCTCGCACGGCCCACAGACGGCCCCGTACATGACGGGTGATCTCGGCTCCTTCCACTGTCAGCGCGGGCGGCTGTGGTGCGATCGCCGTCGAGGGTGAGGCTTTGGGGAGGGACTGTGGGAGCCAAGACGGGCCTGCTCGTATGCGCCGACGGCGAGGTGCCGGACCTAGGGGACCACCAGGAAACGCGGCCTGTTGAAGATCCCGATCAGGATGATCAGCAGCCATCAGAGCATCATCCCGCCGACTGCCACCGCCGAAATCCGCAACCAATGCTCGGCCGGTTTCTGGGTCCGCGTGATTGCGAGTCCTACGACCAGCGCGATCATCATGACGGCCATCAGAACGAAGTTGGCCGCAACGACCACGACGCCACGTGTGAGGACCCATCCCGGCGCCCCTCTCACACTGAACGATTGCGCGGCATCGGGAGCGGCCTCGGGATGCCCCCAGAGCCGGAGGGCCAACACGACGTACCGGACAGCCAGCGCCACCAACAGGGCCGGCGCACCTATTTCGGGCCGTGCCGTGGACGGCCCGGCCTTCTCACCGGGCGGGGGCAGGGTCAGTCAGCGGTCGAGGTCGATCGTGAAGCGCCTCGTGCCCGTACCGATCGTGTCGGCGTGGACCGAGCCACGAGCCCGGTCGAATACCCCGGTGCCGCCGGTGATCGCGTTGTCGAACGAAGGGGGAGGGCCCGGGTTGAGAATGCCGAAGACCATCCCCTGCACGGTGAGTTGGCCGCCCGGGAGGTTGTAGTTCACGACACACTCCTCCGCTCCTCCTTTGTCGACCCGGGTGGTGACGCAGGTGCCGCCGGTGTCGCCGACCTGGTTGCCGAGCTGGTCGAAGAGGTCCGAGCGGAAGACGGTCCGATCGCCCTGGGCGGGGCTGCCGCCGGGGTTGACGGGGAAGCGCGTCTGCTGCGCGAGATGGCCGATGAGTGTGATGACCCGGTCTCCGCCCGTGGCGTGGGCGAAATCGGTGCCCGCCGCGGTGGCCGCGACAGGGGCGCAGGCGAGAAGGGTGACCAGCGCAGTGGCCGTGCCGAGACAGGCTGCCCTGATGGGGCGCATCGTGTGGCTCCTGAGGTTGATATTCATGAATGGTCAGATGACACATTCATAACCTCGGCTCTGCCGCCGCCCGGTACGTCCCGGCGCGACCCACCGTCAGATCCGACCAGTCGGACCAACCCGGGACGAGAGACGGCCCGGCCGGCCGCGCACTACGAAGATCGCGACCTACAGCTGGAGTATTGAGACAGACGTCAAGCACCACGCGACGCCAGCCCTGAACTGCCTGCCGGGGGGCGAGTCCCGGTACACCGGTGACACCCCGTTCGAGGTCGTCCGCGCGAAGGGCCCGTCGCGCCACGGCAGGTGACGCGGCGGGCGCCGCTCAGTCCTGGGCCGGGGCCTTCTTCTTGCGGACGATACTCAGGGCCGTGGCGCCCAGGATCAGCAGGCTGAGGCCCAGGGCGGCGATCACGGGTGTGGTGCTGGTGCCGCCCGTGTCGGCGAGGTTGGTGCCGCCGGCGGTACCGCCCACGGTCGCGGGGCTCGGTTCGCTGAGCGTCTGCGTGGCAGTGCCGCCCGCGGCGCCCTGGGTCCGGCAGTCGAGGACACCCGTGAAGCGCTGCCCGAGCCCGTTGGGTCCCTTGATCGTGAAGTCGTAGGCCTGGTCCTCCTGCAACGGGATCAGGACCTTCTGCGACGCCCCCGCGGCGATGCTGTGCTCGACGCCCATCAGCTCGAAGGCGAACGCCTCGTCGCCCTTGTTGGCCGCGGTGATGTCCACGCCGCCCTTGACGCAGTCCTTCGCCGCGGACAGCGCGGGTATCGCGCCCCCGCCGGCCCAGGTGGCACTCGCGGTGGCCGCCACCGTCGACTCGCTGGAGCCGGCCAGGATCTGGGTCTGGCTGCGGCTGTCGGAGGTGAGGACACGGCCGACCGGCACGGTCGTCGAGGCCTGCACGGTCAGCTCCGCGGATCCCGCCCCGTCGCCCGACCCGTGGGCGGTGTCCCCGGGGGTCTCCTCGGGCACGTCGAAGAAGATCTGGCTGCCGTTCGTGGCGGAGGTGACCGGCTTGCCGTCCTTGCCGACGATCCGCACGCCACTGGCGGCGGCGTCCGCCGGAGGCGTGATCGTGACGGCGTTCGCGTTGGTGTGGACCGTCACCGGGCCGAGCCGGCCGCCGGGGTGGCCGGAGACGGCGGGCGGGTCGAGCGTCAGCGAGGCCGCGGGCTCGGGCAGGTCGCGTGCGCTCTTGTCCAGGTAGTCCGCGAGCTTCTCCGCCTGCGGGTCGAGCGCGTCGACGCGCGCGCCGTCGGAGTGGCGCCAGATGGCGACCTGGGTGCCGGCCGCCGCGTCCTGCTCGGTGAGGTTGGTGACGCCCGCCTTGGCGGCGAGTGCCGCGAGGTCGTTCACCTGCGGGTAGGAGTGCTGCAGAATCCAGCGGATCTTCCCGGCGCCCTTGTTGGTGCCGAGCGAGGAGCCGCTCCACGGCGTCTCGTGGTACTTGGCGTCCCGCTGCGTGGGGTTGTGCAGGTCGACGCAGTACGTCTGCAGCATGCCGCCACCGTCGACGAACATCTCGAACAGGCCCGCGGAGACCTGGTAGTCGCCGCCTTCGTCATGGACGACCGCGGTGCCGTAGGTCTTCAGGCCGCCCATGGTGGCGGTCGCGCCGCCCTGGCTCTGCGGTGCCGTACCCGCGGCGGCCGGGCCGGCGGCGGTCAGCACGCCGGCGGCGACGAGCCCGGACATCAGGGTCGCGGCGGCGAGACGCGCCGCCCCCCGCCTGCGCGCGGTCGGCGCAGAGAACGAAGCACACACAGAATTCCCCTTCGAGCAGGACCCGTTGACGTGGGGGGCACGGTCCCACCTGCAGAATCTTCAGGCCCCGAGGACCATGTCCGGCATCCTAGAGATCACCCGCAGCGCCACCCCCCGTCATATGGTCGGATGACTGATCCGAATCGGAATCGTTATCGCCAACACCCTTTGCAAGCAGGGCACATCGGCCGGGCCGCCGGAGCTTTCCCGAGCGCACTCGTCGACGAGGCGCGGTTCGGCCCGGGAGCCTCAGCACCTCTCCGACGTCACGTCACGGCCGCCGGTTCCGCCTGCGGCCGGTCCTCGGCGGCCGCCGGTGTCTCCCATGCCGGCTCGGGCGGCTGCTGGGGCGAGGCCGTCGGGCCCGGCTCGGGCCTGCCCGAGCGACGGAAGGCGGACGTGCCGCGCGCGAGGTCGTGGCCGATCGACACCGCGTCGATGTCGGCCGAGGTCCGGTTCTGACCGTCCCGGGTCTCCACGCGCACCTTGAGCCGGCCCTGCACGACGACCGGGTCGCCCACGTTCAGCGAGGCCATCGCGTTCGTGGCGAGCTGGCGGTTGGCCCACACCGTGAAGAAATTGGTGTGCCCGTCCGTCCATGTGCTCTTCTCGCGGTCCCAGTAGCGCGAGGTCACCGCGAGCCGGAACCTCGTCGCCGCGCCCGACGCCGGCTCCCGGTACACCGGCTGTGTGGCCACGTTTCCCACCGCGCAGACCATCGTCTCGTTCATCGTGAGTCCCTCCCTCGCCCGGCCGCTCGCCGGGCCGACACGCGTACGGGCCCGTCCCGTACGGCTGCGTCCGCCGCGCCGACCGCGTCCGTCGCGATCGCCGCGCCACCAGACTGCCTCCGCCGGGACGAGCCCGCTGAGCCCTGTGGACCGTCACCTGCCTGTGGAAAACTCCGCCACCCGTACGGGGACGACCGGCCCACGGCCCCCTCGTCCCCGTACGTGCACGTGTACGCCGTCCCGTCCCCTCCGTACTTCGCAGACCTCGCACGTCGAACACCTCGTGCGTGGAAGGCCTCGTACGCCGAACACCTCGTGCATGGAAGGTCCCGTACGCCGAACACCTCGTGCGTGGATGACCTCGTATGCCGAAGACCTCGTATGCCGAAGACCTCGTATGCCGAAGACCTCGTATGTCGAAGGCCTTGTACTTCTACCGCCCCCGCTGGCTCATCCCGCCCCCGACCCCAACACCCGTACGTACTGCTCCCGCACTTCCCGGTACCGCAACAGCTCCGCCGCCACGGGGTCCAGCACCCGGGCCCGTCCGCACCCCGCCGCCGCCTCGCGCAACCGGCGTTCCGCCTCCTGGCCGTACCGCCGGGCCGGGCCGCGCGCCGCCATCCGGCAGCTCCACTCGACGAGCGGACCGCCGGCGATGCCCGCGAGCATGAGCAGCACAGGCACGCCCAGGTTCGGCGCCATGACACCGGCGATCTGGCACACCAGCCACAGGCCGCCCAGAATCTGAAGGAGCGTCATGGCCGCCTGCCCGAGCACCGCCGCCGGCCACCAGCCCGGCCGCGGCGGCCGCCCCGGGGGCAGCCCGGCCCGGGTCGCCAGCTCGTCCAGCGCCTCGGGCAGCCCCTGGGCCCCGCGTACGGCGGCCTCCCGCACCGCCAGAGCCCAGGGCGCCGGCAGACCGGTCGCGGCCTGGTCGGCCACCGTACGCACCGCCTGTTCGACGCGCTGCCGGGCCGTGGCCTCCTCGTCCGGCTGCGTGCGCACCGCGTGGCGTCCGGTGGCGGGCTCGCGCAGGGCGTGGCACCAGCGCCACAGCCGGAGCCAGGGGGTGCCGCAGGCGCGGTTGGCGTTGCGCAGCCAGGCCCGTTCGGCGGCGTCGCCCGCGGCGGTGGCACCGACGGCGTCCGCCAGCCGCGCCGCGAACTCCTCGCGTGCCTCCTCGCTGAGCCCGGCGCGCCGCCGCGCGGCGTAGACGGGCCGCAACCGCTCGGCCGCCGCGTCCACATCGGCGGAGATCCGCCGGGCCGCGGCCCCGCGCTCCGCCACGAACTGGCCGATCGCCTCCCGCAGTTCCCCGACTCCGTCCCCGGTGAGCGCGGACAGCGCCAGCACCGTCGCGCCCGGCTCGCCGTACTCCCCGAGGGCGATCCCGTCCTCGTCCAGGAGGCGCCGCAGATCGTCGAGGACCTGGTCGGCGGCCTCCCCGGGCAGCCGGTCGATCTGGTTGAGGACGACGAACATGATCTCCGCGTGGCCCGCCATGGGCCGCAGGTAGCGCTCGTGCAGGACGGCGTCGGCGTACTTCTCCGGGTCGACGACCCAGATCACGGCGTCGACGAGCCCGAGGATACGGTCCACGTGCTCACGGTGCTGCACGGCGGCAGAGTCGTGGTCGGGCAGGTCGACCAGGACGAGACCGCGCAGCTGCGGGTCGGCGTCCGGGCTCTGCACCGGGCGTCTGCGCAGCCGCCCCGGGATGCCGAGCCGGTCGATGAGGGTCGCCGCGCCGTCGCTCCAGCTGCAAACGATGGGGGCGGCGGTGGTCGGCCGCCGTACGCCGGTCTCCGAGATGGCCACCCCGGCGAGCGCGTTGAACAGCTGCGACTTGCCGCTGCCGGTGGCGCCCGCGATGGCCACGACGGTGTGCTGCCCGGACAGCCGCCGCCGCGCCGCCGCCTCGTCGAGGACGCGGCCGGCCTCGGCCAGCGTGCGGCTGTCGAGCCGGGTGCGGGACAGGCCGACCAGTTCGCGCAGCGCGTCCAGCCGCGACCGCAACGGGCCGTCGTACGCGAGCGGGGGCACCGGCAGCGGGCCGGGTACCCGGGTCTCCGCGGCGGGCACGTGCTCGGGGGCGGTGCTCTCCGTCACGCGCCGCGCGATGAGGCCGTCGTCCCAGACGTCGGTGGGCTCCGTACGGCCGGAGGCGGAGTCGTCGTCCTGCCCGCGCGCGTGACCGTCGGCGTGCGGCCCGTGCTGTCCCGCGCGCGTGTGCTCGTCACCCCCCGCCGAGTCGTCCGTCGTACGGGAGAGCCCGGCACCGCCCGGCGGACCGCACGCGGGACGGGCGGGTCCTGCGCCGCCCACAGCCTCCCTCCGCGCACGCGCGTGCCCGTCGCCGTCCTTCAGGTCGCGCGGGTCGTGCAGGCCGTGTGGGTCGTGCGGGTCGTGGTGCACGCGCGCGGGGGCGTCCTTGGCTCGTGCTCGGGGCTGCTCGGTCTCCGGCCCGCCCGTCCCCGGGGCGCCCGTTCCCGAGGCGGCCGTCCCCGGGGCGCCCGTTCCCGAGGCGGCCGTTCCCGGGGCGCCCGCTCCCGAGGCGGCCGTTCCCGGGGCGCCCGCTCCAGAGTCGTCGGCCGACGCGGCCCGCGTGGCCCGCGTCGCGTCGCGTCCTCCCGCGCTCGGCGCCCGTTGCCCGGGCGGGCCGCTTCCGATGCCACTGGCACCTCCGGTGTCCCCGGCGCCCTTCGTGTCCTCGGAAACCAAGCCCTCCGTCCGATCGGCGTGCTCCCTGCGGTCCTGGTCAGTGACGGCGGCCACCGGTCATCTCTCCTTCAGCAGTACGGACAGCGCGGCAATGAGTTCGGCCTGGGGTTCCGGGTGCACCTCCAGGACGTCGAGCGGGGCCAGCCGCCGCTCGCGTTCGGTGTGCATCACGCGGTCCAGGTGGTCGGTGAGCAGCCGTGCGGCGCGCTCGCGCAGCCGCAGCGCGCCGTGGGCGCCGATCCGCTCGGCGAGGCCCTCGCCGGCGGTGCGCGCCCGGCGGCCGCCCAGCAGGCCGGCGGCGACGAGGGCGGCGACGGCCTCGGGATCCGGTGCGGGGCTCCGGTCGTGTCCGCGCACCTCGTCCTCGGCGACCTCCTCGAGCTCCCGCCGCCACCGCCGTACGGCCATCCCGATGCGGTGCTCGGCGTTCTGCAGGGAGGAGTCGGGGTCGGAGAGGCCGGGCGCGCCCGCCGCCGGCTCGCGGCGCCAGGCGTCGTCGACGCGTTCGTCGGCGGCGGTGACGGCGCACATCAGGAGGGAGCTGAGGCTCTCCACGAGGGCGTCGAGCAGTTCGCTCGCGGTGCAGTCGAGGGGGAAGGCCCGCCACCGCTTCAGGGCGTCCCCGGCGAGCACGGCCCCGGCCCGCAACCGCCCCCGCACACGCGCGTACTCGGTGTCGTACGCGCTGTCGACGGCGGAGGTGAGCCGCAGGGCGGCCGCGTACTGGGCGGCGGACGCACCGGCCAGCTCGGGCAGGCGGGCCTTCAGCGAGTCCAGGAGTCCGTGGGCGGTGCGGTCCATGGTGTGCTGCCGGGCCACGGGGTCCTGGGCCTGGTGGACCAGCCAGGTGCGCAGCGACGCCACGGCGGAGGCGGGCAGCAGCCCCCCGCCCCAGACCGACTCGGGCAGCTCGGGCACGGTGAACCGCGGCACGTCCCCGAGCCCGGCCTTGGTGAGCAGCGCCCCGTACTGCCGGGAGACCTCGGAGACGACCTGGTGCGGCACCCGGTCCAGCACGGTGACGAGCGTGGCGTCGTACTCCTTGGCGGTGCGCAGCAGATGCCAGGGGACGGCGTCGGCGTACCGGGCGGCCGTGGTGACCATGACCCAGATGTCGGCGGCGCAGACGAGCTCCGCGGCGAGGACGCGGTTCTCGGCCAGCAGCGAGTCGATGTCGGGGGCGTCGAGGAGCGCGAGGCCCGGCGGCAGGGTGTCGACGGTCTCCACGCGCAGGACGCGGGTGGTGTCGTCCTCCGCCGGCGTCGGCGGGTCCTCCCCGGGGTCCTGCCGGGGCAGCCACACGCGCGCGAGGTCGGGCAGGATCCTCACTCCACTGAACCAGTGGTGATCCTCCGGATGGCAGACGAGCACCGGGGTCCGGGTCGTCGGGCGCAGCACTCCGGCCTCAGAGACCCGTCTGCCCACGAGGGAGTTGACGAGGGTCGACTTGCCCGCGCCGGTGGAACCCCCGACAACCGCCAGCAAGGGCGCTTCGGGGTGTCTCAACCGGGGCACCAAGTAGTCGTCGAGCTGGGCGAGCAGTTCGTCGCGGTTGGCACGCGCGCGTGGAGCCCCGGGGAGGGGCAGCGGAAAGCGTGCGGCGGCGACACGGTCGCGCAGGGCGGAGAGTGCGTCGAGCAGCTGAGGCCGTACGTCCAAGGTCACCACATGGGAAGAATGCCCAATTTTAGGGGAATTCTGAAGCATATGAGCATGTCTGCGCGCCGACCGAACACAACGGACGGAAGGGATGACTGGGACGCGGGTACAGTCCAGGCATAACGAGTGCACAACACCCGGTGCGCCAGACGCCAAAAGCGGTGCACGATTCGTACCTGCCTGCGATTATCAGGACCGCTTCACCGAACCTCCACATTGAGCCACGGAGGCGAAGCAACAGGGACAAGGAGCGGGGAGCCCTATCCTTGTCCCCGGCGACGTCACGGATCAGCCCGCACTCGGGCACCACGACAGAGGCCACCACACCGGCCCCCGTAGCTCAGTGGATAGAGCAGGCGCCTTCTAAGCGCTTGGCCGCAGGTTCGAGTCCTGCCGGGGGCGCCACCCGCCACCAGCAAGAACGCCCCGGAGGGGATCTTCCCTCCAGGGCGTTTCGTGTCTCTGACGGCAACGCTGACGGCAACGACCCCGTCACTCGTCGGCCAGCAGCCCCCCGAGCCGATCCAGGGCGGCCCGCTTCTCCGTCATGTGGGCGTGCGCGTAGATGTTCATGGTCCGTCCAGCGCACTGTGTCCTACGATGTCGCGGACGATGTGCGGCGGGATACCGAGGCCCAGCAGCAGCGTCACGCAGGTGTGCCGCAGGTCGTGGAAGCGCACCTCCAGGCCCAGCCGCTCACGGATCGGGTAGAAGTGCCGGTTCAGGTTCCGCGGCTCGATCGGAGTCCCCCGCCTGGTGGTGAAGACCAAGCCGGTTTCCTGCCACTGCTCCCCCGCCGCCCGACGCTCTTCGGCCTGGCGCGCACGGTGCCGGCGGAGGGCGTCGGCACATACGGCCGGAAGCGGTACCGGCCGCTCTGAGCGGCGCGTCTTGGGCGCCGTCAGCGTCAGCTCTCCGTTGACCCGTTGAAGGGCCGTACGGATCTCCAGAGATCCACCGCTCAGGTCAATGTCCGACCAGTGCATACCAAGCAGTTCACCCCGTCGGAGCCCCAGGTACAGCGCGAGCACGTAGGCCGCGCTGTTGATGCCGGCGGACGCGCCCTCACGGTGGAGCCCACGTACAAGGACCACTGGGACATTCCCGGGGGCTACGTCGAGACCGGCGAATCACCGCTCCACGCTGCCGCCCGCGAGGTCCAGGAGGAACTCGGCATCACGACCGCGCTCGGCCGCCTCCTGGCCGTCGACTGGGCACCGAACGCCACCGAAGGCGACAAGGTGCTCTTCGACGGGGGCCAGCTCGCCCCCGAGGCCGTAGAGCGGATCCGCCCGCAGGCAGACGAGCTGAAGGCCGTCAGGTTCGTACCCCCGCACGAGAGCCCAGACCGCACCATCCCACGACTGGCCCGCCGGATCCTGGCAGCGATCGAGGCCCGGGCCAAGAGCGCCCCGGTGTACCTCGAGCACGGCCAGGCGCCAGGTGACGCGGCGGCGTAGCGGGAGCGCGGGCAAGTGCAACGGGAGCCCACAACACTCGGCTCAGTCGCCGGACTCACCGTGCGGGGAGACGGCAGAATGGGCCTCAGGTGCAGACGATGGGGCAGCCGCGCCGGATCGAGTGCTGGGCAGCGCGCAGAAACAGTGCCACGTAGAAGGCTGTGCCCAGGTCCGTGCTCCACAATCCCGTTCGAGTAGTGGCCAGCCCCTTTGCTTGGTTCCTGAACCACATACTCAGGTCGAGGTTGTCGCATGTCGCTGGGGCCTCGGACGGCAGTTCGATGGCTGCCGCCAGCTTCTCCGCAAGCGGTAGCACCTGGGGAGCACCGACGACCATGGTCGACTCGCAGTAGCCGGAGTCGACAGGCAACCAGATCTCCTCATCGAGCGAGACGGGCACGAGCACGGTCCAGCCGCAAAGGATCTCCGATTCCTCTGGTGACAAGTGCGTCTGACACAAGGCGAGGAACCCGGCCATGGAGGGGGTCAGCTTCTCCTCGAAGGCTTGGCCTGAGCCAGCTGCGAAGTCCGTCTCCGGGGGGACGTCCTCGTAGGGCGGCAGGCCCCGCCGCCGGAGTTCAGCGTTGAGCGCTGACGCAACTTCCCCCCACCCGTCTTCCTCCTCACCGAACCATTCCTCCGCGTCGACGCTCACCAGGTACACACCCATGTGGGGAAGTTACAGCGCGCCTCTGACAACGATCCGTGGGCCAACCAGCTGCAAGCCAGCGGTCGGCACGGAGCGCACGTCCAGTGAGTCGGCTGCCGTCGGCTGGTTCACGCCCGACGAGATCCGCCGGCACATGTCCGAGATCTTCGCGATCAAAGTCCTGGATGCCTTGGAGGGCGACGGGCCACACGTACGGAGCCACGACGGCAGGCAACCTCATCCCAGCGGGATAAGACTTTCCCTACGTTCATCAAGGCGGCTCGCTCCGCTCCCCGCGCACGGCCCGGCCCCCGGCTGGGCCTGCGCTCATGTCTCCGCCCCGCTCCAGCCCGGCCGGCGCCCGTGCCGCGCTGCGACTCCATGGTCTCCATGATGCAGCGAGCCCCGCCGCTGCGGGGTGCGCGGCGAGGCCTCGGGGTGGTGGTCAGCGTCGCGCGACGTCAGCGATCAGAAGTCAGTTCGGGACGCTTTGATGGTCTTGCACTCGAGCTTCTTGGCGTCCTTGATCTCGTCCGCGTTCACCAGCGCACCAGCGTCCTTGTCGGTGAACTTCTGGCCCGGGGCGAGGTTCTCGGCGGTTGACATGAAGTCGTTGACCTTCTTGCCGTCGGCCAGGACCTCGCCCTCAACGAGGTACGAGTATCGGCGGTCGCCGTTGTTGGCGTAGTCGACGTGGATGGCCATCTCCTTGATGC
Source organism: Streptomyces sp. NPDC096152 (assembly GCF_044763235.1). Lineage (NCBI taxonomy): Bacteria > Bacillati > Actinomycetota > Actinomycetes > Kitasatosporales > Streptomycetaceae > Streptomyces > Streptomyces sp. NPDC096152. Next base: position 302,274 of record NZ_JBIWFW010000001.1, on the reverse strand, counting down.
CGAGGTCGCCGGTGACCACGTCGCACTTAGTGACCTTGAAGTCCTTCATGACCTCGGACTCCTTGGCGCCGCCGGTCTTGGACTTACCGTCGCCGACGGTGGTGGAGTCGTACGACTTGTCCAGCTCCTTACCGGCCTTGTCGACGGCGGAGAAGAACAGGGCGTTCATGGCGAAGAACATGATGATCGCTACGGCCGACGTGACGAGGCCGGTGATGCCGGCGCCCTTGCCCTTGAGGACCTTGCCCGCCTTGGAGAGGCCGATGGCGCCGAAGATGATGCCAAGGATCGCGAGCGGCCAGACGACCACGTTGAGGACAGGGATGAAGCTGACTACGACGGCGATGATGCCGAGGACGAGTGCGGTGGTGGCCAGGCCGTTGCTGCCGGGCTGCTGGGGCTCGCCGTAGCCGGGCTGCTGGGGCTGGGGCGGGTACTGCTGGCTCATGGTCCCCCCTGGGGCTTGGGTTGTGACTTGCTTGCGTGTGACTTGTGGAGCTGCTGTGTGGTTGCCTCGATCTGGTGTTATTCACCTGATCGTTATGAACTGCCGGGGGCTGCGAGGCCGGGCCCCGCTGCCTGTCAGTGAGTGAGCTTGCGGGTGGGCGTCAGAGAGGCCGTTTCCGGGGGCACTTAATGGTCCCTACGACGGCTATCCCGTGGTGCGCCGGGAGAGCGTCGAGCGCGCAGCCGGCCGCCGACCTCGCACTTCTAACCGCTCACCGCACCGACCTGGTCACCGACCGAGTGCGAACGGTCAACCGGCTCCGCGACGTGCTCCCCGGCATGTTCCCCGCCCTGGAGCGAGCCTTCGACAACTCGGCCCGCAAGGGCGCACTGGTGCTGCTGACCGGCTACCAGACCCCGGCCGCCCTGCGCCGACGCGGCCTGGCCCGCCTGACCTCTTGGCTGGTCAATCGAGGCGTCCGCGACGCGGACAGCGTGGCCGCCACGGCCATGGAAGCCGCCCAGCAGACCGCCCTGCCCGGCGAAGACGCCGCCGCACAGATCGTCCCCGACCTGGCCACTCAGATCCTGGCCCTGGACGACCGACTCAAGCGCATCGACCGGTAGATCCGCGACGCCTTCCGCACCCACCCACAAGCCGAGATCATCGAGTCACTGCCCGGCATGGGCCCCATCCTCGGAGCCGAGTTCGTCGTCGCCTCGGGCGACATGACCGCCTACACCGACGCCGGCCACCTGGCCTCAGCCGCCGGAAGCCCTCGTCACGCACATCCGGCGGACGCACTACAGCGACGACGGGCGGCCCGTGGAGACGGCGGACATCGTGGTGCCCGCCGCTCATTGCGAGATCGTCTACGAGATCCCGATCAACCGTTAGCTTGAGTGTTGCTGACGCCGCGCCAGGCAAGGGGAAGCCCCGGCGGAACATGTCCGCCGGGGCTGTTGCCCGGGACAGGGCGTGGGCTGTGCGTCAGCGGGCGAAGCCGTAGCCGAACCAGGCGTCGGTGACGGGCGCGCCGACGTCGGCGGGCCCGAAGGCGACCGAGCCGGAGGCGGTCGGGCCGGTGCTGGTGGAGCGGAAGGCCCAGACGGCGCCGTCGTAGGTGTTCTCGCCGTGCGCGGCGACGTACAGCTCGGCACGGCCGTCGTGGTTGGTGTCGGCCAGTGCGGTGTGCCCGCCGAAGAGGTCGCCCTTCTCGGCGGTGCCGGGCACACCCGTGGTGTTCTGGCTGAAGGACACGGCTCCGCTGCCGGTGAGGCCGGACGCTCCGCCGCGCAGCACGGCCACGCCGCCCGCCTCGGCGACCGTGCCGATGTCCTCACCCGGGGAGCCGACGGCCACGTCCGCGTACCCGTCGCCGTTGGTGTCCCCGACGGAGATGCCCAGGCCGAAGTCGTCGCCATACTCGGACACTCCGGGCACGCCCACCGTGTCCTGGTTGATCACCGTCGTACGGGAGGTGTCGGGCCCGCTCGCCGAGCCGTACACCACGCCGACCTGCCCGCCGAGGAGCGCCGGTTCGACGGATCGCTCACCTTGGCCGTCGACGGGGCGCCCGACGACCAGGTCGGCGTACCCGTCCTTGTTCACATCGCCGATGCCGAGGCTGGAGCCGCCGGGCATGTTGGTGCCGTCGGACCGCTTCAGGACGACGGGGTCGCTCAGCCCCTGCTTGGTGCCGTGGAGGTAGGCGATGCGATAGGCGGCGCCCGGCGGCCCCTCCTCGGTGGGGGTGTGGACGAGCCCGACGAGGTCGGTGATGCCGTCGTGGTCGACGTCCCCGGCGGCGACGTCGTCGATGACGAAGCCGGCGTCTTCGTAGCTGAGGTCGAAGGCGATGTCCGCGGACGCCGCGGCGCCGGCGGTGCGGGTGAACGGACCGCTCAGCAGGCGGTTGTCCGTGGCCACGTCGGGGTGACCGTCACCGTTGAAGTCGCCGACGGTGACATGCCGGGGCGCGATCAGGCCGAGCGTGCCGCCAGTCGCCACGACCTTGCCGCCGGACAGCCCCGCCTTCCCGCCCCAGACGACGGTCACGGTGCCCGCGTCATCCACGGTCCCGATGTCCTCGCCGCTCGCACCGACGACCAGGTCCGTGTACCCGTCGCCGTCCAGGTCGCCGAGGGACAGGCCCCAGCCGAACCAGTCGCCGGTCTCGGCGGCGCCGGGTATGCCGGCCGTGTTCTGGCTGATGACCTGCCGGTGTTTGATGTCCAGCCCCTGCGAGGAGCCGTACACGACGCTCACGTACCCGGCACGGGCGTACCCGCCGACCGTGCCCCAGGGGGCGGCGACGGCGAGGTCCGTGTAGCCGTCGGCGTTGAAGTCGGCGCGCACGCTCGTCGCCCCGGCGCTCGCCGTACCGGCCGCGTGCGCGCTCACCGGGCCGACAACGGCTCCGGCGACGGCCACGGCGGCCAGGAGTCCGAGGCGGGAACGAAACTTGCGTCTTCTCATGTGGAACCCAACTCCCGCGCTGAAAGTGCAGCTGCCCGACGGAGAAGTCAAGATCCTCACTCCGCCGCCAGTACGACTCCCGTGGTGGTGGCAGGGTTGCCCTGAAAGACGGCGGGAGTTCCTGAATCGGTTACAGCAGCTGCTGCTCGCAGGGCGACTGACATGCGCCGTGCGAGGTTCAAAAGGCGTGCGCCCCGCCGACGACAGACGGTCGTCGGCGAGGCGCCACAACGAGAGCACCGGCCCCCAGGTCATGGGCGATGAGGTCACTCGCCGAGTCGAGCAGCCAGGAACACCGCTGCCACCGGTGGGGCGGACCGCGTACCTTGCGCCCGTACTCCCCTCAGGGGCCGTTCCGCCTTTGCGGCCACCTCTCGAACGAGGTCCGGAACAGAGGCGCCAGCTGCAGCGACCACGCGACCGAAGACGCCATATTCCCGTGACAAGGAACCTATGAGACTGCGCAGTTGCGTCTCTACGTCCACCTGACCATGCTCGCACTCCGATCCTTGCCCTACGCCGCGACGGCAATGACGGCAGCGCTGACGGCAACGGCGGCGGACAGCCGCGGCACGGGGCAGCCCGGCACGGTGGCGGCACGAGACGATCTGACCGGCCCACCACGGCGTGCCCGCATCTTCCAAGCGCTTGGCCGCAGGTTCGAGTCCTGCCGGGGGCGCCACTGGGGGCCCTCCCCTCGGGAGGGCTTTTTCGCTGGTCAGAACGGGTAACGCTCGACACGACGAAGCCCCGGACACCCCCTTGACGATCAAGGGCGGGCCCGGGGCTGTCCGGCTGTCACCGGGTTTTCGCGGGTGGCTGTGTCGAATACGTGTCGAAGTTCTCGGCCAGGGCTCAGCCGGCACCCGGCATCTGTGGCAGGTCGCCCGCGACTTCCAGTCGCCGCTTCAGATCCGGCAGCTGACCGTCGATGCAGCGGGCGTATGTGGCCAGGAGCACGGCGACGCTGTTGCCGGCCCACTCCGCCACTTGCGCGGGCGGGATGCCGTCGTTGAGCCACTTCGTCAGCCGCGCCGTGCGGCGCTACATGGCGCGGGCGGTAGCCCGGGCCCAGGCCGCCACATCGCAGGCAGCCCAGACTCCTCCCTGTGAGTCCTCGACTGAACTTGTCAGTTCAACCATTTGCGGCCCGTGGACCGGCAATCTCCTTAAGAACGGGACCGCGAGGTGGCCGCGCGCAGCACCGCCCACTGGGGCCTGTCTGACGGGTCGCATCACCGATCCCCGGCACCCGACAGCCCAACATGACGTGTCGCCCACATGGATGAACAATTGGCTGAGTAGTGTCCCAACCGAGGCAATCCGTGAAAGGCGAACCAAATGCGTATTCGACGAATCCTCGCCGCCGTCATAGCCACGGCAGCCCTCGCCGGACTCGGCCTCACAGGCGCCGCCACTGCCACCGCCGCCAGCCTCACCCCGGGTGAGTGCGAGCAGGGCGGCGGAACGGTCAATTGGGCGACCAACACCTGCAGTGGCGGTATGTACGACGGGCAGATGGTCGACTAAACCCCACTAGGCGCCCCGCAGCCACGCGTTGCGGGGCGCTACGACTCCAACTCCATGGAAGGCATCCGAACGCGTCGCCCGCCAATTTCAGCAAAGCGTCGGCATCCTTGGGTGAATGCGAACAGCTTGACTTGGCCTGCGGATCACCCGATGTCCAGCCCTTCGGCCTGGTGGGAAGAGCTGATGACGAAGTGGTCGAAACCCGGCTACATCCACAGGTGACATCAATAGCAAGGATGCTCGGGTCGTGTGCGCGTCAGGCGAACTCGCCCAGGACCGCGTCGAGGCGCTCCAAGACGTGGGGCCAGCCCTTCCCCATGCCCTCGTATGCCTGTCGGCCCAGCGGGGAGTCGAGGTCGAAGCCGGCGTGGGTGAGGACGAGCCGGGTGCCCTCGCCCTGCGGGTGGAGCGTCCAGGTGATGGTGGTGTCGAGGGTCCCCTCGGCGAACCGGTACGCGAGGAGGCGCTCGTGCTCGACCGCCGTCACCTCGCAAGGCTGGTGGCCGAAGTTGCCCATGTCGAGGGTGAAGCGGTGCCCGACGACCGGCTTGACGTCGCCTGCGGCCCACCAGCGGGCGTGCAGGTCGGGGTCGGTCAGGGCCCTCCATACCGCCGCTGGAGAGTGGGTCAGGAACTTCTCGCAGGTGATGGTGTCGGGCTGGGTCATCTCTCGTTTCCTTCTTCTTCGTCCAGGAGATCGGACAGTGCGTCCATGCGCTGTCTCCAGTAGTGCTCGAACGGGTGCAGCCACTCACTCACCTCGGCCAGCCGGGCCGGTTCGAGGTGGTAGAAGCGGTGCCGGCCACGTGGCTCCTCACGCACCAGTCCAGCGGTCCGGAGCACCGCCAGGTGCTCGGAGACCGCAGGCCTCCCGAGCTCGAACAAGCCGGCCAGCTCCCCCGTGGAACGAGGCCCCTCACGCAGGCTTTCCAGCAGTCTGCGGCGCACTGGATTGGCCAGCACGCCGAACACGTCGGTAGGCATGACCCGAGTATGCGTCGGAAGAATCCGACGCGTCAAGAATCTCCGACGCGTTGTGCCGGCAGGCACCTCATCTCAGCGGGGGAAGAGGTTCCTCACGTTCATCAAGCCCCGGTTGCGGTCCGCTCCGCCGGGCGCGCTTCCCGGCTCCGCCGCGGGTGCCGCCCCTGCGGCGGTCCGAGGCGTGGGGCCACAGCCTCGTTCGCGTCCTCCGTCCAGGTCGAGGCCCACACGAGCTGGCAGCCCAGGGCCATGAGGCGCGGCCCTATCGCCGGGTCGATCCGCTCAAGCAGCGGGTTTCCCTGATCGACAGGCGCCGCGGATTCGGAACCAGTGGCGTGTATGTAGCCGGGCGACGACCCGAACGGGATGAGCGGACCGTCAACGTCGAGGAAGAGGGCGGGGCGCTGCGCTGCGCGTGTCACGGCGGCAAAATTGCCCCGCGTGGTGGGGGAGTGCTGCCGGGTCGTCTGTTCGCCGCCACGGTGCCAACGACAGTGACGGCGATGTTGACGGCAACGACGATGGACGTCAGCGGCGCTGGGCGGCCCGGCACGGTAGCGGCAAGGCGCCGACGGGCCGGCGCTGCCGGGCGCGCGGGTGTGTTCGTACGGCCCGCTGATCCCGCACCGGGCCAGCGGCCGGACCGGCGGACGCGGCCATGAGACGAGGGAGAACCCCGTCGTGGCCGGCGGTCCGCTCCGCGATCTCAGCGCGCTACGGTCACCAGCCCCAGCACCACGAACACGACTCCAAGGAACCCGAATTGCATTCTCATGCGTTCAAGGCTCTTCCAGGGCGTTCCCCATCGGGTCCTGTAACGCTGCGAGAACGTCACATCTGCCCAGTCCCATACCCACACGTCCACGCCGCGGTAACCGCAGGCCACCACGATGAGAGCGCTGCCCGCGATCAGTGCGAGCACCCCGCGGAGAACCACGCCTTTTCCTCCCCCTGCGCCATGAACAGCGTCGCCATCGCGGGATTGTCGCAGAGCCGCCGCCCAGTCCTCGAAGCCCACCTGGCGCGGCCATCAGGGGATGGCCCAAGCTGGCCCGCATGGATTGGTTGCCACTGCTCTCCACCCTGGCCGGGGCCGCGATCGGCATCGTCGCCACTCTCGTCGCCGATCGAAATCGGTGGAAGCACGAGGATGTCAAAGAAGCGCTCCGTCTGCGGCTCGACATCTACACGCAGTACACCACCACCGTGAAGGTCCTCGGTGAGAGCCTGCGGGCCTTGGCCGAGCGAGAGCACCCTTCCGACGACGAGCGGGCGCTCGCGCTGCGCGAAGCCTTTCGGGATTCAGGCATAGCCAGCGCATCGGAACGGATGTGGCTCATCGCGCCCCAACCCGTCGTCAAGGCCTCCAACAGCGTGTTCCACTGCCTGCGACGCATCTGCGACGGCTACATCGACGGCACTGCTGTCAGCAGTCCAGAGGATCGCACCCGCTGGGAGGCACGCGGCCAAGCAGCCGCCAAGATGCGCAAGCTCATGCGTGAAGATCTCGGCGTCGGCCCACTCACCGAACGCCACAGCCCCCTTCTCAACGACTACAACGACCCTCCCGCGCAGTAATCGTGACCGTGGCACCGACGTCGTGAGATGGCACAGCCGGCCTGGCGCCGTGACGGATGACGTCGGTTGCCGTCCTCAGCACGCGGTGCCACGATCGGGTACCTGGGCGAGGGGGGTCGATGTTCCACGTCGTTTCACTGGTCGCGGTGGCGGCTGTCGTGGTGCTCTATGCCGTGGCGGGTGTCCTGGCCATCACGACCGGCCGGGCCGTGCCATGGCAGCGGGGGTACATCCTGCGGCCGCGGGTGTGGGGCTACGGAGCCCTGTTGTTCGGCGCGGGGTTGGCGCTGTGCCGCTGTGGCGGCACGGTACGCGACCTCACCACGTCCGGCGTCGTCTTCGCCTGCGGCTTGCTCATGCTGATCTGCGGTGGGGTGTTGCAGTACGTCGGCCGGCGCGCCGGCCGCCTTCGCGTATGACGGCTGCACGGCGCTCACGCTCCTGAAGGACGCCGTCCGAGCTGAGCGGCCAGGAACACCGCTGCCACCGAGGGGCGGACCGCGTACGTTGCGCCGACGCTCCCCTCGGGAGCCTCCCACCAGTAGAACGGAAACCGCCGCCCACTATTGCTGTACGCCTTGCTCATCCCGGACAGCACGCCTGCCACGCGCCGCGCCGGATCGCCCTCGTTCGGCCCGCCCAGGGCCTTGTCCACCAGCTCCGTGCAGTGGATCCTCCGGCCAGGGTGGCGCAGCAGATACTCGAACACCCGCCCGGCCTGCGGCGCGAGTTCGGCCAAGAACGTTGCGGCGCGCTCCAAGTCCTCCGGGCCCCATTCCGGGGCACCGTGGTGTCCCTCTCCGCCTGAGTGCTCAGCCCATCGCGGATCGACCTCAGTCAAATACGCCGTCATGCCCGCCTCCGCATCTCTTGAGTGCCATCATTCCGTCCGATGCGAGGGCTGCGACGGTCAGGGCGCTGACGCCGGTGTCCAGGGTCGGCTGCGTGACGGGCGCGAAGGCGGGACTGTGGTTGACCGGGACGTCTCGGGCGATGCCTCCCACGGTCACCGCCGGACGCCACATGCCGTTCGCGCCGGACGCCCCACGCCGTCGCCGCCGTACGCCTCACGGCGTCAACACCGGACGCCTCACGCCGTCACCCACGCGCCGCGAGGACGGTGAGCGGCGCAGGTCACCGGGTGGGCCGCCCCGTGGCGGCCATTACCGGACGGCCGTCGCGGTGCGCGCCATTACCCGGCGGGCCTCCCGGTGGCCGCCGTTACCAGGGGGCCGCCGTTACCGGACGGGCCTCGCGGTGGGCGCCGTTACCGGCCCGTCCCCGCCGTCAGGGCGGCCGCGGGGTCGGTCCGCAGCACGGGGGCGAGAATGCCGATCTCCGGCTGCTTCAGGTCCGGCAGGTGGGAGCCGGCCGGGTTCGGCGCGGTCAGCGGGGCGTCCAGGGACAGGCCGGGCGTCAGCGTGCGCAGGGGCGTGGCGGGCGCGGCGACGCCGACGTGGTCGAAGCCGTCACCGAGCACGTGGGCCAGCGGGGCCCGCGCGCCCAGGCCGGGCAGGCCGCCGTTGACCGGCACCTGCGGTACCGTCCGCTCCGGCAGCAGCCGTCCGGTGACGAAGCGCGGGGCCTCCGGCCTGTCGGCCGCGGGGAGCGGGATCTCTCCGCCGACCTCGGGCAGTTCCGTGCCGAGAGCCTTCTCCGCACCGTTCAGCGGCACGGTCACGGGCACCGTGCCCGCCGCGGCCGCGGGGGTCGCCGCGGCTCCCACTGCGGCCGCGACGCCCGTGATGACGGCGGCGAGGGTTCGTCGGGTGGTCGACTTCATCTCAGCTACGGTCCCTTTCAGGTACACAGAGGTCGATCGTCGGGAGTTCGGGGCCGGGCGTCCGGAGCTCGGGGCCCGGCGCGCGCCGGCGGGCTGTCTCAGCCCTTCAGGGGCAGGCCGCCGAGGAGCGAGTTGCGGTTCAGGTCGGTGGTGGTGCCCTTCACGGTGCTGAGCACCGAGCCCTTGTTCTCGGTGTCGAGCGCGTCCGACTGGTGCTTCAGCGGCATCACGTCGATGGGGCCCTTGGCGAGCGTGCTCACGCCGTCGTTGAGGCTGGTGGGTGTGAGGTCGGCGGGGCCCTGGGCGAACGCGGGCGCGGCGGCGCCGGCGACCACCAGGGACCCGGCGATGACGGCGGCGGCCTTCAAGGACTTCATCGTGTTCCTTTCCTCGGCGACGTGCGTCACCGGAGTGTCTTCGTCGCCGTGCCTAACGAGCCCTCCGGGGGACGGAAACCCCGGGGCGCCGGATTGCCGAGTCGTCATACGAAGACGTCATATGACTTCGTATGAGGTGGCGGCCGCGGCCATGAGCCGGACCGGGTGCGGAAACGCGGCCGGCCGCCCTCCCACGGTGGCCCCGAGGAGGACGGCCGGCTCAGCGGACGCGCGGACGTCAGGTGTTGGCGCAGGCGTTGCCAGCGGCCGGGTTCAGCAGGCCGATGACGTTGACCGTGTTGCCGCAGACGTTGACCGGGACGTGGATCGGGGCCTGGATCACGTTGCCCGACAGCACGCCCGGGGACTGCGCGGCGGCTCCGGTCGCCCCGCTGTCGGCGGAGGCGAGGCCGGCACCGCCGGCGACGGCCGCGGCGGCGACGGAGGTAAGGACCAGGCCCTTCGCGATACGCGACATCGAGAGGTACTCCTTGGGGTTGACGCAAAACACCTGGGCGGATGCCCGGCGCTTAGTCAACGGCTGGCGTGCCGGGGAGTTGTGCCGCCAAAGGGGTGATCTCGACCAGGGGGCGCCTCCGTGCCGGCACTCCGAATCCCGCGGTCAGCGCGCCGGGGGCGGCTCCCCCGGCGCGCCAACCGGCGTAGACGAACCGCCTCGGCCACGAATCCGCCGCGTACGCCCCGGAACGGCCCCGCCGCGGGGGTGACCGACCGGCCGTACGGCTCGTTTCGCAGCGGGGCACGGCATGGGCCGGCGCCCACTCCGCCGCCGACGCCCGGCAGTGAGACACGTCCCCGCCCGTACGAAGTGCTATCACGAGCACGGAAATCCGCGCCCACACCTGTCACCCACCAACTCCGGCCCGCGGGCCCTGCGTCTCACCCAGCCCGTGACGGCGGGGTCGCGCGCGTCGTGACGGACCCGGTGCGGGCTCAGCCCGCGGACGGCCTGGACGTCGCCGAGGCCTGTCCCGGCGGTGACCTCGCCGCCCGGCTCCGGGCGCTCGGTGCGACGTACGGCCCTGGTAGGCCACGCGATCGCCGGGTCCGTCGCTCGCTCGGGAGGTACGGGATCTGGCCCGGGTGGTCCGCGCGGTGCGCCCCGATCCGGTGCACGCGCACAGCGCGAAGGCCGGACTCGCCGGACGGCTCGCGGTGCGCGGACGCGTCCCGACCGTGTCCAGCCGCACGCCTGGCCGTTCGAGGCGGTCGACGGAATCACCGCGGCCCTCGCGCGCGCGTGGGAACGTCCCGTACCGCCATCGCGGACATTATTGACGGACAGTCATAAAAAAGCAGGCGCGGGAGAGGAGACGTCACCACCGCCGCTACGGCCTTCGGGTGCCGGGATTCCCCGCTCGGGGGATCGGGCCCGAGGACCGTGCCGAAGAGGAGGTGGGCGGCAGGCAGCTGTCGCCGGCGCGCTTGCGGACATGGCTGTGGGCCCCGGGTGCCGGATCGTGCGGGGCCGGCACCCGGGGCCCACGGTCTGTCCCGGTGGGACGCTGCCTAGCGGCGCGCGGTGGACCGGGCGCGGCGGTACAGGACCGCGCCGCCCGCGATGAGGGCCGCGCTGGCGGCCGAGGTGGCCAGCAGGGCGCCGGTGCCGGTCTGGGCCAGCTCGGGCGCGTGCGGCTGCATGTGCTCGACCGGAGGCATGGCCGCGCCACGCGGGGGCGTCGGACCGGGCTCCTGGTCGCCGTGCCCCGGAGGAGTCGAGTGCTTGTCGGTCGGGGCGGGCAGCGTGTGGTACTCCCCGGCGGGCGGCTGCTCGTCGCCGGAGCCGGGTTCCGGGGTACTGCGGACCGGCGGGGTGGGCGTGTCCGTCGTCGCCGTCGCGTCCGCTTGGTTGGCGCACGAGTTGCCGAACGCCGGGTTCAGGCCCGCGACGACGTCCACGGTGTTGCCGCAGACGTTCACCGGCACGTCGACGGGGGCCTGCACGGTGTTGCCGGACAGGACGCCCGGCGAGCCCGAGGAGCTGCCGTTCGCGTACGTGTCCGCCAGGGCGGGGTTGGCGTACAGGGACAGCACGCTCGTCGCGGCGGCCGCCACGAACACTCCCCTGCTCAGGGTCTGTCGCACTATCGTTGATCTTCCTACTTGAAGAACGTGGAGAAGTGGGAAAGCCGGCCTTGGCCGGGGTGAGACGGTCCAAGGCCGGCTGCGGCACAGCCGGGACGGCTGGTGCGTGACGAGGTCAGCCGTTGACGCAGGCGTTGCCGAACGTGGGGTTCAGCAGGGCGATGACGTCGACCGTGTTGCCGCACACGTTGACCGGGACGTGCACCGGAACCTGGATGACGTTGCCCGACAGGACACCCGGGGAGTTGGCCGCGGAACCGTCGGCACCCGCGTCGGCGAAAGCGGGGGCAGCCATACCCAGGGCCATGATGGTGCCCGTGACGACGGCGAAGCTCTTCTTCATGAATGTTCCCTTCTTCGGGGTCATGCCCCCATTCCGGCCGGAACCGGATGAGCACGACCTGAAAATTCGCAGCACTGAACGAGGGTTGTACGAAATAGGAACTGATGGAACGTAACGCGGCGGGCTATTCACTCGATCGCATCCGTCCGTCACACGTTTCACCCTCGACCGGAGTGCCGAAAACACTTTTTTGGAAAAGGCCCGGGAAGTCCGCGAAAGCAGCGGCGGTCGGCCCAGGCCGGTCTCAATCGGCTCAGCCCTGCTCGCCGTTGGCCGACAGGCCCGACAGCTTCTCCAGGGCGCGGGACAGCGCACTGTCCCGCATTGTTCCCTGAACCGGTGAGAGCTGCGGGCTCAAGTTTGCGTTCGCCGCCGAGTTGCCGAACGACGACGTGGCGCCGGTACCGTTCGTCACCGCCGGTCCGTTGTCGTTGCCGATGGCAAGCGCCGATGGAGCGGCCGCCACCGCCATTCCGACGACAGAAGCGGCGGCCGCGGCGGCGACCATTGCCTTCCTGAGCACTTCGCGTTCCTTTCCTCGTGGCGACGCATGCCCTACGCCTCGTTCAACACGGCATCCGGGGTTTGGTTTCGGGGGTTCACCCGGTTGGCCCGCACGCCCCTCGGAACGCCGGAAAATCACCGGGTCGGGAAAACACACAACCAGCCCGCGACATCCACCGGCGGGGTGAACGGCGGAAGCCACGCACGATCCGCGCAGTCGACCAGAACGCGGACGGTCCGGCGACCGCGGCCCGGTTCAGCGGGAGTGGAGCGCCTCGATCTCCGTCGCGTATGCCGTCACCGCGGCGTGCCGTTTTACCTTCAGGGACGGCGTGAGCAGCCCGTTCTCCTCGCTGCACTCGCCCCGACCAGGGTGAAGGCGCGGATCGGCTCGGCGCGGGAGACGGCCCGGTTGGCGTGGTCCACGGCCTTCCGGACGTCGGCGCGCAGCCGCGGATCCCGGACGACCTCGGACATGGGGGTGCCGGCGGGCAGCCCGCGGACCGAGAGCCAGTGTGCGACGGACTCCGGGTCGAGGGTGATCAGGGCGGCGACGAAGGGGCGGTTGTCGCCGACGACGAGGCACTGCCCGACCGGCGGCCGGCTGCGCAGCCGGTCCTCCAGGACGGCCGGGGAGACGTTCTTGCCGCCGGAGGTGACGAGGATGTCCTTCTTGCGGCCGGTGATGGCGAGGATGTCCTTCTTGCGGCCGGTGAGGGCGAGGTGGCCCTCGTCGTCGAGGGAACCGAGGTCCCCGGTGGCGAACCAGCCGTCGTCGAGCACCGCGTCCGTGGCCGCCGGGTTGTTCAGGTACGCGCCGAAGACCACCGGGCCCTTGACGAGCACCTCGCCGTCGTCGGCGATCCGGACCGCCGTGCCGGGGACCGGGAGCCCGACCGTGCCGGGGCGTGGCCGCAGCGGCGGGACGACGGTGGCCGCGGCCGTCGTCTCGGTCAGGCCGTAGCCCTCGTAGACGACGATGCCGGCGGCGAGGAGGAAGAGGTTGAGGTCGCGTCCAGCGGGGAGCCGCCGCTGATCGCGTAGCGCATCCGACCGCCGAGCTCCTTGCGGACGCGCCGGTGGACCGCCCATGACGGCTCCCGGTCGCGGCTGGAACCGAACTGCTGCCGTACGTACTTACCAGAAGGTCAACTTACTCACGCGTAAGGAAAGGTCAATGGGCCGCACACCGCGTAGGGCCGCCGTCCCGGCCCTACGACACGACGTCCTTGCGGGCGAAGGAGCGGAAGGCCAGGGCGAACAGGACGAGCGCGTAGCCGACGGAGAGCGCCGTGCCCTGGATCATGCCGGACCACTCCGGGTGCGGCTGCACGGCGTCGGCCCAGGCGAACTGCCAGTGCGCGGGCAGGAAGTCGCGCCAGTGACCGAGCGCCGTGACGGCGTCCAGCACATTGCCCACGATGGTCAGGCCGACCGCGCCGCCGACCGCGCCGAGCGGGGCGTCGGTCCTGGTCGACAGCCAGAACGCGAGCCCGGCGGTGACCAGTTGGGAGACGAAGACGTACCCGACGACCACCGCCAGCCGCCCGGTCGCGGTGGCCGTGTCCAGCGCGCCGCCGGTGGGTATCTGCAGTGGGCCCCAGCCGTAGGCCACCGTGCCCACGGCGAGCGCCACCACCGGCAGCAGCACCATCGCCGCCAGGCTCAGCCCGAGCCCCACCACCAGCTTCGACCACAGCAGCCGGGCCCGCGGCACGGGCGCGGCGAGCAGATAGCGCAGGGAGGACCAGCTCGCCTCCGAGGCCACCGTGTCCCCGCAGAACAGCGCCACGGGGACGACCAGCAGGAAGCCCGCCGACACGAACAGGTTCACCGCGGCGAAGTTGGCGCCGGACGCGGTGGCGGTGTCCATCAGGGTCACGCGGTCGTTGCGGCCGCCCGGGTCGCCGCCGACGGCGAAGGCGACGGCCAGCACGAAGGGCAGCGCGGCCAGGATCCCGGCCATGACCAGGGTGCGGCGCCGCTTCAGCTGCCGCACCAGTTCCACCCTCAGGGGCAGGGTGCGGCCGGCCCGGTAGCCGGATGCGGTCTCACGCGGCCCGGTGGGCTCACCGCGCACCGGGCCATCGGTGCGATCGGCGTGATCGGCGTGATCGGCGAGCGTGCTCATGCGGTACCTCCGATCAGGGTGAGGAAGGCGTCCTCCAGGCGGCGGTGCGGGCCCACGGAGGCGACGGGCACCTCCAGCCGGACCAGCTCCACGACGAGGCGCTCGGCCGTGCCGCCCGGTTCCAGCCGGACCAGCAGCCCGTCCTCCGTCCGGACCGCCGAGGCCACGCCGGGCAGCGCGGCCACCTTCTCCGCGACGGGCTCGTCCACGGGCGTGCCGGTGCCGACGAGCAGGGTGTCCCCGGAGCCGACGATCTCGCCGACGGGGCCCGCCTGGACCAGCCGGCCGCGGTCCATCACCACCAGGTGCGTGCAGGACTGCTCGACCTCCGCCAGCAGATGGCTGGAGACGATCACCGTCCGGCCGGCGGCCGCGTACCGGATCATCACCTCGCGCATCTCGCGGATCTGGGGCGGGTCGAGGCCGTTGGTCGGCTCGTCCAGGATGAGCAGGTCCGGCAGGCCGAGCATGGCCTGGGCGATGGCGAGGCGCTGGCGCATGCCCTGGGAGTAGGTGCGCACCGCGCGGGCCAGGGCGTCGCCGAGGCCCGCGATCTCCAGGGCCTCCTCCAGGTGGGCGTCCTCCCGGGGGCGGCCGGTGGCCCGCCAGTACAGCTCCAGGTTCTCCCGGCCGGACAGGTGGGGCAGGAAGCCCGCGCCCTCCACGAACGCGCCGACCCGCGACAGCACCGGCGCGCCTGGCCGCACGGCGTGGCCGAAGACGCGGATCTCGCCGTCGTCCGGGGTGATCAGGCCCATCAGCATGCGCAGGGTGGTGGTCTTGCCCGCCCCGTTCGGCCCGAGCAGGCCGAGCACCTGGCCCTTCTCCACGCGGAAGGACAGGTCCCTGACCGCGTACCGGTCCGCCGACTTCGCGTACCGCTTGCTCAGGCCGGTGATCCGGAGCGGGACCTCGGCCGACTCCGGGTCGGGGGCGGGGGCGGCCGTGCGGCGGCGGGCCGTCGACAGCAGCGCGAGCGCGACGGCCGCGCCCGCGAGCGGCAGCCACCACACCCAGGCGGGCAGCGGAGCCGCCGCGCTGGTCACACCGGCCGCCGTCGGCACCTCCAGGTCGCTCCGGAGGGAGACGGTGTACGTCGCCGGGGAGAGCGGGGACGCGTAGCCGAGGTCGGTGGAGGCGAGGACCAGGCGGAGCCGGTGGCCCTTCTGCACCTCGTGGTCGATCGCCGGGAGGGTGAGCGTCACGTCCCTGCCCGCCCGGGCGCCCTCGACCCGCACCGGGTCCACCAGCTGGGAGGGCAGCACCGGCCGCGCGCCGCCCGGCCCGACGTCGTAGAGCTTGGCGAAGAGCACCGCGTCCGCGCTGGTCGATCCGACCCGGACCCGCACCGTCGGCGAGCCGGTGATCCGCAGGTCGTCGCGGACGGGGGCGGAGTCGAACCGCGCGTGCTGGCCCGGGAAGTCCAGGGACACGCCGACGCCGAGCGAGGACAGCTGGGCGAGGCCGCCGGAGCCGCCGAGGCCGGGCAGGGCGGAGACGGCGGGCGGGTTCGCCCCGGCCGGGTTCTCGAAGCGCTGCTCGCCGCCGGTGAGCGCGACCGGGCGCCGTCCGCCCGCCAGCCCCGGGTACGCGCTGCCGCCCGCGCCACGCAGCCGGGCCGCGCCGTCGGTGGAGTCGACGCCTCCGGTGCGGGTGACGCGGAAGGCCGGGCCGGTGTCGACGCCCCGGTCGCCCTTGAGGTACCGGTCGAACCAGGCCCGCACCCGCGCCTGGACGCGGCCGGTCTCCAGGTCGCCGCCGTCGTGACCGCCCGCGATCCAGTCGACGTCGACCGGGGCGCCGTTGGCGCGGATCGCCCGGGCGGCCGCGTCGGCCTGGCCGAGCGGGAAGAGGGAGTCGGACTGGCCCTGCACCAGCAGCGTCGGCACCTTGATGCGGTCGCCGACGGCGGAGGGCGAGCGCTCCTGGAGCATCCGGCGGGCCTCGGCGTCCGGGCTGCCGGACTCGGCGACCCGCTGGTACATCCGGCACAGCTCGGGCCGGAACCTGGCGCACCCGCCGCCGGAGTTCACGAAGACGCCCGCCCACAGCTTCTTGAAGACGCCGTTCGGGAACAGGGCGTCCGCGAGGTTCCAGTACGTGATCGCCGGGGCGATGGCGTCCACCCGGCGGTCGTGCCCCGCGGCGAGCAGCGACACCGCACCGCCGTAGGAGGCGCCGGCCACGCCCACGCGCGGGTCGCCGGGCGCGTCGAGCCGGACCTGCGGCTGCTTCGCCAGCCAGTCGACGAGCCGGGAGACGTCGGCGACCTCGCCCCCGGGGTCGTTCAGCCCGATCTTCCCCGTGGAGCGGCCGAAGCCGCGCGCGGACCAGGTCAGCACCGCGTACCCGTCCCGGGCCAGGTCCTGGGCCTGCTGCCGCACGTCGTCCTTGCTGCCGCCGAAGCCGTGCGCGAGCAGGACGGCGGGGCGGCGGGCGGTGCCGCCGGAGGTGAAGTACGAGGTGTCGACGCGCACTCCGCCGCCCATGTCCGCGACCCGGTCGGCGCGGTGCACCGGGGCCGGCCCGTCGGAGGCGGCCGCCGTCCACGCGCCGGCACCGGCGAGCACCGCGACGGCGGCCCCGGCGGCCAGCAGGCGCCGGGGTCCCCGCAGCAGGCCCCGTGGTGCGGGGAGTCGAAGATCCATGCGTCCACGGTACGGGCCACCACCGACATCCGAAGCGCCCGTCGGGCCGAACCCGGTGCCCTCCCCGGGGAGTACGGGCCTGCCGCGGCATACTGCGGCCGTGGTACGAAGGCCCGTGGAGACTCGAAGGGCCGCCACTGTCTCCGAACCGGCCGCTGCCGAGCACCTGTTCGGCAATCCGGTCCGTCCGGAAGGGGCCGAGTGCTTCCTGACCGCCGCCGGGCACCATCTCCTCCCCGCCTAAGCGGACGACGCGAAGGCGCCCGTCGGCTTCGTGTCCGGCGTGGAGACGGTGCGTCCGGACAAGGGCGCCGAACTGCTCCTGTACGAGGTGGCGGTCGCCGAGCCGTACCGGCGGCGGGGGGCGCGCGGGCCCTGATCGGGCGGCTCGCAGCGCTGGGCCGGGAGGCGGGCTGCCACGGCATGTGGGTCCTGGTCGACGCCGGAAACGACGTCGCCCTTGCCACCTACCGCAGTGCGGGGGCAAGGACGACGATCGTGCTCGGTGATGACCTGGGACCTCGCCCGAGGGTCAGACCCGGGCGTCCTCCGGGACGGACACCAGCCAGCGGGTGTCGCGGCGCGGGCGGAGGTAGAAGGCCCAGTACAGGGTGGCGACGGCGGTGATGCCACCGGTCCACAGCAGGTAGCCGGTCTCCTGCTGGCTGAGGACGTACGTCAGGACGGCGATCAGCAGGACGGGCATCACGGGCCACAGCGGCATCCGCCAGGCGGGCGTGTGCTTGTGCGAGCCCCGGCGGGCGAGCAGGGCGGCGACCGCGACGAGCAGGTACATGCCGGTCACCGACACGCCCGTGACGCCGTAGAGGGTGTCCAGGTTGACGAAGCACAGGGCCGCCCCGGGCACGCCCACCGCGAGCGTGGAGACCCACGGGGAGCCGAACCGGCCGAGCTTGGCGAAGACGTTGTTGACCGGCTCGGGCCAGGCCTTGTCGCGGGCTGAGGCGAAGAGGACGCGGGAGTTCTGGATGACCATGACGATGCCCGCGTTGATGATCGCGAGGGCCACGCAGAGGCTGACGAAGGTGCCGACGGCGGAGTTGGACCAGGCGGTCACCATGCCGCTGAGGTCGCCGCCGGTGAGCTCCTTGACGTCGGAGGCGCCCATGGTGATGGCGACGACCGGCACCAGGATGATCACGGTGGAGATGGCGAGGGTGGCGAGCACCGTGCGGGCCACGTTGCGGCGCGGGTGCTCCAGCTCCTCGGAGAGGTAGACGGCCGTCGAGAAGCCCTGGGTGACGAAAAGCGCGATGGCGAGGCCGGAGACGATCAGCATGGCCGTCACGGTGTCCGTGTGGCCGTCGGTGCCGGCCACCTGCATCGAGACGAGGCTGCCCACCCCGCGGTGGCTGTGGGCGAAGCCCAGCAGGGCCACGACACCGGCGGCGATCACTTCGAGGACCAGGAAGATGCCGGTGATCCAGGCGTTGGCGCGCAGGTCCAGCAGACCGGCGAGAGTGGCCAGCAGCATCACGCCGGCGCCGGTCCAGGACGCGTCGAGGTGCACGATCGGGGCCAGGTAGTCCGCCGTGCCGATGGCGATCACGGGCGGCACGATCATCACGACCAGCAGCGACAGGACGAAGACCAGCCAGCCCGCCAGCCGTCCGGCCATCGTCGACACCATGGCGTACTCGCCGCCCGCGCTGGGGATGAGGGTGCCCAGCTCCGAGTAGCAGAACGCCACGGCGATGCAGAGGAGGGAGCCGATGGCGATCGTCAGGGCGGTGGCGGTGCCGAGGGATCCGAACAGGTCCGGGACGACCACGAACAGCGTGGAGGCCGGCGTCACGCAGGAGAGGGTGAGGAGCGTGCCGCCGACCACCCCGATGGAGCGCTTGAGCGTCTGGGGGCTGTCTGTCGCCTGTGGGACGGCGTTCTCGACAGGGCGGAGCGTGTCGGTCATGCGGCGGTTCCGATCGACTCGTGCAGCAGATGAGGGCTTCGGGAGCGTTATCGCCTCCGGCGGCTTCGGTCCTACGTACTGTCGTCCGCTCCCGGCGCTGAATGGAACCCCGACGAAAACCGCCACGTCAATGGCCGTTTACCTACGGAATCCGTACTCGTCGATCGCCTGAGCTGACATCACTTTCCCAGGCGTCGAGACCACAACAGGGCATTCAGAAAGCCTGTTCGGAAACTGACCTTGCTTTCCAATGCCATCACAACACGTGGCCTGCATCACCCTTTTCGTCCCACGCGCACGACATCCGCAGCGCGGGGGGCAAAAAAATGTCAGGCCGTCCGCATAACGGACGGCCTGACGACGGCGTTCGGTGACGATCAGTGGTTGCGCGGGAACCCGAGGTCGACGCCCGTGGGGGCCTCGGAGGGGTCCGGCCAGCGGGTGGTGACCACCTTGCCGCGGGTGTAGAAGTGCGTCCCGTCGTTGCCGTAGATGTGGTGGTCGCCGAAGAGGGAGTCCTTCCAGCCACCGAAGGAGTGGTAGCCCACCGGCACCGGGATCGGCACGTTCACGCCGACCATGCCGGCCTCGATCTCCAGCTGGAAGCGGCGGGCGGCGCCGCCGTCCCGGGTGAAGATCGCGGTGCCGTTGCCGAACGGCGAGCCGTTGATGAGGGCCACGCCCTCCTCGTAGGTGTCCACGCGCAGCACGCACAGCACCGGGCCGAAGATCTCGTCCTGGTACGCCTTGGCGGTGGTCGGCACCCTGTCGAGCAGCGAGATGCCGATCCAGTGGCCGTCCTCGAAGCCGTCCACCGTGAAGCCGGTGCCGTCGAGCACCACCTCGGCGCCCTCGGCCGCCGCGCCCTCGACGTAGGACGCCACCTTGTCGCGGTGGACCTTGGTGATCAGCGGGCCCATCTCGGAGGCCGGGTCGGCGCCGGGGCCGATCTTGATCTTCTCGGCGCGCTCGCGGATCTTCTCCACCAGCTCGTCGCCGATGGCGCCGACCGCGACGACCGCGGAGATGGCCATGCAGCGCTCGCCCGCGGAGCCGTAGGCGGCCGAGACTGCGGCGTCGGCTGCCGCGTCCAGGTCGGCGTCCGGCAGCACGAGCATGTGGTTCTTGGCACCGCCGAGGGCCTGGACGCGCTTGCCGTTGGCGGAGGCGGTGGTGTGGATGTAGCGGGCGATCGGGGTGGAGCCGACGAAGGACACGGCCTTGACGTCCGGGTGCTCCAGGAGGCGGTCCACCGCCACCTTGTCGCCGTGCACGACGTTGAACACGCCGTCCGGCAGGCCCGCCTCGGCCAGCAGCTCGGCGAGCTTCAGGGAGGCGGAGGGGTCCTTCTCGCTCGGCTTCAGTACGAAGGTGTTGCCGCAGGCGATGGCGATCGGGAACATCCACATCGGGACCATCGCCGGGAAGTTGAACGGCGTGATGCCCGCGACCACGCCCAGCGGCTGCCGGATCGAGGCCACGTCGACACGGCTGGCGACCTGCGTGGACAGCTCGCCCTTGAGCTGCACGGTGATACCGCAGGCGAGGTCGACGATCTCCAGGCCGCGGGCGACCTCGCCGAGCGCGTCGGAGTGCACCTTGCCGTGCTCGGCGGTGATCAGCTCGGCGATCTCGTCGCGGTGCGCGTCGAGCAGCGCGCGGAACTTGAAGAGGATCGAGGTGCGCTGGGCCAGCGAGGACCGGCCCCAGCCGGCGAACGCGTCCTTGGCGGCGGCGACCGCCGCGTCCACCTCGTCGACCGTCGCGAAGGCGACCTTGGTGGTGACCTCACCGGTCGCCGGGTCGGTGACCGGCCCGTACGTACCCGAGGCGCCTTCGACGGTCTTCCCGCCGATCCAGTGGTTGACGATCTTCGTCATGCCCGGTAACTCCTTCACAAGTGGCGGCGTCGGGTCGAGACGTGCCGTGCGTGCGGCTCATGTGCCCCGGCCGCCGACGATCGTCGCGGCCGCGGTCACAGGTCCATCCCACCAGGCCGGCGGCGAGGGCGCGCCCGACACTGTGTCTGCGGTTTCGGTCCCCGTGTAGACACATGTGGGAGTGTGCGCCCCCGGGGCCCCCGCGAGGCCACCGGACCTCGACGGTGCCCGGGGGTAGAACCTCCGGCGCGGGGCCGTGGCGGGCGGGGAGTCGACGCTCGCACTTCGCTCCTGCCAGGGCGAAGCGGCCTCCCGCGCCGGAGGCGATCTGTACCCGGGTGGCGCAACGCGCGGGGACGGGGCGGGCGGCCCCGCCGGACACGCCCGCACGGCCCGGGATGCGCTGCTCCCCGTCTCCGGGCGGCGGACACGGGCCCACCCCGCTCCGCCCCGGTGACGAGGTCGTACGCCATCGGCTCCCTTTCGCATCGCCTCCCCCGGTTGTAGTGCCGGACATGGAGCCCTGTCAATGTTTTGTCCGGACATTCGGACTAGACATTCTCCAGCTGTCCACCGTCCCGTCACCTCTCCGGTCACGGGTGTCCTGTGCATCGGTTCCGTCACAAAGACCTCACCCGTGTCACACATGTCGCGTGTAGGCGGGTTGTCCGTCACACCCCCTCGACAGGCACTTGCCGCTCCTCGGCGTGGGTCGTTCCCGGTACACAGGCTTTGTGATCGCCAGCACAGCGCCCGGCTCCCCCGACGGCCCACCCGGCCTCCGCCGCGGCGCGCGCGGGGAGGTGCCACGCATGACCGACCGAAGGCTCTGGTCGTACAAGGAGATCGCGGCGCACATCAAGGTGCAGCCGGACACGGTGCGGTCCTACCGCAAGCACGGCCTGCTGCCCCCGCCCGACCACGTGGAGAGCGGCAAGCCCTACTGGTACGCCGACACGGTCCGGACCTGGGTCGCCTCCCGGCCCCGCAACCGCAGCCAAAGAGGCGACTGACCCGCGGCTTCTCCCCCGCGGCCCTGCGTGACGGTGAGCCCCACCCATGAGTGGGGCGCCGTCATGTCGGCTCCACAGCCCGACGAGTCGGTCCCACGACCCGACGAGTCAGTCCCCCGGCCCGATGGGCAGTCCCACGGCTCGACGAGTCAGTCCCACGGCTCGACGACCGTCACCCCGGAGCCCGGCGCCGTCCCCATCGCCGCCAGGGCGCCGGGGGCCGCCGCGAGCGGGACGGTCGCCGTCACCAGGAGGTCGGGGCGCAGCACGCCGGCCTCGACCAGGCGCAGCATCTCGGGGTAGGCGTGCGCGGCCATCCCGTGGCTGCCGAGCAGTTCCAGTTCCAGGGCGACCGCGCGGGCCATCGGCACCGGGGTCGTGCCCGTCGCGGAGGGGAGCAGGCCGACCTGGACGTGGCGGCCCCGGCGGCGCAGCCCGTTCACGGAGGCCGCGCAGGTGGCCGCGGATCCGAGCGCGTCGAGGGAGAGGTGGGCGCCGCCGCCGGTCACCTCGCGGATCCGCGCGGCGGTGTCGGGCGCGGCCGCCGCGTCCACGCACGCGGCCGCGCCGAACGTCCGCGCCAGTTCCAGCGCCTTCGGCGACACGTCGACCGCCACGACCCGGGCCCCCGAGGCCGCCGCGATCATCACCGCCGACAGGCCGACGCCCCCGCAGCCGTGCACGGCGACCCATTCGCCGGGCGCGACCCGGCCCTGCCGCACCACCGCGCGGAACGCGGTGGCGAACCGGCAGCCGAGCGAGGCCGCCGTCGCGAAGGAGAGCGCCTCGGGCACGGCGACCAGGTTGACGTCGGCGTGGTCGAGCGCGACGTACTGGGCGAAGGAGCCCCAGTGGGTGAAACCGGGCTGGGTCTGCCGCTCGCACACCTGCTGGTCCCCGGCCGCGCAGGCGGGGCAGCTGCCGCAGGCGCAGACGAAGGGGACGGTGACCCGGTCGCCGAGCCGCCATCGGGTCACCCGGGGGCCCACCGCCTCGACCAGCCCGGCGAGTTCGTGGCCCGGCACGTGCGGGAGCGTGATGCCGGGGTCGTGGCCCATCCATCCGTGCCAGTCGCTGCGGCACAGGCCGGTCGCCTCGACCCGCACCACGACCCCGTGCTCCGCGGGCCGCGGGTCGGCCACCTCGCGCACCTCGGCCGGCTCTCCGTACCGCTCGAACACCACAGCCCGCATCCGCCGCCTCGCCGTCCTTCCGCCGGGATCTCTGGCGGAACGGTAGCCCCCGTCCGGCGGGGCGAAGCGGGCTTTATACCCCCTAGGGGTATAGTTCTCCTCGTTGGCCACACCGGTTTCGTCCGCCTCGACAAGGAGAAACGCCATGACCGTCCACACCGGCACCCCGGACACCGTCACCGCCGTCTACCAGGTGAGCGGAATGAGCTGCGGACACTGCGAGGGCTCCGTCTCCGCCGAGCTCTCGGAGCTGCCCGGCGTCGACTCGGTGAAGGCCGTCGCCTCGACCGGCGAGGTCACGGTCGTCTCCGCGGCGCCGCTCGACGAGGAGGCCGTGCGCGCCGCCATCGACGAGGCGGGCTTCGAACTCGTCGGCACGGCCTGAACCGCGCTCCGGCCGCGGCGATTTCACTGCGGCGGAAGTAAGAGTCCCTCTAGAGTCGGGCGCGCGCCTCACATAAGCTCTTCACAAGGCTCGCGCATCTTCCTTACGCTGGAGCCTCGATCGCCGTATCGGGGACCTTGCGCATCAAACGGACAGATGCAAGAGATGCAGATCACAGTGATGCGAATGTAACCATCGAAGGGGTTCGAAGGTCTAAGTTGGCGATGTCAGACAGCGTCTTGGGGGGCGTTGGCTGGCATCTGAGGATGTCTTGGGGGACTTCCTCAGTTGGGGGTACCTCCCTGCTCGCACGACGTTGAGAGCTTGGGGGAGCGTTGCCGGGGCACGTACACCGGGAAGCTTTGAGCGGCCCTCCCGCGCGTGCGCGTCCCGGCAGATCGCACAGCAGTACGACAGCACAATGGCACGACCGCACGGAAGTGCGGGAGCACGACGACTTCTGCTCGTTCTGCTCACACAGCGAATTCAGGCGCTGGCCTCATAGACGCCCGGCCGGATCCCGTGGGGGGAATCCGCACCGGGACATGGGAAGGCGCCCTGGACGCCGGCCCGTGGGGGGACCGGCGCCAGGGCGCCTTCCGCTTGTCCGCTGTGCGCCCGAGGTCTATCGCTCCTCGACCGGGACGAAGTCGCGCTCGACCACGCCCGTGTAGATCTGGCGCGGGCGGCCGATGCGGGAGCCCGGCTCCTTGATCATCTCGTGCCACTGGGCGATCCAGCCCGGCAGGCGGCCGAGGGCGAACAGGACCGTGAACATCTCGGTCGGGAAGCCCATGGCCCGGTAGATCAGACCGGTGTAGAAGTCGACGTTCGGGTAGAGCTTGCGCTCGACGAAATAGTCGTCGGAGAGGGCGTGCTCCTCCAGCTTCAGGGCGATGTCGAGGAGCTCGTCATCCTTGCCCAGGGCCGAGAGCACGTCGTGCGCGGCGGCCTTGATGATCTTGGCACGCGGGTCGAAGTTCTTGTAGACCCGGTGGCCGAAGCCCATCAGGCGGACGCCGTCCTCCTTGTTCTTCACCTTGCGGATGAAGGTGTCGACGTCGTTCCCGGAGTCGCGGATGCCCTCCAGCATCTCCAGGACGGACTGGTTGGCGCCGCCGTGCAGCGGGCCCCACAGGGCGTTGATGCCGGCCGAGATCGACGCGAACATGTTGGCCTGCGAGGAGCCGACCAGGCGGACCGTGGAGGTCGAGCAGTTCTGCTCGTGGTCCGCGTGCAGGATCAGCAGCTTGTCGAGCGCCGAGACGACGACCGGGTCGAGGTCGTACTCCTGGGCCGGCACCGAGAAGGTCATGCGCAGGAAGTTCTCGACGTAGCCGAGGTCGTTGCGCGGGTAGACGAACGGGTGACCGATCGACTTCTTGTACGCGTACGCGGCGATCGTCGGAAGCTTGGCGAGCAGCCGGATGGTCGAGAGGTTGCGCTGCTTCTCGTCGAACGGGTTGTGGCTGTCCTGGTAGAAGGTGGACAGCGCCGAGACGACGGACGACAGCATCGCCATCGGGTGGGCGTCGCGCGGGAAGCCCTTGTAGAAGTTCTTGACGTCCTCGTGCAGCAGGGTGTGCTGCGTGATGTCGTTCTTGAAGGTGGTGAGCTCGTCGACGGTCGGCAGCTCACCGTTGATCAGCAGGTAGGCCACCTCCAGGAAGGTGGAGCGCTCCGCCAGCTGCTCGATCGGGTAGCCGCGGTAGCGGAGGATGCCCTGCTCACCGTCGAGGTAGGTGACGGCGGATTTGTAGGCGGCCGTGTTGCCGTACCCGCTGTCCAGGGTCACCAGACCGGTCTGGGCGCGCAGCTTCCCGATGTCGAAGCCCTTGTCGCCGACGGTGCTGTCGATCACCGGGTAGGTGTACTCGCTGCCGTCGTACCGCAGTACTACAGAGTTGTCGCTCACGTCTTCCCTCACCGACGTAGTGCCTCATCTTCGAGGTGCCCTGACTGTCTCTACCATCCCCCATTTGGCTCAGGAGAGTGCACTCGGGGTCGACCGTTGGGCCTATTGGCGGCACTCAGTGCCGCCAACCTGCTCATCCTGCCCGCTCGATCCGGTCACGGGAAGTGCTGTGTGACCTTTGCGACTCGTTTGATCGATCATTTTTTGGGATGCCGGGCTCCGACGGCCTGTTCGGGCCGGTTCAGGCCCGTTCGAGCCGGAAGTCGAGTGCCGTGCAGCGCCGCCCCGCCGACACCGTGCGGACCGCCTGTCCGAGCGCCTTGCGGGAACCGACGAGGACGACGAGCTTCTTGGCCCGGGTCACCGCCGTGTACAGCAGGTTGCGTTGCAGCATCATCCACGCGCCCGTGGTGACGGGGATCACCACGGCGGGGTATTCACTCCCCTGGGAGCGGTGAATGGTCACCGCGTACGCGTGGGCCAGCTCGTCCAGTTCGTCGAACTCGTAGGCCACCTCCTCGTCCTCGTCCGTCAGCACCGTCAGGCGCTGGTCGACCGGGTCGAGCGAGGTGACCACGCCCACGGTGCCGTTGAAGACACCGTTCCTCCCCTTCTCGTAATTGTTGCGGACCTGGGTGACCTTGTCTCCGACGCGGAAGACGCGGCCGCCGAACCGCTTCTCCGGGAGGTCGGGCCGGCCCGGTGTGACGGCCTGCTGGAGCAGGCCGTTGAGGGTGCCGGCGCCCGCCGGGCCCCGGTGCATGGGCGCGAGGACCTGCACGTCCCGGCGCGGATCCAGCCCGAACCGGGCCGGGATCCGCCGCGCCGCCACGTCCACGGTGAGCCGGCCGGCCTCCTCGGTGTCGTCCTCGACGAAGAGGAAGAAGTCCTTCATGCCGTCGGTGACCGGGTACTGTCCCGCGTTGATCCGGTGCGCGTTGGTCACCACGCCGGACTGCTGGGCCTGCCGGAACACGCGTGTGAGGCGGACGGCGGGGACCGGGCCGCCCTCGGCCAGCAGATCCCGCAGGACCTCGCCGGCGCCGACGCTGGGCAACTGGTCCACGTCCCCGACGAAGAGCAGATGGGCGCCCGGGGGCACCGCCTTGACCAGCTTGTTGGCCAGCAGCAGGTCCAGCATCGACGCCTCGTCCACGACCACCAGGTCGGCGTCCAGCGGGCGGTCCCTGTCGTACGCCGCGTCCCCGCCGGGCTTGAGCTCCAGCAGGCGGTGGACGGTGGACGCCTCGGCGCCGGTCAGCTCGGCCAGCCGCTTGGCGGCCCGGCCGGTGGGCGCGGCCAGCACCACCTTGGCCTTCCTGGCCCGGGCCAGCTCCACGATCGAGCGCACGGTGAAGGACTTGCCACAGCCGGGGCCTCCGGTCAGCACGGCCACCTTCTCGGTGAGCGCCAGCCGCACGGCCGCCTCCTGCTCGGGCGCCAGCTCGACCCCGGTGCGGCCGCGCAGCCAGCCCAGGGCCCGGTCCCAGTCCACCTGCCGGAAGGACGGCATCCGGTCGGCCTCCGTGCGCAGCAGGCGCAGCACCTGGGCGGCCAGGGAGAGTTCGGCGCGGTGGAAGGGGACGAGGTAGACCGCCGTCACCGGGTCCCCGCCGTCCGGGCCGGGCACCTTCTCCCGTACGACTCCGGGGTCGGCGCCCTCCTCGGCGGGCTCCGCGAGCTCGGCCAGGCACTCGATGACGAGGCCGGTGTCGACCTGGAGGAGCTTGACCGCGTCCGCGATCAGCCGCTCCTCGGGCAGGAAGCAGTGGCCCTGGTCGGTGGACTGCGACAGCGCGTACTGCAGGCCCGCCTTGACGCGCTCCGGGCTGTCGTGCGGGATCCCGACGGACCGCGCGATCCGGTCGGCGGTGAGGAAGCCGATGCCCCAGACGTCCGACGCCAGCCGGTACGGCTGGTTCCGCACCACCGAGATCGAGGCGTCGCCGTACTTCTTGTAGATGCGCACCGCGATCGACGTGGACACCTCGACGGTCTGGAGGAAGAGCATGACCTCCTTGATCGCTTTCTGCTCCTCCCAGGCGTCGGCGATCTTCCGGGTGCGCTTGGGGCCGAGGCCGGGGACCTCGATCAGCCGCTTGGGCTCCTCCTCGATGATCTTCAGGGTGTCCAGGCCGAAGTGCTGGGTGATGCGGTCGGCGAAGACCGGGCCGATGCCCTTGACCAGGCCGGAGCCGAGGTAGCGGCGGATGCCCTGGACGGTGGCCGGCAGGACGGTCGTGTAGTTCTCGACGTGGAACTGCTTGCCGTACTGCGGGTGGGAGCCCCAGCGGCCCTCCATGCGCAGGGACTCGCCGACCTGCGCGCCGAGCAGCGCGCCGACGACCGTGAGGAGGTCACCGCCGCCGCGGCCGGTGTCGACGCGGGCGACCGTGTACCCGTTCTCCTCGTTGGCGTACGTGATCCGCTCCAGCACGCCTTCGAGCACGGCGAGCCGCCGTTCGCCCGTGTCGGTCCCCGCCTGTTGCGCCATGATCCGACGGTACCCGCGGGGTACGACAACGGACACGGTCCGCCTTACGGGCGCGGGCGCTTCTTGAGGTCTGCGAGGAAGGCGGCGAAGGCGGGGGTGGGGAAGGTGAGGGTGGCTCGGGCGGGGACTTTCGAGTCGCGGACGGCTATGTGGGTGGGGCGGTTCGCGATCTCGACGCATTCGTTGCCGTCACCCTCGCCGGAGTAGGACGACTTCCGCCAGTTGTCCATCGGGGGCCTCACAGCTCTCTCGTCAGATTGTGGATGAAGTCGCGCGACCGGTCGGGGGCAAGTGATGCGGCTTCCACTCTATGGAAGCGCGTTCGATAAGTGGTGAGCTGTGCCTCGGCGTCGATGAGGAGTGAGCCATGGGGCGCGTCACGCACGACTGTGTCCAACTTGGACAAGGGGCCACCGACATACGTCATCGTGCTCGACGCCGTGGCGAAGCCGTCCAGGTCCATGGGGATGACGCGTACGGTGATGTGGTCCGCTTCGGACAATTCGAGAAGCCGGGTGAGTTGAGCCCTTGCCGTGACACGGTCGCCGACTCTGATCCTGAGTGCCGCCTCATGAATCACGGCTTCGTACGGGACGGCGAAGTCCTGGCGCGCCTTTCGGTGCTGGATGCGCAACTCGACCTCTTCGCCGGTCAGTTCCGGCACCCTCGACTCGAAGACGGCACGTGCGTAGTCCTCAGTCTGCAGCAGGCCCGGCACGTAAAGGATCGCCACGTGCCGTAGGAACCGCGCGTGATGCTCCAACTCCGACAAGTCCAGGAAGGACGTGGGCAGCAGACCCCGGTAGTCCTCCCACCAGCCGCGCGTCCGATCGGTGGCCATCGCAACCAGGGCGTCCACGAACTCCTGGTCCGTGCAGGCGTAGTGAGATGCGAGGCGACGGACTCGCTGCTCGCTCACACCCGCGAGCGCCGACTCGATATGGGTGATCTGTGCGGCTCCGACACCGAGCAGCGCGGCTGCCTGACGGGAGTTGAGGCCCGCGGCCTCGCGAAGTCTGCGCAGCTCAGTGGCCAGTCGCATCTGGCGTGCCGTGGTTTCACGCCTCTTCACCATCTACCGGCCCTCCTAACGCGCCGCAGGCGCGACTCGTTAGGGGGCAGATTACGCGACCGGCTTGCCGCGTCCCTAAATTTAGATCTACCGTCGGTGACGCAACGCACACGCAGCGGAAGCGCACCGCTCCGCCGTGCCATGACGGCTGCGGCAATGCCACCGTGCGCCAAATCCCCTCCCCGTCAAGGGAGTTGATGACGCATGCCCGAAACCTGGGACTACACCCTCTACATCCCCAACGACCTGAGAGCCGTGACCGTCTGCCGCCGCACCCTGCGCCTGATCCTGACCCTGCACGGTCTGATCGGGCTGACCGACACGGCCGAGCTGCTGGCCGCGGAGCTGGTCTCCAACGCCGTGCGCCACACGAAGGGGCCGGCCGCGCTGCGGGTCCGCCGGACCCCGGAAGGAGTGGTGTGGATCGGGGCGTGGGACACCGATCCCGCACCTCCGGACCCGCCACGCCCCCTGGAGCAGGTCGCGGAGGCGGAGGGCGGAAGGGGGCTGGGACTGGTGAAGGCGTGCGCGGACTTCTGGGGCTGGCACCCGTCGGCGCGCTTCGGGGACCGGGGGAAGTACGTGTGGTGCGAACTTGCGGCGGCCTAGCTCGTTGATCACGTCGTACGGAAAGGAGAGCTGATGGTCGGCTCGTGAGCCGGTGCTCATCGTCATCACGCAGAGCAGTGCCACGGCGCGCTGGGCGTCGCGGCCGATCCGGCTCGGCTTCTCCGGCTGGCATTCGCTGACCGTCCGGCCGCTGGTGCTGGGCCCGGACAACGTGCCGGGCATCGCG
The DNA here is from genome assembly GCF_044763235.1 of Streptomyces sp. NPDC096152. Taxonomy (NCBI): domain Bacteria; kingdom Bacillati; phylum Actinomycetota; class Actinomycetes; order Kitasatosporales; family Streptomycetaceae; genus Streptomyces; species Streptomyces sp. NPDC096152. Next base: position 272,686 of record NZ_JBIWFW010000001.1, on the reverse strand, counting down.
GACGAGCGGCAGGCCGAACACGACGTACCTCTTGCGGTTCTCTCGGCGATGACACACGGGCGTGGCCCGCAGGCTCCGGCAATACTGGAGTCCCTGGCATCCGCCCTGCGGACCATCGACCCCGACAGCGCCGCGGTCTTCGTGCAGTTCGTCGATTCATGCCTGGCCGACTCCCAGGCGAAGCAGAGGCGGAGGGACGGACCTGATGGCGATTCAGTACTTCTGGCGCCACCCGTTGGCCGAACAGGTACGGGAAGAGGGGCGGGAGCAGGGCAGGGCAGAGGTCAGGGCCGAAATGGTTGTCCGCATCCTCGAGTGGCGCGACATCCCCGTGCCGCACGACGTCCGCGAGCGGGTCGAAGCCTGCACGGACCTCGACCGTCTCGAGATCTGGGCCCGGAGGGCCCTGCACGCCACCGCCGCACAGGAACTGTTCACCGAGGAGTGAGCGACCGTCCGCCGGGCCGCCCGCCGTTCAGTGGGTGGCCCGGCGGGCGCGCCCCACGACGACAGCCGGCGAGCCCCGCAGGACGGTCACCGCACCACCAGCCGCGCATCACGATTCGGCAACACACCCTTGCCTGCGCGCGTGTAATCGATTCCAATCCTCCGTGTAATCGATTCCACGAGGAGGTGGAACGGCGATGGCGAGCATCAAGGACGTCGCCGCCGCGGCGGGCGTATCGGTCGCCACGGTCTCGCGCGTCCTGAACGAGCACCCGTCGGTCAGCGCCGACGCCCGCGAGCGCGTGCTGGCCGCCGTCCAGTCGCTGGGCTACCGCCCGAACGCCGTCGCCCGTTCCCTGCGCACCGACCAGACCCGCACCCTCGGCCTGGTCATCAGCGACGTAATGAACCCGTACTTCACCGAACTGGCCCGCTCGGTGGAGGAGGAGGCCCGCGCCCTCGGCTACAGCGTGATCATCGGCAACGCCGACGAGCGCCCCGACCTCCAGGACCACCACGTACGGACCCTGCTGGACCGCCGGATCGACGGTCTGCTGGTCTCCCCCACCGACGGCGGCTCCCCGCTGATGCTGGACGCCGCCCGCGCGGGGACGCCGATGGTGTTCGTCGACCGGTGGATCGAGGGGGTGGACGTGCCCGTGGTGCGCTCCGACGGCCGGGCCGCCGTCCGGGACCTCGTCGCGCATCTGCACCGGCTGGGACACCGCAGGCTCGCCATCATCGCGGGCCCGGCGGCCACCACCACCGGCCGCGAGCGCGTCGACGCCTTCCGCGAGGCCCTGGCCGCCTACGGCATCCCGCTCCCGGACGCCTACATAGGCCAGGGCGACTTCCAGGCCGAGAGCGGCCGCCGGGTCACCGAGGGCTTCCTCGACCTGCCCGAGCCGCCCGAGGTCGTCTTCGCCGCCGACAACCTGATGGCGCTCGGCGCGCTGGACGCCCTCCGCGCGCGCGGGCTGCGGGTGCCCGACGACATCTCGCTCGCCGCGTTCGACGACATCCGCTGGTTCGTGCACACCGACCCGCCGATCACCGCGATCGCCCAGCCCACGGGCGAGCTGGGGCGCGCCGCCGTGCGCGCGCTGGTGGACCGCATCGAGGGGCGGCCTCCCCGGTCCGTCACCCTCCCCGCCCGGCTCGTCGTCCGCCGCTCGTGCGGCGAGCCGGCCGCCGCGCAGGCCCCCGCTGCGCGGCTCTCCCCCCTGCAAAGGAGCACTCCGTGAGCAACCCGGACGAGTTGCTGCGCATCGAAGGCATACGGAAGACCTTCCCCGGCGTGGTGGCGCTCGACGGCGTCGACTTCGATCTGCGCCGCGGCGAGGTGCACGTACTGCTCGGTGAGAACGGCGCGGGCAAGAGCACCCTCATCAAGATGCTCTCCGGCGCCTACACCCCCGACGCCGGACGTGTCCTGGTCGACGGTGAGGAGGTGCGCATCCAGGGCGCCGGGGACTCCGAGCGCCTCGGCATCGCCACCATCTACCAGGAGTTCAACCTGGTGCCCGATCTGACGGTCGCCGAGAACATCTTCCTGGGGCGCCAGCCGCGCCGGCTGGGGATGATCGACCGGAAGCGGATGGAGGCGGACGCCGCCGTCCTGCTGGAGCGGGTCGGCGTCGACGTGTCCCCCCGCGCGCGGGTGCGCGAACTCGGCATCGCCCGGCTGCAGATGGTCGAGATCGCCAAGGCGCTCAGCCTGGACGCGCGCGTGCTGATCATGGACGAGCCGACCGCCGTGCTCACCTCCGAGGAGGTGGAGAAGCTGTTCGCGATCGTGCGGGCGCTGCGCGCGGACGGGGTCGGCGTCGTCTTCATCACCCACCACCTGGAGGAGATCGCCGCCCTGGGCGACCGGGTCACGGTCATCCGGGACGGCAGGAGCGTCGGCCAGGTGCCCGCGTCCACCCCCGAGGACGAGCTGGTACGGCTCATGGTGGGACGGTCCATCGAGCAGCAGTACCCGCGCGAGCGCGCCGAGACCGGTTCCGCGCTGCTCACCGTCGAGGGACTGACCCGGGACGGCGTCTTCCACGACGTCAGCTTCGAGGTGCGCGCCGGTGAGGTCGTCGGTGTCGCGGGGCTCGTCGGCGCCGGGCGCACCGAGGTCGTCCGGGCGGTGTTCGGGGCCGACCCCTACGACCGGGGCGCGGTGCGGGTCGACGGCGCCGCGCTGCGCCGCCACGACGTGGGCGCGGCCATGGCCGCCGGGATCGGGCTGGTGCCGGAGGACCGCAAGGGCCAGGGGCTGGTGCTGGACGCCTCCGTCGAGGAGAACCTCGGCCTGGTGACCCTGCGTTCGGCGACCCGCGCCGGGCTCGTCGACCGCAAGGGGCAGCACGCGGCGGCCGAGCGGATCGCCGGGCAGCTCGGGGTGCGGATGGCCGGGCTCGGGCAGCACGTGCGGACGCTGTCCGGCGGCAACCAGCAGAAGGTCGTCATCGGCAAGTGGCTGCTGGCCGACACCAAGGTGCTCATCCTCGACGAGCCGACGCGCGGCATCGACGTGGGCGCCAAGGTCGAGATCTACCAGCTCGTCAACGAGCTGACGGCCGCCGGAGCCGCCGTCCTGATGATCTCCAGCGATCTGCCCGAGGTGCTCGGCATGAGCGACCGGGTGCTGGTGATGGCGCAGGGCCGGATCGCCGGTGAACTCCCCGCCGCCGAGGCGACGCAGGACGCCGTGATGGCGCTCGCCGTCGGCACCCCCGGCACGCCGGACACGCCCGGCGGCGCCCCCGACTCCCCCAAGTCCCCCAAGTCCCCCAAGTCCCCTACCACCGGACGGGAGGCCACCCGTGGCCACTGACACGCTCAAGAGCACGACGGGCGCGGGTGGCGCCTCGGGCGGCCTGCGCCGCGTCCTGCTCGACAACGGCGCGCTCACCGCGCTCGTCGTCCTCGTCATAGCCCTGTCGGCGCTGTCCGGCGACTTCCTGACGACGGACAACCTGCTCAACATCGGCGTCCAGGCGGCCGTCACCGCCATCCTCGCCTTCGGCGTCACCTTCGTGATCGTCTCCGCGGGCATCGACCTGTCGGTCGGCTCGGTGGCGGCGCTGTCGGCCACCGTGCTCGCCTGGAGCGCCACCTCGGCCGGGGTCCCGGTGGTGCTGGCGGTCGTCCTCGCCGTCGCCACCGGCATCGTCTGCGGCCTGGTCAACGGCTTCCTGATCGCGTACGGGAAGCTGCCGCCGTTCATCGCGACGCTGGCCATGCTGTCCGTGGGCCGCGGTCTGTCCCTGGTGATCTCGCAGGGCTCCCCGATCGCCCTGCCGGACTCCGTCTCGCACCTCGGCGACACGCTCGGCGGCTGGCTGCCGGTGCCGGTGCTCGTGATGGTGGTCATGGGCCTGCTCACGGCCTTCGTGTTGGGCCGGACGTACATCGGCCGCTCCATGTACGCGATCGGCGGCAACGAGGAGGCGGCCCGGCTGTCGGGTCTGAAGGTCAAGAAGCAGAAGCTGGCGATCTACGCCCTGTCCGGGCTGTTCGCCGCGGCCGCGGGCATCGTGCTCGCCGCGCGGCTGTCCTCCGCGCAGCCGCAGGCCGCGCAGGGTTACGAGCTGGACGCGATCGCGGCGGTCGTCATCGGCGGCGCCTCGCTGGCCGGCGGCACGGGCAAGGCCTCGGGCACGCTGGTCGGCGCGCTGATCCTGGCGGTGCTGCGCAACGGCCTCAACCTGCTGTCGGTGTCGGCCTTCTGGCAGCAGGTCGTCATCGGTGTCGTGATCGCGCTGGCGGTGCTGCTGGACACGGTGCGGCGCAAGGCGGGGGCCACCCCCGTCGCCGCCGGCACCTCCCCGGGCGGAAAGGGCAGGCAGGCCGCCCTGTACGGCCTGGCCGCCGTGGTCACCGCGGCCGTGGTGGCCGCGACCTCGCTGCTGCACTCCGGCTCCGCCGCCACCGCCGCGCCGAAGATGGGCCTGTCGCTGTCCACGCTGAACAACCCGTTCTTCGTGCAGATCCGGGCGGGCGCGCAGGCCGAGGCGAAGAGGCTGGGCGTGGACCTGACGGTCACGGACGCGCAGAACGACGCCTCCCAGCAGGCCAACCAGCTGCAGAACTTCACCAGCTCGGGCCTCGGCGCGATCATCGTCAACCCGGTGGACTCGGACGCGGCGGGACCGTCGGTCCGCACCGCCGCCCAGGCGAAGATCCCGGTGATCGCCGTCGACCGGGGCGTCAACAAGGCGACGACGAAGGCGCTGGTGGCGTCCGACAACGTCGCGGGCGGCGAGCTCGCCGCGAAGACGATCGCCCAGAAGCTCGACGGCAAGGGGAAGGTCGTGATCCTGCAGGGCCAGGCCGGCACCTCGGCCGCCCGGGAGCGCGCCGCGGGCTTCGCCCAGGGCCTGAAGGACTACCCGGGCATCGAGGTCGTGGCCCAGCAGCCCGCCGACTTCGACCGCACCAAGGGCCTCGACGTGATGTCGAACCTGCTCCAGGCGCACCCGGACGTCCAGGGTGTCATCGCCGCCAACGACGAGATGGCGCTCGGCGCGGTCAAGGCGCTGGGCGCGAAGGCCGGCAAGTCGGTCCAGGTGGTCGGGTTCGACGGCACGCCGGACGGCCTGACGGCGGTCAAGGGCGGCACGCTGTACGCGTCCGTGGCGCAGCAGCCGAGCCGGCTGGGCAGGATCGCGGTGGACAACGCACTGCGGGCCGCCCAGGGCAAGAAGGTCGCCACGACGGTGAAGGTGCCGGTCAAGGTGGTCACGAAGCAGAACGTGGCCGGCTTCAGCGGCTGAACATCGGGCGGGCGGCGGGCGGTCACGGCGACCGCCCGCCTCCCGTCATCTCTCAGGGGAGTCAACACATGTACGACTACGACCTCCTGGTCGTGGGGTCGGCCAACGCCGACCTGGTGATCGGCGTCGAGCGGCGGCCCGCCGCCGGGGAGACCGTGCTGGGCTCCGACCTGGCCGTCCACCCGGGCGGCAAGGGCGCCAACCAGGCCGTCGCGGCCGCCCGGCTCGGAGCCCGTACGGCCCTGCTGGCCCGGGTCGGCGACGACGCGCACGGGCGGCTGCTGCTCGACGCGCAGCGGGCGGCCGGGGTCGACACGGCGGGCGTGCTCGCCGGCGGGGCGCCGACCGGGGTCGCCCTGATCACGGTGGATCCGTCCGGGGACAACAGCATCGTGGTCTCCCCCGGTGCCAACGGGCGGCTCACCCCCGAGGACGTCCGGTCGGCGGACCGCCTCCTGCGGTCCTCCCGGGTGGTCTCGGCGCAGTTGGAGATCCCGCTGGAGACGGTCGTGGAGGTGGTGCGGAACCTGGCGCCCGGCAGCCGGTTCGTGCTGAACCCGTCGCCGCCGCGCGCGCTGCCGCGGGAGCTCCTCGCCGCGTGCGACCCGCTGATCGTGAACGAGCACGAGGCCAAGGTGATCCTGGGCTCCTCCGGCGCCGGTGACGCGCCCGAGGACTGGGCGCGGGCGCTGCTCGCGCACGGCCCGCGCTCGGTGGTGGTCACGCTGGGCGCGCGGGGCGCGCTGGTGGCGTCCGCCACGGAGGTCACACGGGTGCCGTCGGTGCGGGTGGACGCCGTGGACACCACGGGCGCGGGCGACGCGTTCACCGCCGCGCTGGCCTGGAAGCTGGGCACGGGCGCGGCCCTGGCCGAGGCGGCCGCGTACGCGGCCCGGGTCGGGGCGGCGGCCGTCACCCGGCCCGGGGCGCAGGAGTCCTTCCCGACGGCGGCGGAGGTCGCGGCCGTATGAAGAAGGCCGGGATTCTGAACCGTCACCTGTGCGGCGCGCTGGCCGAGCTGGGCCACGGCGACGGGGTGCTGGTGTGCGACGCGGGGATGCCGGTGCCGGACGGCCCGCGGATCGTGGACCTGGCGTTCCGGGCCGGGGTGCCGTCCTTCGCCGAGGTGCTGGAGGGGCTGCTGGCCGAGCTGGTGGTGGAGGGGGCGACGGCGGCGGCGGAGGTGCGCGGGGCCAACCCGGCGGCATCCGCGCTGCTGGACGGGCACTTCCCCGATCTCGCACTCGTCCCCCACGAGCGGCTCAAGGAGCTGTCGGCGGGCGCGCGTCTGGTCGTACGGACCGGGGAGGCACGGCCGTACGCGAACGTGCTGCTGCGGTGCGGGGTGTTCTTCTAGGCGCGGTCAGGCGCACGAAGCCTGGAGGGGGCCCGGTCCGATGGACCGGGCCCCCTCGGCTTTCCCCTCCTGCATCAGAACCCCCGCGATCCCCCCAGATCCCCCTCCAGAAGTTCTGATGCCAGGTACGACACCGGCAGCGCGGAAAAGGTTGCACGGATTCCGGATTTTCTTATGAACCGTGCTCAGGGGCCGATCCGCTCCCCCGCCCGGCGCGCCGGCGCGAGTCCCCCTACGCGTTCCACTCGCGTGTTCGACGAACCGCGTCGCGGTCCAGGCCGGCACCTCCCGGACGTCCTGCGCCCACGTCGGCGCACCCGCGTATGAAGCCGGGCGTCGGGCGGTGGCCGGGACAAGACTGTGTCCACGCCGTGTTGTTCGAGGGGTCGAACGAGAGGGAGCCGGGGCCGTAAGGTCGGCAGCACGGCGTGGCCGACGGGGGTGCCGCGGGCCGTGGGGGTGTGGCCGGCGGCGGGCAGCCGGGGGCCGCGCCGGCGAGGACGTACGACCAGACGCGCGACCGGAGGACGACGACATGACGGTGACCCTGGCGGACGTGGCGGCCCGCGCCCAGGTCTCGCCCGCGACGGTGTCGCGCGTGCTGAACGGCAACTACCCGGTGGCCGCCACCACGCGCGAGCGGGTGCTGAAGGCGGTCGACGAGCTGGACTACGTCCTCAACGGCCCCGCGAGCGCGCTCGCCGCCGCCACCTCCGATCTCGTCGGCATCCTGGTGAACGACATCGCCGACCCGTTCTTCGGGATCATGGCGAGCGCGATCCAGTCGGAGATCGGCGGTCCGGGTGGCCGGGCGGGCGGGGAACGGCTGGCGGTGGTCTGCAACACGGGCGGCTCCCCGGAGCGCGAACTGACCTACCTCACGCTGCTGCAACGGCAGCGGGCCGCCGCGGTGGTGCTGACCGGCGGGGCCATCGAGGACGCCTCGCACGCGGCGGCCATGACGGCGAAGCTGCGCAGGCTGGCGGACGCCGGGACGACGGTGGTGCTGTGCGGCCGGCCGCCGGCCCCGGACACCGACGCGGTGGCGCTGGCCTTCGACAACCGCGGGGGCGCCCGGCAGCTCACGGACCATCTGATCGGCCTCGGCCACCGGCGGCTCGGCTACCTCGCCGGTCCCGAGGAGCGCACCACGACCCGCCACCGCCTGGAGGGGCACCGCGCGGCGCTGGCGGCGGCGGGGATCGAGGAGGACCCGCGCCGGACGGTGTACGGCCGCTACGACCGGCGGTCCGGCTACGAGGCGACGCTGGAACTGCTGCGCCGGGACGCGACGTTGACCGCCGTCGTCGCCGCGAACGACTCCGTCGCGCTCGGCGCGTGCGCCGCGCTGCGCGACTCCGGGCTGCGCATCCCGGAGGACGTCTCGGTGGCGGGCTTCGACGACCTCCCCTTCAGCGTCGACGCGGTGGCCTCGCTGACCACGGTCCGGCTCCCCCTCGCGGAGGCGGGCGCCCGGGCGGGCCGCATAGCGATGGGGCGCGAGGAGCCCCCACCCGGCGGGATCGCCACGTTGCGCGGGGAGTTGATGGTGCGGGGGTCCTCGGGGGTGCCTCGGGGTGGGGGCGTAGGGGCGTAGGGCCTTCGCGGCCCCGCTTCCCCGCGCCCCTCAGCGCTTCCTACCGGGTGGCCCCGAAGCCGCTTCCTACCGGGTGGCCCCGAAGTCCTGGGTCCAGTAGTCGCCGGGGCCGGCGTGGCCTACGCCGATCTCCTTGAAGGAGCAGTTCAGGATGTTGGCCCGGTGGCCGGGGCTGGACATCCAGCCGGACATGACCTGGTCGGCGGTGGAGTAGCCGTAGGCGACGTTCTCGCCGTAGGTGCTCCAGTCGTAGCCGGCCCGCGTGATCCGGTCGCCCGGGGAGGAGCCGTCGGAGCCGGTGTGCGACATGTTCTGGTGGGCGGCCATGTCCTCGCTGTGCGCCTGGGCGACCTTGGTCAGGGTCGCGTTCAGTGTCACGGGCGAGCAACCGGCCTTGGCGCGCTCGGCGTTGACGAGTTCCACGATCCGGGCGGTGACCCCGGACGCCGTGGCGGTGGGCTTCGGGGTGCTCGGCGCCGTGGGGGTCGCGGAGGCGGTGGCCTTCGCCACGGGGGTGGAGGCCGTGGCCTTCGGGGTGGGGTGGGACGCGGTGGCCCTGGGGGTGTGGTGCCTGGTCCGCTGCGACGGCTTGGCGGCCTTCGGCCAGTGCCGGTGCCCGGCCGTCTTCGAAGCGCTCGCGGAGGGGGTCGGAGTCCCCGACCGCTCACCGCCCCCGTCGGTGCTCCAGGCGCGGTACAGGTCGCTGTCGTTCCACCAGTCCCGGGAGGTGTCCCTCGCGGCGGCGGACGTGTCACCACCGTCGTCCTGCCAGTCGACGCAGGCCATGGCCACGGACGGCACGCCCACGGCGCCCACGGCGACGGCGGCGACGACTATGCGCCGGTAGCGGCTGTCCTTGCGATGCTTGCCCATGCGTGACCTCACTCGGTGATCGCCGAGGCTTGAACTCCGCTTCCGGTCTGCGGCGACGCCTTGCGGGTCGTCATTCTTGGGACGGCCCCGGACCCGGCGCAAAGGGCGCTTCTACTACCTGTCCTCGTAGGCGCGCGGTGGATCTTGCCGAGGGTTGACGGCGGGTGGGCGCGCCCTCCGCGGACCCCGCCAGAAGGCGACGCCCCGTCAGCACGGTGCCGGGCGGGAGAAGTCGGCGGGCGCGGCGGAGAGAGGGGATGCCGTAGCGCCCGGCGCCGCGACAGGTCACACCAAGACGGACATAGTCGACTATGTCACCTGGGCCGCCGTCTACTATCCCGCACCCCTAATCGCCGATTCCCCTGTGACCGACGTCACGGAACCGCAGCCTCCGCCCCCACCGCCGGCCGGCCTCGACCCGCGCGAAACGCCCCGGTGACGACAGGCGCCGCCGGGGTGCGGCGAGTAGGGTCCGTGAGCATGAAGCTGGCGTTCTCCACCCTCGGTGTCCCTGGCCTTCCGATACCGGACGTGGTCCGGCTCGCGGCCGCCCACGGCTATCACGGAGTCGAACTGCGCGCCCATCCCGAGGAGCCCGTGCACCCCGGCATCGACCAGGCCGAGCGGGACCGGGTCGTCACGGAGTTCAAGGCCCAGGGGGTCGAGATCCTGGGGCTCGGGGGGTACGCGCGCGTGGCCGCGCCGGGTGACGACGGCCCCGTGCTCGCCGAGATCCGCGGCCTCCTCGACCTGGCCCACGACCTGGGCGCCCCCTTCGTCCGCGTCTTCCCCGGCGCCCCGCCCGAGCAGAGCCCGGAGGAGGCCGACGCCACCGCGGCCCGTCGCCTGGGCACGGCCGCCCAGTACGCCGCCGACCTCGGGGTGCGGATCCTGCTGGAGACCCACGACTCGCACCGCACCGGGACCGACGCCCTCCGCGTCCTCGGCGCGGTCGGCCACCGCAACGTGGGCGCGCTGTGGGACGTGATGCAGACCTTGCTGGGCGGCGAGCAGCCGCAGGAGACCTTCGCGGCCCTCTCCCCCTACCTCGGCTACGTCCAGGTCAAGGACATCGCCTCGGCCGACGACACCAGCCCGCTGCCGCTCGGTGCCGGCGTCCTGCCGCTCACCGAGTGCGTGGAGGTCCTCTCCCGCAACGGCTGGGACGGCTGGCTGTGCTGGGAGTACGAGAAGCGGTGGCACGAGGCCGCCGCGCCGCTGCCGGACCTGCTCGGCCCCGGCCGGGAGCACCTGGTCCGGCTGCTCAGCGACTCGGCGTGAGCCGCCGGGCGCTCCACGGGGCCCGTGCGGCGTTCCACCTGAGCCCCGTGAGGCGTTCCACCTGAGAGCCCCGTGAGGCGCTTCACCGCAGCCCGTGAGGCGCTCCACCGGGGCTCGTGAGGGGTTCCACGGATCTCGTGAGGCGCTCCACCGGACCTCGAGCGCGCGAGTGGGCGCATGTCTCCCGGTCGTGTCCCAGCCGCACTATTTAAGCTGTTGATACGGATCTAAGACATTTCGTCCCCGAAGGACAGAGGGCCCGTGATGCGCGCACAGCGGCGGCGGCCCGGGGGGCCCGCCGCCCCGGGAGCGGAGGGTCTGCCGTTCCACGGCCCCAGCCTGGCCGCCGCCCGCGCGGTGGCGCAGGTCGCCGCCCTGGTGGCCGCCGCCCTCGGCGCGGTGGGCCTGTCCGGCTGGATCCTCGGCATCGAGGTCCTGAAGAGCGTGCTCCCGGGCGTGACCGCGTCCATGAAGGCGGACACCGCGGTGGCCGTGCTGGCGCTGGGTCTCTCCCTGTTCGTGGTGGCCCGCGCCCCCACCTCCCGGCAGGCGCTCGCGGCGGCCCGCGCGGCCGCCGCCCTGGCCGTTGTGATCGGCGCCCTGACACTCCTCGAGTACGCCACCGGGAAGAGCCTGGGCATCGACGAGCTGCTGTTCAAGGACAACACGGCCCAGGTGGAGACGTTGGCACCCGGGCGCATGGCGCCGACCGCTGCCGGGGCGCTGGTGCTCGGCGGCGTGGCGGCGCTGTGCGGGAGCACGGCCAGGCTGCCCGCCTGGACGGCCCAGATCCCGGGGCTGACCGTCTTCGCCCTGGGCCTGCTCCGGTTCTACGGGTTCCTCTACGACGTGCCGCAGCTGGACCGGCTCGGCGCCTTCCGGGGCATGGCCCTGCACACCGCGCTGGCCATGGTGCTGCTGGGCGTCGCGGCCTTCCTGGCCCGGCCGGACGAGGGCCCGGCCGGGCTGGTGACGAACGTCGGGACCACGGGCGCGCTGGGCCGCAGGCTGCTCGCCGCCATCCTGGTCGCTCCGCCCCTGCTGGGCTGGCTCGTGCTGGCCGGCCAGAACGCGGGGCTGTACGAGGAGCACCTGGCCACCGCGCTGCTGGTGTGCGGCCAGGTGGCCGTGTTCACCGCGGTGAGTTTCGCCGCGCTGGCGGTGGGCCGCCGGGTCGAGGTGGCGCACGCCCGCGCCGAGTGGCAGGTGCGGCAGAACGAACTGCTCCAGGCGTTCATGGACCACACGCCCGCGGTGGTGTTCATCAAGGACCTCGACGGGCGCTTCCTCGCCGTCAACACCCGGTGGGAGGAGAGCACCGGCGTCTCCCGCCGGCAGGCGCTGGGCCGCCGGGACGAGGACGTGCTGCCGCCGGAGGTCGCCCGGCACGCGCGCGCCGCCGACCTGGAGATGCTCGCCCGGGGCACGCCCGTGCAGCGTGAGGACCTCCTCGGGGTGGCGGAGGCGCCGCGGCACTACCTGACCACCCTCTTCGCGCTCACCGATCCGTCCGGCCGCCCCTACGCCGTGTGCGGGGTCTCCACCGACATCAACGAACGGGTCGCGGCGCAGCACGAGATCGCGCGGTCCACCCGGCGCTTCCTCGCCCTTCTGGAGTCCGCTCCCGACGCCACCCTCATCACCGACGGCGACGGCATCGTCGTCATGGCCAACGCCCAGGTGGAGCCGCTGTTCGGCCGCACGCCGCGCGATCTCGTCGGGGGCAGCGTGCACGAGCTGGTGCCCGGCTCGCGGCGCCGGCACCACACCGCGCTCCTCGACGCGTACCTGCGGCTGCGCGATCCGGAGCCGACGGTCGTGGACCGGGGTCTTTACGGGCTGCGCGGGGACGGCAGCGAGTTCCCGGCCGAGGTGAGCGTCAGCACCCTGCAGGCCGAGCAGGACACCCTGGTCTTCCTGACCGTCCGGGACATCACCGAACGCAGACAGGCCGAGGCCGAACGCGCCGAACGCTACGAGCAGCAGCGGCGCATCGCCTACACGTTGCAGCACAGCCTCATGGGCGTGCCGCCCCGTCTGCCGCACCTGCCCAGCGCCCACCGGTACCTCGCCTCCCTCCAGGATCCCGGGGTCGGCGGCGACTGGTTCGACCTCGTCCCCCTGGACGAGCACCGCACGGGCGTCGTCATCGGCGACGTGATGGGCCGGGGCCTGGAGGCGGCGGCCGTCATGGGGCAGTTGCGGGCCGCCTCCCACGCCCTGGCCCGTACGGGCATGGCGCCCGGCCGGCTCATGGCAGGGCTGGACGCGTTCGTCGCCGACCTGGCGGAGCAGCTCGTCACCTGCTGCTACCTGGTGATCGACCAGGAGACGGACGAGATCACCCTGTGCTCGGCCGGGCATCTGCCGGTCATCGCGCTGCCGCCCGGCGGCCCCGCCCGGCGGCTTCCCGTGCCGGTCGACGTGCCCCTCGGCGTCAACGATCCGGGCGGCGGCACGCCGTACCGGGCGGTGACCCTGCCGCTGGCGCCGGGCAGCACGCTCGCCCTCTACACCGACGGGCTGGTCGAACGGCCCGGCACCGACATCGACGCCCAGATCGACCTCCTCGCCCACGCCCTCGGCAGCGCGCTGGAGGGCGCCCCCGCCGGTTCCGACGCCCTCGACCGGGCCGCGGACCGGCTGGTCGAGGCGCTCATCCCGGACACGGAGGCCCACGACGACGACGTGACCCTGCTCCTGGTCGCGCTGCCCGGCCCGGCGACGGCACCCCGGACCGGGCAGCGCGCCCGGTCGGTGGCGGCCCGTCCGGAGGCACCCGCGCCCCACGAGCCGGGACCGGAACCGCCCCCACGGCCCGTAAGCCGCCCGCTCGGCTGAGCACGGTGCCCCGCACCGCCCCTCAGACGGCCCCGCACCGTCCTCGGAGCCACTCAGCACCGCCCCACCGGCGCCCCCACACCACACCGCCCTCCGAGCGGCCCGGTCCCTGCCCTCCGGCGCCCCGCACCGCCCTCCGGCGCCCCGCACCGCCCTCCGAGCCACCCCGCACCGCCCCACCGGCGCCCCCGCACCACCCTCCGAGCGGTCCGATCCCTGCCCTCCGGCGCCCGCGCCGGCGCGGGCGAGTCCTACGGCACCGTCCTCCCCGCACGCACGGGGCCCCGCCTTCCGACACCCGCGCCCCGGCGCCACGAGCCCAGCCGCACCTTCCACCCGACGCCCCAGCCCCTCCCGACGACATCCGCGCCCCGGCGCCACGAGCCCCGCCGCACCGTCCTCCGGCGCGCCCAGGTCCTGCCCTCCCACGCCCGCGCCCGGCGCCACGAGCCCTACCGTCCCGCCGCCTCCGCCGGCCGCACCGTGTCCCCCACCACCCCGACCGGATCCCCCGCCCCCGTCTCCGCCGCACCGTCCGCAGCCCGCGCCCTCGCCGGTGCCAGGGACGTCAGCGCCACCCCGCCGACCAGCAGGGCCGCCGCGCACCAGCGCAGCGGGCTCACCGGCTCGCCGAGGAACAGTGCCGCGGACGACATGCCGAAGACCGGCACGAGGAGGGAGAAGGGCGCGACCGTGGAGGCGGGGTGGCGGCGCAGCAGCCAGCCCCAGGCGCCGAAGCCGAACACCGTGGTGACCCAGGCGACGTAGAGGACGACGCCCGCGCCCTGCCAGTCCAGGGCGCGCAGCGCGGCGAGGTCGCGGGACGGACCCTCCGTCAGGAGCGACAGGCCGAGCAGCGGGAGCACCGGCACCGTGCTCACCCAGACCATGAAGTTCAGCGGGTCCGGCGGGGACGCCCTGCGGGTGAGGACGTTGGACAGGCCCCAGCAGGCGGCCGCCGCGACCACGAGGGCGAACGCGCCGAGCGGCCCGGCCGTGCCCTCGTCGACGGCCGCCAGCGCCACGCCGCCGAGGGCCACCGCCATGCCCAGGGCCCGCGGCCGGGTGGGCCGTTCGCCGAGGACGGCGCAGGCGATGAGCGCGGTGAACACCGCCTGGATCTGCAGGACCAGGGAGGACAGCCCGGCGGGCATACCCGCGCTCATCCCGACGAAGAGCAGCCCGAACTTGGCGACGCCGAGCACCAGTCCTACCGCCACGATCCACTTCCAGGCGACCTTCGGCCGGCCCACGAGGAGGACGGCGGGCACCGCGGCCGCCAGGAAGCGGAGCGCCGAGAACAGCAGGGGCGGGAAGTGGCCGAGGCCGACCTCGACGACCGTGAAGTTCACGCCCCAGACGGCGGCGACCAGGACGGCGAGGAGGAGGTGTGCGGGTCTCATGCGGTCTAGCCTCGCCCGCCGGACCGTGCAGCACCAGCGCGGATTCCTACCGGGACGGATGAAGCACTGCTTACGGATACCGTGGCGGCGACGGGCCGACCCGGTGAGCCTAGGCTGACGGTCCAGTCCCCCGGGAGGCCCCGCCATGCTCGATCTCCAGCGTCTGCGCGCCCTGCACGCCGTCTCCGCGCACGGCACCGTGGGGGCGGCCGCCGCCGCGCTCGGCTACACCTCGTCCGCCGTGTCCCAGCAGATCGCCAAGCTGGAGCGGGAGACCAGGACGGTGCTGCTCGAACGCGCGGGGCGCGGGGTCCGGCTCACCGACGAGGCGCACCAACTGGTCGCCACGGCGCGGGAGCTGATGGCGATCGTGGAGCGGGCCGAGACCGAGCTCGAGGAGCGGCGCGGGCTGCCCTCGGGGCGGCTGACCGTGGCCGCGTTCGCCTCGGCGGCGCGCGGGCTCATGCCGCCGGTGCTGGCGGACCTGGCCCGGCGGCACCCCGCCCTCGACGCCCGGCTCAGCGAGATCGACCCGCATCTGTCCGTGGACCTGGTGGCCAAGGGCGCGGTGGACCTCGCCGTCGCGCACGACTGGGACATCGCGCCGCTGCCCGCCCCGCCCGGGGTGGAGCACGCGCTCGTCGGGGACGACCTGTGCGACCTGCTCGTGCCGGCCGGGCACCCGTTCGCCGGGCGGACGGCGGTGCACCGCGCGGAGCTTGGCGGTGAGCGGTGGATCTGCCAGCCGCCGGGCCGGGTCTGCCACGACTGGCTGCTGCGCACGCTGCGGGCCGCCGGCCACGAACCGGACGTGGTGCACCAGGCCGACGAGAACCCCACGCTCGTCGCCCTGGTGGCCGCCGGGCTCGGGGTCGCGCTGATCCCGCGCCTGGGCCGCGGCCCGCTCCCGGACGGGGTGGTCGAGGTCCCGCTGGACCCGTTGCCCGTACGGCGGTTGTACGCGCTGTGGCGTCAGGGCGCCGCGCGCCGTCCGTCGATCGCGGAGACGGTGCGCACCCTGCGGGAACACTGGCCGGCGGTGTCGGCTCACACACCCCGCTGAGCACGCCCTCACCAACTTCCGGCGATCCGCGCCCGGCCGGGAACCCGGCCCCCTCCCCGCTCGTCCCATGCACAGGCTGCCGGATGAGTCTCCGCCGTGCGGTGTCGGCCCTCGCTGCTGGCTGCGATCGCCGACCACCCTCTCCGCCGTACCGCGGCCGGCAGCACGCCGCCGTCGGCGCGCCCCCTTCACAGCGCCGATGGCGGCCCCCCGCCGAGTCCTGTGCGTTCCCTTGACTGGCAGAAACTTCCCGGATATTGGTGACTCCTCGGAAGTTTCCTTCAGCGACACTCCAGCGGATCACCTCCGGAAGGAGCGCACGTGCACGACACCAGCACGGGAAGCAAGGGAAGCACGGAAGGCGCGGGGAACAGACGGGCCGCGGGGCCCTCCAGGCGTTCCGTCCTCGCCGCGACGGCGGGGCTCACCGCCGCCCTGGCGGTCGGCGGCTCCGCGCACGCCGCCCCCGCCGACGACGACCGGCTCCGCGCCCTCATCTCCCGCATGACGCTGGAGGAGAAGGTCGGCCAGCTCTTCGTGATGCGGGTCTACGGCCACTCGGCCACCGCCCCCGACCAGGCCGACATCGACGCCAACCTCAAGGAGATCGGCGTCCGCACGGCCGCCGAGCTCATCGCCAGGTACCGGGTCGGCGGCATCATCTACTTCACCTGGGCGCACAACACGCGTGACCCGCACCAGATCGCGGACCTCTCCAACGGCATCCAGCGGGCCTCGCTGGAGCAGCCGCGCGGTCTGCCCGTGCTCGTCACCACCGACCAGGAGCACGGCATCGTCTGCCGGATCGGCAAGCCGGCCACCCTCTTCCCCGGCGCGATGGCGATCGGCGCCGGCGGCTCCCGCACCGACGCCCGCGCCCTGGGCCGCATCTCGGGCGCCGAGCTGCGCGCGATGGGCATCAACCAGGACTACTCCCCCGACGCCGACGTCAACGTCAACCCGGCCAACCCGGTCATCGGCGTGCGGTCCTTCGGCGCCGACCCCGACGCGGTGGCCGCCCTGGTGGCGGCCGAGGTGGAGGGCTACCAGGGCTCGCGGGTCGCGGCGACCGCCAAGCACTTCCCCGGGCACGGCGACACCGCCACCGACAGCCACTACGGCTTCCCGGTCATCACGCACAGCCGCGACCTGTGGGAGAAGCTGGACGCGGTGCCCTTCCGGGCCGCGATCGAGGCGGGCATCGACTCGATCATGACCGCGCACATCCAGTTCCCGGCGCTCGACGACTCCGGCGACCCGGCCACCCTCTCGCACCCGATCCTGACCGGCATCCTGCGGGGCGAGCTCGGCTACGACGGGGTCGTGGTCACCGACTCCCTCGGCATGCAGGGCGTCCGCACCAAGTACGGCGACGACCGGGTGCCGGTGCTCGCGCTGAAGGCGGGCGTGGACCAGTTGCTCAACCCGCCGTCCCTGGACGTCGCCTGGAACGCGGTGCTCCAGGCCGTGCGCGAGGGGGAGCTGACCGAGTCCCGGCTCGACGAATCGATCCTGCGCATCCTGCGGCTGAAGACGAGGCTCGGGCTGTTCGAGCAGCCCTACACCAGCCGGGGCCAGGTCGCCATGACAGTCGGCACCTGGGCGCACCGGAACACGGCCGCCCGCATCGCCGACCGCACGACCACGCTGCTGGTCAACCGGGACCGGCTGCTGCCGCTGTCCCGCGGCGAGCACCGCAGGCTGCTCGTCGTCGGCGCCGATCCCGCCTCCCCGTCGGGCACCACGGGCCCGCCCACCGGCGTGCTCGCCGCCGCCCTCACCGAACTGGGCTTCACGGCCACCGTCCTGTCGACCGGCATCACCCCGTCCGCGGCCACCATCGACAAGGCGGTCGCGGCGGCCCGGGACGCGGACGCGGTGGTGGTCGGCACGTACAACGTCGGCGCGGGCAGCTCGCAGCAGACCCTGGTGGAACGGCTCGTGGCCACCGGCCGCCCGGTGGTGGCCATCGCCATCAGGAATCCCTACGACGTCGCCCAACTGCCCTCCGTCCCGGCCTTCCTGGCGGCGTACTCCTGGACGGACGTGGAACTGCGCGCGGCCGCACGCGTCGTGGCCGGCCGGGTGGAGCCGAACGGGAAGCTGCCGGTGCCCGTGCAGCGGGCGGACGACCCGGCGACGGTGCTGTATCCCCTCGGGTACGGCCTGACGTACTGACCGGGCTCGCGCGTCGGACGTACCAGACGTACGACGCGCACCCGGCGCACCGCCTCCAACTGGACCGAACCACCCCACATGTCTGGCGTGGCGCCGCCGCGGCGGGCCACGCTGGACCCCGGGTGGACCGGGGGGATGGCGATGCGCGAGATGTGGTCCGTGGGGCAGGCGTGTGCCCGGGCGGCTCTGCCCGCCGTGTTCCTGGCCACCGTGCTGACGGGCTGCCAGAAGGTGGGGGCCGGCGCGTCCGCGCAGGACGGCCCGCCCGGCGGCACGCCGACGGCCTCGCGGCCCTCCGGCTACGGGGCGGTGTTCCTCGCGGTGGACGAGTGCAGCTCCTTCGGTACGACCAGCTTCACCGAGGTGCCGTGCTCCGGGGAACGGGCGGCGGCCCGGGTGATCGCCCGGCACGACGGCGCGGTGCGCGACGGCCCGCCCTGCCCGCCCACCAGCGACTTCGTGCTGCACATCAGCGCCCAGCGGCGGTCCTCCGGCGAGGACGGCGACGGCACGATCCCGCAGGGCTACGCCTGTATGCGCAACCTGGAGCCGCCGCACCCCGGCGACCCCGGCGGCGGGGGCGGCCCGCGCACCGTCGTCGGCGACTGCGTCTACGGCGCCGGCCGGGGCGAGGTCCGGGAGACCGCGTGCGACGGCTCGGGGAAGCGGAAGCCCGAGTACCGGGTGACGCGGGCGGTGCGCGACCGCTCGGAGTGCCCGGCCTCGACGGCCCTGTACGTGCAGTTGGGCGGGGAGCGGCCGGTGGGCTGCGCCCGGAGACTGTGACGCCTCCGGGCGCGGCCCCGGAGCGTCACGGCCTGAGGGCCGGCTCACGCTCCACGTCCCGCACGTCCAGCTTCGCGTCGTAGCGGGCCAGCGGCCTGGCCACCGACGGGTTCTCCCGCACCGCGGCGGGGGCGACACCGGCCCACTCGAGGATCCTGGCCGTGGCGAGCGCCTTCTCGTCCGGGACCAGGCCCGCGACGTTCGCGCCGTGGTTCAGCCCCGGCGCGGTGAAGACGTAGGAGTCCCGCGCCCCGTGGCCGAGCCGGAACCGCTCCGCGCCCCAGGGGTCGTTCTGGCCGTAGACGAAGAGCATGTGCTCGGCGTGGTGACGCACCCAGCCGTCCACGTCCCGCATCACCCACGGCTGGAAGCGCATCGGGATCGAGCGCGGCACGAAGTTGCGCGGCGGCTGGTAGCCGTAGCGGATCAACTGCTTCTCGATGTACGGGAAGTGGATGGTCGGCGCGCCGAGCTGGGTGCCCGCCTGGTAGTAGTACGGCGTGTACGTCTGCAGGCCCTGGTCGGTGTAGGCGGAGAAGCCGGAGATGGTGTCGACGGAGTCCCAGATCTCCTGGTCGGTGGCGTTCCCGGCGTCCGCCGGGATCGTGTCGCAGTCCTTCAGCAGGCTGTACTGCCAAAAGCCCCACACGTAGTCGAGGACGACCGCCTCGTAGGCCCGGTCCAGGCTGCCGATGGTGGTGAAGGTCCAGCCGTTGTCGGCCGCGGCCTGCGCGTACTTCTTCTCCAGCGGCTCGCGGCGCACCAGCGCCTCGCGCTGCACCGCGTCGAGCCGGTCCCGGCACTCCTTGGTGCCGACGGTGGTGAAGAAGCGGTCGTAGGCGGAGTCCTCGTCGTTGACGACGTCGTTGGGCGCGACGTACGCGACGACACCGTCCATGTCCCGCGGGTAGAAGCGCTCGTAGTAGGTCGCCGTCATGCCGCCCTTGGAGCCGCCGGTGGCGATCCACTTCTTGCCGTAGATCGGCTTCAGGGCCTGGAAGATGCGGTGCTGGTCGCTGGCCGCCTGCCAGATGTCGAGCTTGGACCAGTCGGTGGGGTCGGGCCGGGACGGGGTGAAGAAGCGGTACTCCATGGAGACCTGGTTGCCGTCGACGATCTGCGTCGGCTCGCGGCGGCTCGGGTTCGTGGAGACGTTGTAGCCGCCGGTGTAGAACACCGTCGGGCGGTCGACGTCCTTGTGCAGCACGGTGATCCGCTGCTGGAACGTGCCCTCGGACGGGTGGCGGTGGTCGACGGGCTGCGTGTAGGTGAGGACGAAGTACCGGTAGCCGGTGTAGGGCTTCTCCTCGACCAGGCGCATGCCCGGAATCGCGAGGAGCCGGTCCTTGATGTCCGCGTCGGTCGTGCTCGCGGTGGTGGCGGTGGCTTCCGGCTGGGCCGCGGTGGCCGCCCCCGCCGAACTCAGCGTGCCGACGGACACCGTGAGCGCGAGCAGCCATCTGAGCGCCTTGCGCATGCACACTCCCCTGTGAGACAGATGTGCGCCGGAAGCTATCGGAGCAACTCGGTCACGCACCAGGGGAGTTGGCCGACGCGCCGGGGAAGGTGGGGAAATCCCTCGGTGCGCCCGGCGGTCCAGGCGGCCGGGACGGTCAGCACAGGATCCAGCCCGATTTCACCGACGTGCCTCCCACCGATCCGCCCACCCGCACACAGCGGTGGCCGGCGTGCACGGTCACCGGACCCGCGAGCCTGCCGAACCAGCCCTGGTCGGTGACCGGGCGGTTGCCGCGGGCCTGCACGGTCACCGACATCGGCCGCTTGGCGCCGGGCACGCGGGCCCGGGTGACGGCGCAGACGTAGCCGTCGCGCTTGTAGACGTGCACCGAACCGGCCGCGAACCACAGGGTCCTGACCTGGCGGCCGGAGCAGGTGGAGGGGGCCGCCTGCGCGGTGCCGGGCACGGCGCAGGCCAGCACCAGCGACGCCGTCAGCACGCCCAGGCCGAGCGTCAGTCGCCGGCGTATCGCACCACTGTCCACGGTCGTCCCTCCCGTTACGGCAAACACAGCAACGTACTGGTGTACGGACGCCGTACACCAGTCCGATGGTTGCGTCGGGAGATCAGCGGGAGGCGCCGACCGGCTCCTCGGGCTCGCTCGCGCCGATGAAGGTGCGCCACAGCCGCGCGTACCGCCCGTC
Source organism: Streptomyces sp. NPDC096152 (assembly GCF_044763235.1). Classification (NCBI taxonomy): domain Bacteria; kingdom Bacillati; phylum Actinomycetota; class Actinomycetes; order Kitasatosporales; family Streptomycetaceae; genus Streptomyces; species Streptomyces sp. NPDC096152. The sequence goes on along the minus strand of NZ_JBIWFW010000001.1, from coordinate 251,928 downwards.
CAGCGCGAGCAGTTCCTCGTGGGTGCCGTCCTCGACGACCCGGCCGTGGTCCATCACCACCACCCGGTCGGCCCGGGCCGCGGTGGTCAGCCGGTGCGCGACCACGAGCGTCGTCCGCCGGCCCGCGAGCCGGTCGGTGGCCTGGTTGACCTGTGCCTCGGTCGCCAGGTCCAGCGCGGCCGTCGCCTCGTCCAGGAGCAGCACGTCAGGATCGACCAGCTCGGCGCGGGCCAGCGCGATCAGCTGGCGCTGACCGGCCGACAGGTTGCGGCCGCGCTCGGCGACCGCGTGCAGATAGCCGCCCTCCAGCGTGGCGATCATCTCGTGCGCGCCGACCGCCCGGGCCGCCGCCTCCACCTCGGCGTCGGTGGCCTCGGGCCGGCCGTAGGCGATGGCGTCGCGGACGGTGCCCGGGAAGAGGTACGCCTCCTGCGGCACCACCCCGAGCCGGTGGCGGTACGAGGTGAGGTCCAGGTCCCTGAGGTCCGTGCCGTCCGCGGTCACCCGGCCGCCGGTCGGGTCGTAGAACCGGGCCACCAGCTTGACCAGCGTCGACTTGCCCGCGCCGGTCTCGCCGACGAAGGCGACGGTCTGCCCGGCGGGGATGGTCAGGTCGATGCCGGTGAGGGCGTCCTCGTCGGTGCCGTAGGCGAAGCGCACGTCCTCGAAGGCGATCTCGCCGCGCAGCGAGTGGACCGGCCGCGGCTTCTCGGCGGACCCGGTGGACGCCGGCTCCCGGAGCAGCTCCTGGATGCGGCCGAGGGAGACGGTCGCCTGCTGGTAACCGTCGAAGACCTGGGACAGCTGCTGGACCGGCGCGAAGAACAGGTCGATGTAGAGCAGGTACGCCACCAGCGCGCCGGTGGTGAGCGTGGCCGCCTCCACCCGGCCGGCGCCCGCGATCAGCACCGAGGCCGCCGCGACCGAGGACAGGAACTGCACGAAGGGGAAGTAGACCGAGATCAGCCGCTGGCCGCGCACGCGTGCCTGGCGGTAGCCGTCGCTGCGTTCGGCGAACCGGCGCCCGCCGTCGCGCTCGCGCCCGAAGGCCTGCACGATCCGCAGCCCGGCCACCGACTCCTGCAGGTCGGCGTTGACCACCGACACCCGCTCACGGGCCAGCTGGTACGCCTTCACGCTCGCCCGGCGGAAGAAGAAGGTGGCGACGATCAGCGGCGGCAGCGTCACGAAGACGACCAGCGCCAGCTGAAGGTCGATCACCAGCAGGGCGACCATGATGCCGAAGAAGGTGACCAGCGAGACGAACGCGGTGACCAGGCCGGTCTGCAGAAACGTGGACAGCGCGTCGACGTCGGTCGTCATCCGCGTCATGATCCGGCCGGTCAGCTCGCGCTCGTAGTAGTCGAGGCCGAGCCGCTGGAGCTGGGCGAAGATCTTCAGGCGCAGCGCGTACAGGACGCGCTCGCCGGTGCGGCCGGTCATCCGGGTCTCGCCGATCTGCGCCGCCCACTGCACGAGCACGGCGAGCAGGGCGAGCAGGGACGCCGACCAGACGGCCCCGAGGGCGAGCCGGGAGACGCCCTGGTCGATGCCGTGCCGGATCATGATCGGCAGCAGCAGGCCCATGCCCGCGTCCACGGCGACCAGGCACAGGCTGACCAGCAGCGGCAGTCCGAAGCCGTGCAGGAGGCGGCGCAGGCCGTAGGACTCCTCGGGGCGCACGGCGCGGGCCTCGTCGACGGCCGGGGTGTCGGTCGCGGGCGGCAGGGCCTCGACCTGGGCGAGGATTTCGGGGGTGGCCGGCATCCCGTCCATGGCCGCGTCCCGGGGCTCGCGCTCCCCCGCCCAGAGCGCCGGCGTGATGCCGCGCTCGGCGTCGAACTCGGCGTCCAGTTCCTCGCGGACGGAGGTGTCCTCCTGCGGCACGGCGGGCAGGGCGTGGCCCGGGGAGACCCCGCCGAGCTCGTCGGGGTCGGTGAGCAGGCGGCGGTAGAGGGCGGACCGCTGCTGGAGCTCGTCGTGGGTGCCGAGGTCGGCCAGCCGGCCGCCGTCCAGGACGGCGATGCGGTCGGCGAGGCCGAGGGTGGAGCGCCGGTGGGCGATGAGCAGGGTCGTGCGGCCCTCCATGACCTGCTTGAGCGCCTCGTGGATCTCGTGCTCGACGCCGGCGTCCACGGCGGAGGTCGCGTCGTCGAGGACGAGCAGCCGGGGGTCGGTGAGCAGGGCGCGGGCGAGCGCGATGCGCTGGCGCTGGCCGCCGGAGAGGGTGAGGCCGTGTTCGCCGACCTTGGTGTCGTAGCCGTCGGGCAGCTCGGTGATGAAACGGTCCGCCTGGGCGGCGCGGGCGGCGGCCTCGATCTCCTCACCGGTCGCGTCGGGGCGGCCGTAGGCGATGTTGTTGCGGACGGTGTCGGAGAAGAGGAAGGAATCCTCGGGCACCAGGCCGATCGCGGCCCGCAGCGACTGGAGGGTCAGTTCGCGCACGTCGTGCCCGCCGACCAGGACGGCTCCGTGGGTGACGTCGTAGAAGCGCGGCAGCAGCAGGGAGACCGTGGACTTGCCGGAGCCGGAGGAGCCGACGACGGCCAGGGTCTCGCCGGGGCGGATCTCGAAGGAGAGGCCCTGGAGGACCGGGCGGCCGTCCGCGTAGCCGAAGGAGACGTCGTCGAACTCGACGGTCGCGGGCGCGTCGGCGGGCAGCTCCTTGGTGCCGTCGGCCGTCGTCGGCTCGGTGTCGATCAGCTCCAGCACGCGCTCGGAGCTCGCCCGCGCCTGCTGCCCGACCGTGAGGACCACGGCCAGCATCCGGACCGGGCCGACGAGCTGGGCGAGGTAGGTGGAGAAGGCGACGAAGGTGCCGAGCGTGATGTGCCCGCGCACCGCCAGCCAGCCGCCGAGCGCCAGCATCGCGACCTGGCCGAGGGCGGGCACGGCCTGGAGGGCCGGGGTGAACCTCGCGCTCAGCCGGATCGTGCGCAGCCGCCCGGCGAACAGCCGCCGGCCGACCTCGCGCAGCTTCCCGGTCTCCTGCTCCTCCTGCCCGAAGCCCTTCACCACGCGTACGCCGCTGACGGCGCCGTCGACCACGCCCGCCACGGCGGCGGCCTGTGCCTGGGCGTACCAGGTGGCCGGGTGCAGCCGGGTGCGGCTGCGCCGGGCGATCCAGCCGAGCGCGGGCGCCACCGCCAGCGCGACCAGGGTCAGCGGCAGCGACAGCCAGGCCATGATCACCAGGGAGATCAGGAAGAGGAGCACGTTGCCGATGGTCATCGGCAGCATGAAGAGCAGGCCCTGGATCAGCTGGAGGTCGCTGGTGGCGCGGCCGACGACCTGCCCGGTGGACAGCTCGTCCTGGCGGCGGCCGTCGAGGCGGGTGATCGTGCCGTACATCTCGGTGCGCAGGTCGTGCTGGACGTCGAGCGCGAGCCGGCCGCCGTAGAAACGGCGGATGTAGGTGAGGACGTACACGACGAGCGCGGCGCCGATCAGGGCGCCCGCCCAGGGGGCCATGGCGCGGCTGTGGCCGCCGATCACGTCGTCGATGATCACCTTGGTGATCAGCGGGACCAGCGCCATGACGGCCATGCCGCCGAGCGAGGCGCCGAGGGAGAGGACGACGTCCTTCGGATACCGCCAGGCGTATCCGGCCAGTCTTCGCGCCCATCCCGGCTGCGCTGCCACGTCGGTGCCTCCCTGTAAACATGATCTGCCGGAAGGCACCAACGCGCGACCGAGCGGATTTCATCCCTCCGCGGCGACAGGGGTTCGGTCAGACGCGCACGCGCAGGTAGTAGAGGCGGGTCGTCTGGGCCGGGTTCTGGTTGTCGTCGCTGACCAGGAGCACCCTCAGACGGCCGCCGGTGTCCCGGCCCGTGATCGTCATGCCCTCGATGTTGTCCAGGAGCGGGTTGGGCTGGGGCTGCTTGGCGGTGGCGCCCAGGGACGGGCAGGAGACGAGGTCGGTGAGCAGCGTCTTCTTGATCAGCCGCACCCCCGCCTGGCCGGTGAGGTGGTCCACGCCACGGGTGTCGGTGGCTTGCCGCGGGTCGGCGAGGTAGAGGCGGACCGTGTTGCCCACGCCGGCCGTGAAGCCGCGCTCCAGGACGAGCAGCCGGCCGTCGCCGGTCGCCTGGATCTCGGGGACGCCCAGACCGGGGTCGGTGCGGTAGGCGTACTGGGCGGCGAGGCGGAAGTGACCGGTCCGCGCCCGCTCCCAGCTCTGGAAGCGGACGATGCCCGGCGTGTCGCCGGAGATCGCGTACTCCATCGAGGCGAGCAGCCGGTGGCCGCCGGGCAGCAGGGTCAGGCCCTCGAAGGTCTGGTTCGCGGTGGCGCGGCCGGCCGGGGCGACGCGGAGGGCGTCCGGCACGGGCAGGCGGTCGAGGATACGGCCGTCACGGGAGTAGCGGCGTACGGACGGCTCCGTCTCGGAGGTGATCAGGCGGGTGCCGTCGCCGGCGATGGCCAGGCCCTCGGAGTCCAGTTCCGCGCCGTTCTCGTCGGCGAGCCGGACGACGCCCGTGGGCCGCGGCGTCTTCGGGTCGAGGCGGAAGAGGGCGGAGCGGTCGGAGAGCGCCGCGAGGGAGCCGTCGCGGTCCACCGCGAGCGCGGAGAGGTTGCCGACGAAGGTGCCCTGGTACGTCGTCTTGTCCAGAGCGTCGGAGAAGCGGTCGATGGAGACGGCGGGCGAGCAGGCGTGGCCGCCGGTCGTGGTGGTGGTCGGCCCGGCGGCGATCGGCCAGGCGCTGTCGGCGGCGGCCGGACCGGCGGTGAGGCAGGTGGCCGCCGCCAGGCCGGCGGCGAAGGTGGCGAGTGTGGTTCTCAGGCGCATGACCGTCACCGTAGGACGTGCCGGTGACCGGCGGGAGACCGCCCCGTGAAGCGACGCCCGTCGGACGGCACCGCCTCATGGAGCGTCAGCCCTCGCCCCGCGTCGCCTCATGGAGCGTCAGCCGTTCGACGGGACCGCCACGAACGCCTCCCGGGGCGTGCTCGTCGGCGTGTACCGCAGGGTGCTCGTCGTCGTGGGGACGATGTCCTTGTGGATGGCCTTGGCGATGTTCTGGATGGTGGTGACGCCGTAGCTCATGGTGCTGTTGTCCTGGGTGAGCACCGTGATCATGTAGTCGTGGCCGGCGCCGTTGAAGGTGCCGACGCTGTGCACCCGCCAGCCGTGCGTGGCCCGTTGCAGCCAGCCGTTCTTGACGTGCACGGCGACGGTGGACGGCGCCCCGGCGGGTGTGCCCCAGCGCTGGGAGGAGATGACCTGGCCCATCAACTTCAGGATGTAGGCGCGGGAGTTGTCGCTCAGCACCGTGTTCTTCGCGGTGATCAGGCCGAGCAGCCGCTGCTCGTCGCGCACGGTGATCTGGGTCAGGCCCCAGTAGCCGTTGGCGCCCGGCTTGGTCTGCGTCATGCCGGCGGCGGTGAGGAAGCCATTGATCTTCGTCATGCCGAGCTGCTTCCACAGCGTGGTGGTCGCGCTGTTGTCCGACTGGGTGATCATGGCCCTGGAGAGGTCGGCCTCGCGCTGCGTGAGGTAGCGGTTGTGCTTCCTGGCGTCCCACAGCAGGGTGGCGAGGACGGTGACCTTGACGACGCTGGCGGAGTCGTAGGCGGTCGACTCGCGCAGCGTGCAGGTCGTGTTGGTGCTGCGGTCGCGCAGACCGACGGCGATCGTCCCCTTGCGGGTCGCCATGGCCGCGGTGATGTCCTTCTCCAGCTTGGCGGCGAGGCCCGCCTTGCCGGAGGTGCAGCTGACCGTCGGGGTGGTGGCCGCGGCGGGCGTCGCGGCGGCCACGCAGGGGACGAGCATCCCGGCGCCGACGCCGACGGCCGCGAGCGCTCTGGCGCGTCGGGATATCGAGTAAGTCATGCTGAGTTGACGCGCGAGTTCGCGGGAAAGGTTGTACGCGCCGGGAAGGGTTTGACGAGTCGTTACCCGCCGGGGGCCGGGTCGCGGGCCGGGCCGAAGCAGCGGCGCTCGCCGTGGCGCACCGGGCGGGCCCGTACGGCGGCGAGGCTGGTGCGGGTCACCGCGACCAGGCCCCCTCAGCTCGAGTGCGTCGGCGCGAACATGCGCAGCACCGCCGGGAGCACGACGACCGAGGGGCCCGGTTCCGACAGGGACTTGGCGAGGTCGGTCTCCAGGGTTCGCGGGGTCGTACGGACCCCGGGGACGCCGAAGGACTCGGCCAGGGCCACGAAGTCGGGGCGGGTGAGCTCCGTCGCCGTGGGCCGGCCGAAGGCGTCGGTCATGTACTCGCGGAGGATGCCGTAGCCGCCGTCGTCGACGATCAGCCAGGTGACGTCCAGGTCGTACTGGCGGGCCGTGGCCAGTTCGGCGATCGAGTACAGGGCGCCGCCGTCGCCGGAGACCGCCAGCACCGGGCGGGTGGGGTCCGCGGCGGCGGCGCCCAGGGCCGCCGGGAAGCCGTAGCCGAGGCCGCCGGCGCCCTGGGCCGAGTGCATGGTGTTGGCGGCGCGCGGGTCGAAGGCGGACCATGCCCAGTAGGCCAGGATCGTCATGTCCCAGAAGGACGGTGCGTGCGCGGGCAGGGCGCGCCGGACCGCGGCCAGCACGTCCTGCTCCAGGGTGAGTTCCTGCGCCGCGATGCGGTCGCGCACCTTGACCAGCAGCTCCCGTACGCGCTGCTCGGCGCCCTCGTCCACGCGGTCCTCGACCGTCTCCAGCAGCGCCTGCAGGGCAAGGCGGGCGTCGGCGTGGATGCCCAGTGCCGGATGGTTGGACTCCAGCTTGCCGGCGTCCGCCTCGATCTGGATCACCCGGCCGCGCGGCCGGAACGTGTGGTAGTTCGAGGACAGTTCGCCGAGGCCGGAGCCGACGACCAGCAGGACGTCCGCGTCCTCCAGGAAGTCCGTGGTGTGCCGGTCCTCCAGCCACGACTGGAGGGACAGCGGGTGCTCCCAGGGGAACGCGCCCTTGCCGCCGAAGGTGGTCACCACCGGCGCGTTCAGCCTCTCGGCCAGCGCCAGCAGTTTGCCCGAGGCGTCCGCCCGGACCACCCCGCCGCCCGCGATGATCGCCGGACGGACCGACTTCGACAGCGACTCGGCCGCCAGCGCCGTCAGTTCGGGGCGCGGGGGCAGTTCCTCCGGAGTCGCGTCCATCGCCGTCACCACCGGCAGCCGTGCCTCGGCCAGCAGCACGTCCTGCGGGATCTCCACCCACACCGGGCCGTGCGGCACGGTGAGCGCCGACTTCCAGGCGGCGGCGATCGCCGAGGGGATCTGGGACTGGGTGCGGACCGTGTGGACCGACTTCACCACGCCGCGGAACGAGGCCGCCTGGTCCGGCAGTTCGTGCAGATAGCCGTGCCGGCCGCCGCCGAGCCCGGCCGTCGGGACCTGGCTGCTGATCGCCAGGACCGGCGCGGAGGCGGCCGCCGCCTCCTGGAGCGCGGCCAGGGAGGTGAGGGCTCCCGGGCCGGTCGACAGCAGCAGGGGCGCCGCCTCGCCCGTGATCCGGCCGTACGCGTCCGCCGCGAAGCCCGCGTTGTTCTCCACCCGCAGGCCCACGTACCGCAGCTCCGAGCGGCGCAGCGCGTCGAACATGCCGAGGGCGTGCTGGCCGGGCAGGCCGAAGACGGTGGTCGCGCCGAGCCCGGCCAGGGTCTCCACGACCAGGTCTCCGCCGATGCGGCCGGGGGGAGGCCGGAGAGCGGCCTCCTTCTGGGCGGGCGTCGGGCGAAGTACCAGGTCGTGGTCGTGGGTCACTGGTGCTCGGTCTCCTCGGAGGTCGTACGCGGGAGTTACGCGGTGCGGGCCGCGGCGATCTGGCGGGTCATGATCGTGGTGAGCTCGTACGCCGTGTGGGAGGCCGCCACCGACGTGATCTCGGCGTGGTCGTAGGCGGGCGCCACCTCGACGACGTCCGCCGACACCAGGTTGCAGGACGCCAGGCCGCGCAGGATCTCCAGCAGTTCGCGGGAGGTCATGCCGCCGGCCTCGGGGGTGCCGGTGCCGGGGGCGTGCGCCGGGTCGAGGCAGTCGATGTCGATGGAGATGTACAGCGGGCGGTCGCCGATGCGCTGCCGCAGCTGGTCGGCCACCTCGTCGGCGCCCCGGCGGTAGATGTCCGCGGAGGTGACGATGCCGAAGCCCATCTTCTCGTCGTCGGTGAGGTCCTGCTTGCCGTACAGCGGGCCGCGGGTGCCGACGTGGGAGAGCGCCTCGGTGTCGAGGATGCCCTCCTCGACCGCGCGCCGGAACGGGGTGCCGTGGGTGTACTCGGCGCCGAAGTAGGTGTCCCAGGTGTCGAGGTGGGCGTCGAAGTGGAGCAGGGCGACCGGGCCGTGCTTCTTGGCGACCGAGCGCAGCAGCGGCAGCGCGATGGTGTGGTCGCCGCCGAGGGTCATCAGGCGGGCGCCGGCGCCGAGCAGCTCGTCCGCGGCGGCCTCGACGGTCTCCACGGCCTCGTTGATGTCGAAGGGGTTGACGGCGATGTCACCGGCGTCCGCGACCTGGGCGAGCGCGAACGGGGACGCGTCCTGCGCCGGGTTGTAGGGGCGCAGCAGCCGGGACGCCTCGCGGATGGCGTTGCCGCCGAAGCGGGCGCCCGGCCGGTACGAGACGCCGGAGTCGAACGGCACGCCCACGACGGCGACGTCGGCGGCGCCGACCTCGTCGAGGCGGGGCAGCCGGGCGAAGGTGGCGGGACCGGCGTACCGCGGGATGCGGGAGGAGTCGACGGGACCGCGGGGCGTCTCGCTGCTGCTCATGGTGAAATGCCTTCTTTCCTGCGCTTGGTCGCGCATGTACTGCTTTCCGTACGACTCTACTGGTGAGCCGGGACCGGTTCGGACGCGAGTTCGGGGGTCCGCCCGGCGAGGCGCTCGCGCCAGGCGGCGAGGACGGCCGCGTCGGTCGGCTTCGTCGCCAGGGAGACGGCGACGTAGGCGGCCAGGGAGGACAGCAGGCCGTAGTAGACGGGCTCGTTGGCGAGGATGCCGTACGTGGCCATCAGGCCGATGACCGCGAGACCGCCGACGATCACGGAGGCCAGCGCGCCGTGCACGGTGCCGCGCTTCCACAGCAGACCGCCGAGGATCGGCACGAGCAGCCCGCCGACGAGGAGGTTGTACGCCACGGTCAGCGCCTCGACGACGTTGTTGAGCGCGATCGCCGTGCCGATCACGGCGAGCCCCATGATCAGGATGAACACCCGGTTGCCCTTGACCTCGTCGTGCTCGTCCCCGTCGGAGGCGCGCCGGGTCAGGCCCCGCAGCCGGGACCAGATGTCGTTGTTGGCGACGGTCGCGCAGGCGATCAGCGCGCCCGAGGACGTCGACATCACCGCGGCCAGGGCGGCGGCGAGCACCAGTCCGCGCACCCCGACGGGGAGTTCGTTCTTGACGATGGTCGCGAAGGCGTCGTCGGCGCTGCCGAGCTTGGGGTAGAGCACCTTGGCGGCGGTGCCGATGACGGCGCCGGCCAGGGCGTACGCCAGGCAGTAGGTGCCGGCGACCGTGCCGCCCCACTTCGCCGTGGTGTCGCTGCGGGCGGTGAACACGCGCTGCCAGATGTCCTGGCCGATGAGCATGCCGAAGGTGTAGATCAGGACGTAGGTGAAGATCGTCTCGCCGCCGATGCCCAGCGGGTCGAAGTACTCGGTGGGCAGCTTGGCCTTCATCTCGGAGAAGCCGCCCGCCTTGACGACCGCGATGGGCAGCAGGAGCAGCAGCACGCCGATCGTCTTCACGACGAACTGCACCATGTCGGTCAGCGTGATCGACCACATGCCGCCGAGGGTCGAGTACGCGACGACGATCGAGCCGCCGAGGACGATCGCGAGGGTGCGGTTCATGTCGAACAGCACGTCGAAGATCGTGGCGTAGGCGATGGTGGACGTGACCGCGAGCATGAGGGTGTACGCCCACATGACGACGCCGGAGATGACGCCCGCCCGGCCGCCGTAGCGCAGGTCGAGCATCTCGGAGACGGTGTAGACCTTCAGCCGGGCTATGCGGGCGGAGAAGAAGACGGACAGGGCCAGCAGCCCGAGGCCGATGGTGAACACCATCCAGGCGCCGGAGAGGCCGTACTGGTAGCCGAGGCCGACGCCGCCGATGGTGGACGCGCCGCCGAGGACGATCGCCGCCATGGTGCCGGAGTACATCGCGGGCCCCAGGCGGCGGCCCGCCACCAGGAACTCGCTCTTGGACCTGGCGCGGCGCATGCCCCACCAGCCCATGGCCAGCATTCCGGCCAGATAGACGACGATCACTGTGTAGTCGACGGCCATGGGCCCTCCTTCGCGCACATTCCGGTGGCGTGTCGTGCAGGTACGTGGGGGGTTCCTGGAAACAGGGACGCCGGCAGCGGTTCGCGGGGACATCCGCCCGTACCCGCGGCCGCCGGTCTGCGCTTGACCCTAGGTGGCCGGAAAGCGACTGCGAAGTGTACGTTTCATCCATTCCAGCGGAGCCGGATGGAGGGAGTGCACATGCCGGACTCGGCCGCCCCGGCGGTCCCGCCGACCCCACCGGTCCCGCTGGCGGCGCTGCTGGCCCGCGAGGACCTGGGCCTGCGCCGGATCGCGGGGCCGGCGGACCCCGCCACCGTGATCCACTGGGCGCACACCTCGGAGATGGCCGACCCCTATCCGTACCTGCTGGGCGGCGAGCTGCTGCTGACGGCGGGCGTGCACGTCCCGGGGGCGGCGGACCCGGACGGGGATCCCCCCGGCACGAGCGAGGCCGAGCGCTGGGGGGACTACTTCGACGGCTACGTCGCGCGGATCGTGGCGGCGGGCGGCGCGGCCCTCGGCTTCGGTCTGGCGCCGGTGCACGACACGGTGCCGCGGGCGCTGGTGGAGGCCTGCGACGCGCAGGGGCTGCCGCTCCTGGAGGTCCCGCCGCAGACCACCTTCTCGGGCGTGGCCCGCGCGGTCTGGCAGCTGATGGCCCAGGCGCGGCTGGCCGAACTGCGCCGGGTGACCGAGGCCCAGCGGAGCCTGGCCGTCGCGGCCTCCCGGCCCGACCCCGTGCCCGCGGTGCTGCGCCAACTGGCCCAGCGGGTGGCGGGCCGGGCGGTGCTCTACGGACCGGACGGGACGGAGATCGCGGCGGCGGGCCGGGAGCCGGACGAGGAGGTACGGCAGGCCCTGGCCGGACTGGCACAGGTGGTACGCCCCACGGCTCCCGACGACACGGCACCCTCCCGGCCCGGCAGCCCCACGCACTCCCGGCCCGACGGCCTTGCGCCCTCCCCGTCCGGCAGCCCCGCCGCGCCCGCCGACCGTCCCGCGGCCTCCCCCGAGGACCGCCCCGCCGCCGCACCCGCCGACCGGCCCGCTGCCTTCCCCGCGGGCCGCCCTGGCGCCTCGCCCACCGGTCGGCCTGCCGTGTCCCTCACCGGCCACCCCGCTGCCCCGTCCCCCACCGGCCGTCCCGTCGCGACGCCCGCCGGCCGTCCCGTCGCGACGCCCGCCACCGGGCGCACCACCCCGCCCTCAACCACCCGCCCCGCCCCCTCCTCCGCCACCGACACCGTCCCCGGCGGTCATCTCTCCGCCTACGCGCTCGGCACCGGCCAGGGCTTCGTGCTCGGGGTGGCCGCCGCGCGGCGGGAGCCCGGCGACCACACCGTCGTGTCCGTCGCCGCCGTCCTCCTCTCCCTCCTCACCGGCGAGCACCAGAGCGCCACGGGCGCGGCGCGCTCCTCGGCCCTGGTCCGGCTGCTGCTGGGCGCGCCGCCCGAGGACGTGGCCCCGCTGCTGGGCGCCGGGCAGTGGCTCGTGGTGCACGCGCGGCCCGACGCGCAGGCCCCCGACGCCGTGGCCGCCTCCGCCCTCGGCGCCGCCCTCGGCTCCGCGCTGGTCGACCTCGCGGACGAGGCCGTACGGGTCCTCGTCCCCGCCGGGCGGGAACCGGCCGCGCAGCCCGGCTGGACCCTCGGCGTCAGCGCCGCCGTCGCCCCCGGCGACTGGCCGGCCGCCGACACCCAGGCGGCTCGCGCCCTGGCCCGCGCCCGGGCCACCCGCACCCCGCTGGTCCGGCACACCGCCCGGCGCGGCCTGGCCGACCTGGTCCCGCACGAGGAGGCAGACGCCCACGCCCGCGCGCTGCTCGCCCCCGTCACGGCGGTTCCGGCGCTCACCGAGACCCTGCGCACCTGGCTGTCGCTGCACGGCAGCTGGGACCGCACCGCCGTCGCCCTGTCCGTGCACCGCAACACCGTCCGCCAGCGCGTCGCCCGCTGCGCGGCCCTCCTCGGCACCGACCTGGACGACCCCGACGTCCGCATGGAACTGTGGTTCGCCCTGGGGCGGATCTGATGGCGTGACCCGCGTCCCAGCGCGCTCCGCCCGGGACACGGGGACAGGCGGCTGCCCCACAATGGGAGCCATGCCGATACCCGGGACTCCCAGCCGCGCCGAGCTCGTCGACCACCTCGTCAGAACCCGTATCGCGGGCGACGTCGCCACCCCCCGCGAGAACAACCTCTCCCACTACCGCAAGCTGGCGAACGGCGACCGCAACTTCTGGCTCGGCCTGGAACTCGGCGACCGCTGGCGGGACGAGCAGGACGTGCTCGCCGTGATGGCGGAGCGGGTCGGCGTCAACGACGACCCGGAGCACCGGTACGGCCAGGACACCATCGACCCCGAGCTGACCGTCGACGCCCTGGAGCGGCTGGCGGGGCGTCTGCGCAAGGCGGCCGAGGGGCGGCAGCGGGTGCTGTTCGCCACCGGCCACCCCGGCGGCCTGCTCGACGTGCACCGGGCCACGGCCGCCGCGCTGCGCGCCGCCGGGTGCGAGATCGTCGTGATCCCGGACGGGCTGCAGACGGACGAGGGGTACGTGATGCAGTTCGCGGACGTGGCGGTGCTTGAGCACGGCGCCACGCTGTGGCACACGCACTCGGGCGCGCCGATGCGGGCCGTCCTCACCGGCCTGGAGCGCGAGGGCCGCCCGCTGCCCGACCTGGTGGTCGCCGACCACGGCTGGGCCGGATACGCCGGGCAGCACGGGATCGACTCCGTCGGCTACGCCGACAGCAACGACCCGGCCCTCTTCCTCGCCGAGTCCGAGGGCACCCTCCAGGTGACGGTGCCCCTCGACGACCACGTGGTCAGCCCCCGGCACTACGACCCGATGACGGCATACCTGCTGGAGCAGGCGGGGCTGGAGTGACCCCCGCTTTCTAGTGCTGCGGCCGGAACGGTTTGCCGGAAAGCTCGCGGCGTCCGGTGCTGGGGGCACCTCCCACGCCGTTCAGGCTGTGGGGGAGCATCGCAAGGCGGAGCATCGCCCGCGTACTGGATGTACTCGGGTGATGCGACAACGCGGCTGGGGGTCCCCCTGCTCGCAGAGCTTGGGGGAGCCGTGCCGGGCGTCGCGAGCCGGTGAACCTCTCCGGCCACAGCACTAGATCCCGGCGATCGAGGCGGGGGCGCGTTCGACGCGGGCGAGCCCCCGGATGACGTCGGCCGGGCCGTGGCGGCGGACCGCGAGACGGGCCAGCAGGTCGACGACCGGGGCCGTCAGGTGCTCGGGGAACTCGGGCGCCGGCAGCCCCACGCTGCACGCCAGGTCGTCGGCGTGGACGACGAGTTCCATCAGCCGGGTGAGCAGGAAGTCGTCGAGGTCCAGGGACCACTCGCCCCAGGTGGGCACGTGGACCGGCCGTCCGGCGGGAGCCTCGGGTACGACGGTGCGCAGCTTCCCGACCGCCTCGCGTACACGGGCGAGCAGGGCCGCGTGCCCGTCGGCGGCGGTGTCCTCGCCGCTCCGGCGGATCCGCGCGCTCACGGCGGCGTCGGGACCGGCGTCGAGCCAGACGACGCGCTCCAGGTAGTACTCCCGCAACGACACCACCGGTTCCGTGGGCACCGGCCGCGCGAGCAGGCCGGGCAGCTCCAGCTCCTGCCGGAAGGTGTGCCCGGCGAGCCCGCGCACGCTGAAGTCCTTCAGTGCGCTGGGGTCGTTCCAGGCGTGGGCGACGGCGGGTTCGGCCAGTAGGTCGGCGACGTGTCCGGCCGCCTCCAGGAAGGCCGCCCGGACCCGTCCGCCCCGCCAGTTCCACGGCTCTTCGGTGACTGTCATGTCCCTATCCAAGCGGGGAGCCGGTCACCGGGGAACCCGGACCACGCCCTCCTGGATCACCGAGATCGCCAGGCGGCCGTCCTGCGTGTAGATGCGGGCCTGGCCCAGGCCGCGCCCGCCGTGCGCCGACGGGGACTCCTGGTCGTACAGCAGCCACTCGTCGGCCCGGAACGGGCGGTGGAACCACATCGCGTGGTCGAGCGAGGCCCCGACGACGTCGCCGACGGCCCAGCCGCCGCGCCCGTGCGCGAGCAGGACCGAGTCCAGGAGCGTCATGTCGGAGACGTAGGTGGCGAGCACGACGTGCAGCAGCGGCTCGTCGATCCCGCCCTCCAGCTTGCCGTTGGTGCGGAACCACACCTGGGAGTGCGGCTCGCGCGGCTCGCCGAACCTGCCGTACGGCGGCTCGTCCACGTAGCGCAGGTCGACCGCCTCCCGCGCCTCCAGGAACTTCTCCACGACCGCCGGGTCGAGGTGACCGTAGTCGCGCAGGCGTTCCTGGGAGGTCGGCAGGGTGGCCGGGTCCGGGGAGGACGGCATCGGGGCCTGGTGGTCCAGTCCCTCCTCGTCCGTCTGGAAGGAGGCCGAGAGGTGGAAGATCGGCTGCCCGTGCTGGACCGCCACCACCCGCCGGGTGGTGAAGGAGCGGCCGTCGCGGATGCGGTCCACGGTGTAGACGATGGGCGCGCCGGGATCGCCGGGCCGCAGGAAGTACGCGTGCAGCGAGTGCGCGTGCCGGTCGGCCGGGACCGTGCGGCCGGCGGCGACCAGCGCCTGCGCGGCGACCTGGCCGCCGAAGACGCGCGGGACGACCGCCGAGCGGGACTGGCCTCGGAAGATGTCCTGCTCGATCCGCTCGAGGTCGAGCAGATCGAGCAGCGACTGAAGTGCCTGACTCATGCGTCAGTTGTATCCTGCACCGGTTTCCGGGACCTTACAGCCCCATGTTCTTGGCGATGATCGACTTCATGATCTCGCTGGTGCCGCCGTAGATGCGGTTGACGCGGTTGTCCGCGTACAGGCGGGCGATCGGGTACTCGTTCATGTAGCCGTAACCGCCGTGCAGCTGGAGGCAGCGGTCGATGACGCGGTGCGCGACCTCGGTGCAGAACAGCTTGGCGCTGGCGGCCTCGGCGGGGGTGAGCTCACCGGCGTCCAGGGCCTCCGTGGCACGGTCGGCGACGGCCTCGGCGGCGTCCACCTCGGCCTGGCAGGCGGCCAGCTCGAACTTGGTGTTCTGGAAGTGGGCGACCGGCTTGCCGAAGACGGTGCGCTCCTGCACGTACTGCTGGGCGAACCGGACGGCGGCCTTGGCCTGGGCGTAGGCACCGAAGGCGATGCCCCAGCGCTCGGAGGCCAGGTTGTGGCCGAGGTAGTAGAAGCCCTTGTTCTCCTCGCCGAGCAGGTCCTCGACCGGCACCTTGACGTCGACGAAGGCCAGCTCGGCGGTGTCGGAGGTGCGCAGGCCGAGCTTGTCCAGCTTGCGGCCGACGGAGTAGCCCTCGGACTTGGTGTCCACGGCGAAGAGGGAGATGCCGAAGCGGCGGTCCTCGGCGGTGGGGGCGGAGGTCCGGGCGCAGACGATGACCTTGTCGGCGTGCACACCGCCGGTGATGAAGGTCTTGGCGCCGTTGAGGACGTAGTGCGTGCCGTCCTCGGAGAGCTTGGCGGTGGTCTTCATGCCCGCGAGGTCGGAGCCGGTGCCCGGCTCCGTCATCGCGATGGCCCACATCTCCTCGCCGGTGACGAACTTCGGCAGGTAGCGCTTCTTCTGCTCGTCGGTGGCGAGCATCTTGATGTAGGGCAGGGCGAGCAGCACGTGCACGCCGGAGCCGCCGAACTGGACGCCCGCGCGCGCGGTCTCCTCGTAGAGGACGGCCTCGAACTTGTGGCTGTCCATGCCCGCGCCGCCGAACTCCTCGGGCACGTTGATGCCGAAGATGCCCAGCTCGCCGAGCTTGTAGTAGAAGTCGCGCGGCGCCTGGCCCGCGGCGAACCACTCGTCGTAGACGGGGACGACCTCGGCCTCGATGAAGGCGCGAAGGGTCTCCCGGAACGCCTCGTGATCCTCGTTGAACACCGTACGGCGCACGCCGCCACCTCCACGTACTTCGGCATGTCTGAGCATGTCTAAGCGCTTGCTCATGTCAACGTACCGGCGAGTAGGCGGAGGCGTCCAGAGGGGTCCGCGTAACGCTCGTCACCCTCGCCGCGCCGCGCGGCCGACGGGTCACGCCATTCACCCGGCCGGCCGGGACGCGGCCCCCGTACGGCCCGCCCCACCGGGCGCGCCCCTCCGCGCCGCGGCAGGCTGCGAAAAGTCCGCCTCACGGGCGTCGCACAGGCTGCCGGGCAGTGATCTGAAGGAAGGCCGCACGCATGTCATCTCCCCGAAGGCCCCGGTGGCGGGCCGCCGTCGCCGCAACGGCGGCCGTGGCCTGCCTCGTGACCACGGTGGCCGCGGCCGCCCCGGCCGCGGCCGGGCGCCCGGCGGCGGCAGCGCCCGTGCCCCGCCTGGCCTGGAGCCCCTGTTCCTACGCGCCCGGGTTCGAGTGCGCGACGGCGAAGGTGCCGCTGAACCACCGGCACCCCCAAGGGCGCACCGTCGAACTCGCCGTCATCAGGCGGCCGGCGACGGACCCGGCCCACCGGGCCGGCTCACTGTTCTTCAATCCCGGTGGCCCCGGAAACGCGACGGCCGGAACGGCGGCACTTCCCGCCGCGTACGAGGCCTTCCCCCGGGAGCTGCGCGAGCGGTTCGACATCGTCAGCTGGGACCCCCGCGGGGTCGGACGCTCCACGGCCGTCCGATGCTTCAGGAGCGCCGAGGAGTTCGCGGCCTGGAGCGCGCGGGTGCCCGACGGTTTCCCGGTCGGTGCCCGCGAGCGGGCGTCGTGGATCTCCGCCTTCGCCGAACTGGGCCGGATCTGCGAGCAGCGCCTCCCGGATCTCCTCCGGCACGTCTCCACCACGGACACCGCCCGCGACCTGGACCTGCTGCGCCGCGCCGTGGGCGACCGGAAACTGAACTACCTGGGCGTCTCCTACGGGACCTTCCTCGGCGCCACCTACGCCAACCTCTTCCCCCGCAACGTGCGGGCCATGGTGCTGGACGGCGCCGTCGATCCCGTCACCTGGGTGCGGTTGTCCCCGCCGCTGCCGACGGAGCTGCGCCGGCGCGCCGACATAGGGTCCGCGCGGACCCTCGCCCGCTTCCTCGACCTGTGCGGCCGCACCACGACGGACCGCTGCGCCTTCTCCGCGGGCACCCCGCGGGCCACCCGGGACAAGTACGAGCGGCTGCTGCGCCGCCTGAGCGCGCACCCCCAGGGCGAGTGGACCTACGCGGCCACCGTCTCGGCGGTCGTCGAGGGGCTGTACGTCGTCGATCCCGGGTGGACCGAACTGGCCGAGGTCCTCCAGGCCCTGTGGGACGGCGGTGCCCCCGCCGCCAGGACGTCCCCGTTCGCCAGGACGACCGCCGGCACCGGCGCGCTCCAGCCCGCCGCCTACCCCGAGGTGGAGCCCCCGTACGCGGTGCAGTGCTCGGAGAGCCCGGTCCCCCGCGACACCCGCCGCTACCACACCTTCGAACAGCAGGCCTATGCCCGGTCGGGGGACGTGGGCCGGTACTGGACCTGGCTCGCCGAGCCGTGCGCGACCTGGCCCGCGCGGGCGGCCGACCGCTACACCGGACCGTGGAACCGGCCCACCCCTCCCCTGCTCACGGTCAACACCACCTTCGACCCGGCCACCCCGTACCAGCAGGCGGTGGACCTGACCCGGCACCTGGCCGACGCCCGACTCGTCACCGTGCGGGGCTACGGGCACACCACGCTGCTGAACCCCAGCTCCTGCGTCGGGAACCACGAGGTCCGCTATTTCCTCTCCGGCGCCCTGCCGCCCCGCGGCGCCGTCTGCGGCCAGGACGTCCGGCCGTTCGCGCCGGACGCCCGCGCGCCCGGCAAGTGAGAGCGCCTCCCCGGCACGGCCCACGTACTCCGGGGTGGCCGCCCTCAGCGCGCGTCAGTCGTCGCCGGCGGCCGCCGCCGCGAACGCGCCCCGCGCCATGCGGTGCAGGAGGGTCGCCGTGGTCTGCCGTCCGGGCAGGGAGCCGGGGCGGCCCAGGTGCGGGGTGGAGTTGAGCAGGCCGAAGACCGAGTGCACCGCCGAGCGGGCGGTGGGCTCGGCCAGCGCCGGGTAGACCGCGCGCAGCACCTCCACCCACAGCTCGACGTACTGCCGCTGGAGCTGCCGCACGAGCTTGCGGTCGCTGTCCCGCAGGCGGTCCAGCTCGCGGTCGTGCAAGGTGATCAAAGGGCGGTCGTCGAGCGCGAAGTCGATGTGCCCCTCGATGAGCGAGTCGAGGACCGCCCCGGGGTCGGCCCCCGCGCCGGCCTCCGCCAGGCGCCGCTTCGCTCCGGTCAGCAGCTGGCCGCTGATGCCCACCAGCAGCTCCGCGAGCATCGCGTCCTTGCCGGCGAAGTGCCGGTACAGACCGGGCCCGCTGATCCCGACCGCGGCGCCTATCTCGTCGACCCCGACGCCGTGGAAGCCGCGTTCGGCGAAGAGCCGGGCGGCTTCCTTGAGGATCTGTTCGCGGCGGGTGGGGGCGTCGGTTCTGGTGGCCATGAAAACAATTCTAGACAGCGAGGTTAGCGGTCGTTAACCTGAAGGAAATGGTTAACGCTCATTAACAGTCGACCACTGGGTGAGGGGTACCGCAGGATGCACGAGGCACCGGAGCTGACGAGCGCGGCCGATCCCGCGTCGGACGCCTGGCGGGCCAACGAGGAGGCGCACCGGGCGCTCGTCGAGGAGCTGCGCGGCAAGCTCGCCGCGGCCCGGCTCGGCGGCGGCGAGAAGGCGCGCGCCCGCCACACCGCGCGCGGCAAGCTGCTGCCCCGCGAGCGCGTGGACACTCTTCTGGACCCCGGGTCGCCGTTCCTGGAGCTGGCCCCCCTGGCCGCCGACGGGCTGTACGACGGACAGGCACCGGCCGCCGGGGTGATCGCCGGTATCGGCCGGGTCAGCGGCCGCGCCTGCGTGGTCGTCGCCAACGACGCCACCGTCAAGGGCGGCACCTACTACCCGATGACGGTGAAGAAGCACCTGCGCGCGCAGGAGGTGGCGCTGGAGAACCGGCTGCCCTGCCTCTACCTCGTCGACTCCGGCGGCGCGTTCCTGCCGATGCAGGACGAGGTCTTCCCCGACCGCGAGCACTTCGGGCGGATCTTCTACAACCAGGCGCGGATGTCCGGCGCGGGCATCCCGCAGATCGCGGCCGTGCTCGGCTCCTGCACGGCCGGCGGGGCGTACGTACCGGCGATGAGCGACGAGGCCGTGATCGTCCGCAACCAGGGGACCATCTTCCTGGGCGGCCCGCCGCTGGTGAAGGCGGCCACCGGCGAGGTCGTCACCGCCGAGGAGCTCGGCGGCGGCGAGGTGCACTCCCGGACCTCCGGCGTCACCGACCACCTCGCCGAGGACGACGCGCACGCGCTGCGGATCGTGCGGAACATCGTCGCCACCCTCCCCGCGCGCGGGGCGCTGCCCTGGGAGGTCACCGAGGCGATCGAGCCGAAGGTCGACCCCGCCGGGCTCTACGGCGCCGTCCCGGTCGACTCGCGCACCCCCTACGACGTCCGGGAGATCATCGCGCGCGTGGTCGACGGCTCCCGCTTCGCCGAGTTCAAGGCCGAGTTCGGGCAGACCCTGGTCACCGGCTTCGCCCGCATCCACGGCCACCCGGTCGGCATCGTCGCCAACAACGGCATCCTGTTCTCGGAGTCCGCCCAGAAGGGCGCCCACTTCATCGAGCTGTGCGATCAGCGCGGGATCCCGCTGCTGTTCCTGCAGAACATCTCCGGCTTCATGGTCGGCCGGGACTACGAGGCCGGCGGCATCGCCAAGCACGGCGCCAAGATGGTCACGGCGGTGGCCTGCACCCGCGTGCCGAAGCTGACGGTCGTCGTCGGCGGCTCCTACGGCGCGGGCAACTACTCCATGTGCGGCCGGGCCTACTCGCCCCGCTTCCTGTGGATGTGGCCCAACGCCAAGATCTCCGTCATGGGCGGCGAGCAGGCCGCCTCCGTCCTCGCCACCGTGAAGCGGGACCAGATGGAGGCCCGGGGCGAGGAGTGGCCCGCCGAGGACGAGGACGCCTTCAAGGCGCCGATCCGCGCCCAGTACGAGCACCAGGGCAACGCCTACTACGCCACCGCCCGCCTCTGGGACGACGGCGTGATCGACCCGCTGGAGACCCGTCAGGTGCTGGGCCTGGCACTGACCGCGTGCGCCAACGCCCCGCTGGGTGAACCCCAGTTCGGCGTCTTCCGGATGTGAGGGGGACCTTCCGACCATGTTCGAGACAGTTCTTGTGGCCAACCGCGGCGAGATCGCCGTCCGGGTCATCCGTACGCTGCGCGCCCTGGGCGTGCGGTCGGTGGCCGTCTTCTCCGACGCCGACGCCGACGCCCGGCACGTCCGGGAGGCGGACACCGCGGTCCGGATCGGCCCGGCGGCGGCCGCCGAAAGCTATCTGTCGGCCGAGCGGCTCCTTCAGGCCGCCGCCCGCACCGGAGCCCAGGCCGTCCATCCCGGGTACGGCTTCCTCGCGGAGAACGCGGGCTTCGCTCGCGCGTGCGCCGAGGCCGGGCTCGCGTTCATCGGGCCGCCGGCCGACGCCATCGCCCTGATGGGCGACAAGATCCGCGCCAAGGAGACGGTCCGGGCCGCCGGGGTGCCGGTGGTGCCCGGCTCCAGCGGCTCGGGCCTGACCGACGCGCAACTGGCCGAGGCCGCCCGTGAGATCGGCATGCCGGTGCTGCTGAAGCCCTCGGCGGGCGGCGGCGGCAAGGGAATGCGGCTGGTACGCGACGAGGGCCGGCTGGCCGACGAGATCGCGGCGGCCCGCCGCGAGGCCCGCGCCTCCTTCGGCGACGACACCCTGCTCGTCGAGCGCTGGGTCGACACCCCCCGCCACATCGAGATCCAGGTCCTCGCCGACGGCCATGGCAACGTGATCCACCTCGGCGAGCGCGAGTGCTCGCTCCAGCGCCGCCACCAGAAGATCATCGAGGAGGCGCCGAGCGTCCTGCTCGACGAGGAGATCCGCGCCGCGATGGGCGAGGCGGCGGTCCAGGCGGCCCGCTCCTGCGGGTACCGGGGCGCGGGCACGGTGGAGTTCATCGTCCCCGGCGGCGACCCGTCGTCGTACTACTTCATGGAGATGAACACCCGCCTCCAGGTGGAGCACCCGGTCACCGAGCTGGTCACCGGCCTGGACCTGGTGGAGTGGCAGCTGCGGGTGGCCGCGGGCGAGCCGCTGCCGTTCACGCAGGAGGACGTCCGGCTGACCGGGCACGCCGTCGAGGCGCGCCTCTGCGCCGAGGACCCCGCGCGCGGGTTCCTGCCCTCCGGCGGCACCGTGCTGCGGCTGCGCGAGCCGCAGGGCGACGGGGTGCGCACCGACTCCGGGCTCAGCGAGGGCACCGAGGTCGGCAGCCTGTACGACCCGATGCTGTCCAAGGTGATCGCGTACGGGCCGGACCGTGCCACCGCGCTGCGGAAGCTGCGGGCCGCCCTGGCGGAGACGGTGACGCTGGGGGTGCAGACCAACGCCGGTTTCCTGCGGCGGCTGCTGGCGCATCCGGCGGTCGTCGCGGGCGAGCTGGACACCGGGCTGGTCGAGCGCGTGGCCGACGAACTGGTCCCGGCGGACGTGCCGGAGGAGGTCTACGAGGCCGCCGCGGCGGTGCGGCTCGACGCCCTGCGCCCGACGGGCGACGGGTGGAAGGACCCGTTCTCGGTGCCGAGCGGCTGGCGCATGGGCGGGGAGCCGAAGCCGGCGGCCTTCCCGCTGCGGGTGGCCGACCCCGTGGAGCACACCCCGCGCGGCACCCATACCGTGACCGGCGACACGGTCTCCGTCACCCTGGACGGCGTCCGCCACACCTTCCACCGCGCCGCCGACTGGCTCGGCCGCGACGGCGACGCCTGGCACGTGCGCGACCACGACCCGGTGGCCGCGTCCCTCAGCCGGGCCGCGCACAGCGGCGCCGACTCGCTCACCGCCCCCATGCCCGGCACGGTGACGGTGGTGAAGGTCGCCGTCGGCGACGAGGTGACCGCGGGCCAGAGCCTGCTCGTGGTGGAGGCGATGAAGATGGAGCACGTCATCTCCGCCCCGCACGCCGGCACCGTCACCGGCCTGGACGTGGCCCCGGGCACCACGGTCGCCATGGACCAGGTGCTGGCCGTGATCGCGCCGCACGAGGAGGAAGGGGCGCAGCCGGAATGAGCGCATCCGAGATCGGCCTGCCCATGGTCGTCCCGGCCCGGAACCTGCCCGAGCGGGTGCGGATCCACGAGGTCGGCCCGCGCGACGGCCTGCAGAACGAGAAGAACGCGGTGCCGACCGAGGTGAAGGCGGAGTTCATCCGCCGTCTCGCCGGGGCGGGCCTGACGACCGTGGAGGCGACCAGCTTCGTGCACCCGAAGTGGGTGCCTCAACTGGCCGACGCGGAGGCGCTGTTCCCGCAGGTCAAGGATCTGCCGGGGGTGCGGCTCCCGGTCCTGGTGCCGAACGCGCGCGGCCTGGAGAGGGCGCTCGCCCTCGGCGCGGACCGCATCGCCGTCTTCGCCAGCGCCACCGAGTCCTTCGCCAAGGCCAACCTCAACCGCACGGTCGCGGAGTCCCTCGCCGTCTTCGAGCCGGTGGTCGCCCGCGCCAAGGAGGAGGGCGCCCACGTCCGCGGCTATGTCTCCATGTGCTTCGGCGACCCCTGGGAGGGGGCGGTCCCGCTGCACCAGGTGGTGGGTGTGTGCCGGGCGCTGACGGACATGGGCTGCGACGAGCTGAGCCTCGGCGACACCATCGGCGTCGCCACCCCCGGCCATGTGCGGGAGCTGCTCGCCGCGCTGAACGAGGCGGGCGTGCCGACGAGCGTCCTCGGGGTGCACTTCCACGACACCTACGGCCAGGCACTGGCCAACACCTACGCGGCGCTGGAGCACGGGGTCACGACGGTCGACGCCTCCGCGGGCGGCCTCGGCGGCTGCCCGTACGCCAGGTCCGCCACCGGCAACCTCGCCACCGAAGACCTCGTGTGGATGCTGCAGGGCCTCGGCATCGACACCGGAGTCGACCTCGGCCGCCTCGTCGCCACGAGCGAGTGGATGGCCGAGCGGCTGGGCCGGCCCAGCCCGTCCCGCACCGTACGAGCCCTCTCCCACAAGGAGCAGTGATCACCGATGGACCACCGTCTCTCCCCCGAGCTGGAAGAACTCCGCCGTACCGTGGAGGCGTTCGCGCACGACGTCGTCGCGCCCAAGATCGGCGACTTCTACGAGCGCCACGAGTTCCCGTACGAGATCGTGCGGGAGATGGGCCGCATGGGCCTGTTCGGGCTGCCGTTCCCCGAGGAGTACGGCGGGATGGGCGGCGACTACCTGGCCCTCGGCATCGCCCTGGAGGAGCTGGCCCGGGTGGACTCCTCGGTGGCGATCACCCTGGAGGCGGGCGTCTCGCTGGGTGCCATGCCGGTCCATCTCTTCGGCACCGAGGAGCAGAAGCGCACGTGGCTCCCGCGCCTGTGCTCCGGTGAGATGCTCGGCGCGTTCGGCCTGACGGAACCGGACGGCGGCTCCGACGCGGGTGCCACCCGGACGACGGCCCGCCTGGACCCGGACACCGACGAGTGGGTGATCAACGGCACCAAGTGCTTCATCACCAACTCCGGCACCGACATCACGGGCCTGGTCACGGTCACGGCGGTGACGGGCCGCAAGCCCGACGGACGGCCGCAGATCTCCGCGATCATCGTCCCCTCCGGCACGCCCGGCTTCACGGTGGCGCCCGCCTACTCGAAGGTCGGGTGGAACGCCTCCGACACCCGGGAGCTGTCCTTCGCCGACGTCCGCGTGCCGGCCGCGAACCTGCTGGGCGAGGAGGGCCGCGGCTACGCGCAGTTCCTGCGGATCCTCGACGAGGGCCGCATCGCCATCGCGGCCCTGGCGACCGGCCTGGCCCAGGGCTGCGTCGACGAGTCGGTGAAGTACGCCAAGGAGCGGCACGCCTTCGGCAGGCCCATCGGCGCCAACCAGGCCGTCCAGTTCAAGATCGCCGACATGGAGATGAAGGCCCACACGGCCCGCCTCGCCTGGCGCGACGCGGCCAGCCGCCTGGTGGCGGGCGAGCCCTTCAAGAAGGAGGCGGCGCTGGCGAAGCTCTACTCCTCGACGATCGCCGTCGACAACGCCCGCGACGCCACCCAGATCCACGGCGGCTACGGCTTCATGAACGAGTACCCGGTCGCCCGCATGTGGCGCGACTCCAAGATCCTGGAGATCGGCGAGGGCACCAGCGAGGTCCAGCGGATGCTCATCGCACGAGAGCTGGGACTGACCACCTGACGAGCTGACGAACCGACAACCGAACAGCGCACGGGCCGCCGACCGGGCCGGGCGCGGCACCACCCCTGGACAGGGAGTGAGGTTAGGCTAACCTAACTTTCACTCCGTCCGGCGGGCGCCCCGCCCCGTTCGAAAGCAGTCGCACCCATGCCCAAGTCCCGTGCCACCCACCTCTCCCGCCGCGGCATCCTCGCCGCGGGCGGCGCCCTCGGCCTCGGCGCCGTCCTCGCGGCCTGCGGCGGCGAGGACGCGGAAGACGGTGGCCCGGGCGATGCGGCGGGGTCCGCCGGGTCCGGCCGCTGGTCCTTCCGGGACGACCGCGGCCGGAGCGCGAAGGCGGACCGGGTGCCGTCCAGCATCGTCGCCTTCGTCGGGGTCGCGGCCGCGCTGTACGACTACGGCATCCAGGCCAAGGGCGTCTTCGGCCCGACCAGGACCAAGGACGGCAGGGCCGACGTGCAGGCCGGCGACATGGACGTCAGCAAGGTGACCGTCCTCGGCAACGCGTGGGGCCGGTTCAACATCGAGAAGTACGCGGCCCTCGCCCCCGACCTCCTCGTCTCCACGATGTTCGACGACGCCGGCACCCTCTGGTACGTCCCCGAGGAGTCGAAGAAGAAGATCCTCGCCGTCGGCGCCCCGACCGTGGGCCTCTCCGTCTACGACCGTCAACTCACCGAACCGCTGCGGCGCATGCTCGCCCTCGCCGAGTCGCTCGGCGCCGATGTCACCACGCAGAAGATCAAGCAGGCCCGGAAGCGCTTCGAGGACGCGGCGGCCCGGCTGCGTGCCGCCGCCCGGGCCAACCCCGGCATCAGGGTGCTGGCCGGTTCGGCCGCCCAGGACCTGTTCTACGTCTCCGGCACCGACCTCTCCGTCGACCTCGAGTACTTCAAGGCCCTGGGCGTCACCTTCGTCGAGCCCCCGGAGCGGGCCAAGGCCGAGGGCGGCGGCTGGTACGAGTCGCTGAGCTGGGAGAACGTCGACAAGTACGCGGCGGACATCATCATGATGGACAACCGCACCTCGGCCATCCAGCCCGCGGACATCACCGAGGGCACCTGGAAGAAGCTCCCCGCCGTCAAGGCCGGCCAGGTCATCGCCCGCAATCCCGAGCCGATCCTGTCGTACGACAAGTGCGCGCCCCTGCTCGACGACCTCGCCGCGGCCATCGAGAAGGCCCAGAAGGTCGGCTGACAGCCCGGCCCCACCCCGGACGACGTTCTCAGGAGCCCCGATGACCACCGCCGTGGCCGCCCCGTTCCGTTTCTTCTCCCTCCAGGTCGTGGCGACGAGGCGGCTCGGTCCCTCGCTCGCCCGCGTCACCTTCACCGGCCCCGGCCTGGACGCCTTCCACTCCGGGGGACGCGACCAGTCCCTGTCGCTGTTCCTGCCGCGCCCCGGCTCGAGCGAACCCGTCGTCCCGGTCGGCTTCGGGGACGGGTGGTGGCAGGCCTGGCGCGAACTCCCGGACGACCGAAGGGCGGTGATGCGCTCGTACACCCTGCGCGCCCTGCGCCGGGACGCCCGCGGCCGCACCGCCGAGATCGACATCGACTTCGTGCTGCACGGGGTCGGGCCGGGCGCCACGGCCCCGGCGGGCCCCGCCTCGCGCTGGGCCTCCCGGGCCGCCCCCGGGGACCGCGTGCTGCTGCTGGGCCCCGCCGTCGCGGACAACCGCGCGATCCGCTTCCGCCCGCCCGGGGACACCGACCTGGTCCTGATGTGGGGCGACGAGACCGCCGTGCCCGCGGCGAGCGCCGTCCTGGAGTCCCTGCCGGCCGGCACCCGGGTGCGCGCCTGGCTGGAGGTGCGGCACGCCGGGGACATCCAGGACGTGCCGACCGAGGCCGACGCCGAGGTGAACTGGCTGGTCCAAGGCCCCGGACGGGCCGCGCGGTCCCCCCTTGCCCTCGACGCCGTACGGGACGTCCGGCTGCCCTCCGGGGCGCGCCCGTACGTCTGGCTCGCGGGCGAGTCGGGATGCGTCAGGGAACTGCGCCGGCACTTCGTCGGAGAGCGCGGGATCGACCGGCGGCGCGTCACCTTCGTCGGTTACTGGCGGCACGGCCTGAGCGAGGAGGAGCTGCGCACCCGGGAGTGACGCGGCGGCAGCGGTGACGTGACGCGGTCACCGAGGGGCGGAGTTCCAGGAATAACTTAGGTTAGGCTAACCTAAGTTAATGCCGCGGAGCTTCGCCCCTCGTCCACGTCCGCACGGACCGTCCCCACGCCACCGGAGGACCCCCACATGCGCTCGCACCTGCTCAATGACCTCACCGCGGAGCACTACCGCCGCTCCGTGACCGAAGGAGTAGAGCGGGTGGCCGCCCACCTCGCCGCCACCGACCGTCCGTTCACCGGTATCACCGCCGACGCCCTCGCCCCCCGCATCGACGGCATCGACCTGGACCGGCCGCTGCACGACACCTCGGCGGTCCTCGACGAACTGGAGGAGGTCTACCTCCGGGACGCGGTCCACTTCCACCACCCCCGCTACGTGGCCCACCTCAACTGCCCCGTGGTGATCCCGGCGGTGCTCGGCGAGGCGGTCCTCTCCGCCGTCAACTCCTCCCTCGACACCTGGGACCAGTCGGCCGGCGCCACCCTCATCGAGCGCAAGCTGGTCGACTGGACGGCCTCCCGCATCGGCCTCGGCCCCGCCGCCGACGGCGTGTTCACCTCCGGCGGCACCCAGTCCAACCTCCAGGCGCTGCTGCTGGCCCGCGAGGAGGCCAAGCCGGGGCAGGCGGGGCGCGCGGGGGCGGACTCCCTCGGCGGGCTGCGGATCCTCGTCTCCGAGGCGGGTCACTTCAGCGTGCGCAAGGCGGCGAAACTGCTCGGCCTCGGCCCCGAGTCGGTGGTGTCCCTCCCCGTCGACCGGGACCGCCGGATGCGGACCGTCGCGCTCGCCCACGAACTGGAGCGCTGCCGCCGCGAGGGCCTGGTCCCGATGGCCGTGGTCGCCACCGCCGGCACCACCGACTTCGGCTCCATCGACCCGCTGCCGGAGATCGCCGAGCTGTGCGACCGGTACGGCGTGTGGCTGCACGTGGACGCGGCCTACGGCTGCGGCCTGCTGGTGTCCCCCACCCGGCGCCACCTCCTGGCGGGCATCGAGCGCGCCGACTCGGTCACCGTCGACTACCACAAGTCCTTCTTCCAGCCGGTGAGTTCCTCCGCCCTGCTGGTCCGGGACGCGTCCGCCCTGCGGCACGCCACCTACCACGCCGAGTACCTCAACCCGCGCCGCACCGTGAGCGAGCGCATCCCCAACCAGGTCGACAAGTCCCTGCAGACCACCCGCCGCTTCGACGCCCTCAAGCTGTGGACGACCCTGCGCGTGATGGGCGCCGACGGGATCGGCCGCCTCTTCGACGAGGTGTGCGACCTGGCCGCCGAGGGCTGGCGGATGCTCGCCGCCGACCCCCGCTTCGACGTGGTCGTCGAACCGGCGCTGTCCACCCTCGTCTTCCGCCACGTCCCGGCGGCCCCCACCGACCCGGCCGAGATCGACCGAGCCAACCTTCACGCCCGCAAGGCCCTGTTCGCCTCCGGTGCGGCGGTCGTCGCGGGGACCAAGGTCGGCGGCCGCCACCACCTGAAGTTCACCCTGCTCAACCCCGAGACCACGACGGCCGATCTCGCCGCCGTCCTCGACCTGATCGCCGGCCACGCCGAGCAGTACCTGGGAGAGTCCCTTGACCGCGCATCCTGAAGGCCCGGGCGCCGAGTACGACTTCGTGGGGATCGGCCTGGGCCCGTTCAACCTCGGCCTCGCCTGCCTCACCGAGCCGATCCCCGAACTGACGGGCGTGTTCCTGGAGTCCAAGCCCGGCTTCGAGTGGCACTCGGGGATGTTCCTCGACGGCGCCCACCTGCAGACCCCGTTCCTGTCGGACCTGGTCACCCTGGCCGACCCCACCTCCCCGTACTCCTTCCTCACCTACCTCAAGGAACGGGGACGGCTGTACTCGTTCTACATCCGCGAGAACTTCTACCCGCTGCGCGTCGAGTACGACGACTACTGCCGCTGGGCCGCCTCGAAACTGACCGGCGTGCGCTTCGGCACCACGGTGACCGAGGTGACGTACGACGAGGCGGACGGGCTCTACGCGGTGCGGACGGCGGACGGCGAGACGTACCGGGCCCGCCACCTGGTCCTCGGCACCGGCACCTCGCCTCACCTCCCCGACTCCTGCCGCGGCCTGGGCGGCGACTTCATCCACACCTCCCGCTATGTGCGGCACCGGGCGGAGCTCCAGCGCAAGGAGTCGATCACCCTGGTCGGCAGCGGCCAGTCCGCCGCCGAGATCTACCACGACCTGCTCGGCGAGATCGACGTCCACGGCTACCGGCTGAACTGGGTGACCCGCTCCCCGCGCTTCTTCCCGCTCGAATACACCAAGCTCACCCTGGAGATGACCTCCCCGGAGTACGTCGACTACTTCCGCCGGCTCCCGGAGGCCACCCGCTACCGCCTCACGGCCGAGCAGAAGGGCCTGTTCAAGGGCATCGACGGCGCCCTGATCGACGCCGTCTTCGACCTGCTCTACGAGAAGAACCTCGCCGGCCCGGTCCCGACCCGCCTGCTCACCAACTCCAGCCTTAACGGCGCGCGGCACGACAACGGCACGTACACCCTCACCTTCCGCCAGGAGGAGCAGGGGAAGGACTTCGAGCTGCGCTCCGAGGGCCTGGTCCTGGCCACCGGCTACCGGTACCGGGAGCCGGACTTCCTCGCGCCCGTCCGCGACCGCCTGCGCCGCGACTCCCACGGCAACTTCGACGTCGCCCGCAACTACGCGATCGACGTCACCGGACGCGGCGTCTTCCTGCAGAACGCCGGAGTCCACACCCACAGCATCACCAGCCCCGACCTCGGCATGGGCGCCTACCGCAACAGCTGCATCATCCGCGAGCTGCTCGGCAGCGAGTACTACCCGGTCGAGAAGACCATCGCCTTCCAGGAGTTCGCCGTATGACCTTCACCATCCGCCCGCTCGACCCGGCGCGGGACGCCGGACTGCTGCACGGCTGGGTCACGCACCCCAAGGCGGCGTTCTGGATGATGCGGGACGCGCGACCGGAGGACGTGGAGCGCGTCTATGAGGGGATCGCGGCCGACGAGCACCACGACGCCTTCCTCGGGCTGCACGGAGGCGAGCCGGTCTTCCTGATGGAGCGCTACGACCCCGCCCACCGGGAACTGGCCGGGCTGTACGCGGCGCGTCCGGGCGACGTCGGGATGCACTTCCTGGTCGCACCGGCCGAAACGCCCGTGCACGGGTTCACCCGGGCCGTGATCACCGCGGTGATGCGGCACCTGTTCGAGGATCCGGCGACGCACCGGGTCGTGGTGGAGCCCGATGTCCGCAACACGGCCGTGCACGCGCTGAACGCGGCCGTCGGGTTCGTGCCGGAGCGCGAGATCGAGACGCCGGAGAAGACGGCGCTGCTGAGCTTCTGCACCCGGGAGCGGTTCGAGAGGGCGGTGGGCGCGTGAACCCCGCCGACGCCGTGGCCCACCTCTCCCCCGACCGCTGGGACACCGCCAACCGCCTCCTCGTGCGCAAGGCGCTCGCCGAGTTCGCGCACGAGCGGCTGATCGCCCCCGAGCGGGACGGCGGCCATTACACCGTCCGCAGCGACGACGGCCGCACCCGGTACCGCTTCACCGCCGTCCGCCGCGCGCTCGACCACTGGCAGGTGGACGCCGGTTCCGTCACCCGCCACCGCGGCGGCACCGAACTCCCCCTCTCGGCGATGGACTTCGTCGTCGAGCTGAAGGACTCCCTGGGCCTGAGCGACGAGATCCTGCCGGTCTACCTGGAGGAGATCTCCTCCACCCTGGCCGGCACCTGCTACAAGCTCGCCAAGCCGCGCGTCACGTCGGCCGAGCTGGCGGCGAGCGGCTTCCAGGCCGTCGAGACCGGCATGACCGAGGGCCACCCCTGCTTCGTCGCCAACAACGGGCGGCTCGGCTTCGGGATCCACGAGTACCTGGCGTACGCCCCCGAGACCGCGCGTCCCGTCCGGCTGGTGTGGCTGGCCGCGCACCGCTCCCGGGCGGTGTTCACGGCCGGGGCCGGGATCGCGTACGAGACGTTCGTACGGCAGGAGCTGGGCGCGGAGACGGTCGAGCGCTTCGACGGCGTCCTGCGCGGCCAGGGGCTCGACCCCGCCGACTACCTGCTCATGCCGGTCCACCCCTGGCAGTGGTGGAACAAGCTCTCCGTCACCTTCGCCGCCGAGGTCGCCCGCCGGCACCTGGTGTGTCTCGGCGAGGGCGACGACACGTACCTGGCCCAGCAGTCCATACGGACCTTCTTCAACACCTCCCACCCGCACCGGCACTACGTCAAGACGGCGCTGTCGGTCCTCAACATGGGCTTCGTGCGGGGGCTGTCCGCGGCCTACATGGAGGTCACCCCGGCCGTCAACGACTGGCTGGCCCGGCTGATCGAGGGCGACCCGGCGCTGAAGGCGACGGGCCTGTCGATCGTCCGGGAGCGGGCCGCGGTCGGCTACCGGCACCTGGAGTACGAGGCGGCGACGGACCGCCACTCGCCGCACCGGAAGATGCTGGCCGCGCTGTGGCGGGAGAGCCCGGTGCCCTCCCTCCAGGAGGGCGAGTCCCTGGCCACCATGGCCTCGCTGCTGCACGCGGACCACGAGGGCGCGTCCTTCGCCGGCGCGCTGATCGCACGCTCCGGGCTGCGGCCGGCCGAGTGGCTCCGCGGCTACCTCCGGGCGTACCTCGTCCCTGTGCTGCACTGCTTCTACGCCTACGACCTGGTCTTCATGCCGCACGGCGAGAACGTGATCCTGGTCCTGGAGGAAGGTGCCGTACGGCGCGCGATCTTCAAGGACATCGCCGAGGAGATCGCGGTGATGGACCCGGACGCCGCGCTGCCGCCCCAGGTGCGGCGGATCCGGGTGGACGTGCCGGAGGACAGGAAGCTGCTGTCGGTCTTCACGGACGTCTTCGACTGCTTCTTCCGCTTCCTCGCCGCCGGCCTCGCCGCCGAGGGAGTCCTGCCGGAGGACGACTTCTGGCGCACGGTCGCGGAGGTCGTCCGGGAGTACCAGGACTCGGCGCCCGGACTGGCCGACCGGTTCCGCCGGTACGACCTGTTCGCCCCCGAGTTCGCCCTCTCCTGCCTCAACCGCCTCCAGCTGCGCGACAACGGCCGGATGGTCGACCTCACCGACCCGGCCGGCTCCCTCCGGCTGGCGGGCACGCTGCCCAACCCCCTCGCGGGGCGGTAGCCCGGACGGGTGAAGCCCCTCGCGGGGCGATGGCCCGGGCGGGTGAAGCCCCCCGCGGGGCGATGGCCCGGGCGGACGGGTGCCCCGGAGTACGGTCCTCCGGGGCACCCGTGCGTGGCCGTGTCCTACCGGGTCACCGGCTGGGCCAGGGCACCTGGGGCGAGCGGTAGTAGCCGATGCCCAGGGCGTCCCAGCGGGGTGCCTGAGCCGCGAGGCGCACCTTGTAGGTCTCCCAGTCGTGCGTGGCCGCGGGCGACCAGCCGAGTTCGGCGGCGCCGGGCAGCCTCGGGAAGGCCATGTAGTCGAT
Source organism: Streptomyces sp. NPDC096152 (assembly GCF_044763235.1). Classification (NCBI taxonomy): domain Bacteria; kingdom Bacillati; phylum Actinomycetota; class Actinomycetes; order Kitasatosporales; family Streptomycetaceae; genus Streptomyces; species Streptomyces sp. NPDC096152. Next base: position 219,903 of record NZ_JBIWFW010000001.1, on the reverse strand, counting down.
GTGGGCGGAGGTCGAGAGGGTCTCCGACCACAGCGGGGCCTCCACGCCCCGGACGGCGGAGGCGGGGGCGCCGGGCAGGTAGGCGCCGGGGTCCCAGTCGTAGGACCGCCGCACCTCGACGTAGCCGGCCCAGGCCAGCCCCAGCGGGGTGTCCTTGGTGTACTTCATGTCGAGGTAGACCCGGTCGGCCGGGGAGAGGATCAGCCCGGTGCCGTTCCGTGCGGCCTTGGCGACCTGCTCCTTCTCCGCGGCGCCGGTGGAGTCCAGTCCCCAGTACTGGGCGAGCGCGCCCGGGGCCGGGTCCGCGCCGGTGAGCTGGTGCCAGCCGATCACCGTCTTGCCGTACTTCGCGACGACCGGCTGCACCCGGTCCATGAACTTCACGTAGTCGTCGTGGCTGGTGGAGTGCGCCTCGTCGCCGCCGATGTGCAGGTAGCGGCCGGGGGTGAGGGCGGCCAGTTCGCGGACGACGTCGTCGACGAAGTCGTAGGTGCGGTCCTTGGCCACGCACAGCGAGCTGAAGCCCACCTTGGTGCCGGTGTAGAGCGGGGGCGCGACACCGTCGCAGTTCAGCTCGGCGTAGGAGGCGAGGGCCGCGTTGGTGTGGCCGGGCATGTCGATCTCGGGGACGACCTCCAGGTAGCGGGAGGCCGCGTACCGGACGATCTCCCGGTAGTCGTCCTTGGTGTAGAAACCGCCCGGGCCGCCGCCGACCTGGGTGGAGCCGCCGTAGGTCGCCAGGCGCGGCCAGGAGTCGACGGCGATGCGCCAGCCCTGGTCGTCGCTGAGGTGCAGGTGCAGCTTGTTGATCTTGTAGAGGGCCAGCTCGTCGATGTAGCGCTTGACCTGGGCCACGGCGAAGAAGTGGCGGGAGACGTCGAGCATCGCGCCGCGGTAGGCGTAGCGCGGGGCGTCCTCGACGGTGCCGCCCGCGACCAGCCACGGGCCGGGCTGCGCGGACTTGCGCTCGACGGCGGCGGGCAGCAGCTGCCGCAGGGTCTGCACGCCGTGGAAGAGGCCGGCTGGCTCCCGGGCGGTGATCGTCACGCCCTGGGCGCCGCTGTCGAGGCGGTAGCCCTCGGCGCCGAAGCGGCCGTTCGCCAGGCGCAGCCGGATGCCGCCGCGGCCGTGCGTGGTCAGCGGCAGCGGATAGCCGGTCGAGGGGCGCAGGACGTCCGCGAGGTAGGCGCCGATCCGGCGTGTGTCCTCGCGCCCGGCGTCGATCCGGATGCGGGTGTCGCGGGTGATGCGGTACGGAGGCCCGAACACCTCGGCCGAGGCGGGGGCCGGGACGATCCGGTCCAGCGGTGTCGCGTCGGCCCGCTCCTGCCCGGCGGGGGCCGCGCCGACGGCGAAGACCCCGGCCGCCGCCACGAGCAGCAGCGAACCGAGGACGCGGGTCAACCGGGGGGTGCGGGGAGTCGTGCTGGGGTGCCGTCTCACATGCGCTCCCTTGAACTCGGCTGTTCTCGACTGGTCTCGACTGAAACTCGGCTGAACTCGACTGAACTCGACTCCGGGGCCCGGCGGCCCCGACGGGTATAGACCACTCTCTCGCAGAAGTGGCTGCGGTGAAACAATCCCCCCATGGCGGAAATCATCCAGAAGGACGGCACGTGGGTGTTCGACGGCGACGCCCTGCGGCTGACGCCGGGACGGGACAAGAACGTCAGCGTGCTCCGTAAGAGTCTGGGTGAACTCGTCGTCCCGCTGGTGGCGTTGGCGGGTGTGTCGTTCGAACAGGGAAGGAAGTCCGGGCGGCTCAGGCTGCGGCTGCGCGACGGCGCCGATCCGCTGCTGCACGCGACCGGCGGACGGCTGACCGAGCCGCACGACCCCTATCAGCTGCTCGTGGAGTCCGACCGCTACGGCGTCGCCGAGTACGTCGTGGACGAGGTCCGCAACGCGCTGCTGCTGGACGAGGTTGCGTCCGATCCGGTGACGGAGTACCTGCTGCCCGGCCCGCCCGTGCCGCTGTCCGCGTCCGCCGGGGACGGCACGGCGAGCTTCGACGGCGAGCAGGTGCGCATGGAGTGGAACTGGAAGACGGAGGACGCCAAGGCCGCCGCCGGCACCCGGACGCTGGCCCTGTCCGACATCACCGCGGTGGAGTGGCTGCCCGCCGCCGGGCTGGAGAACGGCCACCTCCGCTTCACCGTGCGCAACGCGCCCACCAAGGCCCCGCCGAAGTTCGACCCGAACGCGGTGGAACTGTGGGGCTTCCGGAAGGACCCGCTGATGGCGCTGGTCGCGGCGGCCGTGCAGGCGCGGCTGCCGCACCCCTGCGCGCCCGGCGCGGGGGCCGTGCGGGCGCCGGAGCCCGAGGCTCCCCGGCCACTCCCGCCCGCCGCCGAGGACGACCACGACGCGCTGCTGCGGCGGCTGCGGGAGCTGGGCGAGCTGCGCCGCACCGGCGTACTGACGGCCGAGGAGTTCTCCCTGGCCAAGCAGGCGGTGCTCCGGCGCATGTAACGGCACCCCGGAGGGCAGTGGAACCGCGACCGGGCAGCCACCGGGCCGGGACGGGCGGGACTGCCGGCGGACTGCCACCGAGCCGTCACCGGGCGGCCACCGGCCTGCCCCCGGACCGCCCGCGACGAGAGATCCACGACAGTTTGAACGGGATCGTGCCCGAAATCGGGCAGGCTGGTTGCGAAAGCCGCGCCGGTACCCCAGGATCAACCGGGTGCACGACGAACTTGTTGATCATCTGACGCGCTCCACGCCCCTGAGCCGGGGCGAGGCGCTGCGGGTGATCCAGGACGTGCTCGCCTACTTCGACGAGACGACCGAGGAATACGTCCGTCGCCGCCACCGCGAGCTCCAGGCCCAGGGCCTGGTGAACGCGACGATCTTCGAACGGATCGCGGCGGACCTGAAATACCGGGCCGTGGCGCCGCCGGAGCTCACCCTCCGGCAGTTGCGGCGCATCGTCTACGGCTGAGTCCAGACTGAGGGATGCGTATATATGTGCGGAATCGTCGGATACATCGGGAAGCGTGACGTCGCGCCGCTGCTCCTGGAGGGGCTGCAGCGCCTGGAGTACCGCGGGTACGACTCCGCGGGCATCGTCGTCACCTCGCCCAAGACGGCCGGCCTGAAGATGGTCAAGGCCAAGGGCCGGGTCCGCGACCTGGAGGCCAAGGTCCCGGCGCGCTTCAAGGGCACCACCGGCATCGCCCACACCCGCTGGGCCACCCACGGCGCCCCCTCCGACGTGAACGCCCACCCGCACATGTCGGCCGACGACAAGGTCGCCGTCGTGCACAACGGCATCATCGACAACGCCGCCGACCTGCGCCGCAAGCTGGAGGCGGACGGCGTCGAGTTCCTCTCCGAGACCGACACCGAGGTCCTCACCCACCTGATCGCCCGCTCCCAGGCCGAGACCCTGGAGGAGAAGGTCCGCCAGGCGCTGCGGGTCGTCGAGGGCACCTACGGCATCGCCGTGATGCACGCCGACTTCCCGGACCGCATCGTCGTGGCCCGCAACGGCTCCCCGGTCGTCCTCGGCATCGGCGAGAAGGAGATGTTCGTCGCCTCGGACATCGCCGCGCTGGTCGCCCACACCCGCCAGATCGTCACGCTCGACGACGGCGAGATGGCCACCCTCAAGGCCGACGACTTCCGTACGTACACCACCGAGGGCACCCGCACGACCGCCGAGCCGACCACCGTCGAGTGGGAGGCCGCGTCGTACGACATGGGCGGCCACGACACGTACATGCACAAGGAGATCCACGAGCAGGCCGACGCCGTGGACCGCGTGCTGCGCGGCCGCATCGACGACCGCTTCTCCACCGTGCACCTCGGCGGCCTGAACCTGGACGCCCGCGAGGCGCGCCAGATCCGCCGCGTGAAGATCCTCGGCTGCGGCACCTCGTACCACGCGGGCATGATCGGCGCCCAGATGATCGAGGAGCTGGCCCGCATCCCCGCGGACGCCGAGCCCGCGTCCGAGTTCCGCTACCGCAACGCGGTCGTGGACCCCGACACGCTGTACGTCGCGGTCTCGCAGTCCGGTGAGACCTACGACGTGCTGGCCGCCGTCCAGGAGCTGAAGCGCAAGGGCGCCCGGGTGCTGGGCGTGGTCAACGTGGTCGGCTCGGCGATCGCCCGCGAGGCGGACGGCGGCATCTACGTGCACGCCGGACCCGAGGTCTGCGTGGTGTCCACCAAGTGCTTCACCAACACCACGGTCGCCTTCGCGCTCCTCGCCCTGCACCTCGGCCGCACCCGGGACCTCTCGGTCCGCGACGGCAAGCGCATCATCGAGGGCCTGCGCCGGCTGCCGGAGCAGATCTCCCAGATCATGAAGCAGGAGGAGGAGATCAAGAAGCTGGCGGAGAGCTACGCCGACGCCCGCTCGATGCTCTTCATCGGCCGGGTGCGGGGCTACCCGGTGGCCCGTGAGGCCTCCCTGAAACTCAAGGAGGTCTCCTACATCCACGCCGAGGCCTACCCGGCCTCCGAGCTCAAGCACGGCCCGCTGGCGCTGATCGAGCCCGCCCTGCCGACGGTGGCGATCGTGCCGGACGACGACCTGCTGGAGAAGAACCGGGCGGCGCTGGAGGAGATCAAGGCCCGCAGCGGCAAGATCCTCGCGGTCGCGCACCAGGAGCAGGAGAAGGCCGACCAGACGCTCGTCGTGCCGAAGAACGAGGACGAGCTGGACCCCATCCTGATGGGCATTCCGCTTCAGCTCCTCGCCTACCACACGGCGCTGGCGCTGGGCCGGGACATCGACAAGCCGCGCAACCTGGCCAAGTCCGTCACCGTGGAGTGACCGCGGCGGCGGAGCAACTCCGCCGCGAGGTCGCGGAGTAGCGGTCGATCGGACCCAACTCCCCCGCGACCGATCGGACATGAGCGACCCCCTGGTGCCACCGGCGCAGGGGGTCGCTCCTCACAGGGGCCGGGGTCCGCCCAACTGCCCGGCCCGCGGCTGCCTCAGCCGGTGGCCGTCACCCCCCGGCCGGCAGCGCGTCGCGGAAGTGCCGTGGGCCAGTGGGTGAGGGCCGCGGTCGCCGCGTACCAGGAGACCGCGCCGGCCGCGACGGCGAACCAGCCGCCGGCCTTCGCCAGGCTGCCGCTGCCGGCGAACTCCGCCACGGCGAGCAGGAGCAGGGAGACGAGGAACAGCCCGTAGGTGCCCTGGCCGAGGAGGTCGCCGCCGGCGAGGGTCAGGGTGAGGGCCACGAGGGCGAACAGCAGCAGGAAGACTCCCGCGCCGTTGCCGGAGGCCGGGCCGCCGGCCGAGAGGGCCCAGGTGAACCACAGGGCGCCGAGTGCGGTGAACGCCGTACCGCTCGCGGTGTCTTGGTCCCGCAGGGCGAGCAGGCCGGTGACGAACAGGGCCACGCCGCCCACATAGTGAGCGAGTGTCACGGCGTCGGCCGCCGTGACGCCGTGGATGACCCTGGTGTGTCCGAGGCCGAAGGCCAACAGGGTGATACCCAGGGCGAGTCGGCCGGCGATGGTGGTGGTGCTTCCCGCGGAGACGTCGTTGTCCACGGCGGGCTCCCTTCATGCGTGCGCAGGGTGCGTGACCGGTATATGCCCTTCACAAGGGCACAAACACCTCTGCGCGAGGGGAGATTCAGCGCTCGGGGAAGGAAGTCGCGCCGTGCGCGGGCGCCCGTGCGCGGGTGCCTACGGGATGACGACGACCGGCCGCTGCGCGCGCTTGGCGAGCCGGCCGGCCACGGAGCCGAAGAGGCGTCCGACCAGGCCGTGCGTGGAGCCGACGACGATCGCGTCCGCCTCGTACTCCTTGCCGACCTCCTCCAGTTCGTGGCAGATGTCGCCGCCGCGCTCCACCAGGATCCAGGGCACCTCGGCGAGGTACTCCGCGCAGGCGAGTTCGAGCCCGAGGACCTCGGTGCGGTGGTCCGGCACGTCCACGAAGACGGGCGGCTCGCACCCCGCCCACACCGTGGTGGGCAGCCGGTTGGCGACATGGACGATGATCAGCCCGGCCCGGGAGCGGTGCGCCATGCCGATCGCGTAGGCGAGGGCGCGCTCGCTGGACGTGGATCCGTCGAAGCCGACGACGACGCCGTGCTGGAAGGCGGGATCGCACGCGGCGCGCGGCTCTTCGGCCGCCAGGGGATCGGCCGCCGTGGGGTCGGCGACCGGACGCTTGCGGTCCGCGGGTTCGAAGAATTCGTGACCGGCCATGGCTGTCTCGGCGATGTGATCCTTTATGAGGGACTTCGGTCTGCGGCGGAGCTGTGTCCGGGAATAGTCTTCCCGTCCCCATACCCCCAAGGGTACGGCGGCACGCCTCCTTGGCCCAGTTACCGCGCACTCCCCCGACTTCTCGGGGCACAGGGGGACCCCCGTGGTCGCGGCTCCCCGGAGCATGCACGAGTGACGCCCGGATGGCAATGGTCGCTGCCCCGTACAGGCGGTTCGCACGGCGTTCACCCAACGCGACCGCAGGGTGACGCGTTCCGCACAGTGACCGGCGGTTCGAACAGGCGTTGAACCCGGTGAACCACCGCCGTAGGGAGCACCTTTCGTGTCCGGACCCCGCACCGTCCCCGAGCGGCGCCCGTCGCCGCCCCCCGCGACCGACACCGCGAGCGACGTGGTGCGCTGGGCGGCGTTCAGCTGCGCCCTCGTCCCCGTGGTCCTGCTCTGGTACGGCACCTCGCCGGCCGGCGCGACCGGCACCGCGTTCGGCCTGGCGGCCGTCACCGCCGCCTGCCGCGTGCTGCTGCGCCAGTCGGAGCGCGGGGCGGCCCGGCTGCTCGCCGAAGAGCGCGGTCCGCATCGCGGCCGCCGGCACCGGACGGGCACCGGAGCCCACCGAGGCGGACGGCACACCGGCGGATCCACACCGGTCGGCTGACCGGTTTCCGCACTCCTGCCCGTATCTTTTCAGCCAACTTCTCGCGATGGCGCATCACCGCCCCCAGGTACCCCCCAACCCCCGTTCCACCTGCACCGAAAGGGTCCGAAGGGCCCCGCGCACCCTATGTGGATTGGCCACCGCCACAAGGCGCACTTCCCTGCACGCTCCCCGAGTGCAACGCTTCGTGATCGAATGCTTTACGCCAAGTTGCCATGTCGACAATCCGCCGGGTGCTGAACCGGCCACGTCGGCACGGCGGGACCCAGTAGATTCGATCTTGACTGTCTTACGGCGGGGGACTCGTGCAAAACCGAGGGGAAACGTGCAGGAGCGACACAACCGAGGAGCCGCGACCACCGAGGGGGGCTTAGCAGTATGAGCCACGACTCCACTGCCGCGCCGGAAGCCGCGGCCCGGAAACTCTCCGGGCGACGTCGCAAGGAGATCGTCGCGGTGCTGCTGTTCAGCGGCGGCCCCATCTTCGAGAGTTCCATACCGCTTTCGGTGTTCGGGATTGACCGCCAGGACGCCGGAGTGCCGCGCTACCGCCTGCTGGTGTGCGGTGGCGAGGAAGGCCCGCTGCGGACCACAGGGGGCCTGGAACTCACCGCGCCACATGGCCTGGAGGCGATCTCACGCGCGGGCACGGTCGTCGTGCCGGCCTGGCGCTCGATCACCTCTCCGCCACCGGAGGAGGCGCTCGACGCACTGCGCCGGGCACACGAGGAGGGCGCCCGCATCGTCGGGCTGTGCACGGGCGCCTTCGTACTGGCCGCGGCGGGCCTGCTCGACGCTCGCCCGGCGACCACGCACTGGATGTACGCGCCGACGCTGGCCAAGCGCTATCCGTCGGTGCACGTCGATCCGAGAGAGCTGTTCGTCGACGACGGCGACGTGCTCACCTCCGCCGGTACGGCGGCCGGGATCGACCTGTGCCTGCACATCGTGCGGACGGACCACGGCAACGAGGCGGCGGGCGCGCTCGCCCGGCGCCTCGTGGTCCCCCCGCGCCGCAGCGGCGGGCAGGAGCGCTATCTCGACAGGTCTTTACCGGAGGAGATCGGCGCCGACCCGCTCGCCGAGGTCGTCGCCTGGGCACTGGAGCACCTCCACGAGCAGTTCGACGTGGAGACGCTCGCGGCACGGGCGTACATGAGCCGCCGTACGTTCGACCGCCGCTTCCGCTCCCTCACCGGGAGCGCGCCGCTGCAGTGGCTGATCACCCAGCGGGTGCTGCAGGCGCAGCGCCTGCTGGAGACGTCGGACTACTCGGTGGACGAGGTCGCGGGGCGCTGCGGCTTCCGTTCGCCGGTGGCGCTGCGCGGGCACTTCCGGCGGCAGCTGGGCTCGTCCCCGGCCGCCTACCGGGCGGCCTACCGGGCGCGCCGCCCCCAGGGTGAGCGGCCCATGGACGGCGACGGGCCGACGGGACCGGCGAACCCCGCAGGACCCGCGGGGACCGGCGGCTCGACGGCTCCGTCCGGCCCGCTCGGGCTGCCGGGTCCGTCCGCCCCGGCACCGTCCCTCCACCCGGAGGGGCCGGGACCGCTGCCGCACCACGGCCGCCGTACGCCGGCACCGATGGCGAGCCTGCCGGGGCAGCGCAGCGGAAGCTGACCGGACCGGGTGGGCGGGGGATCCCTCGCCCACCCGCCCGGCTCGACCGACGTAGAAGCCGCTCGCGGGGATCTTTCGGACGGCCCCCGGAACAAGGTCGCCGCACGGTCGGCTCAGCCCGCCGCGGCGCGCCGTAAGGTTAGACACATGAACGATCGCATGGTGTGGATCGACTGCGAGATGACCGGCCTCTCGCTGTCCGACGACGCGCTCATCGAGGTGGCCGCCCTCGTCACCGACTCCGAGCTGAACGTGCTCGGCGAGGGAGTCGACATCGTCGTCCGCCCGCCGGACGCTGCGCTGGAGACGATGCCGGAGGTGGTGCGTCAGATGCACACCGCGTCCGGCCTGCTCGACGAGCTGGCCGGCGGCACGACGCTGAAGGACGCCGAGGAGCAGGTCCTGGCCTATGTGCGGGAGCACGTGAAGGAACCGGGCAAGGCCCCGCTGTGCGGCAACTCGGTCGGCACCGACCGCGGCTTCCTGCTGCGCGACATGCCGACGCTGGAGGGCTATCTGCACTACCGGATCGTCGACGTCTCCTCGATCAAGGAGCTGGCCCGGCGCTGGTACCCGCGGGCGTACTTCAACAGCCCGGAGAAGAACGGCAACCACCGCGCCCTCGCCGACATCCGCGAGTCCATCGCGGAGTTGCGCTACTACCGCGAGGCCGTCTTCGTGCCGCAGCCCGGCCCGGACTCCGACACCGCCAAGGCGATCGCCGCGAAGCACGTCCTGCCCGCGCGGTAGGGGCGCCGGGGACACGTGGCGGGGCCCCGGAGAAAGCCGTGCGCGAGCACCCCTCCGGACCCTGTACACTTTTTCTCGTCCGGTCGGGAAGCCGCCAAGCAAACCGCCGGTCATGGTGGGTGTAGCTCAGTTGGTAGAGCACCTGGTTGTGGTCCAGGTGGCCGCGGGTTCAAGTCCCGTCACTCACCCTGGTGATTCAGCCGGTGACTTCGGAAACGGAGTCACCGGCTGATTCTTTTGTGCCCACGCCCCACAGCCCGCGCCCCACGGCCGGCGGGCCGGGCGACCGGGCGGGTCAGGCCGCCGCGACCGCTACGACCGCTCCGACGACGTGCGCACCACCAGCTCCGTCGGCAGCACCGCGTGCCGCCGCTCCAGCCCCCGGGAGACCGCCGGGCGGCGGTCCGCGATCTCCGTCAGCAGCAGGTCGATCATCGCGCGGCCCATCTCCTCGATCGGCTGGCGGACGCTGGTGAGCGGCGGGTCCATGTGGCGGGCTATGGCCGAGTCGTCGTAGCCGACCAGGGCCACGTCCTCCGGAATGCGGCGGCCCGCCTCGCGCAGCACCTGGCGGGCGCCGGCCGCCGTCACGTCCGAGGCCGCGAAGACCGCGTCCAGGCCGGGGCGCCGCTCCAGCAGCCGGGCCATCGCGCGGCGGCCGCCCTCCTCGGTGAAGTCGCCCGGCTCGACGAGGAGTTCGTCCACATCCTGGCCGGCGTCGCGCAGCGCGTCCCGGTAGCCGTCGACGCGGCGCTGGGCGCCGTAGACGTCCATGCGGCCGGTGATGTGCGCGATGGTGCTGCGGCCACGGGCGAGCAGGTGCTCCACCGCCGAGCGGGCGCCGCCGTAGTTGTCGGAGTCGACCGAGGTGAGCGTCTCCCCCGCGGAGCGCGGGCCGCTGATCACCGCCGGGATCTCCAGCTGGGCCAGGAGGTCGGGCAGCGGGTCGTCGGCGTGCACCGACACCAGCAGCACGCCGTCGACGCGGTGCGCCGCCAGGTACTGCGCGAGCCGCCTGCGCTCCCGGTCGCTGCCCGCGAAGATCAGCAGCAGCTGCATCTCCGTGTCCGACAGCTCGGAGCCGACGCCCCGCAGCATGTCGGAGAAGTACGGCTCGGCGAAGAAGCGGGTCTCCGGCTCGGGGACGACGAGGGCGATCGCGTCGGTGCGGTTGGCGGCCAGGGCGCGCGCCGCCGTGTTGGGGACGTAGCCGAGTTCGGCGACCGCGGCCTCGACCGCGGCGCGGGTCGCGTCGCTGACCCTGGGCGAGCCGTTGATCACCCGGGAGACCGTGCCGCGTCCCACGCCCGCCCGTGCGGCGACCTCTTCGAGCGTCGGCCGCCCACCGCTCCGGCTCCGCGCTCCGTGGCTTGCCATGGGCCCCGCCTCTCCGCCGTCGTCATCACGCTGAGCTGGAATCTAACAGCCGCACCAGGGAGAGCGGCCGTCCGCGGGTGTGCCACCGCGGGCCGCCCCCCGGCCCGCACCGGCTCGCCCCGCACCTCGGACCGGGTGCGAACGGGCCCAGTTAACAGGCCGATAACTGAAGCCATCTCCGCTTGCCGACTCCCTTGACACCCCCGCCCGAACCCGCGACCCTTCAACACATCATTCGTGGGAGCGCTCCCACGGTACCTGGCACATACACAACCCGCACGTTCCCCGCCCGAGCCGCAGCGAGAACATAGGGGCCCAGCAGATTCAGTTGGCCGGGGGGTCGGCACGTCAGGGCAACAGGAGGACGCAATGCGAGCACGTACCCGTACCGCCACGAGGGCGGTGGCCCTGGCGGCAGTCGCGACGCTGGGCGCCGGGCTGCTGGCCGGCTGTGCCGACGACGGCAAGAACTCGTCCGGCTCGTCGGACGGTGGCAGCTCGAACGGCAAGACCACGATCACCCTGGGCCTCTTCGGCACCATGGGCTTCAAGGAAGCCGGCCTCTACACCGAGTACGAGAAGCTCCACCCCAACATCAAGATCCAGGAGAACGTCACCGAGCGGAACGAGAACTACTACCCGGCGCTCGTCAACCACCTCACCACCAACAGCGGCCTGATGGACGTCCAGGCCGTCGAGGTCGGCAACATCGCCGAGGTGGTGAACACGCAGGCGGCCAAGCTCGAGGACCTCTCCAAGGTCTCCGGCGTGAACAAGAGCGACTGGCTGGACTGGAAGTGGCAGCAGGCCACCACCAAGGACGGCCAGACCATAGGCCTCGGCACCGACATCGGCCCGATGGCGATCTGCTACCGCAAGGACCTCTTCCAGAAGGCCGGCCTGCCCACCGACCGCGAGGCGGTCGGCAAGCTGTGGGCGGGCGACTGGAACAAGTTCGTGGAGACCGGCAAGAAGTTCAAGGCGAAGGCGCCCGGCGGCACCTACTTCATGGACTCCCCCGGCGGTCTGCTCAACGCGGTCCTCAGCAGCGAGAAGGACAAGTTCTACGACGCCTCCGGCAAGGTCGTCTACAAGACGAACCCGGCCGTCAAGAGCGCCTTCGACCTCACCGCCACGGCCGCCCAGCAGGGCCTGGTCGGCGCCCAGACGCAGTTCCAGCCGGCCTGGGACCAGACGATCGCCAACAGCAAGTTCGCCACCGTCGCCTGCCCGCCGTGGATGCTCGGCTACCTCAAGGGCAAGTCCAAGCCGGAGGCCGCCGGCAAGTGGGACGTGGCCGTCGCGCCCAAGTCCGGCAACTGGGGCGGCAGCTTCCTGACCGTGCCCAAGAGCGGCAAGCACGTGAAGGAGGCGGAGGCCTTCATCACCTGGCTGACCGCCCCCGCCCAGCAGGCGAAGCTGTTCGCCGTCCAGGGCAGCTTCCCGAGCGCACCGGCCGCCTACAGCAGTGCCGCGGTCACCGGCGCGAAGAACGAGATGACCGGTGACGCGCCGATCGGCACGATCTTCGCGAACGCCGCCAAGGCCATCCCGGTCCAGACGATCGGCCCGAAGGACCAGATCATCCAGCAGGGTCTGACCGACAACGGCGTCATCCTCGTGACGAAGGGCAAGTCGCCCGCCGAGGCCTGGAAGACGGCCACCAAGACCATCGACAACAACCTGGAGCAGTGACCGGTATGGCCACCCGGCACGACATCGCCGCGCCCCCCGTGAAGGAGGGGGGCGCGGCCCCGGCCCGCCCGGCCGCGGGCGCCGTGTCCGAGGCGGAGCTGCGGCACCGGGCCCGGCTGTCCCGCCGCTGGCAGCGGGACGTGCGCTGGAGCCCGTACGCGTTCGTCTCGCCGTTCTTCCTGCTGTTCGTCGCGTTCGGCCTGTTCCCGCTGATCTACACCGCGTGGGCCTCGCTGCACACGGTGGAGCTGACCGCGCCGACCGACATGCACTGGGCCGGCCTGCGCAACTACACCCGGCTCCTCGACGACGACTTCTTCTGGAACGCGGCGCGCAACACCCTGACCATCGGCGTCCTCTCCACCGTTCCGCAACTGGCGATGGCGATGGGGCTCGCCCACATCCTCAACTACAAGCTGCGGGCTTCGACCTTCTACCGGGTCGTGATGCTCGCGCCGTACGCGACGTCGATCGCCGCCGCCTCGCTGGTCTTCGTGCTGCTCTTCGGGCGCGACTACGGCATGATCAACTGGGGGCTGCACTTCTTCGGCGTCGACGCCATCGACTGGCAGGGCGGCAAGTGGCCCTCCCAGATCGCGGTGTCCACGATCATCATCTGGCGCTGGACCGGCTACAACGCGCTGATCTACCTCGCGGCGATGCAGGCCATCCCGCAGGAGCTATACGAGTCGGCGGCGCTGGACGGCGCCAACCGCTGGCGGCAGTTCGTCCACGTCACGCTGCCGCAGCTGCGGCCGACGATCCTGTTCACCGCCGTGGTGTCGACCATCGGCGCCAGCCAGGTCTTCGGCGAGCCGCTGCTGTTCGACGCCAACAAGGGCGCCTCGGGCGGTGCCGAGCACCAGTTCCAGACGCTGGGGCTCTACCTGTACGAGCAGGGCTGGGTCAACCAGCACCTCGGCCGGGCCTCCGCGATCGCCTGGATGATGTTCCTGATCCTGATCGTGATCGGCATCGTCAACTACGTCATCTCGCGCCGGCTGCGCGCCAGTAGTTAAGGAGTACGGCCGTGACGACGATCCTGACGAACCCCGGGACGCCGACCGCCGAGGCGGGCCGCGTGCGCAGGCCCCGGGCCGCCCGCGCGGGCGGGCAGCGCTACGCCGGCCCGCTCGGGTACGCGGTCCTGGCCCTCTTCACCGTCGGCTCGCTGTTCCCGCTGGTGTGGACGGCGATCGCCGCCTCCCGCGACAACAACCGGCTGGCGCAGACCCCACCGCCCTTCTGGTTCGGCTCGAACCTGCCGCACAACCTCTCGGTCGCCTGGACGGACGCCAACCTCGGCAAGGCCTTCCTCAACACCACGATCGTGGCGGGCGTGTCGTCCCTGACGATCGTCTTCCTGTCGACGGTCGCCGGCTTCGCCTTCGCCAAGCTGCGTTTCCGGGGCCGGGGCGCCCTGATGCTGATCGTGATCGGCACGATGATGGTGCCGCCGCAGCTCAGCGTGATCCCGCTGTACATGATGGTCGCCAAGCTCGACTGGACCGACCAGTTGCAGGCGGTGATCCTGCCCTCGCTGGTCAGCGCGTTCGGCGTGTTCTTCATGCGGCAGTACCTGCTGCAGGCGCTGCCGGACGAGATCATCGAGGCCGCCCGGGTGGACGGCGCGAGCAGCTGGCGCGTGGTGTGGCACGTGGTGTTCCCGGCGGCGCGCCCGGCGATGGCGGTGCTGGGCATGCTGATGTTCGTGCAGACGTGGAACGACTTCCTGTGGCCGTTCCTGGTACTGACCCAGACCGGCAACCCGACCGTGCAGGTCGCCATCGCGGGCCTGGGCCGCGGCTACACCCCCGACCAGTCGCTGATCATGGCGGGCGCACTGCTCGGCACGCTGCCGCTGCTGCTGGTCTTCGCGATCTTCGGCAAGCAGATCGTGGGCGGCATCATGCAGGGGGCGGTCAAGGGCTGAACTCCCGCGGCGCGCGCCGCCGTACGACTGCCGCGCACCGCGTACGCCCCAGGGGGCCGGGTCACCGAAGTCTCGGCCCCTCTTTCTCCCTCCTCTTCTTCTCCCTCCCCCTTCTTCTCCTTCTCCTTCCCTCTTTCTTTCCCTCCCCCTACCCGTCGGTCCGAACGACCTCCTCTGGGAGCGCTTCCATGTCTGAGTCCGCACAGCAGGTGACCCCGGTGACCCCGGTGACCTTCCCTCCCTCCTTCCTCTGGGGCGCGGCGACCTCCGCGTACCAGATCGAGGGGGCGGTGCGGGAGGACGGCCGCACCCCCTCGATCTGGGACACCTTCAGCCATACGCCGGGAAAGACGGCCGGCGGCGAGACCGGTGACATCGCTGTCGACCACTACCACCGCTACCGCGAGGACGTGGCGCTGATGGCGGAGCTGGGCCTGAACGCCTACCGCTTCTCCGTCTCCTGGCCGCGTGTGCAACCCACGGGACGCGGCCCCGCGGTCCAGGTGGGCCTGGACTTCTACCGCCGCCTGGTCGACGAGCTGCTCGCCCACGGGATCAAGCCCGCGGTCACGCTCTACCACTGGGACCTGCCGCAGGAGCTGGAGGACGCGGGCGGCTGGCCGGAGCGGGACACCGCGCTGCGCTTCGCCGAGTACGCGCAGATCGTGGGTGAGGCGCTCGGCGACCGGGTGGAGCAGTGGATCACGCTCAACGAGCCGTGGTGCAGCGCCTTCCTGGGCTACGGCTCCGGCGTGCACGCACCCGGCCGCACGGACCCGCAGGCCTCGCTGCGCGCGGCCCACCATCTGAACCTGGCGCACGGGCTGGGCACGCAGGCGCTGCGGTCGGTGATGCCCGCCCGCAACACGGTCGCCGTCAGCCTCAACTCCTCCGTGGTACGGCCCGTCTCGCAGGACCCGGCGGACCTGGTGGCGGCCCGGAGGATCGACGACCTGGCCAACGGCGTCTTCCACGGCCCGATGCTGCACGGGGCCTACCCGGCCACGCTCCTGGAGGCCACCTCGTCCATCACCGACTGGTCGTACGTCCTCGACGGCGACCTGCGGAGCATCAACCAGCCGCTGGACGCCCTCGGCCTCAACTACTACACCCCGGCACTGGTGTCGGCGGCCGACGCGGCGGCGGACGGCCCGCGCGCGGACGGCCACGGGGCGAGCGCGTTCTCGCCGTGGCCGGGCGCGGACGACGTGATGTTCCACCAGACCCCGGGCGACCGCACGGAGATGGGCTGGACGATCGACCCGACGGGTCTGCACGAGCTGATCATGCGCTACACCCGGGAGGCTCCCGGCCTGCCGCTCTACATCACGGAGAACGGCGCCGCCTACGACGACAAGGTGGACGCGGACGGCCGGGTGCACGACCCGGAGCGCATCGCCTATCTGCGCTGCCACCTGGCGGCGGTCCGCCGGGCCATCACGGACGGCGCGGACGTGCGCGGGTACTACCTGTGGTCCCTGATGGACAACTTCGAGTGGGCCTACGGCTACGGCAAGCGGTTCGGCGCGGTCTACGTGGACTACGCGACGCTCGCCCGGACGCCCAAGTCCAGCGCGCTGTGGTACTCGAAGGCCGCCCGGAGCGGGGAACTCGCCCCGGTGGACGCCGTCTGACGGCGGCCGGGGGCCGGACGTCCCGGCAGCCGGGCATCCGGGCATCCGGCGTCGGCTGAACAGGGGGCGGGGCGCGGCACAGAAGACCTAGGGGAGTGCCGCGCCCCGGCCGGACGTGGGGAATCCGGCCCCTCGACCGCTCAGTTGAAGGCGCCGAAGGCCTTCGAGAAGGCGAACTTCTCCTGGGCGACGGAGCTGCACGTCGCGTCGGCGGTGGGCTTGGGCCCGCCGGCGCACTGCTTGTCGCGGGTCGCCGACCACATCGACAGCGCGCCGATGCCCTTGGAGCGGGCGAAGTTCACCAGCTGGGTGGCGTCGTCGACCTTGAAGACCTCGGTGGAGACGTCGTTGACGCCGATCATCGGGGTGACGGCGACCGTCTTCCAGGCGGCGCTGTCGGACAGGCCGAGGACACCCTTGATCTGGGCCTGGGTGGCGGTGGCGGCCTGCTCGGCGTAGGTGCCCATGTCACCGTTGTAGGAGGCGCCGTAGTCCATCGCCATGATGTTGACGGCGGAGATCCGCACGCCGTGGGACTTGGCGTCGGACAGCAGGTTCACACCGTCCTGGGTCAGTCCCTCGGGCATGACGGGGAGGGTGAAGGAGACGTCCAGGCCGGGGTGCTGCTGCTGGAGCTTGGCGATGGCCTGCGCCCGGCGGGTGTTGGCGGCCGTGTTGGGCAGCGCGCCGCCCTCGATGTCGAAGTCGGCCTTCGTCAGCTTGAACCCGTCCACGGCCTTGCCGTAGGCGGCGGCCAGCGCGTCCGCCGAAGAACACGTGGTCGCCAGCTCCGCGCCCGAGGCGCCACCGAAGGAGACACGCACGTCTCCCCCCTTGGCGCGCAGCGCGCCGATCTGGGCCGCGACGCCGTCGCCGGCGAGGTCGGTCACGCCGCCCCACTTCGGGGTGCAGCCGCCGCCGTCGGTGACGAAGGCGAGGTTGTAGTTCCTCACACCGGTGGCGTCGGCGCTCGCGAGCAGGTCGAAGACCGGGGAGAGCGAGGTGTCGACGTACGGCGCGAAGCCGGCCGCGGCCTTCGTGCCGGTGCCGGTGGTCTGCGAGGGCGAGGGCGAGGCGGTGGCCGTCGGGGTGGGCGTGGCCGTCGGCTTCGCGGTGGCGGTCGGTGTGCCTGACCGGGTGGGCGTGGCGGTGGGGGCCGGAGTGGCGGACCGGGTCGGGCGGCCGCTCGGCTCCGGGGTGGCCCCGCCGTCGGCGGAGCACGAGGCGCCGTCGATACGGCAGCCGGCCGGGTCGCCGGTGCCGTCGACCACGAAGCCGACGGTGACGGACTTGCCGGGGGCGAGGCCGTCGGTGTCCCACTTCGCGGGCTTCACGGTGACGTGCTGCCCGCTGGCGCTCGACTCGGCGTTCCACAGCGAGCCGAGCCTGCTGCCCGCGGGGAGGTCGAACTCCAGCGTCCAGTCCTTCTCGTCCTGGCCGGTGTTGTTGGTGACGACGTACTGCGCGGTGTACCCCGTCGGCCATGCGCTGGTCTTCGTGTACGCGGCGCCGACGCCCGCGGCCTGCGCGATACCGGTGAACACGAGCGCGCCGCCGCCGACCACGGCCGCGGCGACGAGACCGCCGATCGCCTTGTTCCTGCCACTGATACGTCGCCGGTGCGTGCTCATCGCGTGCCTGCCTTCGCTGTTCACGGGGGGTGGGATGCGGCAGCACGCTAGCGACCAGGAATCGGGCAAACGGCTTGAACGGGACGGCCGTCGAGGATCTTAGGGTGCGCTTAAGGGAGGGATCGGGGACGGTTAAAGGTCGAGACCAATTTGCCCGGCCGGCGGCGGCGCACGGTGCCCCGGTGCCCCCGGCGCACCGGTTGCCGTCCGTCCAGCTGGATCCAGATCCGCACCTCCGTGCCGCCCAGCACGGACGAGCCGATCCGCACGTCACCGCCGGTCGCCTCGGCCAGCCGGCGCACTATGTCCAGGCCGAGCCCCGTGGAGCCGTCGTCGCCGGAGCCACGGCCGCGCGCCATGGCCGCCTCGGGGTCGGGTATGCCGGGGCCCGCGTCGGAGACGAGCACGATCACCGCGTCGTCGCCGTTGTGCACGTCGACCGCGAAGGCCGTGCCCTCGGAGGTGTGCCGGAAGACGTTGCCGAGCAGGGCGTCCAGGGCGGCGGCCAGGTCGGCGCGGGCCACGGGTATGCGCACCGGCCGCTCGACGCCGGCCAGCCGCCACTTGCGCCCCTCGTCCTCGGCGAGCGCCGACCAGAACTCCATCCGCTCCCGGACCACTTCGGCCGCGTCGCATCCGGCGCCGGGTCCGGCGACCGCCGTCTGCGGCTTGGCCTCCCGCGCGGTCCGGATGATGGTGTCGACCTCGCGCTCCAGCTGGGCGACCGCCTCCCGGGTCTGCTCGGCGGCCGGCCCCTCGCCGAGCGAGGCCGCGTTCAGCCGGAGCACGGTCAGCGGGGTGCGCAGCCGGTGGGACAGGTCGGCCGCCAGCTCCCGCTCGTTGGCCAGCAGCTGGACGACCTGGTCGGCCATGGAGTTGAACGCTACGGCGGCCAGGCGCAGTTCGGTCGGCCCCTCCTCGGGCACCCGGGCGCCCAGCTTGCCCTCCCCCAGCTCGTGCGCGCTCTCGGCGAGCCGCTGCGCGGGCTGCACCATCCGGACGCCCAGCCGGTCGGCGACGGCGACCGAGCCGACGACGAGGGCCACGCCGACCGCGGCGAGCACCGCCCAGGCCGTGCCGACGCCGTTGCTGACCTCGGACTCGGGGACGTAGACCTCGACGACCGCGATCGCGCCGGAGCTGAGCGCGACCGGCTGAAGGAGCGTGGAGCCGCCGGGCACCTCGGTGGTGGAGGCGCGGCCCAGCTTCCGCACGGTCGCGATGTCCTCGCCCGCGGCGCGCCGGCGCCCGATGTCGACGGCCGCCTGGCCGTCGACCGCCGGGATGTGCACGGCCATCTCGGTGTCCGAGCCCGCCGAGGCGACGACCCGCTCCAGCTGGTCCCGCTCGGTGGTGATGGACAGCGCGGGGGCGACCGCCGCGGCCTGCCGCTCGGCGTTGGAGAACGCGCGGTCCCGGGCCATCTCCTTGACCACCAGTCCCAGCGGGACGGCGAAGGCGACCACGACCATGGCGGTGACGGCCAGACAGACCTTGACCAGTGCCCATCTCATCGCGGCGGCTCCGCTCCCGGGGGCTCCAGCTTCACGCCGACCCCGCGCAGGGTGTGCAGATAGCGGGGCCGTGCGGCGGTCTCCCCCAACTTCCGCCGCAGCCAGGACAGATGGACGTCGATGGTCTGGTCGTCGCCGTAGGACTGCTGCCACACCTCGGCCAGCAGCTCCTTGCGCGGGACGACGACTCCGGGACGGCCGGCCAGGAAGGCGAGCAGGTCGAACTCGCGGCGCGTGAGGTCCAGGCGCGTCCCGTCCAACTCGGCCTGGCGGCGCAGCGGGTCGAGGGTCAGGCCGCCGACGCGGATCACGGTGGACGGCGGTGCGTCCCCGGCGCCGGAGCGGGAGCGGCGCAGCACGGCGGCCATGCGCGCGGAGAGGTGCTCGACGGAGAAGGGCTTGGTCAGGTAGTCGTCCGCCCCGGCGTTGAGCAGCCGGACGATCTCCGCCTCGTCGTCCCGCGCGGTGGCGATGATGACGGGGACGTCGGTGATGCCGCGCAGCATCTTCAGGGCCTCGGAACCGTCCAGGTCGGGCAGTCCGAGGTCCAGGATCACCACGTCGAAGCGGAAATGGGCGACCTCGCGCAGCGCCTCCAGTGCCGTACCGACACTGCGCACGGTGTGCGAGGCGTCGGTCAGGTGCCGGATCAGCGCCGAGCGTACGAACTGGTCGTCCTCGACCACGAGCACACTTGCCATGCGCCGCACCGTACGCCATGCGGGCGGAGCGGGTGCGGGCCTGTGGACAACTCCCCCTGGCCGCCCAGGGCCTGTGGACAACCTCACCCGGACCGCGCTCGGGGGACACGGATGGGACGGGTGAGGCAGTATGGCCGCGATGCGCAGAGGACTCGTTCACGTACTGGCCTGGACGCTCGCCACGGGCGCGGCGGTCACGCTGTCGTGGTGGGGCGTCCACACGGTGATGGCGGGCACGGCCTACGACCCGCCGCGCGCGCTGCCGATCACCGCGGCCGGCGCGGCCGCTCCCGCGTCGGATCCCAGCGCCTCCTCGACCCGCCGGCCGGCCCCCTCGAAGAGCGCGTCGGCGCGCCCGAGCCGATCGCCCCGCCCGTCGGCCACCGCCACGAAGCCGACGTCCCCCGCGCGCCTGAGCCCGTCCCCCGGCGATGCGGGCCGGGTCAGGGGTTACGACACCGGCGGCGGCCGGGTGGTGTTCGACCTCGGTCCGGCCTCCGCCTCCCTGGTCTCGGCGACTCCGGGCACGGGCTGGTCGATGCAGGTGTGGAAGACCGAGTCCTGGATCCGCGTGGAGTTCACCTCGGGCGCCGACCGGGTGTCGGTGTTCTGCACCTGGCACGACGGACCGCCGCACGTGGAGGTGGGCACCTACTAGGGCCTGTCGGAGACCGGGGGCGCCTGGTCAGCGGAAGACGGAGGCGGGTGGGGCCGGGGAGGCCACCGCGGCGGCGTCCGTCACCGGGGCGGCGCCGCCGGTGAAGTCGGTGAGGGCCCTGCCGTGCTCGACGCGGCCGGGATGCGGGTCGGAGGCGGCCCGGCGGGTCAGTTCGGCGACCGGCAGCGGCAGGTCGGAGGCGACGAGCACCGCGTTGCCGAACCGCTTGCCCCGCAGCACGGTCGGGTCGGCGACCAGTGCGAGCTGCGCGAACCGGGCGGCCGCGGTGGCGATCTGGCCGCGCAGATGGGCGAGCGGCGGCCCGTCGGCGAGGTTGGCGGCGTAGACCCCGCCCGGTCTCAGGGCCCTGCGGACCTCGTCGAGGAACTCCGTCGAGGTGAGGTGACCGGGGGTGCGGGCCCCGCTGAACACGTCCGCGATGACGAGGTCGGCCCACCCGTCCGGCACCTTGGCCAGTCCTTCCCGGGCGTCCGTGGAGCGCACCCGGATCCGGGCGTTCGGGTCCAACGGCAGCTTGCGGCGTACCAGTTGCACGAGGGCGGCGTCGCGTTCGACGACCTGCTGGGTGGACCGGGGGCGGGTGGCTGCGACGTACCGGGCGAGGGTGAACGCCCCGCCGCCGAGATGCACCGCGTGGACCGGTTTCCCGGCGGGGGCGGCGAGGTCGATGACGTGCCCGAGCCGCCGCTGGTACTCGAAGGAGAGGTGGGCCTGGTCGTCGAGGTCGACGTGCGACTGCGGTGCGCCGTCGATCAGCAGGGTCCAGGCCCGCGCCCGCTCCCGGTCGGGTATGAGTTCGGCGAGCCCGCCGTCGACCCGCTCGACGACGGCTTCGACGGCGCCGCGCGCACGGCGGGCACTCCTGGACTTTCCCACCACCCCATTATCGGGGGCTCCGGAGGAGCCGGCGATCGGCGCGGAGGGCGGCCGCCGCCGGCACCTGCCGACGGTGGCTCTCCGCGACTCGGCGCAGACGGTCCGCTACTCGGCGACGGCCGCGCGCGCTCGACGGAGGCTGCCGCGCCACCCGGCGGAGGCTGTCGCGCCACCCGGCGGAGGCTGTCGCGGCTCGACCGTGACGGTGCGCGGCTCGGCGGAGACGGTTCGCGGCTCGGCGGAGACGGTTCGCGACTCGAACGTGCCGGTTCACGACTCGACGGAGACGGTTCGCGACTCGCCCGTGCCCGTTCGCGGCTCGACGGAGGAAGCGGCTGGGCGGCCCGTCTCCTCGGCTCAGCAGCAGCCGTCCGCGGCCTCGATCATTCGCGCCGCCTCGCCCAGGGCCCGCCGCAGCACCGCGGGATCCGTCGCGGGATCGGCCTCACCGGGCGGCAGCAGCCAGTCCGCCCCCCGCACCGCCGGTTCCGGGACCAGCCGGAGCCCCCGCCCGTCGGTCCCGGTGCACGTGCTCCCCGGCAGGTCCCACCCGGCGGCCGTGCCGGCCGGGACCACGAACCCGAGCGTGCCGCCCCCGTCGTCGTGCAGTACGGGCCCGACCGCGTCACCCGCGCCGCGGCGCAGGATGTCCACGGCCTCCAGCCCCTGCCGGGCGGGCACCGTCACCAGGTCGCACGCGGCCTGCGCGCCCGGCGGCCCGTCGCTCGGCGCGGTCGGCAGGGGCCAGGCCACCGCCGACAGCACACCATGGTCGACGCTCTGGTCGGTGTCCCTCCGTGCTTCCCTCACGGAACCCTCCTCGTGGGCGAGCGGGTCGGGAGTCTGGCGGCTCCCGGTCCACGGGGTACAACGCGGCAGCGCGTCAACGGCTACGGCGGAAGTCAGCCGCAAAGGATGGCAGTTCATGGCAGATCGTGGATGAGATATCCGGTTTGTAGCTAAACACCGCATGGCGGACCAGATACAGCAGGTACGTTCTTGCTCGCCGGAAACAAGGGTGCCACTCGGACAACTCACCCCGAAACCGGCACGGTTCGACGGTTCGCAGAGAGGGCCCGGCCATGGCGTCGTCAGCGGTGACCTCGTCTCAGTCCCCCCGGCCACCGCGGCCGAATCTCGCCTTCCGGCGGCTGCGCGGACAGCGCTCGCCGGCGGAGTTCGCCGCGGCGGTGCGGCGGGCGGCCCGCGAGATCGGTGAGCGGGTCAGTTGTGACGCGCGCTACATCGGCCGGGTCGAGGCGGGTGAGATCCGCTGCCCCAACTACGCATACGAACGGGTGTTCTTGCACATGTTCCCCGGCAGCACGCTGGCCGACCTGGGATTCGCGCCGCGCTCGTCCGTGCGCGGACGCGGGGCGCGCGCCTCCACGGACGACGCGCCCCCCTCGTGCACCACGAGCCCCGCCGGCGCCCCGCATGAAACGCGAGGGGCGACCCACCCGTATGACACGCAGAACACGCACGACCCGTACCACCCGCACGAAGACCACGAGGAGAGCGACGTGCTGCGTCGCGCATTCATGACCCGCGGGGGCGCCACGGTGGCCGCCGCCTCGCTGGGCCCCCTGGGGCTCGCCTTCGACGCGTCGGCCGCGGACCGTCCCGTCCGCCGCGCCGGCTCGGGCGAGGCGAGCGCCCTCGAAGAGGCCGTCCTTAGGATCCGGTTGCTCGACGACCGGCACGGCGCGGACGGCCTCTACCGGCGCGCCGCCGCTCCGCTGCGCGCCGCGTACGCGCTGCTCGACGCCGGTGCCACCCGGCAGACCACCGCCGACCGGCTGCACGCCGGCGCCGGTGAACTGGCCATCTCCGTAGGCTGGCTGGCGCACGACTCGGGGCGCTTCGACGACGCCCGCTCGCACTACGCGGAGGCGCTCGCGACCGCCCGGATGACCGGGGACGCGGCGCTGGAGGCGCACGCGTTCTGCAACACGGCGTTCCTCGCGCGGGACACCGGACGGCCCCGGGAGGCGGTGCGGGCGGCGCAGGCGGCGCAGCGCATCGCGCGCGGGCTGGGCTCCGCGCGCCTGATGTCGCTGCTCGCGCTGCGCGAGGCGGGCGGCTGGGCGGGGCTCGCCGACCGCACCGCGTGCGAGCAGGCGCTCGCCCGCGCCCAGGCGCTGTACGTTCGGGGCACCTCGGACGCCGACCCCGAGTGGATGAGCTTCTACGGCGAGGCCGAGCTGGAGGGCCTGGAGGCGCAGTGCTGGTCGACGCTGGGCGACTGGCCGCGGGCGGCCCGGCACGCGCGGCGCGCGGCCCAGCTGCAGGATCCGCACTTCACCCGGAACATCGCCCTCTACACGGCCGAGTTGGCAGACGACCTCGCGCGCGGGGGGCGGCCCGACGAGGCGGCGACGGCCGGGATGCGGGTGCTGGACCTGCTGGAGGAGGTCCAGTCGTCGCGCATCCAGACGATGCTGGCGGGCACGGCGCGGGTGCTGCTGCCGCACCGGCGGGCGTCGGGGGTGTCCGTCTTCCTGGAACGCCACGCGAACGCGCCGCGGACGGCGTGAGCCGCGAACCCGGCGAGCCCGCCCCGCACGACGCGGTGCGGACACCCGGGCAGCCGGCCCCGGGTTCGGCGGCGGCGGACGACGGACCGCGGGACGCGAAGCAGCCCGGGTGGACGACGGCCACGATCACCGACGGACCGCGGGACGCGCGCCGCGAGGAGAGGAAGAAGAGCGGCAGGCGGGAGGCCGCGCGGGCAGCAGACGGCGGGACGCGGGCGGCAGACGCGCCAGACTGCGAGCTGCGAGCTGCGAGCTGCGAGCGGATGGCCCGCGATCGCGGGGCTCACCGTCCGGGGCACGCGGCGCACCGCCCGGCGGAGCCTGCGTCACGCCGGGCTCGACACGGTCGCGCCGATCGATGAGTGACGCCCGCTCCGCGCCAGGCCGGCGCACCACCGGGCCGGCGCCCGTGGGCGGCCCGCCAAGCGGCAGGCAGGGCGCGACGCGACCCGCGGGTGCTACCCCGCCAGGTGCCCCAGGTCGTTCCAGCTCTCGATCGCCGGTTCGCCGTAGGCCCAGCCGAGGACGGACAGGGACGTCGGGTTGAGCCGTATCCGGGCCGCGAAGTCCAGCGGGAGGCCCAGCCAGCGCGCGCCGATCGAGCGCAGGATGTGCCCGTGCGCGAAGACCAGCACGTCACGGTCCTCGGCCCGCGCCCAGGTCACCACCTCGTCCGCGCGCGCGGTCACGTCGGCGAGGCTCTCACCGCGCGGAACGCCGTCCCGCCAGATGAGCCAGCCCGGCCGCTCGGCCTTGATCTCCTCCGGCGTCATGCCCTCGTAGGCGCCGTAGTCCCACTCCATGAGGGTGTCCCAGCGCGCCGCGCGGTCGCCGAACCCGGCGAGTTCGCACGTCTCGCGCGCGCGGGCCAGCGGGCTGGTGCGGACCTCGACCCCGGGCAGGCCGTCGAACGGCGTCCGGTGCAGCCGCTCGCCGAGCAGCTTGGCGCCGCGCCGGCCCTCCTCCAGGAGGGGGATGTCGGTCCTGCCGGTGTGCTTGCCGGACAGCGACCACGCGGTCTGTCCGTGCCGGGCCAGCAGGATGCGCGGTGCCATGAAGAAGACCTTCCCGGGAGAGAACGTGCCGTGAATTCCTCCCATCATCGCGCACGCCCCGCGCGGGCAACCCGGGGGGCGATCCGGGCGTCTATCAGGGCCGGGGGCGCCCCTCCGCAGGGGGCGCATACACCGTAAAGTGACACGTCCGGCCGGACCGCACCGGGCGCCGGGGCGACATCGATCACATCGATCAGGGGGAGGGGCATCGGATGCTTCAGACCGAGGCACCGGGCACCGCGACGGCCCCGCGGATCCGGCTGCGCTGGTGGACCGAGCTGCCGCTGATCGTGCTGGTGTACGGGTGCTACTCGGCGGGGCGGCTCCTCGCCCGCGGCGACGTCTCCTCCGCCGTCGGCCACGGCCTGGCGGTCCTGCGCGCCGAGAAGCTGCTGCACCTCAACGCCGAGCACCCGCTCAACCGCCTGTTCACGCGCGAGGCCTGGCTCGGCGTCCCGGCCGACTTCTGGTACGCGTCGCTGCACTACCTGGTCACGCCCGCGATCCTGGTGTGGCTGTTCAGGACGCGCACCGGGCTGTACCGCGCGGTCCGCACCTGGCTGATGACGTCCACCTTCATCGGGCTGATCGGCTTCACCCTGGTGCCGACCTGCCCGCCCCGCCTGCTCTCGCCGGGCCACGGCTTCGTCGACACGATGGCCCAGTACAGCTCGTACGGCTGGTGGGGCGGCCAGGCCAGCGCCCCGCGGGGCCTGGGCGGTATGACGAACCAGTACGCGGCCATGCCGAGCCTGCACGTGGGCTGGGCGCTGTGGTGCGGGGTGATGCTGTGGCGCCACGGCGGCACGCGGACGGCGAAGGCGGCGGGCGTCGCCTATCCGCTGCTGACCGCGCTCGTGGTGATGGGCACCGCGAACCACTACTTCCTGGACGCGGTCGCGGGCGTGGCCGTGATGGGCGCCGGGCTGCTGCTGACGCCGTACGTGCTGCGCGCCGCGGACCGGGTCCGCGCGGCGTTGCCGGCGGCCCGGGTCGCGGCCGCCGCGGGCGCCGCTCCCGTCGCGGGTTCCTCGATTGTCAGTGGCGGATGCCAGACTTCCCCGGGTGAGCGAATTCCACGGCAGCGCGAGTCGCGGTTCGGACCCCGAGCCGAGCCGGGTGCCTCCCCCACGGACGCGGGGGACGGCGCTCCGGCACCGGCTCGCTGAACTGCGCGGCCCCGGCGTACCGGCCAGGGCGCTGGACGCCCGCGCCCTCGCGGCGCTCGCCGCGAACCCGGGGTGCAGACGGCGCGCGATCCTGGACGGCGCGGGGGTGGACAAGGCGGCGCTGGCCGGGGCGCTCGGCACGCCCTCCGGCTTCGGGCAGTCCCAGTTCGCCTTCATGCGGGGCAACGCGTTCGAGGCGCGGGTCAAGGCGGACGGCGGCGCGGAGCTGCTGCGGCTCGTGCACCGGACGCTGGACCCGGGCGCCGAACCTCCGGGGCGGGCCCAGGTGCCCGACCTGACGGCCGCCGGTCCCGAGGGACGCGCGACGCGTACGGCACTGGCTCTGCGCGAGGCGACCGGCACGGACACCGACTCGGGCACGGGCACGGGCGCGTGGACGCTGCTCGACCATCCGATGCTCGCGCTGGACGTGGCGGGCTCCCCCGCCTTCCTGGAGCCGGACGCGGTGGTGGTGCACCCGGACGGCGGCTGGACGGTCGTCGAGATCAAGTCCTTCCCGATGCTGGACGGTTCCGCGGACCCGGCGAAGGTGGGCGCGGCCGCCCGGCAGTCGGCGGTGTACGTGCTGGCGCTGGAGGACGTCGCCGCCCGGCTCGACCCTGCCCCGCCCGTGCGGCACCAGGTGCTGCTCGTGTGCCCCAAGGACTTCTCCAACCTGCCCACCGCCTCCGCCGTCGACGTCCGCAAGCAGCGCGCGGTGACGGCCCGCCAGCTGGCGCGGCTGACCCGCGTCGAGGACATCGCCGACGCGCTCCCCGAAGGGGTCTGCTTCTCCCCCGAGTTGCCGCCCGACGAGCTGACGGCCGCGGTCGAGGCGGTCCCGGCGGCGTACGCGCCCGAGTGCCTGGCCGCCTGCGAGCTGGCCTTCCACTGCCGCGCACGGTCCCGCGCGGCCGGCGCGGTGACCGCCCTGGGCCGCTCGGTCCGCGCCGAACTGGGCGGCCTGACCACGGTCGAGGACGTCCTGGCGGCGGCCCAGGGCGAGGCCGGCGACCCGGACGACCCGGCGGTCGCCGCGCTGCGGCGGGCGGCCGCCCTGCGCGCGGAGGCGCTCGCGGCCGCCGGACACCGGCCGCCGGGCACCGCCGGGGACGATCCGTCCCGCGCCGGCGGCCGGGAGGTGGCCCCGTGTCGCTGATCGCCACCCTCGGCCGGCTGGAGGCCGTGCGGTCCGGGCGCGCCCAGCCCGCCGCGACGGTCCGGCACCGGCATCTGTCCGCGCGCCCGCTGGTCTTCGTGCCGCTGACCACCGCCGGTGAGGCGGGCGCCCCGCTCGGCGCGCTGGTCGGCACGGACCGTGCCGCGCCGCGGCTGCTGGCCGTGCCGCAGCCGCGCGACCGCGACCTGAGGTTCGCGTTCCTCGCCGAGCTGGCCGACGTGGTCCTGCCGTACATCGACGCGTACGCCGGGACGGTCGAGGCCGCCGAGCGCAGCGAGACCGACCCGGAGACCGGCAAGCGGGTCAAGGTGGAGGTCGAACTGTGCGCGGACGCAGCCCAGTTGATCGTGCCGAGCCGCGCGGGCATCGACTTCGTACGGCTGCTCGGGCGCTCCATGCGCTTCCGGCGCACCGCCGAGCAGGAGCCGGAGGCGCCGCATCCGGCCCCGCCCCGGGTGCCGCTGCTCGGGCGGTGGCTGACCCACTTCGGCGAGCGGGCCCGGGTACCCGGCTCCTCGCTGCTGCTGGCGCTGAGCGACGTCCTGGCCGGGCACTGGATCACCGGCCAGTCCAGTCTGGAGGACCAGCACCTCGGGGCCCTGCTGGCCTGGATCGCCCCGCCGGAGGGCGCCTCGGGTGCGGAGGCCGCGCTGCGGGCGGAGCTCGCGCGGGACGCGGCCGGGCAGTTGGTGTGCCCGCCCGCGGGTCCGGCCACCGACCCGGCGTTCGACAACAGGCTGCTCGCCCCCGCCATCGAGCGCTACGACCGTGCCCGCACCGCCCTGGCCGCCGCCGAGGACGGACTGGAGGCGGACGACCGGCTCGGCGCCCTCACCGCGGCCGAGCACGAGATCCGCGCCCTCGTCGAGAGCCGTACGCGCCCGGCCTGGGACGCGGTGTGGGAGGGGCTCGACCTGCTGCGGGCGCTGCCCGAGGGGGCGCATGTCGAGGAGCGGTGGACGCGCGACCGCTGGTCGTTCACCGGGCACCGCGACCGCGTCCTCGCCGGGGAGCCCCCGCAGCCGCGCCACGACGACGCCGTCACCGCCGCGAACAAGCTCGCCACCCGCGAGCGCGAGCAGGCCCGCCTGGAGGCGCAGGAGGCGCTGGACGATCCGCTGGTGATGGCCGGGCGCCGGCTGGCCGGGGAGGCGTTCGCGGGCGAGGTCACGGACGTCGTCATGGCGTACGGCGAGGGCAAGCGCCCGAGTCCGCGGCCCCTGGTCACCGTGCGCACGGAGGACCGGCCGCACCTGGGCGAGCGGGCCAGGGTGTACCGCTCGCTGGGCGGCAAGCCGCAGTCGGCCGAGTTCGTCGGGTACGCGGACGACGGGGCGGACGGTTCGGACGGTGCGGAGGTCCCGGAGGGGGCCGCGGGGGCGGACGGCACCGGCGGCGCCCTGGTCGTCCTCCGCGTGCTCGACAAGATGGGCCGCGGCAAGGAGCCCGAGGCCGGTTCCGTGCCGGAGAAGGGCGACCGCCTCTGCTTCACGCTCTTCGAGCACGAGCAGCGCGGCGGCGCGAAGCTGCCCGACCCGGAACAGACCCCGTGGACCCACGGCGGGCCGCCGGGCGAGGCCGCCGCGCCCGAAGCCGCCGACCCGGTGACCGAGGAGGACGCCCTGTGACGACCCACGCCCCGGAGACCGCCTTCGACCCTGGTGCGGCCGCCGCCCGTGCCACCGAGGCGATCCTCCGGGACACCCTGCACGGCTCGCACCGCGGCGTCGTCGTGGACTCCCCGCCCGGGGCCGGCAAGTCCACCCTCGTGGTGCGCGCAGCGCTGGAACTGGCCGCCGCCGGGCGGCCGCTGATGGTGGTCGCGCAGACCAACGCCCAGGTCGACGACCTGGTCCTGCGGCTGGCGGAGAAGAACCCCGAGCTGCCGGTCGGACGGCTGCACAGCAGCGACACCGACGCCTACGACAAGGCGCTGGACGCCCTGCCGAACGTACGGAAGTCGGCGAAGGCCGCCGACCTCGCGGGTCTGGACGTGGTGCTGTCGACCGCCGCGAAGTGGGCGCACGTGAAGACCGACGAGCCGTGGCGGCACGCGATCGTGGACGAGGCCTACCAGATGCGCTCGGACGCGCTGCTCGCCGTGGCGGGGCTGTTCGAGCGGGCCCTCTTCGTGGGCGACCCGGGGCAGCTGGACCCGTTCTCGATCGTCGGCGGCGAGCAGTGGGCGGGGCTGTCGTACGACCCCTCGGCCTCCGCCGTGACGACGCTGCTCGCGCACAACCCCGAGCTGCCGCAGCACCGGCTGCCGGTGTCCTGGCGGCTGCCGGCCTCCGCGGCGCCGCTGGTCTCGGCCGCTTTCTACCCGTACACGCCGTTCCGCAGCGGCACCGGCCACGGCGACCGGCGGCTGGCCTTCGCGGTGCCGTCCGACGGCTCCGGCCCCGACCGCGTGATCGACGAGGCGGCCGCCTCCGGCTGGGGCCTGCTGGAGCTTCCCCCGCGGCACACCCCGCGCACCGACCCGGAGGCGGTGCGGGCGGTCGCCGCGGTCGTACGGCGGCTGCTGGACCGGGGCGGCGCGACCGCCTCGGAGCGGTCGCCGGACCCCGCCCCGCTGACCGCCGACCGGATCGCCGTCGGCACCGCGCACCGCGACCAGGCGGCGGCCGTACGGGCGGCCCTGGCGGAGCTGGGCGTCTCGGACGTCACCGTGGACACGGCGAACCGGCTGCAGGGCCGGGAGTTCGACGTCACGGTGGTCCTGCACCCGCTCTCCGGCCGCCCCGACGCCACCGCCTTCCACCTGGAGACCGGCCGCCTGTGCGTGCTCGCGTCCCGGCACCGGCACGCCTGCGTCGTGGTGTGCCGGGCGGGGGTGAGCGAACTGCTGGACGAGCATCCCTCGACCGAGCCGGTGCAGCTGGGGGTGACGGTGAAGTTCCCCGACGGCTGGGAGGCCAACCACGCGGTACTGGCCCACCTGCGGGAACATCGCGTGGCCTGGACGCCTTGAGACCCCGGACGCCCCCGGCCCGCGACGTGCCGCTGCCCGGCGCACGTGCCGGTGGCAGCGGCCCCCTTGCGCGGCCGCGCGACAATGGACGGTGGCCCTTCCACAAGGCGGCGCCACCCGAACCGTACGAGGAGGAGAAGACATGGCGGAGCCCACGCCGCGTCGCAACGAGCCGCGGCTACGCCCCGCGCCCCTGATCTTCGAGCCCGCCGAGGCGGCCGCCGACCCCGAGCACTTCTTCGACCTGGAGTCGATCGACGACCCCCGGGAGCTGCTCGCGCGGGCGACGGAACTGACGCTCGCGTTCCGGGCGGCGACCGACCGCGCGGTGGAGTTCCAGGCGATCGCGGCGGCGCAGCTCGCCGACCCGCGCCGGTTCGACCGGCTCACCCCGGCGGACATCGCCGAGCGGGCGGAGTGGACCGAGGACTACGCCAAGAAGATGGTGGACTTCGGCCGCGACCTGCTGCGGGGAGCCGAGGGCGGCGGACACGCCAGCCCCGCCGACCCCGTGTGACCCGGGACGCCCGGCACCTCCGCGGGACGCCCTCGCCCGGCGCCCGCGCCCGACGCCCCTGACCCGGCGCATCGCCCGCGCGTCCCGCCCCCGCATCCCGCTCTGGCATATGCCGGGCGCGGACGATACCCCTTGCCGGCTCTCCTTGTCCCGGTTTCCCGCAACCCTGGGGAACCGGACCGTCACGGCCGGTAGATGTATCCGGCATGAGCCCTATAGGGAACGAGCCGTTCTTCGACCAGTGCGACGACCGCCGCCACGGGGCCACGGGCGTCACCGCGGAGGGTGCCGCCTGGCTGGCCTCGGCAGGAACGTATCCCCGCAGCACGCTCGCCTTCTGGCGGGAGCGGCCGGACGCCCCGGTCGTGCTGCCCTGCGGCATCGCCTTCGACGTGGTCAACGCACCGGTGATCTTCGGGCGCCGGATGCTGGACCGGCTGTGGGACGAGGGCCCGGGGTCGGGCCCGGTGGCCGTCCACCGGGGGCGGATGCTGCTGTTCGCCGCGCCGGGCACCGCCCAGCGGCTGCCCTCGCTGCTGGAGTGGGAGGAGTGGGGGTCCTCCGTGGGGAGGGAGGGCGGCCGCACCGAAGACGTGCCACCGCTGCTGTGCCACGGCACCGGCGACGCGGTGACCGTCCCGGCACCGGTCCTGGCCGGCGGCACCCCCGCCTCCCACGCCGCGGCCGACGGCACCCCGGTCGCCCGAGCCACGGTCGACGCGGGCCCCGCCGACGACGCCCCGGCGGGCCGCCCGGCCTCGCGCTGGCTCGTCGCCCCGGACACCCGTCATCCCTGGCTGCCGGGCCCGGAAATCCTGCTCTGGGCGGCGGTGCGGGCGGCCCGGGCCGCCGTACGCATATCGATTTTTCCTCCCGCCGATCAGGATGCTAAGGTCTACGACGTCAGCAGGCGCCGCTAGCTCAGTTGGTTAGAGCAGCTGACTCTTAATCAGCGGGTCCGGGGTTCGAGTCCCTGGCGGCGCACGACGACGATGGCGAGGCATGTTCGCGGACAAGGCGAACGAGCCTCGCCATCGCTGTTTTGTACGGCCGTCGGCCCCGCACGGCTTCGCCACCCGCACCCGCACCCGGCATCACCCCGGGGTGATCTTGACGGTGTACGACCCGGAGGCCATGCGGGACTCCACCTCGACACGGACGCCGTCCCCCGGCACGGTGAACGTCTCCCCCTCCGCGACCGGAGCGTCCGCGAGGGGCGGGTAGACCGAGTTCTCCCAGCAGGCCTCGGAGTGGGGATGGGCGTCGACCACCTGGACCGGGCCGCCGCCCGACTCCGCCCCGCTGCTCACCCGGTACACCAGCACGCCCTGCCGGCAGCCGCCCGCGTCGTTCCCGAGGGAGGCCCGAGCCTCGAAGGCCAGCACGCTGTCGCTGCCGGTGCGCACCACCGCCAGCTTCGTCCCGTTCCCCGTCCCGAACCCCGGCCTCCCGGCCGCGCCCGCCCCCGCCACGCCCTCCCCCCTGGCCACCGCTCCCGCCGCGCCGGTCACCGCCGGGCCCGCGTCCCGCGGTCCCACCTCCACCGGCTCCAGGGTCAGCCGGGTCGGCCCGGTCCCGCGCACGCACACCACCTGGTGGGCGTCCAGCCAACCGAGCTTCCACTTGTGCCAGGCGAACAGGTCGGGCGAATCGGCGAACTGGCTGCCCATCAGGTCCCAGTCCCCGACATAGGTGTC
The DNA here is from genome assembly GCF_044763235.1 of Streptomyces sp. NPDC096152. Taxonomy (NCBI): domain Bacteria; kingdom Bacillati; phylum Actinomycetota; class Actinomycetes; order Kitasatosporales; family Streptomycetaceae; genus Streptomyces; species Streptomyces sp. NPDC096152. The sequence continues at coordinate 187,508 of NZ_JBIWFW010000001.1, read as the reverse complement.
CCAGTCGCCCTTGTCGTCCGCCGGCCGGTGATACAGATCCGGCAGATCGAACACATGGCCGGTCTCGTGCGCGAGCACCAGCCGGTCCGGCGGATGCCGCTCGAACACCGTCACCACCCGGCGGATGTCCACTCCGTCGGCGCGCAGCGGGGTGTCCAGGTTGACGACCTTGGTCGCGTCCGAGTCGACGCCGGGCGCGTCCGGGTCGGCGACGAAGTAGACGACGTCGTAGCGGGAGAAGTCCACCTCCGGGTCGGCCGCGGCCAGCGCGTCACTCAGATAGGCGGACCGGTCCGCGGCCTGCCAGTCCCGGTGCATCGCGTACGCCGTGGACGGCCGCGGCATCCGGAGCCAGTGCCGCAGCGGGTGCGGACGCAGCGTGAACTTCCCGTACGACGCCTGTTCGAAGAAGCGGCTGGTGGCGGGAAAGTGGTCGGCGGCCAGCTCGGCCGGGGGGGTCAGCGGGGTCGAGTCCGGGAACGACAGGAACACCAACACGGCGTTCAACTGCCGGGCGGGCCGGGTGTAGGCGGCGTTCCAGGTGTCCAACCCCTCCGAGTGGTGCGCGTCGGTCCGCCGCAGGGCGCAGGGGGTGGCCGAGAACGGCTCGGCGACCGACGGCCCGGTCAGGATCGAGGTCGCGGCCACCGCCGACAGGGTGGTGAACACGGCCGCGGTACTGCGCAGTCGGGGCCGCACCCCGGCACGTCCGAGCACCTTGAGGGCCTCACAGTGGAGTGCCTTCAACGGGAGCTGACGCGGCACGGGGACCTCCGGGTGCGTTGCGCGGGGACACCGCACCCAGATTGTGCGAGTTTGTTGTTGTACGCCCTGTTTGCCTACACCGGAAGAGTGAAAGGCCCGGATCCACCGGGCCCGAGAATCGGCGGGGTTCCGGGGATGCGACACCCCCGAGCCACTCACGGAACGTCACAAGTGATCGGCCACCTGAAGAACCCGGCCAGGTGCGGGCAGAAACGATCTGCCAGAGGGTCGGGGTGTGACCGGAGACCGGCAAGTGGCTGGAAGGGGCTGCGCGACAGCATCTATGATCGGCACACTTTGGTGGCACTTTCCTGCGCGGACACGGACCGAGCGGCCGATCGTCACCCGGTCGGCCAACCCGACGAGACCGATACGAAGACCGAGTGCACTGCGGGAGCTAGCAGTGAGCGGAACGTCCGAAGGGCCCACGCCCGCGGCAGGCCTCACCCGGCCGGGCATCACCGAGAGTGACGTCGCGAAGTCGCCGGGTGCCGGGCCGGTCGCGCCCGCCTCCGGCGGGCGGCTCACGGATGCCGCCGCCCCTGCGCTCACCGACCTGGCCGAGGCCGCCGCGGCCGCCGTCTTCACCGACTTGGCCCAACCCTCGCCCGTTTTCACCGAACTGGCGCAGTCCGCCCCGGCCGGCCCCGCCGAACCGCTCCCCGGACTGACCGAGCTGACACCGCCCGCGCCGCCCGAGCCCGCCGCACCGGCCGACCCGACCCGTTCGGCCGCATCGGCAGGTTCGGCCGAGCCGTCTTCCGCGCCCTTCCGCCCCGCCTTCCGTCTCGCGCCCGTCCCCCTGGCCGTCGTCGACCGCGACGGGCTGGTCGTCGTGGCGAACGACGCCCTGGGGTCCCTGCTCGGCGTCCCGGCCGACACGCTCGCCGGGCAGGTCGCCACCGATCTGGTGGACCTGGCCTCCGACGCCCGTACCTGGCACGCCTACCGCGAGGTGCTCCGCGGCCGCCAGGCCCGGCTGCGCTGCACACGCCGCCTCAAGCACCCCGACGGCCACTCCCTGTGGGTCCAGGTCACGGCCGCGCCCCTGGCGCCCGAGTCCGAGGGGGTGCTGCTGTCCCTCACCGACATCACCGCCCGCCGCGAACTCCAGGCCCGGCTGCGGCACCTGCAGATGCACGACCCGGTGACCCTGCTGCCCAACCGCACGCTGTTCTTCGAACGCCTGTCGGCCGCGCTGGAGGCGGAGTCGTACGAGCAGAGCACGACCGGGCGGATCGGCCTGTGCTACCTCGACCTCGACGGGTTCAAGGCGATCAACGACACCCTCGGCCACCGGGTCGGCGACCGGCTGCTCGCCGCGGTCGCCGAGCGGCTGACGCGCTGCGCGGACGAGGCGGGGTACGGCCGGCCGAGCGCTCCCCTCGTGGCCAGGCTCGGCGGCGACGAGTTCGCCCTGCTCGTCGAGGAGTCGACCGGCACCGAGCAACTGGCCGGGCTGGCCGAGTCGGTGCTGGAGGCGCTCCAGGCGCCGTTCGAGATCTCGGGTCGGCGGCTGTCGGTGTCGGCGTCCATCGGCGTGGTCGAGCGGCACGCGGCCGGGACGACGGCGACCGCGCTGATGCAGGCGGCCGACACGACCCTGTACTGGGCCAAGGCGGACGGCAAGGCCCGCTGGACCCTGTTCGACCCCGAGCGCAACGCGCACCGGATGACCCGCCAGGCCCTCGCCTCGACGCTCCGCCAGGCCATCGAGCGCGGTGAGTTCACCCTGGAGTACCAGCCGCTGGTCGGCATGGAGGACGGGCGGCTGCGCGGGGTCGAGGCCCTCGTCAGGTGGAACCATCCGGAGTTCGGCATGTTGACGCCGAATCGGTTCATCGGACTGGCGGAGGAGGAGGGCGCGATCGTGCCGCTCGGCCGCTGGATCCTGGCCACCGCCTGCCGCCAGGCCCGCCGCTGGCACTTGGAGCACCCGGACGAGCCGCCGATCTTCGTCAGCGTCAACGTGGCGGTTCGGCAGGTATGGGACTCCGACCTGATCGCCGACGTGGCGGCGATCCTGGCGGAGACCGGGCTGGAGCCCCGGCTGCTGCAACTGGAGCTGACCGAGTCGGCGGTGATGGGCTCGGCCGGCCGCCCGATCCAGGTCCTGCAGGCGCTCAGCGACATGGGCGTGGGCATCGCCATCGACGACTTCGGCACGGGCTACTCGAACCTCGCCTACCTCAGCCGGCTCCCGGTGTCCGGGCTGAAGCTGGACGGGGCCTTCGTACGGGGCTTCGAGCACACGGAGCGGGACGCGGCGGCGCGGCCGAGCCCCGCCGACGAGGTGATCGTCGAGGCGATGATCCAGCTCGCCCACCGGCTGGGGCTGACCGTGACCGCGGAGTGCGTGGAGACGTCCGACCAGGCCAGCCGGCTGCGCCGCATCGGCTGCGACACCGGACAGGGCTGGCTGTACTCCCGCCCGGTGTCGGCGGACCGCATCTCCGACCTGCTGGACGGACGCGCCTGCCGCAGGCCGTGAGCCACCGCCCGGCCGCCCGGCCGCCCGGGCCTTCGGACGTCCAGGCCGTCAGTTGCACCAGGCCGTGAGCTTCACCAGGCCGTGAGCTCCGTCAGCCCATCCGGCCGTCAGGTCGCCAGGCCGTGAACTCCGTCAGGCCGTCAGACCGTGAACTCCGTCGGGCCGTGAACTCCGTCGGGCCGTGAACTCCGTCAGACCGTCAGACCGTGAGGTCCGTCAGGCGGACCCGGGCCCGCCCGGCAGGTCGTAGGCGTCCGCGATGAGTTCGTAGGAGCGCAGGCGTATGTCGCCGCTGTGCGCGTTGCTCGTGATCATCAGCTCGTCGGCGCCGGTGCGCTTCTGGAGGTCGTCCAGGCCGGCCCGGACCTCGTCGGGGGTGCCGTGGACGACGTTGGCGTTCCAGGAGGTGACGAACTCCCGCTCCATCGGGCTGAAGTCGTACGCCTCCGCCTCCTCCGGGGTGGGCACGAGACCGGGGCGGCCGGAGCGCAGCCGGACCATGTTGAGCGCCGCGGCGAGCACCTGCCGGCGGGCCTCCCGCTCCTCGTCGGTGGCGAGGGCGGCGACGCCGATGAGGGCGTAGGGGGCGTCGAGGACCTCGCTCGGCCGGAAGGACTCGCGGTAGAGGTCGAGGGCCGGGACGGTGTTCTGCGCGGAGAAGTGGTGCGCGAAGGCGAAGGGCAGGCCGAGCACGCTGGCCAGCCGGGCGCTGAAGCCCGAGGAGCCGAGCAGCCAGATGGGCGGGCGGTGCGGCGACTGGACCCCGCCCGGGGAGGTCGCCTGGACCGGGCCGGGGACGGCGTGGATACGGCCGTAGGGGTGCCCGTCCGGGAAGTCGTCGTCCAGGAAGCGGGTGAGCTCGGCGAGCTGCTGGGGGAAGTCGTCGGCGCCCTCGTTCAGACGTTCGGTGCGGCGCAGGGCCGCGGCGGTGGCGCCGTCGGTGCCGGGCGCGCGGCCGAGGCCGAGGTCGACGCGGCCCGGGGCCATGGCCTCCAGGGTGCCGAACTGCTCCGCGATGACCAGCGGGGCGTGGTTCGGCAGCATGACGCCGCCGGAACCCAGGCGGATGCGCTCGGTGTGCGCGGCGAGGTGGGCGAGGATCACGGCCGGGGAGGAGGAGGCGACGCCCGGCATGGAGTGGTGCTCGGCGACCCAGTAGCGGTGGTAGCCGCGGGACTCCGCGAGGCGGGAGATCGCGACGCTGGTGCGCAGCGCGTCGGAGGCGGTGCGGCCCGCGCCCACGGTGACCAGGTCCAGTACGGAGAGGGGTACGGGTGCGGTGCCGTGGGCCTCGCCGCGGATCTCGTCTGCCGACACGGGGGTGCCTCCTGTTTCGTGGCCGTGCGCTGTCTCGCCCGGCGTCAACAGGAGACGGCCCCCGGTTGTTCCCCGTGCCGGGCTCCACCCCGGCCGTCGGACCTGCCCGTTCCCGGCGGCCGGCCCCCGTTCCCGGCAGCCGGACCTACCCATTCCGGGTGCCCGGACCTGCCCGACCCCGGCCGTCGCATCTACCCCGTCCCGGCGCTCGGACCTCCCCGGCCCCGCGTCAGACCTGCACGATCGGCTCGCGGGTGAAGAGGGCGCCCAGGGTCGGGGCGTTCACCCGGCGGTCGGTCAGGCGCAGCGCCTCCCAGACGGTGACCTGGCTGGCCGTGAGGACCGGCTTGCCGAGGTCCTTCTCCAGGGCGGGGATGTGCGAGGCGGTGTGCAGGGCGGAGTCGGGCAGCAGGACCGCCTCGGCGTCCGGGGTGTCCGCCTCCCGCGCCAGCGCCAGGATCTCGGACTCGCCCCAGGTCGCCGCCTCGGCCGCCGCGACGGGTCCGGCGCTGTGCGCCGCGGCCACCTCCACGTCCGCGGCGCGCAGGAAGTCCGTGAAGAGGCCGGTGACCTCGGCCGGGTACGTCGCGGCCACCGCGACCCGCCGTGCGCCGACCTCGCGTACCGCGTGGACGAAGGCGAAGGACGTGCAGGAGGCCGGCATCCCGGCCGCGTGGGCCAGCGTGCGGACCTGCTCGTGCGCGCCCTCCCAGCCGTCGGCGAAGCTGCCGCTCGCGGACGCCCAGACCACCGCCTCCGCGCCGGACAGCCGCAGCCCCTCGACGCCCCGGGCCAGCCGCTCGGCCGCCCCGGGCTCGCGCGGCACGGCCGGCCGGTGCGCGCCCTCGCCCGCTTCGGTGTGGACCACGTCCACCCGGATGTCGCTGCCCAGGAGCTGCTCGATGCGCGGATAGTCGTCCTCGGCGAAGTGGCCCGGGTAGAGGAATCCGAGTGCGGTCATGTCCAGCCTTCCTGCTGTCGGTCCGGCGGTACGGGCCGGGCGGCGGCCTTCCGCCGTCGGTCCGGCCGTGCGGGCCCGGGCGCGCACCGGCGTGCGCGGCGGCGCCCGTGGCGGCCCCATGGCTCAGGTACCCCGTGGGCGCGGCGGCGCGCATCTCATGACCGGGTTGGCCGAAGGCAGGCCGGTCGTGGCGCGGCGCCGCACCCGGTCCCGTAGGGCACCGCCCGCCCCGGCCCCGTACGGATTCGCACCCCGGGGCCCGAGCGGCACCACACCCCGGCCGCCCGGGCGGAGGCCGTGTTGACGGCGCCGGGTCGGGGTGCGAGCGTGGTCGATCCGTGCACGTCAGACGGCTGCCCCCTGGAGAAACGGCTCGCCATGACCGTCCCCGTCCTGCTCGTCCTCGACGCCGACCCACCGCCCCGGCTGGGCCGCCTGACCGGCCGGGCCCGGGTGGTGCACACGGACGAGGCCCGTCTCGCCGCGCGGCTGCCGGAGGCCGACGTGCTGCTGGTGTGGGACTTCACCTCGACGGCGGTGCGCCGGGCCTGGCCGGGCGGCGGCCCCCGGCCGCGCTGGGTGCACACGGCGAGCGCGGGCGTGGACCATCTGATGTGCGCCGAACTCGCCGCCGGCGAAACGGTGGTGACGAACGCGCGCGGTGTCTTCGAACAGCCGGTCGCCGAGTACGTCGCGGCCCTCGTGCTGGCCATGGCCAAGGATCTGCCGCGAACCCTCGATCTCCAGCGCGAGCGGACGTGGCGGCACCGTGAGGCGCAGCGGGTGGCGGGCACCCGCGCGTGCGTCGTCGGTTCCGGGCCGATCGGCCGGGCGATCGCCCGCGCGCTCCGGGCGCTCGACGTGACGACCGCGATCGTCGGCCGGGTGCCGCGCACCGGCATCCACGGCCCCGACGACCTGGACCGGCTGATCGCCCGCGCGGACTGGGTCGTCGCGGCCGCGCCGTTGACCGAGCGGACCCGGGGCATGTTCGACGCCCGCCGGTTCGGGGTGATGCAGCCCTCGGCCCGCTTCGTCAACGTCGGCCGGGGGCGGCTCGTCGTGGAGGAGGCGCTGGCGGAGGCGCTCGCCAGGCGCTGGATCGCGGGCGCCGCCCTGGACGTGTTCCAGGACGAACCGCTAGGCCCCGAGAGCCCGTTGTGGCAGGTGCCGGGGCTGATCGTGTCCCCGCACATGAGCGGGGACACGGTGGGATGGCGGGACGAACTGGGGGCACAGTTCGTTGAGTTGTACGAGCGCTGGCAGGCGGGCAGGCCGCTGCCGAACGTGGTCGACAAGCAGCTCGGCTACGTCCCCGGGCACTGACCGCAGCCCAACCGCCTGCCGTCACACCTCTGCTGACAGGGCACCGGATCGCCACACAGCGGGCACCGGACCCCCACAGGGTGCGGCGGCATGACTCGTATCGCCTTGGGTAGCCGCGCGCCCATGGCTCCACCACTTCCAGGCCGTAAAGACAGACAGATACCAGGGCCCAGCCGCCGGTCGCTGCTCGCGGGGGTCGCGGCGCTCGGCGCGCTGGGCGCCGCCGGATGCAGCCGGGTGGCCACGGCGTCCACCGCGAAGGGCGGTGACCTGCTCGACAGGCTCAGAGCGCAGGGGGTAGTCAAGCTCGGCATCGCCGGCGAGATCCCCTTCGGATACATCGACCGTGACGGCCGGCTCACCGGTGAGGCACCGGAGTTGGCGCGCATCATCTTCAAACGGCTGGGCGTGGACCGGGTCCAGCCCGTGCCGACCGAGTTCGGCTCGCTCATCCCGGGCCTGAACTCCCAGCAGTTCGACGTCGTGGCCGCCGGGATGTACGTCACTCCGGAGCGGTGCAAGCAGGTGATCTTCGCCGATCCCGACTACCAGATGCTCGACGCGTTCATCGTGCGCAAGGGCAACCCCAAGGGGCTGCACAACTACCGGGACATCGTCGCGAAGAAGGCGAAGTTCGCGACCGGCACCGGATACGCGGAGATCCAGTACGCGGTGGAGGCCGGGTACAAGGAGAGCGACATCCTCATCGTGCCCGACCAGGTGGCCGGCCTGAACGCGGTCGAGGCCGGCCGCGTCGACGTGTTCGCCGGTACGGCGCTGACCGTCCGCGAGGTGGTCAAGAAGTCGGCCAAGGCCGAGGCGACCAAACAGTTCGCGCCGCTGGTCGGCGGCAAACCGCACGTCGACGGCGGCGCCTTCGCCTTCCGGCCGACCGAGACGGCACTGCGGGACGCCTTCAACGTGGAGCTGCGCAAGCTGAAGCGGAGCGGCGAGCTGTTCCGGATCCTGCGGCCCTTCGGGTTCACCCGGGCCGAGATGACGGACCTGACCATGAAGGAGCTGTGCGGCGGATGACCACAGGGCTCTGGGAACTCGTCCTCAAGGGTGCATGGACCACCCTCCAACTCCTCGTCCTCAGCGCGCTGCTGGCCGCCGCCGTCTCCTTCGTGGTCGGCATGGCCCGCACCCACAGGCGCCGGCTCGTGCGCTTCCTCGCGGGGTTCTACACCGAGGTGTTCCGCGGTACGTCGGCCCTCGTGATGATCTTCTGGGTCTTCTTCGTGCTGCCACTCGCCTTCGGCTGGCAGCTGGTGCCGCTGTGGGCGGGCACCCTGGCGCTGGGGCTGACGTACGGGGCGTACGGCTCGGAGATCGTGCGCGGCGCGCTGAACTCCGTGGACCCGGCGCAGCGGGAGGGCGGTGTCGCGCTCAGCTTCACGCCCTGGCAGCGGATGCGGCTGATCCTGCTGCCGCAGGCGGTGCCGGAGATGATCCCGTCCTTCTCCAACCTGCTGGTCGAACTGCTCAAGGGCACCTCGCTGGTGTCCGTCATGGGCATGGGCGACCTGGCCTTCAGCGGCAACCTGGTGCGGCTGGCGCTCCAGGAGAGCGCGCAGATCTACACCTACGTGCTGCTGATCTACTTCGTGATCGCGTTCCTGCTGACCCGGCTGATGCGCGGGCTGGAGAAGCGGCTCAAGGCCGGGGTCGGCAAGGGCGCACCGACCGCCGCGGCCCCGCGGGAGACCAAGCGCGCCGAGACGACCGGCGTGGGCGCCGCGGGCGGTGGTGTGGCATGAAGTGGGACTGGAACGCCGTGCACGACTTCCTCCCGCACTTCTGGGACGGACTGCTCGTCACCCTCCAGGCGCTGGCGCTCGGCTCGCTGATCTCCTTCGCGCTGGGGCTGGTGTGGACGCTGCTGATGCGGACGCCGACCCGGTGGGTGCGCTGGCCGGTGGGGGCGGTGACGGAGTTCGTCCGTGACACGCCGCTGCTGGTGCAGCTGTTCTTCCTCTTCTACGTGCTGCCCGAGTGGGGGCTGACCTTCTCGGCCCTGACCACCGGTGTGTTCGCGATCGGGCTGCACTACTCGACGTACACGATGCAGGTCTACCGGGCCGGCATCGAGGCGGTTCCGGCCGGCCAGTGGGAGGCGGCGACGGCGCTGAACCTGCCGCGGCGCCGGACCTGGACGGCGGTGATCCTTCCGCAGGCGATCCGCCGGGTGGTCCCGGCCCTCGGCAACTACGTCATCGCCATGCTCAAGGACACGCCGATGCTGATGGTGATCACCGTGCTGGAGATGCTGGGGCGGGCGCGCCTCTTCTCTCAGCAGCACTTCCAGTTCACCGAGCCCCTGACCGTGATCGGGGTGGCCTTCATCCTCGTGTCCTACCTGGCCTCCCTCCTCCTGCGAACACTGGAGCGACGTCTTGTCCGTTGACGCCACGAAGAACACCGAACACCCCGGAACCGACCCGCGCACCGGTGAACTGATCCGGCTGGAGAACGTCACCAAGCGGTTCGGCGACCACACCGTCCTCGACGGCCTCGACTTCTCCGTCGACGCCGGCAGGCACGTCACCCTCATCGGCCCCTCCGGCTCGGGCAAGACCACGATCCTGCGGATGCTGATGACCCTGACCCGGCCCGACGAGGGCACGATCACGGTCGACGGGGAGCGGCTCTTCCCGGCCACCGGGAAGCAGGTCCGCGAGGTCCGCAAGAAGATCGGCATGGTCTTCCAGCAGTTCAACCTGTTCCCGAACATGACGGTGCTCAGGAACATCACCGAGGCGCCCGTCACCGTGCTCGGCCTGTCCCGGGACGAGGCCGAGGCGCGCGCCCGCGAGCTGCTCGAGATGGTGGACCTCTCCGACAAGTGCGACGCCCGGCCCTCGCAGCTCTCCGGCGGCCAGCAGCAGCGGGTGGCGATCGCCCGTGCGCTGGCGATGCGGCCGCAGGTGCTGCTGCTGGACGAGGTGACCTCGGCGCTGGATCCGGAGCTGGTCGCGGGTGTCCTGGACGTGCTCAGGAACATCGCCCGCACCACCGACATCACGATGCTCTGCGTGACCCACGAGATGGGTTTCGCCCGGGACATCTCCGACCAGGTCCTGATGTTCGACGCGGGCCGGGTCGTCGAGTCGGGGCCGCCGGAGAAGATCTTCGGGGATCCGGAGCAGGAGCGGACCCGGGAATTCCTCAGCGCCGTGATCTGACGATCTGAAGACGGGACGTGCGAGATCGATCCATCACCCGAGGTCCGCGCATCGGGTGATGGCCATGGCATGTGCCAGGGTGCCGACCATACAGTTGAAAGTGGCACGATCTCGCCAACCCCCGCTCCCCGCAGGGCGTTTGCCCGTTATCGTGGAAGCGATCGCTGACCAGATCACGGCACAGTAAGCGAGCGCAGGGGGAAACCGTGGCGCTGATGCACGAGCCGACCGCACCGTACCAATCGGCCCAGGACGCCCTGCGCGTCCTGGAGACCGTGGCACAGCACGCCGCCGGAGTGACCGGCGGAGAACTCTCCCGCGCCACCCGCCTCGGCCCCGAGCGGCTCACCGCCCTGCTGCGGATGCTGCGCCGCGAGGGGTACGTGGAACAGGGTGGCGACGGGGCGTACGTCACCGGGGACGCACTGGCCCGCCTGGGCTCGGCGCGCGGCCGCGACCAGGCCCTGCGCGACAAGATCCAGCAGAACCTCGACCGGCTGCGCGACACGGTGGGGGCGGCCGTCTACATCAGCCGGTACATCGACGGCGAGGTCAGGGTCACCCAGTACGCCGACGGCCCGGCCACCCCGGCGGTCAACGAGTGGGTCGACTTCCGCTACTCGGCGCACGCGACCGCGGTCGGCAAGAGCCTGCTGACCCAGCTCGACCACAACGCCCGGCGCGACCACCTCGCCCGGCACAAGCCGGCCCGGCTGACCTCGCGGACCATCACCAGCGACAGGGTGCTGCTCTCCCGGCTGGCGGCGCAGCCGCCCACCGTGCCGGTCCTCGACCTCCAGGAGTACGCGATAGGCACGGTCTGCGCGGCCGTCCCGATCACCGCCGGCTCCGCGGTGGGCTGCCTGGCGCTGTCGCTTCCCGTCGAGCACGCGCACCGGCTGCGCCGGGCCGCGGACCAGCTGAACCGGAGCGCGGCGCCGGTGCTGCTGTCCCTGGCGATCTAGGACATCCCTCTCTCGGATCTTCCCGGGGGCCGGGCCGGTCCCGGCCCCCGGGAAATTGGTCGGGAGCACCCCTGGGGACCAGGTAGTATTTTCTTCGTCGTCGGCCGCGGGAAGCGGACGGCGGGAGTCATGCGCCGCTAGCTCAGTTGGTTAGAGCAGCTGACTCTTAATCAGCGGGTCCGGGGTTCGAGTCCCTGGCGGCGCACCGGTGAAGGGCCCCTCGTGCACACGAGGGGCCCTTCTGCGTCGGCCGCCTCAGAAGCCGCCGGCGCCCGTCAGGCCGAAGGTGTCGGCGTACGTGACCATGAAGCCGACGCAGAATCCGACGACCGCGCCGAGGAAGGCGAGGGTGCCGAGGGTGGCGGCCGCGTTCTTCCCCCGGCTCGGCCGCCGGGCCGTGGCGGCGATCTCGCGGCCCTGCGTGTAGTAGACGGTGACGACGTCCCCCTCGAGGACGGTCGCGGGGCCGCCCTCCTCCTCGAACCGGACCAGGCGGCCGTCCCGCGCGGTGAACTCGTAGACGTGGTGGAGCTCGGTCCGGACGGAGGTGTCGTGTGCTCCGCCGTGCGTCGTCGTGAACATCCGCAGACAGCGGCCCTCGGCCGTGAGCCCGCTGTTCCAGGCCCGCCGCAGCTGTATCGCGCGGCGCACCACGCGGTACGCGAGGAACAGGGCCACGCCCATGATCAGGACGGGTACGGCATACATCAGCGCGTTCATGAGATCCCCCGTGGTCGGTCCGCCTCCCCCCGTTCGGTCGGCGTGCCAGGAACCTACCCAGGCGGGCGCGTCCGGTGGCTCAAGGGAGGCTCAGAGATCAGGGCCGCGCGTGCGCCGGTACGGCCGGTACCGGGGCACGCGCGGCCTGCCCGCGGGGGGTCAGAAGGTGACGTCGGAGCAGGCGTAGAACGCGTTGCCCGTGTCGGCGACCGTCCAGACGGCGAGGATGACGTGGTGGCCGCTGAGCCCGGACGGCAGGGTGCCGCTGTGGCTGAGGGTCGAGGGCGGGCGCTGACCGCCGTAGGGCACCGTGAGGAACGGTGTGGTGGTGAGATCGGCGCGGGTCAGGGCGTGGTCCTGGTTCCAGCCCTGGCGGGTGACGTAGTACCTGAAGTCGGTGGTGGCGTGCATGGCCGTGAACTGCCAGCGGAAGGTGTAGCTCTGCCCGCCGGTGACTCGCGTGGTGGGCCAGGCGCCGCCCGACGGGGTCCGCGGGCTGTCGAGCTGGGCGAACCGGGTGTTGTTGCCGGAACAGAGCCGGCCGTCGGCCGGACCGGACGCCGGGAAGCCCTTGGGGCCCTCGACGCTCTGCGGCTCCCACTGGATGTCGCCGCAGTTCGGCACGGTGCCGTTCGCGCAGAGCTTCTGCCGGCTGACGGGGAGATCGGTGTAGCCGTGGCTGCTGGCGCCGCCGGTGGAGAGCACGAGGGCTCCGGCGGTCGTGAGGCCCAGCACGGCGGCGTACAACGTGGCCTGTGTGCGCATGCTGCCGCTCCTGGAGAACGTGGGGGAGGTTCGGTGAGCCGTGCAGGTCTAGACCAAGTCTCAGATTATGACCGGTAGTTGAACATGTCCATACCAATCACGGGCCTGTTTCGCGGCAGTCCGCGCGGAACTCCACGGCGGCCTCCGGCGCCCATTCCACCCGGGCCGGCCGCACCGAGAACACCTCCAGGCCGACCGGCGCCGTCTCCCGAGCCACCAGCCGGGTCAGCACACCCTCGGCCGCCTCCGTCGGACCCCGTCCCGTCCCCGGCGGCTCCACCGGAACCCGGGCCAGTGCGACCTCCACACAGGCACGCAGATACGTCTCGTGGTCGTCGACCCCGAGCACGGCCCGCGCGGTGTCCCGCACCCGCCACACCACGAGCACCGCCACCCGCAGCGCCAGGCCGTCCGGGTCGGCGGCCTGCATCGGCTCGCTGCGCCAGTGCCGCAGCCGTACGTCCACCCGGCGACGTGACACCAGCGGGTTGACCCACAGCAGCCCGGTGCGCCGCACCGTCCCCCGGTAGCGGCCGAACAGGCCGAGCACCCAGGCCCGCCCGGCCCGCCCCCGGGCCAGCCCGGCGAAGCCGGCCAGCCCGAGCGCCCCGGCCCCGGCGCACGCCGCCAACTGGGGCAGCCCCGGCCCGGCGCCCGCGATGTCCGGCAGCGGCACCCCTGCGACGAGCGACGGCAGCACACCGGCCCACCAGGAGGCGAGCACACAGCCCGCGGTGCCGACGCCCCCGGCGGCCACCCCCGCCACCCCCGGCAGCACCCGCGCCGCACGCTCCTCCAGACCGGCCTCCACCTCCGGCACCGCCCGCACCGCCGCGGCGCTCCGGTTCCGCGGCCGCGACTGCTCACCCGTGCCCGGCCGGCGTGCCACGACCGCGGACCCGGGCGGCACCGGCGCCGGAGCGGCCTCGTCACGGAACAGCAGGTGGACGGGGATCTCGGTGGTCACCTCGGTGTGGATGAGCCGGGCAGGGCGGCCGCCCTGGCCGTCCCCGGCTCCCGCCTGCCCGCCGGACTCCGCGGGATCGGGGGTGGGGGACGTGGCCGTCGTACGCAAACCTGCCTCCAGCCTCCGCGCCGGTCGGTTCAGGACAGTGGGCCGCCCACCGGGCGGGCGCCGGAGCCGGGGTGCGGCCGGCCAGGGGGTACGACGGGGTGCGCGTCACCTCACCTCTCGGGGGACATGTCCGCAACGGTGTACGAAGATCAGTGTCGCCAGCGCCCGCCGGACGCGCATGTCGACGGTCCGAACGACGTACACGGACGGCCCGGGGCCCACCCCCGGCGGGGCCCGCCGCCAGGCGGGGGCGGCCGGTCCGGAGCACTTCCGCACGTCATGTAGAGTTAACGACGTCACCAGGCGCCGCTAGCTCAGTTGGTTAGAGCAGCTGACTCTTAATCAGCGGGTCCGGGGTTCGAGTCCCTGGCGGCGCACGACGACGATGGCGAGCCACGTCCGCGAACAGCGCGGATCGGCTCGCCATCGCTGTTTCCGCATCTCTCCGCCTGGCCGGAACACCGCCTTCCCCCTGTTTTGACCGGATACCCTCCCGCCATGGCAGCGCGCGACCTCCAGGAGCGGATCAAGAAGCTGATCGTCGACCGCCGGCCGGCCTCCGGAGCCCCGCTGCCGACCGAGCCCGAGCTGCTGGAGTTCCTCGGGGCGAGCCGGAACGCGGTGTGTCAGACGCTCAAGTGCGGACCTCGTTGAACTGAAGTCGCTCCTCGCCCGTATGGAAGAGGAGGCCGCCAAAAAGGCGGTAAGGGACCACTTCGGCACCATCCGCTCCCGCCTGTCCGGTACCGGCTCACAGGTCACCCACTCGCGCCACAATGCGCTTGTATGACCGGTAAACTCCGAGTTTCGCATCTTGCGATCATGCTGGACACCGTAGAACCCTGGACGCCGAGCTGCCGCCCTCGCGCGGCACTTGGGGGGTAAAGGGCCGGTTGCCGGATCTGCGGGGAAAAGGGGCCCCGTGCGTCGATGGCTGCCGAGGGGGGCAACCATGCAACCGGATGGCCGCGGTCCTCAGTCCATGGGGTAGGGACGAGGTGGTGCCTGCGGCCCACCACGCAGACGCCTGTGCCGGTCGAGGGGGACCTCAAGCAGGCGAACGAACCGAACGAACACGCGCTGATCTTGCGTGTGGGGGGATGACTCATGACGTCGACGCCGACCGGCGCCGGACACACTCACCATTCTTCACCGGCGGCCGCCGCCAGGCCGCCCGCGCAGCGCTCCGGTGCCGCCACGGGGACCACCACGAGCACCACCACCGGAACCTTCCGGAGAATCAAGAGGACCCTGCCGAGATACGACTACGAGCACTACAGCCGCCTGGCAGGACCTCTCACCCAGCCCGACCCGGACAAGCCGTACCGGGTGCAGTACCGGTCGCTGATCTCACAGGAACCGCACCGGATACGGGTGGCGCTGATGCTGGCCGCCGCCCCGCTGCTGTCGCTGGTCCTGCTGGGCTGGCTGCTGCAGCCGGAGCACTGGACCGAACGGGACTACCCGGCCCACGACTTCCTGCCCGCCCTCGACACCGTGATGCTGGTCTCGATCGGCCTGATCGAGTTCTTCCGCTGCATGAACGTACTGTCGAACGCGCACGCGACCCTGGTCGCCCGCGACCCGGTGCCCGTGGTGCCGGAGACCGGCACGCGGGTCGCCTTCCTGACCTCCTTCGTGCCCGGCAAGGAGCCGCTGGAGATGGTCACCAGGACCCTGGAGGCCGCCGTACGGCTGCGCCACCGGGGCCTGCTGCACGTCTGGCTGCTGGACGAGGGCGACGACCCGGAGGTCAAGGAGGTCTGCGCCCGGCTCGGCGTCCACCACTTCTCCCGCAAGGGCGTCGCGCGGTGGAACCAGCCCACGGGCCCGCACCGCGCCAGGACCAAGCACGGCAACTACAACGCCTGGCTGGCGGCGCACGGCGACGCGTACGACTTCTTCGCCTCCGTCGACACCGACCACGTCCCGCTGCCCAACTACCTGGAGCGGATGCTCGGCTACTTCCGCGACCCGGACGTCGGCTTCGTCATCGGCCCGCAGGTGTACGGCAACTACGACACCTTCGTCACCAAGGCCGCCGAGTCGCAGCAGTTCCTCTTCCACGCCCTCATCCAGCGCGCCGGCAACCGCTACGGCGCGCCGATGTTCGTCGGCACCTCGAACGCCGTACGCATCAAGGCGCTGAAGCAGATCGGCGGCCTGTACGACTCGATCACCGAGGACATGGCCACCGGCTTCGAGATGCACCGCGCCAAGAACCCGGCGACCGGCCGCAAATGGCGTTCGGTCTACACCCCGGACGTGCTCGCGGTCGGAGAGGGCCCGAACGCCTGGACGGACTTCTTCACCCAGCAACTGCGCTGGTCACGCGGGACGTACGAGACGATACTCAAGCAGTACTGGAAGGGCTTCGGCTCGATGCCGCCCGGCAAGCTCTTCAACTACACCATGATGATCATCTTCTATCCGATGTCGGCCCTCAACTGGATCCTGGCCGCGCTGAGCTGCGCGCTGTTCCTGGGCCTGGGCGCCTCCGGCGTCAACATCGACCCGACCGTGTGGCTGATGCTGTACGGCAACGCCTCCGCGCTCCAGATCGGCCTGTACATCTGGAACCGCCGGCACAACGTCTCCCCGCACGAGCCGGAGGGCTCCGGCGGGGTGGCCGGCATGGTGATGTCGGCGCTGTCGGCGCCGATCTACGCCCGTTCCCTGATGGACGCCGCGCTGCGCCGCAAGAGCACGTTCGTGGTGACCCCGAAGGGCGAGTCGGCCAGCCCC
The DNA here is from genome assembly GCF_044763235.1 of Streptomyces sp. NPDC096152. Classification (NCBI taxonomy): domain Bacteria; kingdom Bacillati; phylum Actinomycetota; class Actinomycetes; order Kitasatosporales; family Streptomycetaceae; genus Streptomyces; species Streptomyces sp. NPDC096152. The sequence continues at coordinate 171,193 of NZ_JBIWFW010000001.1, read as the reverse complement.
GACACCCTGTTCGGGACGTTCCGCGTCCACTGGTTCTTCATTCTGGTCTTCGGCGGCTCCCTCGCCGCCGGCTTCGCCCTCGGGCACTCCCACCCGGCGATGATCACCTGGGGCGCGTTCGCCCTGCTGATCACCGCGTCCCCGATCTTCGCCTGGCGGTGGACGCTGCGGCAGGAGCGCCGCGGGCGTGCGGCGTCCGCCGCCGCGCCGGAGCCGCGGGACGCCGTACCGGCGTACGCGGCGCACCCGCCCGCGCCGGGAGCGCCCACCTCCGCGGCGGCCCCGCCGTCGCCGCACCCGGCGCACCCTCCGCGGCCACGGCCCAGCTGGGCCGGGCCGGACGGTCCGCCGGGCCCACCCGCTCCCGACGCGGAGGGCGCGGCGGACGGGACGGCCGGGGAGGCCGGAGAGACGGGTACGGGCGGCCAGACCATGCAGATCGCCCTGGGTGGACCGGGGGGTCGTAAGGAATGAGGGACCAGGCCGGCCTCCGCCGCGCCCGTCGGCTCGGAATCGGCGCGGTGGTGGTCATCGCGCTGGCCGGGATGAACGGGCCGTGGCTGTACCGCTTCGGCACGGAGCGCTACCACCAGTACGTGATCAACAAGCCCGAGTACAAGGCCGCCAACGGCCACTGGGAGATCGTCGAGTTCCCCCGGCGGTACCGCCAGGACACCATCCACGCCGTGCTGCTGCACACGGGGAAGGTCCTGCTGGTCGCGGGCTCGGGCAACAACCAGGACAACTTCGACGCCAAGAAGTTCGACAGCCGGATCTGGGACCCGGTCAAGGGCACCGTCAAGAAGGTGCCCACGCCGAAGGACCTGTTCTGCACCGGCCACACCCAGCTCGCCAACGGCAACATCCTGATCGCCGGCGGCACCAAGCGGTACGAGAAGCTGAAGGGCGACGTCACCAAGGCGGGCGGCCTGATGATCGTCCACAACGAGAACCCGGACAAGCCGATCACGCTGCCCGCGGGCACCCGGTTCACCGGCAAGGCGAACGGCAGGACCTTCGTCTCCAAGGACCCCGTCCTCGTGCCGCGCGCGAAGAAGGTCTTCGACCGGGGCACCGGCAGGTTCCTGCGCAACGACCCGGGCCTGGGCCGCATCTACGTCGAGGCGCAGCGCAGCGGCAGCCGGTACGAGACCGGCACCCAGGACAACTACCGCATCCAGGGCCTGACCGGCGTGGACGCCCGCAACACCTACGGCATCGCACAGAAGCTCGCCCTGGACAAGAAGGACTTCCAGGGGATCCGGGACGCCTACGAGTTCGACCCGGTCGCCGAGAGGTACATCAAGGTCGACCCGATGAACGAGGCCCGCTGGTACCCGACGCTCACCACCCTGAGCGACGGGCGGATCCTCAGCGTCTCCGGCCTCGACGACATCGGGCAGCTCGTCCCGGGCAAGAACGAGATCTTCGACCCGACGACCCGGAAGTGGGCGTACACCCCGAAGATCCGTCAGTTCCCGACCTACCCGGCGCTGTTCCTGCTGCAGAACGGCAAGCTGTTCTACTCGGGCTCCAACGCGGGCTACGGTCCGGACGACGTGGGCCGCGAGCCGGGCGTCTGGGACGTGGCCAGCAACCGGTTCACCAAGCTGCCCGGCCTCAGCGACGCGAACATGATGGAGACCTCCGGCACGGTCCTGCTGCCTCCGGCGCAGAACGAGAGGTTCCTGGTGATCGGCGGCGGCGGGGTCGGCGAGTCCAAGCTGTCCAGCCGCAGGACGCGGGTCGTCGACCTGAAGGCCGGGAACCCGCACTTCGTGGACGGGCCGTCCCTGGAGAAGGGAACCCGCTATCCGCAGTCCTCGATCCTGCCGGACGACTCGGTGCTGGTCTCCGGCGGCTCGGAGGACTACCGGGGCCGCGGCGACTCCAACATCCACCAGGCGCGTCTGTACGACCCGGCGGCCAACACCTTCAAGCGGGTCGCCGACCCGCTGGTGGGCCGCAACTACCACTCGGGCTCGATCCTGCTGCCCGACGGCCGGGTGATGTTCTTCGGCTCCGACTCGCTCTACGGCGACAAGGCCAACACCAAGCCGGGCACCTTCGAGCAGCGCATCGAGATCTACACGCCGCCCTACCTGTACCGCGGCGCGCGGCCCTCCCTGGCGGGCGGCCCGCGGACCATCGCGCGCGGCGCGTCCGGGACGTTCACGTCACGGCACGCGTCGGCCATCAGGAAGGTGCGGATGATCCGCCCGAGCGCCTCCACCCACGTCACGGACGTCGACCAGCGCTCGATCGCACTGGACTTCAAGTCCTCCGGCGACCGGATCACGGTGACGGTGCCGAAGAACCGGAACCTGGTGCAGTCGGGCTGGTACATGCTGTTCGCGGACGACGACCAGGGGACGCCCAGCAAGGCGCAGTGGGTCAAGGTGCCCTAGAAACGCCTCTACGTCACTGGGGTCGCCCTCCGCCGCGGAGGGCGACCCCAGTGACGTACGGAGAACCGCCGGAACGGAGAACTACCGGGTGGCCTCCGCCAGCTTGAGCGCGTAAGCGGCCCACCAGTCCCCCGCCTTCGGCCCGCCCTTGCAGGTGCCGTCGGACTCGCCGGGGCGCTTGACCCACAGGTAGGCGTCGACCAGCGGGTCGTCCGTCCTGATCGTCGGCGGCTCGCCCAGCGCCCGGCCGGGCGGGTTGCACCAGCGCTCGCCCGGATCGCCGTCGGCGTAGGGGCCGTTGCCGTTGCGGCTGGTGTCGACGACGAAGTGCTTGCCACCGATCTTGGCGGACAGCCGCTTGCCGTAGGCGATGGATTCCTCGGTGGAGTAGAAGTTGGAGACGTTGACCGCGAAGCCGTCGGCCCGGTCGACACCGGCCCGGCGCAGCGGCTGGAAGATCTGGTCGGGGTGGCCCCAGCCGGCGTTGCCCGCGTCCAGGTAGACCTTGGTGTTCCGCAGCGACTTCAGCTTGCCGATCGCGCCCTTGAGGAGGTCGTAGCGCTCCTCCTGGTACTGGCCCGGGGTGCAGCCGTCCACCAGGTGCAGCACGGCGTCCGGCTCCAGGATCACCGTCGCGGCGCGGTCCCCGATGCCCCGGGCCACGCCGTCGAGCCACGCCCGGTAGGCGTCGCCGTCGGCGGCACCGCCCTGCGAGTACTGGCCACAGTCGCGGTGCGGGATGTCGTACAGGACGAGCAGCGCGGTGCGGCCCGCCCGGTCGGCGGCCTCGGTGAAACCGCGCGCCTCCGCCTCGGGATTCTCCGGGCCGATCCACTCCCCCGTCGGCTGCGCGGCGATCTTCCGGATCTGCTCGGCGTCCGCCTTGCGGCCCGCCTTGACATGGGCTGCGACCTGCCGGGCCGCGTTGCTGTCCGGGTTGACCCAGAACGGGTCCGCCTCCCGGGGCTGCTGGGTGATCGTGGCGCCCCCGCCCCTGTCGCCGTCCTTCTCGCCCCCGCCCTCCGAAGAACACCCCGCGACCAGCAGCGCCGCCCCCAGCACCGCCGCGGACGCCCGTACCCCCGCCGAAGGGGCGCACGGGAAGGCCCCCCTCATGCCGTACATCCCACTCCCCCTTGGTGCAGTCGGCCAAGTCACCATGCTGACACAGCCGGTGCGGCGACGGCGGGCTCCTGAGCAACGCAGCGCCACCGCTCTGGGGCATTACGTCAACTCGCCTCTAGATCATGGCTGTTCGCGCGTTCTGGAGTCGTGCCGCACGGTCCCGGCCCACCGCCGTGGCGCACCGCCATCGCGCATCGCCGTGGCCCACCACCGTGGCCCACCGCCCGCGCAGGAGGCCCGAGGCCTCCCGCGCCGGTCACCGGGTTGCTCCCGGGCCGGTCGCCTGGTCACTCCCGCAGCCGGAGGCGGTCGAGGACCGGCCCGGCCGGCGGCTCCGGGGGAGCGGGTCGCCGACCGGGCCAGGTGATCTCAGCGAACGGTCCCGGTGAGGTACGCCGACACCACCACGTCCGCGGCACAGCCGCCGCCCGCGCGGCCGGAGGCACCTTCGCAGGTGATCAGCCGCAGCTCGGCGCGGTCCGACCGGTGGGGGGTGGGGGTGGGGGCCTGTCGGGGGTGCGCGGGCCGGGGATCGGGGGCGGAGGCGGGGCCGGACTTGGGGGCGGCGTTCAGGTCAGGGCCGGACTTGGGGGCAGGGTTCAGGTTGGGGGCGGGGCTCAGGCCGGGGTCGGGGTTCGGGTTGGGGTCAGGGGCGGTGTTCAGGCCGGGGTCGGGCTCGGGGGCGGGGTCGGGCTTGAGGACGGGGCCGGAGGCGGGGCCGGGGTCGCGGGTGAGCACCTTGACGTCCTCGACGGTGAAGGCGGCGGCCCGTCCGTCGTCCCGGAGCACGCGGACCGTCTCGCCGGGGCGCAGCGCGCGCAGCCTGGCGAACACGGCGGGCCGGGTCCCGGTGCCGGCGCGCCCCACCAGGAGCGCGGTCCCGGGCGCCCCCGGCCGCACACCGGCGCCGTACCAGCCCACGAGGCCGGGCCGGTCGGCCGGGGGCGGCTCGACGGAACCCCGTCCGTCCAGGCCGCGGGCCACCACGGGCGCCCGCACGCCGAGGTCGGGGATGTCGAGCGCCTGCGGCAGGGCGCCCTTGAGCGGCGCGGCGGCCGGCGGCAGGAGGTCGTCCTGCGGGGGGCGGCCGACCGCGGCCATGTCCCCGATGGCCGGTCCTGTCGACTGCGGGCGCGCGTCGGTCAGATCGCGTCCCCACAGCCACAGTCCGAGCAGCAGCACCACCCAGGCCAGGCCCGCCAGGAGCCGGCCGGTGGCGAGGGAGCGCTCACCGCCGGACACCGTGATCGCCTCCTTCCTCCGCCCCCCGGCCACGGTCCGCCGGACGGCTTTCCCCGCTCCGGGACGAACCGGGAGCCCGGGGCAGGAAGGCGCCGGCGGCACCGGCGAGGACCAGCCCGGTCACCGCTTGTGCCGCACCGGGACCGGCGGGCCCGAGACGCCCGGAGGCGCCGTCCCGGGACGCGGGCACGCCCACCGAGGCGCCGGCCGGCGAGGCTGCGGCCGCCGGGGACGACGCGGCGGCCACCAGAACCCCCGTACAGAGAGTGAGGTTGAGTGAACCCATCGTGAGACCTCCGGGATCCAGCAGACTCCCGGGGGCCGGGCCCCGCATCCGCAGCGACGGCCGCGCTGCTCCATACGGGTTAACACAGGTTTGAGCGGCCGGTCAGACCCGCTCGACGAGGTCCGCGATGGAGTCGACGACCATGGAGGGCCGGTACGGGTAGCGGTCGACCTCCTCCGGCCGCGTGACGCCGGTCAGCACCAGGAAGGTCCGCATCCCGGCCTCCAGACCCGCGAGCACGTCGGTGTCCATCCGGTCGCCGATCATGGCGGAGGTCTCCGAGTGCGCGCCGATCGCGTTCAGCCCGGCCCGCATCATCAGCGGGTTGGGCTTGCCGACGAAGTACGGCTTCTTGCCGGTGGCCGCCGTGATCAGGGCCGCGACCGAGCCGGTGGCGGGCAGCGCGCCCTCGGCCGAGGGACCGACGTTGTCGGGGTTGGTGGCGATGAACCGGGCCCCGTCGTTGATCAGGCGTACGGCCTTCGTCATGGCCTCGAAGGAGTACGTCCGGGTCTCGCCGAGGATCACGAAGTCGGGCTCGTGGTCGGTCAGGACGTACCCGATCTCGTGTAGCGCGGTGGTCAGGCCCGCCTCGCCTATGACGTACGCGCTGCCGCCCGGCCGCTGGTCGTCCAGGAACTGGGCCGTGGCCAGGGCCGAGGTCCAGATGTTCTCCATCGGCACCTCCAGGCCCATCCGCCGCAGCCGGGCGTGCAGGTCGCGCTGGGTGTAGATGGAGTTGTTGGTGAGGACGAGGAACGGCCTGCCGGACTCACGCAGCTTCTTCAGAAAGGCGTCGGCGCCGGGGATCGGCACACCCTCGTGGATCAGGACGCCGTCCATGTCGGTGAGCCACGACTCGATGGGCTTGCGGTCTGCCATGTGCGGGATCTCCTGCCGTACGCGGGGCCAGCGTGGCCCCAGCCTAGCCAGTGGCCGAATCGTGCCGGAACGGTCCGTCTCCGGTGCCCCGCATTCCGCTCCCCACGCACCTCAGGACCGGCGGTCCCGGTGTCTCCGGGTCGGTGGTCCCGGCCTCCGGATCAGCGGCGCCTCCAGGTCAGCACCACCGTTCCGCCGGCCGCGAGCAGCAGCGCCGTCGCCGTGATCACGCCGAGCGGGGTGTCGAGGCCGGTGCCGGCCAGCTCGTCGGCGAACGGCAGCCCGCTGTCCGAGGCGGTGGGGGCCGGGGACGGCGGGGTGCCGGTGCCGTTGCCGGTGCCGTTGCCGGTGCCTGTGCCGTTGCCTGTGCCGTTGCCTGTGCCCGTGCCGTTGCCGGTGCCGGTGCCGGTGCTGGAGTCGGCCGTGGGACGGGGGCGGGTCGCGGGGTCGGAGGCCCCGGTCGCGTGGGAGGCCGTACTCGCGTCGGGACGCGCGGTGGAGCCGGGATCCTTGGCCGGCGGGTCACTGGCCGCGTCCTTGGCCGGGGCGCCGTGCACGCGGAAGCGGTAGTCGTTGGACTGCCCCACCCAGTCCCCGTCGTCCTCGTGCCGCTGCACGACGGCGGCCTTGGCGGTGACGTCGTTGGCCACGGCGTCGGAGGTGAGCGCCAGCCGGACCTTCACGGTGACGGTCCGGCGCGGCTCGACGGTGAAGCCCGGGAGCCCCGCGTCGAAGGGGCCGACGAGTTCGTCCTGGTCGGTGGCCGAGAAGCGCACGGGGTGCGGGCGGCCGGCGTCGTAGAACTCCAGCCGGGGCTGGCCGACCTTGAGCGCGTGCCGGGAGTCGACCAGCACCAGCACGGGGTGGATGGCGGCACAGGTGCGGTCGGTGGTGTTGGTGAGGTCGAGCAGGAAGGTGCCGTACCCACCGCCGGCCTCGAAGGTGCCGGGACCACCGTGGATGCGGGTCGTGATCGGGAAGCTGCGGTCGTCCGGCCCGGCGCAGGTGGGACGCGCGTCGGCGTGGGCCGGCCCGGACAGGAGGACGGCGGCTGCGGCAAGGCAGGGGGACAATAATGTGCACAGTCGCATGAACACATGACCATCCCGGAGGAACCGGGCCTGCGGTGGAGCCACTCCGGACACAGACCACGAACGGCCGTACGGATCTACCCGACCGGCTGCACTGGACCCGGGGCCGTCCGTGGCGGTGCGGGCTCCGGGAACGTCCGGTGCCGGGGCGGTCCGGCGGCGGTCGCGATCAGGGGACGTCCGGTGCTTGGGCGGTCCGGCGGCGGTCGGGGTCAGGGATCGTCCGGTGCTGGACCGCCCCGGCCCGGACAGCCTCTGATCCCACACCGCCTCCGGCCACCCTTCGTCAGCCGTCGCCCCGGCCGAACAGCGGTGCGAGCAGGAGCTGGGCCGCGCCCTCCGCGACCCCCCGCGTGCCGCCGGGGGCGATCCGCACGGGGACGGCCCCGCCGGGCACCCCCTCGCGCCGGGCCCGCGCGGCGAGCACCGCGCCCACGCCGGCCACGAAGGCCTCCGGGGCGGCGGCGACCGTACGGCCGCCGAGCAGCACCAGGTCGATGTCGAGCAGCCCCACGAGATTGGCCGCACCGGCGCCGAGCACGCGCGCCGCCTCCGCCGTCTCCCCGCGCTCCACGGCCGCCAGGCACAGCGCCTCGACGCAGCCGCGGTCGCCGCAGCCGCACGGCGGCCCGTCCAGCTGGATGACCTGGTGGCCGAACTCCCCCGCCCCGGTCCGCGCCCCCCGGTGCACGCTCCCGCCGATCACCAGCCCGGCGCCGAGTCCCGTGCCGAGGTGGAGGTAAGCGAACGCCCCGCCCTCCCCCGCGACGGCCAGTCCCAGCGCCGCCGCGTTGGTGTCCTTGTCGACGACGACCGGCACCCCGAGCCGCCGGGCGAGCGCCTCCCCCAACGGAAAGCCGTCCCACTCCGGGAACCCGGTCACCCGGTGCAGCACCCCCCGCACATGGTCGAGCGGACCGGGCAGCGCCACCCCGACGCCGAGCAGGGTCCCGACCCGGGCGAGCGGCGCCGCGCCGACCGCCTCCGGCGCCTGCGCCCCGGCCCCTCCCGCCAGCGCCTGGCCCCCCGGCCCGTCGGCCGTCGCCTGCCCGGTCAGCGGCGTCCCGGGCGTGGGTCCTTCGGCCGCCACCGGCCCGGTCGGCCCGGCAACCACCTGTCCGGCCGCCGTCTGCCCGGCCGCCGTCTGCCCGGTCACCGGCCTCCCCGGCGCGGGCCCTTCGGCCGCCGCCTGCCCGGCCGGCCCGGCAACCACCTGTCCGGCCGTCACCTGCCCGGCCGTCACCTGCCCGGCCGTCATCTGCCCAGCCGCCGTCACTCCGGCCACCGGAACCCCGGGCGGCGCCCCCTCGGCGCCCCGCAGCCACCCTCCTTCCCCCACCACCCGGGCCACCAGGCCCTCGACCTCCCGCGCCACGGCCTCCACCACGGCTTCCGCCCCCGTCCCCGCCTCCAGATCCAGCGGGCGGCGCCGCTCCCCGATCACCGCGCCGTTCAGATCGACCAGCACCGCACGCACCTCGTCCCGGTCGACGTGCACGCCCACCGCGTGCCCCGCCTCCGGCACCAGCCGCAGCACCGTGCGCGGCTTGCCCCCGGTGGAGGCGCGCCGTCCCGCCTCCGCCGCGAGCCCCTCCTCCCGCAGCCGGGCGGTGATCTTGCTGACCGCCTGCGGGGTCAGCCCCGTCCGCTCGGCCAGCTCCAGCCGGCTGATCCCGTCCGGCCCGGCGGCCCGCAGCAGATCGAGCACCAGCGCGGTGTTGTGGCTGCGCAACGCGAGCAGATTCACCCCCGCGGTCGCTCCCCTCATCGCCGCCACCGTGCCGCTCCAGCCCGCCACCGCGCCACCCTTCTCGCTGCTCACACCCCCATTGTCGCCCGCGCTTGCACTTTGGCAACAGCGTTGCGAAAGTAGAGCCATGACTGGTACTCCCCTCCGCGTGGGCCTCGTCGGCTACGGCCTCGCGGGCTCCGTCTTCCACGCCCCGCTGATCGCCGCGACCGAGGGCCTGACCCTCGACACGGTCGTCACCTCGAACCCCGAGCGGCAGGCACAGGCCCGTGCGGAGTTCCCGGACGTCCGCGTCGCCGCCGCCCCCGACGAGCTGTTCGCCCGCGCCGACGAGCTCGACCTGATCGTCGTGGCCTCCCCGAACAAGACGCACGTCCCGCTGGCCACGGCCGCCCTCAAGGCCGGTCTGCCCGTGGTCGTGGACAAGCCGATCGCCGGCACGGCGGCCGAGGCCCGCGACCTCGCCTCCCTGGCGGAGGAGCGGGGACTGCTGCTCTCCGTCTTCCAGAACCGCCGCTGGGACAACGACTTCCTGACCCTGCGCGCGCTGATCGCCGAGGGCGAGCTGGGCGACGTATGGCGCTTCGAGTCCCGGTTCGAGCGGTGGCGGCCGCTGCCGAAGGGGGGCTGGCGCGAGTCCGGCGACCCCGCGGAGATCGGCGGTCTGCTCTACGACCTCGGGAGTCACGTCGTCGACCAGGCCCTCCTCCTGTTCGGCCCCGCGACCGCCGTGTACGCGGAGTCGGACGTGCGCCGCCCGGGCGCCGAGGCCGACGACGACACCTTCATCGCCCTCACGCACGCGAGCGGTGTCCGCTCCCACCTCTACGTCTCCGCCACCACCGCCCAGCTCGGCCCGCGCTTCCGGGTCCTTGGCTCGCGGGCGGGCTATGTGAAGTACGGCCTCGACCCGCAGGAGCCGGCCCTGCGCGAGGGCCGGCGCCCCGGCACGGCGCCCGACTGGGGCACGGAGTCCGAGGAGCTCTGGGGCCGGCTCGGCGCCGGGGAGTCCCCGGTGACCGGCGGCGGCCGCCCCGTACCGACCCTGCCCGGCGACTACCCCGCGTACTACGCCGCCGTGGCCGCCGCCCTCCGCGACGGCGCCCCCAACCCGGTGACCGCGCTCGAGGCGGCCGCCGCTCTCGACGTCCTGGAGGCCGCCCGCCGTTCGGCCCGCGACCGCGTGGAGGTGACGCTGTGACCGGCACCCCGAAGCCCACCGCGAAGCCCACTCCGAAGTCCGCCCCTGAGACCACGCCGAGCGTCGAGGAACTGGAGGCGCAGGAGCGCCGCCTGGTGTTCCGCCAGTTCACCTGCGACGACGCCTGGGCGCTGGGCTCCCTGCTGGTGGAACTGGCCCGGGAGCGGCAGGCCCCGGTCGCCGTGGACATCCACCGCGCCGGCCAGCAGCTCTTCCACGCGGCCCTCCCCGGCTCCACCCCCGACAACGACGCCTGGATCGCCCGCAAGCGCCGGGTGGTGGAGCGCTACGGCTCCGCGTCGTACCTGGTGGGAGCCCGTTTCCGGGCCAAGGGCACGACGTTCGAGGACTCCTCGCGGCTCGACCCCGACGTCTACGCGGCGCACGGCGGCTCCTTCCCGATCACCGTCGAGGGCGTGGGCGTGATCGGCGCGGTCACGGTGTCCGGGCTGCCGCAGCTCCAGGACCACCGGTTCGTGGTGGAGGCGCTGGAGCGGTTCCTGGACCGGTAGGCCCGTCGGGGGATTACCGGCGCGTTCCCCCGGGTTGGGGTGGCTGTACGCGGAATGATCACGGCACCCCGCCCGGAGGGATGGACAACCGATGAGCGACACGGCAGCTTCACTGAAGGAGACGGTCGGACGGTACGGAGTCTGGAGCGTCGGCCTCCGCTCCGAGGACCCGGCCCGGCGCGGCGAGATCGAGGAGGCCGCCGCCGAGTTGGAGTCCCTCGGCTACGGAATCGCCTGGCTCGGCGGCAGCAGCGCCCCCGGCAATGCCGCCCCGCTGCTTGCGGCGACCTCGCGGCTCGCCGTAGGCACCAGCATCCAGAGCATCTGGCAGCACGACGCCGAGACGAGCGCGGCCGACTTCGCCGAGCTGGAGGCGGCCCACCCCGGCCGGTTCGTGCTAGGCCTCGGGGTGAGCCACGCCAAGCTCGCGGAGCAGTACCGCCGCCCGTACTCGGCGATGGTCGGCTACCTCGACGAGCTGGACCGGGCCGGCGTGCCCACCGAGCGCCGTGTGCTGGCCGCCCTCGGCCCCAGGATGCTGGAGCTGTCCCGGGACCGGGCGGCGGGCGCGATCCCATACCTGGTCACGCCGGAGCACACCGCCCGGGCCCGCGAGATCCTGGGCGAAGCCCCGCTCCTGGCCCCGGAGTTCAAGGTCGTCCTGGAGTCCGACCCGGCCCGCGCCCGGGAGGTGGCCCGCGCCTATCTCGTGATGTACCTGGCGCTCCCCAACTACACCGACAACTTCCTGCGCCTGGGATTCACCGAGGACGACCTGCTGGACGGCGGCAGCGACCGCCTCGTCGACGCGGTGTTCGCCTGGGGCGACGACACCCGCATCCGCGCCCGCGTCGAGGAGTTCCACGCGGCGGGCGCGGACCACGTAGCCCTTCAGGTCGTGACGGGAAGCAGCGACCGGGACGCCCTGCCGAGGCAGGAGTGGCGCAGGCTGGCGTCTCTACTGGCGTGACCGGACCGACCTGAAGGGGCGCGGGGAACTGCGCAAGGGGGCGCGGGGAACTGCGCGACCGGCCACGACGCACCCACAGCCGCGCCCGCACCGCAGCCCCCACCCCCTCAGGCGTCCCAAAACTCCCCCTCAGGCGTCCTTCAACTCCTGCCTCTGCCGCCCGAGCCCCGACACCTCCAACTCGACGACATCCCCACCCCGCAGATACGGCTTCGGCTCAGGCCTCCCCATCGCCACCCCCGCCGGCGTCCCGGTGTTGATGACGTCCCCGGGGTAGAGCGTCATGAACTGACTGACGTACCGCACGACTTCGGCGACGGGGAAGATCTGCTCGGCGGTGCTGCCGTCCTGCTTCAGCTCGCCGTTCACCCACAGCCGCAGCGAGAGCGCCTGCGGATCGGGCACCTCGTCCGCCGTCACCAGCCAGGGCCCCAGCGGGTTGAACGTCTCGCAGTTCTTCCCCTTGTCCCAGGTCCCGCCCCGCTCGATCTGGAACTCCCGTTCGGAGACGTCGTGCGCGACGGCGTACCCGGCGACGTGCGCCAGCGCCTCCTCGTCCGTCTCCAGGTAGCGGGCGGTACGCCCGATGACGACCGCGAGCTCGACCTCCCAGTCCGTCTTGGTGGACCCGCGGGGCACGAGCACGGTGTCGTACGGCCCCACCACGGTGTCCGGCGCCTTGAAGAAGATCACCGGCTCGGCCGGCGGCTCGGCGCCGGTCTCGCGGGCGTGGTCGTGGTAGTTCAGCCCGATGCACACGATCTTGCCGATCCGCGCCAGCGGCGCCCCGATCCGCACCCCCGCCGCGTCCAGCGCGGGGAGCTCCCCGGCCTCGGCGGCGGCACGGATACGCTCGAGCACCGCGTCGTCCGCGAGCAGGCCGCCGTCGACGTCCGCGACGATGCCGGACAGGTCCCGCAAGGTCCCCTCGGCGTCCAGCAGCGCGGGCCGCTCCGCCCCGGCCGTACCGACTCGCAGCAGCTTCATGTTCCACCATCTCCCTCGATCGCGGGCCGTCCGCCGACGAAGACGACCCGGGTGCGGCGGACGCGACGACCGGAGGACTGGTCGATCGTCCAAGCTCGAAGTCCAGTCCGCAAGACCCGGTTCACGTACTGGACCACGGACGGTGAACGCGGGCCACCCAGCCCCCGTCAACTCACCGATAGAGCACGGCCCGCTCAACGGCGCTCCACGCCGTACTGGTGACGACGTACAGCGCGGCGGCCAGCGGCACGACGGCCACGGTGACAAGGGTGAAGAAGGACATGAACGGCACGACCTTCCCGACCACCGCGAGCCCGGGGACCTGCTCTCCACCGGCGACCGCCGCGGGGCCGTTCACCGCGGTCGCCCGCCTGGCACGAACGAAGTTGAACGTCGCCACGACGGCGACGACCACGAACAGCCCGACGTAGACGAGCCCGGCAGCCCCGACCACCCCGCCCTGCGCCAAGACGTCGGCCCACCGCCCACCGAGGGGCGCCGCGAACAGCCGATGCCCGAGCAGCGTGTTCGCGTCACCGCCGATCGTCGTGTTGGAGAACAGCTGGTAGAGAACGAAGAAGGCAGGCAGTTGCAGGAGCCCCGGCAGGACGCCGGACAACGGCGACACCCTCTCCTCGGCATGCAGCTCCAGCACCGCCTTCTGAAGCTTCTCCGGGTCCTTCCGATACTTCTTCCGCAACTCGGCGACCCGCGGCTGGAGCGCGGCCCGCGCCTTCTGACCCCGCGCGGCGGCCCGGGACAGCGGGTGCACGAGCAGCCGTACGAGCGCGGTGAACAGGACGATCGCGGCGGCGGCCGCGGAGGCGTGGAACAGCGGCTGGAGCAGATCGGCGAGCTGCTCGACCAGCTTGGCGAAAACGGACATGGGTGAGCCCTCCGGGGTCTCGTCGTGCCGGGAGCGCGCACGTGTCTTCGTGCGCACCTGCGAAAAACGGCATGACGACCCACACCCAGGAAGCCGTGGGGCGCTCCTGACGCGACGCGCGCTACACGCGTGCTCGCCTACAAGCCCTGTGCGAGGGTCGCCAGGAGGGCGCGCCCGGGAGCACGAGGCCGGGGCCGACCGGCGGCATCGGGATCCCGCTGCGGCAAAAAGGCCGTACGGCGGGCACGGTCGCGAATCGCAGTACGCACCCGGGTCGGCGGCACAGCGGGCGCGAGCCGCGCGGCGAACAACGCGCAGACGAGGAGAGCGGACCCGGCGGCCGCGGTAGCGGCAAGGGCCACGGTCGCGGAAAGACTGCCGGCATCGAGCAGCACAAGCTGAAGCACCAGAAGCAGAAGCACGCCGCCGCAACGCCCGCCGGCCCGACTCCGGATCACGCACCCCTCCCCGCCTCAACCGTGCCCAAGCAGGACCCGGACTCGCCTGCCGGGCCCAGTCCGACCCCACCTCTAGGGGGACGTCCGCGCCCGCCCGAAGGTTCCCCAGCAGGGGACGGGGCAGCTGGCGAGGCCGGCGCTGGCGGCTGGGGAAAAGTGAGGTACAGCTCGGTCAGACTCCCTCGGGGAGAGAGGCCAGGAACTGATCGACGTCAGGTTTTACGTAACTCGACAAATCAGTGAGCTCTGTCACGGTGGCTTTCAGATCAGAGGCGAGGGCAGGCATTTCCTTCCACACTTCCGGACTGACGGTTACCACCGCGTACAGCAGATCGTCATCGTAGAACCCTCCTGCGGCCCGGTCGGGCGCGGTGTCCCGCAGGATCTCCACCGCCAAGGGGAGCAGCCACGGCAAACCGACACTTTGACCGATCAACCTGGCGAGTTCATGCGACTGCAGCGCACCGATCGGTCGTCGACGGAGCGCGTGAACGCTCCTGACCAACGAGGTCGTCTCCTCCGGGGGGTCCGGCCAGCATCGGCCCTCCAACTGTTCGAGCGACTTGCCACGATCGATGAGCTGAGACATACGGGATCCTTTTTGGAACGGCTTACGGACTGCCGGAGGCAAGATACGCCCGCGTCTTAGCCATGCGAGCAGCCGAACCGCGAAAGCCTATCCCTGATTCCCTTGACCCCAGGATCACCTCAAATACCTGAGCGCCCAAATGACCGACAGTTGCCAGTTTCGCCACAGAGGCTCCCCACCCTGTAACCCAAAGATCCTCCACGCCAGTAAATACAAGGTAGAATTCAAAGGCATTGAACCGCTTCAACACCCATTGTTCAGGCGGATTGACAGGGAACTCACGGGTATCGAATCCCAGAGTCACCGATTTCTCGCGCTCATCGATGTGCACGTAGAAGAGATCACACGTCTGAGGCGATGGCAGACGGCCGTCATACAACTCTCCCAGATGCTCCGGCGATGCGAGAAGCTGCGACCAGTCAGCGTTCATAGAAGGTTTTTTCGTCAGTGCCGGGAAGTGATTCGTACTTTCGTGCATCGACCCTGCTCACGAAGAAATGCCGCCCACCATCCGAGCCATCAGCTTCCACCTTGAAGGCGCTCACATGGCCGACCTGCACGAACTCACTGCTCTCGAATGTCAACGCGATCCCATGACCGCTGACAGAAACCCGCATACGACGCTCGCGCCCCAAGGGCTGCACCACAAGTGTCCCTCGGGTCGGCGGAGCCCAGCACGTCAAAGAAATGTTCTCCACTGCCAGGAACTGGAACTGACACTGAACCGTGTCCGCCCCGGCATCAATCCATTTCCGCGGCGCCGAACGCGGAAAGTACGGCAGGTCGATCCTCAAAGTCAACGTTGGTCCGGCCCGACTCAGATTCATCGACCGAATCCTGACATCGGAGAGGTCCGGAACACGCCCGTAGAGCGAACCAAGCAACTCGTGGTTCACCAGGTGAAACTCGCCGATCACAGAAATGACACGCCCCAAGAATTGATAATCTGAGACCATAATTTGAAGCTCTCCGCCACTACGTACGGCCATGCCCGTACACCTCTTGGATAAATGGTTAGGTCGACCTCGTCGGGCGACAGACTTCGGTACACGCGCGCACCATTCCATCAGGGTCCGGTCTCACCTGAGATCGCGAATTCGCTGCACAGCATCCGTCACATGCCGGCGCAGTTCCTCGTCGGTCAGGTCCTCCTCATCCTGAAGGGTGGGGTCGAGGGCGTAGTCCTCCAACCCATAGAAGACCTCGTCCAGGGCAGCGGTGATTGCATCACTCGGGCGCTCTCCCGCACCCATCGCATGGCGACGTCCCGCAAGCCACCGTCGAGCGAAAGTCGCTCCACCGACGGCACCGTCCGAGAGCTCGCGCATCAACGTCAACTGCCGCCCCGTGTAGCTATCAGCGGGGATCTCGCTGGGGGCATTCCATGACCTGTTCAGTGGGGGGAAGCCCGCAGCCACCGCCCCGAGGTGTGGCTCTTCAACCGCCCGACGCGCCCAGCCAGTCGGCACGAAACTCCCCGGCAGCGGACAGGGCCGCCTGGATCAGGTCACGGTTCTTCATGGTCGCCACGTAGCGTTCTAGGTCCCACGAATGAGTCGGGGCCTGCGGGCTTTCACTGCGTGAGCATCATGGTGGCGTCCGCCGCAGAGAGCTCGAGGAGCGCTTCCTGCGTGTAGGACTCTACGTCGTCCACATAACGCGGCAGGTCCGGGCGATCAGAACAGAAAGTGACATTTGAAGTCAGAAAATCATCCTCCAGGCCACCCTCGGACAATGAGATGTATGCCAGGACTGGCCATTGCTGATTTCCGGGTGCCGCCACCAGCGCCATGCAGGCGTACCCGAGGGAACGACGCAGAAGCACTTCAGTGCGCTCGGCCCCTGATTTCGGCAGGTCGTAGTCAATCATGCCGCGACCGTTGACCGTTGCCTCGTAGTGGACAGCGTCGGAGAATTCCCCGCAACCGCCGCCTACATAACCAGCCTTCAAAGCCGCAAGGAGATTCGCACCGCAATCCATCGTCCACCCTTCGCGCACTACGGCGCGGAAAGGCTCAGGAACGTCTGCCTCGTGGGCACGGATTTGACACGACCCGAGAAGACGAGACATTTTGACATTCATCCTCATCGCAGCTACTCTCCCAGAAATCGAAGCCCTTTTCGGATTCCAGCCTGGAACCCAGGGTTTTTGCTAACTTCTTTTTCGACGGAACGCGGAAGGCCGTCGAATTTGCCAGTTTCGAAATTGTATTGGTACTTGGCGCCGAGGTTGCTCTGATCTTGGAAATGTAGCTGACCGGCCCGCTGGCCGGGGTTAGGGTTCTCGACGTCGATGCGATATGGACCGTGATTCCACAGCGTTTTGCTGGTGAGTTGGGTGCCGTTGGCACCGATCATTCCGCCCGGCACGGGCTCCTTGACCCCATACAGCTTACGCATGTCCAGAATGCGCCGATTAACTACATCTGGATTGTACGGGTCGTTAATGAACGCAGGCTGTGAAGTATGCCCTTCAGGCAGATCAACGCATTTCAGGCCTAGTGGGTCCGCCCAGGTGAGCGGGTTGTGTACATAGGCGACCGGGTTCGGAGATGGTGCCAGTCCAAGCGGGTCGGGGGTGAGGTACCGGGCAGCTTCAGGATCATAGTGCCGGAAGTAGTTGTAGTGCAGACCCGTTTCGGGATCGAAGTATTGCCCTGGGAATCTGATGGGCGTGTACGCGGTACTGTCTGACGCCCAGGAAGTCGTACCCCAGATAGTGCTACGTGAGCGCCAGGCGATGTCACCAGTCTCATCGAGTAGTTCAGTGGGAGCACCGACTAGGTCAGTAATGATCGCGAAAAAGCGCGAGTCGATCTCATGCTGAGACTGTTCAACAAACGTGATCCGCTCAGTCTGGGCGATGGGGCGCAGACCTTCGTACTCCCATGTAAGCGTGACCAAATTCGGAGACTCTTCGAGAGTAGAGGTCTGTTCGCAGAGCGTGTTCCCATCCCAGACAAAGCGCACTTCTTCGACCGCGCTCTCTCCGTCTCCTCTGAGTCGTTGCTTCGCAATACGACGACCAAGAGGATCATAGAGATACCGCCAACGGGTGCCATCCGGTGTGGTGACGGAAGTCAAACGGTCTTCGGCATCCCAACTGAAACGCCAGGTGTCGGGCTTACGGGAAAGTCGAACCTTCTGACGAACAACTGTGCGCCCAAGACCATCGTATTCGTAGCGGATACTACCGGCACGCTTGACTCGACTGCCGGAATACGTGCGAACGCCGATCGCTTCGCGGTTTGGGTGTACCTCAGGCCACACAGCCTCGGTCTGGTTGCCCACATCATCGTACGCGTAGCGTTCGGTCCAGCTGGCAGCTCGCACCTGGGTGACGCGACCCACGAGATCCAGGTCGAAGTGGCGGCTTCCATTGAGCTGGTCATCGACATGCATCAGGATGCCGTCCGGCCGGTAACGATATTCACGACGCTGGATGCTGCGCCCATCGATGTCAACGACTGCTTGCGTGGTCACACGACCGAGGACATCGAAGCAGTTGGTCAGTGTGAGCTTTTCTCCTATCTGGCGCGCCAATTGGCGTCCCACAGCGTCATGGTCGAAGCGGATGACCCGTCGGCCGGCTGCCAGTGTGGCGCACCGGCCCACCTCGTCGTAGCTCCATTTACTGATCGCTCCGCTGGGCGTAGTACGGAGCGAGCGGCGCCCTAGGGCGTCGTAAGTGTAAGTGGTTGTACGGCCATTGACGCTCTCTGAGACCACGTGGCCGAGTGCATTGCGCTCCAGGCCCAGTATCGCGTCCGGGCTGGCTGCGTGGACGAGTTGTCCGGCGAGGTCGTAGGCATAGCTAGTGACGACTCCTGCGGCGTCCTTACTTGTGACCTGGCCGAGGGCGTCACGTTCGTAGGTGATGATCTGCCCCAAGGCAGTGGTGTGTGATGTAAGCCGTCCCGCCCCGTCATAAGCGTAGGTGATAGTTCGTTCATCAAAGTCAGTCTCGGCGACAAGTCGCCCTGCTGGGTCGTACACATACCGCCAGATCAGGCCCTGCGGGCTCGTGACCGCAATCAGACGCAGCTCAGTGTCGTAGACGAAGGAGTAGCTGACTCCGTCGGCGCCGGTCCGCGTGGCAGGCAAGTCGAAATAGGTATAGCCGATTCTCGATACAGCTCCTGCGGGGTCGCTATGAGAGGTCAAGTTGCCCTCCGCGTCGTAGGCCCACGACTCGGTGGTCCCGTCCGCAACGATTCGGCGACTCAGCCGACCTTCCACAGTCCACTCAAGGCAGGTCTCGGCGCCGAGCGCATCGGCGATCCTGACGATGCGGCCGAAAGAGTCACGCTCATAGTGAGTCACTGAGCCGAGTGGGTCAGTGACCTCTATGGGCAACCCTGCCTGGTTGCACCGTAGACGGGTGGTGTTGCCCAGAGCGTCGGTCTCAGCGGTCAAACATCCTGCCGTGTCATACGAAAAAACCGTGGTCATGCCGAGGGGATCCGATGCCGCGGTGCAATTTCCGCGCTCGTCGTACTCCTGAAACCACGTCCCGCCATCGGGGCCGATCACGGCGGTCGGAAGACCGAGCCCGTTGTACTGGGCATGTGCCGCGTGGCCGTCAGGTCGCACGATCGACGCCACTCGGCCGTTCTTGTCGTAGGAGAACCGCGTGGTGAAGCCAAGAGGGTCAGTAATCTTGGTCAGCTGGTGGTCAGCGTCCCATTCCAGATGGCGTGTGTGCCCAAGGGGGTCGGTTTCCCGAACCAACCGCAGTGCCTCGTTGTGCTCGTAGACCCGCGTATGCCCGAGCGAGTCCGTCACCCGTGTCGTACGAGTCGCGTCCTCATACGTGAGCGTGGAGGCGAGGGCGCCTCCCGTGCCGCCGGTGGCGGTGACCCGGCCGCGGTCGTCGTAGGCGTACCAGTACGTCGTGTCGTTGCGGTCGGACCAGGAGGTGATGCGGCCGTCGGTGTCGTAGGTGTAGCGCAGGGGGAGGCCCGAGGAGTTGGTCTCCTCCGTCAGGCGGCCGGTCTCGTCGTAGCCGAAGGTGAGCAGGGTGATGCCCGGCCCTTCGGGCGTGTCCGGGTCGAGCAGGCGCAGGCCGGTGATGCGTGAGGCGGACGCGTCGTGGTCCAGGGCGATGCGGTATCCGCCGGAGTGGACGACCCGCGCGGGGATGTCGCCGCGGTCGTACTCGATGGTGATGCGGTTGCCGTTGCGGTCCTGGATGTGCTGCAGGGGCAGGTCGACGGCCGTGTCACCGTCCGCCGCGACCGGGGAGTGGAAGACGTGGATCAGGCCGGTGTCGGGGTCCGTGATCCGCAGCGCGCCGTCCGTCTCGTCGTCCCAGGACAGCAGCAGGCGGGAGCCGGCGGTCTCCGGGCGGACGGGTTCACCGCTCTCGGTGTCCGGGACCGGGAAGCACAGGCGGGCGCCGTCCGCGGCGGCGTAGACGAAACCCTCCTCGTCGGCCTGGACACGCTGATCCAGCGTGGAGGCCCAGGACGGCCCGAACCAGCCACCGAAGCGGTACGACGACACGTGCACCCGCTCCAGGACCAGCGGCAGCACCCCCGGAAGCGTCACGTCCGTCCGCGTCAGCGCCATGTCGCCGGTCGCGACGTCGATCGGGTCGCGGACGAACTTCTTGAACGCGTTGCGGATCGAGGCGGGCAGTTTGTCGAACCCGGGCCGCAGCTTGAGCCGTTCGAAGGCCGCGCAGTCCAGGCCGAGGGACTTGCCGAGCTTGGCCAGCGCCGCCGGCCCCAGCGCCTTCAGCCCCTTGCCCAGCGCCTTGCCCAGCACCCCGAACCCGACGCCCATCAGCGCGCCCTCGGTGAGGATGCCGGCCAGCTTCTCCGGGTCCTTGAAGGCACCCGGGTCCTCCAGCGCGGTGGTGAACGCGGAGAACTTGGCACCCTCCGCGGCCATCTTCCCCACAGCCCTGACCCCGCGGACCTCCTTGAGCACCTTCAGCGCCCGCTCCACGTTCCGGATGACCTCCAGCACACCCCGGACCACCGCGCCCAGGGCGGTGCCCTCCTCCTCGATCCGTCCGATCAACGCGACCACCTTCAAGGCCCGTTCACCGGCCATCAGGCTGGAGGCGACCGAGGAGGCACCCAGGGTCAGGACGTCCAGAGCCAGGCCCGCGATCTCGAACTCGGCGATCTCCGCCAGCAGTACGCCGATCTCGGACAGCATCTCGTGCGCCTTGTCGGCGAAGTCGTCGAGTGCCTTGGCGCCCTTGCGCAGGGCGTGCGCCATGTCCGTGGCCTGCTTACGGGCGGCCTTGGAGCGCTTGGCGAACGCCTTGGCCGCCTTGCCCTCCCACTCCACACCGGCCAGCGACTTCTCCGCGGCGGCCGCCGCACCGTCCAGCCCGCCGGCCAGGTGGCGCCACTTCTTGGCGATCTCCCGCACACCGTCCGGGTCCACGGCCGGATCGGAGATTCCGAGGAACTCCAGTCCGCTGGCGACCGTGTCGCCGAACATATGGTTGAACTTGTTGACGTAGTGCAGCGGATTGAGGTCGACCACGAGCCGCTCAGCCCTTCTTCTGCGCCGCGGCCAGCAGCAGGTCCAGCAGGTCGAACGCGTCGGACACCTCGCCCATCAGCTTCGCCTCCCCCTGCCACTCCTCGTCCAGCTGCTTCGTCAGCTTGACGAGCGTGTCCATGCCCTCGCGCACCTGGCTCTTGGCGTGCATCAGCGAACCCAGCGCGCCCAGCGCGTCCAGGTCGTGCGCGGCCGCCTTGAACTCCTGCAACGGCTTCGCCGTGTGATGCCCCACCGCCCGCAGCCCGGAAGCCGCCTTGTGCATCGACGCGGCTTCCTTCCTCAGGTCCGACATACCGCCCATCCCCCGTACGTACGTCGCTTCACTCTGTGCAGATGCCAACCCGACCGACCCTAGGGACAGCGGTTATGCCGGAAGTATGGGAAGGGTCAAGCACGCGCAAAGATGGCCTGCGGCGAACCGCAGTTGGGATGTCTCGGAGTCGCGCCCTTGCGGGGAACGTCCCCCGGCGACGAGCCGGGAGCGGGACGTGCACTCCGGTGGGCAGGGGGTCATGGTGAGGTGGCGACGCGAAGGCTCCTGCATGCATGTCTGCCTGGCGCGGCTGTCGGGGACCAGGACAGGGCCGACGTGTCCGCCGGTCAGCGGGTGTACGGCCCCGAGCGCGTAGGCGCGTGAGGGCGCGGAGGGGTGGCGGCGCACGACGGCGCCGACCACCGGGGCGCGCCCCGGACCCCAGAGCACGTACGACCACCCTGGCCTGCAGATATCTCACTTTTGTCACCGCACGGCAGTACGGTGTCCCCCATGCGCCCCGACACGCCTGCCGAGAACGTCGACCACGCCGCCGAGGCGGCCCGCCTGGAGCGGACCGCCGGCCTGTACCCCGAGGACGCGGAAGCCCTGCTCCTCCAGGCCGCGGCCCACCTGGAACTGTCCGGCGACCGCCCCGCCGCGACGACGCTCTACGACCGCCTGCTGTCGTCCTCCGACGGCCTGGAGAACCCCCACCTGGTGCGCGCCCTGAAGGCGTCGAACCTGTGGGAGTACGACCATGAGGCGGAGGCCAGGGCGATCATCGAGGGCGTCCGCACCTCCGCTCCCCGGGACCCGGCGCCCTGGGTGATCGTCGCGGAGGCGCTGGAGTCGCACGACGAGCTGGAGGCGGCCCACGAGACGTTCACGGAGGGGACGAAGCTGCTGCTGACGGACGTCGCGGAGCCCCCGTACGCCACGCGCTCGCTGCTCTTCGGCCGCCACCGCGTGCGGCGCATGCTGGGCCTGTCGCACGACGAGTGGGACGGGGTGGCCGACACCCTGCACTCGTTCCCGGTCTCCCTGGACGAGCTGCACGACCCGAAGCGGATCTGGTCCCTGGGCTCGGAGAACCCGGCGGAGCTGGAAGCGGAGATCAACCGCCTCCGCGCCGAACTGGGCGCCTACCGCGAGGCCCTCTCCCGCCCCTTCCCGGTCGCGGTCCTCCACTGGCCGGCCGGGGAGCTGTCGGAACTGGTCACGGACTACCCGGACCTGGCCATGGAGTACCCCTCCTACGAGGCCCACCTGGCGACGATAGAGACGTCCCTGCGCGAACTCGCCTCCTCGGGCACCCCCAACCTGGGCATCGTCACGGGCACGGTCCCCTCCTACGAGGCCTTCGCCGCCTCGGAGGGCTCCTCCCCGTCGGACGCGACCCTGCTCCCGCAGTACGCGACGACGCTGGCCGCCCGGGGGCGAGCGGTCACCTGGCCGCCCCAGCGGGCGGCGGGGTGCTGGTGCGGGTCGGGGCGGGCTTATGGGGAGTGCCACGGCACGCCCGAAGCGGCGGCGACCGCCTGAGAGTCCGGCCACGTCCGTCAGAGCAATTCTTTTCGGTGCCAAGGGTGGGGCCGAAGGTGGGTCTGGAGGTGAGCTCGTTCTCGTCCCCCACTTTGGCTCCGGTTGTCAGTGGCTCCTGTTAGAACAGAGACACATTGACGCGTGGCCGAGGGGGACATGGTGGCGGAAGCGGGGGATCTGGCGCAGCCGGTGGCCGGGGTGTACGAGAAGCTGATCACCCACAGCGTGCAGGACGAGCTGGAGCGGCTCGAGTCCGTGGGGTGGAAGGCCGTCGACGCTGAGGTCAGCGCCGAGTCCTCGCCCCACGTCCTGGCGCGCCACATAAGTGACGTGGTCGCCCGCAGGCTCCACCAGCTCCCGCCCCACCAGCAGGTCCCGTTCGCCAACCAGGTCCTGAAGTCGCTGGCGAGCGAAGTCCCCGGCCAGGGCGACGCTGATCCCCTCAGCACGGTCGCCGAGGGTCCCCGGCAGCTGCTCGCCCTCGCAAAGCAGGAAGCGCCCGGGGCCTACGCCGTCCGCCCGCTCACTCCCCTCTCCGAGACGTCGCTGCTCACGAACTCGCCGGAGGATCTGAGTCTGGGCTCGGAGCTGCGGGCCGAGCTGGCCACAGCGGACCGGATCGACCTGCTCTGCGCGTTCGTGAAGTGGTACGGCATTCGCGTCCTGGAAGACGCCCTGCGCTCCGCCAGGGAGCGAGGTGTGAAGATCCGGGTCATCACGACCACCTACATGGGCGCCACCGACCGCCACGCGCTCGACCGCCTGGTCCGCGACTTCGGTGCCACCGTCAAGGTCAACTACGAGATCCGCTCCACCCGCCTGCACGCCAAGGCCTGGCTGTTCCGGCGCGAGACGGGCTTCGACACCGCCTACGTGGGCAGTTCGAACCTGTCCCGAGCGGCACTGCTCGACGGCCTGGAATGGAACGTCCGGTTGTCCTCGATCGCCACGCCCGCGGTCCTGGACAAGTTCGAGGCGACCTTCGACGCGTACTGGAACGACACCGCCTTCGAGACGTACGACCCCGACCTGCACAGGGAACGCCTCGACGAGGCCCTGACGCAGGCGAGCGGCAGCGGCCCGAACACCGACCTGAAGATCAACCTCTCCGGCCTGGAGGTGCGGCCCTTCCCGCACCAGCGGGACATGCTGGAACGGCTCACCGTCGAGCGCGAGATCCGCGGGCGGCACCGGAACCTGCTGGTCGCGGCCACCGGTACCGGGAAGACCGTGATGGCCGCTCTCGACTACCGCAGCCTGTGCGGTAAGACGGACGGCGGCCGGCCGAGGCTGCTGTTCGTCGCCCACCGCAAGGAGATCCTCAGGCAGTCGCTGCGCACCTACCAGGAAGTGCTGGACGACGCCTCGTTCGGTGAGCTGCTCCACGCCGGCAGGGAACCGCGCGCATGGGATCACGTCTTCGCGAGCGTCCAGTCACTGAACGTACAGCGCCTTGAGCAACTGGCCCGGGGCCACTTCGACGTCATCGTCATCGACGAGTTCCACCACGCCACCGCCACTACCTACAGGCGCGTCATCGACCACTTCGAGCCGCAGGAGTTGCTGGGGCTCACCGCCACACCGGAGCGGATGGACGGGCGTAACGTCCAGGACGAGTTCTTCGAGGGCCGCATCGCCGCCGAGATGCGGCTGTGGGAGGCCCTGGAAAACGATCTGCTGTGCCCCTTCCACTACTTCGGCATCCCGGACGGTACGGACCTGACGAACCTGGGTTGGCAGAAGGGCTCCTACGCCGACCAGGACCTCGGCAACCTCTACACGGGCAACCACGCGCGCGCCCGGATCGTGGTCAAGCAGATCCGGGACAAGGTCTCCAATCCCGGCGCCATGCGGGCGCTCGGCTTCTGTGTGACCAAGGCGCACGCCCACTTCATGGCGGACTTCTTCCGCGCGGCCGGTTTCCAGGCCATGGCGCTTGACAGTGACTCCCCCGCTGACCTGCGTGCCGGGGCGCTGTCCGATCTGCGCGATGGGAAGCTTCAGGTGATCTTCTCCGTCGACCTGTTCAACGAGGGCCTGGACATCCCCGACGTCGACACCCTGCTCCTCCTCCGCCCGACCAACAGCGCCACCGTCTTCCTCCAGCAGTTGGGCCGGGGGCTGCGGCGCACCGAAACCAAGCCGGTCCTCACGGTGCTCGACTTCATCGGTCAGCATCGGGCGGAGTTCCGCTTCGAGGAGCAGTTCCGGGCCCTGACCAATCTGTCGCGGAACCGGCTCGTGGACCACATCGAGCACGACTTCCCGCAACTGCCGTCCGGCTGCCAGATCATCCTGGAGGGCAAGTCCAAGGACCTCGTCCTGGACAACATCCGGACGCAACTGGGCGCCACCGTGAAGACGCTGGTCAGAGAGGTGAGGGATTACGGCACGCCGCATCTCGCGGACTACCTGCGCGAGAGCCGCCGGGAGATCAAGGAACTGTACAAGAGCGGCAACTCCTGGACGACCGTGCTGCGCCGGGCCGGCCTCATCGATGAGGCCGAACCGCCCGGCGAGGCAGCACTCTTGAAGCGGGTGCACGCGTTCCTCCACGTCGACGACCCCGAGCGCGCCACCGCATACCTCCGGCTCCTCCAGGACGACTCGCCGCCGTACGACGATCTGGGTCCGCGTGACCAGTCTTACGCCCGCATGTTGTTCTTCAACCTCTGGGACGACGCGGGCGGGTTCACCACCTTCCAGGAAGGCCTTGCGTCACTGCGATCCCAGCGGACCTTCAGCGATGAGCTCAGGCAGGTGCTGTCGCACGTCATGGAGCAGGCGGACCATGTACCTCTCTCGCTCTCCGGACGTCTGAGCCAGGTCCCGTTGAAGGTCCACAGCGCGTACAACCGCTCGGAGATCCTCGCCGCTCTCGGGGTCGCCCGCTTCGGCGGGCAGATGCCCCGTTCCTTCGCGCAGGGCGTGCAATGGGTCGAGGAACTCCAGACGGACGCCCTGCTCGTCACCCTGGAGAAGAACGAGAAGGACTTCTCGCCCACTATCCGCTACAAGGACTACGCGCTGAGTCCGAATCTCTTCCACTGGGAGTCCCAGAACGCCACGGCGGCCGACTCCCGTACGGGCCTGCGGTACCGGGAGCACAAGCAGCACGGCAGCCACGTCCTGTTGTTCATGCGGCGCTACAAGAACACCGACATAGGCAAGTCGCAGCCTTGGATGCTCCTCGGCCCGGCGACCTACGAGAGCCACACCGGCAGCAAGCCGATGGCGATCACCTGGCGGCTGAAGCACGAACTCCCGGCCGACGTGTGGACGTATTCGGCGATCACGGCCAGCTGACGCCCGGGCCGCTACCCACAGTCAGTACGCGCCGGGCTCCGCCTCGAAATGGACTTGAGCCCGGTCGAGCGGATTGTGGACTGCGGAGATGCCCGTACTCAGTTCGCACCATGTCGACTTGCGGTCCGCGGTGAGCTCGACGCCCCACCGGTCGGCGAGGGCGTCGAGAAGCGCCAGGCCCCGGCCCGACTCGGCGTCCGGTCCTGCTTCGGTCAGGGTGGGCAGAGCCCGGAGATCGGGATCGCGCACTTCAATGCGCAGGTGAGCGCCGCGCATGGAGACAGCGAGCGTGGTCGGCGTGCCGGGACCGACATGTTTGACGACGTTGGCGACCAGCTCGCTGACGCACAACTGGGCGGCTTCGCTGAGCTCCTGCAGGCCCCAGAGCTCCAAGCGGAGCCACAGGATGCGCCGTAAGGCGGCCACCTCCTCGGGCTCGGCCAGGAACGAAAGATCCCAAGGCGTTCTCGGCATACAGCCGGTGAGGTCCATGCGCTGGTCCAGTCCGCCATCCGCACGCCGAGCGCTCCGCACTTTCTGTGGTCTCATGACAACTTAGAGTGGCAGTGAGACTTTCAAAATGGAACTCTCATAATGCGCGAGTGGGAGCACGGCCTCCCCAAGCGCGCCCCGGCGCACACCACCTTGCCGCCCACCCCGTGAGCCGACGACGATCGACCAGACCGATATGAAGGGCCGTTGGCATGACAGTTGGACCCACCACTCGCAGGCGCCAGCTGGGCGCCGACCTGCGCCGCCTCCGGGAACGCAAGGGACTGACCCTCGAGGAGGCGGGAGCGCGCGTCGGAATCTCCAAGGCCACGCTCAGCCGCTATGAGACGAAGGAAGGCGCGGTCAAGTGGCCGGCCGTCGACGCGCTCTGCCGGGAGTACGCGGCCACCGATGAGGAGCGCCTTGCACTCGTCGAGCTCGCGAAAGGCGCCAAGATCCAGGGCTGGTGGCGATCTCTCGCGGACCCCATCCCGGAATCCATGAACCTCATGCTCACCCTCGAAGACGAAGTGGTACGCGAGGACCACTTCGCCTGCATGTACGTCCCCGGCCTGCTCCAGACTCGCGCATACGCCGAGGCCGTGCATCGGGCTTCGGAAGTGCAGTGCGGGGAGCGCGAGGTGCAGCACATGGTCGATATCCGCATGAAGCGACAGGAACTACTAGAGAGGGAGGAGCCGCCGCACCTCTGGTGCGTGATCGACGAGGCGGCGCTCCGACGGCAGGTCGGCGGCCATGAAGTCATGCGCGAGCAGTTGGAGCACCTGCTCACCATGTCCCGACGCCCTCACGTCACCGTCCAGGTACTGCCGTTCGCACGCGGCGCCCACGCGGCGGCGGTCGGCAGCTTCGCCGTGCTGCGCGGGCAGGCCCCCGACTTGGACGTCGTGTACGTCGACCTCCTCGGCGGGGGCCTTTTCATGGAGAAGCCTCAGGAACTGGAGCGTTATAGGTTGGCGTTCGAGTACCTCAGCGCACAGGCGCTCGACTTGGAGTCCTCAGCCGAGCTCGTCGACCGGATCAGCAGGGAGCCTCAATGACGGCACCGTCAGAGTCGCACTGGTTCAAGTCCTCCTACAGCGGCGGCAGCGGGACCGAGTGCCTGGAGTGCGCGTACGCCCACGACAGCACGCTCATACGCGACTCGAAGCGGGCTGACGGTCCGCTTGTCCGGGTTCGTTCGGGAGCCTGGCGCACGTTCGTGCAGGCCTTGGCGCGGGACGCGCTCAAGTAGGCCTCGACATCGACTCCTTACGCGACGTCACCCCCAACTCCCCCCTGCCGAACAGCAGCGCGTACCCGCGGGGAAGCTCGGCCAGGATGCGGGTCAGGAGGTCGTCGGGCAGCAGGGCCGCCAGGGCGCTCAGGACCGAGCCGGCGTGCCAGCGGGCCGTGGCGGGGGTGGCTCCCGCGATGCG
The DNA here is from genome assembly GCF_044763235.1 of Streptomyces sp. NPDC096152. Lineage (NCBI taxonomy): Bacteria > Bacillati > Actinomycetota > Actinomycetes > Kitasatosporales > Streptomycetaceae > Streptomyces > Streptomyces sp. NPDC096152. The sequence continues at coordinate 143,246 of NZ_JBIWFW010000001.1, read as the reverse complement.
TTCGGCCACCGAGTCGACGAACTGCGCGGCCGTCAGGGGCCGGACGACGGGGATCTGGGCGGCGATCACGCTTGCCGCCTCCTCGGGCAGGGCGCGGGCCAGTTCGACGCGTTCGTCGCCCACCACGTGGCCGCCGAGGGCCGACAGGACGATGCGGGTGATGCGTTCCGCCTCCGCTCGCTCCGCATACTGGCCGGCCGACCGCACCCGTTCGGTCAGGTCCCGCCACGTGGCCACGGCGTCGGGCCCCGCGGGCAGCCGTGACCTCGTCCGCGTCGTCAAGAGAGCCTTCAGCGGCTGTTCGCCCGGGCGCGCGACGCCTGTCTGCGGCGGGCCGGGCACCGTCACTCGCGGCACCGTCATGCTCGGCACCGTGGTCGCGGTCATCGTGCGGGTCCTCCTTCGGGGCAGCCCACCGCGGGACCGGCCGGGCGGGCGTGGGCGACATGATGTGACGTGACGGCGTCCCGCAGGCGAGGCCGGGCCTGCGGGACGCTTTCGGCGGGGTGCGGTCAGCCGCTGAGCTGCCTGCGGTCGTCGCCCCCGGTGATCTGGATCTTGCGCGGCTTGGCCTGCTCGGCCACCGGGATGCGCAAGGTCAGGACGCCGGACGCGTAGGACGCGTCGATGCGCTCCGTGTCGAGGGTCTCGCCGAGGAAGAGCTGGCGGGTGAAGGTGCCCGTCGGGCGTTCGGCGACGAGCATCTCCGCGCCCTCCGGGGCCGGATTGCGGCGCTCGGCGCGGACATTGAGCACGTTGCGTTCGACGTCCAGGTCGATGGTCTCGGGGTCCACACCCGGAAGGTCGAAGTGGACGATGAAGTCGTCACCGGACCGGTAGGCGTCCATCGCCATCGCGGCCGGGCGGGTGGTGGAACCGAAGACCTGCTGCGCGAGTCGGTCGAGGTCGCGGAACGGGTCGGTGCGCATGAGCATCACAGGTCACTCCCTTCGTCGGTACTGGGTGCGATGCCCTACGGCTTCTTATATAGCGCGGAGGAGGAAAGTTGACAAGCGAAGGCTCAGGTTCGGGGTGGATCGCGATCCATGGATAACCTTCACGCCATCCGAAACGGGACGTAGGAGGCATCTCATGGCGAAGGTTCCGAGCGCGGTGGTCGCCGCGGGCGGGCTGGTCGGCGGGTACGGCGTGGCGCGCTGGACGCGGAAGCGGCCGCTGGGCGGGGCCGTGCTGGCCGTCGCCGGAGCCGCGGCCGCGCGGCAGTGGCAGGAGCGGGCGGGCGGCAAGGCCGCGGGGGCGCTCACGGCCGCGTACGTCGCCGCCTTCGCCGGGTCGCACCCCCTGGCCAAGAAGGTCGGCGCCTGGCCGTCCGTGTTCGGGGTGGCCGGGGCCATGGCGCTGGCCTCCTGGGCCGTCGCCGACCGGCGCGGGTGACGTAGAGGGAGCGAGCTAGGGAGCGAACTCCGGATGCGGGGCTGGTGCGTCCGCGCCCCTGGTGGAGACCGGTCCTGCGGCGACGACGGCCGCGCCCCTCGGGACCGGCCGTCGCCGCCGGATGGGCGGGCGCTCGGGTCAGTCGAACATGCCCGGCTCGTAGTCGCCCGCCGGCTGCTGGACGATGACGTTCATCCGGTTGTAGGCGTTGATCAAGGCGATCGCGCCGACCAGGGCGGCCAGCTGGGCCTCGTCGTAGTGCTTGGCCGCGTTCTCCCAGGCCGCGTCGGTGACCCCGCCTGCCGCGTCGGCGATGCGGGTGCCCTGCTCGGTCAGTTCCAGGGCCGCGCGCTCGGCCTCCGTGAAGACCTTCGCCTCGCGCCAGGCGGCGACCATGTTGAGGCGCAACGGGCTCTCCCCGGCGTGCACGGCGTCCTTGTAGTGCATGTCGGTGCAGAAGCCGCAGCCGTTGATCTGGCTGGCGCGGAGCTTCACCAGTTCCTGCGTCGCCGCCGGGAGGGTCGAGTCCGACAGGACCTTGCCCGCCGAGTTGATGTACCGGAGGAACTTGGTCGCGACGGGGCTGCCGAAGAGGTTGATGCGTGCTTCCATCGTGGTCTCCCTGGTCTGCGTCTGAGCCTGTGCGAGTGTCAGCTTCGCCTGATGGGTGCACAGATACGACGGAGCGCGGCCGCGGGGTGTGACAGCAGCACGCGAGCAGCGGGCGTGACCTGGGTCACGCCCGCTGCTCGCTCGTCACTCGTGGAGCCCGGAGGCCCGGGAGGACCCCGTGTTCGTCAGGCCGTGCGGGAAGACGGGGGAGTCATGCCGCCCCGGGCGGCGGTCGCCGCCTTCGCCTTCTGCGACACCGCCGTCAGCGGCTTGGCGATGTCCTCCAGGGAACGGCGCTCGGCGTTGACCGCGAGGAACGCGGCCACCAGGCCCGCCGCGCACATCAGGACCGCGCCGATCCCGAAGGCGAGGACCGTGTCGCCGACCTTGCCGGTGCCGGTCAGGTCGGCGAACAGCAGCGGGCCGCTGATGCCGCCGGCCGCGGTGCCGAGGGCGTAGAAGAAGGCGATGGACATCGCCCGGGTCTCCATCGGGAAGACCTCGGACACGGTCAGGTAGGCGCTGGAGGCGCCGGCCGAGGCGAAGAACAGCACCGCGCACCAGCACGCCGTGAGCGTCCCGGCGTCGAGCGCGCCCTGGTCGAACAGCCAGGCCGTGCCGAACAGCAGCAGACCGGAGAGCAGGTACGTCGACGCGATCATCACCCGGCGGCCGATCGTGTCGAAGAGCTTGCCGAGGAGCAGCGGGCCCGCGAAGTTGCCGACCGCGATGACGGCGAAGTAGTAGCCGGTGTGGTCGGCGGGGACGTCGTAGAACTTCGTCAGGATCGCGCCGAAGCCGAAGGTGATCGCGTTGTAGAGGAACGCCTGGCCGATGAAGAGGGAGAAGCCGAGGACGGCCCGCTTGCGGTAGTCGGCGAAGACCGTGCGGCCGATCTCCAGGAAGGAGACGCTGCGGCGCTGGTGGATGGTGATCTCGCTGTCCGGCTCCGGGAGCGGTTCGCTCTGCTCGGCCCGGATCCGGCTCTCGATCGAGGAGACCACCTCTTCGGCCTCGCGATCCCTGCCGTGGATCAGCAGCCAGCGCGGGCTCTCGGGGACGTGCCGCCGTACGAGCAGGATGACCAGGGCGAGGACGGCGCCGAGGGCGAAGGTCAGCCGCCAGCCGACGTTCGCGGCCAGGAAGTCGGTGTTCAGCGCGAAGATCGACAGCAGGGAGCCGCCGACGGCGCCCACCCAGAAGCTGCCGTTGATCATCAGGTCGACGCGGCCGCGGTACTTCGCCGGGATGAGCTCGTCGATGGCGGAGTTGATGGCCGCGTACTCGCCGCCGATGCCGAAGCCGGTGAGGAAGCGGAAGGCGAGGAACCACCAGGCGTTGAAGGACACCGCGGTCAGCGCGGTGGCCCCGAGATAGACCGCCAGGGTGATCATGAACAGTTTCTTACGGCCGAAGCGGTCGGTCAGGCGTCCCCAGAACAGGGCTCCGAGGCACGCACCCGCCACGTACAGGGCGGCGGCGAGACCGGTGACCTGGGCGGAGCTGATGGCGAGGCCGCTGCCGGGCTCCGACAGACGGCCGGCGATGTTGCCGACGACGGTGACTTCGAGACCGTCGAGGATCCACACGGTGCCGAGACCGATGACGATCGTCCAGTGCCAGCGCGACCAGGGCAGCCGGTCGAGGCGGGCGGGGATGTTGGTGGTGATGGTTCGGCCGGTCTCGGCCTGCGTGGTGGCCATGGGCTCCCTCCTCAGCGAGCGGAACCACCATCGGGTGCCCGGGCGCTGCGGCTTTACGCCGGGGGTTGGCCACGCCGGTGCGCGGTGTACGCCGGGGAGTGGTGTACGCCGGTGCGCGGTGTACGCCGGTGAGTGGTCACCCTGGGTCGGTGTGCCGTCCCAGGGGGCTGCCGCCCCCAGACCCCCCGCTTCGGCCTGAACGGCCTCGTCCTCAATCGCCGGACGGGCTCAACTTGCTGACCGCGCCCGAAAGCCCCCTCACGCCCCCACCGCCCGCGACACCGCGTAGATCAGCAGGCCCGCCAGGGAGCCCACGACCGTGCCGTTGATGCGGATGAACTGGAGGTCGCGGCCGATGTGGGCCTCGATCTTGCGGGTGGTGTGCTCGGCGTCCCAGCTCGCGACCGTGTCGGTGATCAGGGAGGTGATCTCCTTGCGGTAGGTCGTGACCACGTACACCGCCGCGCCCTCGACCCAGCGGTCGACCTTGCCCTGTGCCCGGGAGTCGACCGCCGTGCGGGCGCCCAGGGACAGCAGGGAGGCGCGGACCCGCGTCCGCAGCTCGCTGCGCTCGTCCTCCGCCGCCGAGACGATCATGGATCGTACGGCCGTCCAGGCGGAGGCGATCAGGTCCTGCACCTCGCCGCGGCCGAGCACCTCGCCCTTGAGCCGTTCGACCCGGGCGCGGGTCTCGGTGTCGGACTGGAGGTCGCCGGCGAAGTCGGTGAGGAACCGGTCGAGGGCGCCGCGCGCCGGGTGGGAGGGCATGTCGCGCATCTCGGTGGTGAAGCGCAGCAGTTCCTTGTAGACCCGCTCGCCGACCTTCTTGTCGACGAACCTCGGCGTCCAGCCGGGCGCGCCGCCCTGCACGGCGTCCATCACGGAGTCGCTGTGCAGCACCAGCCAGTCGTGCGCGCGGGAGACGACGAGGTCGACGACCCGCTTGTGGCCGCCGTCGGCGACGACCTTCTCCAGCATCTTGCCGATGCCGGGGCCGATCTCCTGGGCGTTGGCCCGGCGGGTGATCGCCTCGCCGACCACCGCCTGGACGTCGGAGTCGCGCAGCACCGTCAGGGCGCCGCGCAGCGCGGTGGCCAGCTCCGCCGTCACGCGGTCGGCGTGCTCGGGGACGGCGAGCCAGGAGCCGAGGCGGCTGCCGATGCCGACGGCGCGCAGCCGCTGGCGCACGACGTCCTCCGAGAGGAAGTTCTCCCCGACGAACTCACCCAGGGAGATGCCGAGCTGGTCCTTCTTGGTGGGGATGATCGCGGTGTGCGGGATGGGCAGGCCGAGGGGGTGGCGGAAGAGGGCGGTGACCGCGAACCAGTCGGCCAGCGCACCGACCATGCCCGCCTCGGCGGCCGCCGCGACGTACGCCGTCCATCCGCCGGCGCCCGCGCTCTGGCCCCACTTGGCGAGGACGTACACGACGGCCACGGCCAGCAGCAGCCCGGTCGCGGTCAGCTTCATCCGGCGCACCCCGCGCCGGCGCTCCTCGTCGGCGGCGCTGAACACGGTCATCGCGCGGTACGAGGCCGCCTGCGCGGCCGCCTGCTGGGGCGCGCGGTCCGGGGCGGCGTCCGTCGCCCGATCGGTCGCTGATTCCGGTGTCGTCCGTTCCATACGCTCCACCTGTCCGGTGATCCCGCACACAATTGTCCCTTGCTGAGCTACTTCCGGAACGGAACCGGAGTTCCCGGCGTCTGTCGGTGGGGGAGAATCAGGCAGGGCCCTGTCAACTCCCCCGCGTTCATGACGCATCATGAACTCATCAGATCGGAGCCCCGGGCTCCCATCGCCCGAGGAGAACAACGCCCGCATGACCAAGCGTCACGTCGGCGGCGTGGGGCCGGCCACGCAGCAGCCGCTGCCCGCAGCCCCCGCCAAACACCGCGCCCTGCCGGCCGCCATCGTCGCGCTGATCGCGGTCCTGTCGACCGCCTTCTACGTCTCCGTCGTCTCCGACGACGGCACGCCCCCGCACTCCGTCGCCGCCGACCGCGCCCCGCGCAATCCGGCCGCCCCGGCCTCCACCGGCACCTGGGTGGGCACCTGGTCCACCTCGCCGGCCGGCGCCGAGCCGGGCACGGAGACCGCGGGCCTGGCGGGCCGCTCGGTGCGCAACGTCGTGCACGCGAGCGTCGGGGGTACGAGTGCCCGTATCACGCTGTCCAATCTCTACGGCCAGTCGCCGCTGACCATCACGCACGCCTCGCTCGCCGTCGCCGCGGGTGACACCGCGGCCGCCACGACGGGCACCATGCGGCGGCTCACCTTCTCCGGCGCCGCCTCCGTGGTGGTCCCGGCCGGCGGGCAGGTGATGAGCGACGCCGTGCGCGTCCCCGTCCCGCAGGGCGGCAACGTCCTGGTCACCACGTACTCCCCCACCCCGTCCGGCCCGGTCACGTACCACCCGCACGCGCGTCAGATCTCCTACGTCGCCCAGGGCGACCGCGCCGAGGACGTGACCGGGGTGCCGTACGCGGAGCGGACGAATCACTGGCGCTACCTGACCGCGCTGGACGTGCTCAGCAACGAGTCCGTGGGTACGGTCGTCGTCCTGGGCGACTCGATCACCGACGGCATCACCTCCACCATGGACGCCAACCGCCGCTGGACCGACGTGCTTTCCGACCGGCTGCGGGCCGAGGTGCAGGCGGGCCGGAACGTGCCGCGCTACAGCGTGGTCAACCAGGGCATCAGCGGCAACCAGGTGCTCGCGGACGGGCTGGGACGGCCCGCGGACAACCCCAGCGGCCTGAACCGGTTCGGGCGGGACGTGCTGGAGCGCACGAACGTCAAGGTCGTCGTCATCGACCTCGGCGTGAACGACATCCTGCGCAACCCGCGACTGGCCGACCCGGTGCGGATCACCGAGGGACTGCGCACGCTCGTACGGCGGGCCCACGCCCACGGCCTGAAGGTCGTCGGCGCGACGCTGATGCCCTTCCAGGGGCACCGCGGCTACACGGAGGCCCGTGAGGCGGTCCGCCAGCAGATCAACGCGCAGATCCGGGCGGGCCGGGTGTACGACGCGGTGGTCGACTTCGACCGGGCGCTGCGGGACCCGGCCGACCCGCGTCGCCTGCGGCCCGACTTCGACTCGGGCGACCACCTGCACCCGAGTGATCTGGGCTTCCAGGAGATGGGGCAGGTCTTCGACCTGGAGAGCCTGAAGGGCGCGGGGCAAGCGGAGCTGTAGGCGGCGCGGGGCCTCCTGGCCCGAGGGGCTCAGGGCTTCCCGGCATACGGGCCTTGGCGTTCCCGGGACTTCCGGCGTGTGGGCCTTGGGGTCTCCGGGACTCCCGGTTCCGGGGCCTCCGGGCCTCCGGGCCTCCGGATCCCGGGGCCTCAGGGGCGGCCGTTCCCCTGCCTGCGCCGCTCGCGGGCCGCCCAGCGCTCCTCGCGGCGGGCGGACTGGAGTTCGCGGCGTTCGGTGCGGCGGTCCAGGCGCTCCTGGCGGCGCTCGTCCTTCAGGCGGAGGCGTTCGGCCCTGGTGAGCTTGCGCTCGACCCCGACGCCGCCCCAGAAGGCGAAGCCCGTCACCACCACGCGCGGGGCGCCCGGCTCCGGCGGCACGCCCTCCTCGCTGTGGTCGAAGCCGCCCATGACACCGATGCCGCGCACGACGACCTCGACACCGGGCGGCACGATCACCTGCACTCCGCCCATGATCGCCACGCAGTTGATCTCCACCTCGCGGTCGGCGAAGTCCGCCTCGCGCAGGTCGATCTCGCCGCCGCCCCAGAAGGCGAAGCAGTGGAAGCGCTTCGGCATCGTCCAGCGGCCCTTGCGCTGGAAGCCGGACATGACGGCCACCGCCCACGCCGAGGACCCCTCGCCACCGGTGATCCGCCCCGGCCAACTCCCTTCCCCTGCCGTCTCCTTGCTCAGCGGCACGGCGGGAGCCGCGGCACCGGCGGCCGGGAGGTCCCGGGTGATCGGCGCCAACTCCCCGTACGTGCGCGCCTTGTAAGTGGCTTCCAGCCGCTCCTCGAACTCCCCCATGTCCAGACGCCCTTCGGCGAGGGCGTCCCGCAGGATCTCGGCGACTCGTTCACGATCGGCATCGGAGGCGCGCAGCTCCGGAGCATCGTCGGTCATGCACAGCAGCCTACGAGTTCCGGCGGCCGCGGGCACCCCCTGCCGGCGGGCCAGGGCGGCTACGGGACCGCGCGTTCCGAGGCGGAGGCGTACATCTTGGCGATCACCGCCTCGATGTCCGGCTCCCGCACGGACAGGTCCACCAGCGGGTACGCGGCGGCGATCCGCGCCACCAGCGGCGCGGCCGACTCCCCCGCCGGGAAGGCCAGCCACTGCCGGGGCCCCTCGACGCGCACCACACGCGCCGGCGGCACCTCCACGGGCGGCATCTCCCGCTCCAGGTCGACCACCAGCGTCCGCTCGCTCTCCCCCGCCTCGTGCAGCCCGGCGAGCGGACCGTCGTACATCAGGCGCCCGTGGTCGATGACCATGACCCGCGAGCACAGCTGCTCGATGTCCTGCAGATCGTGCGTGGTCAGCAGCACCGTGGTGGCGCGCTCGGCGTTCAGGTCCCGCAGGAACTCCCTGACCCTCGCCTTGCTGATCACGTCCAGGCCGATCGTCGGCTCGTCGAGGTAGAGCACCTCCGGATCGTGCAGCAGGGCCGCCGCGATGTCACCGCGCATCCGCTGCCCGAGCGAGAGCTGCCGGACCGGCACGTCCAGCAGGTCGCCCAGTTCGAGCAGCTCGACGCAGCGGTCGAGGTTCTCGCGGTAACGCGCCACGGGGATGCGGTACATGCGGTGCGCCAGCCGGTAGGAGTCGATCAGCGGCAGGTCCCACCACAGGGTCGTACGCTGGCCGAACACCACGCCGATGCGCTGCGCGAGCCGCGTCCGCTCGCGTGCGGGGTCGATGCCGGCGACCCGCAGGCGGCCGCCGCTCGGGGTCAGGATGCCGGTGAGCATCTTGATCGTGGTCGACTTGCCCGCGCCGTTCGGGCCGATGTAACCGACCATCTCGCCGCGCGCCACGGTGAAGGAGAGCGAGTCCACCGCCCGCACCTGCCGCCGCTCGCTCCTGAGGAACCCGGTCCGCTTGCGCACGTCGAAGACCTTCTCGACCCGGTCGAGTTCGATGAAGCCGCCGCCCACCGGCCCACCGCCTCCCCCGGGCCCGTCTCCGCCCCCGGATCCGCGACCGCCCCCGGCCCCATCACCGCCCACCGGCCCGCCTCCGCCCGCCGTCGTACGGCCGTCCACCGTCACGTCCTCACACCCCTTCAGCTCCCCGTGCTCCGGTACGACCGCAGCCCCGCCCGCCAGGCCAGCCCCGCCAGCGCGCAGCAGCCCGCGGCCGCCAGGGGCGACGCGAACGCCATCCAGGCCGGCAGCGCGAGCGGATACGGCCGCCCGAGCACATAGGTCGCCGGCAGCCAGTTGACGAAGGCCAGCGGCAGTACGAAGGTCACCCCGCGCACCAGCTCCTTCGCGAACACCGTCGGCGGGTACTGCAGCAGCGTGACCCCGCCGTAGGTGAAGGCGTTCTGCACCTCGGAGGCGTCCTGCGCGACGAACTGGAAGGCCGAGCCGGCCACGAACACCGCGCCGAAGATCACCGCCCCGCTGACCACCGTCACCGGCATCAGCAGCACCTTCAGCGGGGTCCAGTCCACGTCGAGCGCGACCAGCGCGAAGCCCAGCACGAGCAGTCCCTGCGTGATCCGGCCGAGGCGGCGCAGCGCGAAGCGGTCCGCCGCGAGCTGCGCGAGCACCGGCGCGGGCCGCAGGAACAGCAGGTCCAGCGTGCCGTCGCGGACCCGCCGCCCCAGCCCCTCCACCGAACCGATCGCGAGGTCGGCCAGCCCGAACGCGACGGCGGAGAGCCCGTAGAGGAAAGCCACGTCGGGCAGCGGCCAGCCGGCGAGCCCGTCGACCCGGGAGAACATCAGCAGGATCGCCACGAAGTCCAGCGTGGTCGCCGCTAAGTTGCCGAAGGCGGTCATCACGAACGAGGCCCGGTAGGCCATCGTGGACCGGATCCACATCCCGGCGATCAGCCGGTAGGCCCGCAGCCCGTCCGCCAGGGCACGCCGGCGCCGGCCCAGGGGACCGCTCCTCGCGTCCGCCGGCGCACGCAGGCCGGCGGGGCCGTCGCCGCTCCCCTCCGCCGTGGCGCGCGGGCCCGGTGCGCGGGTCTCACCCACCCTGGACCACCACCCGCCGCGTCGCCACCGACTGCAGCAGGCGCCCCGCCAGCAGCAGCGTCACCGCCCACGCGCCCTGGAAGACGTACGTGCCCAGTGCCCCGGCCCGTCCCAGCAGAATGTCCGCCGGCGCCTGGAGCAGGGACGACCACGGCAGAACCCGTACGACTTCGCCGAGCACGCCCGGGAAGACGTTCAGCGGCAGCAGCATCCCCGAGCAGAAGGTCCCGGTGATCATCATCATCTGCAGCGCCCCCTTGCCGTCCAGCAGCCAGAACGCGCTCAATGCCACCAGGAACCGGATCCCGAAGCTCACCAGCATCCCCAGCAGCACCGCGATCAGAAACGCCACCCAGGTCCGCACGTCCGTGGGCAGCGCCACCGGGAAGAACAGCGCCCCGAAGACGAAGGGGAGCACACCCCGGCCCAGCAGCTGGAACACCGCCCGGCCCAGGTCGGCGGCCAGCCACCACAGTTGGAGGTCCGCGGGCCGGTACAGGTCGATCGCGACATCACCCGTACGGATGCGCTCCATCAACTCGGCCTCGACGCCGCCGCCCCCGATCGCGAGCGTCGAGAGGAACGCCTGCCCCAGCCACACGTACGTCACGGCCTGCGCGCGGTCGTATCCGCCGAGGTGCGGCCGGGCGTCCCACAGCGCAAGATACGTGTACACGAGGATGAGGCCGAACACCGTGTTCGTGAACACCCCGGCCGCCGTGGCCGCCCGATACGTCGCGTACCGTCTGAACCCGCCCGCCGCGACGGCCGTGTACAACCGTCCAGCGCCCACGCCAACCGCCCTCCAAGGTCCGCCGACACCGAAGCGCAGGAGCTTAGTGCGCACCTGAGTGGGCGTGCCACGCGTTTTCCGGACGGGACCCATCTCCCTCGACCGGGAACGGAACGCGGGGCGCGGGAGTCTTCATCAGGGGCGCAGCAGGCGCATATGGGCTAACGAGGCGTACGACGCGAAACAGGAGTACCCGCACGAGATGAGCGACGAGCCGCAGCCGCAGCAACCGGCGCAGCCGCAGCAGCCGCGGGAACCGGCGGAGGGCCCGGTCTCCGAGGAGCCGCCCGCGGCACCCTCGGCGGAGGACACGGCACCCGCGGCGGAGGGTGGCCCGGACGCACCGGAGAGCGGGACGCCCGCGGCGGACCGAGGGACCGCATCGACGAAGAGCGGCCCGGGCGTTGAGGAGGGCGGGGAGGCCGCGATCGAGAGCGGGACACCCGCGGCGGACCGCGCGACGGACAACGGGACGGACGCGACGGACAACGGGACGGACGCGACGGCGGTCATCCCGCGCGTGGCGCACGGCGGGACAGCCGCGGCGGAGGCCGGCCCGCGCATGACGAAGAGCGAGACAGCCACGGCGAGGAGCGAGGCAGCCGCGGCGGAGAGCGGGACGACCGTGGCGGAGAGCGGAACGGCCAGGCGCCCCGGACGCACCGGACTCCGCCGGCTGCTGCCCACCTGGCGCATGGTGCTCGGCGGCTTCCTCCTCGCCCTCCTGCTGCTGATCGGCGGGTTCTTCCTCGGCTACTCCCTGGTCAAGATCCCGCCCGCCAACGCCCTCGCGCTCAAGCAGAGCAACGTCTACCTCTACGCCGACGGCACCGAGATCGCCCGCGACGGCGTGGTCAACCGGGAGAACGTCGGCCTCGCCCAGATCTCCAAGAACGCCCAGCACGCCGTCCTGGCCGCCGAGGACCGCGACTTCTACACCGAGTCCGCCGTCGACCCCCAGGCGATGCTGCGGGCCGGCTGGAACACCGTCACCGGCAAGGGCAGGCAGTCCGGCTCCACGATCACCCAGCAGTACGTCAAGAACTACTACCTGGGCCAGGAACAGACCGTCACCCGCAAGGTGAAGGAGTTCTTCATCGCGATCAAGCTGGACCGCAACGAGACCAAGGACGAGATCCTCCAGGGCTACCTCAACACCAGCTACTTCGGCCGCAACGCCTACGGCATCCAGGCCGCCGCACAGGCCTACTACGGCAGGAAGGCCACCGACCTCGACCCGGCCCGCGCCGCCTACCTCGCCGCGCTGGTCAACGCGCCCAGCGAGTACGACGTCGTCGCCCACCCGGAGAACAAGAGCGCGGCCGTGGCCCGCTGGAACTACGTCCTGGACGGCATGGTCAAGCAGGGCTGGCTCGCCAGGTCCGAGCGGGCCGGGCTCACCTTCCCGATGCCGAAGGAGTCCAGCGTCTCCGCCGGGATGTCCGGGCAGCGCGGCTACCTGGTCCGGATCATCCGGGACTACCTCACCGGCAACAAGATCCTCGACGAGGAGCAGCTCGCCGCCGGCGGCTACCGCATCACCACCACCCTGGAGAAGAGCAAGCAGGACGCCTTCGTCAAGGCCGTCGACGACCAGCTGATGGCCAGACTCGACCCGAAGAACCGCAAGGTGGACTCCTACGTCCGCGCCGGCGGGGCCGCGATCGACCCCAAGACCGGCAAGGTCGTCGCGATGTACAACGGCGTCGACTACGTCAAGCAGTACACGCCCAACGCCACCCGCCGCGACTTCCAGGTCGGCTCCACCTTCAAACCGCTTGTCTTCGCCTCGGCCGTGCAGAACCACTCCGAGACGCAGGACGGCCGCATGATCAACCCCAACACCGTCTACGACGGCACCAACGAGCGCCCGGTCGAGGGCTGGAACGGCTCCTACGCCCCCGAGAACGAGGACGGCCGCTCGTACGGCGACATCACCGCCCGCGAGGCGACGGACATGTCCGTCAACTCGGTGTACGCGCAGATGGCCGTCGACGTCGGACCCGACAAGGTGAAGGAGACCGCGATCGCCCTCGGTCTGCCCGCCACCACCCCCGACCTGACCGCCACCCCCTCCATCGCCCTCGGCCCGGCCACCGCCAGCGTCCTCGACATGGCGCAGGCGTACGCGACGCTCGCCAACCACGGGGAACGCGGCACGTACACGATGATCCAAAAGGTCACCAAGGGCGGCGACGAGGTCGTCGAGCTGCCGCAGCGGACCACCTCGCAGGCGGTCAGCCGGGAGGCCGCCGACACCACCACCGCGGTGCTGCAGAGCGTCGTCCAGAACGGCACCGGCACCCCCGCGCAGGCCGTCGGCCGGCCCGCCGCCGGCAAGACCGGCACCGCCGAGGAGGACACCGCGGCCTGGTTCGCCGGGTACACCCCCGACCTCGCCACCGTCGTCTCCGTGATGGGCCAGGACCCGGTCACCGCCGCCCACAAGCCGCTCTACGGCGCGCTGGGCCTGCCCCGGATCAACGGCAGCGGGGCGCCCACCGAGATCTGGTCCCAGTTCACCAGGGACGCCCTGAAGGACACCCCGGCCACCGACTTCGACCTCCAGCTCCAGAACGGCGCCGACGAGACGCCGGCGCCGCCCACCGACCCCTGGCAGACGCCGGGCACCGGCGGGCAGGGCGACGACGGCACCTGGCCCCCGACCGGCGGCCAGGACACCCAGGGCCAGGACGCGGGAGCGACGCAGGGCCAGACCGGCACCCCCACCGACGGCACCACCGGCGCCACCCCGACCACGGGCGGCACCACCGGCGGCACCCCCACCGACGGCACGAACGGCGGGGCCGCCACCGGCGGCACGACGGGCGGCACCACCGGCGGCACGAACGGCGGTCCCACCCCGACCACGGGCGGCACCACGGGCGACACCACCGGCACCACCACCGACGGCACGAACGGCGACGGGGGAACGACGACGGGCACCGGAGGCACACCGGCCGCCTGGCCACGGTGACACCGACCGGCGACACGGAACGCGAGAGGGGCCGGTGACCAAGGTCACCGGCCCCTCTTCCCGTTCTCCGCCCGCGCGTCCTACAGGTACAGCCCGGTGGAGTCCTCCGACCCCTCGAAGCGGTCGGCGGCCACCGCGTGCAGATCGCGCTCGCGCATCAGCACGTAGGCGATGCCCCGCACCTCCACCTCGGCCCGGTCCTCCGGGTCGTACAGCACCCGGTCGCCGACCTCGACGGTACGGACGTTCTGCCCCACCGCGACGACCTCCGCCCAGGCCAGCCGGCGTCCCACCGCAGCCGTGGCCGGAATCAGGATGCCGCCGCCCGAACGCCGCTCGCCCTCACTGGTGTCCTGCCGCACGAGCACACGGTCGTGCAGCATGCGGATGGGCAGCTTGTCGTGGTGGGTGCTGTGCTCATGTCTGTTGGCGCTCACCCCTCGAACCTACCTGCCTTCCGCACATCCGTACGCCGGTGGGTCGCCGCCCCCGCGTCAGTCCCGGCTCCGCCGCACACCCAGGGCGAGCAGCCCGACGATCCCGACGGCGACGAGCGCGACCGGCACGATCCGCTCCAGCCGGGGCGCGCCCTCCTCGTCCACGAACTGCGCCCGCACATCCGTCACGACCCGGTTGACCTGTACATAGGCCCGGCCGAGCGTGTGGTCGATGTTGGAGACGACCTTGGCCTTGGCGTCTCCGACGATGGTCTTCGGGTGCACGCGCACCCCGATCTCGTCGAGCGTCTCGGCCAGCACCTCGCGACGGCGCCTGATGTCCGCCTCGATCTCAGCCGGGGTCCTGGTGTCCGCCGTGTCCGCCACCGCTCCGCCTCCGAAGTCAACTGATGCCTGTTCGGGACAGTCTGTCAGCTCTGCGTCCGACCGTACTGTCGGCACCCCCGGATACCCTCGGACCGGGACGGCATGGCCGCCGCACCTTCACTGAACAGACGTACGAGGAGACGACCCCGATGACCGAGCGACTCCAGCCCGGGGACACGGCCCCCGCCTTCACCCTCCCCGACGCCGACGGCACCGAGGTGTCCCTGGCCGACCGCAAGGGCCGCAAGGTCATCGTCTACTTCTACCCGGCCGCCCTCACGCCCGGATGCACCAAGCAGGCCTGCGACTTCACCGACAACCTGGAGCTCCTGGCCGGCGCGGGCTACGACGTCATCGGCATCTCCCCCGACAAGCCCGAGAAGCTGGCGAAGTTCCGCGAGAAGGAGAGCCTGCGCGTCACCCTGCTCGCCGACCCCGACAAGCAGGTCCTGGAGGCCTACGGCGCCTTCGGCGAGAAGAAGCTGTACGGCAAGACGGTCGTCGGCGTCATCCGCTCCACGGTCGTCGTCGGCGAGGACGGCAAGGTCGAACGCGCCCTGTACAACGTCAAGGCGACCGGCCACGTCGCCAAGATCATCAAGGATCTGGGGATCTGACGGGGCTGCCCGGCCAGTAACATGGCCGGGCAACACCAGGCGGCCGTGGTGGAATTGGCAGTCACGCTGGGTTTAGGTCCCAGTGGGGTAACTCCCGTGAGGGTTCGAGTCCCTCCGGCCGCACTGCCGCTTCGGGGCCCGGCTCGAGGACACATGAGCCGGGCCTTCGTCGTCGTCAGCCCAGGAGTTCCCGTACCACCGGTACCAGCGCCCGGAAGGCCTTGCCGCGGTGGCTGATGGCGTTCTTCTCGGGTGGGGTCAGTTCGGCGCAGGTGCGGGTCTCGCCTTCGGGCTGGAGGATCGGGTCGTAGCCGAAGCCGTTGGTGCCGGAGGGGGCGTGGCGCAGGGTGCCGGTGAGGCGGCCCTCGACGACGCGTTCCGTGCCGTCGGGCAGGGCGAGCGCCGCCGCGCAGGCGAAGTGGGCGCCGCGGTGGGCCTCGTCGATGTCGGCGAGCTGGGCCAGGAGCAGGTCGAGGTTGGCCTTGTCGTCGCCGTGGCGGCCGGCCCAGCGGGCCGAGAAGATGCCGGGGGCGCCGCCGAGGACGTCGACGCAGAGGCCGGAGTCGTCCGCCACCGCGGGCAGGCCGGTCGCCTGGGCCAGGGCGTGGGCCTTGAGCAGGGCGTTCTCGGCGAAGGTGACGCCGGTCTCCTTGACGTCGGGGACGTCGGGGTAGGCGTCGGCGCCGATCAGTTCGTGGTGCAGGCCTGCGTCGGCGATGATCGCCCTGAGTTCGGTGATCTTTCCGGCGTTGCGGGTGGCGAGGATCAAGCGGGTCATGCCGTCCAGTATCGCGGGCGGTCCCGAGCGGCCCGGAGCGGGCGGTCCGAAGCGGCCGCGGGCGGCCCGGAGCGCGCGGTCCCGGCGGCGCCAGGGGCCACACGGTCCGGGCGGTGCCTGCCCTCCCGCCTACGGTGTGCAGACCTTGGTCAGTTCGCCGGCCGCGTCCGTGACCGGGGTGATGTCCGGAGTCCGGTCGCCGTTCCTGATCGCGGTACGGACGTTGTGGACGGCCTTGTTCAGGTGGTCGACGGCCTTGTTGACGTCGGCGTTGTCGGTCCGGTCGCCGATCTTGCCCAGGTCCTTCTCGATGGCGGTGAGGGACTCGTCGGCCTGGGTGGGGTCGTTCGCCGCGTTCTCGACGGCCTGTTGGAGGTCGGTGACGCTGTCGGCGATGGAGTCGGCGGTCTGGACGCAGTCCAGGGCCCTGTCGACCGCGCCACAGCCGGTGAGGGCCGCGCCGGTGAGTGCGACGGCGGCCGCCGCGGCGGCGATGGCGGTGGTGCGGCCCGGGCGTCGGCGTCGGCTCGCGGCCATGGCTGGGTTCCCTCCCCGTGTGCGGCCGCCGCGGGGGCGGTCCCGTGCGTGGTGCGTGGCCGGGCGTACGGCGGTGGGCCGTACGCCCGTACCGGTAGGGACGCGGGAGGGGCCGGGCGGGTTGCCCGGAGCGGGCGGGCTTCTTGGGGCGCCCTTTACCTTGTGCCGTCGGGTTACTGGGTGAGGGTCGCCTCGAGGGCCGTGCGCTGGATGGTGGCCAGGTCGCTGCAGCCGGCGACGGCGAGGTCGAGCAGGGCGTTGAGTTCGTCGCGGGCGAAGGGCTCGGCCTCCGCGGTGCCCTGGACCTCGACGAAGCGGCCGTCGCCGGTGCAGACGACGTTCATGTCGGTGTCGGCCCGGACGTCTTCCTCGTAGCAGAGGTCGAGCAGTGGGACGCCGGCGACGATGCCGACCGAGACCGCGCTGACGGTGCCGGTCAGCGGCTGGCGGCCGGCCTTGATCAGCTTCTTGCGCTGGGCCCAGGCGACGGCGTCGGCCAGGGCGACGTACGCGCCGGTGATGGCCGCCGTGCGCGTGCCGCCGTCGGCCTGGAGGACGTCGCAGTCGAGGACGATGGTGTTCTCGCCGAGTGCCTTGTAGTCCACGACCGAGCGCAGGGAGCGGCCGATGAGGCGGGAGATCTCGTGGGTGCGGCCGCCGATCTTGCCCCGGACGGACTCGCGGTCGCCGCGGGTGTTGGTGGAGCGGGGCAGCATGGCGTACTCCGCGGTGACCCAGCCCTCGCCGCTGCCCTTGCGCCAGCGCGGGACCCCTTCGGTGACGGAGGCGGTGCAGAAGACCTTGGTGTCGCCGAAGGAGACGAGGACGGAGCCCTCGGCGTGCTTGCTCCAGCCGCGGTCGATGGTGACCGGGCGGAGCTGTTCGGGGGTGCGGCCGTCGATTCGAGACATGGCCTCGAGCCTAGCCCCCTCGGGCGTCGGGGCTCCTTCCGCGGTGGGAAGGAGCCCCGAGGAGTGAATCCCGGAGCGGGTCCGGGGTTCACGTGTTCACATCATGTCCTCGATCTCCGCGGCGATCGGGTCGGCGTCGGTGCCGATGACGACCTGGATGGCGGTGCCCATCTTGACGACGCCGTGGGCGCCGGCGGCCTTGAGTGCGGCTTCGTCGACCAGTGAGGGGTCGTTGACCTCGGTGCGCAGGCGGGTGATGCAGCCCTCGATCTCGTCGATGTTGTCGATGCCGCCGAGCCCGGCGACGATCTTCTCAGCCTTGCTGGCCATGTTCCTTCTCCCTGATCCGAACCGCATTCTTGACCGACCGGTCTACACCACCTTGCGGACGGGGGCCAAACGCGGTCGGGGGTCCCGGGGGCCCCGTCCTCCGCCTACTCGCGGCTCCCCCGCCGCCGCCTCGTCGCCGCCTCGCGGGCGGGCCTGCGGCGGGTACGGCGCGTAGTGGTTCGGTAGCGGGAATCGCGGGTTCCTTACCCGCCCTTCATCGTGCTACAACAGGTCTACACCACTGAGTGGTGTAGACCACAGACGCCGCCGTCCCCCTTGGTCCCGGGCGGCGCCATGCCCACTGGAGGACGTCATGACCACGGCCACCGCCGCTCCCGCGGCCGACAAGAAGAAGGGCGCCGGCGTGATGGCCGTGCTGCAGCGCATCGGCCGCAGCCTCATGCTGCCGGTGGCGGTCCTGCCCGCCGCCGCTCTCCTGGTGCGCCTCGGCAACACCGACATGCTCGGTCGCCCGGACTTCCCGGCCTTCCTGACGAAGATCGCGGGCTTCATGGCGGCCGGCGGCAACGCGATCCTCGACAACATGGCGCTGCTGTTCGCCGTGGGCATCGCGATCGGCTTCGCCAAGAAGTCGGACGGTTCCACCGCTCTCGCGGCAGTCGTAGGCTACCTGGTCTTCAAGAACGTGCTGGGCACGTTCACCGACAAGAACCTGCCGAAGGTGGCGCAGGCCGTCGACGGCAAGGTCGTCATGGTGAACGCCCCGGTGGACGCGAAGGTCCTCGGCGGTGTGGTCATGGGTCTCGTGGTGGCCCTGCTGTACCAGCGCTTCTACCGCACCAAGCTGCCGGACTGGGCGGGCTTCTTCGGCGGCCGCCGGCTGGTCCCGATCCTGTCCGCCTTCGCGGGCCTGCTCCTCGGCATCGTCTTCGGCTACATCTGGCCGGTCCTCGGCACGGGCCTGCACAACTTCGGTGAGTGGCTGGTGGGTTCGGGCGCGGTCGGCGCCGGCATCTTCGGTGTGGCCAACCGCGCGCTGATCCCGATCGGGATGCACCACCTGCTCAACTCGTTCCCGTGGTTCCAGGCGGGCGACTACCACGGCAAGAGCGGTGACATCGCCCGCTTCCTGGCCGGCGACCCGACCGCGGGCCAGTTCATGACCGGCTTCTTCCCGATCATGATGTTCGGTCTGCCGGCGGCGTGCCTGGCGATCGTGCACTGCGCCCGTCCGGAGCGCCGCAAGGTGGTCGGCGGCATGATGGTCTCGGTCGCGCTGACCTCGTTCGTGACGGGCGTGACCGAGCCGATCGAATTCACGTTCATGTTCATCGCGCCGGTCCTGTACGCCATCCACGCGGTGCTCACCGGCATATCTCTGGCGCTGACGTGGGCGCTCGGCATGAAGGACGGCTTCGGCTTCTCGGCGGGCGCGATCGACTTCGGGCTGAACCTCGGCATCGCGAGCAACCCGTGGGGCCTGGTCCTGGTGGGTCTGTGCTTCGCGGTCGTCTACTACGCGGTCTTCCGCTTCGCGATCGTCCGGTTCAACCTGCCCACGCCGGGCCGCGAGTCCGACGAGGAGCTCGCGGAACTCCAGAAGGCCGAGGCCAAGTAGGCCACGGCGACCGTGTAGTCCACGGCAGCGGCACCACGACGGCCCCGGAACGTCTCCGTTCCGGGGCCGCGGCCGTTGCCGGGGCTCGGATCGCGGCCTCGGCCGTACGGGCCTCAGATCTCGTACGACGCCCTGGGCGCCGCCAGTTCGACAGGGCCGCCGTAGACCGCGCGGGCGTCCGCGAGGTTGATCTGCGGGTCGGTCCACGGGGGGATGTGGGTGAGCAGCAGGCTCCGGGCGTCGGCCCGGGCGGCCGTCTCGCCCGCCTCGCGGCCGTTCAGATGGAGGTCGGGGATGTCCTCCTTGCCGTGCGTGAAGGCGGCCTCGCACAGGAACAGGTCGGCGTCCCGGGCGAGTTCCTCCAGCACGTCGCTGGGGCCGGAGTCGCCGGAGTACGTCAGCGTCCTGCCGCCGTGCTCGATCCGGATGCCGTACGCCTCCACGGGGTGGGCGACCCGCTCGGTGTGCACGGTGAACGGGCCGATGTCGAAGGTGCCCGGCTTCACCGTGTGGAAGTCGAAGACCTCGCTCATGGACGAGGCGGTCGGGGTGTCGGCGTAGGCGGTGGTGAGCCGGTGCTCGGTGCCCTCGGGTCCGTAGACCGGGAGGGGGTCGCAGCGGCCGCCGTCGTACCGGTAGTAGCGCGCGACGAAGTACGCGAGCATGTCGATGCAGTGGTCGGCGTGCAGATGGCTCAGGAAGATCGCGTCGAGGTCGTAGAGACCGCAGTGGCGCTGCAGCTCGCCCAGGGCGCCGTTGCCCATGTCGAGGAGCAGCCGGAAGCCGTCGGCCTCGACGAGGTAGCTCGAGCAGGCCGATTCCGCGGACGGGAACGACCCCGAGCAGCCGACGACGGTGAGCTTCATGGAGCAGAAACCTCCGCTGGCGGGAAACATCGAACAGACAGTGACGGGGGTCGTGCGGTCCGTCGAGAGTAAGGCGCAAAACCTCCGGTAGCTCCTCCACCAAGGGCTGTTGTGGGCGAACTCACCTGTGGTGTCACCGGTTCGGCTGGACGTGGGGCGCGGGTAGCGCGGAGAAGGGCGCGCGCCGGGCATCGCACGCCGGTAACGTCGTCCCCATGGACACGTCCTGGTGGCTCGCGCTCGCGGCGGTGGTGCTGCTCGCGCTCGTCGCCACGCTCGTCGACGGCTGGGGGCGGGGCCGCCGGCCCGAGGGGCGGCGGACGCGGCCTCCCGGGCGCCCGGCCGGACGGGCCGCGGCGCGTCCGCGGCCGGCGGAGATCTGGTGGGCGAACGTGCCGTTCGACAACGGCGCGGGGGTCAAGGACCGCCCCTGTCTGGTGCTCTCCGTGCACGGCAAGCGGGCCAGGGTCGCCAAGATCACCAGCAAGTACCACGACGAGCGGTCCGGGGTCATCCCGCTCCCGCCGGGCTCGGTGGGGGACGCGCAGGGGCGGACCAGCTTCCTGGAGACCGACGAGGTGCGGGAGGTGCCGGTGTGGGACTTCCGGCGCCGGGTGGGGGTCGTGGACCCCGTCCTCTGGGACCAGGTGCGCTACCTGGCGGGATGAGCGGCGGCGCGGACCTCATGGCCGCGTCACCTTCACGGTGACCGTCCACTCCTGGACTCCCTTGCACGAGACGCCCCCACCGCCGGTGGCGCACGCGGGCCGGGACGAGGTCAGGCGCGCGGTGCCCGGGGCGACGGCGTCGAAGGCGGCCACCGCGTCGCCCGGCAGGATGACGATGCCCGCGTTGGCCGCGCGCAGCGCGCCGCCGGTCGTACGGACCGGCGACCACGGGCGGTCCCTGGTGCCGTCCAGGGTGAGGCGGACCTGCCCGCCCGTCTTCAGGCAGAGGGTGCGGCCGGAGTCGGCGGCGCCGAGTTCGGCGCGGTCGGCGCAGCGGGCCGTCGTGGGTGACGACGGCCCGGAGGTGGGCGCGGAGGGTGATCCCGAGGCGGACGCCGGGGGCGAGGCGGACGGGCTCGCGGGCGAGGACACCGGCCCGGACGCCGGTGGGGAGGCCGCGCCACTCCCCGGGCTTCCGCCGCCGTCCCGCGTGGTGCAGCCCGTGAGGAGGAGGGCCGCTGCCGCGGCGGCGGTGACGGTGGTGCGGGGAAGCGTCGTACGGCGCATGGGGCGTCCGCCTTTCTGCCGTGCCCGGGGTGCCGTGTCCTGTCGGTCCTGTCGTTGTGCTCTTCCGCTGTGGTGCCGTTCTCGGATGTGACGTTTCTCCAGCACATCAGGATCCCTGGCGCCGCGCACGCCGGGGCCCCGGCCGCGTATCGCGGCCGGGGCCCATGGAAGTCGGGGTGTGCTACGCCCAGAGCTGGCCGTGGAGCGTCTCGATGGCCTCTTCGGTGGTGGCCGCCGTGTAGACGCCGGTCGAGAGGTACTTCCAGCCGCCGTCGGCGACGACGAACACGATGTCGGCGCTCTCCCCCGCCTTCAGCGCCTTCCGGCCGACGCCGATGGCCGCGTGCAGGGCGGCGCCGGTGGAGACGCCGGCGAAGATGCCCTCCTGCTGGAGGAGTTCGCGGGTGCGGGTGACCGCGTCGGCGGAGCCGACGGAGAAGCGGGTGGTCAGCACGGAGGCGTCGTACAGCTCGGGGACGAAGCCCTCGTCCAGGTTGCGCAGGCCGTACACGAGGTCGTCGTAGCGCGGTTCGGCGGCGACGATCCGCACGTCCGGCCTGTGCTCGCGCAGGTAGCGGCCGACGCCCATGAGCGTGCCGGTGGTGCCGAGGCCGGCCACGAAGTGCGTGATCGACGGCAGGTCGGCGAGGATCTCGGGGCCGGTCGTCGCGTAGTGGGCGCCCGCGTTGTCCGGGTTGCCGTACTGGTAGAGCATCACCCAGTCCGGGTGCTCGGCGGCCAGCTCCTTGGCGACCCGTACGGCGGTGTTGGAGCCGCCGGCCGCCGGGCTGGAGATGATCTGCGCGCCCCACATGCCGAGCAGGTCCCGACGCTCCTGCGAGGTGTTCTCGGGCATCACGCACACCATGCGGTAGCCCTTGAGCTTCGCCGCCATGGCCAGGGAGATGCCCGTGTTGCCGGAGGTCGGCTCCAGGATCGTGCACCCCGGGGTGAGCCGGCCCTCCTTCTCCGCCTGCTCGATCATGTACAGGGCGGGGCGGTCCTTGACCGAGCCGGTGGGGTTGCGGTCCTCCAGCTTCGCCCAGATGCGGACGCCGTCGGACGGCGAGAGCCGCGGCAGGCGCACCAGCGGGGTGTTGCCGACCGCGGCCAGTGGGGAGTCGTAGCGCATGGGGATCAGGCCATACCGCCGGCCACGGCCGGCAGGATCGTCACGTTGTCGCCGTCGGCGAGCTTGGTGGTGATGCCGTCGAGGAAGCGGACGTCCTCGTCGTTGAGGTAGACGTTCACGAAGCGGCGCAGCTGGCCGCCGTCGACGATGCGGGCCTGGATGCCCGGGTGCCGGGTCTCGAGGTCGGCGAACAGGTCGGCGAGGGTGTCCCCGGTGCCCTCGACGGCCTTCTGGCCGTCGGTGTACTGGCGCAGGATGGTGGGGATGCGGACCTCGATGGCCATGGCTTGGGGCTCCTGTCGGTAAGTCTGGGGGTTGGACGGGCGCGCGACAGCGCACCGCGGCTCACGGCCGTACGGCGGCGGGGTGCGTCAACAGATGGCGCTGTTCAGCCTGCACAGGTCGACGTGCAGCCGCGCCACGAGCAGCGTGCCCGGCGTCCTGTCGCTCACGTCATCAACAACCATGCGGTCATCGTATCGATTCCCGGTCCGGCCACCGGCATGTGATCTCGCATCGTGGATGAATTCTGACCGAATTGCGGGATGCGACCGGGCCCGGCGGGCGCTCGGCGGGCTTTCGGCGGGCGCGGCGGGCGTTCGGCAGGCGCTCAGTAGGCCTCGACGACCTTGACCTCCTCCTCCGTGACCTCGCCCTCGACGATGCGGAAGGAGCGGAACTGGAAGTCGCCCGCGCCGTCGGTGTCCGCGGTGGAGACCAGGACGTAGTGGGCGCCGGGCTCGTTCGCGTAGGAGAGGTCGGTGCGGGAGGGGTAGGCCTCGGTCGCGGTGTGGGAGTGGTAGATGATCACCGGCTCCTCGTCGCGGTCGTCCATCTCGCGGTACAGCTTGAGCAGGTCCTGCGAGTCGAACTCGTAGAAGGTGGGCGAGCGGGCCGCGTTCAGCATCGGGACGAAGCGCTCCGGGCGGCCGGAGCCCATGGGGCCGGCGACCACGCCGCACGCCTCGTCGGGGTGGTCCGCGCGGGCGTGGGCGACGATCTGGTCGTAGAGGGCCTGGGTGAGGGTCAGCATGACGGCCAGCATAAGCAGAGGGCCGTCCCGTACCGGAAGGTGGTACGGAACGGCCCATATGACGGACGCCCTGAGCGGCGGCCGCGGGGCTTCCACGAGCAGCCCCGGCGGCCGGACGTCCGTGCGGGTGAGGTCAGCCGACCTTCTCGAGCTCCGGGTCGCGGCGCTCGGCGACCTGGGGGTTGCGGGCCTTGAGGACCGCCCAGCCCGCGGCCAGGACGGCGGCCCAGACGGCCATCACGTACAGGCAGACGCGGGAGTCGGCGTCGATGGCGATCAGGCCGGTGACGAAGAGCAGGAACACGATGGCGACCCAGCTGCACTTCGCGCCGCCCGGCGCCGGGAAGGCGGAGGCGGGCAGCCGGCCCGCGTCGACCGCGCGGCGGTAGAGCACGTGGCTGACCAGGATCATCAGCCAGGTCCAGATGCCGGCCGCGGTGGCGACGGAGGTGACGTAGCCGAAGGCCTTCTCCGGGACGATGTAGTTCAGCACGACGCCGATGCCCATGAAGGCGACCGAGACGGTGATGCCGAGGGCCGGGGTCTTGGAGGCCGACAGCCGGCTGAAGACGCGGGGCGCCTCGCCGTTGTCCGCGAGGGTGCGCAGCATACGGCCGGTGGAGTACATGCCGGAGTTGCAGGACGACAGGGCCGCGGTGAGCACCACGAAGTTGACGATGCCCGCGCCGGCCGGGATGCCGATCACGGCGAACGCCTTCACGAAGGGGCTGACGCCCTCCGCGAACTGGGTCCACTTCACCACGCACAGGATGACGGTGAGCGCGCCGACGTAGAACAGGGCGATGCGCCAGGGCAGGGTGTTGATCGCCTTGGGGAGGGTCTTCTCCGGGTTTTCGGACTCGCCCGCGGTGACGCCGACCAGCTCGACGGCGAGGTAGGCGAACATCACGCCCTGGAGGGTCATCAGGGAGGAGCCGATGCCCTTGGGGAAGAAGCCGTCGAACTGCCAGAGGTTGGCGACCGAGGCGGTGTCGCCGGCGGCGCTGAAGCCGAAGGTCAGCACGCCCAGGCCGATGACGATCATGCCGATGAGCGCGGTCACCTTGACCATCGAGAACCAGAACTCGATCTCGCCGAACAGCTTCACCGAGATCAGGTTGGCCACGAAGAGGACCACCAGGAAGACCAGGGCCGTCACCCACTGCGGGATGTGCGGGAACCAGTAGTGGACGTAGATCGCGGCGGCCGTCAGCTCGGCCATGCCGGTCACCACCCACATCAGCCAGTAGGTCCAGCCGGTGAAGTAGCCGAAGAACGGGCCGAGGAACTCACGGGAGTACTCCGCGAAGGAGCCCGAGACGGGGCGGTAGAGCAGCAGCTCGCCGAGCGCCCGCATGATGAAGAAGATGATGACGCCCGCGAGGGCGTACATGAAGATCAGACTGGGTCCGGCCTTGGCGATGTTCGCCCCGGCACCCAGGAAGAGGCCGACGCCGATGGCGCCGCCGATCGCGATCATCTGGACCTGACGGCTGCCGAGCCCGCGCTCGTACCCCTCCTCGGGGGCGTCGCCGCTCACGGCCTCACTGCCGGCCCGGCTCGTACCGTTCTTACCGACCTGCGACGAGGTCATGTGTGGTGCGCCTTTCTCCATGCCGACCCGGGCCGCTGGTCGACCTCGGATCGGGTTGCGATCCCCCCGGAACTGGAGCTGTGCCTGGCCGGCGGTCGCCGGCTCGGTGGCGCACCCGACGGGACATGGGTGGTGTCCGTCGGGCGGTCGTGAAGATCTATCACGGCCGCAACACTGATCGCCGGAAGGTCCTGTGGCGCATCACACAGGAAGAAGTGGACAAAAGTTGCCCCAAATGGCCATACGGGGCCGCCACGGTGACTCGATCGTTATCCGGATTTGAGCGTCCTCTGAGCGAACACGAAAACCGGAGAGATCAGGGCATAAGCGTCGAGACGAGCGTCTCCTGGAGTCCGCCGAGCCACAGGTAGGCCATCACCATCGGCTTGCGCGGGTCCTCGTCCGGCAGGCGGTAGAGGTCGTCGGTCTCGTCCTCGTCGACGATGTCCAGCCGGGAGCCGATGGCCAGGCGCAGGTCGTTGAGGGCGCCGAGCCACTGCCGGGACTCCTGGACCGACAGCTTCAGCACGGCTCCGCCCTCACCGGGGGACGACAGCTCGTCCAGCGAGCGGATCACCGCCAGGGCGTTCTCGCGCTTGCCGGCGCGCAGGTCGTTCTCGGTGTAGCGGCGGAACTCGGCGGAGTGGGCGCGCTGCTCCTCGGCCTCGCGGGGCGAGCCGGGGTCCTGCTCGGGGTCGCTGTAGGCGTCCGGGAAGAGCCGCTTGAGCACCGGGTCGGCGGGGGGTTCGCTCGGGCCCTCGGCGAACAGCTCGGCGAGCGGGTCGTCGGGCCGGTCCTCGCCCGGGCCGGGGCCGATCAGCTCCAGGAGCTGCACGGCCAGCGACCGGATGATCGAGATCTCGACCTCGTCGAGCGCGACGGCCGCGCCGCCGCCGGGGAGCGGTTCGAAGGTTCCTGGCATGAAGGGGGTTCGCTGCTTCCGGTCCGGGGCGGTTCGCGGTCTGCGGTCTCGGGGCTACTTGCGGTCCTGCTGGAGCGTGGCCCACAGGCCGTAGCCGTGCATCGCCTGCACGTCGCGTTCCATCTCCTCGCGGCTGCCGCTGGAGACGACCGCCCGGCCCTTGTGGTGGACGTCGAGCATGAGCTTGGTGGCCTTGTCCTTGGGATAGCCGAAGTACGACTGGAAGACGTACGTGACGTAGCTCATGAGGTTGACCGGGTCGTTGTGGACGATCGTGACCCACGGGACGTCGGGCTCGGGGACGGCGAGCGCTTCCTCCGCCGACTCGGGGCGTTCGATCTCTACGGGCGCGGGTGACGTCACACAGCCCATGCTGCCACCGCAGGGGGGTGGGAGCACAAACCGGCCCGGGCCGGCGCGGGCCGGCATCCAAAATCGTCAGACTGACGAAATGGGAGTACGATCCTTCGCCATGCTGCATTTCCGGGGCGACCCCCCCGGGCCCCCGGCCGACACCGGGGGTCGGCCCGCGAGACATGAACTAGGAGATTCCGGTGGGCGTAGCGGACCTTGGGCTGCCGGTGGACGTCCCCTCGACGGCGCTCTTCACCGACCACTACGAGCTGACGATGCTGCAGGCCGCGCTGAAGGCGGGCACCGCCGGGCGGCGCAGCGTCTTCGAGGTCTTCACCCGGCGGCTGCCGGACGGGCGCCGCTACGGCGTGGTGGCGGGCACCGGGCGCGTGCTGGACGCGGTGGAGAACTTCCGCTTCGACACCGGCGTCCTCGACTTCCTGCGCGAGCGCCGGATCGTCGACGAGCCCACGCTCCGGTGGCTGGCCGACTACCGGTTCGCCGGTGACATCTGGGGCTATCCCGAGGGCGAGGTGTACTTCCCGGGCTCGCCGGTCCTGCGGGTCGAGGGGTCCTTCGCCGAGTGCGTGCTGCTGGAGACGGTGATCCTGTCGATCCTCAACCACGACTCGGCGATCGCGGCCGCCGCCTCCCGCATGGCCTCCGCCGCCGGCGGGCGGCCGCTGATCGAGATGGGCGCCCGCCGCACCCACGAGCTGGCCGCGGTCGCCGCCTCCCGGGCCGCCTACGTCGGCGGCTTCACCTCCACCTCCGACCTGGCCGCCGGCTTCCGCTACAACATCCCGACCGTGGGCACCTCCGCCCACGCCTTCACCCTGCTGCACGACCGTGAGCGGGACGCCTTCCGGGCGCAGGTCGACTCGCTCGGCCGGGACACCACGCTGCTGGTGGACACCTACGACGTCGCCGAGGCGGTCCGTACGGCGGTGGAGGTGGCCGGGCCCGAGCTGGGCGCGGTGCGCATCGACTCCGGGGACCTGCTGCTGGTCGCGCACCGGGTGCGGCAGCAGCTGGACGAGCTGGGCGCGACCGGCACGAAGATCGTCGTCACCTCCGACCTGGACGAGTACGCGATCGCCTCGCTGGCGGCGGCGCCGGTGGACGCGTACGGCGTCGGCACCCAGCTGGTGACCGGCTCCGGGCACCCGACGTGCTCGATGGTCTACAAGCTGGTCGCGCGGGCCGAGTCCGCCGACACGGCGGCGCCGCTGGTGCCGGTGGCGAAGAGGTCCAGCGGGGGCAAGACGTCCGTCGGCGGCCGCAAGTGGGCGGCCCGGCGGCTGGACGAGCACGGCGTGGCGGAGGCCGAGGTGGTCGGCACCGGGGCGGTGCCCGCGGAGCTCGCCGGACGGCAGCTTCTGGTGGAGCTGGTCAAGGGCGGCGACGTGGTCGCCCGGGAGCCGCTGGACGCGGCCCGCGACCGGCACGCGGCGGCCCGTGCCGGCCTGCCCCTGTCGGCGACCCAGCTCTCGCGCGGGGAACCGGTCATCGCGACGGAGTACGTGCACGGCGGCTCGGGTAGCTAAAGCGAGTGCCACCCGGCCCACGGCCCCGCCCCCGCCCGCCCGTGCCCGTCCCGTCCGTCCCCGCCCGTCCGTCCGGCCTCCGCAGGCCCGCCCGGCTGCGGCGTCCCGCCCGTCCGCGCCGAGCCGCCCGGCCATCGGCCCCGCTTCCGCCCGTCCCGGCCGTCCGCCCTGTCGTCGGCCGTCCACCCTCAGTGACCCGACCGCCCGCCTCAGCCCGTCCGGCCCATGGCCGCCCGACCGCCCGCCCGGCACCCCGCCCTCTCCCGCGCGACCGCGGGAGTCTCTAGGCTCGTAAGTGCACCGGCCGGGCAACCGCACGCCATGCTCCCGACCCGATAGCCGAAGGACACCGACCATGCGCCGCGCCTTGATCGTCGTTGACGTTCAGAACGACTTCTGCGAGGGAGGGAGTCTCGCGGTGGCCGGGGGTGCCGATGTCGCCGCCGCGATCACCGAGCTGATCGGCCAGGCGCCCGCCGGGTACCGGCACGTGGTGGCGACCCGCGACCACCACATCGCACCCGGCGGGCACTTCGCCGACAACCCCGACTTCGTCCGCTCCTGGCCCGCGCACTGCGTTGCGGGCACGGAGGGGGTGGGCTTCCACCCGAACTTCGCCCCGGTCGTCGCCTCCGGAGCGGTCGACGCCGTCTTCGACAAGGGCGCCTACGCCGCCGCGTACAGCGGCTTCGAGGGCGCGGACGAGAACGGGGTGTCCCTCCCCGACTGGCTCAGGGGCCGGGAGATCGACGAGGTGGACGTCGTCGGCATCGCCACGGACCACTGCGTGCGGGCCACCGCCCTGGACGCGGTGAAGGAGGGCTTCCGCACCCAGGTGCTGCTGGACCTCACCGCCGGGGTGGCCCAGGAGACCACCGAGCGGGCGCTGGAGGAGATGCGGCAGGCGGGGGTCGAGCTCACCGGCAAGCCGGTCGTGGCCGGGACCTGAGCCCCGGCCGCCCCGCCCGGCGGAGCCGTTGTGACCCAGACCCAGACCGGCGTCCGCCCGGCGGACCGGGCGGACCGGGCGGACCGGCCCGTCTCAGGCCCGCACCGCCGGACGCCCGACAAGCGACCTGATAGGGCGCCACAGCTCCGGCGGCCGGCCGACAGCGTTGTCGGGGGCGGTACGCCATATCAGGCCGTCGGGATGGTGCAGTACGGCCGTGATCTCGTCCGGGGTGGGCGGGGCCGCGTTGCCCCGCAGGTAGACGGCGCGCAGTCCCTGGTTGCGCAGCCGCGTCAGGGCGCGGGCCCGGTTGCGGGCGTGGACGAGGACGCGGACACTGCCGGCGCCGTCCGCGGCGGGGCTGGGCAGATTCAGCGCCACCACCACCGTGCCGTTCGGCAGCTTGTTGAAGCCTCCTGCGGCCATGCGTCACATCCCCGTTTCGGTCGGTGTCAATAAGAAAGCCACAGGACGCACCTAAACACGATCGGCGGCAACCCGCCAAGGGGTTGCCGCCGATACGCTTGTGACCTGCGACGATGCGACCTACTTCACCGCGCGGCCGACCTCGAGCTCCATCGTGGACCCGTCCCGGGCCTCCTTCTCGATCTTGATCGTGGTGTTGGTGTCAGTGATCTTGACACCGGCGGCCGGGTTCGAGGCGTCGTAGTAGGTGCTGGTGTGGTCGTTGAAGACCGGCACCCCCTTCGACGAATCGATGATGGCCGCGACGCCCGCCTTGTGCAGCATCATGCCGTCCGTGGCGAAGCGGCTGAAGGGCGAGTCGTAGGCCTGGATGCGGTTGCGCATCAGCGTGCCGTCGGACCACTTCAGCGGCTGCGGGTGCGAGTCGACCGGGAGGATCAGACCCACGCCCGGGTGGGCCTTGGTGTTGTTGTCCGCCTGGGAGGTGTCCCACTTCCAGATCAACAGGCCGTTCTGGTACGGGTAGTGCTCCACCCAGTCCGGACGGGTCGTCGAGAAGCCGAAGTTGTACGGGCCCGTCGCCAGCGTCTTGTCGTACGACGCGTACTGGCGGTTCTCGGCGAGGTAGTACTGCTTGTAGTCCTTGGTGAAGGACGCGCCGATGCGGGAGAAGCCGTTCGCCGTCCAGGCCGCGTCCGCGTTCTCCGCGTCGTCGGAGAAGAGCGCCGCGCCGTCCGCGGTCACCGCGATCTCGTCGGCCGCGAAGCCCTTCATGGCCAGACCGCCGTCGGTCTGGTAGCGGAAGCGGAGCTGGATCTTCTGGCCCGCGTAGGCGTCCAGCGGGAAGGCCAGCTTCTTGTAGGTGTCGACCGAACCGGTCAGCGCCGGCTTGTCGCTGCCGTCGCGCGGGATGGCCTGGCCGTCTACCGTGCCGTCCAGGGCGGTCCAGTTGGCGCCGCCGTCGGTCGACACCTCGGTGTAGAGGTAGTCGTAGTTGGCCTCGATGTCGTACCAGCCGTCGAGGGTGAGGGTGGCCGACTTCTTGCCGGTGAGGTCCACGGAACGGGTCAGCGTGTTCTTGAGGTCGTCACCGCTGCCGCTCCACCACTGGGTCGCGCCCTGGGCCGGGGTGACGACCTCGGTCGTGACCGCCTTGTCCGGCAGGGAGACCACCAGCGCCTGGCGGTACTTGGTGTTGTACTCGGCGAGGCCGAGCTTGTGCCAGGACTTCACGCCGGCCTTGGCCGTGTCGTAGGTGAGCCAGCCGAGCTGGAGCTTGTCCCACGCGTTCATGTCGCCCGGCAGGTCACCGATGGCGTCCTTGCCCCGGCCCAGCCAGGAACCGGAGGACATCAGCGTCCAGAAGCCGGTGGAGTTCTCGCCGCCGGCCGTGTCGTACTCGTCCGGCAGGCCGAGGTCGTGGCCGTACTCGTGGGCGTAGACGCCGAGTCCGCCGTTCTCCGGCTGGATGGTGTAGTCGCCGACCCAGATGCCGGTGTCGCCGATCTGGGCGCCGCCGAGCTTGTTGTTCGCCGGGCCGGTGGCGCCGGCGTCGGTGCCGAAGGCGTACCAGCGGTGCGCCCAGATCGCGTCGGTGCCCTGGACGCCGCCGCCGGCGGACTCGTCCTCACCGGCGTGCACGATCTGGAAGTGGTCGATGTAGCCGTCGGGCTCGTTGAAGTTGCCGTCGCCGTCGTAGTCGTAGCGGTCCCACTGGTCGTACTTGGCCAGGTCCGTCTTGATGTCCGCGTCGGACTTGCCGGCCGCCTTCTGCTGCGCGACCCAGGCCGTGACGCCGTCGCCGACGATGTTCCACACGCTCGGGCAGTTGGTGGAGCCGCAGTAGTTGGAGCCGTAACGGGCCTCGTTGTACGGGACCTTGACCCAGTCGGAGACCTCGCCGTCGACCGAGTAGCGGCCCGAGGACTGCTTCTCGTAGTACTTCTTCACGGACTCGACACCCTTGCCGGTGCCGAAGTACATGTCCTGGAAGTGCTGCTGGTTGTAGTCCTTCTGCCAGGCCGTGCTGTTGTCCTTGGTGCGGTCCGGCGCGGCGATCGTGTTGTGCAGGGGGCCGGCCGTGCCGCCGTACTTCGGGTCCGTCTTGTCGCCGAACTCGACCAGGATGGTGAAGATCTTGTCGGTCTTCTCCCGGCTCATCTCGACGTACTTGCTGTCGCCCTTCTTGCTCTTGAGCTGGACGACCTTGGAACCGTTGCGGTCCTTCACCTGGGCCTTGCCGGCGATGACCTGGTTCAGCGCCTCCTGGCGCTGGGCCTCCTGAGTCTTGCTCAGCGGCCCGTCGAGGTCGTGCTTCTGCTGCCCGACCGGCGCGGGGTCGTGCCGGTCCACGGTGGCGGACGTGCCGGTGGTCGCGGCCTCCGCAACGGCGAACGTCGAGAACGTGGCGGTCCCCGCCGCAAGCGCGACAGCGATCGCGGCCGTTCTGAACGTCCAGGTTCTGCTGATCACTTGATGTCCTCCCCTGACGCGTGTGCAAGCGCGCGGAAGGGGGGTCTCTGCCTCTGCCCAGGAAGGTCCGCACGCGCTCAACGCGTGTAGTCAAGTGACGACATTTGACTAGAGGTTTACAAGAAAAGACAGACCTTGACTTGAACAGCTCAAGTGCATTATGCGGAGCGGACGTTCGCTTTACGGACGCCCGGACGACGCCCTCCGGGCGCGTGGATCCGTCCACTTGGCGGACGGTATGACTCCGTGCGCCCCCCATGCTTCGGCACCGTGGGTTAGGTCACGCTTACCGGCCGTTCCGTTCGGGCATGCAGCCGAATAGAGTCGATGGGCCCCGTGCCCGGGAGTCGGAGGAAAGCCAGGCCGACCTCCTTGTCTCACCCCAGATTCTGTCCGCACCTCCCCTCAGTGAGAGGCAGGGGGGAGACCCCACTTCCGAGGACCGATTGCCATGCCTCGTCCGACCGCCGCACAGCTCGCCTACGGTTCGTGCACCGTGATCTTCTCGACGCTCGCCATGCTGCTGCTGTCACAGACGAGTTCGGCGCTGGGGATCACGGTCGTCGCCCTGGCGGCGCTCGCCCTGGGACTCCTGGTCGCCATGACGGTGCCGCTGCCGAAGTCCCGCGCGACGACGCCCGGGACGGCGTCCGCGACGGCTCCCCCGGTGGTGTCCCCGGCGGCTCCGGAGCCCGTGCGGGTGCCGGTACGACGGGAGCCCGTCTCCGCCCGCGTGGAGCCGGTGCGGGAGCCGACGGGCTCCTGAGGCGCCCCCGACGCGAACGCCCGGGCTCTTGAACACCCGGGCTCTTGAACACCTGTGCGCCTGAACGCCTGGACGTCTGACGCGGGAACGGCGGGCCCCTGCCGACGGGCCCGCCGTTCTCTTTCCCGTGCGCCGATCGGTGTGCGCCGATCGGTGTGCGTCATTCGACGCTGACCACCACCGTCCTGGCCGCCTTGTCGTGCAGGCCCTGCTTGTAGGGCCGGTCGAAGTAGCTCCAGCCGCCGGCCAGCGCGAGCCAGAGGCAGGGGCAGCAGAAGTAGAAGGGGAGCCACAGCACCGCGGCGCGGCCCAGCGCCGTCGACACGGAGGGCGTGGAGCCGTCCGCGAGGTTGGCCACCCGCATCCCCAGCCACTTCTTGCCGAGGGTCTGCCCCGACCTGGAGATCATGAAGGTGTCGTAGGCGATGTAGAGCACGGCTCCGACGACCGCCTGCGCCACGGATGCGCCGAACTGGAAGCGGTCCGCGTTCATCGTGTAGTCGTTCACCCGGAAGCCGAGGGTGAGCAGCCAGACGACGACACCCACCATGATCATGTCGATGATGCGGGCGGCGGTGCGCTTGGCGCTGTCGGCGAGCGGGGGCATACCGGCGAGCGGGTCGGGCGGGTACGGGCCGCCGGGCGGGCCTCCGCCGTAGGGGCCGCCTCCGTAGGGGCCGCCTCCGGGTGGTGGGCCGCCCCCCTGCCAGCCGCCGCCGGGAGGGCCGCTCCCGGCGCCGCCGGGGGGCGGGCCTTCAGGTGGGGTGCCTCCCGGCGGGGGGCCGCCGCCGGGAGGGCCGCCTCCGTGCGGGCCGTCGCCGGAGGAGCCGCCGTCGTACGGGCCGCCGCCTGGGGGCGGTGGCTGCGGTCCGGAGCCGGAGGGCGGTTCGGTGCTCATGGGCCGAGTGCACCGCGATCACGGCGCGCCCGCATCCGGCGCGCGGCCGTACGGGCGACGGACCGCCACCCGCACGCCGTCCGGGTCGGCGCCCCGTAAGACGGTCCCGGCCGGGGCACCGAGTGGCGGTTCCGGTCAGCGCGCCACGAACGTGTGCGCCGCCTTGTCGTGCCAGCACTGGTGCCACGGCCGGTCGAACAGGCACCACAGGACGCCCACCACGCCGACGCCGAGCAGACCGGGCACGCTGTAGACCAGCCAGCGGCGCAGGGCCGCGCCGAAGGCCGGGGGCTCGTGGGCCTCGATGTCCCGCACCTCCAGGCCGCACAGCTTCTTGCCGAGGGTGCGGCCCCACTTGGCGGTGGGCAGCACCTCGTAGACGACGCCGAACAGCAGCAGGACGGCGAGGACGATGCCGAGATACTTCGCCGTCGTGCCGTCGAGGAGCCACACCGTGACGGTGCGGCCGGAGAGTCTGGCCGCGTCGATCTTCGCGTTGACGTGGTCGACGGCTCTGGTGCCGAGCGGTACGGCGGCCGCGGCGGTGACGCCCGCGAGCACGACCGTGTCCACGAGCCGGGCGGCCAGCCGCTTGCCGAGACCCGCGGGCCTGGCCTCCGACTGCCGCCGCGCGGCGGCCGCGAACACGTCCTCCACCGGCGGCTTCCAGGGCACGACCGGCTGGTCGTCGTCGGCCCCCGCGAGCCGGTGCACCTGCTGGGCCCAGGAGGACTGGCCGCCGCCGGGGCCGCTGGTCACCGGGGTGCCCACGGAGGCGGACGCGGCCGGGGCGGCGGACTGCTGGGGGACGGACGCGGCCGAGGGCGGGAAGGGTGCGGCGGCGGGCGAACTCGCCCCCGCCGAGAGGGCGGAGGCCTGCGATGCCGGTGTCTCCGGCCGGCCCGTGGCCGCGCGGGCGGCGGCCTCCTTGCCGGCGCCGAAGCCCGGTCCTCCGGCCCCGCCGGGAGCGGGCGTACCGGCCCCCGCGGAGCCACTCGGGGTCCCCGGGCCGCCCGAGCCGCCCCCACGGGAGCCCGCGGACGCGGCCGAGCCCTGGGCGGGGAAGGCGGGGGTGCCCGGGGTGTTCGCCCGGCCGGCCGGCCGGTCCGTGCGGGGTACCGGGCGGAAGGTCATGGTGCCCTCGTCGGCGGGCGGGCCGCCGGGAGCGGGCGTACCGGGCGCGGTCCCCGTGGTCCCGTCCGTCGCCGGTCCGGTCCCCCGGGCCTGCGCCGTCGGGCGGCGGAAGACGAACGTGCCGTCGGCGGAGGCCGGTTCCGGGTCCGCGGGCGGGATCGTCGCGGTGCCGTCGGTGCGGGCGGCGCGGCCGTCCGGCTGCCCCACGGCCGGGTCGCCGAGTGCGGCCCTCGGGTCGGCCGCGGCCGGGGCGCCCCAGGAGACGCGTCGGTCCTGGTCGCCGCCGAAGCCGGACTGGTGGGAGCGGTCGGCGCCCCACGCGGACGCCGGCTCGGGCCGGCCGCCATGCGGCGCCCCGGCCGGGCCCGGCGCGTCGATCGGGTCCTCGTCGAAGAAGTGCGGACCCGTCTCCTCGACCGCCGGGATCGCGGCGGGCGCGGGGCGCGCACCGGGCGGCGGGCTGAGCGGCTCGCCGTCGGTCGGCGCGGGCCGGCTGGTGCCCGGTACCCAGGCGGCACCGTTCCAGTACCGGACGTATCCAGGGATGGACGGGTCCGGGTAGTACCCCTCGCGGGGCCTGTCGTCGCCGGGTGCCGGGGTTGGGGCGCTCATGTCCGTCGTCCCGTATCTGCTCGGGGGTCGTCTGGGGGCCTACACATCTATCAGACCGGCGCATCCGGTACCGCCAGTCCGACCGGACCCACTCCTTTCCGGGCAACCTCGTGCACGTACTTCACAACCCCGGAAGCGGTACCGGAGAAAAAACTCCGCCGGGGCGCCTCTCACTCGTACGGACCCCGTCGCGGGGCGGTGCGGACCGCCCGCGGCGGGCTCGTACGGACCGACCCGTAGCGGGCCGTACGGCCCCTCGCGGGGCCCCGACCGGAGAGGAGAACACGCCATGCAGTACACCGTGGTGGAGCGGGAGCTCGAACTCAGGCTCGTCCTGTCGCCCGAGCGCGGCGTCCCGTGCCCGGCGCGGCGCGGCTCGGCTCGGCTCGGCTACCGGACCGACGACCCGTACGCCGTCCACATCGCCCTCCACGTCGACTCCGAGCACCCCGTGCACTGGGCGTTCGCCCGCGCGCTGCTCGTGGAGGGGGTGTGCCGGCCGTGCGGGCACGGGGACGTGAGGGTGTGGCCGTCGAAGGCGGAGGGCCGCGCCGTCGTCCTGCCGGCGCCGGCCTCGCCCGAGGGCGGGGCGCTGCTGGAGGCACCGGCCGCGCAGCTGTCGGCCTGGCTGGAGCGCACCCTGCGCGTGGTGCCGCCGGGGAGCGAGGGCGAGCGGCGCGGCCTCGACGACGGCCTCGCCCGGCTGCTCGCCCCGGGCGTCTGAGCGCGGGGACGCCACGTGTCAGAACAGCTTGCCCGGGTTCAGGAGCCCCAGCGGGTCGAAGGCATGTTTGACGGCCCGCTGCATCTCCACGCCCACCGGGCCGATCTCGCGCGCCAGCCACTCCTTCTTCAGGACGCCCACGCCATGCTCGCCGGTGATCGTGCCGCCGAGCTCGAGGCCGAGGCCCATGATCTCGTCGAAGGACTCGCGGGCGCGCCGCGACTCGTCGGGGTCCTGCGCGTCGAAGCAGACGGTCGGGTGGGTGTTGCCGTCCCCGGCGTGCGCGCAGACCCCGATGGTGAGCTGGTACTTCTCGGCGATCCGCTCGATTCCGTCGAGCATCTCGCCGAGTTTGGAGCGGGGCACGCACACGTCGTCGATCATCGTGGTGCCCTTGACCGCCTCCAGCGCGGTGAGCGACAG
This sequence comes from Streptomyces sp. NPDC096152, assembly GCF_044763235.1. Classification (NCBI taxonomy): domain Bacteria; kingdom Bacillati; phylum Actinomycetota; class Actinomycetes; order Kitasatosporales; family Streptomycetaceae; genus Streptomyces; species Streptomyces sp. NPDC096152. Next base: position 106,913 of record NZ_JBIWFW010000001.1, on the reverse strand, counting down.
CCGCCTGGCCTGCAGGAGCATCTCGGACTCGGCCGCGTCGTCGGCCGGGACGACCTGGGTGGCCCCGGCCGCCTCGCACAACGCCCCGACGGCGGCCAGGTCGGCGGCCGGGTCCGGGGTGTCGAAGGCGGCGAGCAGCAGCGCCTCGGTGGTCTCCGGCAGGCCCATGTGCGCGAGGTCGTTGACGGCCTTCACGGTCGTACGGTCCATCAGCTCCAGCAGCGACGGCACATGGCCGCCCGCCATGATCCGGCACACGGCGTCGCAGGCGGCGGTCGCGGAGGCGAACTCGGCGGCGAGCACGAGCTGTTGCGGCGGCTGCGGCTTGAGCGCCAGCACCGCCCGTACGACGATGCCGAGGGAGCCCTCGGAGCCGACGAACAGCCGGGTGAGGTCGTATCCGGCGACGCCCTTGGCGGTGCGGCGGCCGGTGGACATCAGGCGGCCGTCGGCGAGGACGACGTCGAGGCCGAGCACGTACTCGGCGGTGACCCCGTACTTCACGCAGCACAGGCCGCCGGAGGCGGTGCCGATGTTGCCGCCGATGGTGCACATCTCCCAACTGGAGGGGTCCGGCGGGTAGTACAGACCGTGCTCGTTGACCGCGCGGGACAGCTCGGCGTTGACGACGCCCGGCTCCACGACGGCGATGCGGTCGACGGGGTTGATCTCCAGGATGCGGTTCATCCTGGTCAGGGAGAGCACGATGCAGCCGTCGGAGGCGTTGGCGGCGCCGGACAGGCCGGTGCGGGCGCCCTGCGGGACCACCGGCACGCGCAGCTCGGTGGCGGTGCGCATGACGTGCTGGACCTCTTCGACCGTGCGCGGCAGGACGACGACGGCCGGGGCACCGGACGGGCAGAAGCTCGCCATGTCGTTGGCGTAGGAGGCGGTGACGTCGGGATCGGTGAGGACCGCCTCGGCCGGCAGGCCCGCAAGGAGCCGGTCGGTGAGGTCGCCCTGGGCTTCGGTGCCTCCATCGGGCACGGCTTGGATGCGGCTCATGATCACAGCGTCGCACTCGGGGCCATCGGTGTGAACCCCGTGGACGGCACCCCTCCGCCTACCGGGTGGCGCTCATCGTATTGACGCACAGTGTGCTGCATGGAGAGACGCACGGTGCGCGGTACGGAGATCCGACCGGAGACCGGCCCGGAGACGGCGCGGCGGCGCCGGGCCCGCACGGCGCGCCGCACGCTCGCCGCGCTGGCCGCGTGCGGTGCCGTGGCGGGCGGTGGCTGGGCGTTGCTGGCGTCTCAGCGGCAGCCGGAGCACCCGGCGGCGGCGCCCGCGGCGGGGGCCCTGGCGGCGGTGTCGGCGGGCGCGCCGGCCTCACTGTCCGGCCTGACGGCGTTGATCGACGACCGGGAGCGGCTGGTGCGGGCCCATCCGCGGGACGCGGGGGCGTGGGCGGTGCTCGGGGCCGCCTACGTGGAGCGGGGGCGGCGGACGGCGGACGCCCGGAACTATCCGAAGGCCGAACGGGCGCTGCGGACCTCGCTGCGGCTGCGCGCGACGGGCAACGGCGCGGCGCTGGACGGCATGACGGCGCTGGCGGTCGCACGCCGGGACTTCCGGGCGGCGCGGGCGTGGGGCGAGCAAGCGCTGAAGCGGGAGCCGGGGCGGTGGACGGCGTATCCGCCGCTGATCGACGCCTACACCGGGCTCGGCGACCACAAGGCCGTGCAACGCACCCTGGACAGGCTGCTGAAGCTGCACCAGGGACCGGCCGCGAAGGCGCGGGCCGCGGGCGTGTACTGGGACCTGGGCCGGCGCGAGGACGCGGCGGCCCAGCTGTCGGACGCCGCGGCGGCCGCGACCGCGCCGGCGGAGCGGGCGGAGTATCTGGAGCAGGCCGGGCGGATCGCGTGGGAGCGGGGCGACCGCGAGGACGCGCTGCGCCACTTCGAGGCGGCGGTGCGGCTCGATCCCGACCAGTGGGCCGCGCGGGTCGGGCAGGGGCGGGCGCTGGCCGCGCTGGGCCGCGACGTGGACGCGGTGAAGGCGTACCGCAGGGCGCTCGCCCATCGTCCCTGCCCCGAGTACGCCCTGGAGCTGGGCGAGTTGTACCAGGCGCTGGGGCTGGGTCCGCAGGCCAGGACGCAGTACGACCTGTTGCGCACGCGGGTGCGGCAGGACGCGGCGGAGGGCGTCGACGACGAGCTGGTGCTGGGGCGGTTCGAGGCGGACCACGGCTACGCGCGGTCGGCGGTGCTGCGGCTGCGGGGCGAGTGGCAACGGCAGCCGGGGACCGCGGTGGCCGACGCGCTCGGCTGGGCGCTGCACCGGGCCGGGCAGGACGAGGAGGCGCTGAAGTTCGCCGCGGCGGCGACGGACGCGGTGAAGGGCGGCGGGGTGCGCGACGCGCTGTACGCCTACCACCGGGGGATGATCGAACGGGCGCTGGACCTGTCCGGGCCGGCCCGGCGGCATCTGGAACTGGCGCTGCGGACCAATCCCTACTTCTCGCCGCTGTGGGTGCCGTCGGCCCGGACGGCGCTGGCGGACCTGGGCGAACCCCCGGCCGAGGAGACGCCGCCCCCGTCTGCCGGGGAGCCCGCGCCGCGGTCCGCCGACGCGCCCTCGCCGCCCCCTGCCGAGGAGCCTTCGCCGCCGTCCGGCGCGGGGCCCTCGCAGGGGCCCGCCGAGGCACCCGCGCCACCGCCCACCGAGGCACCCGCGCCCGGCGAGGGACCCCCGCCGAGCGTCCCGGGGCCGTCCCGCTGAGGGCGTCGCACGGCTCCGGCGCCGCCGGCCGCCCCTTTCCCGGGGGGCCGGCGGCGCCGGAGCAGGGCCGGACCGGGGCCGGACCCCCGGCGCCGGGCCGGCGGGTCACAGGTTGCCGCGGCGCTCCTGCTCCCGCTCGATCGCCTCGAACAGGGCCTTGAAGTTGCCCTTGCCGAAGCCCATCGAGCCGTGCCGTTCGATGATCTCGAAGAAGACGGTCGGGCGGTCCTGGACCGGCTTGGTGAAGATCTGCAGCAGGTAGCCGTCCTCGTCGCGGTCGGCGAGGATCTTCAGCTCGCGCAGGGTCTCGACCGGGACGCGGGTGTCGCCGACCCACTCGCCGAGGGTGTCGTAGTACGTGTCGGGCGTGGCCAGGAACTCGACGCCGGCGGCGCGCATCGTGCGGACCGTCTGCACGATGTCGTTGGTGTTGAGCGCGATGTGCTGGACGCCGGCGCCGCCGTAGAACTCCAGGTACTCGTCGATCTGCGACTTCTTCTTGGCGATGGCGGGCTCGTTGATCGGGAACTTGACCTTGAGCGTGCCGTCGGCCACGACCTTCGACATCAGCGCGCTGTACTCGGTCGCGATGTCGTCGCCCACGAACTCCTTCATGTTCGTGAAGCCCATGACCTTGTTGTAGAACTCCACCCACTCGTTCATCCGGCCGAGTTCGACGTTGCCGACGCAGTGGTCGACGGCCTGGAAGGTGCGCTGGGCCGGGGGCTCGACGATCGGCCGCGCGGCGGTGTAGCCGGGCAGGTAGGGGCCGTCGTAGCCGGAGCGGTCGACGAGGGTGTGGCGGGTCCTGCCGTAGGTGGCGATCGCGGCGAGGACGACCGTGCCGTGCTCGTCCTTCAGCTCGTACGGCTCGGCCACCGGGCGGGCGCCGTGCTCGATGGCGTACGCGTACGCGGCGCGCGCGTCGGGCACCTCGATGGCGAGGTCGACGACGCCGTCGCCGTGCTCGGCCACGTGCTCGGCGAGGAAGCGGCCCCAGTCGGTGGATGCCTTGATCACGGAGGTGAACACGAAGCGCGCGGAGCCGTTCTCCAGCACGTAGCTCGCGGTCTCCCGGCTGCCGTTCTCCGGTCCGGAGTACGCCACCAGCTTCATGCCGAAGGCCGTGGAGTAGTAGTGCGCCGCCTGCTTGGCGTTGCCCACGGCGAAGACGACCGCGTCCATTCCCTTGACCGGGAAGGGGTCGGCCTGCCGGGCGGTCGCTTCGGGAGTGTCGTGTGTGGTCTGCGTCATGGGCGAAGCCTCACCTGGCCCTGCAAGGTGCGCAATAGTCTGCGTATTCACTGGGCAATACGACCAGTGAACGACCCGCGTCGACGGACTTTCTGTACAGGATGACCACTCCGGGAGGCTGCCATGGCGATCGATCATCTGGACGGCCGCATCATCGTGCTGCTGGCGCGCGAGCCGCGCATCGGTGTCCTGGAGATGTCGCGACGGCTGGGGGTGGCCCGGGGGACAGTGCAGGCCCGGCTGGACCGGCTTCAGTCGAACGGAGTCATCCGCGGATTCGGTCCGCAGGTGGATCCGGCGGCGCTGGGCTACCCGGTCACCGCGTTCGCCACGCTGCAGATCCGTCAGGGTCAAGGGGCCGACGTACGGGCGCACTTGGCGACCGTGCCGGAGGTGCTGGAGCTGCACACGACCACGGGCACCGGCGACATGCTGTGCCGTCTGGTGGCCCGCTCGAACGCCGACCTCCAGCGGGTGATCGACCGGGTTGTCGGATTTGATGGCATCGTCCGGGCCTCCACGGCGATCGTCATGGAGAATGCCGTTCCGCTGCGGATCATCCCGCTGGTGGAGCAGGCCGCGGAGGACCGGGAGAGGAGTTGACCGAGGACCTGACGCCGGTGGTGGCTGGGGGTGCGCGTGACGTTCTGGGAGTACCTCGACAGCCGCCGTGCGCTGCTGCTCGCGGAGGCCGGCGGGCACGCGGGGCTCGTCCTGCCGTGCGTGGCCGCGGGGGCGGTGCTCGGCGTGCTGGTCGGGGTCGTCGCCCACCGCGGTGAGCGGGCGGCCCATCTCGCCGCCACGGCCGCCCGCACCCTCCTGGCCGTCCCGTCCCTCGCCCTCATCGGCCTGCTCGTCGCCGTCCTCGGCCTTGGGCTGCCGCCGACCCTGACGGCACTGACCTTCCTCGGACTGCTGCCCGTGGCCCGGAACACGGTCCGCGGCCTGCACACGGTGGGCTCCTCGCCGGTGGACGCGGCCCGCGGCCTCGGCATGTCCCGCCAGGTCCGGCTGCTCAGGGTGGAACTGCCCCTGGCCTGGCCGCCGATCCTGGACGGGGTCCGGACCGCCACGCGGCAGCTGACCGGCATCGCGGCGGTCGCCGCCTACGTCTCCGCCCCCGGCCTCGGCAACGAGATCTTCCGCGGCCTCACCGCCCCGGACAGCGCCGACGCCCCCGCCCAGATCCTCGCGGGCACCCTCGGGATCGCCGCCCTGACCCTGCTGTTCGACGCCGTACTCGTCCTGCTGGGACGGCTGACCGTGCGGAGGGGGCGGGTGGCGTGAGTGCTCCGGAGGTGGAGGAGACCCGGGACGCCCCCCGGCCCGCCGCGGCGCCCGCCGGGCCGCTCGGCCGGGTCACCTGGCAGCGGCTGACCGTCCGGCCCGCCCTGATCGTCGCCGTCCTGCTCCTGACCTGGCTGTGGTTCCGGCGGGCGCGTCTAGACCCGGTCTCCGTGGACGCCCTGGCGCACGGCCAGGTGCCCGGCGCCCTGTGGCGGCACGTCGAGCTCACCGTGGTCTCGACCGTCCTCGTGCTGGCCCTCGTGCTTCCCCCGGCCGTCGCGCTGACGCGCGGCACCGTCCTGCGGGCGGCCCCGGTGCCCCGGGCCCTCGTCCGGGCCGGCCGGGCGGTCCCCGCGCTCGGAGTGCTCGGCCTGGCGGTCCTCCGGCTCGGCACCGGCACCCCCGCCGCCGTGACCGCCCTGGTCGCGTACGCCTTCCTGCCGGTGCTGTCCCGAACGGTCGCCGAGGCGCACGCGGCCGGCCCGGTGCCGCCCACCCGGCCGGCCCAGTCGCCCACGCCGGAGAGGCCGGCCCGGGCGACACCGCCATCGGCGGTATCCCTGTTCTTGACGGCCCTGCGCACGGCCCTCGTCCTGAACGTCGGTACGGCGACCCTGGCGGCCTTCGGCGGGGCCGGCGGCCTCGGGACCCTGATCAGCGCCGGGATCACCGAACAGCGCACCCCGGTCCTGGTCCTGGGCTCGGTCCTCGCCCTCACCCTGGCCCTGCTGGCCGACTGGGTCACCACCCTGCTGCCCCACCTGTGGCGGCCGGCGGGCCGGGCGGGAGAGGAGCGGCCGGGGACCTAGCAGCTCGGGACCGGGCCCCCGCCCTTCTTCAGGGAGACCAGAGCGTCGACCGCGCCCTTGAGCGTGGTCACCGGGATCAGCCGCAGGCCCTTGGGGAGTTCGGCCTTCGCGTCGGCGCACTCGGCCTTCGGCACCAGGAAGACGGTGGCGCCGTCGCGCCGGGCGGCCCGCGTCTTCAGGGAGACGCCGCCCACCGCGCCGACCGTGCCGTCGGCGCCGATCGTCCCCGTCCCGGCGACCGTACGGCCGCCCGTCAGGTCGCCGCCGCTGCCGTCGCCGTCGAGTTTGTCGACGACGCCCAGGGAGAACAGCAGGCCCGCGCTGGGACCGCCGACGTCGGCCAGCTTCAGGCTCACCCTGACGTTCTTGTCGCCGAGGTGCAGGTAGTTCAGGGCGGCCCGGGTCGCCGCGTCCTGGGACTGCCGCATCTGCTGGGTGTTGTGCCGCTCGATCTCCTTGACGCTGTCGCCGCTCGGGTAGACCGCGTCGCGCGGCATGACCGCCTGGTCGGTGGCGAACCAGCCGTCGAGCACGTCGCCGAGCGAGACGTGCGCGTCCGGGCCGGTCGCCTCGATCGTCGTCATCCGGAGCTGCCCCTCGGTGTCCCGGGTGGGTGCGCCGGAGACGGTGATCACCTGGGTGCCCTTGTTCTTCCCGAGCACGTCCGCCGTCATCCCCGGCTGCGCCACCGAGAACGGCAGCGGCGCGAGGACCGCCGCGGCGAGCAGAGCCACGACGGGCAGAGCGCAGACGGCGACGGCCTGGAGGCGTGTGAGACGAGAGAGCACGCCATCAATCTACGCGACGACGACTTCAGGCCATCCGCCGGTCGCATCCCGTCCGCGGCCCGCCGTGAGCCCGTCCGCGCCGGTCGCGGCGGGCCCCGTCGCGTTCCGTCAGCGCAGCGCCTCCGCCACCTCGCGTGCCGCGTCCACGACCCTCGGGCCGACCCGCTCCGGCACGGAGTCCGCCAGCATCACCACGCCGACGCTGCCCTCCACTCCCGTGACGCCGAGCAGCGGTGCCGCCGCGCCGCTGGCCCCGGCCTCCAGCTCGCCGTGGGTCAGGGTGTAGCCGGGCTCCTCGGGCGGCCGGCGGCGGGCCGCGAGTATCGCCTTGCCCGCGGCACCCCGGTCCAGGGGGTGGCGGAACCCGGCCCGGTAGGCCACGTGGTAGTCCGTCCACGTCGGCTCGACCACGGCGACCGCCAGCGCCTCCGCCCCGTCCACCAGCGTCAGATGGGCCGTCGCCCCTATGTCCTCGGCCAGCGACCGCAGCGCGGGGAGCGCCGCCTCGCGTACCAGCGGGTGCACCTGGCGGCCCAGCCGGAGCACCCCCAGTCCCACCCGGGCCCGCCCGCCGAGATCGCGGCGTACCAGCGAGTGCTGTTCCAGCGTGGCGAGCAGCCGGTACACGACGGTCCTGTTGACCCCCAGTTTCTGGGAGAGTTCGGTGACGGTCAGCCCGTGGTCGGTGTCGGCCAGCAGCTTGAGGACCTTGAGTCCCCGGTCGAGCGTCTGGGAGGTCTCCGCGGTCACGACGCCCACTCCTTCAGTGGTGAGGTCGGCGGACCTCGTCGCGGCGGATGCGTCACCGAGTCCCGTCAGTGACGCGCGTCAGAGGCCGCCGATCGGCCGGCCGTCCGGGTCGGTCGTCCCGGACTCAGTCGCTTCACGGCTGCGCTCCGCGGCGGCGCTGCCACGGGGCGTGTGCGTAGCGGGACAGTAGCGAAGCCGGTTCGCTCAGCGGAAGACTTCGTCCAGAATCCGGGCAACGGCCGGTACGGAGTAAGTTCGTTCGTCCCGATACGTACGCTCACCTGCGGCGTCGAGTCCGCACCGGACTCCCCCGCCCACCGGGCCCCGGGTGCGGGGGCCGGCCCGCGTCACCGCATCCGGGTCGCCCACTCCTGCACCTTGGCGATGCGCTGACGCAACTGCCCGGCGGTCGCCTCGGCGCTCGGCGGGCCGCCGCACACCCGCCGCAGCTCGGTGTGGATCACCCCGTGCGGCTTGCCGCTCTGGTGGACGTAGGCGCTCACCATCGTGTTGAGCTGCTTGCGCAGCTCCATCATCTCCTTGTGGCTGACCACCGGCCGCCGCTCGGCGGGCAGTTCGAGCAGGTCGGCCTCGGTGTCCGGCTTCTTGCGGCTGTGCGCGATCTGCCGGGCCTGCCGCTTCTGGAGCAGCAGTTGCACCTGGTCGGGTTCGAGGAGCCCCGGGATGCCGAGATAGTCCTGCTCCTCCTCGCTCCCCGGGTGGGCCTGCATACCGAACTCGGCGCCGTCGTAGAGCACCCGGTCGAAGACGGCGTCGGACTCCAGCGCCTCGAAGGGGAGCATGTCCTGCTCGCCGGTGTCCTCGTCCTGCTCCTTGTTCGCCTCCTCCATCTCCTTCTCGGACTCGGCGTACGGGTCCTCCTCGCCCTCCTTCTTCGGCTTGTCGAGGGCGTGGTCGCGCTCGACCTCCATCTCGTTGGCGAAGGTGAGGAGGTCGGGGACGGTCGGCAGGAAGACGGAGGCGGTCTCGCCGCGCCGCCGGGACCGCACGAAACGGCCGACGGCCTGCGCGAAGAACAGCGGGGTGGAGATGGTGGTGGCGTAGACGCCGACCGCGAGCCGGGGCACGTCGACGCCTTCGGACACCATCCGGACGGCGACCATCCAGCGGTCGTCGTTCCCGCTGAAGTCGTCGATCCTCTTCGAGGCGCCGGCGTCGTCGGAGAGGACGAGGGTGGCCTTCGTACCCGTGATCTCGCGGATGAGCTTGGCGTAGGCGCGGGCCGAGTCCTGGTCGGAGGCGATGACGAGGGCGCCCGCGTCCGGGATGCCCTTCCTGACCTCGGTCAGCCGCTGGTCGGCGGCGCGCAGCACGCTGGGCATCCACTCGCCGCGCGGGTCGAGGGCGGTGCGCCAGGCCTGGCTGACGGCGTCCTTGGTCATGGGCTCGCCGAGCCGGGCGGCGATCTCGTCACCGGCCTTGGTCCGCCAGCGCATGTTGCCGCTGTAGGAGAGGAAGATCACCGGCCGGACGACATGGTCGGCGAGCGCGTTGCCGTACCCGTAGGTGTAGTCGGCGGCGGACCGCCGGATGCCGTCCTGGCCCTCCTCGTACGTGACGAAGGGGATGGGGTTGGTGTCCGACCGGAACGGGGTGCCGGTGAGCGCGAGGCGGCGGGTGGCCGGCTCGAACGCCTCCAGGCAGGCCTCGCCCCAGGACTTGCTGTCACCGGCGTGGTGGATCTCGTCGAGGATGACCAGGGTCTTGCGCTGCTCGACGCGGTTGCGGTGCAGCATGGGGCGCACGCCGACACCGGCGTAGGTGACGGCGACCCCGTCGTAATCCCTGCCGAGCGGGCCGGCGCTGTACTCGGGGTCGAGCTTGATCCCGATCCGCGCGGCCGCCTCGGCCCACTGCTTCTTCAGGTGCTCGGTCGGCGCCACCACGGTCACCTGCTGCACGACGTGGTGGTGCAGCAGCCAGGAGGCCAGCGTCAGGGCGAAGGTCGTCTTGCCGGCGCCGGGCGTGGCGACCGCGAGGAAGTCACGCGGCTGCTCCTGTACGTACTTGTCCATCGCGCCCTGCTGCCAGGCACGCAGCTTGCTGGCGGTGCCCCAGGGGGCGCGGCCCGGGAAGGCCGGCGAGAGGTGGTGCGAGTGGGACGAGCTGGCGGCTGTAGTAGTCACGGTCTCCGGTTCGGTGGGGTCGAGCGGCTCGGCTACGTATGACAACCGGGCCACCCTACCGGTGTGCTCACCCGTCACTCGGTCATGCATGGCCGCACCGGCCCCGGGTGCGACACGCGTCACAGATCACCGGTGGCGGCGCGGCCCGTTCACCGCTCCCGCACCCGGGTGGTGACCCAGGCTCCGGCCAGCGCCACGGCCGCCATCGGCAGGAACACCGCGGCGAACGCGGCCGGATGGGAGCTCGCCCGGCCGCCCGCCGCGGCGGCCGTGGCGGTCGTGGCCGTATGGGCCACCGCGCCGCCGCCGAGCGCGGCGAAGGCGGCGCCGCCCGCGGCGAGCAGGAGCACGTTGGACAGGGCGTCGGAGATCTGCAGCGCCGCCGAGTTGGCGCCCGCCTCCCGGGGGGCGGACAGGCGCAGCAGGAGCACGCTGGTGGAGGCGATGACCAGGCCCATGCCGAAGCAGCCGAAGCCCCAGGCGACGGCGACCGTCCAGACGGGGACGGCGGGGATCAGCACGCTGGGCGCGGCGGCGACAGCCGCGGCCACCAGCACCATCCCGAGCGTCATCAGCCGTTCCCGGTACGGCGCCAGGCGGGCCCGGGACTGGACCCACGACCCCAGCGCCCAGGTGACACCGCCCGCGGCGAGCGAGAACCCGGCCAGGGTCGGGGAGAGCCCCCGCTGGGTGACGAGCATCAGCGGCACGAAGGACTCGGCGGCGACGAAGGAGCCCGCGGCGACCCCGCGCAGCAGCACGACCGACGGCAGTCCGCGGGCGGCCCGCCAGGTGCCGTGCGGCAGCAGCCCTCGCACCGTCGGCACCAGCAGCGCGACCCCCGCCGCGCCGGGCAGCAGCGAGAGCCAGCGCAGGTCCTGGGCCGCGTACTGCAGCAGCCCGGCGCCGCAGGAGATGCCGAGGGCGAGGCGGATGCGGCGCAGGTCGAAGGAGGTCCGCTCCGGCGGCGCGCCCTCCTCGCCCACCGGCCCTGCGGCCCGCCGCCTGATCTGCGGCAGGGCGATGGCGAGCGGGAACACCACCAGCGCCGGGATGCCGACGAACACCCAGCGCCAGCCGAGGTGCTCGGTCACCGCGCCCGCGGCGAGCGGGCCGACGATCGACGGGACCACCCAGCCCGCCGCGAACGCCGCCATGATCGAGGGGCGCAGCCGCTCCGGGTAGGCGCGGCCGACGACGACGTACAGGGCGACGATCACCAGGCCGCCGCCGAGGCCCTGGACGGCCCGCCCGGCGATGAAGACCCACATCGTGCCCGCCGTCCCGGAGAGCAGCAGCCCGGCCGCGAACGCGCCGATGCCCGTGGTCAGCGCCCCCAGCGGGCCGCGCCGGTCCGACCACTGCCCGGCGAGCACCATCCCGAACAGGCTGGTCGTGAAGTACCCCGAGAACGCGAACGCGTACAGCGACACCCCGTCCAGCTCCCGTGCCGCGACCGGCATCGCGGTCCCGACGGCGGTCGCCTCGAAGGCGATCAGGAGGACGACGGTGACGATGCCGATACTGAGCGCCCGGTAGGCCCGGCCCAGCACGGTGTCGCCCCCCGGGTCGCCGGGCTCGGGCCGCCCGGCGGCGTCGGGGAGGGCGGCAGCGAGGGGGGCGAGGGAGACTTCTGAGGCGACAGAGGCCTCTGGGGCGAGGGGGACGTCGGCGACACCGGTGTCGCGCGGTTCCGGGGTGGTCATGGTCGCCAGGGTAAGGTCCACGACCGAGTTTGACCCCTGTCGGGAGGAGGGTCCCGCACCGAGACCTTGGTCGTACGACCGGCCGCCCCCGGCCCCGTTCGTGAACGCCGTACAGCGGTCCTGTTGCACCCCCGCCGCATTCCTTGAGCCCCCCGCTCCCCCGCCCTGCGGTCGACTCGCCGAGTTCGGACCGGCGGCCCCCCGTCGCCCCCGGCACGGCCGTGTGCCCGAGTGGTTCGGGGACTCGCCTGCGCAGCATTCATCAGCGAGCTCCGCTCGCGGGGAGTCACGCGGGTTCGATTCCCGCCACGGCCCCCGGGGACGCCCCCGTCACATCCCCCGGTGCAGCAGGCACAGGGTGAGGGTCAGGGTGGAGACGTCCGTGGTCAGTGGGCGTGGGTTCCGGCCGGGGTGGCCGGGGCCCGGCCAGTTCAGGATGGCGCCCGTCGTGCCGTCCAGGAGGACGGTGGTGCCGTCGATCAGGCGGCCGAGATGGATCAAACGGTCCGCGTCGGCGGCGAGTTCGGCCGTGAGGGTCGGGCCGGGGTGCTCGTCCGCGCAGTACTCGGCGAGCGTCGGCAGGGGGATGTCGGAGTCCGTCCACAGCAGACGGCCGTCGTCGGGCAGGCCCGTCTCGCGCAGGAAGCGGCGGGTCGGCTCGTGGGTCAGGGCCGCGGGGAAGTCGACGTCCTCGAAGCGGGCGACGCGGCCGGGGCCGAACTCGCGGGCCGGCAGACGCGCGGGCAGGTCCAGGGTCAGTCCGTGACGTCCCGGACGGAGGGCGAACCCGCCGTGCGAGCCCGCCAGTTCACGGGTCATCGCCACGAAGCGGACCAGGGTCTCCAGGCAGGGCGCGAGCGGGCGGGTGTCCATCAGGCCCGGCCCGATCGGCCGGGCGCGCGTCGGCGCGCACGCGACGCGGTGGTCCGGGTCGGCTCCGGTCGGGACGGTCGCCGCAACGGTGCCGGTCATGTTCATCGCTCCCCCCGCGCATGAAGATCCACAGTGCTGGGCAGGGTACGGCCGGCCCCCGCTCCTGGGCGGAGGCGAACCCGCGGTCCCCACTGCCTCGAAGACTACGCCGGGGCACTGACAACGGCCCCGGAATATCCGCGGGGGAAGACGCCGGGCGGCCCGAATCCGTTGCCCGTGCCCCGGCACTCATCGGCACGCGCCCGGCTCGGGCCCGACTCACGAGGCGGCGGGAGCGCGTGCCGGGGCCCGGGACCCCGGCAAGAACCGGAAGAGCGGCCCTAGGTGAAGTACACCCCGCCCAGCACCACCGCGAGTGCGGCCATGGCGAAGACCAGGACCCAGACCAGCAGTTTGCCGACGCTGGGCGGGGGTTCGTAGCGCGGGCCCTCCGGGTCCGGGTCCGGGTGGCGGCCGCTCACGGGGCGTTCACCACCGCGGCCTGGGGGCGGATCGGAAGGCGGTTGACCGGGCGGCCGGTGGCGGCGCGCACGGCGGAGGCGATCGCCGCCGGGGAGGTCACCACGGGCACCGCGCTGACCGCCTTCGCGCCGAAGGGGGCGACCACGTCCCGCTCCTCGACGAGCTTGACGATCTGGATGTCGGGCGCGTCCAGGGCGGTGGGCAGCGCGTACCCGGTGAGGTCGGGGTGCCGGATCAGCCCGCGCGGGGTGCGCAGGTTCTCCGTGAGGGCGATGCCGACGCCCTGCGTGACGCCCGCCTCGAGGCGGGCGGCGAGCTGCGCCGGGTTGAGCACCCGGCCGACGTCCTGGGCGAGGGCCAGCTCGACCACCCGGACCGACCCGAGCTCGATGTCCACGTCGACCACCGCGCGGATCGCGCAGAACGCGAGACCCACGAAGGCGTCGCCCTGCCCGGACTCGTCGAGCGGTTCCGTGGGATGCGGACGGCACTGGGCGGTGGCCCACAGCTCCTTGCCGTCCATCGCCTCCGTCACGGTGGTGGACAGCACCCCGTCGTACGACGTGATCTTGCCGTCGGTGATCTGGAGCAGCTCGGTGGACATGCCGAACTTGTGGGCGAGGGGCTGCAGGAGCTGCGTGCGGACCATCTTCGCCGCGCGCTCCACCGCGCCGCCCGAGACCCAGGTGTGCCGGCCGCGGCAGCCCGCGCCCGCCGGGGGCTGGTCGGTGTCGACCGGCGCCACGTGCACCTCGTCGATGCCGAGCGTCTCCTGCACGATCTGCCGGGCCAGCGTGGTGAAGCCCTGGCCGGTCTCCACGGCCGCGCACAGCACGGTCGCCACGCCGCCCTGGACCTTCACGGTTGCCGTGGACACCTCGTCGGCGCCCTCCGCGCCGAGCATGTGCACCATGCCCAGGGCGTAGCCCACGCCCCGCCGTACGGCGCCGGGTTCGCCCGCGCCCTCGGGGCCGCCCGGCAGCAGCCACTCCTCCTCGGGGGAGTCCTTGGGCAGCGGCGGCAGGGGGTGGTCCCGTACCGCCTGGAGCAGTTCGGCGACCGGGGCCGGGCAGGTCACCGTCTGGCCCGTGGGCAGGACGTCGCCGGTGGCCATGACGTTGCTCAGGCGGACGTCCGCCGGGTCCAGGCCGAGCTTCTTGGCCAGCTTGTCCATCTGCGCCTCGTAGGCGGCGCACACCTGCATCGCGCCCTCGCCTCGGACATGGCCGGACGGCGGGTTGTTGGTGCGCACGGCCCAGCCCTCGATGAAGGCGTTCGGGACGACGTACGGGCCGCACGCGAAGGCCACGGCGGCCGCCAGGGCGTCGGAGGAGGTGTCGGCGTAGGCGCCCGCGTCGAGCAGGATCTGCGCCTCGACCTTCACCAGCCTGCCCTCGGCGTCGGCGTGGTGGCGGTAGCGCAGCAGGGTCGGGTGGCGGTGCGCGTGGCCCAGGAAGGACTCCTCGCGGGTCGCCGTCAGCTTCACCGGGCAGCCGGTCTTCAGCGCCAGCAGGCCGAGCGGGAGCTGGAAGCCCTGGTCCTCGCGGTCGGCGGTGGCGCCGGGCACACCGGTGACGACGATCTTCACGCGCTCGGGGTCCAGCCCGCAGCACGCGGCGAGCGTGTCGCGGTCGGCGTGCGGGTCCGTCGACGCCAGGTACAGCTCGACGCCTCCGTCCGGGCGGGGCACGGCGAGGCCGGCCTCGGCGCCGATCGGGGCCGGGTCCTGGCGGCCGATGCGGTACAGACCCTCGACGACGACGTCGCCGGCCGCGTCCGGGTCGCCGTGCCGCAGCGGGATGTGGCGGATCAGGTTGCCGTCGGGGTGCAGCGGCTCGGCCTCGAAGGCCTGCTCGGGGTCGGTGACCGGGTCGAGCACCTCGTACTCGACGATGACGGCGGCCGCCGCCATCCGCGCGGTGTCCGGGTGGTCGGCGGCGACGGCGGCGATGGGCTCGCCGTGGTGGCGTACGACGTCGGAGGCGAACACCGGGCGGTCGGCCGTGCCGCGGCCGTACAGCGGGGTGCCGGGCACGTCCTCGTGGGTGAGGACGGCGCGCACGCCGGGCATCTCGCGCGCGTGGCTGGTGTCGATGGACAGCACGCGCGCGTGCGGGTGCGGTGAGCGCAGCACGGCCGCCCACAGCAGGCCCTCGGCCCACAGGTCGGCCGCGTACGGGAAGGTGCCCTCCGTCTTGGCCGGGGCGTCGGCGGCCGGCAGGGAGGAACCGATGCCGTGCGGCAGCGGCTCGGGGACGGGGGCGGTCTCCGCGGGGGCGGTGGCGGCCTCGTTGCTCATGCCCGGCCTCCGTCCTGGCCGTAGGGGTCGTGCGGTCCGGTCTCGGGGGACTCGAACGCGGAGGGGTGCACTCCCCCGGCGCCCGGGCCCGCCTGGTGCGGGATGCGCGGCTCGCCGGCGTCCGGCTCGGAGGCGCCGCCCCCCGCGTCCGCCTCGCGCTCGGCGACGACCTCCTGGACGGCCCGCAGGACGCCCCGGTAGCCCGAGCAGCGGCACAGGTTGCCGCACAGGGCCTGGCGGGTCTCCAGTTCGGTCGGCGCCGGGTTGCCCTCCAGCAGGTCGTGCAAGGTCATCGCCATGCCGGGCACGCAGAAGCCGCACTGCACCGCCCCGCACCGGGCCAGCGCCCGCTGCACGTCCGAGGGCCGCCCGTCGGCGGCCAGGCCCTCGACGGTGCGCACCTCGCTGCCGGCCGCGGTGACCGCGGGCACCAGACAGGAGGCGACGAGCCGTCCGTCCACCTGCACGTTGCAGGCGCCGCACTCGCCCTGCGAGCAGCCGTCCTTGGCACCGGCGAGCCCGAGCCGCTCGCGCAGCACGTACAGCAGCGACTCGCCGATCCAGGCGTCGGTGACGGGCCGTTCGGCGCCGTTGACGCGCAGCACGTACGAGGCGAGCGGGTGCTCGTCGTGCGGGGTGGCGGAGAGCGTGTCGTCGTCCGCGGGCGCCGGGCCCTGTGCCTCGCCCTCGGAACGGGCCTCCGGGGCAAGGGAGTTCGGGTCCGGGTCCACGGGGTCCGGGTCCCCGTCGCCGGAATCCGCGGACGTCGCGTCCGGGGCCTTGGAGCCGGAGGCCGTGGCGGGCTCCTGGGCGGCCCGGGCGCCCGGCGCGGCCTCCTCGGCCGGGGCGGGACCCGCGGGCCGCTCAGCGGGCCCGCCGGGGGCCTCCACGGCCCCCTCGGCGTCCTCGGGGGCGACGGCGGTCAAGTGGGTGGGGGGTGCGGCCTCGTCGGCGCGTCCGGGCGACGGCTCGGCGCCGTCCGCGCCGCCCGCTTCGTGAGCGTCGTACGGATCGGGAGCGCCGTCCGTGCCGGCCACGGCGTCCTCGTCCGCCGCCGCGGTGCCGTCCGGGTACGGCGCGTGCTGCGGACCGTGCCGCTCGGGGGCGTGCGGGGCGGGCCGCGCGGGGGTGTGCGCCGGGTGGTCGCCCGGGTGCGCTCCAGGACCGCCGTGCGCGTGCCCCGGGTCCCCATCGGCGCCCGCGGGCTCGGCGGCGGCGTGCGACGCCTGCTCGTCGGCATACCCCGGCGGCTCGGCGTACCCGCGCTCGTCGGCGTACGACCGGCCCTCTCCGTACGACTGGTCTTCCCCGTACGGCTGTTCGTCGGCGTACGGCTGTTCGTCGGCGTACGGCTGGTCGTCGGCGTACCGCCGCCCGTCGTCCGCGTACGAACGCTCATCCGCGTACGGCCGCTCATCGGCGTAGCGAGCGCCCGGCGGCCGCTCCTCCGCGTACGGGGCACCCGCCCCGGGTCCGTCGGCGTACGCTCCCCCGGGCCGGTGCTCGCCGTCCGGCGCGGGCTGCTGCCCCCACGGCGCGCCCGCCCCCTCCGTCGCCCAGGGCGCGGGCGCGCCGCCGGGGAGCGTGGCGGGAGGCGTGCCGCCCCACTGCTGCATCAGGGACGACGTGGTGAACTCGCCCGATTCGTCCGGAAGGTCACCTCCGGCGACGGGGATCGACCACTGCCCGGTGACGTCGTGTCCGGGCCCGTCCTCGGCCTGGCCCCCATGAGTTCCCTGACCACCGTCGGGCGCCTGACCACCACGGGGCCCCTGGCCGCCGTGGGTTTCCTGGCCGCCGTAGGGCCCCTGGTCTCCGTGGGCGGCTCCGCCCCCCGGGAGCCCCTGGCCCCCGTGGGTCCCGTGCTGCTCCGTGAAGTGCCACTGCTGGGTGGCGCCCGGCTGGTACGTGAACCGGTCGTCCGCGCCCGGGTCCTGGGGCACCGCGTTCGGGTCGGGCCACTGGGCGCCCTCGGCGGGCACGGCCCAGTGGCCCGTGGCCGACGGGTCGGCCGCCGCGGCCTGGGCCGACGTCGCCGTTATCTGCGGCGGCACATAGCCGTGACCGGGCGCGGCCAGCGGGCTGTGGGCGGCCAGG
Organism: Streptomyces sp. NPDC096152; assembly: GCF_044763235.1. Lineage (NCBI taxonomy): Bacteria > Bacillati > Actinomycetota > Actinomycetes > Kitasatosporales > Streptomycetaceae > Streptomyces > Streptomyces sp. NPDC096152. The sequence goes on along the minus strand of NZ_JBIWFW010000001.1, from coordinate 89,654 downwards.
AGGGCGTCGATGCCGCCCTCGGGGAGCTTCACGAAGGCGGTGGCGCCGTCGTCGTAGTCGCCCTGCGGCAGCGGGTCCCAGCGGCCGCCGCTCGCGGGCGTCCCCTCGGCGTGCTGGTCGTCGGTCACGACAACGCCCTCCCCAGTGCTCGTCGGGCCAGCGCGGCGACGGTGCGCCGCAGGTGCAGTACGGCGGGCGGAAGCTGCGGTACGGACCCGTCCTCGGCCGGGGCCGGGTCGGGGATGCAGGCCGCGGCGACGTACTCGCCGAAGGCGTTGAGCGCCTCGGGGACGATCGCGCGGCTGTTGTCCCAGTCGATGAGCTGGGCCACCCACTGCTCGGCGTCCAGCGGCCTGAGCGGCATCGGCGCTATGGCGCCGACCGCGCACCGCACTCCGCGCCGCGCCGGGTCGAGGACCAGCGCCACGGACGCGACGGCGCGGCCCGGCCCGGTCCGGCCGGTCGCCTTCAGGAAGACCTGCGGTGCGTGCAGCAGCGGCACGCGCACGTAGCCGACGAGTTCGCCCCCGCGGAGCATCTCCACCCCGGCCAGCAGATGCGACACCGGGACCTCCCGGCGGGCTCCGCCCGGGCCCGCGACGATCAGCGTCGCCTCCAGGGCGGCCAGCACGGGCAGCGCGTCCCCGGTGGGCGCGGCCGAGGCGATGTTGCCGCCCAGGGTGCCCGCGTTGCGGATGTGCGGCGGGCCCGCGGCACGCGCGGCGGCGGCGAGCGCGGGGATCAGGGCGGCGAAGTCGGGGCGGCCCATACGGGCGTGGGTGAGGCCCGCGCCGAGCAGCGCGTGCCCGTCCTGGTACTGCCAGCCGCGGATCTCGCTGATGCGGCCGAGGCCGACCAGCGCGGCGGGCCTGAGCTGCCCGGAGTTGACGGCGGCCATGAGGTCGGTGCCGCCCGCCACGGGCACGGCGGCCGGCGTGGCGGTGAGCGCCGCCACGGCCTCGTCCAGCGTCGTGGGCAGCGTGACGGCCTGCGCCGCCTGCGGTGCGTGCGTGGTCAAACCGGCTGCCCCTTCCCGCTGCCCCCACTGGTCCCACCTGTGTGCCGTACGGTACGTGCTGACAGGCCGGACGTGGCAACTCTGGCACATCTTCGCAGGGCTCGAACGCGGGGGTCCGTCAGGAGCCTTTCACCCATCTCACCGGGGACCTCGCCCGTTTTGGCACCACATCACCGGTGCGGGCGAATTCCCCCTCTTCGCTGACTCCTGCGGTCTATTTCCACCGTCTGTTCGATACGGCTGCCCGCGGGGCGGCGCTCGCGGCGGCCTGAACCGGCTCCCCGCGGTGACCGGAACCGGCTCCCCGCGGCGACCGGAACCAGCTCCCCGCGGTGACCGGAACCGGCGCCCAGCGGTGACCGGGACCCGCTACTCCTGGGGCGGCGGACCCTCGGCGGGGCGGCCGAGGACGCCGGGCCGGCGCTGCCACGGCCGCGGTCCGGCGGGCGGCCGGTAGGCGACGCCCAGGGCGTCGAGGCGCCGGTAGTGGGCGGCCATCCGCCGCTCGAAGCCGGCGAAGTCCCGTTCCCCGGAGGCGGGCAGGGCGCTCCAGGCGACCTCGGCGAACGCGGCCAGCCGGGGAAAGACCTGGTAGTCCACGCGCCCGGCGTCCTCCATCACCTCGGTCCACACATTGGCCTGGGTGCCCAGCACCCGGCGCGCCTGCTCCCGGTCGAGCTCCGGCGGAACCGGCTCGAAGCGGTAGACGTCCTCCAGGGTGCGCACATGGCTGATCGGCACGGGCTCGTCCGGGCCGGGCGCCTGGCGGTGGTCCAAGTACACGTGCTGATGAGGGCACATGACGACGTCGTGGCCCGCCCGCGCGGCCGCGATCCCGCCCGCGTAACCGCGCCAGGAGGACACGGCGGCGCCCGCGGCCAGTCCGCCCTCCAGGATCTCGTCCCAGCCGATGAGCCGGCGCCCGCGCGCGGCCAGCCAGCGGTCGAAATGGCCGATGAACCACGCCTGGAGCGCGTCCTCGTCCGCGAGCCCGAGTTCGGCCTTGCGGGCCTGCGCGGTGGGCGACCGCCGCCACTGCTCCTTGGGGCACTCGTCGCCCCCGATGTGCACGAACTCCGAGAACTCGGCGGCGTCCGCCGGGAACAGGCCGAGCACCTCCTCGAAGACGCCCTCGTAGAAGCGCAGGGTGTGGTCCGTGGGCGCGAGCACGTGCGGGGAGATCCCCCAGTCGTCCCAGACGGTCAGGGCGCCGGTGTCGACGACGTCGGTGTTGCCGAGTTCCGGGTACGCGGCGATCGCGGCCTGCGAGTGACCGGGTACGTCGATCTCGGGGACGACGGCGATGTGCCGTTCGGCGGCGTAGGCGACGATCTCCCTGATGTCGTCCTGGGTGTAGTGGCCGCCGTGCGGTTTCTCCTCCCACAGCGGGGACGCCCGGTGGCCGAACCTGGTGCGCGCCCGCCAGGAGCCGACCTCCGTCAGCCGCGGATACCGCTTGATCTCCAGGCGCCAGCCCTGGTCGTCCGTCAGGTGGAGGTGGAGGACGTTGAGTTTGTGCGCGGCCATCAGGTCGAGGTGGCGCAGGACGCCGTCCTTGGGCGTGAAGTGCCGCGCCACGTCCAGCAGGAGACCGCGCCAGCGGAAGCGCGGGGCGTCCTCGACGCGCTGGGCCGGGACGGAACGGGTGACCCCGGGCCGTACCGGGGCGCGCCGGAAGGCGTCCGGGCCGAGCAGCTGGCGCAGGGTCTGGGCGCCCCGGAAGACACCGGACGCGTCGCCGCCGCGGATCTCGATCCCGCGGCCGGCGGCGACGGTGAGCCGGTAGGCCTCGGACCCGAGCGAGCCGTCCAGCAGCAGCCGTACGGAGCCGGGGGCGTCCTGCGCGGCGGCGGGCGGGAAGGACAGGCCCAGGGCCGCGCCGAGCGTGGCGCGGATCCAGCGTGCGGAGGTGCCCGTGCCGGGGGCGGCCCACAGGGCGGTGTCCGCGTCCAGCAGCACGGCGCCGCGCTCGCCGTGCTCGACGGCGCGCGGCGCCGGGATCAGGTCATGAGCGAGCTCGTCCCGCGGCACGGCCGGAGCCTAGGGACCGCCGGGGACGCCCACAAGAGGCCCGCACCCCAGAGGTCTGAACCACTCTCGGCCGGCTACTTGTCGCCGCCCTTGCCGTCCTTGCCGTCGCCGCCGCTGCTCATGGACTCGTAGATCTCCTTGCACAGCGGGCACACGGGGTACTTCTTCGGGTCGCGGCCCGGCACCCAGACCTTGCCGCACAGCGCCACGACGGGCGTGCCGTCGAGGGCGCTCGCCATGATCTTGTCCTTCTGGACGTAGTGGGCGAAGCGCTCGTGGTCGCCGTCACCGTGGGACACCTGCGGCGTCGGCTCTACGAGGGTCCCCGTACCAGTCCCGCGCTCGGGCTCGAGAGTGCTCATACGGCAAGGGTACTGAAGCTCACAGCCATCAGTTGAGCGAAGGGTCGTCCGGATACGTGGCGACCATGGCCAGCTCGTTGCGCTGGCGGCGCAGCACCTCGCGCCAGAGTCTCTCCGGGGCCGGCGAGGAGACGTCCCCCGGCTCGGACTCCACCACGTACCAGGCGCCCTCCACCAGCTCGTCCTCCAGCTGGCCGGGGCCCCAGCCGGCGTATCCGGCGAAGATCCGCAGGGAGCCCAGGGCCGAGGCCAGCAGCTCCGGCGGGGCCTCCAGGTCGACGAGACCGATCGCGCCGTGCACCCGGCGCCAGCCCAGCGGGCCGCCCTCGCCGGAGCCACCGGGGATGACGGCGACGCCCAGCGCGGAGTCCAGCGACACCGGGCCGCCCTGGAAGACCACCCCGGGCTCTCCGGCGAGGTCCCCCCAGCCCTGCAGGATGTCGCCCACGTCCACCGGCGTCGGACGGTTCAGGACGACACCCAGGGAGCCCTCCTCGTCGTGGTCGAGAAGGAGCACCACCGCACGGTCGAAGTTCGGGTCCGCCAGGGCGGGGGTGGCCACGAGCAGCCGCCCTGTGAGCGAGGACACCTCGGTCATGCCAGACATGATCCCGCATCTTGCCTCGGCATGGGGAGGCAATCGGGTCATGGGGGTGAAGGCAGCTCAGGGCGCACCGGTGCGGTCCGGGCGCAGGGACGGCCCGGTGACCCCATGTGCCCACCGCGGAACGGTTCGTGTTGTGACACGGCAATGACATGGCTGGGTCGCGCCTGGGCTTACGGAAGGGGGGCACACGGCGATTACTCTGTCTCTCCGGCCCCTCCCCAAATGATCGGCCGGCCCCTGCCCGACTCATCGGAACGCGAGATTCATGACCGTCAACGACGATGTCCTGCTTGTCCACGGCGGAACCCCGCTGGAGGGCGAGATCCGTGTCCGCGGTGCGAAGAACCTCGTACCGAAGGCCATGGTCGCCGCTCTGCTGGGCAGTGAGCCAAGTCGACTGCGCAACGTTCCGGACATCCGTGACGTCCGGGTCGTACGCGGTCTGCTGCAACTGCACGGGGTGACGGTCCGTCCGGGTGACGAGCCGGGCGAGCTGGTCCTCGACCCGACGCACGTGGAGAGCGCGAACGTCGCCGACATCGACGCCCACGCGGGCTCGTCGCGTATCCCGATCCTGTTCTGCGGCCCGCTGCTGCACCGCCTCGGGCACGCGTTCATCCCGGGCCTCGGCGGCTGCGACATCGGTGGCCGGCCCATCGACTTCCACTTCGACGTGCTGCGGCAGTTCGGCGCGACCATCGAGAAGCGGGCCGACGGCCAGTACCTGGAGGCTCCGCAGCGGCTGCGCGGTACGAAGATCCGGCTGCCGTACCCGTCGGTCGGCACGACCGAGCAGGTCCTGCTGACGGCCGTGCTGGCCGAGGGCGTGACCGAGCTGTCCAACGCGGCCGTCGAGCCGGAGATCGAGGACCTGATCTGCGTCCTGCAGAAAATGGGCGCGATCATCGCGATGGACACCGACCGCACCATCCGCATCACCGGTGTGGACAAGCTCGGCGGCTACACCCACCGCGCCCTCGCGGACCGGCTGGAGGCCGCGTCCTGGGCCTCCGCGGCGCTCGCCACCGAGGGCAACATCTACGTCCACGGCGCCCAGCAGCGCTCGATGATGACGTTCCTCAACACCTACCGGAAGGTGGGCGGCGCCTTCGAGATCGACGACGAGGGCATCCGCTTCTGGCACCCCGGGGGCCAGCTGAAGTCGATCGCGCTGGAGACGGACGTCCACCCCGGCTTCCAGACGGACTGGCAGCAGCCGCTGGTGGTGGCGCTCACCCAGGCCACGGGCCTGTCGATCATCCACGAGACGGTCTACGAGTCCCGGCTGGGCTTCACCTCCGCGCTGAACCAGATGGGCGCCCACATCCAGCTCTACCGCGAGTGCCTCGGCAGTTCCGACTGCCGCTTCGGCCAGCGCAACTTCCTGCACTCCGCGGTCGTGTCCGGCCCCACCAAGCTCCAGGGCGCCGACCTGGTCATCCCGGACCTGCGCGGCGGCTTCTCCTACCTCATCGCCGCCCTGGCGGCCCAGGGCACGTCCCGGGTCCACGGCATCGAGCTCATCAACCGGGGCTACGAGAACTTCATGGAGAAGCTCGTGGAGCTCGGCGCGAAGGTCGAACTGCCGGGCAAGGCACTCGGCTGACGCCCACCCTCCCACTCCGGCCGGGCACACCACCGCCAGGGCACGCTGGGCCGGCGCCGACCACTTCGCTCCGCCCGGGCCCTGCACGGTCCCGGCCGGGGGTCCGGGTGGCCGTGGCGCCTGGGCGGCGCTCGGCCGGCGGCACCGTCCGGTCCCGTGTACGCCGATGGGGCGGCCCCCTTCACCGGGGGGCCGCCCCATGGGCGTTTTCGTGCTTCACAGGGCCCCGTGGGCCCCGTACGCCGTCACGTGGCGCACGAGCGGCGGGGCTTACTTGCCCTTGGCCGCTTCCTTGAGCTTGCTGCCCGCGGAGACCTTCACGCTGTAGCCGGCCGGGATCTGGATCGGCTCGCCGGTCTGCGGGTTGCGGGCGGTGCGAGCGGCACGGTGGGTGCGCTCGAAGGTGAGGAAGCCAGGGATGGTGACCTTCTCGTCCCCCTTGGAGACGATGTCGCCGACGACGTCGGCGAACGCGGCCAGCACGGCGTCGGCGTCCTTGCGGGTCACCTCGGCGCGGTCGGCCAGCGCGGCCACCAGCTCACTGCGGTTCATGTTCTTACTCCCGTGTTCTTCTTGCCGTTGAGGCGTGCCACGCGGCGAAGGCCGCATGTCGGGCACCAGCGAAGCCGATGCTGCCAGGTCCTCGGTGAGTCCCCGGACCCGGGTCCGTCCCTCTGACCCTCGCGCCCCTGGGGTGCCCCCGGGGACGCGGTCCTGAGGGAGCATCCTGCCCCTACCTGCGGCGGGAAAGCCAATCCGGCACCCGGTGGAGTCGTGAGAACACCCGTGGGAGTCACACGAAGGGAGGGCTTGATCCTGGCCGACACCATAAAGGGCGACACAAGGACCCGGGTTCCGCGACGCGCCGGGTACCAATCGTGGCAATCCTCACAGTCCCCTACGAGACGGACGGCGCCGCTCCGCCGGCCCTGGCCGCCTCCCGCACCGCGTCGGCCACCGCGCCCGCGACCTTGTCGTTGAAGACGCTCGGGACGATGTAGTTCGGGTTCAGCTCGTCCTCGGTCACCACGTCGGCCAGGGCCTGCGCCGCGGCCAGCATCATCTCGGTGTTGACGGTGCGGGACTGCGCGTCCAGCAGGCCGCGGAAGACACCCGGGAAGACCAGCACATTGTTGATCTGGTTGGGGAAGTCCGAGCGGCCGGTGGCCACGACTGCCGCCGTCTGGCGGGCGATCGCCGGGTCCACCTCGGGGTCGGGGTTCGCGAGCGCGAAGACGATGGCGTCGTCGGCCATGGCGGCCACGTCGTCGCCGTCGAGGACGTTGGGCGCCGAGACGCCGATGAAGACGTCCGCGCCGCGCACGGCCTCCTTCAGCGTGCCGGTGAGGTTCTCGGGGTTGGTGTTCTCGGCGATCCAGCGCAGCGCCGAGTCGGGGGCGGCGTCGAGCAGGTCCTCGCGGCCCGCGTGGACCACGCCGTGGATGTCGGCGACGACCGCGTTCTTCAGACCCGCGGCGATCAGCAGCTTCAGGATGGCCGTACCGGCCGCGCCGGCCCCGGACATCACGACCCGGATGTTCTCGATCGCCTTGCCGGTGCAGCGCAGCGCGTTGGTCAGGGCGGCGAGCACGACGATCGCGGTGCCGTGCTGGTCGTCGTGGAAGACCGGGATGTCCAGGGCCTCGCGCAGCCGCGCCTCGATCTCGAAGCAGCGGGGGGCGGAGATGTCCTCCAGGTTGATGCCGGCGAACCCGGGGGCGATCGCCTTGACGATCTCGACGATGGCGTCGGTGTCCTGGGTGTCCAGGCAGATCGGCCAGGCGTCGATGCCTGCGAAGCGCTTGAACAGGGCCGCCTTGCCCTCCATGACCGGCAGCGCGGCCTTGGGGCCGATGTTGCCCAGGCCCAGCACCGCCGAGCCGTCCGTCACGACCGCAACGGAGTTGCGCTTGATGGTCAGGCGGCGGGCGTCCTCGGGGTTCTCGGCGATCGCCATGCAGACGCGGGCCACACCCGGCGTGTAGACCATGGACAGGTCGTCACGGTTGCGGATGGGGTGCTTCGACGCCATCTCGATCTTGCCGCCGAGGTGCATGAGGAACGTACGGTCGGAGACCTTGCCGAGCGTGACGCCCTCGATGCCGCGCAGCTGCTCGACGATCTCCTCGGCGTGCGCCGTGGAGGTGGCCGCGATGGTGACGTCGATACGGAGCTTCTCGTGGCCGGACGCGGTGACGTCGAGGCCGGTCACCGAGCCTCCGTGGGACTCGACGGCCGTGGTGAGCTGGGAGACCGCGGTTCCGCTCGCGGGCACCTCCAGCCGGACCGTCATCGAGTAGGAGACGCTGGGCGCCGTTGCCATGGCCGACTTCCTCTGCTTTCACCGTGTAGCGGGTTGTGCCGTCCGATCGTCGCACCTACCCCTGAGTACGTGGTAGCCGCACTGGATTGCGGACGTTTTGTTCACGAGGGGGGGCTGACATCGGAAAATCACTTCCACCATACGAGAGTGGATCAGGCCGTGTCAGGCGTCGGGGCAGCGAAAGAGGCCCGCGTCACAGTGCGACGCGGGCCTCTCTCACGTTCAGTGACACCGACCCGCCATGCTCGCCTCGCGGCAAGTGGTCGCTCGTAGCGACGAAGGTTGGGCCCGGGGGCTTGGATCGGGCCGGTGTCACGTCCAGGCTAACAAACGGATCCGGTAGGGCAATTCCCGTGGCGGGAGTTCCTCTTCCCGTCCCCCGGTCGGCCCCACGGCGCCGGCCGCCCGTCAGTCCCGGAGCAGGTCCGGCACCCCGGCCGGGTCCGGCTTGTCCCGCTCGCCCGAGACGACGGTGAGCTGCCTGGTGGCCCGGGTCAGAGCGACGTAGAGCACCCGCAGGCCGGCCGGCGACTCGTCCGCGATCTCCGCGGGCGAGACGACGAGCGTCGCGTCGTACTCCAGGCCCTTCGCCTCCAGGCTGCCGAGCGCCACCACCCGGTCGCCGAGCCCGGCCAGCCAGCGCCGGGCCTCCTCGCGCCGGTTCATGGCGACGACCACGCCGACCGTGCCGTCGACCTGGTCCAGCAGCCGCTCCGCCTCCGCCCGCACGGTCCGCTCCAGCGTGTCCCGTGTGCCTGACGGCATTACTTCGTTGACGACGGTGAAGCGCGGCTCCACGCCGGTGGAGCGCACCGCCGAGGGTGCCTTCGCGCCGGGCATGGCGAGCGCGAGCACCTTCGCGGCCAGCTCGGCGATCTCGGCGGGGTTGCGGTAGTTCACCGTCAGCTCGAAGCGGCGGCCGCGGGACAGTCGGCCCGAGCCGCCTCCCCCGGCGGGGTGCCGGGAGCCGGGCAGGCGGGTGCCGAGGGCCTCGTCACGGGCCTCGGCGGCCTCGTCGGGGTCGGACCAGGAGGACTGGGCCGGGTCGCCGACGACCGTCCAGGTGGCGTGCCGGCCGCGGCGGCCGACCATGCGCCACTGCATCGGCGTGAGGTCCTGCGCCTCGTCGACGATGACGTGCGCGTACTCGGTGCGCTCCTGCGCCAGGCGCTCGGCCCGCTCGCGCTGCGTCTCCTCGCGCACCGGCATCAGCTCCTCCAGGCCGGTGAGCTGGTCCAGCGGGTCCATCTCGCGCCTGCGGCGCGGGCGGGCCGGGGCGCCGAGGATCGCCTGGAGTTCGTCGAGCATCGCGATGTCGTGCACCGAGTGGCCCTCCCGGCGCAGCGAGCGGGCGACCCGGCGCACCTCGCCGGGGTTGAGGACCCGCCGCGCCCAGCGGCCGAGCCGCCGCTCGTCGGCCATGGCCTCCAGCACGGCCCGCGGCGTCAGCTCGGGCCACCAGGCGTCGAGGAAGGCGATGAACTCGTCCTCGCCGGCCACGTCCTCGTCGAAGGAGGAGCGCAGCTCGGCGGCCAGCTCCGGGTCGGTGTGCCGGCCGGCCGCGCCGGAGCGCTCCCACAGCGCGTCGAGCAGCAGCTTGCGGGCGCGCGGGCGGAGCAGGTTCACCGGGGCGGTGCCGCCGAGCACGGCGCGGCGGCACCGGTCCAGCTCCTCCGCCTGGAGCTCCAGCCGGCGGCCGAAGGCGACGACCCGGAGCCGGTCCGGCGCGCCGCTCAGCTCCAGGGCGCCGCGGGCGGCCTTGCGCAGCACCTTCAGCATCCGCGAGGAGCCCTTGGCGCGGGCCGTCGACGGGGAGTCGTAGAGGGTGGCCTCGGCGCCGTCGACGAGCGAGCCGATGGCGCGGATGGCGACCTGGCCCTCCTCGCCGAGGGAGGGCAGCACGCCCTCGGTGTAGGCGACCAGCAGCGGGGTCGGCGAGACGATGAGGATGCCGCCCGCGTACCGGCGCCGGTCCTGGTAGAGGAGGTAGGCCGCCCGGTGCAGGGCGACGGCGGTCTTCCCGGTGCCGGGACCGCCCTCGACATAGGTGACGGAGGAGGCGGGCGCGCGGATCACCATGTCCTGCTCGGCCTGGATCGACGCGACGATGTCCCGCATGGTGTGGGTGCGGGCCTGGCCGAGCGCGGCCATCAGGGCGCCGTCGCCGATCACGGGCAGTTCCTCGCCGTCGAGGAAGGCCGTCAGCTCGGGGCGCATCAGGTCGTCCTCGACACCGAGGACGCGGCGGCCCTTGGAGCGGATGACCCGGCGGCGCACGACCCGGCCCGGGTCGACCGGGGTGGAGCGGTAGAACGGGCCCGCCGCGGGCGCCCGCCAGTCGATGACCAGCGGCGCGTAGTCCTCGTCGAGCACGCCGATGCGGCCGATGTGCAGGGTCTCGGCGATGTCGGCCGTGCGGTCGGGACGGACCGCGCCCTCGGCCGGCTCGACCGCGGTGTAGGCGCCGTCCGGGCCCTTCTTGCCGTCCTTGCCGAGCAGCAGGTCGATACGGCCGAAGAGGAAGTCCTCGAACTCGTTGTTCAGGCGGTTGAGGTGGACGCCCGCCCGGAACACCTGGGCGTCGCGCTCGGCCAGCGCGCCGGGCGTGCCGACCTGGCCGCGCCGGGCCGCGTCGTGCATGAGGAACTCGGCCTCGTGGATCTTCTCCTCGAGGCGCCGGTACACCCGGTCGAGGTGTGCCTGTTCCACGCTGATCTCTCGGTCGCGTACGGAGTCGTGCGCCGCTTCGTGCGCCGCGTCGTGAACCGAGCCGACCGCGGTTTCCTGTTGAGCCTGAGCGGCCACCGGGCCCCCTTCTGACGTGCTGGGCAGCCGTCAACCGTACGCGAAGGGGGCCCCGCGAGGCTACGGACCTGCCCGGTGGATCGTGCCGGGCAGGTGCGACGGATCGTGCCGGGCGGGTCCGGCGGATCGTGCCGGGCGGGACCGGACGTCTAGGCGTCGACCTCGACGAGCCGCTTGCCGTCGAACGTCATGACCTCGAAGTGGTCGATCTGGTTGGGGGCGAAGGCGGCGCCGCCGTGGACGTAGAGGGGGTTCTTGGCCTCCTCCGTCTTGGCGTTCGGAACGCCGTACCCCCAGTTGGGGACGGCCCAGGAGGTGACCGTCTCCCGCTCGCCGTTCTTGCCGACGGCGATCAGCGAGCACTTCTGCGGGCCGGTGACGTTCTTGAGCTGGAGGACCGCGTGGGTGCCCCAGTCCCGCTTCTCCATCGCGACGGTCGCGGTGACGTGGGTCCCCGGGTCCGTGGCGGTGCGCTTGTCGGACATGGTCTGGAACGCGGTCTGCGCGGGCCCCGCCGCCATGTTGTGATCGCCGCCGTCGTCCGAACCGCCGGTCGCCGCGAGCACGGTCAGCGGTCCGCCGACGATCAGCGCGGCCGCGGCCGCCACCAGGTAGAAGCCGCGCCGGCGCTTGTGGGCGCGGCGCTCGGCCACCTCGTCGACGAGCTTCTCCATCAGACGCGGGCTGGGCCTGGCCGACAGGGACTCGCCGACCGCGGGCGTGCCGGAGCCGGGCAGGTCCGCGAGCGCGGCCAGCATCGGTTCCATTCCGGCCAGTTCGTCGAGCTGCTGGGCGCACCACTCGCAGGTGGCGAGATGCGCCTCGAATGCGGTTGCCTCGGCGTCGTCGAGAATGCCGAGGGCGTAGGCGCCGACGGTCTCGTGCTCGTTCGGGGCCGGTGATCCCTGCATGGACCCAGACATACCCGAACCACCCGTTCCGAACCCCCCGTACATGCTCATCACGCCGTCACCCCCCGCTCCTCCAGAGCCAGCTTCATCGACCGCAGGGCGTAGAACACCCGTGAGCGCACAGTGCCGCTGGGTATACCCAGCGTTTCGGCCGCCTCGTTGACGGTACGCCCCTTGAAGTACGTCTCGACGAGCACCTCCCGGTGGGCCGGGGTCAGGTCGTCGAGCGCGTCGGACAGCGTCATCAGCCACAGCGCCTTGTCGATCTCGTCCTCCGCGGGGATGACCTCCAGCGGCGACGGATCGACCTCCTGCGGCCGGGCCTGCCGGCTGCGGTGGCCGTCGATGACGATGCGCCGGGCGACCGTCACCAGCCAGGGGCGTACCGAACCGGTCGCTCGATTGAGCTGGCCGGCGTTCTTCCAGGCACGGATGAGCGTCTCCTGCACCACGTCCTCGGCGCGCTGCCGGTCTCCGGCCACCAGCCGCAGGACGTACGCGAGCAGAGGTCCGGCGTGCTCCCGGTACAGGGCACGCATCAACTCCTCGTCGGGTTCCGAAGGCTGGGACATGCGATGTCGGGCCCTCTGTCCACGTTCATTGGCCACGACGGAATCCTTGCGCACGCCCACCTCCGGTGTCCGGGGGTTCCCCCAGTCGGTCTCGCACCGACGGGTACGGACGCGGAGTGCCTCGTGTTCAAAGCGAGGCGACGAATTTCTGCGGGGTGACGTGACGAGAGGGACATGAATACACATTCCTCCCGCGCGATCTTTACATATCCGGCACATGGGGAACGGAGTCGGAGAGTCTGCGAACATGCCCGTCCGCCGGTGCGGCGAAACCGGGTGTTGCCGAAATCACTTCACAAGTGGACGCACAGAAGCAGCAATTGGGGCGCCGGAGTGCCGTCAGGCGCGGGCGAGGGCCGCGCGGCGGCGGTGCCGGGCGACCCGTTCCCGGTTGCCGCACACCTCACTGGAGCACCAGCGCCTCCTGCGTCCCCGGGACGTGTCCAGGTACACGATCGGGCAGTTGTCGCCCTCGCACTGGCGCAGGCCGGCCCGTGCGACGGGGTCGGTGAGCAGTTCGACGGCGTCCCGCGCGACCGCCGCGAGCAGCGCGGCGCACCCGGGCGGCTCGGCCAACTCCCGCACCAGCACCCCGTCCTGGGACCGCACCAGACGGGGCACGGGCGGCGCGGCACGGGCGACCTCGTTGACCCGGGCGAGCGCCAGGTCGTAGGGGCGGGCGGGGGTGAACCGGCTGGGGCAGGAGGGGGTGGGGCCGTCGGGGAGGGAAGGCGGGAGGCCGTCGGGGAGGGCAGGCGTGAGCCCGTCGGGGAGGGAAGGCGGGAGGCCATCGGGGAGGGGAGGCGTGAACCCGTCGGCGCGGGCAGGCGTGAGCCCGTCGGCGCGGGCGGGCAGGAGGCCCTCGGCGGGGCTTGACGGAAGGGCGTCGACGTGGGTGCCTCCCTCGGCGTGGGTACGTCCCTCGGCGTGGGCGGGCGGGAGGCCGTCGGGCCGGTCGGGCGGGAGCCCGTCGGCTCGGGCGGGGGCGAGGTCCTCGGCGCGGATGGGGGCGAGGGCGTACGGCCGGGACCCGGGCGGAAGGCAGCCGGTCACCAGGCGGCCCAGGTGACCGCGCAGTTCGCGGAAGGCGACCGGCCAGGAGGCGTCGACGTGCGCCAGCTCGGTGGCCGCCGGGACCAGGCCGGAGCCCGTGATCCAGGCACGCAACGGTGCGACGGAGCCGAGGCGTTCCTCGGGGTGGGTGGTGGAGAGGAGATCCAGGCAGATCCGCCCCGCGTCGAACCGCAGCTCGTACGGGGCCGTCGCCGTGCCCAGTGCCATGTGCCTGTCACCGCCTAGGGTCACCCCGGTCAGCAGAGGTGGGCGGGGTGCTCGTCAGGGCTGGGAAAGCGTTCCCTTCCACAGTGCCCGTCCGCCCCCGCCACCGGAACCCCTCGTACCGCCGGGCCCCGACACTCGGCCACCCGCGCTGGGCGTCCGCGCCCTTCTCCTCGGTCGCCGCCCCTGGGCATCCGCGTACCTCTCTCTCGTCGGCCGCCGGCCCTAGGCGTCCGCGTACTTCTCGTCGGCCGCCGGGTCCAGGGCCAGCCGGTACCCGCGCTTGACCACCGTCTGGATCAGCTTGGGCGCGCCCAGCGCCGTACGCAGCCGGGCCATCGCCGTCTCCACCGCGTGCTCGTCCCGCCCGGCCCCCGGCAGCGCCCGCAGCAGTTCGGCGCGGGCGACCACCCATCCCGGGCGCCGGGACAGCACCCGCAGCAGCGACATCCCGGCCGGCGGCACGGGCCTGAGGTCCCCGTCCACCAGCACCGCGTGCCCCCGGATCTCCACCCGGTGCCCGGCGATCGGCAAGGACCGCGCCCGGCCGGGCAGTTCCTGGCACAGCAGCTGCACCAGCGGCCCGAGCCGGAACCGCTCCGGTTGCACGGTGTCGATGCCGCGGGCCTGCAACGGCAGCGCGGTGACCGGCCCGACGCACGCGGGCAGCACGTCGTGCCCGAGCGCGGTCAGCAGCTCCGGCAGCAGCCCCCGCTCCTCGGCCCGGGACAGCAGCGAGGCGGCGGCGGGCGCGCTGGTGAAGGTGAGCGCGTCCAGGCCGCGGGAGACGGCGGCGTCGAGCAGCCGGTCGAGCGGGCTGAGGTCCTCCGGCGGCATCCACCGGTACACGGGGACGGGAACGACCTCCGCGCCTCCCTCCCGCAGCGCCTCCACGAACCCGGGCAGCGGCTCGCCGTGCAGCTGTACGGCGACCCGGCGCCCCTCGACGCCCTCCTCGAGGAGCCGGTCGAGCACCTCGGCCATGGACTCCGACGACGGCGACCACTTCTCGGTCAGCCCGGCGGCCCGGATGGCGCCCTTGACCTTGGGCCCGCGCGCCAGCACCTCGACCTCGCGCAGCCGGGCGAGCAGCGCCTCGCCGAGACCCCACCCGTCGGCCGCCTCCACCCATCCGCGGAAGCCGATCGCGGTGGTGGCGACCACGACGTCGGGCGCCAGGCCGATGATCTCCTTGGTGGCGGCGAGGAGTTCGCCGTCGTCGGCGAGCGGCACGATGCGCAGGGCGGGCGCGTGCACGACGGTGGCCCCGCGCCGCTGGAGCAGCGCGCCGAGCTCGTCGGCGCGGCGCGCGGCCGTCACGCCCACGGTGAACCCGGCGAGGGGCCCGTGTTCCGTCCGCTGTCCCGTCCGCTGTCCCGGTCGCTGCTGTTCGTCGTACATGGCTCTCGTCCCGCACTCGAGTCGTCGTCCCTGCGAGGGGACCGCACAAGGGCGTGTCCCCGCGTGCGTCCCTGGGGGCCGCCCCTGTATGCCGAACGAGCCTGTCAACGGCGCGTGACAGGCTCGGTTCGACTTGATGTCACCAGTGTTACGTCACACCTCGGCATAGCTGAGCTGCGGTTCCGCCTCCGTCGCGGCGGCTTTGGCCGGAATCTGGCGGGCCGGGCGGCGAAGGTATACGGCCCAGGTGACCGCGAAGGCGGCGCCGTAGCAGGCGAGGAAGGCGACGAAGGCGCCGGTGCCGGAGCCGTAGGAGAGGAAGGACTGGCGGAAGGCGAGGTTGATGCCGACGCCGCCGAGCGCGCCCACGGCACCGATCAGCCCCATGGAGGCGCCGGACAGCCGCCGCCCGTACGCCGCGGCCTCCTCCCCCTCCAGCCCCTTGGCGAGGGCCTTGGCCTGGAAGATGCCGGGGATCATCTTGTACGTCGATCCGTTGCCGAGCCCGCTGAGCACGAACAGCACGACGAAGACGGCCACGAACAGCGGCAGCGACTTCTCCATGCTGGCGACGACCAGGACGGCGGTCGCGGCGGCCATGGCGACGAAGTTCCACAGGGTGATCCGCGCTCCGCCGTAGCGGTCGGCGAGCCGGCCGCCCACGGGCCGGATGAGGGAGCCGAGGAGCGGCCCGACGAAGGTGAGGTAGGCGGCCTGGAGCGGGGTCCTGCCGAACTGGTTGGTGAGCACCTGGCCGAAGGCGAAGCTGTAGCCGATGAAGGACCCGAACGTGCCGATGTAGAGGAACGACATGATCCAGGTGTGGGCGTCCTTGGCGGCGTCCACGGCGGCGCCGGTGTCGTTCTTCACGGAGGCGATGTTGTCCATGAAGAGGGCGGCGAGGACGGCGGCGACGACGATCAGCGGGATGTAGATCCCGAGCAGGACGCGCGGGCCGCCGCTCGCGCCGATGATCGCGAGCGTGACGAGCTGGATCACCGGAACCCCGATGTTGCCGCCGCCCGCGTTGAGCCCGAGGGCCCACCCCTTCTTCCGGAGCGGGAAGAAGGCGTTGATGTTCGTCATGGAGGAGGCGAAGTTGCCCCCGCCGATGCCGGCCAGCAGCCCGACCCACAGGAAGGTGGAGAAGGAGGTCCCCGGCTCCATCACGGTGAACGCGGCGACGGTCGGCACGAGCAGCAGACTGGCGGAGATGATCGTCCAGTTCCGCCCGCCGAAGACGGCGACGGCGAAGGTGTAGGGCACGCGGACGACCGCGCCGACGAGGGTGACCATCGAGGTCAGCAGGAACTTGTCGGCGGGGGTGAGCCCGTACTCCGGCCCCATGAACAGCACGAGCACGGACCACAGCGTCCACACCGAGAACCCGATGTGCTCGGAGAGGACGGAGAAGAGGAGGTTCCGCCGGGCGACCTTCTCCCCCGTCTCCGCCCAGAAGACCTCGTCCTCCGGATCCCAGTGCTCGATCCAACGCCTGGCTGTCATGACGCCTCCACGGTGCTCCGGTGCTCGGGTGCTCGGCTGGTTCTGCGAGTGGCTGAGTCCCGAAGGTAGGGAGGACGCGTTTCCGCGCTGTGGCCGTGGGTGACCGGAAGGGAACGTTGCTCTCACCCGGCGGGGTGGGGGGATGAGAGGTGGGTGGACCCCCTTCGTGCGGGGTGCCCGCCGCCCACCTCGAACCACAGCAGCTTCCCGGCTCCCCGCCCGAGCAGATCGCCGCCGAGTGTCCACCCGCCCCAGGAGTCCGCGTACTGCTGTACGAGGAACAGCCCCCGCCCGCCCTCGGCACCGGCCGGGGCCGGCGGGACGCGGTCGCGGGGAGGCCCGTCGAACGGGGCGGGAATGTGCGGATGACTGTCCCAGACCCCGACGCGCAGCCGCCCGCCGCTCAGGGCCGTCAGCCGGAGGGAGGCGGGCCCGTGGGTGTGCCGGTAGGCGTTGGTGACCAGCTCGGAGGTCAACAGCTCGACGGCATCGAGGACTTCTTCTCTTCCATGGCTGTTCAGGGCTGCCCGTACGGTCATCCGTGCGACGCGTGCGGCGCGGGGGTCATGCGGCAGGCGGAGGGCGTACACCCAGGTGTCGGGCAGGGCTACGGTGACCATGAAGACCTCCGGAGAAGAAGGGGGGCGTGCATGCGCTGCACGCGCCGCGTGGGCTGCGTGGGCCGCATGCGCCAACGTCCGCGCCGGGCGGTGGCAGTGCCTGGGGTGGTGCGCTTCCGGCTTATGGGCGGGGGGAGTTGGGCGGTACGTGAGAACCGTAGGACAGATGGTTAGATACCTCTAACCAAACGAACCAGAAGCATCTAACCTTCACTCGTGTGAGGGAGAAGGTCGGCCTGTCGCAGCCGGAAAGGGAACACCGTGCCGCCCACCAGCAACCCCACGCTGCGGCAACGCAGATTCGGCGCCGAGCTGCGCAAACTCCGCGAGCGGGCCGGCCTCACCGCGACTGCCGCCGGCGAACTGCTCGGCGTCAACCAGGCGCGCGTGAGCATGATCGAGACAGGGCGCACACCCATCAGCGCGGAGAAGCTGCGCGCCATGGCGCACGCCTACGACTGCTCCGACGAGCAGCTCGTCGAGGCTCTTGCCGCGATGACCGGCCGGCGTACGCGCCACTGGTGGGAGGAGTACCGCGACCACGTCCCCGCCGCGCTGGTCGACCTCGCCGAGCTGGAGCACCACGCGACAGCACTGCGTGTGGCGCTGATCATCAACATCCCGGCGCTACTGCAGACCGCGGATCACGCCCGCGCCCTCTTCCAGGGCGTGGTACCACCCATGCGGCAGTACGAGGTCGAACACCGCCTGACCCACCGCATGAAACGGCAGGGCATCCTGCACCGGGACGGCCCGCCGTCCTACACCGCGATCATTCACGAGGCCGCACTCCGCATGGGGTTCGGCGGCTCCGTCATCACCCGCGGCCAGCTCAAGCACCTCAACGACATGGGCGAACTGCCGCACGTCACAGTCAGGGTGATCCCCTTCGGCACGGACAGCTTCCCCACCACGGGCCAGTCCTTCGACTACGTCGAGGGAGCAGTCCCCCAACTGGACACCGTCCAACTGGATTCGGCACACGGCGCCTGCGAGTTCCTCGACGCGGAGGCACAGTTGCACAAGTACCGCGCGGTGCTGGACCGCATGGAGTCCTGCGCGCTGCCCCCTGAAGCCTCACGTGACTTCATCCACCACCTCACACAGGACACCTGAGAGGCACCCACCGTGCAAGACATCCACTGGCAGAAGTCCACCTACAGCGGCGACGGCTCGAACTGCGTCGAGATATCCCACGCCCCCAGAACCATCCACGTCCGCGACTCGAAAACCCCCACCGGCCCCCACCTGACCTTCCCACCCACCGCTTGGGCGGGCTTCCTCTCCTACGCAGCGGGACGGGACCGCTGAGCTGCCGCACGCAGGAGAAATCCTCCACTCTCGATACCGTCCTGACGGATGGACCGAGGATCACGCACGTGCTGGCCCCGCCCTGCCTCCCGGGTCTCGTGGCCGAGGGCCGCCGCATCCAGAAGGGCTGAGGGTTCGCGCTGTGGGAAGCTCTGCGACGTCGATCTTGGTCCGACCTGCTGAACACCGAGACGTGCTCGCTCTTGTCCGTCTGCGCCTCGCTAACGCGGAACGGCATGTGCGGCTCGCTCCCGACATCTATCGGGTTCCTGACCTCGAGGCCGTGACGAGGCACTTCGAACAGGTGCTCGCGGACGGCGTGAAAGTGCTGATCTCCGTCGCGGAGATGGCTGGCGCGGTGGTGGGCATGGCAGAGGTCGTCCTGCTCGATGACCCCCCGGACCACCAGATCCTGATACCGCGGCGCAGAGCCGACATCCACACGGTCGTCCTTGACGAGCATCGCGGCCGCGGTGTGGGGTCGGCTCTGGTCGCGGCGGCGGAGCAGACGGCCGCAGACCACGGTGTCTCCATCCTCTACGCCGGCGTCTTCGCTCCGAACAAGGAGGCTGCGGGCTTCTACTCCGCGTCCGGCTTCGGGCCTCGCGGCACTCTGCTGAGCAAGGAAACGACCATCCCTGCTGGCGAATGACGCACAGAGCCAGGAGCTATGAGTTCTGCGGCCGGTCGCGAGTCAGCGGGAAACAGCCACAAGAGCCCGCTGCCCTGTGCGCGGAGGGCACCCTTCGGCCGGACCGGACTACACGCAACGCACGGCCATCCGATCCGGCCGAAAAGCAGCGCCAGGCATTCCATGCCGAGACGAAGCGGAACCTTCAGCTGCGGGGCGGCCTCAGTATCGGGGCATGTTCGGGATCGCCTTCTCCGCGAGTTCGATGAGCGCCTCGACCTTCTTCAGGTCGGCCTCGACCTCGCCCGGTGTCACGGCCGGAGCCTCCGAAGACCGGTATTCGACTTCGTTGCGCCGGGCTCGCATGCGATTGAAGGGACGCAGCAGGGATCCGAGCGGCGGGTCGAGTTGTGCTCGCACGGCCTCGTAGATGACCGCATGACCACCCCGGCTGGTGGCGCGCAGCCCCTGGTTCTGGAGTACCGCGGCCAACGCTCTGCGGGCGGCATCATAAGCGAGTGTGTAGGCACCCTCCGGATCCGTGGCCAACAGCTTGCGGGCGGAGCCGACATGCTTACGGGCCCGGACCAGTTCCGCTTCGGCGGCCTGCTGGGAAGCGGGTACGCGCTCGAGCTCACCACTGCCGATGAGCGCGTCGACTGTCGACCGGCCTTGATTCCAGCGCGTCACTAAGTCTCCAGGTCAAGGTTCAGCCGGACCAGCGGGCGTTCGCGAACGCTGGTGAGGAACGGATCATCCGTGCGAGCCTCCCACGCCTCCACGGAGACCCGGTGGGCGTTGACCTCACGGCGGAGCCGACGAGAAGCATCCTCGGCAAGGTCGAAGAGCGCATCGGGGTCGGGATCTCCCACGACGAGGACATCGACATCAGCGGGCGGTGGCCCCGGTTCACCGCTGTACCGGGCGGCCCAGGAGCCGTAGATGTAGGCCTGCCGCACCCCGTCGAGTTTCGCCAGCGCCTCGGTGAGCAGGGGCATCGGGCCGAAGGAGACCGACATGAGGTCGCTCAACGGACGGTACAGCGGGGTGTCCGTACGAGCCTTGACGAGGCGACTGCGCCCCACCTTCCGATCGGTCAGGATGCCACCACCGGTCAACCGGTCGACCTCGCGCAGGACGGCCGTAGGTGACACTCCGATCTCCGCGGCCAGCTCGGTGATGGTGTACTCGCGCTCCGGGTGCAGCAGCACGAGTGCAAGGAGCTCGCCCTGCATACGGGATCGCAGGACAGGAAGCAGGCTCGGCGATACTTTCATCGGACGCAGGATATCAAGCGTCCAATGAAAGTAACAACCAGCACTTAAATAGTCACTGAGGGTAGAGCTCGGGTCAGCGGTTGACGGACTGGATCTCCTGGACCACGACGTCCTGGCTGGCGCCGAAGGTGCCTTCGGGCAGGTCTCCACCGGGGGTGCCCGTACCGGTCCAGTGGATCTTCCACGTCAGGGTGGCCCTGAGCTGGTACGAGCCGTTGCCCGAGGAGCGCAGGTACTTCACCCCACATGGCGGGGTCTCGTTCGCCTTGCCCTTGGCGTACGGCTCACCGATCCGGCCGCCGTCGATCGGGCAGACACCGGACGCCGGGTAGGTCTCCGCGTCGGAGGTTCCCGGGTCGATCTTCAGGGAGATCGGCTCCGCCGTGGTCGTGGCCGAGATACCCAGCACCGGGACGGACGCGGTGACGGACACCGGCTTGAACTGTGCCCCGTCCAGCCAGGCCCAGGTCGGCAGATTCACCTTCGTAGTACCGGCGGGCGCCAGGGTGACCTTGGTACTGGGAACGCGGATCTCGTTGTAGGCCAGCTCCGCGAGGATTTCGGGCGTGACCGCCTGCGGCGTGTCCGCCGGCGGGGGGTCGCCCTTGTCGACCCAGAAGATCGGCTTGTCACAGTCGAGGGCACCCGGGTCGCCCTCACGGCCTGCCGTGACGTACGAGTCCCACCAATAGCCCTTGCCGGCCTTGTCCTTGTTGAAGTCCTTGTACGGGTGACCGTTCACGTAGCGGTCTCGCTGCTGGGCCTCCCACTCGTACCCGGTCGAGCCCGCCTCCCAGATCGGCTCCAGGTACGCCTTGAGCTCGGCGGGGCTGTACTTGGGCGCGTAGTAGCAGGCGGGCGGGGTCCATGTCGTGGCGGAGGCCACCGGACCGGCCGACTCACCGGAGCCGTTCTTGGAACGGTCGAAGACCACGGCGCCGGCGGTCGCCGAGATCTTCTGACTGTGCTCGCCTCCATGCACCTGGGTCTCGGACCCACTCTTGCCGCTCCCAGGCTTCCAGCCGGCCCAGGCCACGGAGCCAGAGGCCCACACTGCCACTGCGGCGATCGCGACGCACGCCGAGATCCTGGCTACTGCTGGCACTGGGCTGCCCCCCTGGTGGAGATGATCTGAGAGGTCTGCCAGACACCGTCAGCGTTCTTGTCGAGCCGGGTGTTGTAGAAGACGTAATCATCCTTGGAGGGCGACGTCTTGTTGATCTTGTTTGTCTTCTTGTCCTTGCTGTAGCCCTTGGTCTCATCGGCGCAGAAGGTGAGAGCGGCCGACGTCTTGGTCCGCAGCGTCACCTTGCGGTCGTAGTAGCGCGCCTTTCCGGTGATCGTGACCCCGGCCGCCTTGAACTGGCCGACCCAGGACAGCGCAGCTTCGCGCGCCTTGCCGGTGTTGTAGAAGGCGAGAGCCTCACCCTTGGGATCCGTGCCTGTGATGGCCGCGTCAACAGCGCGCATGCGCTCTGCATTGTCCGCCAACACAACGTCCTTCACAGGGTCACCTGTCTTCGTCTCCTCGAAGACCAGGGTCACATCCGAAGGCAACTCGACTTTGGGGCGGCTCGCCGAAGCCGACGCCGTCGTACTCGGCGAGGGCGATGCCGACTTCCCCGTGTCCGCCCCCGCGATCTTGTCGTTGCCCTTTGAGCCGCTGTCGCCTCCGCCGCACCCCGTGAGGAGGATTGCGGCCGTTGTTCCGGCAACGGCTGTGCTGAGCAAGCGGGTTCGGCGGGTCACTGGGGCTCCTGATGGGGCGTCTGTGGTGGGTGAAGCAGCCGTTACCGTATCGAGGTCACCGGCTGCCACACCACACGGCATTGCGTTTGTTACGCCCTCACATCAGAAGTACGCGAACGGAATGCGCGCCTCCGTGATCCGCTCGGCCACAGCCGCGGCCTCCGTCCCGCCGCCACGTCCTCGATCCAGCCGAAGGTGAGGATCGCCAGGGCGATCAGGGGCCACACCAGCAGGAACATGCACAGGGTGTAGGAGGAGTCCAGCGCGGAGGTGGCGGCGTCGCTCTGGAGGAAGGGGAGGTCGTAGGCCAGGTCGATGAGCGGGACCGTGGCCGTGATGAGCAGGTTGTGCCAGAGGTAGATCGTGACCGCACGGTTGTTGGACAGCGTGACCAGCTTGTCCCAGCGGCGCAGGCGGCCCGGGAGTTCCCGCCAGGACGGGGAGTACTGGAGCAGGATCACGACGAAACCGAAGGACCAGAACGCCTGGGCCAGCGGAATGTCGTTCAGGTCCCAGTGGTCCGGGCCCTGGTGGCCCGAGGCCCACCACAGCGCGAAGGCCATCAGGAAGACGGAGAGGGAGACGGCCAGATAGCGCGGGAACTTCGCCAACATGCCCTCGTGGTGCGCGAAACCCAGCACCCAGCAGCCGCCATAGACCGCGAAGTCCGTCACCGCGTTGCCGGTCTCGCCGGGAATGGTCACCACGCCCGTGCCCACGACCGCGGTGAGCGCCAGGGGGGCCAGCAGCGTCGGCCACGGGACGCGGCGGAAGGCCCACAGCAGCAGCGGGGAGGCGACCACGAACCACAGGTAGGCGCGCAGGTACCACAGCGGACCCGCCGCGTCGTCCGCCCAAGTCCTCTCCAGCAGGCCGGAGTCGGAGCCGAGGTGCCAGGGGTACGGCGGGGCGCCGATCGGGACGATGTAGTCCAGCAGGCGCGTCAGGCCCAGGGTGCCGCCGATGTCCGGGTCCTTCGCCGGGTTCCAGCCGGCGGTGAACATCAGCGTCAGCAGTACCGCGCTGAACGCCCACAGCGGCGGCAGCAGTCGGCGGAGCCGGCCCCGGATCACACTCAGCGCCGGGCGCTGGAGCGAGCGCGCCATCAACGAACCCGCCAGCGCGAACATCACGCCCATCGACGGGAAGAGGACCGTCAGCCAGGCCCAGCCGAAGAGGTGGTAGAGCACGACCCGGACCAGGGCGAGGGAGCGGAGCAGGTCCAGGTAGCGGTCCCGGCCGGACGGCTTCCCGCCCGAGGCGACTCCCGAGGCGACTGACGAATCGGCGGCCTTCACGCTCGCCGCGCTCCTCGTGTCTTGCGTGCTCGTCGCGGCCGGCGCCGGCTCGGCCGCCTCCGTCCGCCGGCGCGGGAATCCGTACTCCGGCGTCGGCTCGGCGCTCGCCGTCATCGGCTCCGGCGTCGGCTCCGCGCCCAGGTGTCCCTGTGTCATCGCACCGGCCTCCGTTCCGCTGCGTCGTCCGTCCGCCCCTCCGCCGCCGACGACTGGGGGAGGGAAGCTGCCGGGGCCGAAGACGGCGCCGAGGCCCCGCCCCCGGGCGCCTCCACCACCCCCGTGCGCCGCAGTTTCTGCCAGCGCAGGCGGCCGCCGGTCAGTGCGGTGATCCAGGACTGGAGCAGGACCACGTACATGAGCTGGCGGTAGAGGATCTGCTGCAACGGCAGTGAGATCAGGTGGGTCATGCGTTCGCGGTCCAGGCGGAAGGCGTACGCCGCGCAGACCACCTGGACGGCCAGGACGCCCAGCCAGGCCAGGATCGTCTTCCCGGTCGGGCCGAAGACGACGCCGTAGAGGAGGAACACGTCGATCAGGGGGGCCAGCAGCGGGGCCACCACCATGAACAGGGAGACCAGGGGCAGGCCGACGCGGCCGAAGCGGCCGGAGGGGCCGCGGTCCAGCAGGGCCCCGCGGTGCTTCCAGATCGCCTGCATGGTTCCGTACGACCAGCGGTAGCGCTGGGACCACAGCTGCTGGACCGACTCCGGCGCCTCGGTCCAGGCGCGGGCCTTCTCGGCGTAGACCACCCGCCAGCCGGCCCGGTGCAGCGCCATGGTGATGTCGGTGTCCTCGGCGAGCGTGTCGTGGCTCATGCCGCCGACCTGTTCGAGGGTCGAGCGCCGGAAGGCACCCACCGCGCCGGGGATCGTCGGCATGCAGCGCAGGATGTCGTACATGCGCCGGTCGAGGTTGAAGCCCATCACGTACTCGATGTGCTGCCAGGCGCCGATGAGGGAGTCGCGGTTGCCGACCTTGGCGTTGCCCGCGACCGCGCCGACGCGCGGGTCGCCGAAGGGCTGCACCAGCTCGCGCACGGTGGACGGTTCGAAGACCGTGTCGCCGTCCATCATCACGATCAGATCGTGGCTCGCGTTGGTGATGCCGCGGTTGAGGGCGGCGGGCTTGCCCGCGTTCAGCTGGCGGACGACCCGGACGTCCGGCAGGCCCATGTCCTCAACGATGCGGGCCGTGCCGTCGCTGGAGCCGTCGTCGACGACGAGGATCTCGATCGGGTGCTCGCTCGCGGTCAGTGAACGGACCGTGTTCTCGATGCACTTGGCCTCGTTGTAGGCGGGCACCAGCACCGACACGGGTTCGGTGACCGGATCCCCCCAGCGGAACCCGGGGCGGCGCACGCGCCGGGCGTGCGCCCCGGACAGCAGGAACATCAGCACGAAGCGGGCGATGACCAGGCCGCCGACCACCGCGAGGCAGACCACGAGGGCGCCGGTGATGTCGTCGGAGGCCTGGACGAGGAAGACCCACGCCCGGCCCTTCCACAGGTCGGCCCCGGTGACCGGGGTGTGCGCGCTCGGCGCGTCGAGTGCCTCGGTCAGGTTGTCGAACCGGTAGCCGCGGGCCTGGAGTTCGGGCAGGAACCGGTCCAGCGCCCGCACCGTCTGGTGGCGGTCGCCGCCGGAGTCGTGCATCAGGACGACGGCGCCCTTGCCGCCCTGCGGGGTGGCGCGGCGGATGATCTCGTCGACGCCGGGCTTGCGCCAGTCCTCGCTGTCGGCGTTGTTGACGACGGTGATGTAGCCGCGGGAGCCGATGTACTCGGTCACCGGCCAGGACCTGTCGTCCATGGCGTCGGCGAAGGAGGAGTACGGCGGCCGGAACAGCGAGGTGCGGATGCCGGCCGCGCCAGTGATGGCGAGCTGGTTCTGGGACAGCTCCCAGTCGATGCGCTTCTTCGACTGGTATGACAGGTCGGGGTGGTTGAAGGTGTGCAGCCCCACCTCGTGGCCCTCGGCGACCATGCGCCGGACCAGCTCCGGGTAGCGCGAGGTCATGGTGCCGGTGACGAAGAAGACCGCGTGCGCGTGGTGCTTCTTCAGCACGTCCAGCACCTTCGGCGTCCAGGTCGGGTCGGGGCCGTCGTCGAAGGTGAGCACCAGGCGGTGGTCGGGCACACGCAGGCTGGTCGCGCGGCCGCCCCGGGTGTCGATGACCGGGCCCCCGTCGAGGATCTTCTCGGGGACCTGGTCGGTGGCGCTCTCGGACTGGATGCGGTGGTCGGCCAGGATCTCGCTGTGCACGTATCCGCGCAGCATCAGCATCGCCATCAGCGCGCCGAGGAAGAGGGTGGGCAGCAGCAGGCGCAGGGGCAGGCGGCGCCGGGCGGTCCCGCGCGCCGCGGACGCGGGAGCGGTACGGCCGGGGCGCGAGCCGCGGGTCGTGCCGGGCGCTGTGCGCCGGGCGCGCGAGCCGTCGCGGGCCGGGCCCCCGGTCCTCGGCCGGCGGCGGGTGGGCGGGGCCATCAGACGACCTGCACCGTGAGGGAGGCGCCGGAGCCGGCCGGGGCCGTGTCCCCGGCGGCGGGCGTGGGCGAGCCGGATCCCTCGGTGGCCGGGGGCTCGGAGGCCGTGGTGGCCGGGGGCTCGGAGGCCGTGGTGCCCGGTGCGCTCGGGCCGGGTTCCTGGGCCACCGGCGTGGGCGTGCTGGGGCCGTCGGCCACCGTGCCGGGGCCGCCCGGGCCGGAGCCGCCCGAGACCGGGGACGGGGACGGGCCGGGCGAGGACTCGCCGCCGCCCGCGGACGGGCTGGGGTCGGGCGAGGCGGAGACCGGCGGCGGGGACGGCTCCACGGCGGGGACGGTGGCGCCGGTGCCCGGGGTCTTCGGGGTGCCGGTGACGGACGGCCGGGGCGTGGCGGAGGCGCCCGGCTTGGTCGGTCCGGCGGAGACGCGGGGTGCGCCGGCGGTGGTGCCGGGCGTGGGCCGGACGACGGCGGCGGCCGTCGGGGGGATCCCGGGCAGGGCGCCGCTGCCGTCGGCGCCGGGCGGGCGGGCCGGGTCCGAGGGGGCGGGAGAGGCGTCGACCGTGCTCGCGGGCGGGTCGTCCGCCTGGCCCGGCACCGGCAGCCAGGGCGCGTTGGAGTTGCCCGACACGAGGGTGACGACGATGACGACGGCGTAGACCGCGCAGGTGAGGCCGACCGCCATGCCGATACGGCGGAACCGGCGGCTGCGGCGGCCGGACTCGTCGACGAAGACGGGTCCGTCGGAGCCGCCGTCCCGGCCGTACGCGCCGCGTGGGGCGGACCGGCCCGGCGACCGGCCCGCCCCACGGTCGAGCCGACCAGCCACACGGTCGAGTTGGACGGTCACCTCGGCAGGATCCGGGGCGTCGCCGGTGCTCCGCCCGTCGCCGGGCCCGCCGCCGGTCCCACCGCTGGGGCCGCCGCCGGTCCCGCTGCCGGGCTCGGGGTCCTGCCACGGGTCCTCGACGCGCAGGGCGCCGGTGAGGACGGTCTCCCCAACCGTCCGGACGGCGCCCTCGGCAGTGGGCACCTCACCGGTCGCGGCGGCGGTCGCCGGCCATTCCGGCTGGGTGCCTTCCCGGCCCTTGAGGGCGTTCTTCAGGTGTTTCACGCGCACGTACGTTCCCCCCACGGGAGTGTTCCGGGTGCGCATACGACTCCGAGCCCGCGTCGCCGGACTCGGCCCCCACCGGTCCGAGCGCCCCCCTTGTCACACCGTGCTCGGCAGACACGAACGTAGCGTCCGCGGGACGCGCGGATTTGCGATGTTTCAATGGTGAACGGAATTGACCGATTCGTCGACGTCCGGAATCCATCCCGTTTCGGGTCGTCGCAGCCAACCCTCCGCTTCGGCGATCTCCGCGGCGGCGCGGCGCACCGCGCCGAACGCCGGGTGCGTCAGCCCCTTGCGCCACACCAGGGACACCGGGGACAGCGGCACCGGGTCGACGAGCGGCCGTACGACGGTGCCCGGCAGGGCGGCGAAGCCGACCACCGCGAGTACCGGGTGCCCGGACTTGGCCATGAGCCGCTGGAACTCCTCCTCTCCCACCGCCAGCGGGGCCGGGGGCGCGACCGCGATGCCGCGGGGGTCGAAGAGGCGGTGCGCGAGGTCGGTCCACTCCGGGGTGCGCGGGTTGCCCGCGCCGGCGTACACGGTCTCGCCCGCCAGCGCGGCCAGCGGGACGGCCGCGAGCGGTGCCAGCGGGTGCTCCTCGGGCAGCAGCAGGGCCATCGGCTCGTACCGCACGTGCTGGTGGTCCAGCCGGGTCCGCAGTCCCGGGTCCAGACCGGCGAACCGCCCGAAGGACGCGTCCAGCCGCCCCGCGAGCACCTCGGCGGCGGCGTGGGCCAATCCGCTCTCGAAGCGAGCCATGATCTCGTGCTCGGGGGCGAGTTCGCGGGCCCGGTGCAGCACGCGGCGGCCGGTGTCCAGATTCGGGGAGTTGAGGTCGACGAGCAGGGGCCGGGCCTGCCCGAAGGCGGCCAGCAGCTCGTCCTGGGCCTCCAGGGCGCGCCGTGCGTACGGCAGCAGCCGCTCGCCGTCCGCCGTGAGGGTCACCTGCCGGGTGGTCCGGACGAACAGCTCGGCGCCCAGCTCCCGTTCCAGCCGCCGTACGTCCCTGCTGAGCGCCTGCTGGGCGAGGTAGAGCCGGACCGCGGCCCGGGTGAAGTGCAGCTCCTCGGCGACGGTGACGAAGGCGCGCAGCAGGCGCGGGTCCAGGTGGGCGGGCATGGGCCGAACCTACAACGGCGCTGTGCGCACCCTTCCGGGGGCTCGGGGCTCGGGGCTCGGGGCTCGGGGCTCGGGGCTCGGAGGCTTGCGGCCCGGCAACTCGCGGCTCGGGACTCGGGGTCGCGGGACTCGGGGTCGCGGGACTCGGGGTCGCGGGACTCGGGGTCGCGGGACTCGGGGTCGCGGGACTCGGGGTCGCGGGACGCGGGGTCGCGGGACTCGGGGTCGCGGGACTCGGGGTCGCGGGACTCGGGGTCGCGGGACTCGGGGTCGCGGGGTCGCGGGACTCGGCGGCCCGGGGCTGGGAGGCACCGAGGCACGGGGCTCGGAGGCACGGGGCTCCGAAGCTCGGCAGCTTGGGGCGCGGCGGCCCGGGGGCTCGGGGCTCGGCGTTCGACGCTCGGCGTTCGACGCTCGGCGACACGGAGGCTCCACGGCTCGGCGACACGGAGGCTCGGCAGCTCGGGGGCGCGGCGGCTCAGGGGCGCGGCTCGGAGCGCGGCAGCTCGGCGGCTTTCACAACACAGCTGCGTGAATGGGTGCCGCGAAGGTGTTGGACGCCCGTTCCGGCGGCCGGGACGGTGGACTCCATGCCGCAGCCGCCCACGCGTGACCACGCGACCGCCCGGTCTCTCCTGTTCACCGTCACCGCCGACACCCTCGTCGCCGTCGACTTCGCCCCGCGCACCCGGCACCGTCCGCCGGGCCCGTACCGCCGCCTGTTCACCGTGCCCGGGGCCCGGGCCTTCACCGCGGGGAACCTGGTCGCCCGGCTGCCCATGGGCATGTTCAGCGTGAGCGCGGTGGTGATGATCGCCGCCTCCCGCGGCTCGTACGCGCTCGCCGGCGCGGTCACCGCCACCGGCCTCGCGGCCACCGCGCTGACCGCCCCCTGGATCGCCCGGCTGGTGGACCGGTACGGCCAGGCGCGGATCGCGGTGCCCGCCACGGTGTGCGCCGCGCTCGGCAGCCTGGCGCTGCTGCTGTGCGTGCACTACGACGCCCCCGACTGGACCCTGTTCGCCGCGTACGCCGCGACCGCGACCACGCCCAACACCGGCGGCATGTCCCGGGCCCGCTGGGCGCACCTGCTGGCGGGCGACGCGCGGGCGCTGCACACCGCGAACTCCTTCGAACAGGCGGCGGACGAGCTGTGCTTCATGCTGGGCCCGGCCCTCGCCGCCTATCTGTGCGGGACGTTCTTCCCGGAGGCGGGCACGCTGGCCGGCGCGGTGCTGCTGCTGACCGGGGTGGTGCTGTTCGCCGCCCAGCGTTCGACCGAGCCGCCGCCCCGGCCGCGTACACCCGCCAAGGCGCCGCTGCGCGCACCGGGGATGCCGGGCCGGCTGGCGGTGTGCCTGGCCATGGGTGCGGTCTTCGGCGCGATGGAGGTCGTCACCGTGGCGTTCGCCGACGACCGGGGCCACCGGTCGGCGGCGGGGGTCGCCCTGGGGCTCCAGGCGGCCGGTTCCTGCGTGGCGGGGCTGGTGTACGGGGCGCTGCGGCCCTCGGGCCCGGCCGCACGGCGGCTGCCGTGGTGCGTCGCGGCGATGACGGCGCTCATGACGCTGCCGCTGCTGGCCGCCGCGCTGACCGGCTCCCTGCCGCTGGTGGCGCTGGCGCTGCTGGTGGCGGGCACGGCGACGGCTCCGACGATGGTCACCAACCTGACCCTGGTCCAGCAGCACACCCCTGAGGGCCGCCTCAACGAGGGCATGACCCTGGCGGTGACCGGCCTGCTCGGCGGCATCGCCTGCGGCAGCGCGGCCGGCGGCTGGGTGGTGGAGCACCTCTCACCGACGGCCGGTTACGGCGTACCGGTGACGGCCGCGGCGGCCGCGCTGCTGATCTCCCTGGCACAGCCGGCCGACGACGCCTGATCCGGGGCCCGCCCCAGCTGGTACGCGGCGCACCGCACACGACGAAGACCGCGCACGACAAAGGCCCCGCCGCTCGGAAGCGGCGGGGCCCGTGCCCACATGGGATGAGTGGAGATGGCGGGAATCGAACCCGCGTCCAACGGTGCGGAATCAGGGCTTCTCCGTGTGCAGTCCGCTTCGCTTTTCTCGGCCCCGGAGATCACGCGGACAAGTCTCCGACGGGCTCAGTCACTGTTTGATTTCCCTCTTCACCCCGTGACCGGGATCAAGGTTTAGTCCCCTAGCTGATGCCAGGATCCGGGTCGGGAACAGCCCCGGGCTGACACTTCGCAAGTCGCTACTTAGGCAGCGAGGGCGAAGGAATCGCGCTTGGTGTTGGCGATTATTTTTTTCGGCCTGTGGTTTACGAGATCATGGCCGCTTCCTCGACACGCTTCCCCTGCTTCGACAGCCGCTGTCGAAACCGATCATCCCCATGTTGATTTTTCAAAGCCGGCCTCTCCGGGGAGAGACCCGCACCCTCTGTGAGGTGCGCTGCCATCGTACGTGACCAACACAGGTCGATGCCAGCGTATTCCCGGGCGGCGGCTCGGGGCCCGCGGCCGCTGCCCGCGCAGCTACCCCGCTGCTTGCGCCGCTACGCCCGCTGCTTGCGCCGGACCGCCGCCACGGCGCGGTCCGCCTCGCGGCGGTCCTGCTTCTCGCGGAGCGTCTGCCGCTTGTCGTACTCCTTCTTGCCCCGCGCCAGCGCGATCTCGACCTTGGCCCGGCCGTCCTTGAAGTACAGGGCCAGCGGCACGATCGTGTGCCCCGTCTCCTGGGACTTGGCCTCCAGCTTCTCGATCTCCACCCGGTGCAGCAGCAGCTTCCGCTTGCGGCGGGCGCTGTGGTTGGTCCAGGTGCCCTGGCTGTACTCCGGCACGTGCACGTTGTGCAGCCACGCCTCGTGATCGTCGAGCTGCACGAAGCCGTCGGCCAGCGACGCCCGCCCCTGACGCAGCGACTTCACCTCGGTCCCGGTGAGGACCAGGCCGGCCTCGTAGGTGTCGAGGATGTGGTAGTCGTGCCGCGCCTTCTTGTTCTGCGCGATCAGCTTGCGCCCTTTTTCCTTAGCCATAGTGCGACCCATTTTCGCACTACGCGGGGGGTGTGCGGAAAGCCGATTAACGGATCGCCGCGCGCGGGCGGCTACGAGGGGTCGCCGAGCCCGCCGAGCACCCGCTCCGCGCGCCCCAGCGGGTCCCGGCCCGCGTCCAGGTCCGGGGTGATGCCCCGGCCGTCGACGGCGTGACCGGAGGGGGTGCGGTAGTGACCGACGGTGAGCTCGGCGACGGAGCCGCCGGGCAGCCGGCTCGGCATCTGCACCGAGCCCTTGCCGAAGGTGCGCGAGCCCACGACGACCGCGCGGCCGCGGTCCTGGAGAGCGCCGGTGAGCAGCTCGGCCGCGCTCATGGTGCCGCCGTCGACGAGCGTGACCAGGGGGCGCGCGGTGTCGCCGCCGGGGTCGGCGTGCAGGGCGCGCTGCCGGCCGTCGACGTCGTAGGTGGCGACCAGGCCGCCGTCGAGGAAGGCGGAGGCGGCGGTGACGGCCTCGGTGACCAGCCCGCCGGAGTTGCCGCGCAGGTCGAGGATGATCCCGGCGTCGGCCGGGGCGTCGCGCACGGCGGTGCGGACGGTGCCGCCGACGCCCCGGGTGAAGGCGGCGACCTTGATGACGGTGGCGCCGTCGGGGAGCCGGTGGACGGTGACCGAGTCGGTGGACAGGCGGGCCCGGCGCAGCGTGAGGCTCCACGCGCGCTTGCCGCGCTCCAGGCCGAGGGTGACGGAGGTCCCTGCGGGAGCGTCGTCGGCGTCCCCGCGCAGCAGCGAGACGACTTCGGTGACGGGCCGCCCGTCGACCTTCTCGCCGTCGACGGTGCGCAGCCGGTCGCCGCCGCGGATCCCGGCGACGGCCGCGGGCGAGCCGCCGCTCACCCGGGTCACCTCGATCCGGCCGTCCCGCTCGCGCCGCGCCCACAGGCCGACGCCGGTGTAGCGGCCGTCGAGGGCCTGCTCGAACTCCTTGTACTCCCCCTGGGAGTAGACGGCGTCCCAGCGGTCCCCGCTGCGGCTCACGGCGCGTTCGGCGGCCTCCATCGGCGAGGTGCCGTCGGCCATGGCCCGGGCGGCCGCCCTCGCCACCTCCTGGTGACGGCCGACGGTGACGGGCGAACCGGCCGCTTCGGCCCGCGGCGCCGTGTCGGGGCCAGGGAGGGAACCCGTCGCCGCACCGGCCACGAGCACGCTCGCGAACACCAATGCCAGGGCGGCCCCGCGGCGGAGGCGGCGGGGCGGGCAGAACAGGTCACGGCCTGACATGGCGGTGAGTCTAGACAACGCAAGAGGGCCGTACGGCCGCTTGACCGTACGACCCCCTTGGCATGTGTCACACCTTCAGGTACTTGCGCAGCGCGAAGAACCCGGCCAGCGCGGGCATCAGCACACTCGCGGCGAGGATCAGCGGGAGCTTGGTGAGCACCGCGTCCCAGCCCACGAAGTTGATCAGGTTCAGCTTCGTGGACAGGGCCATGCCGTGGTCGATCGTGAAGTACCGCCCGACGACCAGGAAGACGCACGCCAGGCCACCGCCGATGAGCCCGGCGACCGCGGCCTCCATGATGAACGGCGCCTGGATGTAGAAGCCGGAGGCGCCGACCAGCCGCATGATCCCGGTCTCGCGCCGGCGGCTGAACGCGGAGACGCGCACCGTGTTGACGATCAGCAGCAGCGCGACGACGAGCATCAGCGCCATCACGCCGAGCGCCGCGTTGTTCATCAGGTTCAGCAGCCCGAAGAGGTTGTCCAGGATGCCCTTCTGGTCCTGCACGGACTGCACGCCGTCACGCCCGTTGAAGGCGCTCGCGATGACCTTGTACTGCTCCGGGTTCTTCAGCTTGATCCGGTACGACTCCTGCATCTGGTCCGGCGTGAGGGAGGCCGCCAGCGGGGAGTCGCCGAACTGCTCCTTGTAGTGCTTGTACGCATCGTCCTGCGATTCGTACGTGACCTTCTGCACCACCGACATCTTGTCCAGGTCGGCGAGGATCTGCTTCTTCTGGTCCGTGGTCACCGCGCCCTTGGCGCAGTTGGCGTCGTTCTCGGCGTCGCTCTTGTTGCAGAGGAAGATCGAGACGTTGACCTTGTCGTACCAGTAGCCCTTCATGGTGCTCACCTGGTCGCTCATCAGCAGCGAACCGCCGAACAGGGCCAGGGACAGGGCGACGGAGACGATGACGGCGAACGTCATCGTCAGGTTGCGGCGGAGACCCACACCGATCTCCGACAGGACGAACTGGGCGCGCATGACGTCTGGTCAAGCCTTTCCGACGTGAACTCTTCAGTGCTGGTAGCCGTAGACGCCGCGCGCCTGGTCGCGGACGAGGCGGCCCTTCTCCAGCTCGATGACGCGCTTGCGCATCTGGTCCACGATGTTCTGGTCGTGGGTTGCCATCACCACGGTCGTGCCCGTCCGGTTGATCCGGTCGAGCAGCTTCATGATGCCGACGGAGGTCTGCGGGTCGAGGTTGCCGGTGGGCTCGTCGGCGATCAGCAGCTTGGGCCGGTTGACGAAGGCCCGCGCGATGGCGACGCGCTGCTGCTCACCGCCGGACAGCTCGCCCGGCATCCGGTCCTCCTTGCCGCCGAGCCCGACGAGGTCGAGCACCTGCGGCACGGACTTGCGGATCTCGCCGCGGGACTTGCCGATGACCTCCTGCGCGAAGGCCACGTTCTCGGCGACCGTCTTGTTGGGCAGCAGGCGGAAGTCCTGGAAGACCGTCCCCAACTGGCGTCGCATCTGCGGCACCTTCCAGTTGGAGAGGCGCGCGAGGTCCTTGCCCAGGACGTGCACCTGACCGTGACTGCACCGCTCCTCGCGGAGGACCAGCCGCAGGAAGGTGGACTTTCCGGAGCCGGAGGACCCCACGAGGAACACGAACTCGCCCTTCTCCACCTCGAGGGAGACATCCCTGAGGGCGGGGCGGGTCTGCTTGGGGTAGACCTTGGAGACATTGTCGAATCGGATCACGGATGCACCACGGGTCGCCGGGGGTAGATGAGCGTGACCATACGCGACCCGGGTGGGCGAGCGCAGTCGCCGGTCGCGGTTGCGCGCGGCTTGTGGGTTTTTGTACGGGACTTTGTCGCGGAAGTGGGCCTCCTGGGGAACCCGCGCTGAAATCCACGGAACCTGGCACAGTGGGGTGGGGAACGTTCGTGTGTCCGCGAGCGTTGTGTAGGTGGAGACGTGCAAGGAGGGCGAGCGCATGACGTACGACCGGTTGGTGTGCGCGAACTGCGCGGCGCCCGTGAGCGAGGGCCGGTGCCCGGTGTGCCGCGCGAACCGCGAGCGACTGCAGCAGGAGAACTTCTTCTCGGGGCTGAACCCCATGGCGCTGATCGCGCTGCTCGCGGTGCTGATCGCCGCTGTGGCGCTGCTGGCGCACCAGACGGCCTGAGCGGCCGAAGCGGCTGCCGAAGGACTGACGAAGGGCCCGGAGCGGGAAGCTCCGGGCCCTTACGCGTGATCGAGCCGCATACGCCCCGTAGGGCTTCGGCTACGCTCAGGCGGCAGCGCCGCCGCGGCCCGCCATGACGCGCGGCAGGACGCGGAAGCCGATACCGCCGGCGATCATCGTGGCGGCACCGATCAGCAGGAACGCGGTCTGGCCGGCACCCGTCTCGGCGAGCTGCTTGCCGTTGCCCTGGGCCGAGGTGTTGGGCGCGTCCGAGCCGGTGTCGGTGAGGGCCGAGGAGCCCTCCTCCTGGGCGGTGTTGTCGTTGCCGCCGCCGTTGACGTCGGGGCCGCCGGTGGTGGAACCGCCGCCGGTGGTGGAACCGCCGCCGGTGGTGGAACCGCCGGTGCCGCCGGAGGTGCCGTTGCCG
This sequence comes from Streptomyces sp. NPDC096152, assembly GCF_044763235.1. Taxonomy (NCBI): domain Bacteria; kingdom Bacillati; phylum Actinomycetota; class Actinomycetes; order Kitasatosporales; family Streptomycetaceae; genus Streptomyces; species Streptomyces sp. NPDC096152. Next base: position 54,825 of record NZ_JBIWFW010000001.1, on the reverse strand, counting down.
CCGGTGTTGCCGGAGCCGCCGTCGGTGGACCCGCCGGTGGTCGAACCGCCGGTGGTGGTCCCGCCGTTCGAGGAGCCGCCGGTGGTGGTGCTGCCACCGCTGGTGGTGCTGCCGCCCGTGGAGCCGGCGATCACGCCGCCGATGGCCGTGCCGCCGTTGACCGCACCACCGTCCGTGGTGCCGCCGTCGGAGGACGTGCCACCGTTGCTGGACGTGCCGCCGTCGGAGGACGTGCCACCGTTGCTGGACGTGCCGCCGTCAGTGGACGTGCCACCGTCGCTGGACGTGCCGCCGTCCGAGGAGGACCCGCCGGTGGTGCCCTCGGTCACGCCGACCGAGGCGCCGCCCTCGGTGGTGCCCTCGCTGCCACCGTTCGACGAGGAACCGCCGTCGGTGCCCGCGGTCGTACCCCCGTCGGCGGCGACACCGACGCCCGCGTCCAGCGTCACGCCGAGGTCGAGCGCGGAAGCGGCACCCGCGGCGGTCAGCGAGGCGCCCGCGGCGATCACGGCACCCGCGGCTATACGCGCGACACGGATCCGTGTCTTCTTGGTCATGTGGTTGCTACCCCCAGTAGCCGATCGTCAATGAGGCCGCGCACGGGGCAGTGATCGACGGAGGTGCAGCACGAATGGAGCCCCCCGGTTCACATGCGCCCCAGAGATACGCATGCCGCGCTTTACCCTTCCCACAATTCACAGCAGCGTCAAGGCCGTTGCGCGGGCGATGTCCGGGTTCGCGTCCTTTGCCGGGGAGTGAATCATGTGAGTGTGACGCGAATCCCGGACATCGGGGCACACAAAAGGCAACTGCCGCCCCGAGGGCGGCAGTTGCCTTGCCGACAAAGCGCTCAGCTCTGCTGTTCCTGCTGCTTGCGCCAGCGAATCCCGGCCTCCAGGAACCCGTCGATCTCGCCGTTGAACACGGCCTCGGGGTTGCCGACCTCGAACTCCGTACGCAGGTCCTTGACCATCTGGTACGGGTGCAGGACGTACGAGCGCATCTGGTTGCCCCAGGAGTTGCCGCCGTCGCCCTTGAGGGCGTCCATCTTGGCCTGCTCCTCCTGGCGCCGCCGCTCCAGCAGCTTGGCCTGGAGGACGTTCATCGCGGTGGCCTTGTTCTGGATCTGGGACCGCTCGTTCTGGCAGGAGACCACGATGCCGGTGGGCAGGTGGGTGATGCGCACCGCGGAGTCGGTGGTGTTCACGCCCTGGCCGCCGGGGCCGGAGGAGCGGTAGACGTCGATGCGCAGCTCGGACTCGTCGATCTCGACGTGGTCGGACTGCTCGACGACGGGGAGCACCTCGACGCCCGCGAAGGAGGTCTGGCGGCGGCCCTGGTTGTCGAACGGGGAGATCCGGACCAGCCGGTGCGTGCCCTGCTCGACGGAGAGGGTGCCGTAGGCGTACGGCACCTGCACGGCGAAGGTGGTCGACTTGATGCCGGCCTCTTCGGCGTACGACGTCTCGTAGATCTCGGTCTTGTAGCCGTGCTGCTCGGCCCAGCGCAGGTACATGCGCTGGAGCCGCTCGGCGAAGTCGGCCGCGTCGACGCCGCCGGCCTCGGCACGGATGTTGACGAGCGCCTCGCGGGAGTCGTACTCGCCGGAGAGGAGGGTGCGGACCTCCATCTCGTCGAGCGCCTTCTTGACGGCGGCGAGCTCCGAGTCGGCCTCGGCACGGGTGTCCGGGTCGTCCTCTTCCTCGGCCATCTCGAAGAGCACGGCGAGATCGTCGATCCGTCCGCGCAGGGCCTCGGCCTTCCTGACCTCCGCCTGGAGGTGGGAGAGCTTGCTGGTGATCTTCTGCGCCTCGTCCGGGTTGTCCCACAGGGACGGCGCGGCCGCCTGCTCCTCGAGCACGGCGATGTCTGCCCTCAGCTTGGCGAGGTCCAGAACGGCCTCGATCGACTCCATGGTCGAGGAGAGGGACTTGAGCTCTTCGGATACATCGACGACTGCCACGCCTCCAGCGTAACGGCTCCGCCAAGTGGGGAACGCCGGGCGCGGACGGTCGGCGGGCGGCGGGGCCGGAGCAGGGGGCGCCCGGGGCCGCCGGGGCCTGGAGCTGGGGCCCCGGGCCGCCAGAGCCCGGGACAGGGCCCGGAGCTGGGCGTCCCTGGGCCGCCAGGCCCCCGAGTAGGGCCCCGGCCACCCGGAGCAGGGCCCCAGACCGCCAGAGCCCGGAACAGGAGGTCCCGGGGCCGCCGGGGACCCGGAGCCGGGACCCCCGGGCCACCCGGACCCCGAGCAGGGGCCCCGGACCGCCGGGAACCCGGAGCTGGGCGCCCCCGGACCGCCAGGACCCCGGAGCTGGGCCCCGGCCACCCGGAGCAGGGCCCCAGACCGCCAGAGCCCGGAACAGGAGGTCCCGGGGCCGCCGGGGACCCGGAGCCGGGGCCCCCGGGCCACCCGGACCCCGAGCAGGGGCCCCGGACCGCCAGGACCCCGGAGCTGGGCGCCCCCGGACCGCCAGGACCCCGGAGCTGGGCGCCCCCGGACCGCCAGGACCCGGAACGGAGGTGCCGGGTCCGCCGGGGGCCCGGAACAGGGGGTCCCCGGGCCACCCGGACCCGATCGAGGGGGAGTCCCGGGGCCGCCAGGATCCCAGGCTGGGGTCATCGGGCCACCAGGACGGACCCGGTGCCGGGGTCATCGGGCCGCCAGTGGGCGGCCGCCGGGCCGTCGAGACCGCGGCGAGACCCGTATCAGGAGGCCCCCGGGCCGCCGAGGCGGAAGACCCTGCCCCGGACGCCGCCGCGGGCCTGCGGCCCCTGCCGTCCCGGGGCGGTCCTCCCGGCCTCCGGAGCCCCGGCGGACTCTCCGAACTCTCCGGACCCTCCTGCCCCGGCCGTCCTCGCCACGCGGGGCGCCCGGGGCAGAGACGCCCGGGGCTGTGGGCCCTGGCCCCCAGCGGCGCTCCGGTCCCCGCCGGTTCTCCCCCTCCGGCCTCTCCGCCCCCTGCCGGTTCTGTCCCCTACGGACTCTCCGACCCCTGCCGGTTTCTGGCTCCCCTACGCCCTCTCCGGCCCCTGCTGCGCCCGCCGCGCGGGGCGACGGGGGCGGGTCAGGGGGATGCCGGTGCCGAGTGGCCCTTGTCCTGGGGTGGCGGGGCCGGGTCGTCGTCCGAGGAGGCCAGCCATGCCCCGACGCCGACCGCCGCAGCCAGCACGGTCCCGGCCACGCCGAGGGTGATCCGGCGCCGTCGCGCGACCGCCCGGTGCCGGGCCGAGCCGGGGCGCGGGGAGCCCGTGGCGCGCGGAACCCGGGCGGTGCCGCGGGCGCCGCCGGCCAGCTCGTCCGGGCCCGGCACCCGCATCGAGGTGTGGGTGTCCCGGTTGGAGTCCGGCCTGGCCCCCGGGACCAGCGGAACCGCGCCCCGCCGCCGCGCCCGCTCGCCGGCCGGTTCCACGGCCTCCTCGGACGTCTCCTCCTGCGGCTCCCCCTCCGGCTCCGTGTCCGGCTCGTCCACGTCCAGCGGCGGCATCCCCGCGAGCATCGGCAGCAGCTCCCGCAGCCGCACCCCCAGCTCTGAGGCGCGCAGCCGGGACGCGGGGGCCTTCGCCAGGCACTGCACGAGCAGCTGCCACAGCTCGTCCGGGATGCCGGGCAGCGGCGCCACCGTCTCCGTGACGTGCCGCCGCAGCACCGCGCCGGGGTGCCCGCCGCCGAACGGGGTGAAGCCCGCGAGCAGCTCGTACAGGACCGTGGCCAGGGCGTAGATGTCGACCGCGGCGCGCGGGGGCAGGCCCTCGACGATCTCCGGCGCCAGATAGTCCGGCGTGCCGATGATCTTCGTCGCGCGGGTCCGCTTCGGCGAGTCGATGAGCTTGGCCACCCCGAAGTCGGTCAGCAGCGCCGGGTGCGACCCGCCCGGGCCGAGCGGGCCCTGCATGTCCAGCAGCACGTTCTCCGGCTTGACGTCCCGGTGGACGACCCCGGCCGCGTGGGCGGCCGCCAGCCCGTCGGCGACGTCCGCGACGACGGCCACCGCCGCCTCGGGCGCCATCCGCCGCTCCCGCTCCAGGCGGGTGCGCAGGTCCGTGCCGCGGACGAGGTCCATCACCAGGGCCAGGTCGTTGCCGTCGACCACCAGGTCCCGTACGGAGACCACGTGCGGGTGCTCCAGGCCCAGCAGGGCCGTCCGCTCCTGCACGAAGCGGCCCACGAGCTCCTGGTCGGAGGCGAGATCCTCGCGCAGCAGCTTGATTGCCACGGGCCCGTCCGGCCCCTCGCCCAGCCACACCGTGCCGGCGCTGCCCCGTCCCAGGATCTGGTGGGCGGTGTACCGGCTGCCGATCTTCCGTGCCAAGACTGCTCCTACAGACGCGTGTTGCCGACAAAGCTACGCGTCCGGCGAACCAACCTTCACCGCGGAGACGGAAATCGACCGTCGGATGTCGATAAATCTCCAGGATCGCGGTGGAGAACCACGGCGTGCCCTCCACCCGTCCGCCCGTCCGGAGGGTCGTCCGGTCCGCCCGGTCCGCCCGCCGGTACGCCCGGTCCGCCCGGCCGTCAGTTGCCCTTCGAGGTGCTCCCGCCCAGGTCCTTGGCCCAGCCGGTCACCTTGTCGAACAGGTGGCTGATCTCGCCCCAGTAGCTCTTGCCGGTCCCGATCCAGTCCTGCAGCGGGCTCAGCTCCCAGATGAGCCAACCCGCCACGAACAGGATGACGATCGTGAACAGGCACCCCTTCAGGCAGCCGAGGCCGGGGATCTTCATCGGGTTGGCGCTGCGCTGCCTGGGCTCCCGCGCGGGACGCCGGGGCTCCGGCGCCGGGGGCGGGGCGTACCGCTGCGGCTGGCGGTGCTGCGGCGGGGCGTACTGCTGGGGCTGGGGCCGCTGCTGCTGCTGCTGCGGATGGCCGTAGCCCGACTGGGGCCGCTGCTGCTGCGGCCGGGCGACCTGCCGCTGGGGGCGGCGGCGCAGCGGGTCCTCGTTCGGGTCCAGGTACTGGACCTGCGTCTGCTCGTTGCGGTCGCGGGCGGCGCGCAACTGGGTCTGCCAGGGGTGCGGCTGGTCGGGCTGTCCCTGCGGGCCGGCGCCGGGCTGGTTCTGCGGCATCGGCGGCATCATGCGCGTCGGGTCGGCCGCGCCGTGGTTCGGCAGGACGGTGGTGGGGTCGGCCGCGCCCTGCGGGCCGCCGGTGTGCGGCAGGACGCTGGTCGCGGCGTTGGGGTCGTAGGCCCCCGCGCCGTGCTGGAGCACCTGCGTGGCGTCGGCGGCGCCGGGCATGCCCCCCGGCACGGTGGCGGGCTCCGGGTCGGGGGCCAGCAGCGCGCCGACGCCCTCCGCGGCGGCGATCTGCGCGGCTCCCGCGTGCACCCCGACACCCTGGGCGACGACGCGCAGGCCGCGGGCGAGGTTCTCGGCGCTGGGCCGCTCGGACGGGTTCTTGCGCAGGCAGCGCTCTATGACCGTCCACAGCGGGTCGGGGACCGTGGACGGGCGGCGGGGCTCGGCGCTCAGGTGCTGGTGCAGGACCTCGAGGGCCGAACCGCCGGAGAACGGGGGACGGCCGGTGACCAGCTCGTACAGCAGGATGCCGGCGCCGTAGATGTCGACGGCGGAGGTCTGCGGGCGGCCCTCGGCGGACTCGGGCGCGATGTAGGCGGGCGTGCCGACGAACTCGTGGGTGCGGGTGAGACCGGGCGAGTCGGCGAGGCGCGCGATGCCGAAGTCGGTCAGCATCGGGTGCATCTGGCCGCCACCCTGCTGGAGCAGGACGTTCGCTGGCTTCAGGTCGCGGTGGACTACCCCGTCGGCGTGGCTCGCGGCCAGCGCGTCGGCGATCTGGGCCGTGAGCAGCGCGGCGGCCACGGGCGAGAACGGGCCGTTCTCCCGCAGGTAGCGGTGCAGGTCGGGGCCGTCGACGAGGTCCATGACCAGCGCCAGCAGATCGCCCTCGACCACCAGGTCGCGGACTCGGACGATGTTCGGGTGGGTCAGCCGGAGCAGCACGGAACGCTCCCGCAGGAACCGCATCACGACGTCCGCGTCGTTGGCCAGCTCCTCCTTCAGGACCTTGATCGCGACGGTCTCGCCGGGCTGGCCGGGCACGGCGGCCTCGGCGCCCGCGGTCTCCCGCTGGCGGGCTCGCCAGACGGTGCCCGTGGCGCCGCGTCCGAGCGGCTCCTCGAGCAGGTACTTGCTGCCTACCGGCCGCACGTCGCGCTCCCTGCTGCTTGCTTGCCTGGTCCCCGCGCCGCGTCCGGCCCGGTGGGGTCCCCCATTCGAACGGAGTCGAGAGGGGGGACAGGGTGTTCCGACCCACTGTAGTGCCGCCACCCTCGGTGCCGGGCTGTCGTGTTACTGCGCCCGGTGGTCCGTGCGCGCGGCACCGGCCCCTTCGGGCGAGTACGCACCGGACGCCGTACATGTTCGACGGAAAGACGCTCGACTCGGGTCGGTTGGTTGCCCGGTGCGGACGTGACCGATCTCAAGCGGGTACCAAGAGGACACTCGCGGGGCACTGGTCAGGCACTTTTGCGGGCAGAGCCGACCAATCAAGATCACTTGACGGTGGGCGGCGGGCGCGGTGTCAGTGCCAGGTGCAAGGATGCCTCCAGTTACTGGCCGACGTGCTCGTGCGGCGGTGGGGAAGTCCGCGGTGGTGGGGGATCGCGGCAGGGCTTCGTCCCCGGCTCGCGGGCGCCCGCGCAGAAGGGACCGCAGACGGCGATGCAGATCCGGCTGACCGTCGTAGACCCGCTGGGCCCGTCCTCCGCGGCGGCGGGCCGCGCCGCGAGCTGCGACGTGCTGGTGACGGCGCCCGCGGGCACGGCCCTGGCCGCGGTGGCGTCGGCGCTCGCCGCCGCGGTGGCCGGCGACGGGTCCGGGTCCGAGCGCGGACAGCGCGGTGCCGCCGAGCGGGACCGCGAGCGCGGTGCGTCCGAGCGCGGCCGGGAGCGGGGTACGGGCGAGCGCGGCCGCGAACCGGGCGCGGGCCCGGTCGTGCTGTACGCCGGCGCGGAGCGGCTCGACGTCCAGCGCTGCACGCTGGGCGAGCCCCCGCTGCTCGACGGCGCGGTGCTGTCCCTGGGCGCCCCCGCCGACCCCGAGCCGCATCCCGAGCTCGACGAGGCCCCGACCCAGCTGCACGTGGTCGCCGGGCCGGACGCGGGCGGGGTGCACCTGCTGCACGGCGGCCAGATCACCGTCGGCCGCTCCGCCGACGCCGACGTCCCGCTCGACGACCCCGACGTCTCGCGGCTGCACTGCGCGGTCACGGTCGGCTCCGACGGCCGTGTCTCGGTGGCCGACCTCGGCTCCACCAACGGCACGGTGCTGGACGGCAGGCCCGTGGGCACCCGCCCGGTCCGGTTCGCGCCGGGCTCCCTGCTGCGGATCGGCGAGTCGGCCCTGCGGCTGACGCCGGCAGCGGGCCCGGGAGCCCGGGCCCGGACCGCACCCGACGGCGAGGGGCACGTGCGCGTCCCCTCCGACGGCGAACACGGACCGGACGCCCCCGCCGCGACGACGGGCGGGACGTCGGCTCCGACGGGCGGCCTTGGAGCGGACGGTGGGCGGGGCACGCACGGCGCGCGTGCCACCGGCGGCCGATGGGGCGCGGACGGCAGTCCTGGCGCGGACGGTGGGCGCGGCACCGGCGGGGAGTGGAACACGGACCGCGGACGCGGCACAGGCGACGGGCGAGGCTCGGGCGGCGCCACGAGCGCCGACCGCGGGCATGGCACCGGCGGCGGGTGGGACACGCACGGCGGGCGCACCGGCGGGCAGGCCACCGGCGGCCGGTGGGGCGCGGACGGCCGCCCTGGTGCCGACGGCGGCCCGGGAGCGGGCAGCGGTACGGGTCCGGCGGGTCCCCCGGCGACCGGTGCTGAGGGGCGGCAGCGGCTCGCGTACGGCTCGGCGGGCTGGGGCGCTTCGGGGGACGCCGCCCCGGGCGCGCAGGAGCACGGGCCCGGCGAACCTCCAGTGTTCCCGGCGCAGAGCCACGCGCCGCGGATGGAGGACCAGGGCCGCGCGCGGGGCACGGACGCCCGAGGCGCCGGGCCGGCCGACCCCGGGGACACGCACGGCGGTCCCCTGGGCGCGGCCGGACACGGGGCTCCCTTCACATCCGGAGCGACCGGCTCCACCGGCGGAACCGCAGGACCCGCAGGACCCGCAGGACCCGCAGGACCCGCAGGAGCAGCAGGATCCGCCCGCTCCGGAGACCCCGGGCCCCATGGATCTCACGGGGCCGGGGCCACCGCTGCGGCCGGCGGGGCTTTGGGAGCTCCTGGGTCTCGGGGGACACCCGCGCCCTCCGGCATCACTCACGACACCTACGGCTCCTCCGAGATCCACGGGTACGGCGGTGCGGCCGCCCCCGACGGACGGACGGACGGCGGGGCCGGTTCGAGCGGGCGCAAGGGGACCCCGCTGAGGGGCACCGACGTGCCGCAGGGCGTGCGCAGGCGCAGCGGACTCGGCGCGTGGGCGCGGCGGCTGGCCGGGGGACGCGGGGAGCAGACGCCGGACCAGGCCGGGGCGTACGACGCCGGACCGGCGCCCGAGGTGACGGCGTACAGCGCCTCCCCCGCCCCCACCGGACCGCAGCTGCCCGAGACCTGGCCGGACCCCGCCGCGCTGCTGCTGACCGCGCTGGGGCCGGGCCGGCGCCTGTGGGAGCGCGGGCCGGGGCACCCCGAGGCGCTCACCGTGCGGCTCGGCACCACCGACCGGGCGGCCCTCGACGGCTCGGGGCTGCTGCCCGCGGTCCCGGTGACCGCCGGTCTGCGCGAGGTGGGGGCGCTGGGCCTGGCCGGACCGCGCGCCCGTCTCTCCGGCCTCGCTCGCGCGGTGCTGGCCCAGCTCGCCACGCTGCACTCCCCCGACACGCTCGAGATCGTCCTGCTCAGCACGGACCGCGCCCGCCCCCTGGAGGAGCGCACCGCCGAATGGTCCTGGCTCGGCTGGCTCCCCCATGTGCGGCCCGGCCACGGCCAGGACTGCCGGCTCCTCCTCGCCTACGACGACGAGCAGGCCGAGGCCCGCACGGGCGAACTCCTCCGCCGGCTGGAGGACCACCTGTCGGACACCCGGGGCCCCGTCGCGGACCCGGCACCGGCCGCTCCGGGCACGGCCCCGGGGACGGCCGGCCGGCGCGCACCCCTCGCCGCGTGGGCCGGTCCGGCCGACGGCGGCGCCCGAGGCGCCGTGCGCCGTCCCTCCTGGGCCCGAACCGACGACGCGGCGGACGAGCAGGGCTTCGCGGGGCCGTACACCGTGGTCGTCGTGGACGGCGATCCCGGAGAGGCCGCCGCGCGGGAGGCGCTGGCGCGGCTGGCCCAGGAAGGACCGCGGGCCGGCATCCACCTCATGTGCCTCGCCGAGACGCCACCCGCCTCACCGGCGTCCCCGGTGACGGAGACGTACGACGCCGCGTGCGCGCTGTCCCCGGTGTTCCGCGCGTGCGGGGCGGTGGCACTGCTCAGCGGTGACGTGGCGACGGCACTGCGGCTGATGCGCGTCGCGGCGCACGCCCCCGTGCCTCCCGGGACCGGGGCGGACCACCCGGCCTTCGGCGGTCCCACCGGCCACCCCGCCGCAACCGCCAACAGCGCCGCCTCCACCCCCACCGGCCACCCCCGCGCGACCACGGAAACCACACCGGCCACCGCGACACCACCAGCCCCTGGGCGGCACCCGCACCCCACCCCCAACGCGACGCCCGCCCACACCTCCATAACCCCCACCCCCATACCCCCCGGCACCGTCGCCGTCGTCGACGCCGTGTCCGTCGCCTGGGCCGAGCGGTTCGCGCGGGCCCTGGCCCCGCTGCGGACGGACGGGACCACAGGGGACCGGCCGGCGCGGGTGTCGGCGCCGCTGCCGCTGTCGGCGCGGCTGCTGGACGAGCTGGGCCTGGCCCGGGCCACCCCCGCGTCGCTGCTGGCCCGCTGGGCGGACGCGGCCGACGACGGCGCCGCCCTCGGCGGGCGGGCCCGGGCCGTACTCGGGGCCGGTCCGCGCGGACCGGTCTGCGCGGACCTCGTGGCCGGCGGCCCGCATCTGCTGATCGAGGGCCCGGCGGGCAGCGGCCGTACGGAGCTGCTGCGGTCCGTCGTCGCCTCGCTCGCCGCGGCCGAGCGCCCCGACCGCCTCGGCATCGTCCTGGTCGACGGGCGGGACGGCACCGGCGCGGGCGACGGCCTGCGGGTCTGTACGGACGTGCCGCACGTCACCACCCATCTCACCGCCAACGACCCGGTCCGGATGCGGGAGTTCGCCCAGTCGCTGAGTGCCGAGCTGAAGCGGCGGGCCGAGTTGCTCGGGCGGGCCGACTTCGTCGAGTGGCACACCGCTCGCGCGGTGTCCGGCCGTATCGTCGCCCAGCGCACGGCGCCGGGCCGTGGCGCGCACGCCGGACCGGGGGCCGCCGACCTGGACAGCCCGCCCAGCGCGACGCTGCGGCTGCGCCCCTCGGCCGCCGCCGCGCGGACCGAGGCCGCCCCGCCGCTGCCCCGGCTGGTCGTGGTCGTCGACGACCTGGACGCCCTGGTCTCCCCCGCGCTCGGCTCGCCGGGCCGGCCGGCGGCCGGTTCCGTCGTACGCGCGCTGGAGGCGGTGGCCCGGGAGGGCGAGCGGCTCGGCGTGCACCTGGTGGCGGCGGCCGCGCCGGACGGCCGTACGGCGGAGTCGGAACCGGCGCGCCGGGCCACGCTGCGCGTCACGCTGGACGCCCCGGCCACGGGCCCGGAGGAACCGGCGCCCGGACGCGGCCGGCTGACCGCGGAGGACGGGCGGATGACGCCGTTCCAGGGCGGCCGGGTCACGGGCCGTATCCCGCGGACGGCGACCCAGCGCCCCACGGTGGTGGCCCTGGAGTGGCACCGGATGGGCGACCCGCCCGCCCGCCGCTCCGTCCGGGAGCTGGGCAATGGGCCCACGGACCTGGCCCTGCTGGCCAGTGCCCTGGAGCGGGCGGCACGGGAGGTGTCGGCGGCGGAGGTGCCCTCCCTGCTCTGACCCCCGCCCCTTGCTCCCCCGCCCGTTTCCCGTCCCTGTTCCCGTTCCCGTCCCCGCTTCCCGCCTCGGCTCCGTGCGCCGCTCTCCGCTCCGGCCGGGGACCGAACGTACCGTCACGACGTGGTCACGATCGTCCACTTGACAGTGTGGGCGCTCTTGCAGACGTCGGGAGCCCGGGCGTAGACCAGATCGCACGGGACAGCGCTCGGACGTTCGACGAGGACGAAGAACGGGGCAGTGATGCGCAGCACGAGCAGCACCATCCGGACACACAGGGCCGCCAGAACAGCGTCGGCCGTCGCGGCGGGAGCGCTGGCGTTCTCGCTGGCCGCGTGCGGCGGAAGCGGCGACAAGAAGAGCGACGGCGACGGGAGCAGCAAGGGCACGGAGACCGGCGCCACCGTCACCCTCCCGAAGCTGAACGGCACGACCCTGGAGGTCGCCGCCGTCTGGACCGGCGCCGAACAGGCCAACTTCAAGAAGGTCCTCGCGGAGTTCGAGAAGCGCACGGGCGCCAAGGTCACCTTCGTCCCCGCCCAGGACCCGATCATCAACTTCCTCGGCTCGAAGATCGCGGGCGGCCAGCCGCCGGACGTCGCGCTGCTCCCGCAGCCCGGAGCGATCAAGCAGGCCGTCGACAAGAAGTGGGCCAAGCCCCTCGGCGCCGAGGCGCGGGCCCAGCTCGCCAAGAACTACTCGCGGGGCTGGCAGGACATCGGCACGGTGGGCGGCAAGCAGTACGGCGTCTACTACAAGGCCGCGAACAAGTCGCTGATCTGGTACAACGCGCAGGTCTTCGAGAACGCGGGCGCCCAGGAGCCCAAGACCTGGAAGGACCTGCTGTCCACCGCGCAGAAGGTCTACGACTCCGGTGTCACCCCGTTCTCGGTGGGCGGCGCCGACGGCTGGACGCTCACCGACTGGTTCGAGAACGTCTACCTCTCCCAGGCGGGCCCGGAGAAGTACGACCAGCTCGCCCAGCACAAGATCAAGTGGACGGACCCGTCCGTGAAGGACGCGCTGACCACGCTGGCGCAGATCTGGGGCAGGAAGGACTATCTCGCGGGCGGCCCGGACGGCGCGCTGCAGACCGAGTTCCCCGCCTCCGTCACCCAGACCTTCACCGGCGGCGACCAGCCGAAGGCCGGCATGGTCTACGAGGGCGACTTCGTGCAGGTCAACATCGGTGAGACCAAGGCGAAGGTGGGCACGGGCGCGAAGGTGTTCCCGTTCCCGGCCGTGGGCGGCACCGCGCCGGTGGTCTCCGGCGGCGACGCGGCCGTGGTCCTGAAGGACTCCAAGGCGGCGCAGGCGCTGGTCACCTTCCTCGCCTCGCCGGACGCCGCGATGATCCAGGCGAAGCTCGGCGGCTACCTCTCCCCGAACAAGAACGTGCCGGACTCGGCGTACCCGAACGCGGTGCAGCAGAGGATCGCCAAGGCGCTGATCGCGTCGGGCGACTCCTTCCGCTTCGACATGTCCGACCAGGCCCCGCAGGCCTTCGGCGGCACGCCCGGCAAGGGCGAGTGGAAGGACCTCCAGGACTTCCTGAAGAACCCTAAGGACGTCGCGGGCACCCAGGCGAAGCTGGAGAAGGACGCCGCGGCCGCCTATGGGAGCGGGAGCTGATCCCGCGATGACCCGGCTCCACGACGGACGCGGGACGGTCCGGCGATGACGTCGGCAGCGGCGGAGGGCGTCGCCGAGACACCGGCGACGCCCTCCGCCCCCCGGCGGCGCAAGAGCGTGACCGGCACCCGCAGGACCGTGGCGGTGCTCTTCCTGCTGCCCGCCCTGGTGCTGCTCGGCGCGCTCGTGGTCTACCCGATCGGGTACTCGATCGTCCGCAGCTTCTACGACTCCTCCGGCGGCGGCTTCGCCGGGTTCGACAACTACAAGGCCCTGTTCACCGACGACGGCATCCGCACCGCGCTGAAGAACAACGTCATCTGGGTGGTGTTCGCGCCGGCCGTCTCCACCGCGCTCGGCTTGATCTTCGCGGTGCTCACCGAACGCGTGCGCTGGGGCACGGCGTTCAAGCTGGTCGTCTTCATGCCGATGGCGATCTCGATGCTGGCGGCCGGGATCATCTTCCGGCTGGTGTACGACCAGGACCCCGACAAGGGCGTGGCGAACGCGGTGTGGGTCGGCGTCCACGACACCTTCGCCCAGTCCTCGGCGTTCCCGAAGGCCCACCCCGGCCGGAAGTCCCCGCTCACGCCCGAGGGGGGCGGCTTCGTCACCACCGGCCCGGTGCACACGGGCCAGTCGGTCGCCCTGCCGCTCGTCGGCGTCGCGCCGGACCAGATGCCCGACAGCGCCCGGAAGGCCGCGCGGGCCCGCCCCGAACCGGGGAAGATCACCGGCACCACCTGGCAGGACTTCACGCGCGGCAAGGGGGTCGGGACGCTCGGCGCGGTCGACCCGTCCGAGCTGGGCTACGCCGGGATGCGGATCGAGGCGGTCAGGGACGGCACGGTGGTGGCGTCGGCGAAGGCCGCCGCCGACGGCACGTTCACCCTGCCCGCGAAGGCCGACGGGGCCCGGCTGCGGCTCCCGGCGGCCAACTTCAGGGAGCCGTACAACGGGGTGGACTGGCTGGGCCCGTCGCTGGTCACGCCGGCCATCATCGGGTCGTACGTGTGGATGTGGGCCGGTTTCGCGATGGTGCTGATCGCCGCCGGGCTCGCGGGCGTGCCCCGGGAACTGCTGGAGGCGGCCCGCGTGGACGGCGCCAACGAGTGGCAGGTGTTCCGCAGGGTCACGGTGCCGCTGCTGGCGCCGGTGCTCGCGGTCGTCGCCGTCACGCTGATGATCAACGTGCTGAAGGTCTTCGACCTGGTCTTCATCATCGCCCCGGGCTCCTCCCAGGACGACGCCAACGTGCTGGCGCTGGAGCTGTACCGCAAGGGCTTCTCGGAGGGCCGGCCGGGCATCGCCAGCGCCATCGCGGTGTTCCTGCTGCTGCTGGTGATCCCGGTGATGCTGTTCAACATGCGCAGGTTGAGGCGGGAGGTGCGGCGATGACGGCCGAGGCCGAGGGCCGCTCCGCGGCGGCCGCCGCGCCGGCGGGGGTGCGGGCGAAGGAGTCGCTGGGGTCGCGGCTGGCGGACGCCGTCAGCGGCGGCGCGGTCCGGGCGTTCCTGATCGTGGTGGGCCTGTTCTGGCTGGTGCCGACGATCGGGCTGCTGCTGTCGTCGCTGCGCTCGCCGGAGGACATGAGCGGCAGCGGCTGGTGGACCGTCTTCACCAAGCCCTCCCAACTCACCTTCGACAGCTACCAGAAGCTGCTGGAGAACGGCGACATCACCGGCTCCCTGGTGAACACCGTGCTGATCACGGTCCCGGCGACGGTCCTGGTGGTCGTGGTCGGCGCGCTCGCGGGCTACGCGTTCGCGTGGATGGAGTTCCCGGGCCGCGACTGGTGGTTCCTCGCCGTGGTCGGTCTGCTGGTGGTGCCGGTGCAGGTGGCGCTCATCCCGATCGCCGAACTGTTCGGAAAACTTGGGCTGTTCGGCACGATCTTCGGAGTGGTCCTCTTCCACACCGGCTTCGGCCTGCCCTTCGCGGTGTTCCTGCTGCGGAACTTCTTCGCGGAGATCCCCCGGGAGCTGCTGGAGGCGGCCCGGCTCGACGGGGCCGGCGAACTGCGCCTGTTCGCCCGGGTGGTGCTGCCGCTCGGCGGCCCCGCGATCGCGAGCCTCGCCATCTTCCAGTTCCTGTGGGTGTGGAACGACATGCTGGTGGCGCTGGTGTTCACCAAGTCCGGCACACAGCCGATCACGGTCGCCCTGCAGACGCAGGTACGCCAGTTCGGCAACAACATCGATGTGCTGGCGCCGGGCGCCTTCATCTCGATGGTGATCCCGCTGGCCGTGTTCTTCGCGTTCCAGCGGCAGTTCGTGTCCGGCGTGATGGCGGGCGCGGTCAAGTGAGCGGGACAGCGGGCAAGTGACCGGGCCGGCAGGCAGGTAGGCGGGACGCGGTCGAGCAGGCGGAACACGGGGGCGGGCCGGCACCGGCTCGCCCTTCGCCGTTCACCCGGACGCCCCCCCACATGCCCGAGGAACCGTAACCAATTCACTCCATCGGCCGTTTCCGGCAAGACGTCAGCGCGCCGCCCCTTGGATGTCCCCTTGCCCAGGTTCAGTGTCATCGTTCCCGTGTATCAGGTTCAGGCGTACCTGCACGCGTGCCTGGAGTCGGTGCTGTCCCAGTCGTTCATGGACCTGGAACTGATCGCCGTCGACGACTGCTCGCCCGACGCCTGCGGCGCGATCATCGAGGAGTTCGCGGCCCGCGACCCGCGCGTCCGGCCCGTCCACCTGCCCGAGAACCAGGGCCTGGGCCGTGCCCGCGACGCGGGGATGGCCGCGGCCCGGGGCGACTACCTGGTCTTCCTGGACGGCGACGACACCCTCACGCCCGACGCGCTGCGGGCGATCGCCGACCGCGTCAAGGAGACCGGCGAGCCGGACGTCGTGGTCTACGACTACGCGCACACGGACTGGACGGGCCTGCCCGTCCGCGCCTCGGTCACCGCACCGCTGTCCGAGGACGGCCCGGCCCCGTTCCGCCTGGCGGACCGCCCCGACCTGCTCAGGGTGCTCATGGTCGCCTGGAACAAGGCCTGCCGGCGGGAGTTCGTGGCGCGCGCGGGCTTCGCCTTCCCCAGCGGCTGCTACGAGGACGCGCCGTGGACGTACCCGGTCCTGATGGCGGCGGAGACGATCGCCACCGTGGACCGCGTGTGCGTGCACTACCGGCAGCGTCGGCAGGGCAGCATCCTCGGCAGCACCAGCCGCCGGCACTTCGACGTCTTCGAGCAGTACGACCGGGTCTTCGCCCATCTCGACCGGCGCGCCGACCTGGCGCGGTGGCGGCCGGTGCTGTTCCGCCGCATGGTCGACCACTTCACGACCGTGTTCACCCGGCCCGGCCGGCGGCCCCGCGGCTGCCGCGCCGAGTTCCTGCGCCGGGCCCGTACGTACTACCGCCGCTATC
The DNA here is from genome assembly GCF_044763235.1 of Streptomyces sp. NPDC096152. NCBI lineage: Bacteria > Bacillati > Actinomycetota > Actinomycetes > Kitasatosporales > Streptomycetaceae > Streptomyces > Streptomyces sp. NPDC096152. The sequence goes on along the minus strand of NZ_JBIWFW010000001.1, from coordinate 38,843 downwards.
GCACCACCGGCTTCCCCGTGCCGCCGCGTTCGCGGCTGCGCCACGCGCTGGTCCGGCTGGGCCCGCACCGCACGTTCCGCGCCCTGCAGCGGGCGATGGCACTCCGCCGCAGGGCGGCGAAGGTCACCGCCAAGTCGCTGCGCGCGCTGCGGGCCGCCCTCCTCCAGCTGCACTACCGCGTCCAGCTGTGCCTTCCGCCTCCAGACGGCGACGGCGGCGGACGTGCTCCGGCTGCGCGCGTCGCTCGGCATCCCGGAGGGCACGGTCGCGCTGCTGTACGCGGCCACCCACCGCTACTACCGGCGCACCCGGCGGCCCGCCCTCGACCTGGAGCGCTTCCTGTGGCGGCTGGGCCCGCGCTTCGTGGTGCCGGCCCGCGCCCACTACGCGCACGGCGGCCTGTGTTCACCGGCGCCCCGGCCCGCCGCCCCGCCGACGGCATCCCGGCACCGCGCCGGACCGAGGACGAGAGCCTGACGAAGCCGGACGAGGGCCCGATCACACGATGAGGTGAATCGGCAGCGGTGCGACGACCCTCGATGAGGTGACACCGGGAGCGGGTGCGGCCCGGCGGCGTCGGGCCGTGGGCCGCGACGCCGCCGGGCCGTGGGGTCACTCGACGACGAGCTCGACCGGGATGTTGCCGCGGGTGGCGTTGGAGTAGGGGCAGACCTGGTGGGCCTGCTCGACCAGCTTGCGGCCGGTGGCCTCGTCCACGGAACCGGGCAGCTCGATGCGGAGGGTGACGGCGAGCCCGAAGCCCTCGCCCTGCTTGCCGATGCCGACCTCGCCGGTGACGGCGGCGTCGCTCACGTCCACCTTCGCCTGCCGACCGACCAGGCCGAGGGCGCTGGCGAAGCATGCGGCGTACCCGGCGGCGAAGAGCTGCTCGGGGTTGGTGCCCTGCCCGTTGCCGCCGAGCTCCACCGGAGGGGCCAGCTGCACGTCCAGCTTGCCGTCGGAGGTGAAGGCGCGGCCCTCGCGGCCGTGGGTGGCGGTGGCGACGGCGGTGTAGAGCGCGTCCATGGGAAAACCATCCCTCTCGATGCGTCGGGTGCGTGTCCGGGCGGCCGGTCTGCGGCCTCACGGCCGGGCCGCCCACGACCACGAGTAGAGCACACAATTAAGTTGTGCACAACCAAATTGCTCGCCCGGGCTACCCTGGAGCCATGAACACCGAGGTCCCGCGGCCCGCGCCCGAGGAGGACTGGCTGCGCCTGGACGGCCAGATCTGCTTCTCCCTGCACGCCGCCTCACGCGCCTTCAACGGCGTCTACCGCGTCCTCCTCAAGGAGCTGGGCCTCACCTATCCGCAGTACCTGGTGATGCTGGTGCTGTGGGAGCACGGCGAGACGCCCGTGAAGAGGCTGGGCGAGCACCTGCGCCTGGACTCCGGCACCCTGTCCCCGCTGCTCAAGCGGCTGGAGGCGGCCGGACTGGTGCGGCGCGAGCGCAGCGCGCGGGACGAGCGGTCGGTCCAGGTGCGCCTGACGGCGGAAGGCGCCGCCCTGCGCGAGCGCGCGAGCGAGGTGCCGCGCCGGATCGTCTCGGCGACCGGCTTCACCCTCGACGAGATCCGCGACCTGCGCACCCGCCTCGACCGGCTCACCTCGGCACTCGACGCGGCGGCACTGGACGCGGCGGCACCGGAGGAGACCACGGGCCGGCCGTGAGCCCCCGACGTCGACCGCGTATGAACCGGATTGCGTCATTCATGCCGATTATCATCCGCGGTGATGAGTCCCTTCCAGAGCGTGACGCCCGCCCGCACCCGCGTGCCGACGAGACACCGCCTCCTCGCCCTGGCGGCCGTCTGGCTCGTCACCCGCACCGCCATGCTGGCCCTGCTCGCCCACGACACCCTGCCCCTGCTGGGCCGGGGCGCGGTGGCCCGCGAGGTGTGGAAGCTGTACCAGCACTGGTACGTCGTGCTGTCGCACGGCGCCTTCCCGGCGCACGACACGCTGTGGCAGTACCCGCCCGGCGCCGGGGCGGTGCTGCTGTCGCCCGCGCTGCTGCCGGGCCTGACGTACTTCCAGGCGTTCGTCGCGCTCACCCTCGTCACCGACGCGGTGGTCGCGGTGGCACTGGCCCGCGCGGGCACGCGCCCCGGCCGCAGCCTGCGCGGGGCCGGCTACTGGACGCTGGGGCTGCCGCTCCTGCTGCACGTCCCGCTGGCCCGGTACGACGTGCAGGTCACCGCCCTGGCCGTGCTGTCCCTGCTGACCCTGACACGCTTCCCGCGGGCGGGCGCCGCGCTGGCCGCGCTGGGCGCGCTGGTGAAGGTGTGGCCGGCCCTGGTGCTGCTGGGGGTGCCGCCGGGCCGCGTCACCCGGTCGGCGTGGCTGTGGGCGGCCGTCACCGGGTCCGTCTCCTTCGCGGCGTTCGCCGCCCTGTTCCGCAACCCGCTCGCCTTCGCGCGCCAGCAGGGCGGGCGGGGCGTGCAGATCGAGTCGCTCGGCGGCACGGCGCTGGCCCTCGCCACGCACGCGGGCTGGCCGGGCCGGGTCCGGTACCGGTACGGGGCCCTGGAGTTCACCGGACCGCACGTCGCGGCCGTGGGACATCTCTCACTCGCCCTGACTGCGGCGGCCCTCGCGCTGCTGGTGCTGTGGCGGCTGCGGGCCCGGCGCCGGACGCCCGCGACGCCCTACGACGCCGCGCTGAGCGCGGTGCTGCTGTTCACCGTCACCAGCCGGGTGATCAGCCCGCAGTACATGGTCTGGCTGCTGGGCCTGGCCGCGGTCTGCCTGACCTCACGGGCGACCACGCAGCGCCCCGTGGCGGCGCTGGTCGCGGTGGCGAGCGCGGTCAGCGTCGTCGCCTACCCGGCCCTCTACCACGAAGTGGCAAGCTGCACTTGGACCGGCTGCGCGCTGATGCTGACGCGCAACGGACTGCTGGCCGCCGCCGCGGTAACCTCTTTCGTCCGGTTGTGGCGATCGACGAAACTGGTGCCGCTGCCGGGGGAACCCGCGAGGGGATCCAACCGTCTTCCGCACGGGGCCCTAAGCCCCTCTTAACGGGAAATTACCTACCACACCTACCCTTCCGGCCCGTGGACTCCATGCACCCGCACCCCCAGCAGGCACCACACGTCAGCGTCGTCGTCATCGGATATGACGACGTCGCCCACATCGCCGACGCTGTGCGTTCGGCGCTCGCGCAGGGCCCAGCGGTCCGCGAGGTCGTCGCCGTGGACGACTGCTCGTCGGACGGCACCTTCGAGCTGCTCACCCGCCTCGCCGGGACGGAGCCGAAGGTGCGGGTGATCCGGCGCGAGAGCAACAGCGGCGGCTGCGGCAGCCCCCGCAACACCGGCATCGACGCGGTGACGTCGCCGTACGTGATGTTCCTCGACAGCGACGACGTACTGCCACCCGGCGCGGTCGACGCGCTGCTCGCGGCGGCCGTGAAGGAGCGCGCGGAGGTGGCCGGCGGCCTGTGCGTGCGCCGCGAACTGCCCTCCGGGCGCGAGGTGCCCTGGCAGGACCGCCTGTACGCCGAGAACACCGTGCTCGCCCGCCCCGCGGAACTGCCGCGCCTGGTGCACGACACCCTGTGCGTCAACAAGCTGTACCGCAGCGACTTCCTGCGCGAGCACGACATCCGCTTCCCCGAAGGCCGCTTCCCCTACGAGGACTTCGTCTTCACCGCGCGCGTGCTGGCCGCCGGCCCGCGCCTGGCCCTCGTCCCCGAGCAGGTGTACGTGTGGCATGTGCGCCGGTCCGCCGAGCAGTTGTCCATCTCCCTGGACCGGGCGGGCATCGACAACTGGCGGGCGCGCATCGAGGCGTCCCGGACGGCGTACGAAATCCTGCTGAACGCCGGGCAGAAGGAGCTGGCGCGGGCCGCCCGGGCCAAGTTCCTCGACCACGAGCTGCGCATGTACGCACGGGAGTTGGGCCTGCGCGACGCCGAGTACCGGAGCGCCTGGTGGACCCTCACCCGGGAGTACCTCACGGAGTACGACGCCGCTGATTGGGCGCTCAACCCCGCTGCCCCCGGCCGTCTGCTGGCCCGTGTCGTGCTGGCCTCCCCCGAACCGCGCGACCTGCCCCGCCTGCGGGAGCTGGCCGCCCGCCCGGCCCGCCTCTGCCCGCCCTACGTGCGCGCCGAGGACGGCACGCCGATCTGGTCGCGGGACCTGCCGCAGCTCACCCTGGAGCCGTATCTGACCCGCGCGGTGGAGTTGCTGCCGCTCGCCGTGGACGGGGAGCTGCGCCCGCGGACCGGGGACACCCGGCTGCGGCTGCGCCTGCACGAGATGTACGGGCGGCTGGCCGAGGCCGGTCCCGAGGCGCTGGAGGTGGAGTGGCGGCACCGCGAGGAGGGGAGTACGGCGCAGCGCGCCACGCTCCCCCTGACGCCCGGCGCGGACGGCACCTGGTCCGCCGAGACGCCCGTGGACCTGGCCGCGCTGGGCGCCGGCACCTGGGACCTGCGGCTGCACGTCCGCCTCGCCGACGGCACGGCCCGCGAGACGACGGCGCACGCGCGCACGGGCGACGGCCGGCTGCGGCGCAGCGCCGTGGCGAGCCTGCGGTACGGCGTTCTGCTGGTCCAGCCCTACGCCACCCACTCCGGCTCGCTCTCCGTACGCGTGGCGGCCGGGGTGCGCGGGGTCGCCGACGTGCTCCGCAACCGGCTGCGGCGCCTGATGCGCTGAGCCCGGGCCACGGGGAGCGACCCGACCAGCTGACCGAGAAACCGACCCCGCGGATCTCCCGAACGGATCCCCCGCGGGTCAACCGAGGAGGAGACGGCCGCACATGACCTGGCTGATCACCGGCGGCGCCGGCTACATCGGAGCGCACGTCGTCCGCGCGATGACGGAAGCGGGCGAGCGGGCGGTGGTGTACGACGACCTGTCCACCGGCATCGCCGAACGCGTCCCGGACGGGGTCCCACTGGTGGTGGGCTCCACCCTGGACGGGGACCGGGTGGCGCGCGCCCTCGCCGAGCACGAGGTCACCGGCGTGGTCCACCTCGCCGCGAAGAAGCAGGTGGGCGAGTCGGTGGACCGGCCGCTGCACTACTACCGGGAGAACGTCGAGGGGCTGCGCGTCCTGCTGGAGGCGGTGACGGCGGCCGATGTCCCGTCGTTCGTGTTCTCCTCCTCGGCGGCCGTGTACGGGATGCCGGACGTGGACCTGGTCACGGAGGAGACTCCGTGCGCGCCCATGTCCCCGTACGGCGAGACCAAGCTCGCGGGCGAGTGGCTGGTCCGGGCGACGGGCCGCGCGACCGGCATGTCCACGGCGTCGCTGCGCTACTTCAACGTGGCGGGCGCGGCGAGCCCCGAACTGGCGGACGCCGGCGTCTTCAACCTGGTCCCGATGGTCTTCGAGAAGCTGACCGAGGACGCCGCCCCGCGCATCTTCGGCGACGACTACCCCACGCCCGACGGCACCTGCATCCGGGACTACATCCACGTGGTGGACCTGGCCGAGGCCCATGTGGCCACGGCCCGCGCGCTCCAGGCCAACCCCGGCCTCGACCTGACCCTGAACATCGGCCGCGGCGAGGGGGTCTCGGTCCGCGAGATGATCGACACGATCAACGCGGTCACCGGCTACGACCGCCCCCCGACGGTCACCCCGCGCCGCCCCGGCGACCCGGCCCGTGTCGTCGCCTCCGCCGACCGTATCGCCACCGAACTCGGCTGGCACGCCAAGCGTGACGTCCAGGACATGATCACCTCGGCCTGGGACGGCTGGACCCACCACCACCCGGAGGCAGCCCGCCGGTGACGACTCCCAGGTCCTGCCGTCGAACTCCCGTCGTCCGTCGCACGGCAGGCGGGAGTTCGACGACGGGACCTTAGGGCCTGTCCGGGCCCGGCACGGCGTCAGAGTGCCTTTATGGCCTCCGCCGTGCCGCGGGCCAGGGCGTCCAGGTAGCCCTTGGGGAGCTTCGGGCTGCGGATGACGACCGCGCGCCAGTAGAGGGGGCCCGAGATCAGGTCGAGGGCCAGGTCCTGGTCCGGGCCGGGACGGATCTCGCCGCGTCGCTCGGCCGCCGCGAGGATGCTGCTGGCCACACTCTCCTGCCCGTCCCGCAGGGCCTTCTGCATGGCCTCCGCGATGTCGGGGTTGCGCGCCGCCTCCGCCTGGAGGTCGGGGATGATCTGCGAGGCCACGGGGTGGCGCAGGGCCCGGGACGTGACCTCGTACAGCAGCCGCAGGTCGGTCTCCAGGGAGCCGGTGTCCGGTGCGGGCAGGCCCTGCACCGCGAGCGCCGAGACGATGTCGAGCACCAGGTGCAGCTTGGAACGCCACCGCCGGTACACCGCGGTCTTGCCCACGCCCGCGCGCCGCGCGATCCCCTCGATGGACATGCGCGCGTAGCCGACGGCCGCGAGCTCCTCGAAGACGGCGGCCCGGATGGCCTCGGTCACGTCCTCGCGGAGCACGGCCGCCCCCGCGGGGGTCCGGCGGCGCGCGGGCGTCCGGGGCTGATCGGCGTTCGTCGTCATGCACTCCAGCATAGGGCGTTACGACGAAACAGTTGCGTTCCGACGTCGATCCGTCCTACGCTCACGTTGCGACGATACGGTCCCGTCCCGACGTAAGAATACGTGAAGAGAACCGTAAGGAAACGGGCGACGCCACGGAACCGGACGCGCCCGCACCCCCACCCCCCGAGCGAAAGCAACGGATGTGAGCCAGGTCCTCCACACACCGCCCGCCCCGGCCCCGGCCGAGGGCGACCTCGCGGCGCTCGCCGCACGCCACGGCCTGTCCGTCAGCGGCGCCCGCCCCTCCCTGCGCCAGTACGTCCGCCAGCTGTGGGCGCGGCGGCACTTCATCACCGCCTTCGCCACCGCCAAGCTCACCGCCCAGTACAGCCAGGCGAAGCTCGGCCAGATCTGGCAGGTGGCGACCCCCCTGCTGAACGCGGCGGTCTACTACTTCATCTTCGGCGTGCTCCTGGGCACCAGCCGGGGCGTCTCGGACTACATCCCGTTCCTGGTGACGGGCGTTTTCATCTGGACGTTCACCCAGAACTCGATCATGGCGGGAACCCGGGCGATCTCCGGGAACCTGGGCCTGGTGCGCGCCCTGCACTTCCCCCGGGCCGCGCTCCCGATCTCGTTCGCGCTCCAGCAGCTCCAGCAGCTGCTGTTCTCCATGGCCGCCCTGGTGGTCATCCTGCTCTGCTTCGGCATCCCGGTGAGCGTCTCCTGGCTGCTGATCGCGCCCGTGCTGTTCCTGCAGTTCGTCTTCAACTCGGGCGTCTCGATGATCATGGCCCGGATGGGCGCCAAGACGCCGGACATCGCGCAGCTGATGCCGTTCATCCTGCGCACCTGGATGTACGTCTCCGGCGTGATGTTCAGCATCGACAACACGCTGAAGCACAGCGGCATGCCGAACTCCGCGAAGGTGCTGCTGGAGTCGAACCCGGCCGCCGTCTACATCGACCTGATGCGGTTCGCGCTGATCGACAGCTTCAAGGCCCACCAGCTCCCGCACCACGTGTGGGCGTACGCGACGGGCTGGGCGCTGCTGGCCGGCGTCGGCGGGTTCATCTACTTCTGGAAGGCTGAGGAGACGTACGGCCGTGGCTGAGCAGACCATCGAACGCATCGGCGCCGCCGCCCCCGAGGCCGCCGGCGACCGCATCCCCACCGTCGTCGCCGACCAGGTCGACATCGTCTACCGGGTGCACGGCACCGGCGCCGGCCGCGGTTCCGCGACCGCCGCGCTCAACCGCATCCTGCGCCCCAAGCAGGCGGAGAAGGCGGCCGGCGTGCGCCGGGTGCACGCGGTGAAGAAGGTCTCGTTCGTCGCCTACAAGGGCGAGGCGATCGGGCTGATCGGCACCAACGGCTCCGGCAAGTCCACCCTGCTGAAGGCCGTCGCCGGCCTGCTCCCGGTGGAGAACGGCGCCATCTACACGGACGGCCAGCCCTCCCTCCTCGGCGTGAACGCGGCCCTGATGAACGACCTGACCGGCGAGCGCAACGTCCATCTGGGCGGCCTGGCCATGGGCATGTCCCGCGAGCAGATCAGGGAGCGCTACCAGGACATCGTCGACTTCTCCGGCATCAACGAGAAGGGCGACTTCATCACCCTGCCGATGCGGACGTACTCCTCCGGCATGGGGGCCCGGCTGCGCTTCTCCATCGCCGCCGCCAAGGACCACGACGTGCTGCTCATCGACGAGGCGCTGGCCACCGGCGACCGCAGCTTCCAGCGGCGTTCCGAGGAGCGGATCCGCGAGCTGCGCGGGCACGCGGGCACGGTGTTCCTGGTCAGCCACAACAACAAGTCGATCCGCGACACCTGCGAGCGGGTGCTGTGGCTGGAGCGCGGCGAGCTGCGCATGGACGGGCCGACCGAGGAGGTCCTCGAGGCCTACGAGGCCTTCACCGGCGGCGGCGACAAGGCGAAGAAGGGCTAGTCACCGGTTCCGGTACGGGCCGGTCAGCGCACCACGGCGTACAGCACCTCGCCGCCCGGCCCGTACGCCACCGCGCGCAGTCCGCCCTCCCCGGCGGTCCGGCCGCGGTCCAGGACCCAGCGCACCCCGTACCTGCGCAGGATGTCCCGGCGCACACCGCTCGGTGTCGCCCGCGCGAAGTAGCGCTCCACGGCCGCCTGCCGCCGGGCCTCGTCCGGCAGGAAGAAGTCCGGATAGCCGGGGGCGACCGTGTAGGCGCCGTAGGCCGGGATCACGCGGCTGGGCCAGGAACGGGCCATGACGACCTGCCCGTACCGCACGTACGGCGTGATCCACTGGTATCCGGTCCACGGCGTGGTGTACCGCTCCGCCAGCTCCTTCGGCAGTGACGCGCGCCCCGCGACGTAGCCGAGCACGCCGGCCTGGGTCCACGCCCCCACCGCGAGCGCGGCGGCGAGCGCCGCGGCCCACCGGATCCGCACGGCCCGCCGCCCGCCCTCGGCGACCTCCAGCGCGGCGGCGAGCTGGGCGGGGATCAGCGCGGCCGGCAGGGCGCGCCCCCAGGAGTAGTGGCCGCTCGCCCAGCCCGCCGCGCACACCAGGGCGCCGAGCAGGAAGAAGAGCACCAGCGGGTCGTGCCGCGTCCGGCGCGCCCGCAGGGCCAGGGCGGCCACCCCGAGCAGCGCCAGCCAGTACCGGGCGAGGAAGTGCTCGTAGAGCGCCCGGTGCACCTCCTCCAGGTCGCCGCCGGCCGAGAACAGGGCGAAGAAGTCGTAGTACGGCCACAGCCAAAGCGCCAGCAGGCCGAGCGCCGCCCCGGCGCCGAGCCGCGGCCACAGCGTCCGCGCGGGCCGGGCCGCGAGCACCGCGGCGGTCCCGCCCAGCGTGGCGACGACCCCGGTGAACTGGTGGCAGAGCAGGATCAGCGCCCACAGCGCGCCGATCCCGAACCAGCTCCCCCACCCGGTCGGCCCGCGCAGCGCCCGGGTCAGCCAGGCCCAGAAGTGGAAGGCGAGGCCGAGGGCGAACACGCTCGGATAGGACACCGTCAGCGCCAGGGAGTTGAGGGCGAGGAAGCCGCTCCAGTTGATGAGGTCCGTGCCCCACAGCAGGACCAGGCTCAGGGCCGCCAGCGCGGGCGCGGCCCGGTGGGCGCTCAGCGTACGGACGTAGCCCCACACCCCGGTCGCCAGCAGCCCGAGTCCGGCCAGGGCGGCGAGCCGCAACACGTCGAAGACCGACCAGCCGGTCACCTCGGCGACGCAGCCGAGCAGCAGTATCCACGGCGAGTAGTACGGGCTCGGGGTGTCGGCGGCGACGAGCGGGTTGCCGGGGTGCAGAAGGTTGTGGCGCAGGCGCGCGATGGTCGCCGCGTGCATGCCGAGGTCGCCGGCCCAGGGCAGCCGCACGACCACCACGAGCAGCAGGACGGCGACGAGCACGACGGCCGTCAGGGGCACGCGGGCTCCGCCGGCGAGGCTCGCCGGCCGGGAGGCGGCCCGGCCGGCGGCGGGCGCCTCAGGCGGCGCGGCGCGCATCGTGCGGGAACACCCAGGTGCGGTAGACGAGGAAGCGGAACGCGGAGGCGAGCACGATGGACAGCGCCTTCACGGCGTTCGACACCCAGGGGCCGTCCAGGCCGAGTCCGTGGTACCCGGCGTAGAAGAGGCCGCTCTCCATGACGACGCCGAGTCCGCTGAAGAGGAAGAAGAGCGCGATCTGCCGGGGGGTGCGCGAGGACCGGTCTCGGTAGGCGAAATACCGGAAGCCCAGGTAGTTGGTGCCCATGGCGACACAGCTGGCGAGCACCGTCGCGGCCATCGCGGGCCGGCCCAGGCCGTGCAGCAGCAGGTTGAAGACCAGGAAGTTGACGAGAACACCACTGCCGCCGACGACGACGAACTTCACGACTTCGAGGACGACTCGCGCGACCGGCCGCGCCGGAGCCCGGGGGATCGCGGTGATCCGCACGGGTGCGGTCGTGGCCGGACGGCTCTCGGTGAGATTCACAGACACCCGGCGACTTTATCCGAATCATCCCGATTAGCAGGAAAAGGTAAATGTGCCGTGTGGCGCCGTGCGGGGCCCGTCCGGAGGACGGCATGAGAACGGTGTGAGGTCGGCCAGGGGACGGCGTGAGGACGACATGAGGGCGCCCCGGGCCGGTGCGGCCCGGGGCGCCCTCGATGACGCGGAACGCGGTGCGGTTACGAGTGGGTGCGCAGCAGCGTACGCATCGTCCGCATCGCCACGGACAGGTTGGCGAGGTCGAACTCGTCCGAGCCGCGGATCTCCTCCAGGGTGGTGCGCGCCCGGGACAGCAGCGCCGCGTTCTTCTGCTCCCACACCTTGAAGCGCTGCTCCGGCGTGCAGCTGCCGTTGCCGGCCGCCAGGACGTCCGAGGTCAGCGCCGCGTGCGCCGCGTACAGGTCCTCACGGATCGCCGCGCGGGCCATGGACTGCCAGCGGTCGGCGCGCGGCAGCTCGATGATGCGGTCCATCAGCTGGGTGATGCTGAGGCGGTCGGCGAGGTCGTAGTACACCTCGGCGACGTCCATCGGGTCCTTGCCCATCCGGTCGGCCACCGAGACGATGTCCAGCGCCGGGAAGGCGGAGGAGAAGCCGGCCACCCGCGTGGCCACCTCGTCCGGGACCCCGGCCGCGGTCAGCTCGTCGTAGACCTGCTCGTACCACTCCAGGTCCGCGCCGCGCAGCAGCTTGGGCAGCTCGGACCAGACCTGCTCGACGCGGTCGGCGAAGAACGCGACGGTGTCGGTGAGCTCCAGCGGCTGCGGCCGGTTGTTGAGCAGCCAGCGCGTGCCGCGCTCCACCAGGCGGCGGGAGTGCAGCCGGATCCGGGTCTGCACATCGGCCTCGACCTTGTTGTCGAGGGCCTCGACCGCGTCCCACACCGGGCCGGAGCGGAAGATCGCGCGGGCCACGGTCTGCGCCCGGACGATCTCCTCGAGCGAGGCGCCGGTCTCCTCGCGCAGCCGGTGCAGATAGGTCGTGCCGCCGGTGTTGACCGTGTCGTTGACCAGCACGGTCGTGGTGATCTCACGGCGCAGCGGATGGCCGTCGACGCCCTCCGGGAACCGCTCGCGCAGCGCCGTCGGGAAGTAGGCGTGCAGCAGTCCGCGCAGGTACGGGTCGTCCGGCAGCGAGGTGTGCAGCAGCTCCTCGGCCACCGTGATCTTCGTGTAGGCCAGCAGGACGGCCGTCTCCGGACTGCTCAGGCCCTGGCCGAAGTTCAGCCGCTCGCGGACCTGGCGGTCGGTGGGCAGGAACTCCAGCGCCCGGTCCAGGTGGCCCTCGCGCACCAGGTGCTTCATGAAGCGCTGCTGGGCGTGGAGCATGTCCTTGGACTGGGCGAGCGCGTTGGCGATCGCCGTGTTCTGCGCGTAGTTGTTGCGCAGCACCAGCGCGCCGACCTCGTCGGTCATCTCCGCGAGCAGCCTGTTGCGCTGCTTGACGGTCATGTCGCCGTCCGCGACCAGGCCGTTGAGCAGGATCTTGATGTTCACCTCGTGGTCGGAGGTGTCCACGCCCGCGCTGTTGTCGATCGCGTCCGTGTTGATCTTGCCGTTGTGGCGCGCGAACTCGATCCGCCCGAGCTGGGTCAGGCCGAGGTTGCCGCCCTCGCCCACGACCCGGACGCGCAGGTCGGCTCCGTCGACGCGGATGGCGTCGTTGGCCTTGTCGCCGACGTCCGCGTGGGACTCGGTGCTGGCCTTGACGTAGGTGCCGATGCCGCCGTTCCACAGCAGGTCCACCGGCGCCTTGAGGATCGCCCGCATCAGGTCGGCCGGGGTCAGCTTGGTGACGCCCGGCTCGATGCCGAGGGCCTCGCGGATGTGCCCGTTGACCGGGATGGCCTTGGCGCTCCGCGGGAACACCCCGCCGCCCGCCGACAGCAGCCCCGTGTCGTAGTCGGCCCAGCTGGAGCGGGGCAGCTCGAACAGGCGGCGGCGCTCGGCGTAGGAGGTGGCCGCGTCCGGGTTCGGGTCGATGAAGATGTGCCGGTGGTCGAAGGCCGCCACCAGGCGGATGTGCTCCGACAGCAGCATGCCGTTGCCGAACACGTCACCGGACATGTCGCCGATGCCGACGACCGTGAAGTCCTCCGTCTGGGTGTCCACGCCCAGCTCCCGGAAGTGCCGCTTCACGGACTCCCAGGCGCCGCGGGCGGTGATCCCCATGCCCTTGTGGTCGTAGCCCGCGGAGCCGCCGGAGGCGAAGGCGTCGCCGAGCCAGAAGCCGTACGACTCGGCGACCTCGTTGGCGATGTCCGAGAACGTCGCCGTGCCCTTGTCGGCCGCCACCACCAGGTAGGTGTCGTCGCCGTCGTGCCGGACCACGTTCCTGGGCGGGACGACCTCCCCGGCGACCATGTTGTCGGTGATGTCGAGCAGCGCGGAGATGAAGGTCTTGTAGCTGGCGACGCCCTCCGCCATCCAGGCGTCCCGGTCCACGCTCGGGTCCGGGAGCTGCTTGGCGACGAAGCCGCCCTTGGCGCCGACCGGCACGATGACGGTGTTCTTCACCATCTGCGCCTTGACCAGGCCGAGGATCTCGGTGCGGAAGTCCTCACGCCGGTCGGACCAGCGCAGGCCGCCTCGGGCGACCTTGCCGAAGCGCAGGTGCACGCCCTCGACCCGCGGCGAGTACACCCAGATCTCGTACGCCGGACGCGGGGCCGGCAGGTCCGGGATGGCCTGCGGGTCGAACTTCATGGAGACGTACGCGTGCGGGCCGCCGTCCGCCGCCGCCTGGAAGAAGTTGGTGCGCAGGGTCGCCTTGATGACGGTGAGGAAGGACCGCAGGATCCGGTCCTCGTCGAGCGAGGCCACCTGGTCGAGCGCCGCGTCGACCTCCTCCAGCAGCGCGTCCACCAGCTCGTGCCCGGCGCGCTGCCGCTCCGGCGCCATCCGCGCCTCGAACAGGGAGACCAGGAGGCGGGTGGTGTGGACGTTGTCGCGGAGGGTGTCCTCCATGTAGTCCTGGCTGAAGGTGGAGCCCGCCTGGCGCAGGTACTTGGCGTACGCGCGCAGCACCGTCGCCTGCCGCCAGGTCAGCCCGGCGCTCAGCACCAGGGCGTTGAACCCGTCGTTCTCCGCCCGGCCGGTCCAGGCGGCCGCGAAGGCGTCCTGGAACCGCTCGCGGGCGTCGTCGCCGAGGTAGTCGCCGGTGCCCGAGGTTGGCATCCGCAGGCCGAAGTCGTAGATCCACGCGGTCGTTCGGTCGGCGCAGCGCAGTTCGTACGGCCGCTCGTCGGTGACCTCGACGCCGAGCCGGCTGAGCACCGGCAGGACGGCGGACAGGGAGACCGAGCCGCCCTTCTGGAAGATCTTGAAGCGGCGCTCCTCGGGCGCGGCGCCCACCGGCTCGTACAGGCTCAGGGCGAACGTCCGGTCGGCGTTCAGCCGCTCCAGGTGCACCAGGTCGGCCACCGCGGCGCGCGGGGAGTGGTCGGCCTTGTAGCCCTCGGGGAAGGCGTTGTGGTAGCGGCGCAGCAGTTCGGCCGCGTGCTCCTCGCCGAGCTCGGCGGTCAGGGCCTCGGAGAAGGCGTCGGCCCAGGAGCGGGCGGCCTCCACCAGACGGGCCTCGATGCGCTCCTTGTCGGTGTCGGACAGCTGCGGCAGCTCGGTGCCCTGCGGGACCCGGACCACGAAGTGCAGCCGGGACAGGATCGACTCGGTGTTCCAGGCCGTGAAGTCGACGCTGATGCCGCCGAGTTCCTCCTTGAGGATGTCGATGATCCGCAGCCGGACACCGGTGGTGTAGCGGTCGCGCGGGAGGTAGACCAGCGCCGAGTAGTAGCGGCCGTACTCGTCCTGGCGCAGGTACAGGCGCAGCCGCCGGCGCTCCTGCAGGTACAGCACGGAGGTGACGATGGCCTGCAGCTCGTCGGCCGGGGTCTGGAAGAGCTCGTCGCGCGGGTAGGTCTCGAGGATCTGCAGCAGGTCGCGCCCGTCGTGGCTGTGGGGCGAGAAGCCGGCGCGCTCCAGGACCTCCTCGACCTTGCGCCGGATGACCGGAACCCGCCTCACCGATTCGGTGTACGCGGCGGACGAGAACAGCCCGAGGAAGCGGCGCTCGCCGATGACCTCGCCCTGCTCGTCGAACTTCTTGACGCCGATGTAGTCCAGGTACGAGGGCCGGTGCACGGTGGCGCGGCTGTTGGCCTTGGTCAGCACGAGCAGCTTGTGCTCGCGGGCCTTGGCGCGGGCGTCGGCGGGCAGCCGCTCGAAGGACGGGCTGACCGGGTGGGCGTCGTCACCGGCGTGGTGCGGGTCCGCGCGCAGTATGCCGAGCCCGGTGCCGGGCACGGCGGCCAGGCAGTCGTCCCCGCGCAGCTGGTACTCGCGGTAGCCGAGGAAGGTGAAGCTGTCGTTGGACAGCCAGCGCAGCAGCTCGCGGGCCTCCTCGACGTCCTGCGCGCGCAGGTCGGCGGGCCTGGGCTCGCCGGGCAGCGCCTCGGCGAGGCGGATCGACGCGTCGCGCATCTTCTCCCAGTCCTCGACGGCCTCCCGGACGTCGGACAGGACACGCAGCAGGTCGGCGGTGATCTGCTTGAGGTCGGCGCGGTCGGTCTCGCGGTCGATCTCGACGTGGATCCAGGACTCGATGTGCGCGTCGTGGGGCAGAGACTCGCCGGCGGGCGGCTTCGGCAGCACCTCCAGGAGCTTGCCGGTGACGTCGCGGCGGACGACGAACTGCGGGTGGACGACGACGTGGATGCCCCGGCCCTGCCGGGTCAGCTCGTTGGTGACGGAGTCGACGAGGAACGGCATGTCGTCGGTGACGACCTCGACCACGGAGTGGCTGCACGTCCAGCCGTTCTCCTCGACGGTCGGGGTGTGCACCCGGACGTTGGCCGTGCCCTGCGGGCGGTTCTCGGCGAGGCGGTAGTGGGAGAAAGCGGCTCCGAAGACGTCGACCGGGTCGCGGTCGGCGAGGTCCTCCGGGGCGGTGTGCAGGTAGTAGCGCTGGAGGAACGCGAGCACGGAATCCCGGTCCGGGGTGCCCCCGCCCGTCGTACCGGTCGGTAGGTGCCCCCCGACCGGACTGTTCTCAGCTACCCGGGCGGCCCTCTCGAGCAGCTCGGCCTTGGCTTCGTCCAGCTTGGTCTGCATTGTCCTCTGGCTCCTGTCGCGCGCCGTTGCGTGACGTAGAAGGAAGTACGGTCTCTTCCCCTTCGGCGTGACGCCGCGGCCCGGGGTGTCCGGTCCGTTCCGACGCTATGCCGCAAGGTGAGATGAGCGGGGGGTTGTCGGCCATTTTCGACCCGACCGATGCGTGTGACGCTGCTCTCGGCGGCGTCGGCATCCGGCCCTCGTGCGGCGTCCTGGGGGCCGTCGAGGACCCGTCCCGCCCGCGCGGACCAGCGAGTGCCGCCCGGTCACGGATGTCGTCCGTGCACGCCGGGCGCGGGGCGGAGGCGCCGGTGCCTCCGCGAGCTATCGCGCTGATCACGCCACCAGGCTATCGCTCCCGACGGGGGACCCGTCATGAGCCGTATGTGTACAAATACAGGGGGCGAACTTTGACGATCTGCACAGGGGCGGCGGAAGCGCGGGCGTCGTATCCGGGCCGGGCGCGTCCCGGCGGGGCGTCCCGGCGGGGCGCGCGGCCTTGGGCGGTGGGGCGCCCGGCCCGGCGCAGTGGGGCGCGGCCAGGCGCGGTCATGCGCGGACGGTTGCGCGGCCAGGGGCGGTCATACGCGGGCGGTCGCGCCGGGCGGTTGCGCAGCCAGGCGCGGTCATACGCGGGCGGTCGCGCGGCCAGGGGTGTCGTGCGGACCGGTCGTGCGGGCCGGTCGTGCGGCCAGGCGCGTCGTGCGGGCCTGTTGCGCGGCCAGGCGCGGCGGTGGCGCGGTCAGGCGCGAGCCGGGTGCGCGGGTCTGTGCAGGTCCAGGCGCGGGCCGGTCGTGCGGTCAGGCGGCGAGTCGTTGCGCCTCGGCGACGGCCTCCGCCAGGGTGTCCACCACCGGCACCCCCGCCTCCTCCAGGCTGGCCCGGCTGTGCGAACCGCCGGTGTACAGCACCGCCCGGGCCCCCGCGTGCCGCGCGGCCACCGCGTCGTCGGCCGCGTCGCCGATCACCACCGTGCGCTCGGCACGCACCGCCCCCGCCAGGGCGCCGAGGTGGCGCACCATGTGCTCGGCCTTGCTGCCGCCGGACGGCCCCGTACGCCCGTCGACGCGCAGGAAGTGGGCCTCGATGCCGAAGCCCCGGACCAGGGGCACGAGGTCGTCGTGCCCGTACATGCTGAGGATCGACTGGCTGTGCCCGGCCGAGGCCCAGCCCGTGATCAGCTCCACCGCGCCGTCGGTCAGCGCGCAGCGGACCCGGTGCTCGGTGTAGTGCCGGTGGAAGACCTCGTCCATGATCAGCCACTCGACTTCGGTCGGCAGCCGCCCCAGCAGCCGCTCGTAGAACTTCGGCACCGGCACGCAGTACAGCGCCCGGTACTGCTCCAGCGTGATCGGCTCCAGGCCCAGCTCGGCGAAGGCCGCGTTCGTCGCCCCGATGATCGCCTCGTTGTCGTGGAACAGCGTGCCGTTCCAGTCCCAGACGATGTGCGCCCCTGACTTCCCCATGTCCAAGAACCTACCCCCCGCCACCGACAAACAAGAGAACGGCGGACGAGCGTACCGGGGCGGGCCCGGCGCACGGCCGGCGGCTCAGTCGCCGAGCCCCACCAGGTTGGGGATCTCCTGCGTGGCGTACCACAGCAGCTCGTGGTCCTCGGCGCCGTCCACGACGAACTGCGCGTCGTCGTCGCCCCCGTCCGCCGCCTGGAGCGCCCCGGCCGCGGCGGCCACATCGGCCTCCGCGTCGCCGGCGTCGACGTGCACCGCCGCCGCCTTGGCCAGCGGCACGCTTCCGGCCACCCGCACCTCGCCGAGCGCCGCCGGGTCGAGCCCACGGTCGGGGTCGGCCGCGGCCGCGCCGTCGGGCACGTCGACCGCGACCACGACCCGGCGCCGCGGGGCGTCCGGGTCCGCCGCGAGAAGACGCAGCGAGGCCAGCGCGGACCGGCTGAGCGCCGCGTACTCCAGCTCCTCGATGTCGTCGGAGACGTACCACTCGCGCAGCGCGGGCGTGACCGCGTACGCGACGAACGGTCCCGCGGCCAGCTCACCCGTCTTGTACGCCTCGGCGAGCCCGGGGAGGGTCAGGGGGACGTAGACGCGCATGGCTGGCCGCTTTCGTGGTCGGTGGGTTCCGCAGGGGCTCCGGGCGGCTGCGAACCCGCCTCCCGGACGCCCTTCAGGATACGTGCGGCCGTCCCCTTTCGGGTCCCCGGCCGCACCCCCGGACCCGTCCACCTCACGCCTCCCCCGTCACCCGGTACATCCCCGTCCCCTCGGGCTTTTCCGCCACCGCGACCACTCGGATAGGTGAATTCGTCCGTCGGCCGCTCAGGGCCGCGGCGCGTTTGCCGTCGCCGGTCCCGGCCCCGTACAAGATCCTCGACAGCAAGTTACCGACCGGTACAACCCGGGCGACCTCGATCGGGGACTCCATGAACAAGGTCATGACCAGGAACCAGCGCCGCCCCGGAACCCGCCCCGCGGGCCGTCACGACTCCCGCCGCCCCGGCGGCGGCCCGCCCCGCACACCCGGCGGCACCCCCACCCGTACGGCAGGAGGCAGCCGCCCTCCGGGCCCACCGCGCGCCACACCCGCCACCCGCACCCGTCCCGCCGACACCCGCCCGCCGGCCTCCCCGGCCGGCCCGTCCTCAGTCACGGCCACCCGCCCCTCGTCCGCCCCGGGCATCAGCGCCGCCGTCCCGGGCCCGAGCGCGACTGCCCCGGGCCCGGGTGCGGCCCCACCCGGCCGGAGCAGCGCCGACGCCGGCCGGAGCGGCACCTCCCCCGGCCGGCCCGGTGCCTGCCCCCACCCGGTCACCGCCGAGCTCTTCGCCGACCGGCTGCTGGCCGTGCTGAGCGGGCAGCGGCCGGTGCACTGGATGCTCCGCCACACCGCGGGCCGCGCCTACGACGAACTGGCCTGGCTCGCGGACCGCGGCCCCCTGCGCGCCCGCGGCACCCGTCCCGTCGTCCGCGACATCGGCTACTACGAAGCCCGGCCGGGCGCCCTGGAGGCCTTCGCCCGCATCGGCGCCGGCGAACAACTGCGCGCCATGGCCTTCCGCCTGGAGCAGGGCCGCGATCTGCGCTGGCGCTGCACGGCGGTGGAACTGGGCGGCCCCCGGATGCCCCGCCCGGACGACGACTGAGAACCACCGGCGGGACGTCGAAGGACCGGAAGACGAAGGGCCGGGCATCCCTGGGGATGCCCGGCCCTCGAAGGTCGCTGCTCCTGACGGAGCCGCCGTCACTTCCTCCGGCGACGGCCCGCCTTGGCCTGCTTGCGGCGCTCCGCACGGGTGAGGCCGTCGGACTCGGAGCGGTACGGCTCGTCGTCGGTGGCGAACTCGCCCTCGACGATGCCGCCCTCACCGTCCACGGTCGGCGCGGAGAAGTGCAGGTCCCGCCGCTGCGGGGCGTCGAGGCCCTTCGCGCGGATCTCGGGGCGGGCACCCGCCTGCGCCGGAACCGCTTCCTGGACGCCCTCCGGCACCATCTCGGCGTCCTCGACCGGGACCTCCTCGACCTGCTGCTCGACCTGGACCTCCAGGTTGAACAGGTAGCCGACGGACTCCTCCTTGATGCCCTCCATCATTGCGGTGAACATGTCGAAGCCCTCGCGCTGGTACTCGACCAGCGGGTCCTTCTGCGCCATCGCGCGCAGGCCGATGCCCTCCTGGAGGTAGTCCATCTCGTAGAGGTGCTCGCGCCACTTGCGGTCGAGGACCGACAGGACGACCCGGCGCTCCAGCTCACGCATGATCTCCGAGCCGAGCTGAGCCTCACGGGCCTGGTACTGCTCGTAGATGTCGTCCTTGATGGACTCGGCGATGAACTCCGCGGTCAGGCCCGCCCGGTCACCGGCCGCCTCCTCCAGCTCCTCGATGGTGACCTTGCACGGGTAGAGCTGCTTGAAGGCGCCCCACAGCCGGTCGAGGTCCCAGTCCTCCGGGAAGCCCTCGGCGGTCTCGGCCTGGATGTAGGCGTCGATGGTGTCGTCCATGAAGTGCTGGACCTGCTCGTGCAGGTCCTCGCCCTCCAGGACGCGGCGCCGCTCGCCGTAGATGACCTCGCGCTGGCGGTTGAGGACCTCGTCGTACTTCAGGACGTTCTTACGGGTCTCGAAGTTCTGCGTCTCCACCTGCGACTGGGCGGAGGCGATCGCGCGGGTGACCATCTTGTTCTCGATCGGCACGTCGTCCGGCACGTTCGCCATCGACATGACGCGCTCGACCATCTGGGCCTTGAACAGGCGCATCAGGTCGTCGCCCAGCGAGAGGTAGAAGCGGGACTCGCCCGGGTCGCCCTGACGGCCGGAACGACCGCGCAGCTGGTTGTCGATCCGGCGCGACTCGTGCCGCTCGGTACCGAGGACGTAGAGGCCGCCGAGGCGCTCGACCTCGTCCTTCTCGGCCTTGACCGCGTGCTCGGCGCGCTGGAGCGCCTCGGGCAGGGCCCCGGCCCACTCCTCGATGTGCTCCTCGGGGTCCAGGCCCCGCTGGCGCAGCTCCGCCTCGGCGAGGTCCTCGGGGTTGCCGCCGAGCTTGATGTCCGTACCGCGGCCCGCCATGTTCGTGGCCACCGTCACGGCGCCCTTGCGGCCGGCCTGCGCGACGATCTGGGCCTCGCGCTCGTGGTGCTTGGCGTTGAGCACCTCGTGCTGGATCCCGCGCTTGCTGAGCTGCTGCGAGAGGTACTCGGACTTCTCGACCGAGGTGGTGCCGACCAGGATCGGCTGGCCCTTCTCGTGCTTCTCGGCGATGTCGTCGACGACCGCCTCGAACTTCGCGACCTCGGTGCGGTAGATCAGGTCCGACTGGTCCTTGCGGACCATCGGCTTGTTGGTCGGGATCGGGACCACGCCGAGCTTGTAGATCTGGTGGAACTCGGCGGCCTCGGTCATCGCCGTACCGGTCATGCCGGAGAGCTTGTTGTAGAGGCGGAAGAAATTCTGCAGGGTGATCGTGGCGAGTGTCTGGTTCTCGTCCTTGATGTCCACCCCTTCCTTCGCCTCGATCGCCTGGTGCATGCCCTCGTTGTAGCGGCGGCCGGCGAGGATACGGCCGGTGTGCTCGTCGACGATCATGACCTCGCCGTCGATGACGACGTAGTCCTTGTCGCGCTTGAAGAGCTCCTTGGCCTTGATGGCGTTGTTCAGGTAGCCCACCAACGGGGTGTTCACCGACTCGTAGAGGTTGTCGATGCCCAGCCAGTCCTCGACCTTGCTGACACCGGCCTCGTGGATGGCGACCGTGCGCTTCTTCTCGTCGACGTCGTAGTCGCCGGTCTC
Source organism: Streptomyces sp. NPDC096152 (assembly GCF_044763235.1). NCBI lineage: Bacteria > Bacillati > Actinomycetota > Actinomycetes > Kitasatosporales > Streptomycetaceae > Streptomyces > Streptomyces sp. NPDC096152. The sequence goes on along the minus strand of NZ_JBIWFW010000001.1, from coordinate 18,042 downwards.
CTCGAGGCCCTTGAGCGGGTTGCCGGCCTCGCCCTTCTTCAGACGGGTGACCAGCTTGGCGAAGTCGCCGTACCACTTGGTGGCCTGGTCGGCCGGGCCGGAGATGATCAGCGGCGTACGGGCCTCGTCGACCAGGATGGAGTCGACCTCGTCGACGACGGCGAAGTTGTGCCCGCGCTGGACGAGCTCGTCCTGCGACCAGGCCATGTTGTCGCGCAGGTAGTCGAAGCCGAACTCGTTGTTCGTGCCGTAGGTGATGTCGCACGCGTACTGCTCGCGGCGCTGGGCCGGCGTCATGTTGGCGAGGATGCAGCCGACGCTCAGGCCGAGGAACCGGTGGACGCGGCCCATCATCTCGGAGTCGCGCTCGGCCAGGTAGTCGTTGACCGTGACGATGTGGACGCCGTCGCCCGACAGGGCGTTCAGATAGGCGGGCAGGGTGCCGACCAGCGTCTTGCCCTCACCGGTCTTCATCTCGGCGACGTAACCGAGGTGGAGCGCGGCGCCGCCCATCATCTGGACGTCGTAGTGGCGCTGTCCGAGGACGCGCTTGGCCGCCTCGCGCACGGTGGCGAAGGCCTCGGGCAGCAGGTCGTCCAGACTCTCCCCGTCCGCGTACCGCTGGCGGTACTCGTCGGTGAGGGCCCGCAGCTCGGCGTCGGAGAGGCCGACGAAGTCCTCTTCGATGGAGTTGACCTGGCCCGCGATGCGGTGCAGCTTGCGCAGGATCTTGCCTTCGCCTGCACGCATGATCTTCGAGAGGACGGACACGGGGGTTGGTCTCCTTGCCGGTCGGGCCTGGGACGGTCGGTTTCCATTGGACGTACTGAGCAACGGCCATCGTATGCGAGGACCCCGCCAAGCCGGGAGGGCCTGCCGTGACGGCGGTTCTCGGCGGCTTCGCGGCGCCTTCACAGGGGACAACGGACGGGGGTCGCGGATGGTGCCGCGCCGGGGCCGCGAATTGCGCGAATTGTGATCGCCCGCTCACCGGCGGCAAAGGAATGGCGTTCGTCCGGGCCTCCCGAGCAGAATCGGCCGATGGAACCCGTCACGCTCACCACCGACCGCCTCCTGCTGCGCACCGTGGGCCCGCAGGACACCGACGCGGTGTACGCCGCCGCGCAGGACCCCGACATCCAGCGCTGGACCACGGTCCCCTCCCCGTACCTGCCGGAGCACGCGCGGGGCTTCACGGAGGAGATGGTCCCCGGGGGCTGGGCCGACGGGTCGATGTTCACCTTCGGGGTCTTCCTGCCCGGGGGCGAATTGGCGGGGGTGGTCGGCATCACCATGCGTTCCCTGGGCGAGGGCGAGGTCGGCTTCTGGGCCACGAAGGAGCACCGCCGCAACGGCTACATCACCGAGGCGACCCTCGCCGCCGCCCGCTGGTCCTTCACGGCGCTGTCGGTCGACCGGCTGGAGTGGCGCGCCGAGGTCGGCAACGCCGCCTCCCGCGCGGTGGCCGAGCGGGCGGGGTTCACGCTGGAGGGCACTCTGCGCTCGGCACTCAACAGCAGAGGTGTGCGCCGGGACTGCTGGGTGGGCTCCCTGCTGCCGTCGGACCTGGAACTGGCGTCGGCGGCGCCGTACCTGCCCGCCCCCACCCGGCCGGTGTAGCCGGCGAAGGCGCAGCTCAGGCCGCGCTGTCAGTGCCACCGCCTAAGGTGCCGCCCATGACGACCGCCCCGCGTCCCACCACCGCCCTCTCCGCGGACGAGGCCCGCCGCATCGCCCTGCGCGCCCAGGGCCTCCTCGGCGCCCCCGACCGTAGGTCCGGCGTCCGCGGCGTGCTGCGCCATCTGGGCGCGGTCCAGCTCGACACCATCTCCGTCCTCGCGCGCTCCCACGAACTGGTCCCCTACGCCCGCCTCGGCGCGGCCGGCCGCAGGACGGTCGAGGACGCCTACTGGAAGGGGACGCACGCCTTCGAGTACTGGTCGCACGCCGCGTGCATCCTCCCCATCGAGGAGTGGCCGCACTTCGCCTTCCGCCGCCGCGCCTACCGCAACCGCCCGCACTGGAACCACGAACTGCCCGACGGCGCCTACGAGCAGGTCGTCAAGCAGCTCCGGGCCGAAGGCCCGCTGACGGCGACCGACTTGGGCGGCGCGAAGCGGACCAGCGAGTGGTGGGACTGGTCCGGCACCAAGGTCGCCGTCGAACGCGCCCTGATGTACGGCGAGGTGGTCTGCGTGGAGCGCTGCGGCTGGAAGCGGGTGTACGACCTGGCCGAGCGCGCGGTGCCGCAGGCGCTCCTGCACGACGAGCTGGACGACACCGAGTGCCTGCGCCGCCTGGTCGGACTCGCCGGCCAGTCCCTGGGCGTCGGCACCCGCGCTGACATCGCCGACTACCACCGGCTCAAGGGCGAGCAGGTCGACGCGGTGATCGCGGACTCCGGTCTGGTCCCGGTCGCGGTCGAGGGCTGGTCCAAGCCGGCCTGGGCGGACCCGGCGGCGCTCGCCACGCCCCCGCGCGGCCGCCACCGCACCACGCTGCTGTCCCCCTTCGACTCCCTGATCTGGGAGCGGGCGCGCACGGAGCGAATCTTCGGCTTCACCCACCGCCTGGAGGCGTACGTCCCGAAGCCGAAGCGGGTGCACGGCTACTTCGCCATGCCGGTGCTGGCCGGGGGGCGCCTCGTCGGCCGGGTGGATCCCGCGAGGGAGGGCCGGACGCTGGTGGCGAAGCAGGTCACCCTGGACGGCGCCCGGGCCGTGTCCGCCGTCGCGCAGGCGCTCGTCGAGGCGGCGAGCTGGGTGGACTGCACGGACGTACGCGTGGAGCGGGTGGACGCGTCCGAACTCCGCGAACCTCTCGTCCGGGAACTGGCACGGGCCGTCGCCTGACCGCTGCCGGCGACGGGTCCCCGGCGGCTCGGGGACCGGGGGGCGACGGCCGGCGGGGCCGACGGGTCTACCGGATCTCGAGGATCTTCTCACGCATCGCGTAGACCACGGCTTCCATCCGGGAGTGCAGTTGGAGCTTCTCCAGGATGTTGCGCACGTGGTTCTTCACGGTGTTCTCGGAGATGAACAACTCCTTGGCGATGTCCCGGTTGTTCATCCCGGTGGCCACGAGTTTCAGGACCTCCAGCTCACGGTCGGTCAGCCGGGGAGCGGGGACGAGACGTCGCTCGTCGGTCCGCTGGATCATCGACTTGAATTCGGTGAGCAGTTTCGACGCCATCGAGGGGCTGATCTGCGACTGGCCGTCGGCCACCGCGCGAATGGCCGTGGCCACCTCGTCGGTGGAGATCTCCTTGAGGAGATAGCCGGTCGCGCCCGCCTTGATGGCGTCGTAGAGATCGGCCTCCTCGTCGCTGATCGTCAGCATGATGATCTTGGCGCTGGGCGCGACCTCCTTGATGGAGGTGCACGCCTCGATCCCGCCACGCTTCGGCATCCGCACGTCCATCAGCACGATGTCCGGCAGCAGGTCGGCGGCCTTGTCCACGGCCTCCGCGCCGTCGCCCGCCTCGCCGACGACCTGGATGTCCTCCTCGGCCGCCAGCACGATCTCCAGGCCGCGGCGGAAGAGGGCGTGGTCGTCCACGACAAGGACTCTGATCGGCTCCTTGCGTGAAGTGCCCGCCTCCGGGCCCATGCCGACGACGCCGCCGCCGGCATCCTCGTCCCGCATCGGTCCGAAGCTGTCCGCCATCGTTCCTCCCCCTGAAGGCTTGGCCTGCTGTTCGACGCCATCGCCAACCCAAGGCAACGGCCCATCGGTTGAGCCGTTGCGGCCATGATTTCATGCTCGGACGGCGCCGCGGTGACAGAGCAGTGCGCGAAGGGGTCGCACACGGGTGCCCCTGGGGGCGCACGCGCGCTCCAGGGGCACCGTCTCAACTGCCGGTCCGCCGGGTCAGCCGCCCAGCGTGCCGCCCGCCTCGGGAGGGGGCGCCTGCGTGACCATCGTGTCCGTCCTGAGGTGGATCACGCCGTAGTCGTAGGCGTGGCGCCGGTAGACGACGCTCGGTTCCTTCGACTCGGAGTCGACGAACAGATAGAAGTCGTGCCCGACCAGCTCCATCTCGTAGAGAGCCTGGTCGAGGGTCATCGGGGCGGCGACGTGGTTCTTCTCGCGGACGACGATCGGCCCGTCCCCCTGCACTTCCAGGGAGCCGATCCTCTTGATGGGCACCTGGCCCTCTTCCTCTTCCTCCCGGACCGGTACACCGTTCCCGTTCAGCGTCGCCGCGTCCGGCACGTGGTCGGGGACCTCGGCGGCCGAGATCCGGCGCGCGCCGCGACGCGAGAACCGCTTGTCGTGCTGCTTGCGCAGCCGGGCGTCCAGCTTCTCCGCGGCGAGGTCGAGTGCCGCGTACGGATCGCTGGCCGCTGCCTCCGCCCGGATCACCGGACCGCGGGAGCGGAGCGTGATCTCCACTCGGTCGCACCGGTCGGCCTGTCGGGGGTTGGGCTCCTTGGACACCTCGACGTCGAGGCTGATCACCTTGCCATCGAGCTTCTGGATCTTCTCCAGCTTCAGCTTCTCGGCCACGTGCTTGCGGAACCGCTCGGGCACCTCGGTCTTGCGGCCCTTGACGACGATGTCCACGCAGAACTCCGTTCCCGGATCACTCCGCTCCACTGGCGGAGCATCTCCCTTTTGCACCCGGTTCCGGTCAGGCCCGGAACCTCGGACTCGGTGACGTCCACCTCCTCCTCCCCCGTGGGCGAGATCTCCACCCCGTCGGCGCGGGTGATTGCGAAAAACCCGCGGCGCGGCAATCGGATATGACGGGGATGGCCTGCGCCTTTCCCTACCAACCGAACATATCTCGCCCGGACGGATGACGTCACCCTCTACTGCGACGTACCTCCGATCAGGTGAATTGGTCCTCTCATTGCCTGCAACGACGCAACTTCACTGCCAGTTCCGGTTTATTGCGAAAGAATCCGGCGGGGCCGCGACGACGGCCGCGCAGATCACCTCACGGGCGCGGTGCGCACTCGCCATTTCCGGTGCGCGATACACCGAGCTCGCCCCCTTCCACCCCGTTCCGATCTTCCGTTCCCCCATCTCTTCCCGGGTCTCCGCGACGTACACGGCCGTATTCAGGGCACGCGCCGCCTCCCTCAACGAGGCCCCCGTCGTCATCAGGTCGTCGACGAGCACGACCGGACCGCCGAGCAGCAGCCGGGCACTGCCGGCGGCCACCTCCAGCGCACCCGCGAGATTGCCCATGCGCTGTCGGGAGTTCAGCCCCGCCTGGTCGGCCACGGCGCGGCGCTGCCGCAGCACCGCGAGGACCCGGGCCGGCGTCCCGGACCGTCTGAGCTCACCCGCCGCGGCGAGCGCGATCCGCCGCGCCGGATCGTGCCCCCGGGCCCGCACCGCACTCCGCGCGGACGGCACGGGTACGAGCAGCACCGGCCCGCCCGCCCCGGGATCCGTCCGCGCTCCGGGATCCGCCCTCGTCCCGAGACCCACCCGCACCCCGCAATCCGCCTTCAGCCCGGCCCGGAGCGCCGCCAGCACCGCACCGGCCAGGGCGGCGCCCAGCGGGCCGGACAGGGCCAGGGCGCCGCGCTCCTTGTGGGCCAGGAGCGTGGCCCGCACCTCGTCCGTGTACGGAGCCGCCGCGTGCACGGCCGGCAGACCGGGCGGCTCCGGCAGCGGCCGCACCCGGCACGGCACCGCCCCGCTCAGCGCCGCCCGGCACTCCGGGCAGAGCACCGTGCGCGGCCTGCCGCAACCTCCGCACTCGGTCGGCAGTACCAGGTCGGTGAGGTCCCGCCACCACCCGCGCATGTCCTCCACTGTGCCAAGGCCGCCCCCTCGCGGCCACCCCTGTGGAAAACACCCTGTGGACAACCGCCACCGCGCCGACCAGGGATTCACCCACACGAGTGGGCCCTGGTGAGGGCCCCGCCGGTCACCCCGGATAGACCGGCGCCGACCCGTTCTTGACCACCTGCTGCCACTGCGCACCGGACGGGAGCCGCACGATGCCGTCCTCCGAGTACGCCACCAGCGGCAGCCGGTCGTCCTCGGAGGCGGCGACCGACTTCACCCCGGTCAGCGCGGCGGGCGTCGGCCCCTCCGGAGCGGAGCCGTCGACCTGGACGTACCGGATCGTCTGCACACTCCCCTGCTCGCGCCCGGCCACCACGAGCCGGCTGTCGCCGGCCCAGGACACGGCGGTCACGTCCTCCAGCTCCGGCGCGGCGGGACGCAGCTCCAGGACCGACACCGTAGGCCGCTCCCCGCTCTTCACGTCCCGCTCGATGCGCCCGACCAGCAGGGACCGCTTGTCGCCCTTGTCCACGACCAGCGCGATCCGCACCCCGTCGGCAGCCACCCGCACCGCGTTGACACGCCCGCTCAGCCCGGGGACCCGCACCTCCAGCGGCTGTCCCGCGCCCTGCTCCGCCACCAGCAGCCGCGGCCGGGCCGGATCGCGGTCGGCCACCCACAGGTCACCGCGCGCGTCCCAGCTGGGCGTCGTCAGCCGGTCGTCCTCGGTCCTGCCCCTGCTCTGCAGCACGGGCTCCCCGAGCGAACCGCCGGACACCAGCGAGCCGACGTACAGCGACCTGCCGTCGAGGCCGACCCCGGCCGCGCTCTGCTCGTCCCACGACACGGCCGCCGACCGCAGCTTCCGTGTGCCCTCGCCGAGCGCACCCGGCACCGGATTGGCGGCCGTGTCGGCGCTGCCGCCGGCGATCCGGACGAGCCGGTCCTTGTCGTCGACGAAGTACAGGAACTCGGGCTGCTTCACCGACCCGCGGGTGGCGACGGCCTCGGCACGGCCCTCGCCGAGCGTGCACAGCGACGTGCCGTCGGCTCGCTGCAGCGCCACGGTGTCCACGGTCGGGGTGACGTTCTGCAGCGTGAACAGCAGCTGCGTCGCCATCTCCACGCACTTCTCGTGCCCGACCCGGGAGGCCTTCTCGTTCAGCGGCACGGTCAGCTTGTTCTGGTCGTCGGGCGTCAGCGAGGTCACGCCCTTGCGCAGCGCCGTACCGGTGGGGAAGCTCGACCTGACCACGGGCCCCAGCCAGCGCGTCGGCCCGCTGAGGAGGGAGCGCACCATCTGCGTCATCGCGTCCACCCGCCGGCGCACGTACACCGGGTCGGCGACCGCCGTCGCGTGCTCCCCGGACGCGGCCGGGGCGTCCGCCGCACCCGAAGCGCCGGCGGCACTCGAGGTGTTCGAGGCGAAGTAGTACTTGTTGACGGACATGTAGTTGCGCTGGAAGTCCGACTGCCCCATGACGACGCCCTGGGGCAGCCCGTCGATGCGCCACTGCCTCGTCTTGCGGTCCCGCCTGAGGTGCACGGGCTCGCCGTAGTCGCCGCCGAGCGGGGTGTAGGCCTGCTGCGCGTCGACCCGGGCGACCTTGCTGCCGGTCAGCCTGAACGCGTAGTCGTCGGTGTCGTCCCGCCCGATGCTGTGGTCGACCTGGATGTCCGGCCCACCCGCCAGCACGGTCGTGGACCGCTCGGGCCTCCACTGCTGCGCGGCCGTCGGCGTCAGATACTGCCGGGCCGTCGCGTACTGCGGATCGTCGCTGGTCAACGCCTCAAGAAAGCCCTGGACGATCTCCACGGGCGGGGCGTCCTCCCGGGGCGGCATGGCGAACACGCGCACCTGGGCGTCCTGGCGCGGGGTGGACTCGACGTCCCGCAGATCACCGTTGTCGGGCATCGAGGCGCATCCCGCCAGCAGTACGACCCCGCAAGCGGCGTACGCCACCGCGCGTATCGGCCGCCGCCGCGCGCCCCCCTCGCGGTCAGCGCCCACGAAATGCCTCCCCTTGCTTCTGCGCGCCCCGCGGCCCGGCTCCCCCCGGTTCCGTGGGGCTCGTGCTGTCGTTGCCCGCCCTGTCCGCGGCGGGCAGGGCCTCCGGTCGCCGTACGCCCGAGGCGGGACGGGGCACCACGCGCGCGCCGTTGCCCGGCAGCGCCGTCGGGTCGGCCGTGGGGGCCGCCGCGGCCGACCGGGACGCGAGCGGGTCCCGTGCCGGGAGCGCCGTATGCTCGCCCGACGCCTGCGCCGGCACCGTGGCGAGCTTGTCGCCGCCGCGCGGCAGACCGGCGTCGTCGAGGCCGCGGTTGCGCCGCGAGTCCTTGGGTTCCAGCGGGATCGGCGAGCCCCGCAGCGGCTCGTCCGCGGTCCGCGGCAGCGTCAGCCGGAACTGCGAGCCGCCGCCCGGCTCGCCCCAGGCCTGCAGCCAGCCGCCGTGCAGCCGGGCGTCCTCCAGGGCGATCGACAGCCCGAGGCCGGTGCCGCCGGTGGTCCGCGCGCGTGCCGGGTCGGCCCGCCAGAAGCGGCTGAAGACACGGGTCGCCTCGCCCGGCTTGAGCCCGACGCCGTAGTCGCGCACCGCGACCGCGACCGCGCCGCCGGCGGCGGCGAGCTTCACGACGACGTCCCGGCCCTCGCCGTGCTCCACGGCGTTGACGACGAGGTTGCGCAGGACGCGCTCCACGCGCCGCGCGTCGGCCTCGGCGACCACGGGCTGCTGGTCGCCGGCCACGCGTATCCGCGTGCCCTTGCGCTCGGCGAGCGGCTCGGCCCCGCTGACGACCCGGCGCACGACCTCCCTCAGGTCGATCGGCTCGGCCTCCAGCGCCGCCGCGCCCGCGTCGAAGCGGCTGATCTCCAGCAGGTCCGCGAGCAGCGACTCGAACCGGTCGAGCTGGTCGGCGAGCAGTTCCGCCGACCGCGCGGTCACCGGGTCGAAGTCCACCCGTGCCTCATGGATGACGTCGGCCGCCATCCGCACGGTCGTCAGCGGTGTGCGCAGCTCGTGGGAGACGTCGGAGACGAACCGGCGCTGCATCCGCGACAGGTCCTCCAGCTGCTGGATCTTCAGCTGCAGATTCTGCGCCATCTTGTTGAAGGCCTCGCCGAGCCGCGCGATGTCGTCCTCGCCGGTGACCTTCATCCGCTCCTGCAGCCGCCCCGCGGACAACCGCTCCGCGATCCCCGCGGCCATCCGCACCGGTGTGACGACCTGCCGCACCACGAGCCACGCGATGGCCCCGAGGAGTACGACGACGAAGAGGCCGGCCGTCGCGAGGGTCCCCTTGACCAGGCTCAGCGACTTCTCCTCCTGGGTGAGCGGGAAGAGGTAGTAGAGCTGGTACGGGTCGCCGTTGGGGTCGTTGACCTGCTTGCCGATGACGAGGGCGGGCTGGGACTCCTTGCCGCCGTCCTTGTAGAGGATCCGGGTGTAGCTCTGGGCGGCCACCGTGCTGCCGTTGATCCGCGCCCGCAGGTCCTCGGGCACGCTCGCGGTGGGGTCCACGTCGCCGGAGGAGCGCGGGCCGCGCCCGCCGCCGCTGTCGTCGCCCGCGGGGAGCGTGACCACGTCGAACGCGCCCTGGCCGCCGCTGGAGAGGGACGACACCAGGTCGCTCATCCACTGGATGACGTTCTGCGAGGCGTGGCCGTCGGCGGCCGAGCCGTTGTCGCCGGTGCCGCTCGCCGCCTCGTCGGCCCTCTGCTTGGCCACGGCGAATCCGCCGGTGGCCTGGCTCTGCGACGCCTTCACCTTGGCGTCGAGCAGGCCGTTGCGCACCTGGCCGATGACGACGAAGCCCAGCAGCAGCACGACGCCCAGCGACATCAGCAGCGTGGTGGCGACGACCTTGAGCTGGATGTTGCGCCGCCACAGCCGCATCACGGGCAGCAGCGGACGGCGCACCCAGCGCATGAACAGACGCAGGACCGGACTGCCCTGCACGCCGCCGTTCAGCAACCCGCCCTCCAGCAGGCGCGCCCAGCGGGAGCCGCCGGTCCGGCCGACAGGCCGCCGCGCGCCGGCCCCGGTCCGCCCGGGCGGCGAAGCGGCACTGTCCCCGGACACGTCAGCTCGGCCCGGCCTTGTAGCCGACACCGCGGACGGTCACCACGATCTCCGGCTTCTCCGGGTCCTTCTCGACCTTGGAACGCAGCCGCTGGACATGCACGTTGACCAGGCGGGTGTCGGCCGCGTGACGGTAGCCCCAGACCTGCTCGAGGAGCACCTCACGGGTGAACACCTGCCACGGCTTGCGGGCCAGGGCGACCAGCAGGTCGAACTCCAGGGGCGTCAGCGCGATCGACTGCCCGTCCCGCTTCACCGAGTGCCCGGCCACGTCGATGACGAGGTCACCGATGGCGAGCTGCTCGGGCGCGGGCTCCTCCGACCTGCGCAGCCGCGCCCGGATACGGGCGACCAGCTCCTTGGGCTTGAACGGCTTCACGATGTAGTCGTCGGCGCCGGACTCCAGGCCGACGACCACGTCGACCGTGTCGCTCTTGGCCGTCAGCATCACGATCGGCACCCCGGACTCCGCCCTGATCAGGCGGCACACCTCGATGCCGTCCCGGCCGGGCAGCATCAGGTCCAGCAGCACCAGATCGGGCTTGGTCTCGCGGAAAGCGGCCAGCGCCTTGTCGCCGTCGGCTACGAAAGACGGCTCGAAACCTTCACCACGCAGCACAATGCCGAGCATCTCGGCCAGTGCGGTGTCGTCGTCGACGACAAGGACTCGTCCCTTCATAAACGACATCATCCCATTCTCGTAACAGTGACGAAGCTACTGGTGAGGCACGTCACTGGCCCGTGACGATAGTCGTATGGAGCCGCTACTGTCTGCCCTCGGTCCGGGGCCGGGGATGCCGGCGGGGCGCGGGAGGCGCCCACCGGGGGTGGGACGCCCCCGGTGGCAGGGCCCGATCACGCGATCCGTACGACGTCCGTGCTAGCCGACCCTCTCGTGCCGCGAGCGGGCACAGAGCTCGCCGAGAGCCTTGGCGGTCACCGGCGACACGGCGCCCTCCTCCGTCACGATCGCGGTCACCAGCTCCGGCGGGGTCACGTCGAACGCCGGGTTGTACGCCTGCGTACCGAGCGGCGCGACCGGGATGCCCCCGCCGGCGCCCATCACCGGGACCTGGGGCGCGATGATCTCGGTGACCTCGTACCCGGGGCGCTGCTCGACCTCGATGGACGCCCCGTCCGGCGTTTCCAGGTCGATCGTCGTCACCGGCGCGACCACGATGAACGGCACGTGGTGATAGCGCGCCAGCACCGCGAGCGGGTAGCTGCCGACCTTGTTGGCCACCGACCCGTCGGCGGCGATGCGGTCCGCGCCGACCAGCACGGCGTCCACCTCGCCGGCCGCGAACAGCGAACCCGCCGCGCTGTCGGTGAGCAGCGTGTACGCCATGTCGTTGCGCGCCGCCTCGTACGCCGTGAGCCGGGCGCCCTGCAGCAGCGGCCGGGTCTCGTCCACCCACAGCCGCCGCAGCCGGCCCGCGCGGTGCGCGGCGAGCGCCACCGCGAACGCCGTGCCCTCCCCGCCCGACACCAGCGCCCCGGAGTTGCAGTGGGTGAGCAGGCGGTGCCCGCCGCCGGGCACCAGCTCGTCCAGCAGCGTCAGCCCGTGCTCGGCCATCCGCGCACTGGCCCGCGCGTCCTCCTGGTGCAGCTGGCGCGCCGCGGCCAGCGCCGCCGCGGCGGCCTGCCGCGGATCACCCGTCCTGGCGAGCGCGGCCCGGTGCGCGGACTGCGCCCGGCGCACGCCGACGGAGAGGTTGACCGCCGTGGGCCGGGCGGCCGCCAGCGTGGCCGAGGCATCGTCCACGTCGAAACCGCGCGCGGCGGCGAGCGCGACGGCGTACGCCCCCGCGACGCCGAGCAGCGGTGCCCCGCGCACGGCGAGCGACCGGATCGCCTCCACCAGCGCGGGCGCGTCCGTGCACACCAGCTCGACCTCCTCGGCCGGCAGCCTCGTCTGATCGAGGAGGACCACGACCGGGCCCTCGGGCGGCTCCTCCCAGCGGATCGCCGGTGTCCCGGCCGGCCGGTTGTCCTCGCGGGTCTGCGCGTACTGATCAGCCATGCCGTCAGTCTGCCCCGTACCGGGCGGACAATTGAAGGTGTGCGGCCTCCACCGCGGCCGATCCGCCGAAGACCACCCCATGGCACGATGGCTGCCAACCTGCCACCGCGACCGCGGACGGGCACCGTGAAGGAGCGACGATGAACGACACTCCGGGCTGGGCCTCGCCCGGATCCGCCCCGTCCGACGGGCAGGAACCCGGTGCGTCCGGGCCTGCCGACGCCGCCGGCCGTCCCGGCCCCGCACAGCCCGCGGACCAGCCTGGCGCGCAGCCGCAGGGCCCCGGCACGAAGTGGTCGAAGGAGCAGCCGCCCCCCGGTCAGTGGTCCGCCCCCACCGGAACCCCGGCCCCCGGCGCGACCCCGCCGCCCCCGCCCCCCGGCCCCGGCTGGGGCGGCACGCCCCCGGCGGGCGGCGGCCAGGGCGGCCACGGCGGCCCGGGCGGGTACGGCCACGGCGGTTACGGCGGTCCGGCACCGGGCGGCTACGGCGGTCCCGGCGGATACGCCGCCTGGGGAGGCGGCTGGGGCGGTCCGCCGCCCGCGGCCAAGCCCGGCGTGATCCCGCTGCGCCCGCTCGGCGTCGGCGAGATCCTCGACGGCGCGGTGTCCACCATGCGCACCTACTGGCGCACGGTCCTGGGCATCTCCCTGGTCGTCGCGGTCGTCACCGAGATCCTCGTCATCCTGCTGCAGCGCTTCGCCCTCGACCAGAGCGCCGGCACTCAGGTCCTCAACGACCCGAACGCCACCCCCCACGAACTGCTCGGCGCCATGCGCGACACCATGCTCGGCTCCGGCCTGCTCTTCGTCGTCTCCATGATCGGCACCGTCCTCGCCACCGCGCTGCTCACGACCGTCACCAGCCGCGCGGTGCTCGGCAAGCCGGTCACCGCGGGCGAGGCCTGGCGGGACGCCCGGCCGCAGGTGCCCCGGCTGTTCGGCCTGATCCTCCTGCTGCTGCTCATCGGCGCCACCGTGATCGGCGTCGGCGCGCTGCCCGGCATCCTCGTGGCCGTCGCCGGCTCGCCCGCCGCCGGTTTCGGGCTCGCCGTCCTGGGCAGCCTCGGCGCCGCGGTCGTCGCGCTGTGGCTGGCCGTCCGCTTCGCCCTCGCCTCCCCGGCTCTCATGCTGGAGAAGCAGGGCATCGTGAAGGCGATGAGCCGCTCCGCCAAGCTGGTCCGCGGCTCCTGGTGGCGGGTCTGCGGCATCCAGTCGCTGGCCGTGCTCATCGCGAGCATCATCTCGGCGATCGTGGTCATCCCCTTCACCCTCATCGCCTCCGCGTTCGGCGGCGACGGCGTCGGCGGCCTCCTCAACGGCACCGTCGAGTTCGGCTGGACGTACCTCCTGATCAGCGGCGTCGGAGCGGTGATCGGATCGACGATCACGCTTCCCATCTCGGCCGGCGTCACGGTGCTCCTCTACATCGACCAGCGCATCCGCCGCGAGGCCCTCGACCTCGAACTGGCCCGCGCCGCCGGTGTCCAGGGCTACGGCGGCGACAGCACCTCCTCGGGGAGCTGATGGCGTGAGCCTGACGGGGGGAGCGCTCACGGCGCTGACCGGGGCGGCCGACACGGGCGTACGAGCGCTGGGGCGCGCCCGCGGCACAGCCGCCCTGGCACTGGCGCGCGCCGGCGGCGAAGAGCCGCCGGTGACCATCCCGCGTGATCCCGCGCGGGAGGCGGCCCGGCGCGAGCTGTCCAAGCGCATGTACCACGAGAACGACCCCGGCCTGCTGCAACGGGCCCTCAACGCCTTCTGGGACTGGGTCGCCAAGCTCTTCGACACCGCCTCGGCCGCGGCACCCGGGGGCACCCTCGGCCTCGTCGTCCTCCTCGTGGCCGTACTGCTGGTGCTGGCCGCACTCTGGTGGCGGCTCGGCACACCGCGCCGCGAGGCCGCCTCGTCCGCCGCCCTGTTCGACGACCGGCCCCGCAGCGCCGCCGAGCACCGCGCGGCCGCCGAGGCGCACGCCGCCCAGGGCCACTGGAGCCAGGCCGTGCAGGAACGGATGCGCGCCATCGTCCGCTCCCTGGAGGAACGCGCCCTCCTCGACGTCCGCCCCGGCCGCACCGCTGACGAGGCGGCCGCCGAGGCCGGCCGCTCCCTGCCCGCCCACACGGACCGACTGCGCGCGGCCGCCCGGGACTTCGACGACGTCACATACGGCGGGCGCGGGGCGAGCGAGCAGTCGTACCACCGCATCGCCGAACTCGACCGCGACCTGGAGCGCACCAGGCCACAGACCGCGAGCAGCGACCCGAGCGTCGCCCGCAACGCCCGCCAGGGAGCCGCCGGATGACCACCGAGGCCACGCTCCCGTCCACCTCGGCCTCGCCCACCACCCGCCAGATGTGGACCCGCACGCGAGGCATCCTGCTCGCGCTCGTGCTCCTGCTGGCGGGCGCCGTGGCCTTCGCCCTGCTCCACTCGGGCACCCAGCACGGCCGTCTCGACCCGCGCTCCGCCGACCCCTACGGCAGTCACGCCGTCACCGCGCTGCTCGCCGACCACGGCGTGTCCACGCGCACGGTCACCACCCTCGGCCAGGCGCGCGCCGCGGCCGGTCCCGACACCACCCTTCTGGTCGCCGTCCCCGACCTGCTGACCAAGAATCAGCAGTCCCGGCTCTACACCGCCACCGCCGCATCCGGCGGACGCACCGTCCTGGTCGCCCCCGACACCCCGTCCGTCGGCAGACTGGCCCCCGGTGTCATCGCCGCCGGCGCCCCCAGCTTCGACACCACCCTCTCCCCCGGCTGCTCGCTGCCCGCCGCCCGGCGCGCGGGCAGCGCCGAGACCGGCGGCGGCCTCCGCTACTCGGCCACCGTCCCCGGCGCCGGCTCCTGCTACCCGAGCGACGGCCTGCCCACCCTGCTGCTCCTGCCGCGGTCCGCCAAGGGCGGCGACACCGTCGTCCTCGGCGCGCCCGACATCCTCTACAACACCCGCCTCGACAAGCAGGGCAACGCCTCGCTCGCCCTCCAACTCCTCGGCTCCCGCCCCCATCTGGTCTGGTACCTCCCCTCGCTCGCCGACGAACCGGCCCCCGACACGGGCACCCGCAGCTTCTTCGACCTGCTCCCCTCCGGCTGGCTGTGGGCCACACTCCAGCTCTTCGTCGCCGCGGCCCTGGCCGCCCTGTGGCGGGCACGCCGGCTCGGCCCCCTCGTGCCCGAAAGACTCCCCGTGGCGATCCGGGCCTCCGAAACCGTCGAAGGCCGCGCCCGCCTCTACCGCAAGGCGAACGCCCGCGACCGCGCGGCCGACGCTCTGCGCTCCACCACCCGCACCCGCCTCGCCCCCCTGGTCGGCGTGCCCGTGGCCCAGGCGCACGCGCCCGAGGCCCTGCTCCCCGCGCTGTCAGCCCACCTCCACGGCGACCGACAGTCCCTGCACTCCCTCCTCTTCGGCCCGCCGCCCGGCGACGACGCGGCCCTCGTCTCCCTCGCCGACCAACTCGACGCCCTCGAAAGAGAGGTACGCCGTCCATGATGGACCCGACCACCGACAACGCCGGGCACCCTGGGGACGCCGGCCCCGCGCGGTCCTCCCTGGAGGCCCTGCGCGCCGAGATCGCCAAGGCCGTGGTCGGCCAGGATCCCGCCGTGACCGGCCTCGTCGTCGCCCTGCTCTGCCGCGGACACGTCCTTCTCGAAGGCGTGCCCGGAGTCGCCAAGACCCTGCTCGTCCGCACCCTCGCCGCCGCGCTCGAACTCGACACCAAGCGCGTCCAGTTCACCCCGGACCTCATGCCGAGCGACGTGACCGGCTCGCTCGTCTACGACGCCCGCACCGCCGAGTTCTCCTTCCAGCCCGGCCCGGTCTTCACCAACCTCCTCCTCGCCGACGAGATCAACCGCACCCCGCCGAAGACCCAGTCGTCGCTGCTGGAGGCCATGGAGGAGCGCCAGGTCACCGTCGACGGAACCCCGCGCCCGCTCCCCGAGCCGTTCCTGGTCATCGCCACTCAGAACCCGGTCGAGTACGAGGGCACCTACCCGCTGCCCGAGGCCCAACTGGACCGCTTTCTGATCAAACTGACGATCCCTCTGCCGTCCCGCCAGGACGAGATCGACGTCGTCGCCCGGCACGCCGGGGGCTTCAATCCGCGCGACCTGCGCGCCGCCGGCGTACGCCCCGTCGCCGGGCCCGCCGACCTGGACGCCGCACGCGCCGCGATCGCCGAGACCACCGTCTCCCCCGAGATCACCGCCTACGTGGTCGACATCTGCCGGGCCACCCGCGAATCGCCGTCCCTCACCCTCGGTGTCTCCCCGCGCGGGGCCACGGCCCTGCTGTCGACATCCCGTGCGTGGGCCTGGCTGACCGGCCGCGACTACGTCACACCCGACGACGTGAAGGCCCTCGCCCTGCCCACCCTCCGCCACCGCGTGCAGCTGCGCCCGGAGGCGGAGATGGAGGGCGTGACCGCCGACTCCGTCATCAACGCGATCCTCGCCCACGTGCCGGTCCCCCGCTGATGGCCCTCACCGGACGCGCCGCGCTCCTCGCGGCACTCGGCTCGCTCCCGGTCGGCATCTGGGGTCCCGGCTGGGCGGGCATCCTGGCGGTCAACGCGCCGCTGGCCGTCGCCTGCGCCTGCGACTACGCCCTCGCCGCGCCGGTACGCCGCCTCGGCCTGACCCGCTCCGGCGACACCTCCGTACGCCTGGGCGAGTCCGCCGACGTCACGCTCACCGTGGGCAACCCGTCCCGTCGCCCTCTGCGCGCCGAGCTGCGCGACGCCTGGCCGCCCAGCAGCTGGCTGCCCGGCACGGAGACCGAGGCTTCCCGGCACCGCCTCACGGTGCCGCCCGGCGAACGCCGCCGTGTCACCACCCACCTGCGCCCCACCCGGCGCGGCGACCGCCAGGCCGACCGCGTCACCGTCCGCTCCTACGGCCCTCTCCGGCTGTTTGCCCGCCAGGGCGCCCACAAGGTCCCCTGGACCGTCCGCGTGCTGCCCCCGTTCACCAGCAGGAAGCACCTGCCGGCCAAGCTCGCCCGGCTCCGTGAGCTCGACGGCCGCACCAGCCTGCTCACCCGCGGCGAGGGCACGGAGTTCGACAGCCTGCGCGAGTACGTCCCCGGCGACGACACCCGGTCGATCGACTGGCGCGCCACGGCCCGCCAGTCCTCGGTCGCCGTTCGCACCTGGCGTCCGGAACGCGACCGCCACATCCTCCTCGTTCTCGACACCGGCCGCACCTCCGCGGGCCGGGTGGGCGACGCCCCTCGGCTGGACGCGTCGCTGGACGCCGCCCTGCTGCTCGCGGCGCTGGCCTCCCGCGCCGGGGACCGCGTCGACCTGCTCGCCTACGACCGGCGGATGCGCGCCCTCGTCCAGGGCCGTGCGGCGGGCGACCTCCTGCCGTCGCTGGTGAACGCCATGGCCACGCTGGAGCCGGCTCTCGTCGAGACGGACGCCCGGGGGCTCACGGCCACAGCACTGCGCACGGCTCCGCGCCGCTCGCTGATCGTGCTGCTGACCAGCCTGGACGCCGCCCCGGTCGAGGAGGGTCTGCTGCCGGTCCTCCCGCAGCTCACCCAGCGCCATACGGTGATGGTGGCCTCGGTGGCGGATCCCCATGTGGCCCGGATGGCCACGGGCCGGGGCAAGGCGGAGGCCGTCTACGAAGCCGCCGCGGCGGCCCAGGCCCGGACCGAACGCCATCGCACCGCCGAGCAGCTCCGCCGCCACGGCGTCACGGTCGTCGACGCGACACCGGACGACCTGGCGCCGGCTCTCGCGGACGCCTACCTCGCACTGAAAGCGGCGGGTCGGCTGTGAGATCCCCATCGGTCGGCCGACGGCCGGGCTTTCCGGCCGTCGGCCCCATTCTCGTTATCCGGGCCAAAACGCAGAAAACCCCGCACCGTGAGGTGCGGGGTTTTCCCAAAAATTGTTCGGCGGCGTCCTACTCTCCCACAGGGTCCCCCCTGCAGTACCATCGGCGCTGTGAGGCTTAGCTTCCGGGTTCGGAATGTAACCGGGCGTTTCCCTCACGCTATGACCACCGAAACACTATGAAACTGTGAACGCCACACCACCCATTACGGGCGGGGCTGTTCGTGGTTTCAGAACCAACACAGTGGACGCGAGCAACTGAGGACAAGCCCTCGGCCTATTAGTACCGGTCACCTCCACACGTTACCGTGCTTCCAGATCCGGCCTATCAAC